>JBEKYY010000001.1:0-265931 GCA_049510395.1 Verrucomicrobiota bacterium
ACTCGGGATTTTCGGGCGAGTTGGTTTCGGAACCGTTCAGGGAATTTGTAGCCGCTGCACTTTGCAACAGATTCTCCGGCAAAGAAGATTCATTTTTCGGCAAGACAAATATTCCCAAAGCCAAGATCAAAAGCGCGCCAATTACTAACCAGTAACCGTGTTTCAACGCAGGGTGGCTCCGGTCAGGAGTGGTGGCCGAAGGCGACTCGGCAAAAAACATGGTCATGATTGTGGCGAACCACGCCAGCAACACTGGTAAAACATATCGTCCACCGGTTAGGTCTTTGGTTAAGTTGATCGCCTCACTGAGCCCGTCAACAGTGATAAAGCTGGTAAAAACCCCGCTGAGCGCAGCCGTGGCGCCGATAAACATCGCCAGTATCCAAACGATGACTCGACGCCGGACGGGAACGGCAAACCAAAGCACAACCGTCAACAAAAAACAAAGCCATGTCAAACCCAGTGTTGAATGATTATACAAGGATGAAAGCCCGTCCCATTTGCCAATCCAATGAACTTGTCCGCCTTCACCACTCCAGCTGGCAAAGTCGGGGCTTAAAAACAATCGGGTCAACAGTATCATAACGATAACGGGCCAGTGTAAAAGCGTGATGCCGGGATTGTGCAGGGCGTAACCAGCCCAAGCAGACTGGTGGTCCAAGGAAGGTATCTGGATGCGCAAGCAGGCGAAGGGCAGGATCGCCAAAACCCAGAACGCCAGTATCCGCCAGAAGGGCGGCGACAGCTTCAACGAAGGCCGCGCCGAAGGCAGAAGCAGAATCCAGCCTCCCACCAACGCCAGAAAAATAAACCCCTCGAAATGTGTCATGGCTCCACCAAATAACAGTGTCAGACCCAGCCCAAGCCGGGCGCGGTCTTTTCCCACCAGCCAGAAAGCACATTGCACGAAGCCCAGCACGGTGAAGAAGATCATCGGCAGGGTGCTGCCTTCACACTGAACGTACTCTTGGGTGGCCGGCAAAAGCAACAAACCCAGGAGAGCGAATGACGCGATATGCCGCCAATTGTTCCCGGCACGGTTCAGGGAGGCTAGGGCGGCCATGAGGAAAAACAGCATCCAGGTGGGCCAGAACTTGGTGACAAACTCATCCACATGACCGAGCGAGTCATACGTGGCCGAATGCAGTGAGGGCACGAGCGTGGGATAGTCCAGATGCGCATATGCCAGACGCGGGTTGGAAAACCATTGCACCATCTCGTTTCCGGTGTAGAGGTGGATTATCTTCGCCTTGAGCATCCACCTCATCGCGTCGCCGTCGACAAGCCCCTGCAGCCCGGCGATGCGGAATAGAATCAGAAATACAAGCAACCCGGTTATCACGAAGATGGCCGTAATGGGACTGCGAACCAGCTTCCAGTAGCTGTCAACAATCTTTGTTAACAGCACCTTGCGGTCGCGCCATATATCCGCAATTGCCCCAACGGCGGTTGCCACGAGAATCAGCACCTGTCCGTGAAAACCGCAGAGCTTGACGCCCAGTGTCAGTGCTGCCACGGCCATCATCCCTAGTCCCAGACCACACGCCAGTTGTTCGAGCAGCGGCATCTGCATATTCAGGGAGGGAAATAAAAAACGGAACAGCCACATCCCCGCCAGGGTGGTCAACAAAGGAAGTAGAAATGCAATGACAAGATCGAAATCGGAGTCAAACCAATCCGGATTGACCGGGTCTCTGATGGAAAGATTGCGAAGCCCTTTGGAAGTCACAATGTCAGATATAATATCCATTCTTACATCGAATCCGTTGGTGAGAATTTCCTGATCGGATTCAGATGTCTTGCCAAGAAAGCCGTCCTTGGTTAATCGGGTTATATGATCCAAGCTCGTCCCAACCTCACGGGGAAAGAGGTAATAGGTCGTCCAAAAATAATACCCAGTCTTGCCGTAGTTGGTGGGGCCGATCATATCCGTCATGAAAATACGCGCATCTTTTGGCAGCACCAAATCAATGTGTCGATCTCTTCCGGATTCTGAAGTGATTTGGCTGTCTCTTTCCGAAATATCAGAAATCACCGCCAATTGTTCCCCTCGCAGAATAGACCTCGCCAGGGACGGATACGGGTCCTGCACGTCGTTGTAATGCCGAATCTGCCACGCTATCACAAGGCTGGCAAAAGCCACCAGGGATGCTGCGATGACGGTTGCCCAACGACTATTCATGAAATTCAAAACGCATGCTGATTAAAAGAGTTTTGCGCAGACCGGAGCACTGTAAAGACGAAAAACGCAGTAGACGCCGACATCCGTCGGCGCAAACTCCTTCTGATGAGCGCGAACTGACGTCCGCGGCTACAAATCGCCCAGACATCCGCGCTATTTTTTCAACGTCTTCAAGCCGGCTTCCCCACCAACGGGGGAACCGACAGATGCCGGTGGGTAAGGGACAGTCATCCCTGTGCCTGGAGTTGATGCAAACGAAGGCAGGTCCGCAAAAAACATGGTTAATGTCGTGGCAAACCAGGCAAATAGCACCGGAAGAAGGTATCGTCTGGCGTGATCTTCGGTATAGCCGATCACCAAGACCAGATTGGTGACGTTGAACAAGCTGGCAAAAACCATGCTGAACGCGGTCAAGGCCCCGATCAGCATCGCCAGCATCCAGACAACGACCCGGCGCCGGACGGGAAGGGCAAACCAGAGTGCAACCGTCAGCAACAGGCACAGCCATGCCAAACCAAGTGTCGAATGATTATACAATGATGAAAAGCCATCCCATCGGCCGATCCAGTGGAGCCGTCCGCTTTCTCCACTCCAGTTTGCGAAGTCAGGGTTCACAAACAATCGGGTGAGCAGAATCATGAAAATCCACGGACAGTTTGAAAGCGTGGTGCCGGGATTGTGCAGGGCGTAACCCGCCCAACCCGACTCGAAGTGCAAAACAGGTATCTGGACGCGCAAACAGACGAAGGGCAAGGCCGCCAGAAAACAGAACGCCAACATCCGCCAGAGGCGTGGCGACGGGTTCAATGAGGGTCGGGCCGAAGGCCATAGCAGCCAGCTTCCCACCAGTGCCAGAAATATGAAACCTTCGAACTTTGCCATGGCTCCCCCAAACAACAATGTCAGCCCGAGGCCGAGCCGGGCGCGGTCTTTTCCCACCAGCCAGAAAGCGCATTGCACGAAACCCATGACGGTGAACAAAATCATTGGCAGGGTGCCGCCTTCGTATTGGACATATTTCTGAGTGTCCGGCAATAACAGCAGACCCAGGAGGGCGAAATTCGGAGCGTGAAACAGTCTTTTTCCGCCCTGATTCATTGAGGCCAGTGCGGCCAGGAGAAATAACAGCATCCAAGTGGGCCAGAACTTGGTGACAAACTCATCCACATGCCCGAGCGAGTCAAACGTGGCCGCATGCAGCGAAGGCACGAGCGTCGGATAGTCGAGATGCGCATGCGCCAGACGCGGATTGGAAAACCATTGCACTATCTCGTTTCCGGTGTAGAGGTGGATGATCTTTGCCTTGAGCATCCACGCCATGACCGAGTCGTATTCGACAATCCCCTGCAACCCGGCCAGACGGAAGAGAATCAGGAACACCAGCAATCCAGCCACAAAAAGCGCAACGGCAACGGGACTGCGAACCATCCTCCAGTAACCGGCAACAATCCCGGTCAAATAGGCTTTGCGATTGCGCCACATTTCCGCAATTGCCCCAACGGCAGTTGCCATGAGAATCAGCCCCCGCCCGTGGAAACCGCAGAGCTTGACGCCCAGTGTCACCGCTGCCACCGCCATCATTCCCAAGCCCAGACCATACGCCAGTTGTTCCAGCAGCGGCATCCGCTCGCTCAGAGTGGAAAACAAGAAACGAAACAGCCACAGCCCCGCCAACGCCGTCAACAAGGGAAGTAGAATAGCAATGACCAGATCGAAATCGGAGTCAAACCAATCCGGATTGACCGGGTCTCTGAGGGAAAGATCGTGAAGCGATCTGGCAGTCACAGCGTCAGATGTAATATTCATTCTTACATCGAATCCGTTGGAAAGAATTTCCTGATCGGACTCAGATGTCTTGCCGAGAAAGCCGTCCTTGGTTAATCGGGTGATATGATCCAGGCTCGTCCCAATCTCCCGGGGAAAGAAGTGATAGGTCGCCCAATAATAATATCCCATCCTGCTCAAGTTGGTGGGTCCGGTCATGTCCGTCATGAAAATACGCGCATCTTTTGGCAGCACTAAATCAATGTGTCGATCTGCTCCGGAAGCTGAACTGATTTTATTGTCTCTTTCCGAAATATCAGAAATCTTCGCCAATTGTCTTCCTCGGATGTAGGACTGGGCGACGGATGACAATGGTCCCTCTGATCCTTTTCCGTTATAGTGTTGAAACTGCCACGCTATCACGAGGCTGGTAAAAGCCACCAGGGATGCCGCAACAATGGCTGCCCAACGGCTATTCATGGAATCCAAAACGCATGCTGATTAAAAGAGTTTTGCGCAGACCGGAGCACTGTAAAGACGAAAAACGTAGTAGCCGCCGACATCAGTCGGCGCAAACTCCTTCTGATGAGCGCAGACTGACGTCCGCGGCTACAACTCGCCCGGACATCCGCGCTATTTTTTCAACGTCTCTAGGCCGGCTTCCCCACCAACGGGAGAACCGACAGATGCCGGTGGGTAAGGGACAGCCGTCCCTGTGCCTGGAGTTGATGCAAACGAAGGCAGATCTGCAAAAAACATGGTTAATGTCGTGGCGAACCAGGCCAACAGCACTGGAAGAAGATATCGTCCGGCAATGTGATCCTTGGTATAACCGATCACCAAGACCAGATTGGTGACGTTGAACAAGCTGGCAAAAACCACGCTGAACGCGGCCAAGGCGCCGATCAGCATCGCGAGGATCCAGACAATGACCCGGCGCCGGGTGGGAATGGCAAACCAAAGCGCCACCGTCAGCAACAGGCACAACCATGCCAGTCCGAGTGTCGAAGGATTATACAACGATGAAAAGCCATCCCATCGGCCGACCCAGTGAAGTTGTCCGCCTTCATCACTCCAGTTTGCGAAGTCAGAGCTTACAAACAATCGGGCGAGCAGAATCATGAAAATCCACGGACAGTTTGAAAGCGTGGTGCCGGGATTGTGCAGGGCGTAACCCGCCCAGCCCGACTCGAAGTGCAAAACAGGTATCCGGACGCGCAAACAGACGAAGGGCAAGGCCGCCAGAAAACAGAACACCAACATCCGCCAGACGCATGGTGACGGTTTCAATGAGGGCCGGGCCGAAGGCAGCAGCAGCCAGCTTCCCAGCAGTGCCAGAAATATGAAGCCCTCAAACTTTGACATGGCCGCCCCAAACAAAAGCGTCAGCCCAAGACCGAGCCGGGCGCGGTCTTTTCCCACCAGCCAGAAAGCGCATTGCACGAAACCCATGACGGTGAAAAAAATCATTGGCAAGGTGCCGCCTTCGTATTGGACATATTTCTGGGTGTCCGGCAATAACAGCAGACCCAGGAGGGCGAAATGCGGGGCATGGAACCAGCTTTTTCCGGCACGGTTCAGCGAGGCCAGGGCGACCAGAAGAAACAGTAGTATCCAGGTGGGCCAGAACTTGGTCACAAATTCATCCACATGCCCGAGCGAGTCAAACGTGGCTGCATGCAGCGAAGGCACGAGCGTCGGATAATCCAGATGCGCATGCGCCAGGCGCGGGTTGGAAAACCATTGCACCATCTCGCTCCCGGTGTAGAGGTGGATTATCTTCGCCTTGAGCAACCACGCCATGACCGAGTCGTAATCTACAATCCCCTGCAACCCGGCCAGACGGAAGAGAATCAAAAATACCAGCAATCCAGCCACAAAAAGCGCAATGGCGACAGGGCGGCGAATTATCCTCCAGTAACCGGCAACAATCCCAGTCAAATAGGCTTTGCGGTTGCGCCACATTTCCGCGATGCCGCCCAGTGCGGTTACAGAGAGAATCAAGCCTCGCCCTGAAAAACCATACAATTTGACGCCCAGTGTCAGTGCTGCCACGGCCATCATTCCCAGACCCAGACCATACGCCAGTTGTTCCACCAGCGGCATCCGCCCGCCCAAGGTGGGGAACAAAAAGCGGAACAGCCACATCCCCGCCAAGGTTGTCAGCAAAGGAAGCAGGAACGCGATAATCAGGTCAAAATAGGAGTCAAACCAATCCGGGTTGGCTGGTTCTTTGACGGCAAAATTTCTGAGCGCTGTCACTCGCAAAACTTCATCAGGGCTGATATCTACTCTTACATCGAATCCGTTGGTGAGAATTTCCTGATCGGACTCGGATGTCCTGCCGAGAAAGCCATCCTTGGTTAATCGGGTTATATGATCCAGGCTCGTTCCCACCTCACGCGGAAACAAGTAATAGGTCGTGTAATAATAATACATAATCCGGCTGTAATTGGTAGGGCCAGTCATGTCCGTCATGAAAATACGCACATCTTTTGGCAGCATTAAATCGATGCGTCGATCTGCTTCAGAAGCTGAAATCCTTTCGCCGTCTCTATCCAAAATACCAGAAATCTTCGCCAATTGTTTCCCTCGAAGAATGGACTGCGCCAGGGACGGATATGGCTCCCGCACATCATCGTAATGCCTAAACTGCCACGCTATCACAAGGCTGGCAAAAGCCACCAGGGATGCTGCGACGATGGCTGACCAACGACTATTCATGGAATTCAAAACGCATGCTATATTATCGGAAAATGGTATCAGCCAGGGACTCGCGGAGCTCGTCCCTCCGAAATAATTTAACCGCCAAGCGAACCCGGATCGCCCACGTCGCCCTTGTTGAAATCCACGTATGCTTCCGTCAAATCGGCGGCGTAAATCACCGCGCTGGCCACGCCGAGATTCAGGTTGATATGCAGATCAAATTCCTTCGGCGCAACGACGGCACAAAGTTGTTTGAACGTCGCTCTCGTTGGCTGGCCATGTTTGAGGCCCCAAAGAATTTTCCCCCTGCCGCCTCGTCGCGCCGAAGCATCGGACGCGAAGGCGGAGTTGTAACCGATGTCCACCTTTTCCTCGACGATTTTCGCCGGCGAATAACCAAGCGCGTCAATGATGCGGCCCCAGTTCGGGTCGCCGCCATGCCAGCTGGTTTTAACCAGCGGACTGTTGGCGACCGCGCGCGCCGCGGCATCGGCGTCCGCCGCCGTCTTTGCCCCGTACACGCGCACCGTCACGACGCGATGCACGCCCTCACCATCACGCACGATCATTTTGGCAAGTTCCAGGCAGACGTGATTGAGAGCCGCCTTGAAAATTTTGAAATCATGGTGGGGCGAGACCCCGTTGAACCCCGACGTTTTGATTTTAGGACTCGAGAGGACTCTCGCCCCACCTTTCAAAATCGGATTTCCTGCCAAACCATTCGCCAAAACCAAAACCGTATCATTCGTGCTCATATCGCCATCCACGGTGATGCGATTGAAACTTTGCGCAACAGCCTCCTGCAAGGCGGCTTGAAGCACTCCGGCTTCAACCGCAACATCCGTTGTAATGAAACAAAGCATCGTCGCGTGCAGCGGCAGCGCAGCGGGCCGCTGGCCGTTGGTGCTCATGCCGGGCTGAATCATGCCCGCGCCCTTGCAAATGCCGCCCATGCGGACGGTCTTACCGCCCAGTTTGAACTCAACCGCGATTTGCTTGGGCCGCGTGTCGCTGGTCATGATGGCTTCGACGGCGTGGACCGCGTGACGCGATGAATTTCCAAGCAGCTTTGCGGCCTCCAGAATTCCGCGTTTGACGTTTCCCATCGGCAGCGTGACGCCGATACGTCCAGTTGAAGCAACCAAGACGTGTTCCGCGGGAATCTTTGGGAGGAACAGCGTGCCGCTGTCCCTGATTTTGGGGACGGCAACATGCCGTCCCTCCCAGGGAATTGCCTTTGCGGCGATTCCCGTCATTTTGCGCGCGTCCTTCAATCCTTGTTTGCCGGTGCAGGCGTTGGCGTTGCTGGAATTGACGACGATGGCCCGGGCGGTTCCTTTCCTGACGCGCTCAACACAAACCTTCACCGGCGCGGCGCAGACCTGATTCGTCGTGAACATGCCGGCAACCGTCGCCGGCGCCTCGGACACAATCAGCGCGAGATCGCGTTTTTGCCCCTTGTTCGAGCCTTTGCCGGTGCCGAGGCGTTTGATGTCGCAAAATACGCCACTGGCGAGGAAGCCTTTGGGCGCGATGACGGAACCTAAAATTGTTTTGAACTGCGTTTTCATTTTCAAAGATTGATTGAACCACGAAACACACGAAATGACACGAAAAACAGACAGTTCAGAGCGCGCAAAATTCAGTGTAGCGTCGAGCCTGTGGCTCGATTTTATTGGCGCACAGCGCCGACACTACAACCTTTCGTGTGGTTCGTGTATTTCGTGGTTACATTTTCACCGCGTCAATTTCCAGCCGCACCATGCGGACATGGATGCGCCCGGCGTCATCCGGCGGATGTTTGGCCACATAACGGTCCGTGACGGCGCCGATGAATTCCTCTCGCAAATTTTCCGGCACGCGCTGGGTGTAAGGCAGCCAGGTGGTGCGAAACCATGCCGCAAAGCGGTCGCGCCCGTCGTAAACCGCGTCCTTGGGCGACAGCCTGACGCCGCGCGATTTGAAGCCGAACCGCGGCAGCCATTTTTCGTAATCCGCCGGGCTGTAAAAAAAATACGGCGCTTCAAGCCGGCGGAAGAATTCGCGCCAGCGTTTAAGCCGCATCTCGGAGCGCAACGCAACAAACACGTCGTGCGCGTTGCCTTTGCCGCCGCAGGAAACGATGAGACGCCCACCCGGACGCAAAACCGAGGCTGCACCCCGCAAAAATGCCCGGTGATCGTCCATCCAGTGCAACGCCGCGTTGGAAAAAATGATGTCGAACTTTTGGGCGAACCGGACCTGGCGCGCGTCCATGACCTGAAATCCCAGATTGGGAATGGCGCCCGGCGGGAATGTTTTTCGCGCAAAATCAATCATTTGCGGCGAAGCATCAACGCCGGTGACCGAACCGCGCGGCACGGCCCGCGCGATTTCCGCCGTCACCTTGCCGTCGCCGCAGCCGACATCGAGAACACGCTCATCGCCGTGCAGACCAAGTTGCGCGATGAGTTCGCGCGCCCAGGTTTGTTGCACGGTGGAATTCGCGGCGTAATCAGCCGCGTTCCACTCGGCGGTTGGCGAAACAGGTTTGGACATTGGTAAACTTCATCCACGATAGCGACGAGCTGCTGTTCGTCCCAAATTGGAGCCGCGCAGCAACGCGGCCCTACCAGATTCAAACCAATCCCGCCGTTTCCGGAAAACCGCAGACCAGATTCATGCTTTGGATGGCCTGGCCGCTCGCGCCCTTGATCAGATTGTCCTCGGCGCTCATCACGATGAGCCGGCCCGTGCGCGGATCGAGCCGCCACGCGATTTCGATGACGTTGGTGCCGGCGACATTTTTGGTGTCGGGCAGCGCCTTGCCTTCGAGCAAATGCACGAACGGTTCGCCGCCGTAAGCCTCCGTGTAACACGCCAAAATCCTTTCGTTCAGCGCACTCATTTCCGCCGCAGTGGAAAAGGGCTTTTCCGGCGTGAGATAGAGTGTCGTCAAAATGCCCCGGTTCACCGGGATTACATGCGGCGTGAACTGGATAATGACCTTGGTTCCGGCGGCGAGTGAAAGTTGTTCCTCGATTTCCGACAAATGCCGGTGCTTGGGCAGGCCGTAAGGCCGCGCACTTTCGTTGCATTCGCAAAACAGGTAATCCAGCTCGGCCTTGCGGCCCGCACCGCTCACGCCGCTCAATGAGTCGGCGATGATGCCGGCCGGCTTGATCAACTCCGCCTGCAGCAACGGCATCGCCGGCAGCAGAATGCTCGTCGGGTAACAGCCCGGTGATGCAATGAGCAATGATTTCTTGATTTCCTCGCGGTAGATTTCCGGCAAACCATAAACCGATTTCCCCAGCAAATCCGGCGCGGGATGGTCGTGCGCGTAAAATTCGCGGTAAACCCCGGCACTCTTGAGCCGGAAATCGGCGCTGAGGTCAATCACGATGCAGCCCGCATTGAGCAGCGGCACGGCAAATTCGGCGGCGACGCCATGCGGCAACGCGAGAAACACCACGTCGGCCTGCTTCGCGAGCAGCCCGGCGTTCGGCTGGGTGAAACACAACGTTTTTGCGTGCGAGTGGCTCGCAAATTTGGGGAACACCTGCGCGAGCGTTTGCCCGGAGTTTTGGCGCGAGGTCGCGGCCACCAATTCCACGTGGGGATGGTTCAGCAGCAACCGGACGAGTTCCTCGCCGGAGTAACCGGACGCGCCGATGATGGCGACTCTCTTTAAGTTCATATTTCAAATCTTACCGGGAGGGGCGCCGTGTCGGCGACCCAAATTTTCTTCCAAGGACGGCGACACGCCGTCCCTCCCAAAGCAAAAAACCCCGCCGGATTGAACCAGCGGGGCTTGGAAATTTCCAGCGCGATCAACGTTTCGAGTATTGGAACCGTTTGCGCGCCCCCGGCTGGCCGTATTTTTTGCGCTCTTTCATGCGCGAATCGCGCGTCAACAAGCCTTCGGCCTTCAACGCGCCCCGCAGGTTCGCGTCGAATTGCAACAATGCCCGGGCGATACCGTGCCGCACCGCGCCGGCCTGGCCGTTCGGTCCGCCGCCGCTGACGTTGATGCGCGCGTCGAACTTTTCCGCCGTGCCGGTGACGGCCAGCGGCTGCGTCGCGGTTACGCGTTGCGTTTCAAGCGTGAAGTAATTTTCAAACTGGCGTCCGTTGACGGTGATTTTGCCATTGCCGGACGCGAGCCGGACCCGCGCGATGGCGGTCTTGCGCCGTCCCGTGCCGAGGTATTCGGGAATTTTGGTTTCAGCCATCTGTCAGTTGAGGGTTGAGGGTTGGGAGAATCAAGCCGCGGCTTTGAGCGGTTCAGGCTTCTGGGCGGCGTGTGGATGTTTCGGACCTTTAAAAACTTTCAACTTGGTCAACAACTGGCTGCCGAGCCGGTTTTTCGGAATCATGCCTTTGACCGCGTGCAGGATGAGTTTTTCCGGATGCCTGGCACGCACTTGGGCGACCGTGGTGTATTTCTCCCCGCCTTTCCAGCCGGAATAGGTCATGTAAGCCTTGGCCGTTTCCTTCTTGCCGGTGACGCGGACTTTTTCGGCGTTGATGACAACGACAAAATCTCCGGCATCGAGGTGCGGCGTGAAGACGGGCTTGTTTTTGCCGCGTAAAATGTCGGCAACCTGCACGGCCAGCCGGCCGAGCACCGCGCCGTCGGCATCAATCACGTGCCACTTGCGCTGGTCCAAATTCACTTTGGGTAAATATGTTTTCATCTAAAACCCGGGCAAAGGAGCGAAAAAAATATCAAACTTTCGGACGAAGTCAACATGGCATTTTGAGCTGGTTCAGCAGCGGGTACACGCACGTTGACACTATATCTGGGGTATTTGAGCCAAAATCGCCGACGCATTGAATTATTTGTTGAAATCCTACGCATCTGGTTTGAAGAAGAAGAAAGAGTTCAAACTCTTCAACCGATCGCGGAAATAGCAAGCTTGCAGCCGGATTAGTTTTCCGTGAAGACGAAGGCGCCATAGCCTACCACACGGCCGCGCCCGCCCGAAGTGTCGCCAGAGTTCCGCAAATCCACGGTGCGGCACCGCAGGCCACGCTCCTTCGCCACCCGTAGGAGTCCGCAAATCGGCTGGCAACCGCAGGCCTGATCGGCGTTGAGTTGCTCCCAGTTCAACGACTCGATGGCGCGGGCCGTCTCGCGGTCCATTTGTTGCGCCGTCTGATAATCGTGATAGTGGCTCAGGTCCGAGCTGACGACGATGCAGGTTTCCCGGCCGCCCCAAAGTTCGTTCAACACCGCTCCGACCTCATTCGGCGCGGCGTCGCCCACAACCAGCGGGATCAGTTTGAATTCGCCCAGCGCGATCTGCAGAAACGGCAGATGCACCTCCAGGCTGTGTTCGCGCTGGTGCGCGGCGTCCAGCGTCGTTACCAGCGGCAACGCGCGGATCCGGGCCAGCGCCCCCTCATCCACGGAAATGGGACCCAGCGGCGACTGGAAAACCGACGCGCTGCTGGCCGCCAATCCGGGAAAAGCCACGAAGTGCGACGGACCCAGCAGCACCACGCGTTTGAGCAGACCGTACCCGCGGGCCAGGCAGGCGTAGGCCGAGCCGGCGATTGGCCCGGAATATTGGTAGCCGGCATGAGGCGCGATGATGGCTTTCGGAATTTTGTCAGAGACTGTTTTTGCGGCCGCCAGAAAACCGTTTACCATCGTTCGTAGTTCTTCCGGGTTCTCCGGATAAAATTGTCCCGCCACCGCCGGCCGCCGCACCGCCGGAGCTTCCGCTGCGGGCTTATATCGAGCGCGTATTTTCATTTCAGGTCCACCCGGCGTGGCCGGCGGCGATAGTAAGCGGCCAGGCCGTCACCGGTGCGGACGCCTTGCGCGCCGTCCGTTGGCCAGAGGCCGGGAATAATCTCGTCGCAGCGCGGACACGTGCCGTGAGAAGTGATTTTGTATTCCTGGATCGAGTAGCCGCAGCGGGCAATCAGGGTTTCACCGCAACCGGGGCAGCGCGTGTTTTCCCATTCGCCCACCCGGCCGGGCGCATTGCCGGCATAAACGAAGCGCAACCCGGCTTCGGTTCCAATCTCTGCCGCGTGCAGCAAGTCGTCGGCCTTCGTCGAACGCGGGCTGGTCATTTTGTAATCCGGATGGAATGCGGTGACGTGCCACGGAATGTCGCGGCCCACCGAAACGAGAAACCGGGCGATGTCCCGAAGTTCCTTCGGGTCGTCGTTGAAACCCGGCACGACGAGGGTCACCACCTCCAGCCAGATGCCGCGTTGATGGATCATTTTGATGGTTTCGGTCACGTGGTCGAGCGTGCCGCCGAGCGTCCGGTAGCGGCGGTCATCAAAGCCCTTCAAGTCCACCTTGTAGGCCACGATCCACGGCTGGAGAAAATCGAGTGCTTCCGGCGTCGCGTTGCCATTGGAAACAAAAGCGCACATCAGGCCCTGCGCCTTGGCCGGCTGGAAGATGGACACGGCCCATTCGGCGGTGATGAGCGGCTCGTTGTAGCTGGACACCACCAGGCGTGCGCCGTGCCGTTGGGCCGCATGCACCAGTTCTTCCGGGGTGACGGTCTGGAGAGGAGCAGATGCCACTTCGTCGCGCAGCGCCTGGCTCGTCACCCAGTTCTGGCAATACGAACAATGAAAATCGCAGCCCAACATGCCAAAAGTCAGCGCGTCGCTGCCGGGATGCACATGGAAGAACGGCTTTTTCTCCACCGGATCACAAGCCACGCCGGCGGTGTAGCCAAACGGCACATGCAGTTGGCCGCCGTCATTGAAGCGCACCTTGCAAATCCCGCGCCGACCCGGCGCGATCAAGCACCGGTGGCCGCACGCCACGCAGCGAACCCGGCCATCCTCTGGTTTCCAAAGCACGCCCACACTTGTATGGCGGTCCAGCAGGTCGGCCAGCGCTCCGCCCTTTTCCGGGCGCTGGACCACGGACGACAGGGGCTTTGAAGCCGGGTCCGTTTTTGCTGCTTTCATTGTGTCAGTCTTGCGCATCTTCACTTTGCCGGGAAGGCTGTCCGGTCAACATCGCACTTTCTTCCGCCACAAACAACCCGGGCGGCAATCTTCAGCCCGCCCCAGTCAACACCCGCCCCGCGCCGCCAGAAATTTCTCAGCGTATTTGCCCAGCAGGTCGGCCTCCAGGTTCACCGCGTCCCCGACTTTTCGTTCACGCAGGGCAGTGATTGCGTAGGTGTGCGGTATGATCCAGATGCGAAAGCCTTTTTTGTTCACGCCTGCGACGGTGAGGCTGATGCCGTCCACCGCCACCGAGCCCTTGAAAACCATGTAACGCATCACCTCCGCCGGCGCAGCGATGTCGAGCACGTGGTCCTGTCCCGCGCGTTCCCAGCGGATGATTTTGCCCACGCCGTCAATGTGGCCGGTAACAAAATGTCCGCCGAATTCGCCGTCCGCGCGCAACGGCCGCTCCAGATTCACCAGCGAACCGGGTTTGGCAAATTGCAGGTTGGTGCGCCGCCACGTTTCCTGAAGCAGATCAAATTGCGCAAGCTTGAATTTTCCGCATGTGGCCACTTTTACCGCCGTCAGACAACAGCCATTCACCGCCAGGCTGCCGCCCGGCTTCAAGCCGCAGCCGGTCACGCCGGCGCGCACAGTCAGTTCAATGGATCTCGCCGCCGGCTGGATGCGCTCGACGGTTCCGGCTTCTTCGACAATGCCTGTGAACATTTTGGAAAAGTTAAGCCCGCCGCGAGACCCTGTCGAGCCGCCTTTGATTCGTAGCGGCGTCTCGGAAGAGCGCCGCAAACTTGATTCAAAATGACGGCACTCTGCCGGGGTGCCGCTACGGAATGACCCGCGCCGTCAGCAACAAATCCGGCCCGATCCGCTTCCATTCAACGTCGCGAAGTCGAATCACCTCCGCCAGACTCCGGGCGCCCTCTCCCGCAACGGCTTTTCGCGAATCGCGCCCGCCCAAAATTTTCGGCGCGTAGAAAAACGCGACGCGCTGGGCCAAACCACCGAGCAGGAACGACGCGTTCACCTCGCCACCGCCTTCGACCAGCAGATTCGTGACGTTTTGGGCACCGAGTTTTTTCAGCAGCCAGGGCAGTTTAACATGTTGGTGGGGCGAGGCTACTGACGAGCCGTCTCCGCTTCGCTTCGCCACGCCGAGGCCGGCTCGCGGGGACGCTCGCCCCACCTTTTGTATTGGCGCGACCAATACATTCACTCGTCTGGCCAGGGCCGCCACACGATTCTTCGGTGCGGATTTGCTCGCGACAATGGTTGTCAGCGCGGCAAACCTGTCGTTTGCCACTTTCGCCTTCAAAGGCGTTCGCGCCATCGAATCCAGAATGATTCTCCGAATCGGTTTTGCCATCTTCCATCTTCCATCTTCCATCCTCGTCCTGGCCGTCAGGCTCGGATCGTCCGCCAGAATCGTATTAATCCCGACCAGAACCGCATCCGCTCCCTGGCGCAACTTCATGGCGCAAGCCCGCGCCACTTCGCCGGTAATCCATTTCGATTCGCCTGTTGCGGTGGCAATTTTGCCATCCATCGTCATCGCCGCCTTCACCGTGACGAACGGTGTGCGGTGAACAATCCAGTGATTAAACACCTCGTTGAGCCGCTGGCATTCATCAGCCAGAATTTGGTGGGGCGAGCGTCCCCGCGAGCCGGGCCGCGGCTCGTCAGTAGCCTCGCCCCACCGCGTTACGGTGACACCAGCCCGTTTCAAGATTTTGAAAGCCCGGCCGGAATGTTTTGGGTTGGGATCGGTCGCGCCAATAACGACGCGCCTGATTCCGGCGGCTTTGATGGCTTCGGTGCAGGGCGGGGTGCGTCCTCGCGTGCAGCACGGTTCGAGCGTCACGTAAAGCGTCGAGCGGCGCGGGCTATGACCGCGGTTTTGCGCATCGCGGAGCGCCTCGATTTCCGCGTGCGGCCCGCCCGCGCGCCGGTGCCAGCCGCGCCCGATGATTTTGCCGCTTTTCACCAGCACCGCGCCCACCATGGGATTCGGCGACGTCGCGCCGTAGCCGCGCCACGCCAGACCAATGGCCAGTCGCAGGTGGCGCCAATCACTTTGGGAAAAGAATTTTGGTCGCGTGCCCATTTGAGCGCGAATCAATGCTAATACAGGCCCAGCCGCCGCAACAGGAAGTATTCATTAAAAGGATCGTCGTCCGTGATTCGAACTTTGGGATTGGAATTAAGAAGCTTATTGATGGGCAACCTCCGCGAAAGGACCAATCTCAGATAAGCGGGCAGGTCCCTGATAGAGGTCCATTCCAATAAATCCTTTTGCGCCGCGGCTGGCATGCACACCGCCAGTTGTTTGGGAGCCGGTATTTTGATGGGATCCATGGAGGCCAATAAATGCACTCCGGACCCTGAGATCGATGAGAAGCCGCGCACATATGGAAATGATTCCATGGTGGAGCGAATGACCGCCTGTCCCGTCAACACTTCTCCGCCGGGGAACCAGACTTGAACTATTCCGCCGGGTTTCAAATGCTGTTTGACCAAGGCGTAAAAATCCGTGGAATAGAGCAGGCTGGAACCCGCCGCCGTTGGAGGAGGCGGCGGGTCAATCACGATGACATCGAATTTTTTTGCGGTGCGCTTGAGATAGCGTCTTCCATCATCGATGACGATATGTCCGTTGGGATTATTGAGTACACGCGCCGCATCTGCGTGGTAAAATCCAAAAGCCTTTATCACACTCGGCACCAGTTCCACCGTCGTCGTGTCAATATCCCAGCTCAAAGCCGAACGATAAGTCGTACCCATGCCAAAACAAATAACCAGAGCCGATTCAGGTTTTCCTTGATGGGCAACCAGCGGCAAATGAACCATGAATTTGGTGATGGGTGACAGTATGGTCATGCCAATACCATTGACCAAAAGGTTTTTCTTCCAGCCCTTTTGAAAGGAAATCACCGAGGCGGCATAATCCCGCCGCACGGTCGTGTCCTTCTTGGTTTTGAACAGCATGCCTTCAAAATCTTCGGAGCCTAACAAAGACCAAACCAGAGCAACCCCGATGGCCAGTCCCAATCCCCAACGCTGCCATTGGAATTGGGATTTGAAAAAAGGAAACCAAAAAATGAAAAACGGCAAGCCGAGCAGGACCAATGCGTAACGTTCGCTCAAATGAGGCAATAAAACATAACAGGCGAACAGCGGCCCCAGAATGCATCCCAAAACATTTATCGCATAGGCTTGGCCGGCATCGGTCGGATGGCCGGCCGCATGTTCGTCAATCAGACTCGGCGTCAGATACCCCAGCAAAGCGCAAAACGGACAGATGCTGCCCAACAGAATGATTGCGCTGATAACATCAATTGAAACCGCCCACCAATCTGTCGCAACAAATTGCGGATTGTTGGCCAGCACTGGTAGAACAGCTGTGATCGCCAGCGCGGAAATCAATTCCCCCGTGGAACTGAGGCGATGCTTCCGAAGATCCCGGCGATACATCCATGAACCGAGAAAAGTGGCTCCCAAATAAGTGAAAACAATCAGCGCGAAGGAATAAACCTGCGTTTTCAAAACCGGCGTGAAAGCGCGCGTCCACACAACCTCCATCGCCATGGCCACAAACCCCGTCGAAAACAGAATCATTTTTGTCATCCGGCTGTTACGAGCCTGCGGACGCAATAACTCAGCCGACAGGGTCAAATCCTCCGGTTTTTCCGAAAGAATGGCGGTTCGATGCTGTTCCCAAGCCAGACAAACGCTGATAAAGGCAATGGTGAAATTGCCTGCGGCAGCCTCCCAAAGGGTATGCCGGAACCCCGACAGTTCCACCAGAACAATGGCGGTGAGAAAAGTTCCGCTCATGGCGCCCAGCACATTGGCCAGGTAAAGAAAGCTGAAACTCTTGGTGTTCTGACAATCCCGTTCCCGGACATAAGCCATCATCAAAGGAAAGGTGGCGCCCATGCACACACACCACGGCAGGATGGAAACGGCCAGAACCAAGGCCGACAGAAACAAATAGCGGAAGGAATCCATCTCGCCGCTGGTCAGCAAAATGTGCTCGCCCAGGGCAAATAATTTGGGAACCGCAACCGCCCCCAACCCGATCAAAAATTCCACACCCCCGTAAAAGAGGATGGCCGAACAGCCGGTTTTCTTTACCAATACAGGCACCAAACACCCGCCCGCCCAGGATCCAACAGAAAGCCCCAGCATGAAAACTGACAACACCACGGAAAGCACCGGAGTGATGATCCCGAACGAGGCGAAGGCCATTCGCGTCCATACCACCTGATAAACCAGACTGCAAAAGCCGGACAAAAAAAACAGGGAGAACAAAACCCGGCGCGTGAATTGATTCATGCGGCTCACCCTCTACACGTCATGCCTGCCCGAGACAAGCTTCAAAAACCTTGGGCGGGGGAACGTAGCAGTTGCCCGGCAGAGCTGCCATCTGAAAAGGGGGGAAGAAGCGCGGCGGCCTGAAACTCCCCGCTGCGCCGCGATCGGATTCGGCGAAGTCGCGCCGTGACCGCGACGCCCAGACCGATGGCTTGTACACGTAATTTAAATAATTGTTGGAAAAGAATTTTCGGCGCGTGTCCATTGTCAGCGCGAATCAACGCCAGGACCACCCCCACTGCCGCAACAGAAAATATTCGTTGAAAGGCTGGTCATCAGTGATATGTATCTTGGGATTTGGGTTAAGGGGCAGCGGAACAATTTCACGGGACACCACTTTTCCGATATAAGTCTGGGCATTCTGGGAATTATTCCATTCCAGGAGATCTCTTTTGGCGCTTTCGGGCATCTTTGCCACGAGCTGATTCGCATCGAGTTGTTCGATGGGTTCTGAGGAAGCCAGCAAATGGACTCCCCATTTTTCGACCGATTGGAAGCCGCGCACATACGGGAATGATTCCTGGATGGATCTGGTGATGGCTTGTCCGGTAACCAGTCCGCCGCCCGGCGGAGACCACATCTGGAGGATGCCGCCGGGCTTCAAATGTTGTTTGGCCAGTTCATAGAATTCCTTGGAATAAAGCAGGCTGGAACCTGCCACCTCCACCGGCGGCGACGGATCAACCACAATAACGTCAAATTTTTTTGAGGTGCGTTTGAGATAACGCCGCCCGTCGTCAATGATGATATGCCCGTTGGGGTCATTGATGAAGCGTGCGGCGTCGGCATGATAAAATCCAAAAGCTTTCGTCACGTTGGGCACCAATTCCACTGTGGTCGTATCCAGGTTCCAGCTCAAGGCTGAGCGATAGCTGGTGCCCATGCCGAAACAAATAACCAGAGCCGATTCAGGCCGTCCTTGATGAAATGCCAACGGCAGATGCACCATGAATTTGGTGACCGGGGTGAGCCGGGTCATGCCCAGCCCGTTGACCAAAAGCACCTTTTGCTTCCGCGGATCGGCGGAAATGACGGAAGCCGCATAGTCTCGCCGCACCTCAATACGACTGGAATAACTCGACACCACGTCCTGAAAGTCGTTGGCAAAAAACAGTGAACCGACCAGAACCGCACTGGCCGCCAGCCCCGATCCCAAGCGTTGCCATACGGACAGGGAGCTCCAGCCAAGGAGATAAAACACAAAAAACGGCAGGCTGAGGAGGATTAATGCGTGTCGTTCACCGATCCAAGGCAACAAAACGTAAGAGGCGAAGATCGGTCCCAGAATGCAACCGAGGACATTGACCGCATAAGCCTTCCCGGCAACCGCCGGATCGCCGGCGGCGTATTCGTCAATCAAACGCGGAGTCAAATATCCCAGAACCGCACAGAACGGGCAAATGCTGGCCAGCACAATGATCACGCTGACCGCATCGATGGAATACACCCAGTCACTTTTTACGAGCCGGGGATCATTGGCCAGAATGGGGAGAAAAACCGTGACCACCAGAAGACTCATCAACCTGGCTGTCGGCCAGGGTGATTTTTGTTTGAGATGGTGGCGATACCACCAGGAGCCGAGAAAAGTGGCGCCCAGATAGGCAAAAACGACCGAAGCAAAGGAATAGACCTGTGTTTTTAAAACCGGCGCGAACACGCGGATCCAAACCACTTCCATGGCCATCGCGCCAAATCCGGTTGAAAACAAAATCCATTTAATGAGCTGGCGGCGGGTATTGCCAGATGCGGACAAGTCGCCTGGCCCGGCTGAACGCTCCGCTTCCGTCAAAGCCATGGCTTCGAAACCTCGTTGCTTCCAGCCCAGATAAGCACCGATGACGGCAATGGTGAAATTGCCTGTGGCAGCCACCCAAAGCGTATGGCGAAACCCCATCAGTTCCACCAGAACCACGGCCGTCAAAAAAGTTCCGCTCATCGCGCCCAGCACGTTGGCCAGATAGAGAAAGCTGAAACTTTTCGTGTTTTTACAATCCCGCTCCCGGACGTAAGCCATCATCAAGGGAAAAGTTGCGCCCATGCACACACACCACGGCAGGATGGCAATGGCCAGAACCAGGGCCGACAGAAACAAATAGCGGAAGGAATCCATCTCGCCGGTTCCCAGCAAAAGGTGTTCGCCGATGGCAAACAGGTGCGGAACGGCAAACGCCCCCAACCCGATCACCAATTCAGCCCCGGCATAAAAGAGAACAGCGGAATGGCCGGTTTTTTTTACAAACAAACGAATCAAACGCCCCCCCGCCCATGAACCGACGGCTAGTCCCAGCATGAAAACCGACAAAACCACAGACAGCACCGGAGTGATTATCCCAAACGAGGCAAAGGCCATTCGCGTCCAAACCACTTGATAGACGAGGCTGCAAAAGCCGGACAAAAAAAACAGGGAGAACAAAACCCGGCGCGTGCATTGATTCATTGCATCCGTTGATTTACCCATCAGGCCAGGTTTAGACAAGTTTCAATCCTTCCAATAACACAGGCCATTATTCAGCAAACAGCGCCTGCGCGAATTGTTTCGCGTCGAAGGGCTGTAAGTCATCCGGCTGCTCGCCGAGGCCGATGAACTTGATCGGCAGGCCGAGTTCCTTCTGGATGGCCACCACCATGCCGCCTTTGCTCGTGCCGTCGAGCTTGGTCACCACCAGCCCAGTGAGCGGCACAGCCTTGTTGAACTCGCGCGCTTGGTTGAGCGCATTCATACCGGTGGTGGCATCGAGCACGAGCAGGACTTCGTGCGGCGCACCCGGTAGTTGCCTGCCGATGACGCGGTGCAGCTTCTGTAATTCCTGCATCAGGTTGTGCTTGGTGTGCAATCGCCCGGCCGTGTCTATGAACAGGTAATCCACCTTGCGCGCCTGCGCGGCGGCGACGGCATCGTGCGCCACCGACGCGGCGTCCGCGCCGTAAGCACCGGCGATGACTTCAACCTTCAACCGATGTCCCCACAGTTTAATTTGCTCGATGGCGGCGGCGCGGAAAGTGTCGCACGCGGCCAGCAACGCGGTTTTTTTCTGCGCCTGAACCAAATGCGCGAGCTTGGCGGCCGTGGTGGTTTTGCCCGTGCCGTTGACGCCGACCACGGAAACCACCGTGGGGCCGTGCGCGGCCTTGATCAAATCCGTCTTGTTCGAGCCAAGACTTTTCTCCACTTCGGCACGGGCGATGGCGAAAACATCGAGGCCCGTGCCGCCCTGGGTTTCGTAGGCGTGCTTCACGGCGGCGACAATTTGCGCGGTCACGGCCAGGCCGAGGTCGGCGGCGATGAGCGCGGCTTCAAGCTCCTCGAGCGATGCCGCATCGAGCTTGGGCGAACGCGTGACGATGCGTTTGATTTCGTGTGCCAGCTTGCCGTGGGTTTTTTGCAGGCCGGCTTTGAATTTGGCGAAGAGGCCCATGAGTTAATGCGGAGTGCGGAGTGCGGAGTGCGGAATTTCTGCCCTCGACCCTCGACTCTCGGCCTTCGACTTGAGCTTTTCCACGTGTTCGTAGGGCAGTTTGATGGTGCCGATAAGCGGTTTGCCTTTGCTGAAGCCGTGGCAATCGGAGCCGCCCGTCACGAGCAGATTAAATTTGTCGGCAATTTCCAGATAGCGCTCGGCGGTTTTGGTCGAGTGCTTGGTGTGAAAACATTCGATGCCGTCCAATCCGGCGTCCACCAGCCCGGGAATGATTTCGTCGGTGCGGTTCAAACCGGGATGCGCCATCACCGCAAGGCCGCCGGCCTGGTGAATCAATTCGACGCCTTCCCGTGCGGACATCTTGGCTTTCGGCACCCACGCCGGACGATTTTTTTTGAGAAAACGCTCGAACGCCTCATCGGGCGTTTTGCAAAGTCCGGCCTTCACCAGCGCGCGCGCGACGTGCGGTCGGCCGGGTGATTTGCAATTGGCCAGCGTAAAAACGGTCTCGGCTTCGAGCGGCACGTTCAATTGATTGAGCCGCACCACCATTTCGCGGATGCGGTTTTGGCGGACGGCCTGAAACCGGGCGATTTCCAGAAGCAGTTTTTTGTTCTGCGTATCCACGAAATAACCGAGGAGATGAACCTCGATGTTGTCTTGCTCGGCGGTGAGTTCCGTGCCGGTGATAAATTCAATGCCTGCCGCGCCGCAAGCCGCCGCCATGGGTGCGCAACCCTCGACCGAATCATGATCCGTCAGCGCCATCGCCGCGAAGCCGAGCCGCTGGCCGCGCCCCGCCAATTCCTCCGGCGAAAAGGTGCCGTCGGAAAAATGCGTGTGCAGATGTAAATCCGCGAATTTCATCAGTTGACTTTGGACTACTTGACGATCCTCGCCGGTCGCATCAACTCGCTGCGCACCTTGTCGAGAATGCCGTTGACGAATTTGCCGCTGTCCTGCGTGGAAAATTTTTTGGCGATGTCCACCGCTTCGTTGATGCTGACAATGGGCGGGATGTCCTCGCGGAACAGCATCTCATAAATCGCCAGCCGCATGATGTTGCGGTCCACCGCGGCGATGCGATGGAACTCCCAGTTCTTCGCATGCTTTTTGATGTGGTCATCTATCGCGTCGCGATGCTCCAGGGCGCCGCGAATCAGTGGATCGGCGAACAGACGCATTTCGACCTCCCCGGCGGTGAGCGGCGGCAGTTCGACCGGCTGGCCCCACGTCGCCGGGCCTTTTTCCCCGGCGATGGCCGCCGCGCGCTGCGTGTCCCAGAATTCATTGAGCGCCCGGTCCAGGTTCTCCGGCGGGTTCAAATCGTGCTGGAACAAAAATTGCACGGCGCGTTCGCGCGCTTCACGGCGTTTGCCCATAATTCAAATCCATCATGTCGCAGAATCACCGGTGGGGAAATGAAAAACTGTGCAGGTAATGGCAGACCAGGCCTCCAGCCTGTATGTTGGTCCGATCCCCCAAACGAGGCGCTGGAACTGCTTTCCAAAATTGATCCATCACCGGGGGAAAATAGATTGACTTCCCTTGATTTGGTGATAGAGGGTCAAAGTCTTCTCCCGATCAGGTGACTGTTGGTTCGCGGTTGCGGCTGTTTCGAACCACGCACCTTCTCGCCCGACCGCGGAGGAACGGCCAGTCAAAGCCGTTCGTGAAAACAAAATATAACCAAAGGCTCTGTTATGAAAATGCGACTTTTTTCCATTCTGTGTTTGATCCTAACCGTGGCGAGTGGTTGGGCGAATATTATTCAAGTGGCCATTCCAGGCAGCGTTTGGTGTCTGGTTGAAAATCCGCTCGACGCCGCCGGCGGCAATAATCTGATCAACGTCTTCGGCGCCCAACTGCCGGATGGCACGGTGCTCCACTTTTGGGCCTGTTCCGATGCGGATCCCGTTACCAATACGTGGCAATTTACTGAAAGCGGATTCGACGCAATTTATGATTCGGAGGGGGGCATGGATCCTCCGGCTCTAAGTTGGTGGAACGCCAATTTTGCTCCACTTGTTCCACCCCCCAACCTCGTTTTTGTGAATCCTAGCGAAGGGGTGTTCATTTTCAGCCCGGTTGCATTCGTGTTGAACTTCAACGGTAATGACCACGTCCCGGTTTTGCCGGCGGCCTTGCCTTGCCAGTGTGGACACTACAATCTGCTGTCCCCTCAAGCAATCGTCGGAGCCTTCACCCTTTATGAGAATGTCACCGGCTTGGCGCCGGCGGAGGGCGCTCAGGTGCTTATCTGGAACCCTTTTTCTGCAAATTTCGCGCGTTACACTTATTCAGGAGGCGCTTGGTCGCCAAACACGCCGACTTTTCCCTTAGGAATGGCCGCCTATTTTCTCGTGCCGTGCAATGCGGGTTGTATCAATTTTCCGACCCCGCCTGACCTTGTGGTTTCGTCGTGTTCAAACACCCCCGTGTTTTATGCGCCCACAGCCTCGTCCACCTGTTGCGGCGGCGCTGTCGCGGTCGTCTGCACGCCGCCGTCGGGCAGCGTCTTTGCGCTGGGAACAACGACGCCGGTTCATTGTGTGGCGACCGACGGCAACGGCAACAGCGCCAGTCGTGATTTTACCGTCACGGTGCAGGGACCGGTGCTGACAATCACCCCCACGATTACCATCACTTGGACGGGCGGAGGCGTCCTGCAAGAGGCAGATCAACTAAACGGCCCTTGGACAGACGTACCCAGCGGGGATGTCTCGCCTTGCACCCTGCCAGCGGGTGCGGCAGCGAAGTTCTATCGTGTGCGATGCAATTAGTCGGTTCTTGCCGGTCGGACTTTCGAATTCTCGCGCGTGACGGGGTCGGAGAAACTCCAGCCGGGAAATGAAAAACTGCCAAGGAAGTCTAGAGTTCAAAGTCCAAGGCCCAAAGTCAACTGCTCGGACGCTTCTTTGGACATTGGACTTTGGACCTTGGACTGATAAATTTCACGCATGAGCAAGGTCACAAAACTGCTGCACACGCGCTACCGCGTGAATGATTTGGAACGCACGATCAAGTTTTATCGCGACGTGCTCGGCCTCGAGGAAATCAAGCGGCACAAATCGCCGCGCGGCTCGGAACTGGTGTTTCTCAAAGCCCCCGAAAGCGACGAGCAGATTGAAATTTGCAGTTTCCCGGCCAGCGGCCCGGTGTCGGTGCAACCCGACCTCACGCATCTGGCGTTCGAGGTGGACAGCCTCGAGGAATTCGGCCGACACCTTGCCAAACACGGCTTGAAATATTCCGACGGCCCGACCACCGCTTCCACCGGAACCGTGTTCGCGTTCATTGACGCGCCGGAAGGTTACGAAATCGAGCTGATTCAAAAGGGCAGGGGCAGTTACTGAATTACTGTGCGACCCCAAATTATTTCAACTGTGAATTATAATTGCTGCCGTCAGGTAGGGCTCGCTCTCCGAGCGGGCCGCAGCGGCGCGCTGGGGACAGCGCGCCCTACCAACTTATTGCCATGAGCGTTCTTATTGTCGGTTCAACGGCGCTGGATTCCATCAAAACTCCCAACGCGGAAAATCCGCGGCTGCTCGGCGGCTCGGCCAGCCACGCCGCCGTGGCCGCGAGCTTTTTCAGCCCGGTAAAATTGATCGGCGTCGTCGGCGAGGATTTTCCGAAGCAATACCTTCAACTTTACCGGCGGCACAGGATTGACCTCGCCGGTTTGCAGATTCTGCCCGGCAAAACTTTCCATTGGTCGGGCGAATACGAGGCGAACATGAACAACCGCCGCACGCTGCTCACCGAACTGGGCGTGTTCGAGACCTTCACGCCGACGCTGCCCAAGGCGCATCAGGACACGCCGTTTGTGCTGCTGGCGAATATCGCGCCCGCACTCCAGCATCACGTGCTCGACCAGATGCGCCGCCCGAAATTTGTGGTGGCCGACACGATGGACCTGTGGCTGAACATCGCGCTGCCGGATTTGCTGAAATTGCTGCCGCGTCTGGACGGCTTCGTGCTCAACGACAGCGAAGCTCACCAGTTGACCAAGGAAGACAACGTCTTCACCGCCATAAAAAAAATCCACAAGCTCGGCCCGAAATACGTCATCATCAAAAAGGGATCGCACGGCTCGATTTTGTCCGGGCCGCGCGGCTATTTCATCTGCCCGGCGTATCCGTTGTCCGAGGTGGTGGACCCGACCGGTGCGGGCGATTCATTCGTAGGCGGCCTGATGGGTTATCTCGCCGCCGCGAAAGGCTCGATTGATCCGAACATCCGGCGCGCGATGATTTACGGCAGCGTCACGGCCTCGTTCTGCTGCGAAGGCTTCGGCCTGACCCGCACCACCAAAATCAAACGCGCCGACATTGACAGGCGCGTGAAGGAACTGGAAAAGCTGACGAAGTTTTAAAAGACTGCGGGCATGACCATTGAGCAAAAATCTGAACTCAATCGGTTTGTTGACCCGTCCATTCCGTTGACTTGGGATTATCGGTGGCGGCAATTTAAAATGATACTGCCGCCTTTGATTTTTTTTGGGGTATGCCTTTTGGAAATGGGCATTGGGAAGGCTTGGCTTGCCGACAAACTCTCTTTCGATTTTATCCTTACTCTTTTCGGTGAATGTCTTGTCCTGCTTCTTTTTATCTTTGGGATGTTGGAAACTCAAATTCGAATCGGGCAACGCTCAAAACGGGTTATCCAAATTGAGGACAAGAAAATCAAAGTCAAACCTGCCAAAAACCAACTCATCCGCTGGAACAGAATTTCGAAGTTTCAATTTGAGCCCATTCCAGAAATGCCGGAATTGATGAAACTAAAGCTTTTTCTGCATGGTCGTCCAAACCAAAAGCTTTCAGAAAGAGCATTTTGGTCAATGGTGCTGGCACAACCTGAACAGGTGAAGGGGTTGGTCGAATGTCTGCAAAAACGGCAGATGGAAACACCGACCAATTACGAAGTCGAGGTTTTAGAAAAATCGCCTCCGCCTGAGCATCCAACACCGTTTCCGTATCTCGGGTTGTCACTTTATTTAGGGGGATTTTACCTGTTGATTCATGGTCTGCCGTTGTTGCTGATCGGTTTGGCCAATAGAGGGCATCATTATTCTGAGGACGATTCGGATTTGACACTAAACCAAAAGGCAAAGTTGGGACGTTTTATTTTGAAACATTTTTCCAGTCTTGAAGAAATGCGATATTTCTTCATTGTAGCTGGTGGAGTTTTAATGCTTTTGGGTCTATGGCTTATGATTTGGGGATGGTTGTTAATGAACCGAAATAAGTCTCTAATACGAACCTCATGAAAGCAGTCATTCTGGCCGCCGGCAAGGGCACGCGCATGCGGGAACTCACCAACGAGTTGCCCAAACCCATGCTCCGTGTGCAGGGCAAACCTATCCTCGAACACATCATCGCCGGCATCGTCGCGGCGGGTGTCCGCGACATCTTCATCGTCACCGGCTGGCGCGCCGAGGTCGTTGAAAGCCATTTCGGCGACGGCAAAAAATGGAACGCACGAATCGCGGTCGGTCGGCAGATCGTGCAGGACGGCACTGGCAGGGCGCCGGAACTGGCAAAGGATTTTATCGGCGACTCGCCGTTTTTGCTGACTTACGGCGACATTCTGGTTCCGCCCGAAACGTATCCGCACATGCTGCGGCGCTTCGGCGAAGGCGATTTTGCCGGCGTCATCACCGTCACCCGCGGCGAGGACGCGACCAAGGGCGGGCTGAATTTTTTCGACGAACAATTTTGCCTGAAACGGCTGGTGGAAAAACCGTCACGCAAACAACTGGAGCAGTTGCGTCGCGACGGCTGGCTGAAGCCCGGCGCACCGGCCTGGTACAACGCGGGCATTTACATCTTCCGGCCGGCACTGTTCGATTTCACGGCGCGGCTGCAGAAATCGCCGCGCGGCGAATACGAATTGACCGATGCCATCAGCGCGATGGTTGCCGCCGGGCAGAAGCTGGCGGGACTGGAAATTCAAGGCCGCTGGGTGGACGTGCGCGATCCGGAAGTGTTGGCAAGGTTAGAAAAAGGAATCTGACTCACGCAAAGCCGCAAAGGCGCGAAGAAAAACAAAAACTTTGCGGGCTTTGCACCTCTGCGTGAGCTTCAACTTACATACTTCGGCTCGTACACCGGGCCGAGGCCGTGTTTGCGGAGTAGTTCACAGAATTTCGCGATGCCGCGTTTTTCGTCCGAGGCAAGGTGGTAATGAATCTGCCAGCCGAGGTAATCCCGGCGGAAATCCTCGTCGTATTCCTCGCGGGTTTTGATGAGGTAATCCAGCGTTTCCATTCCGAAATCCTTTGTCTCGCGCAGCTCGCGGCACAATTCCTTGTTTTCAATCCCACGCCGCAACGCCCACACGGCAAAAACGAACGGCAGATTTGTCAGTTCATACCACGCCGTGCCGAGATCGAAAATTTCGTGCTCGTGTGGCGCGCGTTGAAAATCAATCGCCGGATCACCGATGATTAGAACCGCGTCGTGCTCCGCCGCCTTGCTCGGGTCGGGCAGCGGCTTGAACTCCGGCTTCAACCCGCGTTCCGCCAGCAGGACCTTCAAAAGGTTCAGGCCCGACAGCGACGCGGTATCGCAGAAAACCTCCGTGATGCTTTCCAGCGGACGGCGATGCGCGAGCAGCACGCTGTAAACCTCGCCCAGCGATGCAATGGCAATGCCGTCGAGGATGTCATAGCGATCGGTGAGCAGGACCTCCGCCGTGCTGACGAGCGCGGCGTCAAGTTCATCGCGTCGAAGCATTTCGGCGAGCCGGGCGGGCGTGGCAAATATGACCTCGCTCTCGATGCCGCGCGTGAGCGGCACGGCGTTGAGATATTGCACCGAGCCGATGCGGAATTTTGGAGGGTCAGCAGGCGGATTCATTTCATTTAATTGCAATCGCGCATTAAATGTGTGCTGTCGCCAAACTCTCTGCCAGCATTTTCGACCATCTCAATAATCCCTCTTGCATGTGATTGGAGCGCGAACAGCCTTGTCCGCGAGTTTGGTGACGGCAGCGCCCGACTTGCCATTCCGGCGTTTCACCGGTAATTCTTCTGCGTGAAATTCTTTGGCGAAACCTCCGCCACCGACTGGCAGCGGCCATCCGTCATTGCCCTCCTGCTGGCCAATCTTGTGCCGGTGGCTGGAGTGTTTATTTTTCACTGGGAGGTTTTTCCTTTGATGTTTTTGTTCTGGTCGGAAAACGTCATCATCGGCGTTTTCAATGTTTTGAAAATGCTTTGTGCCGCTCCGAAAAACCCCACCGAATGGGCTGGGAAATCTTTCAACATTCCGTTTTTCTGCGTTCATTACGGTATGTTCACTTTCATTCACGGCGTTATTATCATCAAAATTTTTGGAGGCGGCTCTGGATTCCCCAATGTGGGAACTTTCTTGCGAATCGCGCGGGAAAATCATCTTGAGTGGGCGATTCTTGGATTTGTCATCAGCCATGGAATTTCATTTGCAACGAACTTTTTGTACAGTGGAGAATACAAACGCACCGGCGCAAGCGGTCTTTTTTTACAGCCCTACGCACGTGTTATCGTGTTGCATGTCACAATTATCTTCGGGGGAATATTGATGATGTTCTTGAATTCACCGAAAGCAGGATTGTTTTTGCTTGTAGCGCTTAAGACTGTGATCGACCTGTTGGGTCATTTCAATGAACGAACGAAATTTGCTGAACGCGCCGAAGTAAGAACAGATTAAATTTTCAGCTTCAACTGTGGGAACAAAATCACGTCGCGGATGCTTTCCTGGCCGAGCAGCATCATGCATAAACGGTCAATGCCCATGCCCATGCCGCCCGCCGGCGGCATGCCGTGTTCGAGCGCAACGAGAAAATCCTCATCCAGCTTCTGCTGTTCGCCGCCGGCCTGATGCTCCAGCCGTTCACGCTGTTCGATGGGATCATTCTGCTCAGTGTAGGCGGGGGCGATTTCCTGGCCGTTGATGCAGCACTCGAAAACCTCCGCCGTCGTTGGGTCGTCCGGCGACAGCTTGGCCAGCGGCACCAGTTCCTTCGGCAAATGCGTAACGAACACCGGCTGGATGAGCGTCGGCTCGATCAATTTTTCGAACACCGCGCCGGTGACTTCAAAGTCCTCGTATTCCTTGCCGATTTCCGCGCCGAGGTCATGCGCGCGCTGGCGGCGTTCCTTGGCCGAAATGTCAAACCAGTCCGCGCCTGCCTTTTCGCGCACGAGATCCTTGTATTTCACGCGCTGCCATGGCGGGGTGAGGTTGATGGTCTTGACGACCTTGCCTTCGGCGTCCTTGTGTTCGATGAACAGCGTGTCGTTCACATTTTCCGCCACGTGACAGACCAGCCCCTCCACCAGATCCATCATGCTTTCGTAATCGCCGTAGGCTTCATACGCCTCGAGCATGGTGAACTCGGGATTGTGTTTGCGCGAGAGCCCCTCGTTGCGGAAGACACGGCCAATTTCAAAAACCTTGTCCACACCGCCGACCAGCATCCGTTTCAGCGGCAGTTCCAGCGCGATGCGCAGATAAAAATTGCAGCCGAGCGCGTTGTGTTTGGTGACGAACGGTTGCGCCGCCGCGCCGCCGGGAATCGCCTGCATCACCGGTGTTTCGACTTCGACGTAGCCGCGTTTATGCAGGAAATTCCGGATTTCGCGGATGATTTCGCTGCGCATCAGGAAAAGTTCCTTCACCTCCGGGTTCGCCATCAAATCGAGATAACGCTGGCGGTAGCGGATTTCGGTGTCCTCAAGCCCGTGCCACTTGGCCGGCGGTGGGCGCAGCGCCTTGGCGAGGATGACGAAACCGGTGATTTTGACGGAAATCTCATTCGTCTTGGTGGTGAACATCGTGCCCTTCACGCCGATGAAATCCGCGAGGTCCAAGTGCGTGAAGAGGCTCCATTGCTCATCGCCAAGGACGTTTTTCTGCGCGTAAATCTGCATCCTGCCGCTCTGGTCGCGGATGTCCATGAACATGGATTTGCCCATGTCGCGATGCGCGGTGATGCGGCCGGCGAGCGCGACTTCGCGGCCCTCGGCGTAACGTTCGCGCGCGTGCTGGCAGGTTTCGCCAGGGGCGAACCTGTTTTTAAACGGGTCAATGCCCTTGGCCCGCAACGCGGCGAGCTTGGCCTTGCGCTGTTCGATCAATGAATTCGTGTCATCCATAAAAACTGGCGGCGGGGAAGTTAAACACAAATTAGGGCTGGAATCCAAGAAGCAAAGTGGGCTGGCATTGCCATGTGGAATTTACCGGTGCTCAATCACCGCATTCCGCATCCATGTCAGCCCATGGCAAGCTACGCCCGGTTTTGGAGAATGCAAGGGCGGGAAAACTGGAAATTAATCCTGAACTCCGAAGTTAAATTTCTGCGTTGGCGGAGTGCGGCCGTCCCGGCCGCAGCCAAGTAAGGTGGGCGGCGGTTGGGAAATGTTCCATGGCTCGGATGAAGCCAGTTGCTGCGCCCGAGGACGGGCTCACTCCCACAGGGCCTCGTCCGGCAACTTCGGAGTTCGGTTTAATTGCTGTCCGCTCCTCCGCACTCCACAACATCGGGTGCAGCTTGACACCGCCGCCAATTTCTCCCTCTCCGCCAACGAAGTTGGGGGAGAGGGACGGGGAGGGCACGGTGCCAACAGATGGGTGACAACAAAGGGCCAAGACATAGGTAACAGTTTTTGGTTGTATCTGTTGTTTTTCCGCGGCTATGCCGTGGAAATATCTCTCGTTGGTCGAAGCGCGTCGTCGCTTCGTGGAATTGGTGTTCAAGGCCCAGGAACCGTTTGTGCAACTTTGTCATCGGTTTCATATCAGCCGCAAAACTGGCTACAAATGGAAGGAACGTTTTTTGGCCGGTGGTTGTCGCAATCTGCGCGATCAGTCGCGTCGGCCCAAACGTCCTGCCCATTCGATTCGAGCCCATTGGATTGCGCGCCTTCGTCAGTTGCGTCGGCGTCGGCGTCACTGGGGAAGCAGGAAAATTCAGGCTTGTCTGCGTCGGCAGTATCCGCACCAGAGAGTGCCGGCGGTGCGGACCATCAGCCGATACCTTCAACGCCTGAAGTTGTCTGGGGCGCGCCGCCGGCCTCAGCGCAAAGGACCCCTGGTAGTTCGGTCGGCTCTGAGTGCTGCCCGAAAATCCAACCAAGTATGGACCGTCGACTTCAAAGGCTGGTTCCGCACACGCAATGGTCAACGAGTGGAACCCTTGACCGTTCGCGATCTGTTCAGTCGATACCTGCTGGCGATAGTCTTGTTGCCCGATCAGCAATGGCGACCCGTTCGGGCAGTTTTTATGCGGTTGTTCGGCAAGTATGGACTGCCCGCGATCATTCGGGTGGACAACGGCGGACCCTTTGCTTCCCGTGGGCCAGCGGGTTTGTCGCGTCTGAGCGCATGGTGGACGGCCCTAGGCATTCGTGTGGAGTTTATCGATCCAGGCCATCCAGAACAAAATGCTGGCCACGAACAGAGGCATCGAATGCTGAAGGCAGAAACGACCCGCTCGGTATCGAGCACGATGCGGGCACAGCAACGCCGAACCAACCGTTGGCTACGGATCTACAATCAGGAACGTCCTCACGAAGCTTTGGGGCAGCGCCCTCCGGCTTTACTATATCGAGTCACCCGACCCCCGAGTGCGCCAAGAGTGGTGCTTTGGAAGTATCCCAAAGGTTGGGACGTTCGCAGTGTTCGCAGCAACGGGCAGATTCGATGGCTGGGGCGGCTGCGATTTGTAGGAGAAGCTTTCGTCGGCCACAAACTTGGCCTGAAGCGATTGTCCAATGGATGCTGGTCGGTTTATTTCCGCTCACTTCTCTTGGGCGAATTACACGCGTTGGATGCTGGCGGACTCCGGCCTTCGGCCTACGTCCGCCAGCATCCGACCAAACCCAAACAAGTGTAACCTATGTTGTGGCCTCATCTGTCACCTATGTTCTGGCCACGTTCCGAGAGGTGGCGCGTTTAAATTCAAATCCCCTCGCCCCAGCCCTCTCCCCGCTCGGGCGGGGCGAGGGAGTCGGGGGGAGTGTCAAGTTGCGCCCCACAACATCCCGGACTGCGGATTGACGTTGAAGTCGCCTTTGTTAGATTGAAACCGTGCTGGAGCAGAACATCACCGAGCCTGTCCCTCCCCACGAGCATTCCCGGCGGGTTTTTGCCATTTCCCGACGGATGTTGGAAGCCGGCGTGGTGCTGCTGTTCGGCGTAATCTTTGCCGCGACGGTGATTTCCTTTTCCCGGAACTCATCGGCGACTTATGACGAGGTGGCGCATTTGCCGGCCGGCTATTCGTATCTGCACTGGGATGATTACCGGTTGAACCCCCAACATCCGCCGCTGGCGAAAATGCTGGCGGCCCTGCCCCTGTTATGGCGCACGAACTGGCCAGCCGGGGTTGCCCTTCAGAATGGGGAGGGCCCAACCGGGCCGGAGGCCGACAGCGAATCGTCCCTGCGCCGCGCTTGGGCCATGAGTTTTGAGGACAGCAATGCCTATTATGATTTTGGACACAATTTTTTGTACGGCACCCGGCCCGGCGCACTGCCGCAACCGGAGGCAAACGCATCGCCGGCCACGATGCCTCTGGCTCCGGAAAGTTTTTACAACCCGGCCGACAAACTGGTTTTTTGGGGCCGGATGCCAATCCTGTTGCTGGGGCTGGGCCTGGCTTTGCTGGTGTTTTTATGGGCGCGCGAATGGTTCGGATTTTGGGGAGGAATGTTGTCGCTGGCCCTGTTTTGTTTTGATCCCAATTTCATCGCACACAGCGGACAGGTGACGACGGATGTGGGCGTATCGCTGTTCATGTTTGGCGCGGTCTATTTTTTGTGGCGGATTTGCCGCCGGCTTGAGGCCGCCAGTGTGGTTCTGTTTCTCCTGTTTTTCAGCCTGGCTTTTGTCACGAAATTTTCCGCCGTGCTGCTGCTCCCCATCTTCTGGTTGATTGTGTTGGGACGGATGTTTTCGCCGGAACCATTGCTCATCGGGGTGACGGGGAGGATGAAGCCGGTTTCCCCGGCCTCCAAGCTGGCATTGTTTGCGGGGCTGTTTGGTCTGGCCTTGCTGGGAACCTACACCGCGATTTGGACGTCGTATTCCTTCCGTTATTCAGCCGCTAAAAATCCTGAAATGGTGGCGAAGGCTGAGGCGCAAATCCTGCGGGCTGCGAACCTTGTGTCGGAGCAGTCAGGCGGTGCTGTTAAATCCCGGGTGCCTTATCGCAAGCTGGGATATTTCCCAATCGAGGCCGTCGTACGTGGTTCTGCCGCCACGAAAAAACTTCTGGCCGCCTCTCCGCAAGGCCAGGTCAACAACGATGACATCCTCAAAATCATGGATAAAGTTCCGCTCGGGCCGGGCGGGAAATTGATTTTGTTCGCCCAGAAACATCGCTTGCTGCCGGAGGCTTTTATTTTTGGATTTGCCCATGCCGAAATGAAATCCCATGTCCGGGGCACATTCCTGCTCGGCAATTATTCCAACACCGGGTTTCACAGTTATTTTTTCGATGCGTTCCTGCTCAAAACGCCGCTTCCGGCCCTGCTGCTCATCATCACCGCGCTGGTGTTGAGCCTGTTGAGATGCGGCAAAAGGCGTTTGGCGCCGATTTTTCTGCTGGTGCCGGCCGGGTTGTATTTTCTGGTGGCTGTAACGTCGCATCTCAACCTCGGTGTTCGCCACCTGCTGCCTATTTACCCGTTCCTCTATGTTCTGGCCGGCGGTCTGGTTCTGGAATTGGATCGCTGGCGGCGGACCGCCCGGATTGTTGCCATGGTGGTCGTGGTGGTCGCCATCGCGGTGAGCAGCCGGATCGTTTTTTTCCCGTCCCACGGTTTGAAATGGCAGACCGTGGCCCCACATTATCTGGCCTATTTCAACGAACTCGCCGGCGGGCCAGCCAACGGCTTCAAGGAACTGGTGGACTCCAATCTGGACTGGGGACAAGACCTCAAGAACCTGAAACTCTGGCTCGATGCTCATGACATCAAGGGTCCCATTTACCTTTGTTATTTTGGCATGGCAGATCCGCGTTTTTACCAGATTGCCCACTACAATATGCCAGGCGGATGCCTGTTTGAGCCACAACTGGGTTTTGACGTGCTGAAGCCGGGCGGGCTTATCGCCATCAGCGCCACCAACCTGCAGGGAGTTTACCTATCCCCAGCGGAGCATGATGCCTGGAGGCGAATCCTCAAACATTCCGTGCTGGTTGACACGGTCGGCTATTCAATCTTCATCTACAAATTCCTCGGTTTTGACGGCAAAAGTTGAGAACCACATTGCCCGGACTCCTGCCCATAACATTCCGTCGGCGCGATGGCTTTACATGTGAAACCAGTTGTAGGCGTTCGGAAAAAGCCGCCAGTCAATGATGGTTTCCGAAATCAGCATGAATAAAATCATGCCGATCAACACCAGCGGACGGATCCAACTGTTTTTCACGCGGCACAATGCGCAGTCGAGTCCGTAAAGGTAGAGCAGCAAAAAAGGAATCAGCGCGCCGAGCATCAGCCGGCCGGACGTGAAATACGGGTGCGCGCGCGACGGATAAAAGCAGTCCTGAAAATCGTAGAGGATGGACAAAAATCCCAGAAACACCACGGTCGCAATAAAACTCCCGAAGCCGAACCAAAGCGCCTGTCGCTGCGATGTGGTCGCAGAACGTGAAACCAGCGCGATCACCGCCACCCCGACAAAGCCGATGGAGGAAATGGCGTAAATCGCGTCCACGAACGGCGAGGCCAGCGGCTGGCGATGCCGGAGAAACTCTCCCTGCCAGAACGTTGCCATGAGGCCCGACACAAAGGTCCACAAACCATGCGGCGTGAAAATCGGATGATGCCACCATTCGCCGAACGATTTGGTCGTCCAACCGAGAAACTGGATCTTGGCCGCCGTGCCGGTGAAATCGCCGAAGGTGTGCTTGCACCACGCCAGCCAGGCAATCATCGGCAGGCCCGCGCACAACGCCAGTGCCGCCAGCGACGGTCCGGCGGCGCGCAATTTCCCCGACCTGGCCAGACATCCAATTTTGAACAGCACCACCAGGCCGGACACGGCCAAGAGGGGCAGGTTGCTGATTTTGGTCAGGAACGCCGCCGCGAGCGCCAGCCCGGTGAGTATTCCGAGCCGGACACCCGGAATTTCCGCGCGCAACAATCGCACCAGCAAAATGAACGCCGCGCCGAAAACCAGCGGTGACAGAACGTCGTTTTGAATGGAATAAAAGGCGCTTTGCGGGATGAAGGCCAGCAGCGCCGGAACGCCGAGCCGCAAAAAGTGGCGCCCGGGAAAAACCAGCCGTGCAGCGGCAAAGCCCATCCACACGAGGATGGCAACGACCAGCAGGTTCAGAAAACGAAGCCAATAGAGCAAACGACCGTCATGAAATCCGCACACCTTTCCCAGCCGCCACCACAAAGCCGCGAGCGTATAATATAGCGGCGGCTGTGCCGCTTCATAATTCGTCACTGCCCGCCACGCCGCCGTCTTTGCGACCAGCGCCGGGCGGACTTTTTCCAAGGGCTGCGTCCACGGTGGCGGTGGGAATTGTCCATCGGGGTAATTGGTTGGAATTCCCACATACTCCGGCGAGCCGTACAATGTGGTGTAAGGCACCACCTCGGTGGATACCGGCTCCAACGAACGCGGGATGTGTCCTTGCGAATACTTGACCGCCAGATCAAAGTGGATTTGCTCGTCCACGTTGCTGAAAAACGGGGCCGCCGCCGAAAAAACAAAAACGTGAACCGCGGCAAACAGGCACAGCAGCCAGACGATTCTGCGCTCTGGCGATTCAGAAAAAGTGGCGGGCGGATTGGAATCGGCGGCGTTCACACCATTTTGCATTGCGCGGTCAAATTAAAGCACGCGCGGCAAATCACAAGCCCAGGCCGCAAGGATGTTCGCTGCGATCAAACCCGTCACCCGACCGCCAGGTCCATCGTCCCCCGTCCCCACCCGACCCGTTTTCCTCATTGACTCCCGCCCGGCCCTTTCACAATGCCTGCTCCAGAATTTCAGCCAATTCCTCCGGTGTGAGCACGATGGGATTTGCTTTCATGCTGCTTGCGTTCGCGGCTTTGACGGCCAAATCGGCGATGTGTGTTTGTTGAATTCCAAAACTGCCGAGGCGCGGAACTTTCAAATCGGTGACGAGTGCGCGAACCCATTTCACGCCGTCGTCGGCCCTGGCCTGTGAATCGCCGGCGAGCCACCATGCCGCCTCGTCGTAACGATGCAATGCTGCACCGTGCGGATCACGCTGGCGTAGTGCGCGGAGATTCATCGCCATCACGTGGGGCAGCAACGCCGCGCAAGTCGCGCCATGCGGCGCGGAAAAACTGCCGCCAATCGGCCCGGCGAAACCATGCACCGCACCCAGCCCGGCATTGCTCAAAGCGAGCCCGCCGAACAAACTCGCCACGGCCATGTCTTCCCGTGCGTCCTTGTCCTGCCCCTTGCTGAACGCCACGCGCAACGACCGCGCCGCGCGGCGCAGCCCCTCGACGCATAATCCGTCGGTCATCGGGTTGGCGCGATTACAGACAAATGGCTCAATGAGTTGCGTCAGGGCGTCAAGCCCGGTGCTGGCGGTGAGCGCGGGCGGCAAGTCGTAGGTCAATTCAGGATCCACCACCGCAACCCGGGCGAGCATCAGCGGACTGCGCAGACTGACTTTCAATCCGTGTTCCGGCGAAGCCAGCACGGCGTTGCGCGTCACTTCCGCACCCGTGCCCGCCGTTGTCGGAATCGCGATGAATGGCGCGGATGGTTTGGCCAGCGGCTGGCCGCGTCCGATGATTTCGACGTAATCCAGCAGTTCGCCGTCGTTGGTCAGCATCGCGGCAATGGCCTTGGCCGTGTCAATCGCGCTGCCGCCGCCAAAACCAATCACCAGTTCGCAACGCTCCGCCTTCGCCAGCTTCACGCCTTGTTCCACGGTTGCCAGTTCCGGCCCTCCTGCGACGGAAAAAGTTGTCGCGCTCGCGCCTGCGGATCGCAAGCCGGCCAGCACTCGTTCCGCGCGACGCGCGTCACGCCCGGTCACGACCAGTGCCCGCCGGCCAAAATCCCTGGCGATGGCGCCGGCATCATTGACCACGCCCGCACCGAAGACGATGCGCGTGGCGGTGGCAAATTCAAAGCGCATGACGGTTCTTAATTGGTAGGGCGCGATGTCCTCATCGCGCCGCGGTATAAAACGCACACCCAAGCGGCGGGCTGAGGACAGCCCGCCCTACCTGATTTGCCATTCTCCATCATTGGGGAAAAAATTGTTGAACTTCACGCTGAAGCGCGGCTCGGCCATCATGGGCGCAACTGCATCCCGCCAGACCGGGTAATGCTTCGTTTCCTTGTGCGCGGCGGCGGCATTCGCATCCCGATAAACCTCCACCAGCACAAAGCGCGTCGGGTCATCCTGCTGCTGGACGGCGTCGAAGCGCGCGACGCCCGGCTCTTTCAAACTCTCTCGCACATTGGCGAGTGTCGCCTGTTTGAAAGCCTCCACCCACTCCGGCTTGACATGAACATGGACATGAACAACGAGCATGACACGACGAATACGCGAAACCGGCAAAAAGCTCAAGCGTGCGGGATGGGAAAAATCAAAGCCCGGCCTGGAGTGACCCCTTTTTACTCGTAACACTGCGCGGATTTCCTTAATCATGTGTTCAATTCCATGAGTCGAAGTTCGAAGGAAAAAGCCGCTGCCGTGCATTCGAGCGCGCCCGCTCCGCAGGCCGGTGACATGCCGGGATTGGCAGACTCCCGTTCGCCGGAATCTGAAGGCCGTCCAGCCGGGTTGAATGACCGCTGGATGGTTCTTTGGGTCTGCATTTTTCTGGCGGCGATCATCTGGGTGGTCTTCGGTCAGACGCTACGTTACGAGTTTGTTTACGACGACGAAGCTTACGTGTATGAAAACCCGGAAGTCGCCCGGGGTCTGACACTCAAAGGGATCGTGTGGGCGTTCACCCATGTTCGTTGCGCCAACTGGCACCCGCTAACCTGGATTTCCCATATGCTCGACTGCCAATTTTACGGATTGAACCCCGGCGGCCATCATCTCACCAATATCCTGCTCCACACGGCGACGGCGATACTGCTTTTCCTGGTGCTGCGGCGGATGACGAGCCTTCGCCCCGACGACGGTGTCGGGGCTTCCGCCGTCGCCGAGGCTATGGCGGACAAGTCGGCCCCGCAAGCCGGCGCGCTTTGGCGCAGCGCGTTTGTGGCGGCGGTGTTTGCGATCCATCCGCTGCGGGTGGAATCGGTGGCGTGGGTGGCGGAACGCAAGGATGTTTTAAGCGGCGTGTTCTTCATGCTGACCATCGGGGCGTATGTGCGGTACGTGGAGAAGTCCAAAGTCCATCCACCCTCCGCAGTACTGCTACGGAGGACGGGAAGTCCAAAGTCCAAAGTTTTCTATGGGCTGGTGCTGGTGTTTTTTACATTGGGTCTGATGTGCAAGCCGATGATGGTGACGCTGCCCTTCGTGCTGCTGCTGCTGGATTACTGGCCGCTGGGACGAGTGGCGGGTGGCAAGTGGCGGGTGTCAAGTAACAAGAATTCCGTCTCTCAACTCCCTGGCGCGACGAAGCGAAGCGAAGGCGGCTCAACCTTGCTTCTTGAAAAACTGCCCCTGTTCGGACTGGCCGCCGTGTCGTGTGCGGCCACGCTTTTTGCTCAAACAGAGGCCATCCAGCCGCTCGAGAATATGTCCCTTCCCTTGCGCGTGGGTAATGCCTTGATTTCCTATGTGACCTATTTAGGCCAGATGTTCTGGCCGTCGGGTCTGGCGGTTTTATACCCATTTACGACCGGGGGCGTTGGGGTTGCCAGAGTGGTGCTGTCACTGGTTCTGCTGGCTGGCATTTCCACGGGTGTCTTTGTCCTGCGTCGTCGTCCCTATCTTTTGACCGGCTGGCTGTGGTATCTCATCATGCTGGTGCCGGTCATCGGGATTGTTCAGGTGGGATTACAGACAGGGGCGGATCGCTACACCTATCTGCCTCAGATCGGCTTGTATGTGCTGTTGACCTGGACGGCGGTGGATCTGTGCGCTGGCCTGCGCAACCGCCGCTGGGTTCTTGGTGGTCTCTCCGCGACCATCCTCGTTGCTTTGATTTTCTGCGCGCGCACGCAGACTTCTTATTGGCAGAATAACGAATCGCTATGGACTCACACGCTCGCCTGCACATCTGACAACGTCGTCGGCCACAACGCCCTCGGCAACGCGCTGCTCAAAAAAGGAAGTGTGGACGAAGCGATCGCCCATTTCCAAAAGGCGCTGCAAATCAAACCCAACTCCGCGGGTACCCATAACAACCTCGGCAGCGCTCTGCTCCAAAAAGGAAGCGTGGACGAAGCGATCGCCCATTTCCAAAAGGCGCTGCAAATCAAACCCGACGACGCGGAAGCCCAAAACAACCTCGCCGTAGCGCTGTTCGAAAAGGGCAATATGGACGAAGCGATCGCCCATTTCCAAAAGGCGCTGCAAATCAAACCCGACGACACGAAAGTCCAAAACAACCTGGCCTGGGCGCTGGCGATTGCTCCACAGGCGTCACTACGCAACGGTCACCAGGCCGTGGAACTGGCCCAACGGGCGAATCAGCTTGCCGGTGGAGGGAACCCGGTCATTCTCCGCACGCTCGCCGCTGCCTACGCCGAGGCTGGGCGATTTCCCGAAGCGGTGGAAACCGCGCAGCACGCTCTGCAACTGGCCGAGACACCGTCCAACACCGCGCTGGCCGATGTGATTCGATCACAGATGAAGCTCTATCAAGCAGGCATCCCATTCCATCTCCACTGAACAAACACCTTAAAGATGTAATAAAGATGTCCCGAATGACTCTGGCGGTTCATGTCAGTCCCGACAATCAATAGTCTTTGTTTCATCGCCTTTTCTCCGGAAAGCAAGCCGCGCAATTTGCATTGAACCCACTCGACTATCTTTCCACAATTGCCAGCCTATGGGCGCACAATGGAAACAGGCCGGACGCGAAATCAACGCGCAGAAAAAAGGCCAGATGGTCGCCAAACTGGTCCGCGAAATCATGGTCGCAGCCAAACTCGGCGGTCCTGACCCCGACCTCAATCCGCGCCTCTACGTCGCTGTCGAAAAGGCCAAGAAAGCTTCCGTCTATCGTGACACCATCGAACGCGCCATCAGAAAGGGCGCCGGACTCGACACCGAAAAGGTCAATTACGAAACCATCGTCTATGAAGGTTTCGCCCCCCACAAGGTGCCGGTCATCGTTGAATGTCTCACCGACAGCCGCAACCGCACGGCGCCGGAAATCCGCAATTTGTTCAAGGCCGGCTCGCTCGGCCAGCCCGGCAGCGTGGCGTTTTTCTTCAATCACCTCGGCGTGGTCGAAGCCACCCATCCCGATGCCAATCGCGACGCGGAAGCCGACGCCATCGAGGCCGGCGCGCAGGAAATTGAACCGCTGGAAGCCGACGAAGTTCCCGCCGGACAGAAGGGCGCGCGGTTTCTGACGGAAATCAAGGCCCTCGATCACGTTTCCAAGGCGTTGAAAGCCGCCGGCTGGAACGTCATCGCCTCTGAAATCCGTTATCTCGCCAAGAATTTTGTCGAAGTCAGCCCCGCCAACCGCAAGGACGTCGAAACCTTCCTCAACGCCCTCGACGACCACGACGACGTGCACCGCGTTTATGCGGCGATGAAATAAATTCGGGGGATTTGCCGCCAACATCCGGCTCACTGCGAACGAATTTCAAATCACCCCCTGTTGCAGCTTCGTTCCTGTCGAATAGTGCCGGGCTTGGCAATGCTTTTCATCGAGACGCAAGAGCAGGCTGGTGGCCTGTGTTACTTGGAAGGTTTGGCGTTCCAAATCGCCAGCGTGTCCGTCGAACCTTGCGAGCGGACACCATTGTCGGTCAGGATTTCATCGGTGGCGGCGAGCATCTGCGCCCGCGGGAAAATCATCGTTTCGCCGTAACGGGTATTGCATTCGATGGTGATGAACTCGTCTTTCGCTTCCCGTAAAATCTCCACGAGATGATTGAGGTTTTTGACCGGGATACCGTTGACCGCTTTTACCACTTGTGCCCTCGGATTGTCGTAGCCTTTGGCCACCTTGTGCGGGAAAAAAGGTGAAGAGATGATTACCAAACGTTCGCCGGGAAACGCGGGTTGGTCCGACATGCGCGTGACCAGCGGATTGGCCAAGTTACTCAAACGCGACATGACGGTCCCCGCATATTTTGTCCGCAGATATCCCCCAAGATATTCTTCTGTAGCGGCAGAAAAGACCAATGGCCCGTAGATAAAATACGAGGGATAAGTGCTGTTCAGCCCGGGAATCAATCGCGGATAATTTGCTGAAACGGGCAGGTTGACTTTCAGTTCTTTGCCGGCACGGACGACGGTCAGCGGCACGGTGCCATTGGTGGTGATATGCTGAATTTCATATTCGAAGCGCACGCGCAAGTTGTCTCCCAGCTTAATCATGCCCTGATCATCCACTGGAGTGTCGCCGATTTTGGTGATGACATCCCATTCCTTCAGTGGATAAGCCGGATCATCCTTGTAGGGTTTATGAACCACCATGCCCTCAACGGGCAGGGCCACCTTGAGAAACGCGCGCAAGGCGGGATTCTCCAGCGTTTGCATGGTGTCATACATGGCGGGCTTGCCATCATAATGATCATCGGCGATATCTTGAAGAAACAAGTCTATCTCCTCGCTGGGAATGATGTAGCCGATGTTCTCGGCCTCATTCAGGCGGCTGAACGTCAACCCGATCATCTTGTCGCCTACAATCGCCGGGCCGCCGCTGTTGCCGGGATTGATGGCTGCATCAATCTGAATGCGCAAACCGCAAACCGGGTAATTATACGGCGTGAACTCCACACGCGAAACGATTCCCTTGGTGATCGAAAGACTGTTGCCTCCTTCCGGAAATCCGTAGGTCAGGACTGTATCCTTGACGCCTGGCAATGTCTTGGCCCGCGCCAGTGGCGGATGCGAGTCGAAAAATTTTTCATCATCCAGTTTGAGCACTGCCAGATCAATTCCCGCAGCGATGGCCTCCACCGTGGCGGATATTTTATCTCCGGCCTGATTCGCCTGGATTTGCACCTGGCTGGCATAATCCACGACGTGGGCGTTGGTCAATATGCGCTTGCCTTCGATCACCACGCCGCTGCCGGTTTGATCTTCCGGAGACTGTTTTGTCCACGGCTTGTAAGGATCGGGGTAACGCACCGTGGCGAAAATCTTCACCACCGAATTTTCAATGGTGCCGGACCCGGCGCCGGTGGCGGCAACATTGGTGATGGTAACAGGCGATGCGGGTTCGGCGGCGTGGAAGCTGAGACATGAGGCGAACAAAGCGGCAACCATGAGCCGGGTTGCCTTGGAGCCGGCAAAAAATGAATCAAATCCCATAGATGAAACGATGCTAGATAATGAGCGAGATGCATGCAAAGAAAATGTCGTCCGGGCACGGAGAAAACGGGAGATGGTTGGTAAGGTTGAGCGCGGCCTTCGAGGGTGGGTGGCCGGGCGCAAGCATCTACAGCCCCAGCGGGGCGACATATTTGTAGTTGGGCGCTGGAAATGAATTCAAGCTCCGTCAGGAGCGGAATATGCCGCCCCGACGGAGCTTGAATTCTCGGACAAATCGGATACTTGGAGCTGGCGGATGGTGAAGCGGCGTGAACGCCGCGCTCCTTGCCGGCGAACGGGGGCTGTTCCGCTGGTTTAAGATCACTTTTGTGACCTTAAAATTTATTCCTCCACCCGCCGCAGGCGCAAAGCCATCCACGGGCGCCCGGGCAGCGCGATGGAGCGGCTTTGCGTGTCGCTGTAGATGTAGTTGTCCTTTTTGCGCAGGGTGTACGCGTCCGGCACCGGGGTGACGGTCATGTTCCAGGTGTCGAGGATTTCCGCCTTGAATTTCATGCCGTCGACCAGCTTCGGCTTGGGCAGTTCAAAAATCCAATTCGTCGGCTGCTCTCTGCCGAAATAGATCAGGTAATATTCGCCGGCTTTGCCGCCGATTTGCGGGTATTGCCATTTGTCAATCGGATCAATGCCGCCAGCCGGACCGCCCTCCATGACTTGCTTGAGAAACGCCAGGCGCGGCGGGCTTTGACCGCGCAATACGCCGCCCTGCGACAACCAAATGATCTCGTCCTGGGGGCGCTGGTAACATTCGCTGTGGCCCACGTAAGTGCCCGCAACCGTCCCCTCCCAAAAGCGGTGCACCATTTCTTCCGCCGTGAGGTGCCCCCAGCGTTGCGGGAAGTCGCCCTCATATTTCACTTCGTCGAACACGACCGGCTTGCGCCAGACATCGCGGTAAAGCACCGCGCGGCCCGCGTCCTCCACCGCCGACCCGTTTTGAATGCTCGCGTGCGTCACCCATGGGAGGTTGTTGTTGTAAATCAGCATGCTGTGATGAATGGAACGCAGATGCCCGTGCGGATCGCTGCGCTGGATGAGTTGGAAGATGCGGTCCCAATCCGGCTCGTGCTTTTCGCGCATGAGATCGTATTCGTTGGCCAGCGACCACCAGACGTTGCGATAAGCCGCCAGCCGCGCGACGACGTAACGCACGTAGCGGTCATCGGTTGCGGCATTCATGCGGTCATAACCCCAGCGGCCTTTGTCGTAGGGATGAAACAGTATCACGTCCGCCTCGATGCCGAGGTCGCGCAACTGGCCGACGCGCTTTTCGAGGTGCTGAAAAAACTTCGGATTGAAACGGCTGAAATCCCACTGATTCGTCGGCTGGCCGACAAACGGGTGGCGCGCGGGATTGTCGCTCTGGTTCCAGGATTCCGACGTGGGAAAAACGCACATGCGGATTTTGTTGAAGGGGGCGGCGGCAAGCGTCTGGAGTGTCTGCTCCTCCAATTCGTCATTCTGGTGGGTCCAGCCGTAGCTGGTCGTGCCGAGCTGGCGGAACGGCGTGCCGTCGGCGTAGGCGAAGTGGAAGGTGTTCGTCACATGCACCGGGCCGTGGTTGTTGGCCGAGGGTGCGGTGACGGTGAACGCGCCGGTTTTCCCATTTAATGGGCGGCGGTTGCTTTTGGTTTTATAGCACCACCCGCCTTGTTGCTCCGGCATGAAACGAATTCGATAAACGCCATCGCCGTCATAAAAGCCCACCACTTCAACCGAATTGGTGTCTTGCGTGAAGCGGGCGGAGAGGTTTACATCGACAAACGGGTTGCCGTTGGTCGGGCCGGCAAGGGCGATTTCAATAATTCCCCATTGCTCGACGGTGGTCCCGGCGGCGGCAACCGTCCGCGCCGGTGCAACCAGCAACGTGACGCTGGCAACACAGATTGACATGACGAAAGCGCGCATCGGGCCACGCTATCCAAATTTTTCGCCCCCGCCAAGGCGCGTTGCGCAATCCTTGGCTGCCCTGCCGCGGATGCATTGACCAGGACACGGTTCCATCACTCCATCTCAAGCCCATTGCTTTGACCGGTTCGGTTTGTGTAACTTCCCGCCTGGATGAAAACAAAATTGCCTGAAGAATTAACCAGCAACGTGCCGCAAACCAAATGGGGCAAAATCCTCCTCGCCACGCCCGTGGTGATGACGGTCATTGCGACCTTGCTCGCCGGACTGGCTTCGAGCGAGATGACCCGCGCCCAATACGACCGCGCCCTCGGCGCGCAACTCCAGTCCAAGGCCGGCGACCAATGGGGCTACTTTCAGGCCAAGAAACTCCGGGGCGCGATGCAACGAAACTCATTTGAACTCCTCACCGCCACCACCGACATCCGGCCGATAGACAACCCCGCGCTGGAGAAAGTTCCCGCCCCGGCCGCCCTCAGCGTGGAAGCAAACGTCGAAGCCGCGCTGCAGGCCATTGAAAAACAAAAACCGGAAACCGAGATCGCCGGCCTTTTGAAATCAGTGGACGACCAATCCCTGGCGACCGCCCTGCTGGCCGCCAAAGACAACGCCCTCGCGTTCGACACCGCCATCGCTCCGGCCAATCAAGCCCTCGATCAATTGGAAAAATCCCTGCCCGCCGGCGACAAAGCCGCCGCCCGCGACCTTACCGCCGCCAAAATGCGCTACAACGCCGCGCGTTACGACACGGAGGCGAGACTGAACCAATCCATCGCCAACCTCTACGAATTGCAGGTGCGCAAAATCAACATCTCGGCGGAGCGCCATCACAAGCGCAGCGGGAAGTTTTTCTTCGGCATGCTGGCCGCGCAAGCCGCGGTCATCGTTTCCACCTTCGCCATCGCGGCGCAGAGGCGGAGCTACCTTTGGTTCCTCGCGGCGGCAGCCGGCCTCGCCGCCGTCATCTTCGCCATCTACGTTTATCTGCGGGTGTAAGACTCATCGCCTCGTCGCGCTGAAGCAACTTGCCGCGTCGAAGTGAAACGAAGACGGGAGCGAAGGCGGAAGCGCGGGGGAAACGGGAAAGTTTGGAAAGGTTGCGCCGGCCTGCGAGTGCTGGTGGCCGTGCGCCAGCACCTGTGGCTGGGGTTTAATACGCCGCCAAAGGTAGCAAACCACAATCAAACACGAGCGTGCGAGAATGGAAAACACTTCCTTACACGACGTGTAGAAAAGTGTAGACACAATAAATCCCGCAGGTAGAATCGGCACATGGATTCCGTTGAAAAAGTATTAAAGGCCGTGCTGGATTTCCACGCAGGCGACCCGCAGTTGCTGGCCGTTCAACTCAAAGCATCGCCAGCTTCGGTTCAACGCTGGGTGACTGGCGCAGCCAAGCCCCGTCCCGCCTATGAGGCAAAGCTCCGAAAAATTTATTCCGAACTGGTAAGCCAACCGTCCGAATTAAAAGAGACCCCGCCAGCCTACCGTGTCACCCCGCATCATCCGATGATAACGGAGGCAGTTGACGCAACGCTCCGGTCTATTCGAGAGATTCTGCATAAGCGCGCTCATCTGTCATCGAGAAGCCAGGCACTGGATGAACTGTCCAAACTTCTCTTTGCTCACGTCGAAGGTCTGCGCCGTGGTAACGGGGGCATTTCCCGGCAGGCCGTTGCTCGAAACGGCCAGAGTCTGGCCGCAGCTTTGAAAGAGCATGTGGACGAAACGATTCGTCAAAGCCTGCCGGAATCACTCGCGCACTCTGTGGATGCGCGGGACTTTGAATTGAAGCTCAAGCCACAGGAGAACGAGTTGGCGGCGGAGTTGGTTGAGTGTTTTGAAACATTACAACGGCAAACCTCCTCATTTAGTTTTTCCGGCTTCGACATTCTCAACGAAGTGTTTGGAAAATTCTTGGCGGATTCGTTTATTGACGAGAAAGAGCTTGGCCAATATCTGACACCGCCTGAAGTGGTCAGATTCATGATTGGTCTGGCGATTCATGGACTGTCCGACTCGGAACTGGAGATGCTTTGTGATCCCAAGCGGTGTGCCGATTTCGGTTTGATTCTCGATCCATCGTGCGGGGTGGCTTCATTCCTAGCCGAAACAGTTCACCAGCTTCAGGAGCGAATGAAGGAACGCATACAAGACGCCAAGCAGCGCGAAGCTTGGCTCAATGCTCTGCTTGGGCGCGTGGTGGTCGGGATAGATAAAAGCGAGAGAATGGTTCGGCTGGCGCTGACCAACATTGCCATGTTCGGTTTTCCGATGGCCAGGCTTCACCTCGCCAACTCGCTCGCCAGAAACGGAGCGGATGCCAAACTTACGGACAGTTTGGCCGGAAAGGTCAGGTTGATTCTAACGAATCCCCCCTTCGGCGCGTCTTTTCAAGGCAACGACTTGGTGAAATACAAGATTGCAACCCAGTGGTCACGGCGTTTCCCCGGACGTTTGGATTCCGAAATTTTATTCATGGAGCGTTACCTCGACTGGCTTGCTCCTGGGGGGCAACTCATCGCAATCGTGCCCGACAGCATTTTAACGAACAAGGCCGTGTTTGAGGAACTGCGCCGGGGAATTGCGAACGACATTGATTTATGCACGGTCGTTTCGTTGCCTAGCGTGACTTTTGGTGTTGCAGGCACAAACACAAAAACCTCCATTCTTCATCTGCGCAAGAAATCGAAAGCAAACGGTTCATCACAATGCACGGCGTTCGCCATCTGCCAAGACATCGGATTTACAGTTGCGACGAAGGCAAACCAGCGCATGAAGATTGTTCAGGGCGAGGGTGATCTCCCTCGCATCCTCAATGAGATTACCGAGCCGCCGCCCAAATCGAATTTGGTAAGGTGGCTGGAGGATGCCCATGTTCTTGAGCGGTGGGATGCTCAACACCACGCTTCGCTGTCAGCCGAAGTTGAGCAGCGTCTCAACCTCAAGACCGACGAGGATCTTTATGTTTCGGACGTTGCCGAGTTGGTGGACGAGCGCGCCGACCCGCGCCGATGGGGAGACAAACAATTCAATTATATCGAAATCTCTGACATTGATTCACAGACTTGTGTTGTTTACTCCAACAGTATCGAAACTTCAGTCGCACCGAGTCGGGCGAGAAAGATTGTGAAAGCAGGTGACGTGCTGGTTTCAACGGTCCGACCAGAGCGCGGGACAGTCGGGATCGTTGGGCCGCATCAAGATGGCTCGGTTTGCACGACCGGGCTGGCTGTCTTGCGGCCAACGAAGATTAACGCACTGACTTTGGCCTGTCTCTTGAAGACCGAATTTGTGATTGCTCAACTTATGCGCAACAACGTCGGCATCGCGTACCCCGCTATTGACGAGTCCTGTCTTTTGGGGGTGCTGCTGCCGGCTCGGCGGGAGGATTTGCCGAAACTTCGGCGGCAAGCCGCAGAGATTTCAGAGAACGAGGAACGTCTTCATACCATCCGAAAGCGCTTCAAGGAATCTATTGAGAGTGCCGGGGCTGCGTGGCGGCAGATGAACTTCAAGCCAGCTTCCAAACCTCATCCAGCGATCCAAACCACGTCCCGTCGCCAATCTCGCACGGTGGATTCTGGTTCACATGATCAGGAAACTTTTCAGCTCGCGGCAAGCCATAGCGCTTGACGTCTTTAGGAACTGAACGGGCGAACGCAAATTCGCGGATGTTGCCGCTACGCAAGAAAAGACTGACCGCAAAGAAGTCTTGGGTGGCAAATTTGCAACTGCTCGTTGGATAACCATCTGTCAGGCTGTGAATCAAGCGCGCGAATTTGGTGTTCGTTCCCCAAAGTGATTTAGCTTCGAGCTTTTTAATGACGCCTGACTTCTCCACTTCGAAATCAAAATAAGCGTAGCCGCCGATATGCTTAGCCATGTCTTCGGGCATCCGGCGTACTTTGTAACCGGCCTTCTTCAAAACTTGAACAAGCGAATACTCGACCAAGCCGCTGAGAACTTTTGCCGATGCCCCATACTGGTCAACTTCCAAGAAATCGTTTTGTGAGAGACCCGCCAGCGCTTTCTCAAGCTCTGCTTTCTTTGAAGCTGAACCTGTGTAAATTTCTCCTTCGGCAACGCCTGCTCGCTTATCCACAGAAAGAATCCGACCTTTGGCAATTTCCCGCCAGACACCGCCTTCCTCGTAGGATTGTGGAACAAATTTGCCCGTTCGACCGGGAACAGCCAAGTCTTCACACTCCTTGTCGATACGGATCTTGAAGCTGGCGCGGTAGTGGCTTTGGCCGGAAACCTTGATGATGGTTTTGTCGAGTGTTCTAATCGGAATAAGAACCGGACAGAGAATGCTCTCAAGTGCCTGCGGCGTTACATCACCATAGCGCTTTGTCAGCCGCTCAAAGAGAGCCTTGTAATCAACTTTCATAAATCAGTTCTTCGCCCCCGCTATGCCCTTCCATTTTATGCCTTTCACCCAGAGGTGGTCACAGTTTGTGACCACCTTCAAACACTTTAAGGTCGCAAATTGCGACCTTAACCCGAACCGGTCACAGATTGTGACCGGTCCATTTGATATGCCAATTTGGCATTTCAAAAACTCTGCCCACTTGCTGCCACGATCTTGAGGTCACAAATTGTTACCAGTTCCACATCCTTCTTGAAATCATAAACTGTGATTGCGGACGAGTTCGGCAGCGGCGTTCACCAACGCCCCGGGCGGTTGGATTCGGCGATCGTGGAGTTCATGGGCCGTCCTCTAGTTTCAATCCTCCTCGCGGAACTTCTTCACGGCAAACCGCTGGATGCGCACCGGCTCGAACTCGCCAATGCCACCCTTGCACCGCGCAGTGGTGAGTTGTTGCTCGACGGTTTTGATGCCTTTGACGTCGGCCAGCAATATCCCGCAACGATTATCTTCGGTGGTCAGCACGACGCCGTAACGCCGCGGGTCCAACTCCGTCGTCGAGGTGACTTCCTCCGGCGGGTGAACCACGCTGACCTCGAAGTGCAAATGCTCCAATTCGCGGGGGCCAACCGGCGCAAAACGTCCATCACGGAAGGCGGCATCGCGCGCGACGTGCCACGTTTCCTCAGCGGTGTTCGCAAAGTGTGGTGTCAACGTGCCGACGCAGCCGCGCAATTTCTGTCGCGGACCGCGGATGGTAACGAACACGCCGTGCCGCTCGCCCAGGATGCCCTCCGCCGCGATTGCCGGTTTTCCCGCATCGCCGCGGAACGCGGCTTCGATCGAGCGCCGCGCGATCTGCGAAAGCGCCTTTCCGGTTTCCTGCTCCATAATTTCAGTTCTTCGCCGAGGCAAGAGGCGGTTGTAATTTGCTACCACCTCAAACGTTTAAGTTCGCAAATTGTTACCAGTTCCGCGTTCATCCCGAAATCACAATTTGCAATTTCAAGGTAGTCACAGATTGTGACGACCTTTTCTCAGCTAAGCGCGATAGACCAGTCCGGCTTGGATCGCCAACCCTGGGCTGATGGATTTGACTTGAGCCGTTTGGGAAACGGCGAAAGGAATTTGGCAAAGCCAAAGGCCTGCCAAGGCCGAGCGAGCGGGCGCGAGTGAGTCCATCCCGTTGGGATTCACGGACGAAGCGTAACGCAGTGAAACGAAAGGGCTACGGTCTAAACAAACGAAAGAAAGCGTTTCCAACTGGCGAAGCCATGAACAAATGGTTCGTGCCGTCATCTTGAATGCCATTTGTCACATTGCTCCAGTTTGATGTTTGGAGGCCATTCGTATTCTCCTGAAGCGCGCATCTTGGCGCGGGAGAAGGCCAGGAGACGGCGACTTGATTCGTCGCTGTTAGCCGAATCTGGAGCAATGGCGGCGGGATACTGAACAAATATGCCGCACCTGTGTTCATGGCGCCCGTATTGTCGCCAGGAGAACCTGCCAGCACCAAATCGTCGCCAAAGACGGCTAATGAGCTGCCGAACCCAAGATATAGATTGAGATATATCGCCGTGGGGTTGGTAAAAGTAGCCAGCGTGTTGCCGTTCGTGCTGAACAAAAATACCGTCCCGGAGCGGGTTTGGACATTGTCATCGGGGGCGCCGATGAGCACTTGATTGGTGTCCACCGCGGCGATGGAGGAGCCAAACTGCGCGCTCGGATCCGCATTCGGATCGGTGAAAGAAGCTAGCACCGCAGCGTTGGTATTGAATAAATAAACGGTTCCCGATGACGCACTGATAAGCACCCGGTCGTTACCCAACGCGACCATGGACCACCCATAATTCTCATAGTTTGGCGCATTTGAATCGGTAAAATTCATCAGCAAAGTGCCATTGGTATTAAACAAATAAGCCCCACCGGGATTCGAGGTATAAGGGTCGGTCTGCGGCGCGCCCACCAGCAATTTGTCGTTGAAGACCACTGCAACCGAGTGACCAAACAGATTATCGCCCGGAATCGGATTGGTGATCGTGGTTAACAGGATCCCGTTCGTGCTGAACAAAAACGCCGCGCCGCTGTTGGGGATGCTCAACTGATAGCCTTGTGCCCCGATCAGTACCCGGTCCCGACCCAGCGCCGCCACGGAACTGCCAAACTGGAGTACCGACGACGGAGTGGGATTGGTGAAAGTCGTCAGCAAGTTTGCATTGGTGTCAAACAGGTAGGCCGCACCGCCGCCGTCCGCAAACCGCGCGCCGATGATCACGCGATTGTTGCCCATTGCACTCATGGCCTCGCCGAACTGCGCGCCCATCTTCGGGACCGGATTGGTGAAGCTCAACAGCAATGTGCCGTTCGTATTAAACAGATAGGCGGCTCCCGCGTTCTCGGCTCCCGTGTCATCGGCGGGCGCGCCGACGAGCACCCGGTCATTCCCCACCGTCGCCACCGACCAGCCGAATTCAGCAAATGCGCTGGGGACAGGGTTGGTGAAAGCCGTGATTAATATTCCCGTTTGCGCGAGGCAGACAAACGGAGCGAGCAGCCCAACCACGTCCAAAATTTTAACTAAGCGGAATTTCACGGCGTCAGGAATAACAGTAACCCCACACGGCACCCCAGACAATCCTGAATTGCGCCACTGATGGCGAAGAACCATTTTTTTGTGAGAATGGCGACACGCCTAGATGCGGGCGCAACGGCCAACCGCAACGCGGTTGCAACCTTCAGCCCGGCGTTGCCGCGCAGCGGCTACGCTGGGTGAACTGGCAAAATGAAAAACAACTCTGAAGGAGTTGTGTCAGGTTGCGGCGGATTGGATGCAACGTTTTCAGCGTTGATAAATTGGTTGGCTGGTTTCCTAGGGTAGCCCCGAAAGCATTCGGAGCAACCCTAGGCTGATGGATTTGAATCTCGTTGGGATTCGAGCACGCCGAGCACGACAGATCACTCTCGCTCGAAATCAATTTGGCCATCGAATTCAAGAATAGCCTTCGTATTGAGTCCCCCTCCACATTCGCGCTGTTCCAACGTGTCGAACGCTCGAACGACTCTGTCTTTGATAAGCGTGAAACAATCTTTTGAACTGATCTCCAGAGCTGGCTCCATATAAAGAGCATAGCGATTAAACGCCACTAATCCCTTAACCTTTTCACATTGAAATTCAGTGACGCGTGCCTCGCCCCGCAAAGCTTGGCTGAGCGCTTCTTTGAATTTCTCTTTGTCTATCCCGAAGGGGTCAACACTGGATTTTTTTCTGAACCGTGAGATTTCAATCACCCGCCGCTTGTGGTTAATTGGGACGCCGTTCACATGGTCTGGAAGAGCGACGAGCAACTCTTCGGGAGGTTGTGCGTAAAGATGTCCGAACAACTTTTCTATGATTGCCCAAACTTCTACAGTGGCTTCTTCTCCAGGCAAACGTGCAAGTGTGCCTGTCTTTTCCAGAGCAGCAGCAATAGGCCGCTGACCGAATTCTCGCCAATCCATTACGAGATGGAACACGCCCAAGTGTGGATTGGTTGCGTGCATCGTGATTACTCCGGAGACCCATCCGGGTTCAGTTTCAGCTTCTGGAGTTTGCATGAAAACAAATCCGTCGCTCGCCACAGCCCGATGCACGGCTTCTGCCTCGGCAGCGAGGCATCGCCAAGGCAACATCTGTGAATGAATGTGTTTCTTGAATTGTTCGGCTCTAAGGAAGTCATCCGGCGTTGGGGAAACGCGCGCGAAAAACTGAACAGCTAGGTCCAGTTCGGGGCACACGTAAAAATGGCTATCCCAACTCAAATGCCGTCGCGATACCTCCCTGAGAAAGCCTTCAGGGGGCGCAAATGCGTATTGTCGGTCCTCGACGAGTTTCTCCCCAATTTTCGACATGCACTGCCAGTGGGTCAATTCACCGGCATATGGGGTTTGGTGTTTCGGATGTTTGTCGCGGCTTGTCAACTCAATTGGACTGAAAATAAATGAAAGCCATTCGCCGGGTAGCAACTCAAAACCCGATTTTGACACGACATCTCTTGCAGACTTGATGAATGCCTCCAAGTCTTGGTTCTGGGTTTGGACATTAAAGCCAGAGATGAATCGCGGCTGAAGCGTTTTGAGCACGGTCATCCAACTTGGAAGCCAGTTAAGATTGGTTTGGCAACGTTCCAAACTCATCTCGTCTCGTTCGCGTGATTCGTTAAAAGCAACGAAAGGTGAAGCGACAGATTCACTGCGATAACCTGGCATCAACACCGGATAGACATCGCAAGCAAGCGAAAAATCATCAAGCCGCAGAAGCTTTGCGTAAAACTTCTCAATGATCCCACTGAGAAGCTGACGAGAATTTGCGAGGTCAGATTCGCGTGACAGACGGAACGAAATGGATTCTTGACCCAAACGGCTATAATCGGCACGAAGCTGGGGCATAGGATCACACCAGTATGCACGACCACTCTCAACATCGTAAACGGCAATGAAGATCGGAAAATACTCTTCGACCCATTGTCGGCAGATAGAAGCTTTGATTGTAACGCTCAGGTAACCGTCATCCGTTTCAGTGACTTCGTCCCCGAGAGACTTTCCCTTGACCTGACACCGGAAATAAAGATTTGTGCGTTGGCCTTCCGCGAAAATGTTGGACTCAACATCTTCCCCGTAATCGCTTTGAACAATATCGGCGGTCCATCCCCATCGTTTGAAGATTAGGGCTACACTGGTTTGGGCAATGTCTCCGGTGACGTGCTCCTTTGGTCTTTGCGGTTTGTCCATCGGAGTTTGTCGCTTGGCTTCAATTCTTCGCCCCCGCGAGTTCCTCTTCGAAATCCACAATCTCTTTGATTTGTGTCAGGAACCGGCGGCCTTGGCAATTGCGGAATGCAGATTTCGGATTGTGGATTGAAATCGTCATTTCAGTTTTTGGTCGTGGCGAGTTCTTCTTCGAAATCGACGATTTCTTTTATTTGAACCAAGAACCAACGATCAATCTTGGTCAAGTTAAAGATCTCCTCGATGGTGAAGCCGGCGCGCAGGGCGTGGCGGATGAAAAATACCCGTTCGGCGTTGGGCACGCTCAGTTTGCGGCTGATGACATCCTTGGGCAGGATGTCGCGGTCGCCATAGACTTCCGTGCCGATGCGCCAGGGCTTGCCGTCGCCGCCCAGGCCGCTCCGGCCAATCTCCAGCGAGCGCAGGCATTTTTGCAGGCTTTCCTTGAACGTGCGCCCGATGCTCATGGCTTCGCCCACGCTTTTCATCTGCGTGGTCAGCGTCGGGTCGGCCTGCGCGAATTTCTCGAACGCAAACCGTGGCACCTTCACCACCACGTAATCAATCGTCGGCTCGAAGCTCGCCGGTGTCTCGCGCGTGATGTCGTTCTTGATTTCGTCAAGCAGGTAACCCACGGCGAGTTTGGCGGCAATTTTGGCTATGGGAAAGCCGGTGGCCTTGGACGCCAGCGCGGAGCTGCGACTGACGCGCGGGTTCATCTCAATGATGACCATGCGGCCGTTGTCCGGGTTGACGGCAAACTGGATGTTCGAGCCGCCGGTCTCGACGCCCACCGCGCGAATCACGGCAAAGCTCTGGTCGCGCATGATCTGGAATTCCTTGTCCGTCAGCGTCTGGATGGGCGCCACGGTGATGCTGTCGCCGGTGTGCACGCCCATCGGGTCGAAGTTTTCGATGGAGCAGATGATGACACAGTTGTCGGCCTTGTCGCGCATGACCTCCATTTCAAATTCTTTCCAGCCGAGCAGAGATTCTTCGATGAGAATTTCGCTGACGGGCGAGAGGTCCAGGCCGCGTTTGGCAAGTTCCTCGAATTCATCGCGGTTGTAGGCGATGCCGCCGCCGGTGCCGCCAAGCGTGAACGCCGGCCGGATGATGACGGGAAAACGCCCGATTTTTTCCGTTACGGCGCGGGCTTCCTCAATGTTGTGCGCGGTGCCGGAGATCGGAACGTCCAATCCAATGGATAGCATGAGGTCCTTGAACACCTGCCGGTCTTCGCCGCGTTCGATGGCTTTGGCATTGGCGCCGATCATTTCCACGCCGTGTTTTTTCAGCGCCCCGCTGCGGTAAAGCTCCATCGCGGTGTTCAATGCCGTTTGCCCACCAAGCGTGGGCAGCAAAACGAGTTTGCCCTTTGCGCCGAGCTTTTTCATCTCCTCCTTCTCGCGCACGATGATTTTTTCGACGCACTCGGGCGTGATGGGCTCGATGTAGGTACGATCGGCGAACTCCGGGTCGGTCATGATGGTGGCCGGGTTGGAGTTGATGAGAATGACGCGGTAGCCTTCCTCCTTGAGCGCCTTGCAGGCCTGCGTGCCGGAATAATCGAACTCGCACGCCTGGCCGATGATGATCGGTCCGGCGCCGATAATGAGCACTGAATGGATGTCTGTCCGTTTAGGCATAGTTCAAACCGCCACGGATGAAACACGGATTGCGCGGGAAGCGAAAGGAAAAAGCTGCACGTAGCGGCGTCTTGGCAGAGCGCTGCAGATCGTTCAATGAGTTTGCGGCGCTCTGCCGAGTCGCCAAATTGCCCGCCACCCGGCCTTCAATGCGGCGTGAAGGCGGGTTGATTGGATGGGTTGATTTCGTGCGCGGCTTTGCCGGTCATCGGCACGAATCGCACGGGCAGCACGGCGCGTTTCTCCAGCCGCCCACCCTGCTTGTGGAGCAGCACCAGATTCTGGTCCCATCCCGGTCCGATGGGGATGATCATCTGGCCCCCGTCCTTGAGTTGTTCAACGAGCGGCTGCGGCACCTGTTCCGGGGCGCAGGTGACGACGATGGCATCGAACGGTGCGACTTCCGGCCAGCCCTGATAACCGTCCCCGGCGCGCACATGAATGTTCGTGTAACCGAGACGCTTCAGGTCGGCCCCGGCGCGTTGCGCCAGTGCGTCAACGATTTCGATGGTGTAAACCTCGCCCGCCAATTCGGCGAGCACCGCGGCCTGGTAACCTGAACCGGTCCCGATTTCCAACACGCGGTCCGTTGGCTTCAGCTCAAGTTTTTCGGTCATGAAGGCGACGATGTAAGGTTGGGAAATGGTCTGGTCATAACCGATGGGCAGTGGTCCGTCGTCGTAGGCCCGGTGTCGGAGTTCCGCCGGGACAAATTCGTGGCGGGGGACCTTGCCCATGGCGGCCAGCACGCGCGCATTGGTGATGCCGTATCCCGAACTGGATAATTGTTCTTTCACCATGCGCCGGCGCTCGGCGGCGAAATGGTCCTCCTTACCCGCCGGGGTGGCGTTGGTCTGTCCGCGTCCTTCCCGGGGCAGGATTGACAGCGCCATGAGAATGGGCACCGCAATATTTTTCACGTGCTTCAATGTAATCCCGTTTGCTGGCGCACGCCACAAGCAAAATTATGGCCACCGGACCGGTGATGGCGATTCACCCATTCCAATATACATTCCTGACTTGTGGATTTTGGCACATTGAGTTTTGTGAAGCGACCACACTTTTATCAATTAACCTCCGCAGCACCTCGTCCGCTATGGTTGTGCCGTGAAAACAAACCGGAATCAACGCCGTTCCGCCCATTGCGCTGTTGTCGGGCAAGCCTGGTCATTCCTGCTTGCCACGACCCGGCACCGAAGCGCAGACTGAGTTCAACCAAGCTGTTCCGTTCGCCGGAAAGGAAACTTTATGGAAATGATACCTGTTGTCGTCTTGGTGGTTCTCGGCGTTCCCATCGTTCTGGCCATCTGGCTGATTGCGCGCGCCGTCCAAGCCAAGGGGCGCATCGAGGAACTCTCCCTTCGGCTCAGCGAACTGGAGTCGGAAGTCATCCGGCTGAAACGGGATGGGGAATCCGCAAAACCGGCCGAACCAGCCCCAAAACCGATGCCTGCATCGGTCGCCGCGACGATAAAAGTTGCCGAAGTGCCACCGATTCCGGTGTTACCAAAACCGATCGCCATACCCAAGCCCGTTGTTCCGCCCCAACCGCCGCCCATCGTTGCGCCGCCACCCGTATCCGCGGCACCCGCACCACCCAAGCCGGCACCAGCGGCTCCACGCCCAACCGGCCACGCCATCAATTGGGAACAGTTTCTGGGCGTAAAGGGGTTTGCCTATGCAGCCGGGCTGGCATTCTTTCTCGGCATTGCATTCGCAATCAAGTACTCTTTTGATCACAACCTGATTTCGCCGGAACTCCGCATGGCCTTCGGGTTCCTCACCGGCGTCGCTTTGCTCATCGGGGGCTCCTGGTTGCAGCGGCGAAAGCAATACACCGTCGGCGCACAAACCTTGTGCGCAACGGGGGTGGTGATTCTTTATGCCGTCACCTTTGCGTGCCGTTCGATTTACCACTTTGAATTCTTCGGAACGATCCCGACTTTTCTGTTGATGGCGCTCATCACCACGACCGCTTTCCTGCTCGCCGTGCGGCTCGATGCCATGGTCGTTGCCATCCTCGGCATGTTGGGTGGTTTCCTTACGCCGATTCTGCTCTCCACCGGCCAGGACAATCCGCTGGGTCTCTTCGGCTACATCGCCATCCTCGACGCCGGCCTGATTGTGGTGGCGTTGAACCGCCGCTGGCATTTCCTGACCGCGCTGGCCGCCGCCGGGACCGTTTTCATGCAAATCGGCTGGGCGGGAAAATTTTTCGAGACGGGAAAATATTTTGAAGGCAACAAAATCCTGGTCGCGCTGGCCGTCCTGCTCGGGTTTAACGCGCTTTACCTCGCGGCGTCCTGGGCCGCAAAACTCCGCGGGGCAGCAAACAAATGGCTTTCGGGATCCACGCTTGGCCTGGTTGCCGTCGCGCTTGCCTTCACCGCCTGGTTCCTGGCTTTCGCGCCGCTGGCGCAACGGCCGTGGCTGATGTTCGGCTTTGTTTTCCTGATTGACCTGATCGTCACCACCCTTGTCCTGCTGGATGACGAAATTGCCCCCGCCCAGCCCATCGCCGGCCTCGCGGTCTTTGGGTTGCTCGCCGCGTGGACGGCCAAATCCCTGAACAACGAGCTTTTGAACGCGGCCCTGGCGTTCTATTTCATCTTCGCCATCGTTCACTCGGTTTTCCCCGTTTTGTTGCAACGCCGGCGCGGCGTCACCACGCCGTTATGGGGCAGCCAGCTCTTCCCGCCGCTGGCGCTCGTGCTGGTGCTCATTCCCATTTTCAAGCTCGCCGAGTTGTCGTTCATCGTCTGGCCGTTCGTGCTGTTGGTGGACGTGCTGGCCATCGGTCTGGCCGTCCTGCTGGCCTCGTTGCTGCCGGTGCTGGTGGTGATGGTGCTGACGCTCGCCGCCACCGGCGTGCTGATTTTCAAAATCCCGGTCGAACTCACCGGATTGTCCACGTCCTTTTTCCTGCTCGGCGCATTCGCGATTTTCTTCGTCGCGGTGAGCGTCTGGGCCGTGCGCAAACTGAAACCCGATGCGCTCACCAAAGCCATCCCTCTCAATGAGGATTCCCTGCAGCCGGAAAACCTGGCCGCGCTCCTGCCGGCCTGCTCGGCTGTACTGCCCTTCCTGCTGCTCATCATGGCCACGTTGCGGTTGCAACTGGCGAATCCATCGCCGGTCTTCGGGCTCGCCCTGCTCCTGATCGTGCTGTTGTTGGGTGTGGCGAAGATGTTTTCACAGGACTGGCTGCCCGCCATCGGGCTGGCCTGCGTTGCGGCGCTGGAATGCGCCTGGCACTTCAACCGGTTTGATGCCGTGAATCCCAACGTGTCGCCGAACCTGCCGCTGACGTGGTATTTGATTTTCTTCGCCGTGTTTACGTTGTTCCCATTCCTGTTCCTGAAAAAGTTTGGTGACCGGGTTGTCCCGTGGGCCACGGCGGCGATAGCCGGCCTGCCGCAGTTTTTTCTTATCCACCGGCTCGTGATCGCGGTGTATCCGAATCAGATCATGGGCCTGCTGCCCGCGGCTTTTGCCATCCCGCCGCTCCTGAGCCTGGTAGTGGTGTTAAAGAAAATTCCAGAGAGCCCGGCGCGCCTGACGCAACTGGCCTGGTTCGGCGGCGTGGCGTTGTTTTTCATCACGCTCATTTTCCCGATCCAGTTCGACCGCCAATGGATTACCATCGGTTGGGCGCTGGAAGGTGCGGCGTTGCTGTGGCTGTTTCATCGTGTGCCGCATCCGGGTCTGCGGCTGGTGGGTGCCGGGCTGCTGGTCGCCGCGTTCGTCCGCCTCGCGTTCAATCCCGCCGTGCTCGAATATCATGCGCGCAGCACCACGCCGATTCTCAACTGGTATCTTTACGCCTACGGCATCGTGACGGTCTGCCTGTTTGTCGGTGCGCGGTTGCTCGCACCGCCGCGAAATCTGATTTTGCATTCCAACACGCCACCCATTCTGGCCGGCTTGGGCACGGTGCTGGCGTTTCTGTTGTTGAACATTGAAATTGCCGATTTCTTCAGCGCACCCGGCTCGACGCTGACTTCCATCTTCAGCACTAACCTCCCCTCCGATTTAATTTTCAAGCGTGACATGACGTATTCGATTGCTTGGGCGCTATTCGCGCTCGTGCTGCTGGTGGTCGGTATTGCCAGGAAGATCTCCGCGTCACGTTATGCCGCAATTGGTCTTTTGTGCGTCACACTGGTTAAACTCTTTTTCCGCGACTTGGCGCACCTTGAGCAGCTCTACCGCATCGGCGCGTTCATCGGCGTGGCGGTGATTGCCATGCTGGCGTCGTTCGCCTATCAACGCTTCTACGCCTCCGCCGCCAAAGACAAGGAAACTAAAAATGAAACGTCAAAATAGCAGCAACTCGGGAAATCTGCTCTGGTGGGGCGAGCGTACTCGCGAGCCTTATCCGGGAATTTACAAACGGCTCGCGGGGACGCTCGCCCCACCGCACAAAATCGGTTTCGGTCAGTGGATGAATTGGCTTTGCGTTTTCGCGCTGGCCGTTGCCGGTTCTGCCGACGCCGCCGGCCTGCCCGCCAACTGGCAGCACGAACAACCGTTCACCGTGCCCGCGCCCGGACTGGTGAAACTGAGCCTGCCAGTCGAAACGCTCGATGTGGCCCGCCCCGCGCTCGAGGACCTGCGGCTTTTTGACGACGCGGGCAACGAAGTGCCTTATCTGATTGAACGCCCGGTCCCGGTGGTGAAGGTCGTTCAAAACGTAAAATCATTTCACATTTCATTGACCCCGAGCAACACGGCTATTGTCCTAGAAACCGGACTGACCCAACCGCTCGATGATGTCACGCTGGAAACCCCGGCGGAGAATTTCCTCAAACCGGTGCGCATCGAAGGTTCCACCGACCTCAAACGCTGGCAGACCCTGGAGCAGGGACAGCCGATTTTCCGGCAGCCGAACGGTGTGAACCGGCTCCACGTTTCCTTCCCCGCCAGCACATGGCCGTGGTTGCGGTTGACGGTGGACGACCAGCGTTCGCCGCCGATTCCTTTTACCGGTGCGCGCATCCGCGTGGCGGTAAAGGAACCGGCCCCGACGGAGTGGCTGCCGGTGACCATCGCCGAACGCAACGAAAATCCGGGAGAAACGCGATTGGCGTTGGATCTCGGTGCGGCGAATTTGAGTCTCGCCGCCGTCCAAATTGAAACCGCCGAACCGCTTTTCAACCGGCAGGTGACATTCGCCGTGCCGCAGATTTCGGAAGACTCCATTCGCGAGCAAACCATCGGCCAAGGTGCGATTTATCGTGTCGCCATCGAAGGCCAACCCGCGGCGGAAAGCCTCTCGGCGCCCTTGGAAGGACTGATCCGTTCGCGGGAATTGTTTTTGTTCATCCGGAATCAGGACAGCCCGCCCTTGCCCATCACCGCCGTGCGCGTCGAGCGGCGCCCGGTTTATCTCGTGTTTCTCGCGCGACAGGAGGGCGTTTATCATCTGTTGACCGGCAACGGTCAATGCGCCGCACCGCATTACGACCTGGCCGCGCTGGACATGAACCTCAAATCCGTGGCGGTCGCACCGATCAAGCTCCCACCGCCGGTGAACAACCCGGATTATCGCGCGCCGGAAGTTCTGCCCGGTATCGAGGGAACTGGCGCGGCGCTTGACGTGTCAGCGTGGAAATTCCGCAAGCCGGTGAAAATCACCCGCGACGGCGCGCAGCAATTGGAACTCGCTCTGGACGTGCTCGGGCACGCGCAACCAGGCTTTCAGGACTTGCGGCTTTTGCGCGGCAGCAACCAGGTGCCTTACATCCTCGAACGCACCTCCATCAGCCGTTCGTTTGCGCCGGCGATCACCGCCACCAACGATGCGAAAGATCCCAAACTCAGCCGCTGGGTCATCAAGTTTCCACAATGCCGCCTGCCCGTCACCCGCCTGAGTTGCGCCACACGAACGGCGCTGTTCCAGCGCGAAATAACGTTTTACGAGGAACCTGCCGACGAACGCGGCGAAAAATATCGGCACAATCTGGGCAGCGCCTCCTGGGTGCAAAAACCCGACCGCAAGAGCCGGGAATTTTTCCTGACCCTCGACAGCCCGCCCCAAAGCGACACCTTGTTTTTGGAAACGCACAATGGCGACAACCCGCCGATTGCATTGGAGAAGTTTCAACTCTTTTATCCGGCGACCCGCATCCTGTTCAAAGCCGGGCCGGACGACGAACTCTTCCTGTACTACGGCAATCCGCGCGCAGCCACGCCGCGTTACGACCTCAGCCTGGTTGCCGGGCAACTGCTGTCGGCAGAGCGGATCATGGCGATGGCTGCTACCGAGCAGCAGCTCCGGAAATCGTCGTGGCGCGAGCATGAAATCCCCGGCCAGGGCGGCGTGGTATTCTGGGGCATTCTCACGTTGGTCGTCGTGGTGCTGCTGATTATTATTTCCCGGCTGTTGCCGAAATCGCCGCCGGCGGCGTGACAGGAAAGCCGGCCCATTTGCTTGGGGAATCGGTGACGTTTGCTTGACTTCCGGGGGCGGGCACTTCATTAAACAGGCTCAAAACGAGTTGCAATCCCCCGCATGAATTTGTTTCGCCGCAAACGTGTCACCGACCTGCAAGCGGAAGCGTTAACCGACAAAAGCCTGCATCGCGCCCTGGGCCCGCTGAACCTGGTCACGCTGGGAGTCGGCTGCATCATCGGAACGGGCATTTTTGTCCTGACCGGCACGGCGGCCGCTCAAAACGCCGGGCCCGCCGTGGTCCTCTCCTTTGTGCTGGCGGGCATCGCCTCGGCGTTTGCGGCGTTGTGTTATTCCGAATTTGCATCGCTGGTACCCATGTCGGGCAGCGCTTACACGTATGGGTATGCAACGTTGGGCGAATTGTTCGCCTGGATCATCGGCTGGGACTTGACCCTAGAATATGCAGTGGGGGCCATCGCGGTGTCGGTGGGCTGGTCTGGCTACATGGTATCGTTTCTCAGGGATTTCGGCATTCAAATCCCACCCGAACTGTCTGCGGCGCGTGGCATCCACCTGATTGAACTTCCGGCCACCTTGGCTGCCACCTTGAAATTGAAAGCCGGCTGGACGGTATTCAGCGGCGAATTGATCAATCAAATCAAGGCCGCCGGCGCAGATCCCGCCAGCCTGCATCAAGTTACGGCGATTTTAAACCTGCCCGCCGTGATCATCGTCGCCATCGTGACTGTACTGCTGGTCATTGGCATCCGGGAATCGGCCGGGTTCAACAATTTCATTGTCTTTCTCAAAATTGCGGTGGTGCTGCTCTTCATCGTGGGCGCGGCCAAGGCCATCAATCCGGCCAACTGGCACCCGTTCATCCCGGCCAACACCGGCAAATGGGGTGATTTTGGCTGGTCCGGCGTTATGCGCGGGGCCAGCCTCGTTTTTTTTGCCTACATTGGATTCGATGCCGTCAGCACCGCGGCACAGGAGGCCAAGAATCCCCGGCGCGACATTCCCATCGGCATCATTGGCTCCCTGGTGATTTGCACCGTGCTTTACATTCTGGTTTCCGGCATTGCCACCGGCGTAGTGCCGTACCAGCAATTGGACGTGCCCGAGCCGATTGCCCTGGCGGCCGACCATGCGAACATGGGCTGGATGGCGCGCATCATCAAACTGGGGGCCATTGCCGGCCTCTCTTCCGTCATTCTGGTCATGATGCTCGGACAAACGCGGGTTTTCTGGAGCATGTCACGAGACGGACTGTTGCCGCCATTCATCAGCCGCGTTCATCCCCGCTTTCGGACACCCTGGGTCATCACCATCATCACCGGCATTGTCGTGGCCTTCTTCGGAGCCGTCCTGCCCGTTCGGGACGCCGGGAACTTGTGCAACATCGGGACCTTGCTGGCCTTCATAATCGTGTCGGTCGGCGTGCTCGTGCTGCGGGTGCGGGAACCGGAATTACAACGGAATTTCAAGACACCGGCCATCTGGTTTGTCGCGCCCATGGGCGCTCTTTCCGCCTTCGCGCTGATGTTGTATCTGCCCCTGATGACCTGGGTGCGGCTGCTCGTGTGGTTTCTCATCGGCATTGCCATCTACCTCACCTATGGCCACCGCCATTCCAAGCTGCACCATGGTTTGATGGGGAAAACGACCGACCTGCGTTAAAACCCAACCGTTCCGCCCGATGATGGAAATTTAATTTGACAACGGGCCGATTTATACCTACCGTTCGGTAGGTTTATGTCCAAGCATGGTCCCGAAACCAGGCGGCAGATTCTCCGGGCGGCGCTCAAGCGCTTTGCCAACGGCGGCTATGCGGCCACGTCCGTTCAGCAAATCGTGGATGACGCGAAAGTGTCCAAACCGGCACTGTATTATTATTTCCGCGACAAGGCGGGTTTGTTCCAGGCGCTGGTCAGCGAGGCGCACGACGAACGGCTGCAGGTCGTGCAGCAGGCTGCGGCGCGCGGACGCGGGGTACGTGGCCAGTTGGTGGAAATCGTCGCGGCGCTGTTCGATTACTTTCACAAGAACCGCGAACTGACGCGCATCGCTTTCGCCACCGCGTTTGCCGCGCCGGGCGAAGTGCCGCCGGGTTTGCGCTATCTCGACCAGTGCCAGCGCAATCTCAAATTCATGCGTTCGCTCATCAAACGCGCGCAAGCAGACGGCGAACTGGACCGCCGGTTTAACTGCCGGGACCTGGCGTATGGTTTTTACGGGCAGGCGCACCTTTATATTGCGTCACATTTGTTGATGCCGGATTACCGCCTGAACCGCCGGGCGGCGGAGCGCATCGTGGATTTGTTCCTGGCCGGCGCGGGCGCGAAGAAACGGCGGGCTTGAAACATTTTTACCGGAAATCATCACCATCGCAAAACCATGAAACGTAAAATTTTGACGGCGCGGCCTTGGATCATCCGCAGCTTTTAGCCAACAACCATATGAAAAACCTATCTATTCTATGCCTCTTGATCGCGGCGAGCGGGGTGTCTTGCTCCCGCAAACAAGCTCCGCCCCCCCAATTGCCGGAAGTGGCGACGGTGACGGTGGCCCGTCAGCCGGTCCTGCTGACGACCGAACTGCCCGGCCGCACGTCTCCTTACCTCATCGCGGAGATCCGGCCCCAGGTCAACGGCCTCATTCAGAAACGCCTGTTCACGGAAGGTTCCGATGTCCAGGCCGGCCAGGAGCTTTATCAGATTGATCCCGCCCCGTTTCAAGCCGCGCTGGACAATGCCAAGGCTATTCTGCCGGCTCTCCGGTTGAGGGCTGACCGCTTCAAAGAAGCACTGGTTGACAAAGCGGTCAGCCAGCAGGACTTCGATGATGCGGATGCCGCTTTGAAACAAGCCGAAGCCGCACTGGAGACGGCCCGTATCAATCTGAATTACACCCATATTGTCTCGCCGATTTCCGGCCGCATCGGGGCTTCCACGGTAACGGATGGCGCCATCGTGACGGCGTACCAGCCCATGGCGCTGGCAACCATTCAGCAACTGGATCCCATTTATGTGGATGTGCCCCAATCCACCACCGAACTGCTGCGATTGCAGCGGCGCCTGGAGGATGGCCGACTCACCGGCGGCGGGACGAATGCGAGCCAGGTGCAACTCATCCTGGGAGACGGCATGAAGTATCCGTTGGAAGGCACGCTCCAATTCCGCGATGTCTCGGTGGACCCGACCACTGGCTCGGTGATTTTGCGGATGGTTTTTCCGAATCCGAAAGGCACGTTGTTGCCAGGCATGTTCGTACAGGCGCTGGTGAAAGAAGGCGTCAATGAGCAGGCCATTCTGATTCCTCAGCAGGCGGTGTCGCGGGATGCGAAAGGGAATCCGTATGTGCTGGTCGTGGGTGCCGAGAGCAAGGCTCAACCCCGACCGCTCTCGCTGGACCGCGCCATTGGCGACAAGTGGCTCCTCACCTCCGGTTTGGCGCCAGGCGACCGTGTGATCGTCGAGGGTCTCCAGCGCGTGCGGCCCGGCGTGCCGGTCAAGGAGGTTTCGTCTGACGCCACAGGCAAGCCAGGCGCGCCATCGTCGGGCGTCACAGCCCCAGCCGCGCCGAAATCGAAGTAACGGAGGCCCGTCATGCTATCGCGCTTTTTCCTGAAACGGCCGGTGTTCGCCTGGGTCATCGCCATCGTGATGATGGTGCTGGGCGGGCTGGCCATCCACAACCTGCCCATCTCGCAATATCCACCTATTGCGCCACCGTCAATCGCCATTGATGCATTCTATCCGGGCGGATCGGCGGAGACGGTGGAGAACAGCGTCACTCAGATCATCGAGCAGAAGATGACGGGCTTTGACGACATGCTGTATCTCTCCGGCACGAGCGATTCAGCCGGCGCGTCCCGCGTCGAATTGACATTCAAGCCGGGCACGGATCCTGACCTGGCCTGGGCCAAGGTGCAGAACAAGCTTCAGCTCGCCATGGCCAGCCTGCCGGACGTCGTCCAGCGCTCCGGCGTGATGGTCAGCAAATCCACCCGCAACTATCTCATCATCGTGGGCCTGATCTCCGAAGACGGCAGCATGGATGGCAACGATTTGCGGGACTATTCCCAATCCAGCCTGGAAAAGGTGCTGGCCCGCGTGCCCGGCGTGGGCGAAGCGACGACCTTTGGTTCGCAGTATGCCATGCGGGTCTGGCTGAACCCCGACAAGCTGACCGACTATCACCTGACTGTGGAAGATGTGGTCTCGGCACTGCAAGCCTACAACGTGGAAGTTTCCGCCGGGCAGTTCGGCGGGGCGCCGGCGGTGGAAGGCCAGCGCCTGAACGTCTCGATCATCGTTCAAAACCTGCTCCAGACCCCGGACGAGTTCGCCGCCATCCCGCTGCGCACCAATCCGGACGGCTCCGTGGTACGGATCAAAGACGTGGGACGGACGGAATTGGGGACCGAGTCCTACGATATGCAAGTGTTTTACAATGGCAAACCCGCTGCCGGCCTGGCCATCCGCCAGGCACCCGGCGCCAACGCACTCGACACGGCTGACGCAATCAAAGCCAAATTGGCCGAGATGAGCCGCTACTTCCCGCACGGGATGAAAGTGGTTTATCCCTACGACACCACGCCGTTCGTCAAGGTGGCCATCAACGAAGTGGTCAAGACCCTGTTCGAAGCAATTTTCCTGGTCTTTCTGGTGATGTGGCTGTTCATGGGCAACATTCGCGCCACACTCATCCCGACTATTGCTGTGCCGGTGGTGATCCTCGGCACGTTCGCCGTACTGGGGGCGTTTGGATTTACCATCAACATGTTGACCATGTTCGCCATGGTGCTGGCCATCGGACTCCTGGTGGACGATGCCATCGTGGTGGTGGAAAATGTCGAGCGAATCATGGCCGAGGAAGGGCTTTCGCCGCGCGAAGCGACCGCCAAATCCATGGACCAAATCACGCCCGCGCTGATCGGTATCGGGCTGGTGTTGGCGGCGGTGTTCGGGCCGATGGCGTTTTTCGGCGGTTCGACCGGCGTCATTTACCGCCAGTTCTCCATCACCATCGCCTCGGCGATGCTGCTGTCGGTGTTGGTGGCTTTGATCCTGACGCCGGTGTTGTGCGCCACCATGCTCAAGCCGGTACCAAAGGGACACGAACCGGCCGAGAGTGCGATTTGGTTCTTGCGCCCGTTCTTCCTGTGGTTCGACCGCTTCTTTTTCCGGGTGCGGGCCAACTCGGTGAAACTGGTCGGTCACGCGTTGGCCCGGCGGCTGCGCTACATCCTGGTGTTTGTTGTCATTGTGGCCGGACTGGGCTTTCTGTTCATGCGGATGCCCTCTTCGTTCCTGCCGGACGAGGATCAGGGAATTCTCCTGGCCCAAATCATGATGCCCACCAGCGCCACGCTGGAACAGACCCAAGCGGTCGCAGATGAAGTCCGGCGCTATTTCCAGGAAAACGAAAAAGACGCCGTGGAATCCTGCATGACGATTGCCGGGATGGGCTTCGCCGGCCGCGCGCAGAACAACGGCATGGTTTTCGCCATGCTCAAGAATTGGAACCTGCGCGACCGCCCAAATCTGCGAGTCAAAGCCATCGCCGGCCGGGCCATGATGGCCTTTGCCCGCATGCGCAAGGCCATGGTTTTTGCCTTCCCGCCGCCGCCCGTCTTCGAGTTGGGCACGGCCCGGGGCGTGGACTTCCAATTGATGGACCGCGGTGGTCTTGGTCACGACGCCCTGATGACCGCCCGCAACCAGTTCCTCGGCATGGCCATGCAGGACAAGCGGCTTGCCAACGTTCGCCCCAACGGCATGGAAGACGTGCCACAGTTCCGCGTGGACGTGGACTGGGAAAAGGCTGGGACGTTGGGCCTGCCCATCAGCTCCATCCACAACACGCTTTCGGCCGCCTTTGGCAGCGCCTATGTCAACAACTTCATTCAAGCCGGCCGCGTCAAACGCGTGTACGTCCAGGCCGATGCGCCCTATCGCCGGTTGCCCAGTGACCTTGAAAAAATTTACGTCCGCAACACCGCCGGTAAGATGGTGCCTTTTGCCTCGTTTGCCTCCACGCGCTGGACTACGGGGTCGCCCCGGCTCGAGCGGTTCAACGGATTCGCAAGCATGAACATCCAGGGTGAGCCGGCACCGGGCCGAAGCACGGGCGAAGCCATGCGCGCCTTCGAGGAAATCGTCTCCAAGCTGCCGCAGGGCATCGGGTATGACTGGCAAGGTGTCTCGTATCAGGAACAAATGGCCAGCACCCAAAAGGCGCCGCTTTACGCCTTTTCCATTCTGGTAATTTTCCTGTGTCTGGCGGCTCTTTACGAAAGCTGGCCTATTCCCATCGCCATCTTGCTGGTGCTGCCGCTGGGCGCCCTTGGCGGCGTCATCGCCTCGACTCTGCGCGGGCTGCCCAACGACGTCTATTTCCAAATTGGTTTGTTGACCACGCTTGGCCTGACCACCAAGAACGCCATTCTCATCATCCAGTTCGCCAAGGCGCGCGTCGAACAAGGAATGGGCTTGATTGAAGCCACGCTGGAAGGAACGCGATTGCGATTTCGGCCCATCGTGATGACCTCGATGGCCTTCGGTTTCGGGGTGCTGCCGCTGGCCTTGAACACGGGCGCAGGCGCGGGTGCCATGAACGCCATCGGCACGTCGGTGCTCGGCGGCATGATTACCGGCACCGCGCTGGTGATCCTGTTTGCGCCGCTATTCTTTGTGGTAATCGAGAAGACCTTGGGCAAACACAGCAAGGAACCAGCGGCCAAGAGCGCTGAGAAGACCCCATCTGGAAATCATTAAAATGAACAAGACCGTTTTTCTTCTATTGCTTGGAATTGCCATCGTCCCGGCCGGTTGCACGATGGCCCCGAAATACACCCGGCCGAAAGCCCCGGTCCCGGCCGAATGGCCGAACGGTGTGGCTTACCAGGCAGGGCAGCGCTCTCCGAGCGCGCCGGCGGCGACAAACGCTCCGGAGGCTTCGCAACTGAGGTGGCAGGAATTCTTCTCCGACGAGAAGCTACAACAAGTCATCGGGATGGCCTTGACGAACAACCGCGACCTGCGGCTGGCCGCCTTGAATGTGGAATGGTCCCGGGCGATGTACCACATTCAACGAGCTGAACTGTTCCCCACGATCAATGCCAACGGCACCGGGAGCAAAGCCAGTTTGCCCGCCGATCTCTCCGGCGCCACCCCTCCAAAACGTGTGACCGTCGAACGCTACGATGCCAATTTCGGCGTCGCGTCCTGGGAAATAGATTTCTTCGGCTACATCCGCAGCCTGAAAAATGAGGCGCTGGAAAATTACCTGGCCACTGAACAGGCTCGCCGCAGCGCGCAGATACTGCTGATATCCTCGGTGGCCGATGCCTATCTGACCCTGGCTGCGGATCGGGAGAACCTGACCCTGGCCGAAAATACTCTGGCGGCCCAGCAGGATGCCTACAATCTGATCAAGCGCCGCCATGATCTTGAACTCGTGTCCGACCTGGACCTTTATCGCGTGCAAACGCAAGTGGATGCCGCCCGCCGGGACGTCGCCCGCTACCGGCAACAAGCGGCGCAAGATGAGAATGCATTGAACCTTCTGGTTGGTTCTTCGGTGCCGGGCGAGCTTTTGCCAACGGAACTGGGCCGCATCAGCCCGCCCAAAGAAATTGCTTCCGGCCTGTCCTCCGAGGTGCTTCTGCGCCGGCCGGATGTGCTGCAGGCCGAGGACATGCTTAAGGCGGCAAATGCCGACATCGGCGCCGCCCGGGCGGCATTTTTCCCGCGCATTTCCCTGACGGCCGCAATTGGCACCGCCAGCAGCGATCTCTCCGGACTCTTCAAGGCCGGCTCGGGTGCGTGGAGCTATGCGCCGCAGATTGTGATGCCGATTTTCGATGCCCGCACGTGGTCGGCGAACAAGGCCGCCAAAGTGCAGCGGGAAATCGCCGTAACGCAATACGAGAAGGCAATTCAGAGCGCCTTCCGGGAAGTGGCCGACGCGCTGGCCACCCGCGGCACCGTGAACCAGCAGGTGGCGGCGCAACAATCCATGGTCAATGCCACCGCCGAAACCCACCGCCTGGCCGTTTCCCGTTATGACAAGGGCATTGACAGTTATCTGACCGTGCTCGATGCGCAACGATCCCTCTATGCCGCGCAGCAGGGACTGGTCTCCCTCCGCCTGTTGAAGCTCGCAAACCAGGTGCAGCTTTACGCCGCGTTGGGCGGCGGCTGGCAAAATGGGCCATCGCCCGCTCCCGCCGTCGCGTCCGGTTCTCCACAACCGCACCGCCGCAACTGATTTCCGAAAACTCATTCTCCCATGAATACAAATCCGCCAACTACCAGTCCGTCGTCCGCCGCTCCCAAGGGCAATGGCGCAAAATTGGCCCGATTAAATTCGCCGTGGTTCATCTGGCCTGCAACCGGCGTGCTCGCCGTGCTGTTGTTTTTTGCGCTGTCTTATCTCAACAGTTTTTTGACGCACGAATCCACCGACGACGCGTTCATTGCCGCGCACGTGGTTTCCATCGCACCGCGAATTTCCGGACAGGTTGCCGCCGTTCACGTTCTCGACAACGAAATGGTCCGTTCCAACGAATTGCTGGTGGAAATTGATCCGTCGAGTTATTCAATCACCGTCGCACAAAAGGAGGCTTCCGCCGAGGCGCAATCAGCCAATTACAAGGCATTTCTGGCTGGTTACGAGTTGATGCGCACCAAGGTGACCACCGCCGAAGCCACCGTCAGGCAATCGAAGGCCGATGCCGACGCCGCCGGGGCCACTGCCGGCCGCGCGCAGGCGGATTTCCAGCGGATGGAGGAATTGCGGAAGCAGAACACGATTTCGCAGCAGGAATTTGACGCTTCACAGGCCGCGAACCAATCCGCGCAGGCGGATTTGAACGCTGCCACACAAAAGGTTGCTGTGGATGCTTCGAAAGTGGACGAGGCCAAGGCGACCCTGGCGGCGACCGAAGCCGCCATCACAATGGCCCTGGCCCAGTGGCAGGAGGCGCAGACGAATATCGCGTCGGCGCAACTCAATCTTTCCTACACCAAAATCTTCGCGCCGTGCGACGGGCGCGTGACGCGCAAGGCGGTCGAACCGGGCAATTACGTTCAGGTGGGACAGCAATTGATGTCCATCGTGCCGACAGACATTTGGGTCGTTGCCAATTTCAAGGAATCGCAGTTGAAAAAAATGAAGCCCGGCCAGCCGGCGCTCGTGGAGATTGACGCGCTCGGCAAATCGCTGCGCGCGCACGTGGACAGCATTCAGGCTGGCAGCGGCGCGGCATTCAGCCTGTTGCCGCCGGAAAACGCGACCGGCAATTACGTAAAGGTCGTCCAGCGCGTGCCGGTGAAAATTCTTTTCGACAAGCCGCTGCCCGCCGACCACGTGATTGGCCCCGGCCTGTCGGTAACGCCGGACGTTCAGGTGAGTTCGTTCAGCCTGCCGGACTGGGTGGTCGGGCTGATCGCCGTGATTTTGGCGGTCGTCGCCAGAACGATTTTTCGTTTCGTCCTGAACCGGCAGTTGAACGCCACCGGGAAGTAGTTCATGCCCGACGGCGCACATCACGAGGACTGGCATCCGCGGCACAGCCCGTGGCTCGTCGCCGTGGGCGTGATGCTGGCGACGTTCATGCAGGTGCTCGACACGTCCATCGCCAACATCGCGCTGCCGCACATCGCCGGCAGCCTGTCGGCTTCAACCGACGAGGCGACCTGGGTGCTGACGAGTTATCTCGTGTCGAACGCCATCATCCTGCCAATGACCGGCTGGCTGGGAAATCATTTTGGCCGGAAACGGGTGTTCATTTCCTGCATCGGGATGTTCATATTCGCGTCGGCGTTGTGCGGGCTGGCGGTGAACCTGCCGATGCTGATTGCGGCGCGCATCTTGCAGGGCGCGGGCGGCGGGGCGATGGTGCCCATCGCCCAGGCGATTTTGCTGGAAAGTTTTCCGGTCGCCAGGCGCGGCGTGGCGATGGCGACATTTTCACTGGCGGTGATTGTGGCGCCCATCATCGGCCCGACGCTGGGCGGCTGGATCACGGACAATTATTCGTGGCGCTGGATTTTTTACATCAACCTGCCGGTGGGCCTGCTGGCGATGTTCCTGGCGGAATGGCTCGTGGAAGACCCGCCTTACATCAAGCGCAACCTGAAGGCGGCGATTGATTTCATCGGGTTCGGCCTGCTGGCGGTCTGGCTGGCGACGCTGCAAATCGTTTTGGACAAGGGGCAGGAAGCCGACTGGTTCGGTTCGGAATGGATACGGTGGTTTGTGGGCATTTCGGCTGTTTCCATGATCGCCTTTGTCATCCGTGAACTCCGGGTGGAGCATCCGCTGGTGAATCTGCGGATTTTGCGCAGCCGGAATTTCGCCACCGGCCTGATGTTGATGACGGTCGTCGGCATCATCCTTTACGGCACGACGGCGGAGTTGCCGTTGTTTCTGCAAACGCTGATGGGTTATCCGGCGCTGCAAAGCGGCTACACGATGAGTCCGCGCGGCATCGCGGCGTTCGTAACGACATTGTTCGTGGGCCGCCTCGTGGGACGCATCCCGTTGCGCTGGCTGTTGTGTTTTGGGTTTTCGATGTTGAGCTTTTCGGCGTTTTTGTTGAGCGACATCAATCTTCAGGTGAGCATGGCCAGCGTCATCCTGCCGACCGTGCTGAACGGCGTGGCCATCAGTTTTATTTTTGTGCCGTTGACGACAGCGACGATGAGTCAGTTGAATCAGCGGCAAATCGGCAGTGCCACCGGCCTTTACATCCTCATGCAAAACATCGGCGGCAGCATCGGCATCGCCCTCGTCACCACGCTGGTCGCGCGCGGCTCACAGGCGCATCAGGCGCTCATGGTCGGGCATTTGACGCCGACCGACCCGGCGTTCACGCGGCAACTGCATGCGGCGCAGGCCATGCTCGCCCGGCACAGCGATCCGGTGACCGCCACGCATCAGGCTTACGCCCTCATTTACAACATGCTCAACCAGCAGGCGCATTTGTGGGCGTTTGTGGATACGTTCCGAATATTCGGGCTGATGGTGCTGTGCTGTCTGCCGTTGATCTTGCTGTTCAAACGCGTGCAGCACGGCGAAAAGCCGGCGGCCGCCGTTGTCCATTGAACTTTAATCCGTTGCATTTTCTGAGAAATGAACGAGATTCGCGCGTGAGGTTACAAACTTGAAACCATGAAAAATTCCATTCCAATCAAGATGCTTCTCATCGCCGCCGCGCTGCCGCTGTTCGCGGGCTGCGTGTCACGGCCCACCAACGTCGGGCCGCAGGTCGCGACGGCGGACAACATCAATGTCGGACAACCCACCCAGCCGCCGCCGGCGAACCAGAAAGATGTCGTTCCCCCGCCACCGGGCTCCGCGCCGCAGTGGTGGTTCATTTCCGGCCATTGGGCCTGGCGCGGCCAATGGGTTTGGGTGCCCGGCCACTGGCGGACGCGTCCGCATCCGGGCGACATCTGGCTGCCGGGCAAATGGGTCCAGCAAGGCAACGTCTATGTGTGGCATAAAGGCCACTGGCGCTCCGGCGCTCCCGCCGACGAAGAATCGTCCGACCGGTAGTATCCGAAAAGATCGTCAAAAATCTTCTGGCGCCAGCCCGGGAAGAAATGCGGCGGGCAGGACGCCGGGGTTGCCCACACAACAAAACAACCGCGCCCGTCCAGGCAGTGGAAGTGCATTGAGACGCTGCATTGAACAACCCTGGAAATGAAACGAAAACTGAGCACATCACGTGCGATTTCGCGCGGCTCAGGGACGGCGCGACGGAAATCAAGTGCCCGCAGTCCGGTAACAACATCGCCGCGAATATGTTTTGTAAAAACTTCTTGATCGTGCCGTAAGGCTGCCCTACAAACGTTGTCGCCGCATCCAAACGTCCATGCTTAGATTGGAACCCGTTGAGGTTACTTCGTGCGCTGGGGAAGTTCGGGCAGTTCCAGACGCAAGGCGAGAGTTGTTCCCTGATTGCGCCTCCACCACGGTCGAACCAGTTCACACCCAACCAGGAGACAAGGATCAGCAGGTATGTCTGCGCCCCCTTTTGGCCTTTTGCCGCAGATGGTTTCGGCTGTTCTGCCACCACCGATTTTTTGTTAATCACGACTTTTCATTTGCGAGGAACATTCCTCGCCGCTCTTTTTACCCTGTCATTGAGGCAGGGCAAGAAACAACAAAAACCCAAACAAAGGAAAACCAAATGAAAATGAATCGAACTCTAATGATGGCAGGGATTTGCATCTTTGCCGGCCTGCTATGTGCCATGCCCTATGCCGCTTCTGCTTCTGACGGCTATGCTGGCAACGTAACGGGCGGCGCGGGCGGAACTGCCGTCACCGTCACCACCACGGCGCAATTGACCCAGTATGCCACGGCAACCGGGAAGTACATCATCACTGTCTCGGGCACCATCACGCTGCCAGACAACCTGCACGTCACCTCCAACAAGACGATCCAGGGCGCCAACGCCAGCGCAACGATCAACGGTGATCTTTTCCTCGGCTGCGGCAGTTCGTCCGGCACGCCCACGGTCAACGTCATCGTTCAGAACCTGACCTTCACGAATCCGAACGGCGTGGGTGACCACGACGGTATTTCCATCAAGAACAGTGCCAAGAATCTTTTCATCACGCACTGCACCTTCACGGATTGCAAAGACGGCTCATTGGACATCACCGAGAAATCGGACAATGTAACGGTCTCCTGGTGCCGGTTCCTTTATCCCAAGATCACGGGTCATAACTTTGTGAACCTGGTTGGCGCCAGCGACTCGCAAACCGGTGATGCGGGCAAACTCCATTGCACGTTCCACCATAACTGGTATGACGCCGGTTGCGTGGAAAGAATGCCGCGCGTGCGTTTTGGCCGGGTTCATGTGTACAACAATTATTATGGCTGCCACGGCAACGGCTATTGCGTGGGTGTGGGCGAAGCCAGCCAGATTCTGGTCGAAAACAACTACTTCGAAAACGTCACCAATACCTGGAAGAATTACAGCAAGACCACCCAAGGCTTGATTCACTGGAACACCGGCAACGTGTTTGTGAACACCACGATGTCCACCTGGGCTCCAAACTCCACCGTCTTTACGCCGCCTTACAGCTACACACTGACCGCCGGCAGCAGCGTCAAATCAACTGTGACGGCAAGCGCGGGCCACCGCTGACAGTCCCGTGCTGGAGTCACGTAGGAAATAATCCAACAACTCCCCCGGCCGCACCGGGTGGCCGGGGGAGAAGACCACCGACGATGTCAAAGGCGCGCTCCTGATGCTCTCGCAACGAAGTGCCACGCTTGGTTCGTTGACCGCCTGCCTGCTGATAGGGCTGACGGGGTTTTACATTGGCCGGATTTCAAGTCCAACACCGGCGAACATGCAAAGCGGCCGCTCTGCCGCTGCGTCACACCCGGGAGACAAAACTCCCGATGTCTCCGTTGGCATTGGTTCCGGACGCATCGGATTGCCAATCCCGGCTTTGGTCGCTGACGACTGGGAACACCGCTGGCACGATCTGATGTCGTTGCCCGACTCTCCGGAGCGCACGAAACAATTGATGGCGATGCTTGAACAGCTCGGACAAACGGATCCGACGCGGGCCATTGCCTTTGCCGACAAGGCAACCGCAGATGCCTATCTTCGGGCGGATTTTTTACAGGCGGCGGTGCGGGGATGGGCGTCCGGCAATCCCGACGCCGCAATCGCATGGGCGAATTCCCAGACCCTGATGGATCAGGGCCAGGCGATGTCCGCCGTGTTCCACGGCGCGGCGCGCGACCCGGAGAACGCCTTGCGCCTGGCCGCGCAATTGTCCGCGCAAGACCCCGAGCACGCGGGGGATTACGGTTCTTATGTGATTGCGGCGCTCAACCGCGTCGGTGAGTTCGACCGAGCCACCGCCTTTGCCGCAGACGCTCCCGAGGAATTTCGCCTTAATCTGATGAATGCGGCCTATACCAGCTGGGGAGAAAGCAATCCGCAGGCCGCCATGGAAGCCATCGGGCAATTGTCCGACCCCGAAACGAAAAGAACGGCTTTTAACGCGGCCATTTCGGGCTGGTCACGCAACGACCCCGGTGGCGTGGCCGATTATGCGCTCAGTTTGCCGGAGGGAGACGAACGGACTTTCGCGCTGACGGTGGCATTGCGCCTCTGGTCGGCTGACGATCCCGTCGGGGCGGCAACGTGGATGAACGGTCTCGATTCCTCGCCGGAACTCGATTTTGGCGCGGCGGTCGTCGCGAGCCAGCCTGACGCCATCCGACAACCGGATATCGCAATCGGCTGGGCAAATAGCATTATTGATCCGCAACTACGGGTGAGCATACTGGCCACAGTCGTGAACCAATGGGCGGCGGTTGATCCGGTAGCAGCGTGGAACTACGTCGAAACTTCACCAAGCCTTGAGCACGACGAGCGAACAGGACTGCTGGCCGCCCTTGAGCCGGACTTTACGCCACCGGCATCCATTTTGCCGTAACATTGATGTTGGACCGCTGACAGAAGCGGCCTTGCACGATGATCTTTTCCGACTGGAAAATGAGCCTTTCTAAGGGTGATGCTCCGTTAGATTGCTGCTGGCAGTTATCACTCCCCTTCTCTAGTCGTTATAGAACAGGGCGCAGAAAACGATAATGGATGGTTCATCCGTTCTGGGCATGGCATTCGGCTCGGCGGGCATGACCAGGGAGCTCATGTGCGTGGTCACCAACCTCAGGTCCGGGTGTTCCGCGAGGAATTGATTGATCTGTTCTTCGATGGCCGTCACCGGCGACTTGCCGGAGGGCAGCATATGGAGAGCGACTTCAAATGTTTTTACTTTCATTTCGCACTTCCTGTGTAATCCGGCACTTGGTCGGTTACAAGGCCAAATTCTTGGGGAAAGATTGCGCGGTATGTGGGCAAATATATTTCCAAGCATGTCAGTCAGCGGTTGCCGGAAGACAAGGGCGCACGGGTGGTGCGGTTCATCGGTTACAAGCCTAGGATGCGCCGGGCGTGCTGCCGGTTTTCATGGAATACAACCAACGGCTGGCTGTGGCGGCACAAGGTGGCGGCGTTCGCTGGGCGGTTCGGGCTGAAGGACATGAACCAGTTGAAGCGGCATTTCGGACCGCGTTGGGCTTACCACCTGCAAGGTCAAATTCTTGGGGAAAGATTGGATGGTGAACGGTCAATTCGTCATCTCTTTGACAAATTTTCTCAGAGAACGACTTCGTCGCAAAACAATTGCTTTCGATAAATCCATTTTCTTGGCCATTGCCAGCCCGTATCTTTTTTTGTCCCAGTTCCTGCTTGGCCTCAAATTCCCGTTGATTATCGTAAGGATATCCTTGCCATCAGTGGCGTCCCCAATTAGGCGAGAGAGCGGGCGCTTGAAAAGGGGAGATTTATCCAAAAGTTCGGTATCTGCAAGCAGCCAGCATTCGAATTGAGGGTTGGGGAGGATAATCGACAAGGTGATATTGAGGTTTTCTTTGGCAAGTTTTTCTCTAAGAATTTTTTCGCCGAGTGTAGCGAGGCTACCACAACATTCAGCACGTTTTTCCCTGTCTACCACGATGAGGACTTTATCAGGGCGTTTAGCTAAGCTTTGCAGCGCGAAGGCTCGCACATAGGGATATACAAGTTTGTTGCAAACCTCATCCCACGGATAATCACCGCCTACTCCGTGTAAATGATGCCTGCCGGTGATAGTGTGCGCCAGTTTCGAGGCAAGCTCTGGGACACAAAAGTATTCCGTTTCGCCTTCTGCGATTATACCAAGTTTCATTTTCCTGGCGGTGGATTTGCGCTTTTACCAAAAAGGTCGATTTGTTCCACATCCGGTACTTCCGGCACTGCGCCCAATCCACCTGAAAGCCAGTATTCGCCTAAGTCGATTAGATCCTTTCTGATGATTTGAGGGAGCTCAGTCTCGACATCGAGTGCCTTTTTGAAGGAAGTAATTCCGTCTCGACGATCTGTCAGATAAAGTTCTTCAGGAGCGGCCCGAGCGATTGCCAAGGGAGAATGAGTGGTGATAATAACTTGGCGGTTTTTAGCTTGTTCGCGGCAGCGCTCCAAGAACCTATTCAGTATCCAAGGATGTAAACTTGTTTCCGGCTCTTCGAAAACCACGACCCTGTGCCGTTTGTCGAGGAGCCCCAAAAACAATGCCACGCTCATGATTGTGCCGTCCGAGACATCTTCTGCGAACCATCTTGCAGCAAATCCTTCTTCTTCAAAAAATAGTCCCAGTTGGCGGGTGTCTGTATAGTCCGTCAGCAGCCTACTCAGTGACGGAACAACGTCTTTAAGCCATGCACTTAACAATTTGAAGTTTCTGGGGTCCTTTAATCGCATTTGGTCGATAGCCGCCGCAAGATTCTCTCCTCTCCTCCCAAGTTCTCCATGAACTGAAGGCGCTGACGGTTGACGTGCGACTCGTGGGTTTAGCTGAAAAACTCGTAATCCTTCGATGTCTTGGGTCATCCAATCCATCGCATAAAAACCTTTGAGAAAGCCAGCGAAAAGCAAACTCTGCCGACGAGGTTTAAATCTCTTGGAAGTGATGTCTTTGAGGAACCCGATGCCACGCGTGAACTGCATTTGGAGTCCGGTTGGTTTTTCCTCCTCTAGGCCCGTTTGATAAACAACGATTTGATATTTTTCGTTCGAAGTCCCAGCTTCTAGTCGTTTAATTTCGGCATGCAACGTGGGGGCGAGTTTTCCTGGGGCAGGCTCAAGCACCGCGTTGATTGTTTCGGAAGCTATAAAATAGTCGGCACGAATATCCTCACCCGTCGTTCGCAGTTGAAACGAGAGATTCAAATTACAAGAAGTGTCTCCACGCCGTTGTCGCGAAGAAACATCGAAAGCTATTGCGCCTCGAGCTCGGCGTTGCCGGCGGTGGCAAATGTTAAAAAAGCCACCTTTTTCTGTGACGGCAAAAGGTAAATCTTCACGCAGTGCATGTGCGAGAAAATCCAGTGCCTCGACAAAGTTGCTTTTACCGGATGCATTTGGCCCCACGAAGAAGTTGACAGGTCCCAAGGCAATATCGACACCTTTGAGCGACTTAAAATTGTCGATCTTAATGTTCGTTATCATCGAAACAATCCAAACTTGAGCCATGCCGGGTCAGTATTGCAAGAACCAACACGGGACTTCACGGAAGTTGTAGTTCGGTTGAACCAAGTATTCAACAACTTATTCCAGCGAGCAGGCGCGATTCGGGAAAGGCAATGGCGGTTTTGATCCGCCAAGGACGCTGCTTGGAGGTGTGAGGCACTTCCCCGGCATTGTGTCTTTTGAGTCGATCGCGCAAATCCTCGGTATGACCGACATAATAATGTTCCGGGCTCTTTATACTTTGAAGGATATAGACGTAGGAAAAATCCAAAGTAGCCTGCCGGGCCACAGTTCGCAGCGTTGCGAACGAAGACTGGCGGGAGCGGCGGGGCTCGAACCCGTAACCTCTGCCGTGACAGGGCAGCGCTCTAACCAATTGAGCTACGCCCCCGCAATGGAGCCTGTTAAACTAAAAGAAGCTTTGGGAAGCGTCAAGCGGCATAAAAAATCCGGGCAGCAGACGCCAAGGAGGTGGGGGTGGGGAACCCCGCTGAAGAAACGTACTGCTACCCGAATATTCCATTCTGCCGTTTTTGAAACTTTTTGTCAATAAGTTCTCATTCACATCCAAGCCGTCATTCTTAGCATTTCTTGGCTTTACGACGCCAATTTTTACCATTTACAGTTTGCTTTGGCACTGTAGCGGCGGCCTGCCCCGAAAGCTTTCGGGGTCTGCGACCGTTGCCATTAATGTTCCCGGCGCTCACAGGGGCGCAACTGACACTGCCGCCATCTCCCTCTCCACGCCTGAGCAGGGAGAGGGGTTTTAAATTTTAAAAACGGCCTCCTCACCCCGACCCTCTCCTCCTTTTGGGGGAGGAGAGGGAGTAAAATGGCGGGGGTGTCAAGTTGCGTCCCGCTCACAGAGCACCGCTACAAAAAATGTGCAATAACCGGCGGAAACGGGTATAAAGTGCGCTGGTGGCCGCGCTTGAATCCATTCCTTTGCTTCGCAATCTGGGCCGTGACGAGTTGCAGGCGTTGCGCCTCATCGCCCAGGAAAGGCATTTTGCCGCCGGTTCGGAAATTTTCCACGAAGATGATCCCGGCAATGGCGTCTATTTTGTCAAAGCCGGTCTGGTGGAAATTTCCAGCCTCGTCGGCGCCGGCAACCGGCGCGTCTTTTCCCGGCTTGGGCCCGGGGAAATTTTCGGCGAAATGGCCATCATCGAACATCGCCCGCGCTCGGCCACCGCCACCGCGGTCAAGGACACGGACGCCTATTTCCTTCCGCGCGGCGAGATGCTTTCGTTTCTCCAGCGCTCACCCGCGCTGGCGTTCGACCTGCTGCAAACCATCAGCCACCGCCTCCGCGAATTCACCCATCTTTACCTCCGTGAAGTCGTCCAGGCCGAACGCCTGGCTGTGGTCGGCAAGCTCGCCCGGTCCATCATTCACGACCTGAAAAATCCGCTCAGCATCATTGGCCTTTCCGCCGAGATGCTCGACCGGCCCGGGATGCCCCCGGAAGCGCGCACCCGGGCCCAGACCCGCATCCGCAAACAGGTCGAACGCATCAGCGACATGGTCGGCGACATTCTCATTTTCACGGAAAACACACCGGCGGACATGGAAATCAAGCCCGCCAGCTTCCGCACGTTCGTTCTCGATTTGATCGCCAACCTCCGTGGCGAGGCGGAACTGAAGGATGCGCGCATTGAAATGCAAAACGAACCGCCCGGCGTCCTCGTCCCGTTCAACCCCCGCCGCCTCAGCCGCGTTTTCTCCAACCTCGTCCACAATGCCACCGACCGGATGCCCGAAGGCGGCACGATTTATCTGCGCTTTTCCTGCGACGAAAAGGAAATCGTCACCGAAATCGAGGACACCGGCCCCGGCATCGCGCCGGAAACGGCCGACAATCTGTTTGAAGCCTTTACCGCGTCCGGCAAGGCCCACAGCGGCGGCCTCGGCCTCTCCATCTGCAAAAAAATCATTGAAGACCACAAAGGCCGCATCTGGGCGCGCCATGAACCGGGCCGGGGCGCGGTGTTCGCCTTCGCCCTGCCGCTGCCTTGAGGAAACGCGGTTCGTCAAACGCGGGGCGGGCATTCCATTTCCTTTTGGGATTACGTCTTTGACAAACAGTTGGCTTTTCCCCCTCGCCTCGCGCGTGAGCGCGGGGAGAGGGCGGCGCGCAGCGACGGGAGAGGGGAGATTTGAAGTTGCCGCAAACGACTTTAAAATTGAGAAAACAACGCCACCTCTCCCCGACCCTCTCCCCCGCTTTGCGGCGGAGAGGGAGAACAGGTGTCAGCGTCCAGCATGATTTATTTTTCAAAGACAAAATCTTATTTCCCGCAAGCGCGCACTTTACAAATCACGTTTCACGTTTCACGCTTCACCTGGCATGAATCGCATCCACCTGCTTTCCGAGCAAGTCGCCAATCAAATCGCCGCCGGCGAAGTGATTGAGCGGCCCGCGAGTGTCGTGAAGGAACTCGTGGAAAACGCGCTCGACGCCGGGGCCGCGCGCGTGACCCTGGAAATCCAGGCCGGCGGACGCAGCCTCATCCGGGTGACCGACGACGGCACCGGCATGAGCCGGGACGACGCGCTGCTTTGCTTGGAACGCCACGCGACGAGCAAAATCCAGAAGGCCGAGGATCTGGCGGCGATTGTCACGATGGGATTTCGCGGTGAAGCCCTGCCCAGCATCGCCAGCGTCAGCCGCTTCACGCTCACCACGCGCGAACGCGGCGGCGGTTCGCCCGAGGGCACGCAAGTCGTGGTCAACGGCGGGAAAATTGCCGAAGTCAAGGCCGCCGGCAGCGCGCCCGGCACCAGCGTCGAGGTGCGGCAACTGTTTTTCAACCTGCCCGCGCGCCGGAAATTTCTGCGCACGGAGGAAACCGAGGCGGCGCATATCCAGCATTACCTCACGCTCGCCGCGCTGGCGTATCCCGAAGTCGCGTTCGCGTTCCAGAAGGACGGACGGCTCGTGTGGCAATTGCCCGCGTATCCCGCAAAGCGGGACGGCGCGGCAATTTCGAGCCGCCTCGATGCGTTGCGCGAACGGCTGCGCTCGCTGCTCGGCGAGGAAAAGCTTTTGTCCGTAAATTTCACCGCTGCGCTCGACGAGTCAGTCAAGCCGGAAGAAACCGACATTTTCGAAACCGCCACAGCGGATAAATCCGAAATCCGAAATCCGAAATCCGAAATCCGGATCTGGGGCTTCATCGGCGCGCCCGGGGTGTCACGCGCGACGCGTGAGGGCCAGCACCTGTTCGTCAACCGCCGTCCGGTCGAGAACCGCGGTCTCAACTACGCGCTGCTCGAAGGTTATCACACCGCGTTGATGAAGGGCCGTTACCCGGTCTGCTGTCTGTTCCTGGAAATTGATCCCGCGGCCGTGGACGTGAACATCCACCCGGCCAAGCGCGAAGTGAAATTCCACCGGGAGTTTGAAATCCGGAAATTCGTCGCCCAGGCGGTCCAGGAAACATGGCTCGCATTCCATGGGCATGAGTCCAAAGTCTCAAGTCCAAGGTCCAAAGTCGAAGCCGTCAAACAAACGGAACCCCAGCCCGCGCCGGCACTACCGAATTTTCCGGAAAAACTGAAGCCAGCACCGGCAATCGAATCGCAAAAGCCGGCCGTCCAGCAGCCGCCCTTGCGAATGGGTTTCGCCCCGTCAGAACCAGTGGCGAACAAACCAGTCATTCCATCCTCCATCCCCATCGCGCCGAAGCAAAGCGAAGGCGGATTCCATCCTCCATCCTCGCCGGAAATCGCCCCCCCATCTGCCATCTCCCAACTCCCATCTCCCGGCGCCACGCCATTGCTCAACGTCCCGCTTCGGCTCGTCGGCGTCATCGGCAAACTTTATGCCGTGCTGGAATCCGACCGCGGACTCGTCCTGCTCGACCAGCACGCCGCGCATGAGCGGGTATTGTTCGAGCAAATGCTGAACCGGCTGGAACAAGACGGCACTGCGCCGTCGCAAAAGCTGCTGTTGCCTGAGACCGTTGAATTGCCGGCGCGGGACGCGAATTTTTTGCGCGAGCAACTGGCCGCGCTCACCCGGCTCGGCGTGGGGCTGAGCGAATTCGGCGAGCGCACGTTCCTGCTCGACGCGTTGCCGCCGTTCGTCAAGTCCACCGATGCGCGCCGTTTTGTGCTCGATCTGGTGGATGAATTGAAGGCGGCGGGTCGCGAGGTGAACCTGGCGCGGCTGGGCGAGCATACGATTGCCAAGACTGTCTGCCGCCATGCGGTGAAGGCCAATGACCCGCTGGCCGGCGCGGAACTGGAGAACCTCGTCGAGGACCTGCGCCGTTGCGCGATGCCTTACACCTGTCCGCACGGACGGCCGACGCTGATTGAAATGAATTACCGCGAGCTGGAGAAAAAGTTTGGGAGGACGCAATAAGTTGTGTTGCCGCGCTGCCATTCGTTTCAAGCTTTGCAGCGCAAGGGACGCACAGTAAATTCACCGCGTGTCCAACTATCAGTTCACCGAGTATTTTGAAAAACAGGTTTTGCGGAAGCGTCCGTATCTGACAAAGGAAATGTGCATCCGTGTCATTCAAAATTCGATTCGCGTCGAGCCGCAGGAAGGGGATCGGTTTCGGTTTTGGGGCAGCGTTGAAGAATTACCGGGACGATTCTTGCGCATCGTCACACTTTGGGATAAAGTAACCATACACAATGCGTTTTTAGATCGCAGGTTCAAACCATGAAACTGAATTATTATCCGGAAACGGATTCGCTTTACATTGACCTCGCCTCGCGTCCGAGCGCCGAGAGTCAGGAGGTTTCCGAAGGCGTGGTTTTGGACTACGATGCGGACGGCAATCTCGTCGGCATTGACATTGATCACGCCAGCCGGAAGCTCAACTTGCGTGAAGTCGTCACAAGTCAAATTCCCGTTGCAGCCTGATTCGTCTGAATCGGGCAGCCCACGTGAGGATTTCCGTCCCGCGCCGACGGGCAACATTCCCGGCGAACACTGGCGATATTGTCCGCAATGCGGTCATGAGTTGATCAACGAAAAGTGCAAGCTGCGCTGCCCGCGCTGTCATTATTTCATAAGCTGCCCCGATTTTGATTTTGTGGGTTAGGTTGGAGCACGGCCTGATATTGTCTGGGAGCGCCGAACTCCGATTCAGCAGGAAGTTCATGTCCGCGAAAACACCGGGACGGAGACTGGTGTCCTATTCGGCGCTGACGATTCTCGCCGTCTGTTTCGCGCCGGCGAGGTTGAGTTGCGGCTGGTCGCCTTATTTCTTGCCCAAGAGCTGTTCGCACAACGCCCGCGCGACTGGTCGGGGGTTTGCTCCCTTGGCCCGCCGTAGCCGATGAGCGAAGGTGGCCGTTCAAAAGCCTTTCGCGTTCGGTTCATAATCGAATCATTTGATCCAGCCCTGTTCCTGAAATCGCTGCTTGAGCACCTTGGCGATTTCCTCGGCGGTTGCCTCGACCCGGCCCTCGATCTTATTGCGGCCGCTGGCCTCCCCGTACACTTTCAACCCGCTGCTGATGATAAGTCCCGCCGGATTGGCGGTGGCAATGAAGGTGGCTGCCCCCACCCCCAAAGCCGCTCCCGGGGCCTTGCTGCCGCTGGAATCCATAGTACTGGATTCGAGTTTGCGCAGTCCTTGAACCGTCATCTGGGAGACTTCCGCAGCCGTTCTCAACTCGGACGCGCCGTAGCCGAACCCGATGGTGACGCGCTTGGCGGTGCTGCCCTTGTTTATGGAAAGGAGACAGCCCCGGATCACAAGGTCGTTGATCTGCGGCTTCGTTCCCGCCGGGGCTCGCTGTGCCGGCATTCCCATGCCGTGTATCTGCCCGACCAGCTCCACCGCAATTTCAGCGCCCAACAACCGTCCCGCTGCGATTTGCCCGGCAGTTTGAGGCGTGACGTCCACGGAATACCGGCGGGCCAGTGTGGAGTCGGCCGGCACATCGGCGGGGGTGGCGGCGAAGTCGTACACCAGGATGTTGCCGGGCCACGGTAGTTGTCCGGTGAAAAATGTTTCCTGACTGGTCACCTTGGTCGAGGCGCACCCGGCGGCCACGAGCATGGCGAACAGACACGGGACGAAGATCGCCAGTTTTCTCCGAAATGCCGGGCGGATTGCGAGTGATTTGTAGAGGAGGGCGAGCGCGGCGTTCGCGACGCGGAAATAAACCTGCAATTCTTCTGTAAGCCGGGCGATGATTTTCCTGATGAGGACGCGTTTGTTCATTATTTCACGTCTGCGACCGTATTTCGCCGCTCACTTCCGTCCAGATGACTTTTGGATTTTATCCACCGGATTCCGCTGCCGTAAAGCGCCAGAGGACTGGCGCAGTCCAAGACGCTTCGCGCATACGAGGGTTGCAGAAAATCGCGCCAGCGTCTTGGAGTGCGGCGGCCCTCCGCCGCTCTTCATCCGGCACTGGAGCGCGACTGATGTTGCGCGCACACAGCTACGCTCTTCGTTCAAAGATATTTTGCCAAAATCGGTTTCAGCTCGGTCACGGTTTTCTTGGGCCAGAGCTTTTTATCGGTCAGGATCGCGTTTTTCAACGCGGAATGGCACGGCCAGTTTGGCTCGGCCGGGATTTGCGGGATGGCGCGGGCGACGATTTGTTTGGCCATGTCCGCGTTGTGATGCAGGTTGGTGATGATCATTTCGAGCGTGACGTGCTCGTCTTCCTTCCAGCAGTCGTAGTCGGTGGCCATCGCCAGGGTGGCGTAGGCGATTTCGGCTTCGCGGGCGCATTTGGCCTCGCCCAGATTGGTCATGCCGATGACGTTGAAACCAGCGCGATGGTTTATGAGCGATTCGGCGCGGGTGCTGAAGGCCGGGCCTTCCATGCAGACATAAGTGCCGCCGTTGTGCGCCTGCGCCCGGCAAAGAATGGCAATCTTCAGGAGAATTTGCCGCAACTCCTCGCTGATCGGATGTGCGAACGAGATGTGCGCCACGATGCCGCGCCCAAAAAAGGTGTGGGCGAGTGATTGTTTGGTGCGGTCCACAAACTGGTCAACGAGCACGATGTCGCACGGCTTGCATTTTTCCTGCAACGAGCCGACGGCGCTGACGCTGATGATCCAGGCCACGCCGAGCTTTTTCATCGCCCAGATGTTGGCGCGATGGTTGAGTTCGGAGGGCAGAATCCGATGGCCGCGCCCGTGGCGGGGAAGAAAAACCACGTCGCGGCCAGTGAGCTTGCCGGTCAACAAATCGTCCGATGGCGGGCCGAAAGGTGTTTTGACTTCCACCCATTTCTGGTGGGTGAAGCCTTCGATGTCGTATAGGCCGGTGCCGCCAATGATGCCGATGCGATGACTGGACATGGGCGCTTTATAGCATGGGCCCGGACAAAAGTCGCCAGCATTTTTCCTTGGTGGGGCGAGACTCCCGGCGAGCCGAAAGTTGATTCTTGGTTTTCGCGGCTCGCGAGGATCGCCGCAGAGCGGGACAAGCTGTTCGCCCCACCGATGAAATGATGGCGCGTTTTTCCCGGTTGGCGTTGGTGCGGCGGTTTGTTAGACTTGGGGCGTGGAACTGTTTCAGCGCATTTTGAAGACGGCCATCGAAGGCGGCGCGTCGGACGTGCATTTGAAAATCGGCACACCGGTCGTTTTTCGCATCAACCGCGAATTGATCGCTGTGGATTCCCCCCACCCGACCCAGGAATGGATGGGAAAAATTGTCGAAGCCATCACGCCGGTGCATATGAAAAAGCGCCTCGACGAGGACCGGGAAATTGATTTTTCGTATTTTGTTCCCGGCATCGGCCGCTTTCGCACCAATCTGTTTCAACAGCGCGGCCAATGGTGTCTGTCAATGCGTTTCGTCAAGACCCAGGTGCCGAGTTTTGAAGAACTCGGGTTGCTGGATCAGGTGAGAAGAATCGCCGAATACCCCCGCGGGATCGTACTGGTGGCCGGCGCCACCGGTTGTGGCAAATCCACCACGCTCGCGGCCATGATTGAACACCTTAATAATAATTTCAAGAGGCACATCATTACGCTGGAAGACCCGATTGAATACGTTTTTGAAGACAACCAATCGGTGATTGAACAACGGGAAATCGGCCTGGACACGGTTTCGTTTCATCACGCGCTCAAATACATCCTGCGCCAGGACCCGGATGTCATCATGATCGGTGAAATGCGGGATGACCTCAGTTTTTCCGCGGCCATAAGCGCGGCGGACACCGGGCATCTGGTATTGTCCACACTGCACACAACCAACGCGTCACAATCCATCACCCGCATCCTGGAATTCTTCAAGGCCGATGAACGTGAGCAAATCCGCCGGCAAATCGCCGTCACCTTGTACGCGGTGGTCTGCCAGCGCATGGTAAACACCATGGACGGTAAATTGACGCCGGCGCTGGAAATTCTCATCAACACACCGATGGTCAAAAAACTCCTCGAAGAAAACCGCCTCGACAAATTGCCCGCCGTCATTGAAACCAGCCTGGATGATGGCATGCTCACCTTCAATCAGTCGTTGTTCGATTTGGTCAGGGCAGGACGCGTGACCGAGAAAGAGGCCATGTCCAAGGCCACCAATCCCCAGGCACTGGAAATGAATTTCAAGGGCATCTTCCTGGACGAAGGTCGTCGTATTATCAGCAGTTGATTCAACGTTTGCCAAATAAGCCATAATGCACTACGGCATGGGACGAATCGTCGTGCATGATCACAAATCACACGGATTGAAAAACCTGGCGCGTGCGGCTGGAGAAGGCCCACGCTCAAACCATTTGGGCCGGAAAGCTGGAGCCTGAAACAAGCAACAAACAAAGACGACATGAAATTAAATCGGTTGATTCTAATAAGCTTTGCCGGGTTGCGATTTATCTTCCCGGCATCGGCTGCCGATGACACAGCCACCAATTCCACGACAGCCGCGGAAATTGAAACCCTGAAACAACAAATCCAGGAACTTGACCGGAAAGTGCGGATTCTCGAACGGCAGCGCGACCTTGACAAAGACGATGCCGCCACTGTCGCGAAAGTACAGCCGCGCATCACGGTCGGTGCGAATGGCGTCAACTTCATTTCCGCCGACACGAATTTCGCCCTCAGTCTACATGGCGTTTTGCAGGTGGACAGCCGGACTTTCCCGGCCGACGGCGGCATCAAGGGCAACGATGGTTTCATTTTGCGCCGCGCGCGTCCGATTTTGCAAGGAACGGTTTTCCGTGATTTCGACTTTCTGTTCGTGCCGGACTTCGGCGGCAGCACGGTGCAAATTTTTGATGCCTACCTGAATTACCGTTACCGGCCCGAACTGCAATTACAGGCCGGAAAGTTCAAATCACCGGTTGGCTTGGAACACTTGCAAGCGGACGTCAATACTGCATTCAATGAGCGGTCGCTGGCGACGGATTTGGTGCCGAACCGCGATGTGGGCGTGGAATTGCACGGCGATTTGTTCAGCGGTGTGGTGAGTTATGCGGCGGGCATTTTTGACGGTGCACCCGACTACAACAGTACGACGACAAATGCGGATTACGAAGACAACAAAGCGTTTGCCGGGCGTTTATTTGTCCAGCCGTGGAAGACTTCCAGCGTGACGGCGCTGCAAGGACTGGGTTTTGGCCTGGGCGGCAGTTATGAGGTGGAACGCGCAGCGACGAACACGGCGACGGGTCTGACGCCCGGCTTCACGACGGACGGCCAGCAGAAGTTTTTCAGCTACAGTCCCGGCGTGTTTGCCGACGGCACGCACTGGCGGCTGTCCCCGCAGGCGTATTATTACTGGGGGCCGTTGAGTTTGCTGGGGGAATACGTGGTTTCCGACCAGCGGGTCACCAGGGGGACGACCTCCGCCAATTTGCAAAACACGGCCTGGGAAATTTCCGGCGGCTGGGTGTTGACGGGTGAAAATGCTTCTTACAACGGTGTGATGCCGAAACAACCGTTTGATCCGGGAAATGGACAATGGGGCGCGTGGCAGTTGGTGGCGCGCTATGCCGAGTTGGACGTGGACAAGAAGGCGTTTCCGACCTTTGCGAGTTTAGCCAGTTCGGCGGCGGCGGCGCAGGCATGGTCGGTGGGGCTGAACTGGTACCTCAACCGGAACATCCGCGTGAACACGAGCTTTTCACGCACGACCTTTACCGGATACACCGGAACCGCTCCCGCCGTGCCGGCCCAGCCGGAAAACGTCCTGTTCACCCGTTTGCAACTGGCCTTTTAGCCGTTGAAAATGACAACATGAAAACCTTTCTGAAAATTCTACTGGCCCTGTTGCTCGCCGCTGCGGTGGACGCGAAGGAAATCAAACTCCTGAACGTCTCTTACGACCCCACCCGCGAGTTGTATCAGGATTACAACGCCGCGTTCGCCAGATATTGGAAAGCCAAAACCGGCGACAACGTGGTCGTCGCGCAATCGCACGGTGGCTCCGGCAAACAGGCACAGTCCGTCATCAACGGTCTCGAAGCCGACGTTGTGACGCTCGCGCTGGCCTACGACATCGATGCCATTTCCCAACAGGCACAATTGTTACCCGCCAACTGGCAAAAGCGTCTACCGGACAACAGCACGCCCTACACCTCGACCATCGTGTTTCTTGTGCGCAAGGGAAACCCGAAGGGCATCAAGGATTGGGACGACCTCGTAAAATCAAATGTTGTGGTCGTAACACCGAATCCGAAAACCTCCGGCGGCGCGCGCTGGAATTATCTCGCCGCGTGGGCTTACGCGCTCGACCAATATGGCCACGACGACGCCAAAGCGCGCGCCTTCATCAAGCGGCTTTACAAAAACGTGCCCGTGCTCGATTCCGGCGCGCGTGGCTCGACCACGACGTTCGTTGAGCGCGAAATCGGCGACGTGTTGCTGGCGTGGGAAAATGAGGCGCATCTCGCCATCAAGCAATTCGGCGTGGGCAAATTTGACATCATCACGCCGCCGTTGAGCATTCTGGCCGAGCCGCCGGTGGCCGTCGTGGACAAAGTGGCGAAGAAGCGCGGCACGTCCGACGTGGCAAGGGCTTATCTCGAATACCTTTACTCCGACGAAGGCCAGGACATCGCCGGTCGGAATTTTTATCGTCCGCGCTCGGAAAAGGCCGCGGCAAAATATGCCAGCCAGTTTGCCCCGGTGAAACTCGTCACGGTGGACGAGATTTTCGGCGGCTGGCAGAAGGCCCAGAAAACCCATTTCGCCGATGGCGGTATCTTCGACCAAATCTTCCAACCATAAAACCGTCACTTCCGGTCTGCTTCCCGCTACCGCGTAAAGAATTGCTTTCGTTGTATTTTAACAACGGTTATACCGCTGACAGACAATTGCATGGCAAGGAAAACAACCAGCGTGTTGCCCGGTTTCAAGCTGACGCTCGGCTACACGGTGCTTTATCTCGGTCTCATCGTCCTGATTCCACTGGCCTGCACGTTTTGGAAAGCGAGCGAGTTGACGTGGGGGCAATTCTGGCACGCCGTTGCCGCCCCGCGTGTGCTGGCGTCGTATCGCCTGAGTTTCGGCGCGTCGTTTCTGGCGGCGCTGACCAATCTGTTTTTTGGCCTGCTCGTCGCGTGGGTGCTGGTGCGCTACCAATTTTGGGGCAAACGTTTCGTGGACGCGCTGGTGGACCTGCCCTTCGCGCTGCCGACGGCGGTGGCCGGCATCGCGCTGACAGCGGTGTATGCGCCGCACGGCTGGATCGGCCAATGGCTCGAACCGCACGGAATCCAGGTTGCCTTCACGCGGCTCGGCGTATTCGTTGCGCTCACGTTCATCGGGTTGCCGTTCATTGTTCGCACCGTGCAGCCGGTGCTGGAGGACCTCGATCCCGGATTTGAAGAATCCGCCGCGAGTCTCGGCGCGAACCGCTGGCAGGCATTCTGGCGCGTCATTTTGCCAATGCTGCGACCGGCGTTGCTGACCGGCTTCACGCTTGCGTTCGCCCGCGCGCTCGGCGAATACGGCTCGGTCGTTTTCATTTCCGGCAACATGCCGATGAAGACCGAAATCACGCCGCTGCTCATCATCACCAAGCTCGAGGAGTTTGATTATTCCGGCGCAACTGCCATTGCGGTCACGATGCTGGTCGCTTCCTTCGTGCTGTTGCTCACCATCAATTTCATCCAATGGTGGAGCCACCGCCATCACCGACCAGTTTGATTTATGGGTCCCGCTTCAACGCTCCCTGCCCCGCGCCGCGCTGCGCAACGCCGCGTGACGGCCGAGCCGCCGTTCGTGCGCTGGCTGCTCATCGGTGGCGCGTTGTTGTTTCTCGGTTTGTTTCTGGTCGTGCCGCTGGCGGCGGTTTTCGCGGAGGCATTCGCCAAAGGCGTCGGTTTCTATCTTCACACGTTCAACGACGCGAACACTTTGAGCGCCATCAAACTGACATTCATCGCCGCTGGCATTGCTGTGCCGTTGAATTGCATCTTCGGCGTGGCGGCGGCGTGGGCGATTGCGAAGTTCGATTTTCGCGGCAAAACCGTGCTCATCACGCTCATTGATTTGCCGTTCTCGGTTTCGCCTGTTGTTTCAGGGTTGATTTACGTGTTGCTGTTTGGCGCGCAGGGATTGGTCGGTCCGTGGCTTTTGGAGCACAACATCAAAATCATTTTTGCCGTGCCCGGCATTGTGCTGGCGACGATGTTTGTGACGTTTCCGTTTGTCGCGCGCGAATTGATTCCCCTCATGCAGGCGCAGGGCCGAACCGAGGAGGAGGCCGCGCGCGTGCTGGGCGCCAGCGGCTGGCAGATGTTCCGGCGGGTGACGCTGCCGAACATCAAATGGGGACTGCTTTACGGCGTCATCCTTTGCAACGCGCGGGCGATGGGCGAATTCGGCGCGGTGTCGGTCGTGAGCGGCCACATCCGCGGCCAGACAAATACCATTCCGCTGCACGTCGAAATTTTGTATAACGAATATAATTTCACCGGTGCCTTTGCCGTGGCATCGCTGCTGACGTTTCTCGCGCTCATCACGCTGGCGCTGAAAACCTGGGTGGAACGCAAAAACGCCGCGTTGCGCGGGACGGGAAACTGATTTGAACGCATGAGTGTTGAAGTCCGCAACATTACAAAAAAATTCGGGCAGTTCACTGCACTCGATGGCGTGAGCCTGAAGATCGAGTCCGGCGAACTGGTCGCGCTGCTCGGCCCGTCCGGTTCGGGCAAGACGACACTGCTCCGCATCATCGCCGGATTGGAGTTCCCCGATTCCAGCGACGCGCAGGTTTTGTTTTACGGCGAGGACGTGACCACGATTCCCGCGAGTGAGCGCAAGGCCGGTTTCGCGTTTCAGCATTATGCGTTGTTCCGGCACTTGAACGTCTTTGAAAACATCGCGTTCGGCTTGCGGGTCCGTCCGCGTGCAACCCGGCCGGGCGAAGCCGAAATCCGTGCGCGTGTGGAAAAACTGTTGAAGCTCATCCAGCTCGAGCCGCTCGCCAAACGGTTTCCGTCGCAACTCTCCGGCGGCCAGCGCCAGCGCATTTCACTGGCCCGCGCGCTGGCAGTCGAACCCAAGGTTCTGCTGCTGGACGAACCTTTTGGCGCGCTCGACGCGAAAGTGCGGAAGGAACTGCGCCGCTGGCTGCGCAAATTGCATGAGGAAATCCACATCACAACGCTTTTTGTGACGCACGATCAGGAAGAGGCGCTGGAAGTGGCCGACCGGGTGGCCATTCTACGCGTCGGGCGTGTCGAGCAAATCGGCACGCCGGAGGAAATTTACGACAACCCGGCCTCGCCGTTCGTTTATGATTTTCTCGGCAACGTGAACCTGTTCAGCGGCCGGATGCGCGACGGCACAGTGGTCATTGGCGACACCGGATTTGCCGTGCCGGAAACCGCCGGCGAGTCCAACTCGGACGCCATTGCCTTCGTGCGACCGCACGACATTCGCGTCACGCGCGAACCGGGCGGCCCGGCGACGCTGGCGGCGCGCGTCATTCGCAGCAATGCCGCGGGCCCGCTGGCGAATCTTGAACTGGTGCGGCTCGATACTGGCGGACAATTCACGGTGCAGTTGAGCAAGGAACAATTCCAGCAATTGCAGCTGAAAGCGGGCGAACCGGTGTTCGTGGAATTGCGAAACGTGAAGGTTTTCTCCGATGATTATTCGATTTGAATTCGGCTGCAAACCCTGAGAGGCTGGTGCCGATGTACAAATTTTTGGGAAAATTATTATTTCCACGCCTGCCGCACGATTTGCAAAGGCGCAAAGTTAATATCCTCCTGGCGGTTCTGTTGATCGGCCTGCTACTGGGCGGCCTGATTGCGTTGATGATGGTCTTAAGAAACAAAATTGGTGTTCGTTGAACCCTCTCTTTGGTGTGGGCACTGGTGAAAATGGGGTGGCCGACGGGATTTGAACCCGCAACAACAAGCTCCACAAGCTTGGACTCTACCGTTGAGCTACGACCACCAACCGGCTGATAAATTAGGTATATTCGCCCCGTCCGTCAAGTTCGCCACGATGTGGGTGGTGGTATCGTCCGAGGTTCCGCCACTTGAAAATCCCAGTCCGGTCGGTTCTTAGCACGATTCTTGCTTCAGGTGGCGTGTATGAAGCATAAGGACGAGGGTGATTATGAATTGGTTGAACCCTTTGAAACGAACGATAATTCGTTAAAGGGAGTCAACTCAGAAATAGCATTTACTCTTGGGGTTGAATGGCAAATGTTCCGTCAGCGCCTAAAAACAGGACGGCCATTTCAAACACTATGTCTTTCTCTGAATACAAATCGGCTGGTAAAAATGGCCGAGCGTCAACGTCGTTTTGTTGAAGACAGACCCACACCTTGGGCGGGATGGTCGGAAATTTGGGTGGGTGATTACTTGGGTTGAGTTTCCACCACCAGAACCCAGGTGATGGTCTTGAAACCGATCCTATCCCGGCAGTACTCACAGGGAGGGAAAATGTATCCTTGGGGAATTATCCGCTCAACCGAATGACCACAGCTTCCAACGGCACGATACACTCCAGAAACAGGACAGACCTGACCAGTGGTTCGGCTCATAGTTAAATCTCGGTTTCTTCTGCCACAAATACCCGTGTGTTTAATGAAGTTTTGCAACTGTTTAATTAATTAGTCAAGCAACTTTGTTACTTGGCAGTGTCCCGAATTGGGACATGGTACGTTAGATTGTTGCTGATAGCATTTCCTCTATTGTCCATTGATGATTCTCGATTTTGGCCGCCATTGCTGGCGTTTGCTTGTGTGCACTGTGGATACGGCAGAAATTGAAGTGGAAAATGAACAGGGCAACGGCATGCTGATGATTCTCAAATTTCTTGCTGAATCCCATCGTTAAACGGGTTTAGCGCCGGTCAAACAGGTGGACGCTCAAATTAGTGCGCTTGACGTGGCTGGTGCTGATTAAGGCGCGGTCGGGATTGCCGATGCGGACAAACGTCTGGACGCCGACGCAACGGCGTGCCTGTGTGGCAAACGAATCAAAACCGGGCCGTAACTTCCCAAAAGACAAGCGTGACGGTATTTTTCATTTTCGTTCCGACGTTGCAAACGTCCTGCACCCGTTTTAGAATTTTCACAGTTCATTCAGCGCATGGCGGAATACAAAGTCCAGTTTGAGGTCTTCGAAGGCCCGCTCGATTTGCTCCTTTACCTCATCAAAAAGGAGGAGGTGGACATTTATGAAGTCAACCTCACGCGGCTCGCCACGCAGTTCATCGAATACATTGACCTCATGCGCCAGTTCGATCTGGAGATCGCCGGCGAATTCCTCGTCATGGCCTCGACGCTCATGTATATCAAGAGCCGCGAACTGCTGCCCGTGGACCAGCAGGTGCAGGTGGAAGACGAGGAGGAAGGCGCAGACCCGCGCTGGGAATTGATCCGTCAGCTCGTCGAATACAAAAAATTCAAGGACGCCGCCGCCCGCCTGCAGGTTCTCGAGGCCGAACAGGAAAACATTTTTCCGCGTCTGCCCGGCAAACTCGAATTTGAAAGCACCGCCCCGCCGCCCCGGCCGGACGTTTCGATTTTCGATTTGCTCAACGCCGTCAATGGCGTGCTGCAACGGTTCACCAGGCGTGAAGACCGGGGCGACATTTTTGAGGACAAATGGATCGTCAGTGAAAAAATCGAGGCCATTCTCCGCGTGATTTCCGGGCGTGGCAGCATGCGCTTCGCCGAATTGTTCGAGCGCGCGGCCAGCCGCTCCGAAGTCGTCTGCACCTTTCTGGCGCTGCTGGAATTGATCCGCCTGCGGCAACTCGTTTGCTCGCAACCGGAAGCTTTCGGCGAAATTGAAATCCGCCTTGCCGCGCCGTCAGCCGAAACTCCGGCGACACCTGAACCGCCCGCTGCATTCGTGTCCGAACCTGTGCCCGCCACGGCTGAAACCAATCTGCAATCCGCAATCCGCAATCCGCAATCATCCTAGCATGGAACTTAAACTCATTCTGGAATCGCTGCTGTTCTCCGCGCAAAAACCGCTGAGCGTGAAGGAACTTCGCGACGTGCTCGCCGCCGCTGCCGGACACGAAGATGCCGATGCCACAGCCCAATCGCTGGCCAAAGTCAAGGAGAGCGAGCTGACCGCAGCGTTGGGACAATTGGTGCGCGAACACGAGACCGCCGCGCGCAGCTATCGCCTCGCGTGCGTCGCGGGTTCCTGGCAATTTGTCACGCAGCCGGAATTTGGCCCGTGGTTGCGCGCGCTCGTGGGCGTGAAGACGCGTCCGCCGCGGCTTTCGCTGCCCGCGCTCGAAACGCTTGCCATCGTCTCGTATCGCCAGCCCATCACGCGCGCCGAGGTCGAGCAGATTCGCGGCGTGAACGTGGACGCCACGATGCAGACGCTCATGGAACGCGGATTGGTGGAGGCCGTTGGCCGCGCCGAGGTTGTGGGCCGCCCGCCGACCTACGGCACGACCGCGTTGTTCCTCGAATACTTCGGCCTGCGCGGTCTGGAAGATTTGCCCGCCGCGGACGAACTCCGTCGCATTGTTGTTGAAAGGCCGCCCGCGCCGGTCACCGCCGAACCCGGCCTGGCCACCACGCCGCCGGAACAACTGGCGCTACAGCCTGCCGCGCCGAAGCCGGGCGAAGGCGGGAATGCAGAAGGCGAAACCCAGAATCAGTCAGAACAGGAAAAATCGCAGTGAACATTCCGAACATCCCAAAGGGATGAAATCAATCAGCCCAGGGTTGCGAGGAACGAGCTACCCTGGGTAAGAAAACAATATATTTCATCAACCCTTTCAGGGTTTGGTTTTTAATTGTGATTATGTCCCAAGGTAGTCCGCTGCGCGGTCAACCTTGGGCTGAATGATTCAATCCCTTTGGGATTTATTTCTTGGCTTCGCCGCTGAAAATTCAAATCTTCGCCAGCGCCTGCTTCAGGTCGGCGATCGGGTCTTCGACGTCTTCCAAGCCGAGGGCGATGCGCACAAGATTGTCCACCATGCCGAGGGATTCGCGGTATTCAGCCGGATAGTCGAAAAACGACATCATGGACATCTGGGTGACGAGACTCTCGGAACCGCCCAGACTGGGCGTGATGAGGAAAAGTTCCAGCGAATCAATGAACCGCCGCGTCGCCTTGTCATCGCCTTTCACCAGGAAACTGATGACGCTGCCGAAGCCGCGCATCTGTTTTTTCGCCAGCCGGTAATCAGGATGTGACTTCAATCCGGGATACCACACCTTTTTGATTTTTGGATGGGATTCGAGAAAGCGAGCCACTGCCAGTCCCGCGCGATTGTGATGTTCCATCCGCAGGCCGAAGGTTTTCAATCCGCGTTCCAGCAGAAAGCAGGTGAGCGGCCCCGGAATGGAACCAATCATCCGTTGCAGTTTGTTCAGGTCTTCCAGCAACTTGTGATTGCCCAGAGTGACGCCGGCCAGAAGATCGTTATGGCCGCCGAGATATTTCGTGGCCGAGTGGATGACGATGTCCACGCCCAGTTCCAGCGGACGGACGTTGAAGGGCGTGGCCAGCGTCGCGTCAATCATCGTGAGCAGCTTGTGGCGCCGGGCGACTTTCACGATGGCCGGCAGGTCCAGTACGCGCAGATAGGGATTGGTTGGCAGCTCGGTGAAAATGATGTTCGTGTTGGGCTGGATGGCCTTTTCGATGGCTGCCGCCGTTGGATCAACCAGGCTGCTTTGATTCCCGAGTTTCTTCAGCAGGTTGGTTGCGAAATCGCGCGTCTGCCGGTAGCAATCGCTCGTGAAAATGATGTGGCCGTCCTTTTTCATGTAGGCCATGAGCGTGAGGATGACCGCGCTCATGCCGGTCGAGAAAAGAATGGCCCGTTCGGCGCCCTCGATGGCGGCGAGCTTGCGCTCGGTCTCCTGCTGGGTCGGATTGCCGTAGCGGCCGTATTCGTGTTCGCGGATGACGCGGCCCTGCCCCTTGGCCTTCATGAACTCGAAGACTTCGGATGTGGAATCGAAGCTGTAGTTCGAGGTGTGGACAATGGGCGTGGAAACGGCGTGGTGCGCCTTGCGACGTTTGCCCTGGCCGTGAATCGCCAGCGTCGCCGGTCCCCAGATGCGGGGGTAGGGTCGGCGCGCTGCGCCGACCGGACGCCGCGGCGCGGCGTCCCTACCTTTGTTGGGTTTAGACATTGAACCGGCTCCTTTCCTTGAGCGCCTTGTGAAGCGCGTCTTTCACCGCATCCAAACGGGCGGGCAGTTCAATCGGCTGGTTCGCGTGGCGGCACGGGAAATCCAATTCCCGCTGGTGATACTTCACCTTCATCTCGACGAACTTCAATCCGTGAGCTGTCGAGATGACGATGACGCGCTCGGATTTGTCAATCTTGCCGGCCTTGAGCAATTTGATTAAAACCGCCAGCGCCACGCCGGTGTGCGGACAATTAAACATCCCGGTACGATCACCCAGCGCCGCGGCGTCGGCCAGCTCCTCCTCGTTGGCCTGTTCGACGATGCCGTTGAATTGTTTCAATGTGCGGATCGCCTTCTGAACGCTCACCGGATTGCCGATTTGAATGGCGCTGGCCAGTGTCTTCTGTGCTTGGACCGGCTCGAACGTCTTGAAGTTCTTCAGATACGAACGGTAAAGCGGGTTGGCCCGCTCGGCTTGCGCGACGACGATGCGCGGCAGCTTGGAAATCAGGCCGAGGTCTTTCATCATCATCAGGCCCTTGCCGAGCGCGGAGACGTTGCCGAGGTTGCCGCCAGGAATGATCATCACGTCGGGCACCTGCCAGTCGAACTGCTGGACAATTTCGATGCCCACCGTCTTCTGGCCTTCAACCCGCAGCGAATTCATCGAGTTCGCCAGGTAAAGCGTTTCGTCCTTGGTGATTTCCTGGACCAGCCGCATGCAGCCATCGAAGTCGGTGTCGAGATAGAGCACGAGGGCGCCGTTCGAAATCGGCTGGATGAGCTGCGCGCCGGAAATTTTTCCGCGCGGGAGGAGCACGATGGATTGGATGCCGGCCGCGGCACAATAGGTCGCCAGCGCCGCCGAGGTGTCGCCGGTGGAGGCGCAGACGACGGCTTTGATGGGCGCGCCTTCGGAAATCATCTGTTTGACCTGCGACACGAGCACAGTCATGCCGAGGTCTTTGAACGAGCCGCTGTGGGTGTTGCCGCAGAGTTTGACCCAAAGTTCGTTTACCCCGATCATCTTTCCGAAGCGTTCGGCCCAGAAAAGATTGGTGCCGCCTTCGTAAAGTGAAACGACATCGTCGTTTGCGATCTCCGGCAAAATCCATTCCTTCTTGCCCCACACGCCAGAGCCGTAGGGCCATTCATTGCTCATGTACCGCTTTTCAAAAAGCTTTTCCCAAGTCGCGGCGCTGCGGCGTTTCAGCGCCTTGAGGTCGTGCTGCACCTCCAGCAGCGAATGGCAGCGCTTGCATTGGTACACGATGGAGTTCAGCGGATAAGTTTCTCCGCACTCCGGGTTGATACATTGAAACCAAGCTCGGTATGACATGGTCATCTTTCCTGTGCCGCGCGCCCCAACATTTATCGGCAGGGTCGGCGCGCTGCGCCGACCGGACGCCGCAGCGCGGCGTCCCTATCCTGAACACGTTATTTACGAATACTTCTTTCGCCAATTTCTCCGAATCGGCGCTCAATAGCACAATTTACGTGCCACAGCATGGACGTATGCTTCGCAGTTTTCAAGAAAACAGCGAAAGCAGGCCTAAAAATTAGGATCGTTACTACGCCGGGTAAGTAGCCGCCGGCAGGGGTGTAATGAACGGAAGCCGTTAAAATCAGCGTTCACTTTCCGCTCGCATCAGACCCGGCGCAAACCTATGCTGTTGAACCATGAAACCAAATTTTTCAGCCTTGTCGCTCCTGCTTCTTTTCACTTGCGCTTTTTCCGCTGCCGCCGCCATGCCGAAGTTTGAAATGCCGCGGGTGCAGGAACCAAAAATCCCGAAGCGGACTGCAACCATCACCGAATTCGGTGCCGTGCCCGATGGCAAGACGCTCAACACGGAAGCCATCGCCAAGGCCATTGCCGCGCTCGCCGAAAAGGGTGGCGGGCGGTTGATTTTCCCGCCCGGCCTGTGGCTGACCGGCCCGATTGGTTTGAAGAGCCATGTGGAACTTCATCTGGAAGAGGGCGCCCTGGTCCGGTTCCAGCCGGATTACAGCCTTTATCCGCCAATCCAGTTGGATATGAAAGGCCGCCCGCGCACCGTGACCACCTCGCCCATCCATGGCGAAAATCTGGAAGACATTGCCATCACTGGAAAGGGTGTGATGGACGGCTCGGGCGATGCCTGGCGTCCGGTGAAAAAATCCAAAATGACCGAAGCTCAATGGAAACATTTGCTCGCCACGACCAACAGCGTTCTGGAGGAAAGTGGCAACATCTGGTGGCCATCACGCGAGGCGAGGGAGCGCGAGGGAAAGGAAGGCCGCAATCGTCCGAACCTGTTGAAGCTGGTCAACTGCCGCCGGGTCCTGCTCGAAGGCGTCACGTTCCAAAATTCACCCTGCTGGAATCTCAACCCGACCTTGTGCGAAGACCTGACCCTCCGCAGCGTCGTCGTGCGCAACCCGTGGTATTCGCAGAACGGTGACGGCTTGGACGTTGAAAATTGCCGGAACGTCATCCTGCGCGGCTCGTGTTTCGACGTGGGCGACGACGGCATCTGTCTGAAATCCGGCGCGAACGAGGAGGGCCGCCGCATCGGCGTGCCCACCGAGAACGTACTGATTGAAGATTGCATCGTCTATCACGCCCACGGCGGCGTCACCATCGGCAGCGAAATGTCCGCCGGCGTGCGCAATGTCCGGGTCAACAATTGCCTCTTCATCGGTACCGATGTCGGCCTGCGTTTCAAGAGCACGCGCGGCCGCGGCGGCGTGGTGGAAAAAATTTACATCAGCAACGTCCGCATGACCGATATCGTCACCGACGCCATCGGATTCAACCTGTATTACGGCGGCCAAGCGCCGGGCGAGGGCAACGAAGGCGCCGTTGCCGAAACCGTGCCGGTCAGCGAAAAGACGCCGCAGTTCCGCGACATCTACATCGAGGACGTGATTTGCCGTGGCGCACGCCAGGCGGTGGCGCTGCAAGGCCTGCCCGAAATGCCGATTCGCGGCATTCACCTGCGCAACGTGTCCCTCACCGCCGAACGCGGCATGGCCTGCACGGACGCGCAGGACATCACGCTCAACAACGTCGAGATTGTCAACTCCCGTGGCCCGGTGATGAGCCTGCTCAACAGCCGCGACGTGTCAGTTGACCATCTGACTTACGCTTCCGGTGCCGGGGCGGTGATCAAGGCGGATGGGCCGAACAACACTGCCGTCATCAAGCACACCGACTTGAAGGCCGGCCGGCCGGACTTTGACCTGTCCAACGGCGCGGCGCGTGAAAATTTCAAAGTCGAATAATCGGTTCGGCGTTATTAAGGCTGTGTCTACTTCCGCCCCAGCCGCTCCAGCAGCTTCGCGTGAATGCCACCAAAGCCGCCGTTGCTGAACACCACGACGATGTCGCCGCCCTGAACTTTCTTCGCCACGTGCGCGACGATTGAATCCGCGTCCGGTAGATACGTGGCGTCCCGGCCCGAGGCCTTCAAGTCCTGCATCAATTTTTCGGGATTGAGCCGCTCTTCGGGCGCGATCTGTTCCAGCCGCGCAACTTCCGCAACCACAACGGCATCGGCGTCGGCAAAGGCGGTTGCCAGTTCGGATTGAAAAATGTTCCGCCGCGTCGTGTTGCTGCGCGGCTCGAAGATGGCCCAGATTTTCTCGTGCGGATATTTCAGGCGTAACGCCCGCAGCGTCGCGCGGATCGCCGTCGGGTGATGACCAAAGTCGTCCAGCACCGTCACGCCGCCCGCAATGCCGCGCACCTCCATCCGGCGTTTCACGCCCTTGAATGTCTCGAAGGCGGACTGGATCTGATGGTTTTTCAGCCCGCAATGTTTCGCGCACGCCACCACGGCCAGCGCGTTCCGCACGTTGAATTCGCCAATCAGGTTCAGGTGGAATTTGAAACTGGGGATTTCGAACTCGCTCGCCGTCGGGCCGTAGCGGATGTTGAAGGCATGCACGGCGTTGTCCTCGCCGAGGCCGAAGCGTTTCACCGGACAATGGGTCACATTGAGCAGCTGAGCGAGGTTCGCATCGTCGCCGTTGCCGAGCAGCAGGCCGTTGCGCGGAATGATCCGGATGAAATGCGAGAACGTTTTTTTGATCGCGTCCAGGTTTTCAAAAATGTCCGCGTGATCGAATTCGAGGTTGTTGATGATGCCGACCTCCGGCTGGTAATGGACGAACTTGCTGCGCTTGTCGAAAAACGCCGTGTCGTATTCGTCGCCCTCGATGATGAACCATTCACTGTCCGTGAACCGCGCGCCCTGGCCGAGGTTGTTCGGGATGCCGCCGAGGAGGAAGCCCGGGTTCAGCTTGTTATGCTCGAACACCCATGCCAGCAGCGCCGTCGTGGTCGTCTTGCCGTGCGTGCCGGCGATGACAATGGAGCGTTTGCCGCGGATGAAAAATTCCCTGAGCAGCTCCGGCAGCGAGCAATAACGCAGCTTGTGGTCGAGCACGAACTCCGCCTCCGGGTTGCCGCGGGGGATGGCGTTGCCGATGACAACAAGGTCCGGCTTGCGCGCCAGGTTCCGTTCCGCGTAACCGTTGACCGCCTCGATTTTGCGGTCAGCGAGGAACGTGGACATGGGCGGATAAACATTCTGGTCCGAGCCGGTGACGGCGAACCCTTTTTCCTGCATGGCTACCGCGGCGGATGCCATCGCCGTGCCGCCGATGCCGACAAAGTGAACCGAATTGATTTCCGATGAAAACATCCCGGAGAAAGTAACCATCAGGACACAAACGCACAAAGCTTTTTGAGTTTGGCTTGCCTTCGACGGCAGACCCGCATGCGGGTAGGCGGTCGTCATCTTGCTGAAAATCTTCAAATCTTTTGAAAGAAACACGTCGCTTTTTGCGAGTTATCGTTGTATGAGCTGTGTCATGACGTTGCTGGCGGAAGATACGATTTCCACGCGTTACACCCTCCTAAGCCGGCTCGAAGATCGGGGCGACCAGGACAGTTGGAAGGATTTCTTCGACACCTACTGGCGGTTGATTTACTCGGTTGCCATCAAGTCCGGGCTGACGGAAGCCGAGGCCCAGGACGTAGTCCAAGAGACCATCATTTCCGTTGCCCGGGACATCCACAAATTCGAGCGGGACCGTACTCTGGGTTCGTTCAAGGGTTGGTTGCGAAACATCATCCGCTGGCGGATTGCCGACCAGTTGCGCAAACGCACCCGCGCCAGTTGGGGGGACGCTTCCCAACCCGGAGCGGACCCGCCGCGGCCGGACGTGGCGGAGGTTCCCGACCCGGCCGGCGAAGCCGTGGAATCCGTCTGGGAAGAGGAGTGGCAGGCCAACCTGTTGAAGGCGGCGCTGGAAACCATCAAGCGCAGTGTCAGGGAGGAACACTATCAAATCTTCGATTTATACGTGCTCCGGCAAACACCGGTGCGGGACGTGGCCCGGGCGCTGGGCGTCAATGTGGGACTGGTTTATCTGGTCAAATACCGCATTTCGGCACGGCTCAAAAAGGAAGTGCGCCGGCTGGAAAAACAATGGGATTAAATCTCATCAAACCGGAATTGTCATCATGACTGAATCTCCCAATCCAACTCGTGAACAAACGGCTGCGCCCGCCACGCCTCCGGTCCCGCCCGTCGTGCCCGACCACGAACTCATCCGGGTCATTGGCGGCGGCGGCAGCGGCGAGGTGTGGCTGGCCCGGAACGTTCTGGGCATGTGTCGCGCGGTTAAGGTGGTGCACGCGCGGGTGTTCGGGCAACGCCGGACTTTCGAGCGCGAATTCAACGGCGTGCTGAAATTCGAGCCGGTTTCACGGTGGCACGACGGACTGATGGATATCCTCCAGGTGGGGTGCAACGATACCGCCAGCTATTTTTATTACGTCATGGAACTCAGCGATGACGTCAACACCGGCCAGATCATCGTTCCGGACCAATACGTACCCCGGACGCTGGCCTACGACCAGCGGCAACGCCGGCGCCTGCCCATCGGCGAATGCATCCGGCTGGGCGCGGCCATCGCGTCGGCTCTGGGGTACCTGCACCGGAACGGGCTGATTCATCGCGACGTGAAGCCGTCCAACATCATTTTTGTGAACGGCTTTCCCAAACTGGCGGACGCGGGGTTGGTGTCGGAACCGTTCGAACCCGGCACGCGAGTGGGCACGGAAGGATTTATCGCGCCAGAGGGCGCCGGGTCGCCCCAAGCGGACATTTATTCACTCGGCAAGGTCCTTTACGAAATCAGCACGGGCAAGGACCGCAATGGATATCCGGAATTGCCGCCGCTGGCGGACAATGCCGAGGACCGGGACTTGGTTCAATTTAACAAAATAGTCCTGAACGCCTGTCGAACCAATCCGCACGCGCGCTATAAAACCGCCGATGAGCTGATGATTGCCCTGCTGTCGTTTCAGTTCAGCCACTACAATCCCCGTGTCGAACAAGCCCGGGAACGGATTATCCGGATCATCAGCATCGCCGGTCCGTATATCGGGTTTTGTGTCATCGTTGGCATGCTCTGGCGGCTGATCTGGCTGCTGAAACATACCCATCACTGACCGGAGGTTTCAGGTTTAACCTTGGATTGCCTTCCCGCGTCAAAGATGGGAGAAATGAGCCCGCAAACAACTTTGAACACGCCTCTTCTAAAACGATTTTGCTCCATTTTGATGCCTGCCGTTTGCGCGTTCGTTCTGCAGGCGCGGGCGGAGGTGACGACTAATTCGACGACCGAATGGATTGACCCCGACACCGGCCATCGGGTCATCCAGCTTTCGCGCGAACCGGGCAGCCAAAGCCTGTATTTCAATCTCAATGCCTTCACGCCTGACGGGCAAAAGATGGCCATCAGCACGCCGACCGGCATCTCGGCCATCAACCTGAAAACACGAACCATTGAAAAAGTCGTGGACGGTCGCGCCCAAATCATCATGGTTGGTCACAAGACCGGACGGGTTTATTACAGCCGGAGCGGCGTGGTTTACGCGACCGACCCCGACACCAAGGCCACACGTGAAATCGCCAAACTGCCGTCAGGCGGTTCGGTGTCTGCCGTCAACGCGGACGAGACCTTGCTGGCGGGAACCATCACCGGCCCGAACAGTTCGGCGACCAACGAAGAAAACGTGGATTTAGGTCCCAACCGGTTGATGACCGGCCAACCCCGGAGCAAGTCCAGAAACATTGAAGACCGGTTTGACGAACATCTGCCGATGGAACTCTTCTTCCTCAATATCCAGACCGGTGAAATCAAGAAGTACAACCGTTGCAACGACTGGCTCAATCATCTCGTGTTTTCGCCCACCGACCCGGACCTGCTCATGTTCTGCCACGAAGGGCCGTGGCAAAAGGTGGACCGCATCTGGCTGATTCGTTCGGATGGGACCGGGCTGACGAACATCCACAAACGCACCCTGGCCATGGAAATTGCCGGACACGAATTCTGGGGCGCCGACGGCCAGACCATCTGGTATGACCTGCAAACGCCGCGCGGCGAGGATTTCTGGGTGGCGGGTTACAACGTCATGACCGGCCAAAGGAAGTGGCATCATCTCCAGCGCGACGAATGGTCGGTGCATTTCAATGTATCACCCGATGGAAAACTGTTCTGTGGCGACGGCAGTGGGGCCGGCATGGTCGCCCATGCTGAATGCGGCAAATGGATTTACCTGTTCCACCCGGAACTTGTGCCGGACATCACCGGGACGAACATTGATGAGACCAATCTCATTCGAACCGGCGTCTTCAAAGCCGGGCGGTTGGTGAACATGGCGAAACACGATTACGCGCTGGAACCCAATGCCAGGTTTTCGCCGGATGGGAAATGGGTCATCTTCCGCTCCAACCTGAGCGGCAAAAGCCAGGTCTATGCCGTGGAGGTGAAGAAGGTGGATGAAAAATAATGTAGCACCCGCGTCCTGCGGGTGGTTTCGGGCGTCGCGCCCGAAACAAACGGACACAAAGTGTTGCCCGCTAGTTAGTAATGACAGCGACAAAGAAACTTTGTCCATTTGCCGTGCAATGCGGCGGGACGCCGCATTGAACCCGCCAGAGGCGGGTGTTACCTCAGCTTCTGCTCCAAAATTTCGCCGGCGATAAAGTCAGGCCTGATCTTCCAGCGGTGGATTCTCCCATTCGGGATAGACCTCCGGCGGGAGCTGGCCACGGCGGATCAATTCCTGCAGGTCGCGGATGACCGTGCGGCGGGCCACCTTGAATTCGCGGGCGAGCGCCGAGATGTTCGGGCGTTCCCTGGTTTTCCCCAGGCGTTCGACGATGTGGTTCTGGCGGGTGAGGCGGTCGGTGGAACGGCTGAACAATTCCTGCGCGTCCACACGGCGCGAGCGTTCCAGTGCTTCAAACTGCCGGACCACCTCGGTTTCGCCGCACTCGTGCAGCGCGGTTTCCACGGTGCGCCGGAGGGCATGGACATCCACCGGTTTGGGCAGGCAGTAGTGCGCGCGGCGCGGGCCCTGCAAGGCCGCCATCTGCTGGCGCACCTCCAGCGCGCCGGAGACGATGATGATAGGCACATGCGGCAGCAGTTCCTTGAACTCCGGCAGAAAATCCAGTCCGAGTTCGCCTTCCGCCAGCACGTGATCGAGGATGAAAACGTCCGGTGGCTGGTGCGGGATACGCGCCAGCGCCTCGCTGCCGTTTTTCACGCGCACGAGTTTGTACTTTGCCAGCGCTTCCTCGTAGATTTCGTACTGCAGATCGTCGTCTTCAACAATCAGGATGATGGGTGGATTCATGGGATGAGTGGAAACATTGAATGTTGAATGTTCATGCCTTTGCTTCCGGTGGCAATTCCCGCACCGGCAGGATGAGTGTAAGCGTGCTGCCCTGGCCCACAATCGATTCCACAGCGATGCCGGCCTCCATTTTTTTGGCCAGCTCATAGGCCATCGAAAGGCCCAGACCCGTCCCGCGCCGGGTGGACAGCGCCTTGGTCGTGAAAAACGGCTCAAAAATGCGCGACAGGTTTTCGGGCGGAATGCCGCAGCCGAAATCACGCACGGAAACCGCAACATGAGCGGCCGCCGCCGATGGCGTCAGCACCAGGCCGCCGGGCAGCCGCTCCAGCTTTTGCGTGGCGAGGATGAGTTGTTTGCGTGTGGTCATGGCCTCGGCGCCGTTGAAGATGAAGTTCAGCAGGATCTGCTGGATGAAATTTTTCGAGGCCCACGCTTCGGGCAGGTCCGGCGTGGGTTCAAATTTCACCTCCACTTCGCGCAGGAAACGGTCGCCGAGCAGTTTGAGCGTGTCCGCCACAACGACGTTGAGATCACAGGGGCCGGGCTGTTCGCCGGCGCCGCCACTGAAGCCGAGCATGGCGTTCACGATGCCCGCGCCCTGTTCCACCACGGTCTTGATGCGGTCCACGCGCGTGCGGATTTTCTGCGGATTGTCCGGGTTCTCCTCGATGAGCTGGGCGGACCCTTTGATGATGGAGAGGATGTTGTTGAAATCGTGCGCGATGCCGGCGGCGAGCGTGCCCAGGGCGTTCATCTTCTGGCTGTGCAGCAGTTCGCGGCTGGCGGCTTCCAGTTCGCGCGTGCGCTCGGCGACCTTCTTTTCCACCTCGGCATAGCTGCGGAGCAGTTGCCGGTGGCGGTTGAACGCCAGCGCGGCGAAGAACAGCGCCACCGCCGCGCCGGCCAGCGCGATGAGGACCAGCCGGATTTCCCGGTACCATGGCAGGGTCACCACAAATTCAACCAGCGCCGGCTTGGGGTCGATGTTCCCGTTGCGGTCCATGGTGCGCGCCTGGCAGACATGCCGGCCGGCAGGCAGGTCGGAGAAGGAAAAAGCGTGCGCCTCCGTGAAGGATGACCAGTCGCGGTAATCCAGTTTGTAGGAGTAAAGCAGCCGGTCCCGGGACGTGAACTTCCATTTGTCCTGCCCGCTGAACGCGAGCGAAATGGGGTCGCCCTCGCGGACGCGCAATTCCCGGTCAGCCGGCTTTTCAATGAACGTGCACGGCGGGTCCGGGTCGGCTTCGGGATGGAACCGGCTCAACCCGTGCGGCGTGCCGGCCCAGATGTTCCCGTGCTGGTCCTCAAAAATGTCATGCACGGTGGCGTCGGGCAGCCCGTCTTCCCGGTTGTTCTCGATCCAGACTTTCTGGAAGTACCGATGGACGCCGGCGTCATCGGCCACCCACACGTTGCCGTCGCGGGCGCACTGGAGGTCGTTGATGTGGTCGAAGCTGGCGTGCATGGACGACCAGTTGTGCCCGTTGAATTCCCAAAGCTCGTTCTGTGTGGCGCACCAAATCCGCCCGTCGGTCAGTTCCGCAAAGTAAAGGACCACGTCGGGCACAGCGCGGTTCGAAACCGGGAACGCCTGCCACTTTTTCTCGTGATACCAGGCCATGCCCTTGTCGCCGCTCAACCAGAGATCCCCGTTGCGCGCGGCGAACAGGGTGGAGCAAACGCCGACCGCGTCCGGGTCGGGCAGTGGGTCGGACAGCGGTTGGTATTGGTCTCCGTCGAACCGGTCGAAATAACACATGGTTAATTTCCCGGTGGCGGCTTCGGAATTCCAGCTTTGGACAGCGAGACTGCCGTCCCGCAGCAGGCCCAGCGGCTTCACGTGCCGGACACCGTTCCGGAGTTGGAACCCGGGGCTGAATGCGCTTGTATCTGGATTGAACCGGAGCGAATTTTCAGCCGCGTCCAGCAACAGGGTCCCGTCCTTGAGCGGAAACAGCGCGCGGATGGACTGCGCGTCGCGCGTCGCGGGTTCCGGCGGCGCGAACTCGCGGTGCGTTTCGCCCTGGAGCGAGTGCAGCCGGCCGTCGGCTACAAACCAAAGCCGGCCGGTGTCGTCCTCCGTGAGGCAGTGAACCAGGGAATTGAGCTGCTGGAGTGGGCGGGGGTTGCGCCAGAGGGGCGGGGCGTAATGAAACAAGCCGGCTGAAGTGGCCAGCCAGAAGGTGCCGCCGGGTTCCATCGCCATGTCGTAATACCGGCGGGCGGAAACATCCTGATCCTCCGTCAGCTTGGCCTCTCCCGGCGCCTGCCGAAGCAGGGCATCCGATGTCAGAACCCAAAATGCCTTGTTGCCGCTCCGCCACGCGCTCCGGATTTTTTCCACGCCGGCCGGCGGCGCCGTCCAGCCGGTGCCGTCGAAACGCGCCACGACGGTGTGTCCGCCGGCGATGGATTCGGCGACGACGGTGACGCCGCCTTCGTCATCCTCGCGCGGCTCGCGCAGGTTTTGGATTTGCAGCGATTCCGGCGGGAGGTAATCGCTCCACCAGGCGTTGTCGAGTTTCGACACTTTGCCCAAGCCCCGCTCGCCGACGATCCACAGTCCGCCGTCACGCGCCATCACCATGTCCGTGAATTTTCCGAGGCGTGTCCGATCGCAGCGGAGCAATACCTGGATTTGGGACTGTTTTGGATTTTCCACGTTGCATTCCATCAGCTGATCGTCGCGCAAAAACAAAACCTGACTTGGGCGGGCCGGGCAGAGCAGAGCGAGAATTTTGGGCGCGGCGGCCATTTCCGGCAGCGGATGCGTCACCCAGGTGTCCGGGTTGACCTCCTGCAGCAGGCCGTTCCGGACGGTCACCCAAAGCTGGCCGCGTGGACTTTCGGCGGCTTCCTCGGCCGGTTCCGGCAGGGCTACCGGGGTGACGTTGTAGCCATCCAGCTCGGTGACGAATGTGCGGTTGACGTGGACGGCCAGGACCTTTCCGTTCGGCGCGACCGACACGGAAACGCAGGCGGATTGATGCAACCCGTCGTCCACCTTGTAAACGCGCCAATCAGAAGCGCTCTGGCCGAGGCCTGCCGGCGCCGGCGCCAGAAGAGCTGTTCCCAGAAGGAAAATGCGCCACCGAAACTTCATTTTGCCAATTTTTTTTTGGGTTGCGCCGGATTATCCAACGATTCCAGCGGGTGTGCAATCAATTGCACAGGTGTGCATCCAAACGCACAGCTCCCATCAGATTGAATCGGGAGTAATTCGGGGTTGAAGCATTTATGAAGCGGCGATTTCAAATTCGGATTTCGTGGCTGGAACGCTTGAAATTCCGGGTGCCGGTGAAAATCAACCCTTCAACTTCTTTTCCAGAATTTCGCCGGCGAGCGCCGGGTTCGCCTTGCCCTTGCTCAGCTTCATCACCTGGCCCTTGAGAAAATTCAGCGCCGCGGCCTTGCCGGACTTGAAATCCGCCACCGGTCCGGGATTCGCCGCAATCGCCTCTTCGCAGAATTTTTCAATCGTCCCGGTGTCGCTTACCTGAGCGAGGCCTTTTTCTTTGACGATGGCCGCCGGAGATTTGCCGGTTTTGTACATTTCTGGAAGAACAGTTTGCTGCGCGACCGAAATGCTGATGGTTTTTGCTTCAACCAAAAGAACCAATTCAACGATTGCATCTGCCCTAAATTTCAGATCACCCTTTCCAAAAAATGGATCTTCTTTGAATTCGTAATTGGATTGAATTCCCGAAAGCGCATCATCCAAGGCCACCAGAGCCTTCAGGTTATTGATAAGTAAATTAGCTATCGTCTTGAACAGACGTAAATTCTTGTCTTGTTGAAAATTACTCGAAAGCAATTCTTTGGCGCACCTTTCAAAAAAATCTCCGAGTCGCGCGTCCCACACGAATGTCTGGGCGTCGGAAGCGGGCAGACCGTAATCCTTCATGAACCGCTGCTTGCGAGCCAGCGGCAGTTCCACCACGCGCGCTTTCACCTCCGCCAGCCAAGCGTCCGTCGGCGCCTGCGGCATCAGGTCGGGGTCGGGGAAATACCGGTAATCGTGCGCGTGCTCCTTGGTCCGCATCTCGTCCGTGATACCGGCGTCATCGTCCCAGCGGCGCGTGGATTGAATCAGCTTGCCGCCCTTTTTCAGCACCGCGATCTGGCGCGGAATTTCATACTCGAGCGCGCGGCGCACGCCCGAAAAACTGTTCATGTTCTTGATTTCAATCTTCGCGCCGAGTTCCTTCGTGCCCTTGGGCCGCACGCTCACGTTCACGTCGCACCGCACCATCCCTTTTTCCATGTCGCAATCGCTCACGCCGCCGTAAACGAGGATGTCCTTGAGCGCGTTGAGATATTCATAGGCCATGTCAGCGCTGGTGATGTCCGGTTCGGAAACGATTTCCATGAGCGGCACGCCGGCGCGGTTGAAGTCCACCCCGCTGTTGCGCTCGAAATGTGTGCTCTTGCCCACGTCCTCCTCCAGGTGGGCGCGGGTGATGCGCACGTGCGACAACCCGCCGTTGAATTCGAATTCGACGTGGCCGTTCGCCGTGGACGGCTTGTCGTATTGTGTGATTTGGTAATTCTTCGGCATGTCCGGGTAGAAATAACTCTTCCGGTCGAACTTGGCGAAGCGGGGAATTTCGCAGTTCAGCAGAAAGCCGGTGAGCACCGTCAGGTGCAGTGCCTCGTCGTTGGGCACGGGCAAGACGCCGGGCAGGCCAAGACAGACGGGGCAGACGTTGGTGTTGGGCGGCGCGCCGAACGCGTTGGCGCAGCCGCACCACATCTTCGATTTCGTCTTGAGCTGGACGTGGGTTTCCAGCCCGATGACCGCTTCGTATTCCATAAATCTCGCGGAGATTTAAGCACGGACCTGTCCTCCGTAGCAATACTGCGAAGGAGGATGGACACGAATGGACACGAATTTTTTACCGTGCCGAAGTGAAACGAAGGCGGGATGCAACAAGCCTTGTTCTTGTACTTCCATTGGATGTTGGGCGTTCGATGTTGAATGTTCGATGTTTTCTGCATTCCCCCGCTGCCGGTTAGCACTTGCAATGAATCCGCTGTCGCGTAATTCTTGGTTTTCAACCATCAACCAGCAAAATAACAAGCGCCCATGAAAAATTTGTCATCAAGCCAAGTCCAACCCGTCTCCCGCCGTGAATTCATCACGACGACCGCCGTCGCCGGAACAGCGCTGCTGGCCGCGCCGGGGTTGCTCGCGCAATCCGGACCGGCTGCCGCGCCCCCCGCCCGCAAAATGCGCTATGCGCTGGTTGGCGTCGGCGACCGGTCCGATATCTATCGCACCGCGGTGCTGAAAACCCATGCCGAATATTGCGAGATGGTCGGCTACTGCGACCTCAACGAAGGCCGGCTCAAACTCGCGCAGCAAAAGGCCCGGGAGCTGAGCGGTGCGGAGGTGCCGGTCTATCCGGCGGCGGACTTCGACCGCATGCTCCGCGAGACAAAGCCCGACGTGGTGATCGTCACCACCAAGGACGGCACGCACAACCAGTACCTCATCCGCGCAATGGAACTGGGTTACGACGTGATGACCGAAAAACCGATGACCACCGACGAGAAGAAATGCCGCGCCATCCTCGACGCGCAACGCAAGACCGGCCGCCGGCTCACGGTCAATTTCAACTACCGTTATTCCCCGACCCGCACCCAGGTGAAGGACCTGCTCATGAGCGGCGTCATCGGCGAGGTGTTGTCGGTGGATTTCCACTGGCTGCTGAACACGAGCCACGGCGCGGATTATTTCCGCCGCTGGCACAGCCACAAGGCCGACTCCGGCGGACTGATGGTGCACAAGGCGACGCACCACTTCGACCTGGTGAACTGGTGGCTCTCCGCCGTGCCGGTCTCGGTGACGGCCACCGGCAAGCGGGAGTTCTACACGCCAACGATGGTCAAACGCCTCGGCCTGCAAGGTTATCACGAACGCTGTCTCACATGCCCGGAAAAGGACAAATGCACGTTCCTTCTCGACCTCACGAAGAACGCCCGGTTCAAGGAATTGTATCTCGATCAGGAAAAATACGACGGCTATTTCCGCGACCGCTGCGTCTTCCGGCCGGACATTGACATCGAGGACACGATGAACGTGCTCGTGCGCTACAACACCGGCGCCACGATGAGTTATTCACTCAACGCCTTCAACGGTTGGGAAGGCTACTTCATCGCCTTCAATGGCACCAGGGGCCGGCTCGAACACAAGATGGAGGAGAAGGTTTCCCTGGACAAAAACGGGTCGGTGCCCGGCGCTATCAAGGGCACTGGCACCACCATCCGCATCTTCCCCCTGCGCGCACCGGCATACGAAATTGCCACGTCGCAGGTTATCGAAGACCACGCCGGCGGAGATGAATTAATGCTGCGCGACCTGTTCGTTCCCGGGAAACACGAGGACAAATATCTGCACGCCGCCGACCAGCGGGCGGGAGCTTACTCGATTCTCACCGGCATCGCAGCGAACCATTCATTCCTTAGCGGCAAGACGGTGGAGATTGCCGGTCTTGTGCCGGACATCCCGCTGCCGGATTATCCGCCCATGCCCGCGCACGACAGCCCGGTGCCCATGCCGCCGAAAGCGTTAACGACGGCTTGAACCCAGTGGCCGTTTCGTAGTCCGTAAAGCGGATTTTTCAAACGCTTGGTGGTGGCTTCACCTTCAACGTTTCCGCCCAAGGCATCAATGCGGGCAGGATGGTAGGATGCAGTTGGATACCGTGGGCGAGTTGGTCCGCGCGACGGGCGAGCGCGGCGTGACCGGGCAATCGCACGGGCGGTTTGCCCGCCGGCACGGGTGTTTCGGCGCAGAATTGGGCGAAGAAACCGGTCTCGCGCAGAAAGGCGTCACGTCCGCCAAATTGTTCCGGATTGATGAGCTGCAAAAAAACTGAAGCACCCCAGCGCATTTCGCCGTCGGCGCGGCCATGACCGCCCAGCGCGTTGGTGAGCGCTTCGACGAACAGGCCCAAGGCAAATCCTTTGTAACCCAAATCCGTTCCACCCAGCGGCAGGATGGCCCCGCCGCGATTGTTGAAAAGCACCTGCGGATCATCCGTCGGTTGGCCGTCGCGGTCCACGAGCCACGGCCCGGGCAAACGTTCGCCCACCGCCGCCAGCCGTTGACAAAGCGCATTTGCGGTCGAGGCCGTGCTGATGTCAATGAGCACCGGTTCGCCGCCGGTTGGAATGCCGACGGCAAGCGGATTCGGACTGTAACGCGGCGCCGTGCCGCCGTGCGGCGTAACGGTGCGGGACTGCGGGTCGGAGCAGGTCAGCAAAATGAAACAACCCGCGTCGGTGACCGGTTTGAGGTAAGCCTGAAGACAGCCAATGTGGTGGCTGCGGCGGATGATAACGGTCGTGACCGGATGTTTGGCCAAACGTTTTTGAGCCGTGTGGATAGCACGCCGCACGAGCCACGGTCCGGGCAGGTAACCTCCGTCCCACGTGAGCGCCGCGCCGTGGTCCGCCACGACGGTCGGCTCGCCGCGTTTTTCCATCGTGTCGTCCTTGAGCGCCTTGAGGTAGGCGGGCAGCAGGGCGAAGCCGTGAGTGGTGTGGCCGAGCAGGTCACCCTCGAGCAACACTTCCGCCACGTCGCGGGCGCGGTCGTCCGCAAGTCCGGAGGCGGTGAGGAGCGCCTCCCCGAATTGCCGGAGTGCCAAGGCGTCAAATCTTTCATTGCCCGTTTGTTTCATGAAATCGAGCGCGGTTGATTTGAACAAATCCCCGCACGGTCCGCCACGCGGAAATCCATGGATGTGCCAAAGGGACCGTCCCACAAAGCGGGACGGGACACCAAACCAATTCAGTTCGGCGCCGGGTATCGAGTGAAGAAACCCTCTCGCTTTTTACGTGCCAGTCAATTATCATGGCTGTTATGCAGCCTCAAAAGGCAGGTAGTCCGATGCGAATACTGATCGTTGACGACGAGGAAAATATCCGCCGGATAATGGTTGTCGTGCTCGAAGCGATGGGGCACGAAACGGTGAGCGTGGATAATGGCGCCGCCGCGCGGCAGTTGCTTGAAAACGACACGTTCGACATCGTGTTCCTGGATTTAAAATTGAACCAGGAAAACGGGCTGGATTTGCTGCCCGAGTTGTTGCAGATCAATCCGGAATTGGAGGTGATCGTGTGCACCGCCTATGCCTCGATTGAAACGGCGGTGGAGGCGATGCGGCGCGGCGCGGTGGATTACATCCCCAAACCGTTCACGCCCGAACAAGTCCGGCAGGTGATGGACCGGTTGATCCAGGCCCGCAAGCTCCGGCGGCGCGTGGCGGAACTGGAGTCCCGCATTTCGGACGACACCCTGACGGCCGACCTGACCACTTGCGAGCCGGCGATGCAAAAGGCGCTCGATCTGGCGTTCAAGGCCGCCGCGACCCCCGCAACCATTCTGCTGCTGGGCGAAAGCGGCACGGGCAAATCGATTGTGGCCCGTGCGCTGCATGAAAAGAGCCCGCAAAAAGACAACGCTTTCGTAACGGTGAATTGCCCGAGCCTGTCACGGGAGTTACTGGAGAGCGAATTATTCGGCCATGCCCGGGGCGCTTTCACCGGCGCGGTGAGCGACAAGGTGGGCAAGGTCGCGCTGGCGGATGGCGGCACGCTGTTTCTCGACGAAATCGGGGAATTACCGCTGGAGATACAACCCAAGCTGCTCCGGCTGTTGCAGGAGAAGGAATATGAACGCGTCGGGGAAGCCAAGACGCGCCACGCCAACGTGCGGGTGATTTCCGCGACGAACCGGAATCTTGACAAAGCCGTCCAGGAAAGGCGTTTCCGGGATGATTTGTATTACCGGCTCCATGTTATTGCCGTCCAGATTCCGCCCCTGCGGGAGCGCCCGGGCGACTTGCTGAAAATCGCGGAGCGTTACCTTCAGTTTTTCTCAAGGCAATGCGGCAAACATCTCAAAGGCTTTTCCAAGGAGGCGGAAGCGGTCCTGCGACAATATGCCTGGCCGGGCAACCTGCGCGAATTGCGCAACGTTGTTGAACGGGCCGTCATTCTGGCCGATACCAACGAAATTCATCTGCTGGATTTGCCGGAAAAAATTTTCCCAAATTCTCCGCAGACGCCGGCACCGGGAGTTCAAATCGGCGCGAAAGTGTCCCTGAGGGAAATCGAAACCGAACATATCGCCCGCGTGATGAAACAGTCGTCCACGATGACTGAAGCTGCAAGGATTTTGGGCATCACCCGGGACACGCTGCATCGTAAAAAGAAGGAAATATCCCGTGCCCCGCACGTTCAGGACGGATAACCTGTTCCCGCACCATGTTGCGCACCCGATTGTTTCTTTACCTGACGCCGTTCGTGGTCATTCTGCTGGCTGTCGGCGCTTATGCCATCGTGCTCTTTGCCCGCCTGGCCAATGTCGTTGACGCCTCCGTGACGAACAGTTACCAGAGTTTCACCGCGGCATCGGCGATGAGCCTGGCCCTGGCGGGAATGGACCGGGAGGTGTCGTGGGTGATCGCCGGACCCCGCGTCAGCAACAAAAATGCCTTGCTGGAATACCGGAAACATTTTGAGACCAACCTCGACTTACTGCTCAAGGCCAGCACGCTGCCCGGGGAAAAGGACTTGAGCCTGAATGTGGCGACCAATTTCCAGGCCTTTCTCAAGGCGGTTGACAGAATCAACGTCATTGACAGCCCGGAAAACCAACGTCAGGTGTATGAACAGGACGTTGTGCCGAGCGGGCAAGCGATAAACCTGCTGCTGCAGAACATCCACGATCTGAACCACAAGGCCATGCTGGCGACCAGCCAGAACATCCGGAAAATCACCCAGGAGGTCACGCGTTTCATGATTTTCGGCATGGTTCTCGCGCTGCTTTTTTCCGCCTATGCCGGTTATCAACTTGGCCGCTCGATTTTGGAGCCGATTCAATTGTTGACCCGGGCGACACGCGAATTGGGCGAGGGCCGGCTGGATCAACCCGTGCCGGTTACGACACAGGACGAACTGGGGGAACTGGCCCTCGCGTTCAACAAAATGGCGGCCCAACTTCAGGAATACCGCCAAAGCACCACGGAGAAAATCGTCCGCCTCCATCGCACGATGGAAGCGACGCTCGCTTCGTTTCCGGACCCGATTTTTGTTTTGGACAAGGAAGGGCGCATCGAATTGAAAAACCCGGCGGCGGATGGTCTGGCATCCGACCTCCACCTGGAGGATCAATTGCCCGACCGGCTGCAGGCCATCGCCCGGGATACTCTCGCCAGCGGCGAAAATTTTCTCCCGGACAGTTTCAAAGAAGTCATCACTTATCGAATCGACGGCGAGGACGAGTTTTTTTTGCCGCGCGTCCTGGCCATGCGAAACAAGGAAGACGCGCTGTTCGGAGTGGCGGTGGTTTTGTACGACGTCACCCGCTTCCGCCTGCTGGATGCCACCAAAACCGATCTTGTCGCAACGGTCAGCCACGAAATAAAAAGTCCGCTGACCAGTGTGCGGATGGTGCTGCACATTTTGCTCGAAAAAACCTTCGGGGCGCTTACGCCCAAGCAGAACGAATTGCTTCAGGCGGCCCGGAACGACACGGAACGGCTGTTGCGGATTTTGAACGACCTGCTCGATCTCGCCCGATTGGAGGAAGGGAACGACGGCTTGCGCAAAGAGCCGGTTGCCCCGGCCGAATTGCTGACCGGAGTAATGCAGGAAATGGCCAACAAATTTTCAGCCAAGGGTTTGAATGTGAACTTCATGATTGAACCGGATTTGCCCGCCGTCCCGGTAGATCGGCAACGCATCAATCACGTTTTCACCAACCTCCTCTCCAATGCCATCAAGCATTCACCCGCTAACGGCGAGATTATTCTGGGGGCCAAGCTGGTTAAAGAGAATGCCGTTGAATTCAACGTCACCGACCAGGGCCCCGGCATTCCGGAAGAATATCACAGCCGGATTTTTGACCGGTTTTTCCGTGTGCCCGGACAGTCCCAGTCCGGGGCTGGATTGGGACTATCCATCGCCAGGGAAATCACTGTGTCACATGGCGGACACATTGGAGTGAAAAGCCCGCCCGGTCAGGGCTGCACTTTTTTCGTGGTTTTGAAAAGCGATATGTCCCCGCCCGGGTGATCGAAAGCGGGCATTATCGGGTTGTGGCGGCGGCCCGCCCCGAAAGCTTTCGGGGTTTGCGACCGTCGCCATCGATTTCACCGGCGTTCACAGAGCACCGCTGCAAATAAAATCCCCTTAAAACTTGCGCCCATTGGGGGCGTTTTCTAAAACAAACCGTCATGTCCGCAAAGACCCAATTCGATTTGCAGCAATTTCTGGCCACACGCACCAAAACCGTCAACGCCGCGCTCGATAAATTCCTGCCCAGCGACAAAACCCGGCCCGCGACCATCCACAAAGCCATGCGCTATTCGCTCTTCGCCGGCGGCAAGCGGATGCGCCCCGCGCTTTGCCTCGCGGCGGCTGCCGCCTGCGGCGGACGCGAAGCCGACGCCCTGCCGCTGGCGTGCGCTGTCGAGTGCATCCACACCTACTCGCTCATCCACGACGATCTGCCGGCGATGGACAACGACGATTTCCGCCGCGGCAAGCCGACCAACCACAAGGTGTTCGGCGAAGGCATCGCCGTGCTGGCGGGCGACGCGCTGTTGACGCAGGCGTTTGAAATTGCCGCGCAGGCCAAAGGCTGGCCGCGCTATTCGCACCAGACGATCATTCTGGAAATCGCGACGGCCGCCGGCTCGCTGCAACTCGTCGCCGGTCAGGTCGCGGATTTGGAAGGCGAAGGCAAAAAACTTTCCGTCACGGATTTGAAATACATTCACGAGCGCAAAACGTCCGCGTTGCTGTGCTGTTCCGTGCGGCTGGGCGGCATGAGCGCCAATTGCACGACGGCGCAGTTCAGAGCGCTGACGGATTTCGGCTATCACGTCGGGCTCGCGTTCCAGGTGATTGACGACATTCTGGACGTGACACAGACCAGTGAACAGCTCGGCAAGACGGCGGGCAAGGACGTGGCCGAGCAAAAGGCGACCTACCCGGCGATTGTGGGCCTGGAAAAATCGCGAAAGATTGCGGAACAACTGACGGCCAAAGCCTTCGCCGCTTTGAAAGCATTCAGGACCAAAGCCGTCGCGCTTGAAGCCTTGGCGGAATTTTTGTTGAAGCGGGACCGGTAAATTTCGGAGGGGCAGTTACACGAGCTCCATATTTCAGGCCAGTTAGGGCGTCGCAGCGCTCCGCCCTCCGAAATTTACGTTTTCAACTTGAGGTAACACGGTCGGCAACTTTGGAGTGCGCGGACATGTCCGCGCTTTGGAACGACGCGACATGTCGCGTCGTGGGAAAGCGGCAACATGTTGCCGCCCTCCAAATCAAAAATTATCCGGCACTTCCATGTGGTCGGTTTTAAAATTTTTCACGGTGTCCACAAATGCGGGCGAGGCGTTCCGCGCAAACCAGGAGGCCGAGCACCATTTGTAATTTTCCGCCAGCGGCACGACGCCGTGCCGGGCCGGGTTGTAATGAACATAATTCAGCCGAGCCAGATACGACCGCTCAAAGGTGATGTGGCTGTCCCAGAATTGGAACCACACTTTTCGTCCCGGCGCATTGTCCCAGAGGTTGATTTGTTTGGCGGTTTGCATGTGAAGTTTGCCGAGGAATTTGCACAGCGTGCCCGGATCGGATGGTGATTGCGCCACGAAATGACAATGATTGGCCAACAACGCCCAGGCGCGCAAATCCCAGCCGAATTCGGCCGCACAAGTGAATAAAGACTCAAAAACAAAATCCAGCCGTTGTGGCGAATTCAAAAGGGGAAGTTTCTGATAGGTGCCGGTGGTGACCATGTAAATGCCAGGATCGAACAGCCAATGCGTGGGTGCGTGCGGCCAGTTCATAGGATTAACAATTTTTACGGAATGACTGGCTGTCGCAAGCAGAATTTGGAGTGCGCGGACATGTCCGCGCTTTGGAATGACGCGACGTACCGTGTCGTGGGTAAGCGGCGACGTGTCGCCGCACTCCAAAACTCATTCTGCCCAATCGCCCGTGCTCAGATGGCGTTTGGGAGCGGTCCAGTCCGGTACAACGGTTCATGCTTGTAGCAGATGGAAATAAAAAGAGGATGACGCTTTCACGCCATCCTCCATTTTCAAATCTTAATTCTCGCTGTGAAAATCAGGCTTTAACCGCTTCGGGCTTCGTCCAATTCCGTTTTGGCGCCTTGGTGACGAGGCCTTTTTTGATGGCGCTGGCCGAGACGCTAATGTAACGCACTTCGCCGCTGGGCAGGAGGGCTTTCACACGCTGCAAATTCGGCATGAACTTCCGCTTGGTGATGGCGGTGATGTGCGTGCCGATGCCGCCCTGTTTCTTGGGCTTGCCACTGCGCCAGATGATGCTGCCCTTCATCGGGCGTTTGCCGGTCAATTCACAAATGCATGCCATAAAAATTCAATAATGAGCCCCAAAGCCTACCAGTGAAACCCGTCGTGGCAAGCACTATTTCCGATGGATTTGGCTCCAGATCATCACCCGGATTTGAAAAATGAGGCAGTGGAATGGTTTGCATTCCGGGTGGGGTGAGCATACTCGCGAGCCGGCTTTAACGCGCCAAAGCAAAGCAGCGGCGGCTTGTCAAAGACTCGTTTAGTGAGTCGTCCGCGATATGAAGCGTGAGGCTTGCTGATTTCCATTGTCTATTCATGAAGGTCAGCAACGATTATTGACCAAATCAAATGGAAACGATGAAAACCAACAGCGTAGGAATCCGGGTGTTGGATTTCTCGAAGAGATTTCTTGAGCACCGTTATCTTCCGGCGGTCCTTGCGATCGGGGCGATACTGGTAATGGTGCCAGCCTTGAAGACGGGCTTGGTGGCGGATGACTTGGTCCAGCGGGTTGTCGAACTCAAGCCCGGCCAGTTGCCAGCGCGCATGCACGAGACAGGCATGCCTCCAGATTCCGGCAGTTTCGGTACCGTGCTCTCTGATCTTTTCGGTCTCAACCGGAGCAAGGAATGCCTGGCGCGGGCGAAAAACTACGGCATGTTGTCGTGGTGGGTGCCGGAGGATGTCAGGGCAGCCCTTTGGCGGCCAGTTACCGCGTTTACTCACTGGCTCGATTACCGCCTATTTCCAGACTCGCCGGCATTGATGCACGCGCACAACATTGCATGGTTCGCGGCCATCCTGTTTCTTATCACGATTGTTTACCGGAAACTGATGGGCGCGGGGTGGGCCGCGGGACTGGCCGCGCTGCTGTTCCTGCTCGACAGCAACACGTATTTTCCGGTAATGTTCGTCGCCAACCGCGGTTTCATGGTGTCACTGTTCTTCGGCCTGCTGTGTCTTTATGAACATCATCAATGGCGTTCTGCAAAATCCCGTTCCGCCCCGGTGCTGGCCGCGCTTTTCCTGGCGACTTCACTTTTTGCAAACGAAGGCGGAGCGTCCACGTTTGCCTTCATTCTTGCATACGCCCTAGTGCTTGAGCCGGGTCCCGTGCGCAGCCGGGCACTGACGGTTTTGCCTTCGATTCTGGTTATTGTTTTGTGGCAGATCATCTATAAAACCCTTGGCTTCGGCGTGTTCCATGTGGGTGGTTACATTGATCCTGCCAATGAACCGCTTTCGTTTGCGAGGCAACTGGTCCAACGAGCAATGAGCCTGCTCGGAGGCCAGCTTACCAGCCTGTCGCCGGATTTGTTACTCGCGATGAATCCATCTTTGCAGTCGAAGGTCATCGCCTTTTATTGCGTCTCGGTTGTTGCGGCGTTGATCGTGTTTCTTCCACTTCTGCGCAGGAAAAGAATCGCTGCTTTTTGGTTTGCCGCCATGGTTCTCGCAGCCATCCCGGCGGCAACCGTAATGCCGATGAGCAAGAATCTCGGTTTTGTCGCAGTGGGGGCCTTTGGACTGATCGCATCCTTCATCGGCGGCCTGATCACGCGGCAAAGCTGGATACCGAAGTCTTCGCTTTTTAGAACCCTGTCGTGGGTCATCTGCATCCTCCTGATTCTAGTGCATGTTCCGGGAGCAATCGCGGGACGAGTGGTGGCGGTCAAAACGGTTCCTTTCTTTTTCAACGCGACGACCTGCTTCAGCGATCTCGGCGATTCACCAAACATGGAGAACGAGAATGTGATCGTGGTAAACGCACCATGCCAGTTAGGATTTATGCTGGCCCCTTCCTACAAAGCGTATCACCGCCAGACCCTGCCGAAGACCATGAGGACGCTGGTGCCGGGCTGCACTGGTTTTGAGGTCAAACGAACGGATGACAAAACTCTGGTGATTCAATCCAGAGCGCCGGACATGTTTTCCTGGGACAATGCCGGCCCCGTCCATTTCGCCTACCTCTTCAGGACTTTCAACCTGTTGCTGGGCGAACCCAAATGCAAAAAAGGCGACCGGTATGACATGGGTGGCCTCACGGTGGATGTCCTGGAATTGGATGCATCGGATTTGCCTTCCCGGGTTGCTTTCCGATTCGACACTTCGCTGGATTCGCCCGATTTCCACTGGCTTCGGTTCGACTGGCGGACGTTTTCCTACCAGCCCTTTGAAGTTCCCGGAATCGGACAAAGTATTACGCTCCCTGGCCCGCGCTACGTGACGCTGGCGGAAGCCCTTCGGCAAACTCTTGGCATGTCCCGCGGGAAAAAATAGCCGGGTTTTCCAGATTCAATTTCTGCGTGCCTTTGGCCCGCGCTGTTCGTATCTTCGCCTTGTTTTATGGCAGCGATCAAACCTTTTGCCGCGCTGCGACCCGAACCTAAACTTGCCGCGCGTATTTGCGAATTGCCCTACGACGTGGTGTCGTCGGACGAAGCGCGTGAAATCGCCGCCGGCAACCCGCTCAGTTTTTTGCGTGTCAGCAAACCGGAAATTGATTTGCCCCCGGGCACGAACCCTTATGCGCCGGAAGTCTATGCGAAGGGCAGGGAAAATTTTCAAAAGCTCATCCGTGACGGCGCGCTGAAGCAGGATACGCAATCGTGCTTTTACCTTTACCGGCAGATTATGGGCAAGCATTCGCAAGTTGGCCTCGTCGCCGCGGCGAGTTGCGAGGAATACCTGCACGGGGCCATCAAAAAGCACGAGTTGACGCGCCCGGACAAGGTGGACGACCGTACCCGGCACATCGAAGCCCTGAATTCGCAAACCGGTCCGGTTTTTTTGACCTACCGCGCCAACGCCGAACTCGACAAATTTGTCGCGAAGAAAATTTCCAAAAAACCAGACGTGGATTTCACCGCCACCGATGGCGTGCGGCACACGGACTGGGTAATCGCCGATGCGGAAGAAATCAAATTCATCGAGACGCAATTCGCAACCATCCCCTTTCTCTACATTGCCGATGGCCATCATCGCAGCGCGGCGGCGACGCGGGTTTTTCGATCGCGCAATGGCGCGGGCCACAGCGGACAATTTCTCGCCGTGATTTTCCCGCACAACCAGCTGCAAATCCTGCCCTACAACCGCGTGGTGAAAGATTTGAACAACTGGACCCCGGAGCAATTATTGGAAATTATCGGCGCTGTTTTTCCCATTGAACCGGAAGGCAAGGCCCAGCCGGCGTGCAAACACGAAATCTGCCTTTATCTTGCGGGCAAATGGCATACGCTGGGTCTCCGCATCAAACTCAGCGCCCCGCGCAACTCGGTTGATTCGCTCGATGTGTCGCTGTTGCAGGAACACATCCTGTCGTCGGCGTTTGGCATCGACGACCCGCGTACCAGTGAGCGAATCAATTATGTCGGCGGCATTCGCGGCACGGCGGAATTGGAAAGGCTGGTGAACAGTGGCGAATACGCCTGCGCGTTCTCGATGTTTCCGATAGGCATCGAGGACCTGATGGCCGTTGCGGCCGGCGGCGGCATCATGCCTCCCAAGAGCACCTGGTTCGAGCCGAAGCTCCGCGACGCCATGTTCTGCCACATGATTTGACTGCGGGCTTCCGGGAAGCGGTTGATTTGTTTCGTGTGTTTCGTGTGTTTCGTGGTTAATAATTTCCGCGTGCCATTGAATCGCCTCCAACGCGGCTTGCGCGCCACCTTTGCCGGCATGACCGTCAATGTCGTGTTGTCGGGCACGAAACTCGCCGCGGGCATTTTCGGCCATTCGCACGCGCTCGTAGCCGATGCCGTCGAATCCTTCGCCGACATTTTCAGTTCGCTCATCGTGTGGCGCGGACTCGTCGTCGCCGCGGCGCCGGCGGACGAGGACCATCCCTACGGCCACGGCAAGGCCGAGCCGATTGCCTCCGCCATCGTCGCCACCATGTTGCTGGGGGCGGCGCTGTGGATTGCGCTCAAGGCGCTCGGCGAAATCATGGAACCGCATCCGGCGCCGGCGCCGTTCACGCTCATCGTGCTGGTCGTGGCGGTGGTGGTAAAAGAATTCTTGTTCCGGTTTGTTTCGCGCGAAGGCAAAGCGGTGGACAGTTCCGCCGTGCGCACGGATGCCTGGCATCATCGCAGCGACGCCATCACGTCCGTGGCCGCCGGCATCGGCATCAGCGTGGCGCTCATCGGCGGCAAGGGTTTTGAAGCCGCCGACGACGTAGCGGCGATTGCGGCGGCGGCGGTCATCGCGTGGAACGGCTGGCATCTGCTCCGGCCGGCACTCGACGAGCTTATGGACACCGCGCCCGAGCCGGAAGTGATTGACCAGATCCGACAGATTGCGAACGCCACGCCCGGCGTGGACCGCGTGGAAAAATGCATCGTTCGCAAGGTGGGTTATCAATATTTCGTGGACATGCACGTGGAAGTGGACCCGCAGATGACCGTCCTGCGCTCGCATAAAATCGCCCACGACGTGAAGGACAAAATCCGCGACGCCATCCCTGCCGTCAGCGACGTGCTGGTGCACATCGAGCCACTAGGCATCGCTGCCCGGAAAAAGGGAATGGAACATCCAACATCCAACATCCAATATCCAACATCGAATTAACCCTCCCCACCCGTGTGTTGCCAGGATCAGTATTCGATGTTTTTGCAGATTATCTGTCACCTTTTCGCGTTCAGCGGACACTTGTTTTATGTGGACGACCGATAATCATTGTCGAATCCGATTAAAATCCTACATTTCCTGTAACCATTCCGTTAAAAAACCTAAGTAAGTGGTAGAACCATGAAATTGCGACGAAAAATGTTGTTCGTTTTGAGGGTTCAGCACCCGGGTGATGAATGGGAAAAGGATCATGACCAGGCAATTGGGGCTGCCAGCGAATTTCGCAGCCAAAACCGTGAAACGAATCTTCCATGCCGGTGTCTATATGGCAATGAATCCGGCGCGTTTCCATACAAATCGGGCCGGGTCGGTGTCCATATCGGTGGCAGCATGAATCCAAGGCGCGCATTCACGCTCATCGAGCTGCTGGTGGTGATTGCCATCATCGGCATTCTGGCAGCGTTGCTGCTGCCGGCGTTGAGCACGGCGAAGGCGAAGGCCGCGCAAATGGCTTGTCTTAACAACCAGAAACAGCTCGGCCTGGGCATGATGATGTATGTGGATGATAACAGCGACGCGTTTCCGGGCATGGCGTCGCAGCACAGCGGGTTCAACCGGGCGGACTGGATTTATTGGCGGACGAACACGGCGTCTTATCCGTCCATTGAGAAAAGTCCCATCGTAACCCACGTTGCCAGCGCGAACCGTTCGCTTTTCCGCTGCCCGCTGGATCAAAGCGATGCCGACCGGTTTGCGCAGGTGGACACGCCCGATGGTCCGTATCTTTACAGTTACAGCCTGACCGGCTACGGGGTAGACTCTCACCCCGAATTGGACATGGAGGGGAATCTGGGAATGTCCTCGGTCTTCACGGACGAAATAGCTTACATTTTCAAACAATCTTTCGTCCGTAATCCCGTGCTCAAAATCATGCTCGCGGAAGAACCGGGCACCAAGGGCAGCAGAGATAATCCAATCAGCTCATCGCCCGGCGCATCCGTGATCAACGACGGACGGTGGATACCCGGCACGGATCCTTTGACCAACCGTCATCGGGGCAGGGCGGATGTGACCTTTGCCGATGGTCACGCGGAGGCGGTGAACTGGGAATTTGGAAACGACATGACCAATTCGATGCCGGTATTTTAAAACGGCTGTTGTTCGGGTGAAGGAATTGTGCAAATGGATCGGGAAAAAACCAGCGTGAGACGCGCATTCACACTCATCGGGTTGCTGGTGCTGATGGTCAGCATCGGCATCGTGGCGGTGGTGGCGACCGCCATCGTCGTCAAGACGGGCTTTTCCCCGGCGGTCCAGGATTCGGACTTCCAACTGAATTACCTGCATTTCCAGGCCGTGCCGAAAAATCTGCTGGTGGTCCGCCCGACGCATTTCACGAATGACACGGGCAGTTATATTTCTTCCACCAGCTCCAAGGTCGGTCAGAACATGGTGCGGATGATGGGACGCAATGTGCCGTTGGAACAGGTCATGGCCGCGGCTTATGGATGCAACCCCTCCAGGGTCGTGCCGCCGCTCATCAAGCCGAAGGGCGATTTTGATTACCTGGTCACCTTGCCGGACCGGCAGCGGGAACGTCTTCAGGCAGCCGTCAAAAAGAAATTGGGTTACATCGCGCATTGGGAAAATCGCGACACCGATGTGCTGCTGCTTGAAACCATCACCCCGGACCCGCCGGCCTTCAAATTGAGCACCGCCACGAAAGAGAATGTTTCCTTCGCGAACCGGAAATACCGATTCACCCACATGCAGCCCACATTCATGCTGGGATTTTTGGAATCCAACTTCAAACAACCGGTGGTGGATCGGACGGGGCTGACGAATTTTTACGATTTTACCATCGCAATGAACTGGCACGGACCCAACGGGCCGGACCAGCAACAACTGAAAAGTCTGCTCGGCAATCTGGGACTCAAACTGGAGCCGACCACTGAATCCACCCGGATGCTGGTGGTGGAGGAAACCCGTTGACGGGTTGCCGATGAACATGTTTCGAAAGCAAAAAGTATGACTCTTCCCGGCGCAAAATCATTTGGGCGCGCCTTCACGCTCATTGAACTGCTGGTGGTGATTGCCATCATCGGCATCCTGGCGGCGTTGCTGCTGCCCGTGCTTTCCGCCGCGAAACAGAGGGCCGCCCAAACGCAGTGTCTGAACAACCTGAAACAACTCGGCACGGGCATGAAACTGTATATTGACGACAACGGCGATACCTTTCCCGGACCGGCATCTCGACTCTACGGCTTTCATCCCGAAGATTGGGTTTATTGGCGCACGAATTCCGCGCTGTATCCGCCGGTGGCGAAAAGTCCGATCCTCACCTCGCTCGCCAATGCCTCGCCAGCGGTGCTCAAATGTCCATTGGACGACGACAGCCAGCGGCTGGCCTACCCTTACGATGACGGTTACGGTCCCTACCTCTACAGCTACAGTTTCACCGGCTACGGTCTGGACACCGGCGATGGCAGTGTGAATTACGGCATGTCGTCAATTTTTACAAGCGAACCGATGGCTTACCCGTTCAAAGAATCAAGCGTTCGCAATCCGTCATCAAAGATCATGTTGCCCGAAGAGCCGGGATCGACGAATCCCAGAGATTGTCCCGAAAGCTATCTTTTCCTTCGCGATGGCCGTTGGGTCCCCCCGTCGGGCGATGTCTTGACGGTCCGTCATGGCGGCAAGGCGGACGTGACTTTTTCCGACGGGCACGTTGCGGCCGTGGACTGGCGATGGGGCACAAACATAGACAATTCACGGCCCGATTTGTGATTTCGGGAAGTTTCAGTCCGTTGGAACGCAATGCCGCGGAAGACTCAGGTTGCGCCATGTTGAACCCTCTTTTCTGTGTCCGTCAATTCGAAGCAGCCCCAGTTTGAGGTTTCTCATTTCCCCTTTGCGTTCCTGGCGTCTTGGCGGTTTAATGTGCGGACATGAAAATTGTATTGGCTTATTCGGGCGGCCTCGACACCTCGGTGCTGCTTTCGTGGATCAAGGAAACCTACGATGCCGAAATGATCGCCTTCTGTGCCAACATCGGCCAGGAGGAGGAACTCCGCGGCCTCGCAGCCAAGGCCAGACGGACCGGCGCGTCCAAAATCTACATTGACGATTTGCAGGAGGAATTCGCGCGCGACTTCATCTACCCGATGCTTCAGGCTGGAGCGATTTACGAGGGCCAGTATTTTCTCGGCACCAGCATCGCCCGGCCGCTCATCGCCAAGCGCATGGTGGAAATCGCCAAAAAGGAAAAGGCCGACGCCATCGCCCACGGCGCCACCGGCAAGGGCAACGACCAGGTGCGGTTCGAACTTACCGCCGCCGCGCTCGCGCCGGAATTGCAGGTCATCGCCCCGTGGCGGGACCCGTCGTTTCGCACCGACTTTCCCGGACGGCAGGAGATGATTGATTATTGCGCCCGGCACAAAATCCCCGTCCAGGCCAGCGCGAAGAAACCGTTTTCGATGGACCGGAACCTTCTGCACATCTCCTACGAGTCGGGCATCCTCGAAGATCCGTGGATGGATACCAGCGATAAAAAGTATCGCGGCTCATTCACCACGCTGTCGGTGTTCCCCGAAGACGCGCCGAACAAACCGGAATTTGTGACGCTGAATTTTGTGAAGGGCAATTGCGTGGCGGTGAACGGCAAAAAACTATCCCCGCTCGGCGTGATGAAGACGCTGAACAAAATCGGCGGCAAACACGGTGTCGGGCGGGTGGACATGGTGGAGAACCGGTACGTTGGGATGAAATCGCGGGGCGTGTATGAAACGCCCGGCGGCGCCATCCTGCACTTTGCGCATCGGCAGATGGAAAGCCTCACGATGGACCGGGAAGTCATGCATCTGCGGGACTCGCTGATTCCGCGGTATGCGGAGCTGGTGTATTACGGCTATTGGTTCGCGCCAGAGCGGTATGCATTACAATCGTTCGTAACCGAGAGCCAGAAGAACGTGACCGGCACCGTGCGGGTGAAACTCTACAAAGGCAACATCATGGTCGCCGGCCGCAAGAGTCCAGTGAGCCTCTACAATCCGCACATCGCCACGATGGAAGCCGACCCGACGAAAGCCTACAACCAGGACGACGCCACTGGCTTCATCCGGTTGAATGCGCTCCGGTTGAAAGTGGCGGCGAAGGTGCAAAGGAAGAAGTGAACGTTCAAGGTCGCAAATTGCGACCTTAAACGAAATCGGAAGCTGCAACTTGAGATGCCAAATTGGCACCTCAAGTGCAGTCGGCATGCGGTCGCAATTTGCGACCGGATCGTTTTGGGTGCCGGGGAATCTCTTTGATATCGCAAATTGTGATATCAAGATGAAAGGGTATACGGTCACAAATTGTGACCGCATCGGGAATGGAACGCTATGAGCAATCAAACGCCATCGCGCGTGGATAACATCGGCTTGCTGATCCTGACTATTCGCGGACAGAAGGTCATTCTTGACTCTGACCTTGCGCGGATTTACGGCGTGCCGACGAAGCGGTTGAACGAGCAGGTGAGACGAAATGCCAAAAGATTTCCCCCTGATTTTCTGTTTCAGCTTACTTCGGCGGAAGCTGACAACTTGAAGTCGCAATTTGCGACTTCAAGTTTACACGGCGGACGCCGCAAGCTGCCCTACGCTTTCACCGAAAACGGCGCGATCATGGCGGCCAACGTCCTCAATAGTCCGGAAGCCGTGCGGATGAGCGTGTTTGTGGTGCGGGCGTTCGTGCAGATGCGCGATCTGCTGGGCGGGACGAAGGAACTCGCGCGCCAACTGGCCGACTTGGAAAAGAAACTGACCGCCCGTCTGGATGTGCATGAGAGCGTGATTGTGGACGTGCTGCGGCGCGTCATGGAAATTCTGAACCCGCCACCGCTGCCGCCCGAACCGCCGAAGCGACGGATTGGCTTTCACGTTGAACCGGAAGCCAAACCGGGCAGCAAGGCAAAGAAAAAAGAGTGACCCGCGTGTCAGTGCCACTATGATTGCCACGATGAAAGCCGACCCGATCCCGCATCGCGGGACCTGCAACCAGGACGACGCCACCGGCTTCATCCGGCTGAACACGCTCCGGTTGAAAATAATTTAACAAGTGCGTGAGCTTTTAAAAAACCTTGAGGCCGAGATGCGCCACAAACTTGAAGTGGTGCGAGCAAAGTTTGCACATAGCGGAAACAAAGGGACAGATACTGAGACGGTTCTGCGGGAGTTTCTTCGCTCGTATCTCCCACGGCGTTACGGTGTGGGACACGGAGAAATTGTAGATTCATTCGGCAGCCGATCTGCTCAGACTGACATTGTAGTTGTCACAGATGAACATCCATTTACATTTACCGGTGATGAGCCTGGTCTTTTTTTTGTTGAGGGAGTTTTTACCGCAGGCGAAGTGAAGTCTGTGCTGACAACTCAAGAATTGGAGAGGACGATTGCAAATGCACTCAAATTCAGAGAGCTTAAATGCGCTCCGCGTGGAATAACGATTCTTTTAAGGAGTATGAATGAATCCGACCACAATCGATTTGTTGGCAACCCCCCGTACTTTCTTTTTGCCTTTGAAACGCAGATCAAGATGGAAACCATAGCAAATCGATTGATCGAGCAAAGCAAACGTTCGATTGATGCGGTCTTTGTTCTAAACCACGGTGCAATCTTAGATCTTGGAGATGGAAAAGGAGATTTGCGGTTTAACAATCCCGACGGAACCACAAAAAGTGGTTGGGGCTATGTTGCTGGAGAAAATATATGCCTCGCATACTTACTTCTTTGGTTGTCGGGGATGCCAGACGTTCAACATCAAGGAAGCATTTTACACAAATACCTGCTATCCGCGCTAAAATCTTCACCCGCCACTGAACAGCGTTCATCTTAGAAAGGAGAAGATCGGAATGCATAGCAACCTACGCGCGCCGGCACACAAATCTCCGCTGACACCTCGTATCCGCGAGGAGTAGAATCTTTGTCGCCACCCGCAATTGGCCTTGCCAGCAACGGCGAAGGGGAGTTTGCTGGTTACCACGATGGAATCACAATGAAGCTCGCGAAAAGTTCACGGCATTCGAAGATCACCGGTGACTTTGGTGAATCAATTGTACTGTATCTGCTTTCTCGCCACGGCTTCGAATGTGCCCGGGTTGACCACACTGGAATTGACCTGATAGCGCGGCGGCCGAATTCACGCGAGGTTCTTGGGGTTTCTGTCAAGAGTCGAAGCCGTCAGGCTGGAACTGAAAATACGCACCTCGCATTACCGCACGAAGGGTTTGTTAAGGCCAAGGCCGCGTGTGATGCGTTTCACTGCACTCCTTACTTTGCGCTCGTCATTGATGCCGGCGAACGAATACGCGTGTTCCTGCTTTCACTTCGCCATTTGCAGAAGCTATTTCCGGGCGGGCGTAAAGTTTCGGCGTGGCAGATGTCCGATTCGTTTTTGAGAAAGTATTACGCTGACCCGCAAATCAATATCTTTGAGTTCTCAGCGCACGCTCAAAAGTGGTTTTAATCAGATATGAAATTGCTGGGGTTCAATAAAGCGCGAAATAATTTCCACTTTTTTCGTGATCTTAAAGCAAAGGAAATTGCAGACCACGAAAGATTTACAGCGATCATAGCAGAAGCACAGAATCGCTTTAACTTGTTCCGAATCCTTGGGCAAAATTATGCCGAATGGAAGTCCTATGTGGATTCACTTTTAAATGCAAAGACGAGGCATGACGGAAACGAAATATTGCAGCTTGATCGCTTACTGTTGAACTACCTCACGTGCGCCTACACAATTCAGGAACACTTTAATGTTTCGTTCCAGCGACGATTCCGGAAAAACGCGGCCAAGCAAAAGGATTACAACGATTTTGTAGATGGGTTATGTAAAGTTTCTTGGCCATTTGCGTTCTTTCTCGATTTTCGCGGGCATGTGCAACACTGCGGTCTGGGAATTGGCGAATTTCATCGCGAGGTCAACGCAACATCAGTCATTGTGGTCATCACTCATGATGCGGCCAAGCTTGTCGCAGAGAATAAAACTTGGCCGCGTTCAAAGTTGACAGGCAAAGAAGGCAAGCTGGACCTGGTGACGCTTCTGGACGAATTTCACGCCCGTATGCTGCAACACTACGCCGGTTACGTAACAAAAACTTTTTTCCCTGAGTTGTTTCCTGCCGCAGAATTTTATGGCCGCCTGACCGAGGAAGTGCGTCAGACTGACCCCGACTTTAGAATGTTCTTCCATCCAAAGGAACTGGATATGAAAACAGAGGGAGATAAGCAGACACTGAATCTGCACCTGAAGCTTGTTCCTAACGACGTTTTTGCCGAACTGGGCATTGTTGTCACAAAGAAAATTTAGTTTTGCAGACGCAGACGCTCTCCTGTGTTCGGGTCCACCACCGCCCACCGCTCCGCCCCGCAAGAAACGGAATCTTTGTCGCCACCCGCAATTGGCCTTGCCAGAAAGGGTGAACGGGAGTTTGCTGATTGCCATGATGGAAGCCGGCCCGGTCCCACCCGTGCGGGGCCACAACCAAGACGACGCCACCGGGTTCATCCGGCTGAATGCGCTCCGGTTGAAGGTAGCGGCGAAGGTGCAGAAGAAAAAGTAAATTGCGTTCCGAGCAATTGTGGCTCAACATAAGCCGGTAAAGCATCCAATTCGTCGCGATTATGGCAACAATCCTCAACGACAACGAACTGAAAAGATTGATCGGGACAGTCATAACCAATGGCGACCCAAACTCGGTCCGGCCAAATTCCTATGTTCTCCGTCTTGGAGACGTAGGCGAATTTCTAAATGCGAGCAAAGAATTCACACTCGGCAAAACCAAGAAAGGAATACGGGTTCTGCCAGGACATTCGGTTGCAATCACTTCACTTGAAACGATAGATTTCCGTCCGGCCACAGTAGAGAAAATTTATCCCGGTTGCGCGCTTCATGCCATCCTTAGTCCATCAACCGATCTTTCTAGGGAGGGTATTGTTGCGCCAACAACTCAAATTGATGCTGGCTACCACGGAACTCTGAACTGGACAATCACGAACACTTCAAACCAAGAAAGGCGATTTCTACAAAGAGAACGGATATATCGAATCACAATCTTGAAGTTGGAGGAAGGCGAAGTCCCGCTAAGGTGTTACGAGGGTGATTACCAGGGTCAGACTGGTTACGTGCGCTCCCGGCGTAAGGGCGCTCCCGTAGGTATGCGCGACAACGAGTGGGACGATGCGGTTGCCGAGGGCGGGCCTGAAGCCCTACTCGACACCCTTATCAAGTCAGGATACCCGTGGCACGCTTTGGCTCAGAAACTCAAAACAATCGATCAGCAGTTCAAAATAGTTTCAGATGAATATGGGGCTATTCACGATTCTCTCGGTAAACTGGCCACAGAAGTTGACACGCTCAATCGTCAACAGAACGAGGCGTCGCGCTCCATTCCGCAAGTGATTAGCGCAACGCTGAGGGACGAGGCTGCGTCGCTACAGAACCGCTGGCTTCTCACTTCAGGCTCATTGCTTTTGGCCCTGTTGGGGCTCATTGTTTCGTTCACTAGCAGCCAAAACGCAATCAGTTTTCTTAAGGCTAACGGGGCTTGGATCGGCGTGGTGCTGGTTCTCATTGGTGTGATTTCTGCCGTGGTTGCAATTCGCAGGCCACGGTCCAAAACATCTGCACAGAAATGACGCGTCATACCGCGCTGCGCCTGAAAGTCGCGGCGACGATGCAGAGTAAAATAAAATGAATTCGATTTACTTTTGGTTGAACAGAGTTTCTCCCGTTCGATGGAAATTAATGGACATCTCAAATTATGAGTAGCTTTGACGATAAACTGACGGCAATCGCGGAGCAGTTAAAAAAAGGTATTGCCCCGCCCAAAGAAACCGTTCGCACGCTCTTAAATTGGTATGGCGCTTCCCGACGTGGCTTCAGAGTTAGTCGCAGAATAAGATGGCGGCTCACGCAGCATGGCTTGCGTACTGAGCCGGATTTCGAATATGCGTATATCGATGGCTACATTTCCTTTCAAAAAGGAGCGACCAAGGAGTCGCCTGATGAAGAATCAGTAATCGACCCAACACACAGAATCGCTAGGCTTGCATCTGCAAATCGTCCCCCGCTTTCTATAAAGCCTAACAGCACACTACAACGAACGGTTACTTTGATGCTGACGAATGACTTCTCGCAGTTACCAGTCATGACATCCACGCGCGAAGTCAAAGGGGTTGTTAGCTGGAAAACAATTGGGAGCCACTTAGCACTCAGACGCTCATGCAGCAGTGCTCAAGATTGCATGGAGACTGCCCGCGAAGTTGGAATAGGAGACTCCTTATTTTCCGCGATTCGCACGGTGGCTGATCATGATTACGTGCTGGTTAGAGCCGAAGACAAACAAATCTGCGGTATTATTACGGCAAGCGACCTCACAGAACAATTTCAGAAACTTGCTGAACCGTTCCTGCTGGTCGGTGAAATTGAGAATGGAATTCGACGCATGCTTCACGGACGTTTCACCAAAGAAGAGCTATGCACTGCAAAGGCCGCAGAAGATAAAGAACGGAATGTGGAGGCCGTCGCGGATCTCACTTTTGGTGAATACATACGATTGCTTGAGTCAGAAAAGAACTGGACAAAGGTGAAGCTTGAAATTGATCGCGCGGAATTTGTTAAGCGACTCCATGAAATTCGAGAGATACGAAATGACGTAATGCACTTCGACCCGGATGGACTTGATGAAGGAGACTTGAAAAATCTCCGAGAATTTGCACAATTTTTGAAACGCCTGCGTGATATCGGTGCAGCGTGAAGAATCGTTTTGCGCCTGTGTTCGACTCCGAAAGTTTTCGCGAGTGAAATCCCCCGCCACCGCCCACCACCTCGCCCTGTGAGGAGCGGAATCTTTGCCGCCACCCGATTTCCTTAAATCCTCCCGCCTCGGTGCGGCGTTTCAGGTAGGGCGCGTCACTCCGTGCGCGCCGTGGTTGGCGAACGGACGGGCGGCGGGCAGGGGACTGCCCGCCCTACCACACGCGCTAAGGACCTTGCAGCCGGAAGAACATCGTGTTGGTCTCGGCCGGGACCGTGGTGATGATTTGTCCGGCGTTGGTTTCGAGCGGCGCCGAAGAAACCGACCACCCGCCGCCGGCGTTCAGGTCGGTGGTTGAATAGAGCGTATAGCCGGTTGTGTTGGTGGCCGGCCAAGCAATGACGGCGTTATTGCCCGATACAGCGGCGGAAAGCATCGGGGCCGGAAAGCGGGCGCCGCTGCCGAGGAGTTCCAGGTCGAAACCGAGCGCCGCATTGGTGACGGAACTCTGGTGGAGTTCCACCGCGACGAGGTTCGTCCCCGGCGACAGACGAGGCACGATCACATTGGTCGGGAAAAACTTGTAGGCGGAGTCGCCGGTAACACGGCTCAAGGCCAGATCGCTGTAAACGACCGGGCCGGCCGGATGCAGGTTGTTGCGGAACACCTCCTGCCCGTTGAGCCAGACCACCGCGCCGTCCACGCGGGCGAGGCGGAAATTCAAATTGGTGATCCCCGCGTCGGCCGACACGATGAACGGGTGGCGGAAATAGGTGGTGATGTGCTTGTTGTTTGCGTTCGGCCCATAGCTTACCGGCGCGGCGACGGTGGCGTCACCATAGCCCAGCCGGGCCACTCCGTGACTCCAGCCGCTGTCGTCATAATTCAACTGCGTCCAGCCGGTCCCGAGGTCCTGGCCGTTGTCGGAATATTTCCAGTCCGATCCGCCGTAGATGAGCGTGGTCGCGAGCCGGTTGGTCCGGATAGTGATCGCCTCGATGCGCGTTGCAAATTCCCGGGCGACCGCGGCCAGGCCGTTCGTGTTCGGGTGCTCGTGGTCGGAATCAAACTGGGTGTTGTAGTCGAGGGCCGAAAACATGTCCGCGAGGAACACCCTTTGGCCCCAAGCCCGCCGTTGGTTGACCATGGCCTGCAACGCGGCGCCGTAGATGGGGATGTTGTTCGCGTGCGAACCGTACAGGCCGTTGTGCGCCGGCGTGCCCTGGATGGTGCTGGTTTTGACGAGAATCACGCTGGCATTCGGCGCATTGGAGAAAAGGATGTCCAGCAAACCCGGCAGGTCATTGGTCGCCACGAAATAAGGGTCGCGCCCGCGGCCGATGTCGTTGATCCCGATGTACACGCAAAAAAGATTCGGCGTGTTCGTCCCCGACCCGGCCGGACTGGCCAGCGCCTCCGGGATGATTTTATCCAGATACACATTCGTGCCGGCGTAGCCATGGACGAACGGGGTCTCCGTCACACCGGGCCAGGCGACGACGGCGCCGCAATAACCTTCATACTGCCGGTTGGTGAAACCGCCGGTGGTCGGAGACAATTGCCGGCCCACGGACACAAAGGAAAAACTGTTGGTCCGCAGAAGCCGTTCGAGGTAAAAGCGCCAGGCGTCCACATGCACACAGTCATCGGTGACCGAATCGCCGATATACATGATTTTGACCGGGTGGGCCGCGCTGAAATCGGAGAGCACCAGTTGCGCGTGCGCCGGCAACCATCCGGCCAGCATTACCAGAGCGATCGTGAGCCAGGTCAAGGCCTTCACCGGGTGTTGTCGTCGGGCAGCCCGGGAGAAGGAGGTCGGCGGGAGGCAGGCGAACTGACGCGCGGGTTTCTGATGTTTCATCGGGCGATCCGGCCTACTCATAAAAAATGCGGGATGGTTCAATCATCCCCAAACAACGTTTCTCATCGGCCTGCCCACGAAGACGGATTTGACCGGGAAACTGTTGTGATACTACAGAATGGAGTTTTTTTCGCAAGCGCGCAGTTTGCCGGGAGTGTGTCCGGGAATCATTATCGCCACCGCGGTGGGCCTGCCATAAAGGGCGAACGCGAGCTGCCAATTCGCACGATGAAAACCGGTGGCTGCCGGTTTAACTGTTCAGCACCATGACGGCCCATTCATTGTTCGTGGACGAGAAAACGACCAGGCATTTGTCCACCTCCGCCGCCGTGGCGTAAAGGTAGAGCAGATCCATGTTTTCCCTGGCCAGTTTCTCGGTGATGTGTTGCAACAGGCCGGGTCGGTGCAGCGCTTCAACCACCACGACCTTCGTCTCCTGCACCTCCAGATGCTGCTCGCGCAATGTGTTGATCGTCCGCTGATGGTCGCTGGTCACCAGGTGGATGACCGTGTCAGTGCCTTCCACTGCGGCGATTATGGCTTCGATGTTAATGCCCTTGTCCGCGACACTCTTGGTAACCCGGGCCAGCGCGCCGGGCCGGTTGTTCAGCCGGACGATGGCTTCCTTTGCCATTCTTGCTTTTATTATCATACGGCCTCCTTCCCACTTGCCCCGCCTCCACACCATGGCACGAGGCACCTTCTGGATGCCACTATTACCTTACCACATTTACATCAGTGTTGCTCAGTTCAATCGCTGAAAAAACAGACCGGTTTCTTTTGCCCCGTCTGGGCTTGAATCCATCCCACGTCATTTTCCCACGGTTTTACCGTGGGCTACTGTCTGCCGTGCCTCCGGTGCTGGTCACGGGCAGACCATCCCGCTGAAAACAAAAACGCTCCACTGGATTCAGTGGAGCGTAATGGTTTAAGATGGAAAGGGATTACTTCTTTTCGGGGGCAGCCGGAGCATTGGTGCAAGCCTCGGCCGGGGCGGCGGGTTTCTTGGGCTTCATCAAGCCGACCTTGATCATCTTGTCCTTGTCTTCCTGGGACATCTTGGCTTTCTCTTCCTTGTCGAGCTTGCCGTCCTTGTTGGTGTCGTATTTCGCCAGCATTTCCTTCATGACCGGCTGTTGTTCCGGGGTCAATTCTTTCTTGGGTTTGGCATCCTGAGCCTGGACCATGATTGCGGTTGCACAAAGGAGCCCAATAACTGTTATGAGGAATTTTTTCATTTTGATATCTTAATATTTTATTCGTTTCTGTGGTTAAACTGCACTCAAACAGACGCTGGAGATTCCCCCGGGTTACAGAATTTCGGTTAAATTCCCCTGCGCCCTTCGTATTATAGGGTTACCCGTATTCTTCAGGCAACGAATAGTTTTGGGTATTTAAAACTATAAACATACCGCACCTTCCGCCTCCGCAATGTGCCAACCTGTCGCGCCGAAGAAAACCAAGATGGAAGCACCGCTCCGTCGCGACGGTGGCTGGCTTGATCATATCTGTGCCTTGCCATTTTCATCCTGCCGACACAGGATGGAGCTGAACCATGAATCGCTGGCAGACCAGGCTGTTTAACGTTTTAACCGTCTTGGTTGCAACAATCTCCATCGGATTGTGGGCTGATGCAGCACAAGTCCAGTCTTCCAACTCTGGTGCCGGGCCAGACCCGCGAGAAATTCCATTGCCTCCAATTAAGACGCCGATGGGGACGTTGCTAGGCGTGAATGATTTGCCGGTCCGCAAGGAAATGCCGGATGTGATGACGATGAACGATGGGACCAAGGTCACAACGGTCGAACAATGGCGTCAGCGGCGCGAGGAGATGAAAAAAATCCTCGAATATTACGCTGTCGGCCAGATGCCGCCGCCGCCGGGCAACGTGAAGGGACAGGAAATCAAATCGGAATTGGTGCTGGATGGAAAAGTGAAGTATCGGCTGGTGCGACTGACGTTCGGGCCGGAAAGAAAACTGGAATTGAACATCGGCATCTTCACGCCGACCGACAGCAAAGGGCCGTTCCCGGCCGTCATCTCGCAGAGCGGCACGCCGCCCGGCGCAACGCCGCTGCCGCGCCTGCCGCAAGGCCCAACCCAAGGCAAAGGACAGGATGTCCTGCTCGTGGTCGGCCCGGGAACAAATACCAGTGCGACGGCGACCACCACCAACCCAACGCCGATTGTTCCCGGCCAGGAGCCGGCGGCCTCAGCAACCAACGCCCGCGCCGGACGCGGTGGTCGCGACGCACCGGCCAATGCTGAAGACATGGCGAAGCGTTACAGCGAAGTTTTTCAGCGTGGCTATGCGCTGGTGATGTTCAATCCCAATGATTGCGCCGAGGACACGACGTTGCGGAATGAAGACGGCAGTTGGGCGTTTCGTCATACCCGATTTTTTACCGCTTATCCCGGCTACGATTGGAGCATCCTCGCGGGCTGGGCGTGGGGCGCATCGCGTGTCGCCGATTATCTCGAAACGGATCCCGCTATTGACAAAACGAAACTCATCATCACCGGCGCGTCGCGCTACGGAAAATCCGCCATGATCGCGGCGGCGTTTGACGGGCGTCTGATGGGCGCTCCGGTCGTGACCGGCGGCGGTGGTATCGGCGCATATCGCTTCGCCGGCCCGCGCAACAGCGAGACACTCGATATCATGCAGAAAAAATATCCGAACTGGTTTTCGCCACGCCTGCATGAGTTCTGGGGTCAGCGCGAGAAATTGCCCTTCGACGAACATTGGTTTCTCGCGTTGTGCGCGCCCCGTCCTTTCATCGCGTTGGAAGGTGATACGGATAAGATTTCGTATCCCGAAGCGGTCAGGCAATCAATTCTGGGCGCGCAACCGGCCTATGAACTATTCGGCGCGAAAGAAAGGCTCGGTGTAAATTACGCGCATCATGGACACGCATTCACACAGGAGGATTGGACCGCGATGATAGATTTTGCCGACAAGCATCTTCGCGGAATGAAAGTCGAGCGGCGCTTCGACCAGTTCCCGCCCGAACCCGCTTCCCAAACATCGGAGCCATCTCCCACAAAAACGAACGCCGTTATCATCAAATGAAACCATTCCCTCTTTGTGCAATTCTTTTCCTTTCCCTCCTGCTTGGGCAGGTGGGATGCGTTAGCGCGTCCCGCGACGCGCTCAACGTCCGCACGTTCGGCGCGGTCGGCGACGGCACGACCAAGGACACCGCCGTGTTCCAGAAGGCGCTGGATATCTGCGCCGTGGCGAAGGGCGGCGAGGTGGTGGTGCCGGCCGGGAATTATCTCATCGGCAGCATCGAATTGAAATCCTACACGACCTTGCGGCTGGAAAAGGACGCCCACCTGATTGGCAGTCCCGACCTGAACGATTATCCCATGACGAAGGTGCGGTGGGAAGGCCACTGGATTGACGGTCACCGCGGATTGATTTACGCCCGGGAAGCCACGCATATCGGCATCGTCGGGCCGGGAAAAATTTCCGGCAATCCCGCGCTGAGCGGACGGGAAATGCCCCGGCGACCAGTCATTATTGAGCCGATCAATTGCATTGATGTCCGGCTGGAAGACTTTGCCTCCGAACACAAGAGCATGTGGTCCATCCATCCCACTTACTGCGTCAAAGTCACGGCCAAAAACCTCGTCATCCGCAGCACCGGCGGCAACGGCGACGGCATTGACGTGGATTCCTGCAAAAATGTCCGCATCGAATCGTGCGACATTGACACGGGCGACGACTGCATCGCCATCAAGTCCGGCCGGGGCATGGAAGGTTACCGCCTCGCCCGACCCACCGAAGACGTCCTGATTTCCCACTGCACGCTGGGGGACAGCATTTTTGCGTGCATCGGCATCGGCAGCGAAACCTCCGGCGGCATCCGCAACGTGCGGATCGAGCATTGCAAATTCACGCATGCCAAAACCTTTGCTGTTTACATCAAGAGCAACACCGGACGCGGCGCGTTCATCGGGGACATCTCCGCGCGCGATCTGGAAGTGAACACCGCGCCCGGCGGTTTTCTCCGCCTCAATCTCACCGACAGCGGCATCAAGGACGCCGAGCCGGTGACCGGTGACGAGGGAATTCCCTCGGCCAAAAATTTCAATTTCAAGGACGTCAGGGTTGACTGTGGAACGCTGGTGGATGCCGACCATACTTCCCCGGAGAAGCCCATCAACGGATTTTCGCTCGTGGACATCAACGGCACGTGCAAAAAAGCCATCGCGCTTGCCAATATAACCAATGCCGTGCTCCGCGACATCCATGTGACCGGTTACGAAGGTCCGTTCCTCACACTGACCAACGTTCAGGGCGTCGGGCTGGAGGAGCCCAAGTGATTTATGCTTAAATTCATTTCCATGTCGATTATTGGCTGGGCGCTTTTGGCCGGCGGCATTCCCCGCGCCCAGGTTACAAACACAACAGTCACGACGATAGGTGCTTACGACGGTTTTGAAACGGCCAGTTTGAGCAAAGTTTGGGACACGGACAGATTCGAACCCGGCGCGGTGCAGATGCAGACGAACATTTTTCGGGCCGGCCACGGCGCGGCAAAAATTACTGTTCGTCCTCGTGATAAATTTGAAGCGGGCATCAAAGGCAGCAAAGACAGCGAGCGGGACGAGTTGCTGGAGGCGAAAAAGCTGACCTCGAAGGAAAATGCAGCTTACGAATATTCCTTCAGCATGTTCATCCCGACGAATTTTCCCATCGTGCCGACGCGGCTGGTCATCGCGCAATGGAAACAGTATTGCGGCGGCAACGATAATTGTTCGGACGACAGCCCGGTGGTGGCCATCCGATACGTTTCCGGCGTGCTCAACATCACCCATCAGATCGGCCCTCATCAAACGACGCTTTATGAAACGAAGGAGGAACTGCGAAACCAATGGCTTGATTTTAGATTTCAAATCCGCTTCTCAACCAACGAGACCGGGCGCGTCAAGGCATGGCTCAACAACAAGGCGGTGGTTGATTACACCGGCGTCAATGCGTATCCCGAAAACGAGCAGACCGGTTACATCCATCCCAGCCGGTTTTATTTCAAGATGGGATTATATCGCGACTTGATGGCCGAGCCGATGACCATCTACATCGACGAGTACCGGAAAAGGGAATTGCCTGAAGGCGGTTTTTGAGCAAGGCGTGCGACTGTGTTCAACTCCGAAAACTTTCGCGAGTAAAATCCCCCGCCACCGCCCGCCGCCCTGCATCGTGCGGAGCGGAATCTTTGTCGCCGAGAATCCCAACGGGATTCCATCAATCAGCCCAGGGTTGGAGCGGAGCGACTACCCTGGGTCATCGTTCCACAAAATCATCAACCCCAACGGGGTTGCATCGCCGTCGCCACGTTTTGATTCAACCCATTCAGGGTTGATTTCAATTTGTGATTCACCACCCAGCGTAGCCTGATTCCCGCCTTCGTTTCACTTCGGCGTGGCAAGTCATCGGTCAACGCTGGGCTGAATGACGTAATCCCTTCGGGATATTTCCGCCGCAATTTTTGCGGCTTTGCGCCCTGGCGTTTTTGCGTTAAATCCGTTTGCCCGCCGCTGTTTTCCTGCCTCCTCTCAATCCTCCGCCCGTTCGCCGGCCGGCGCCATTTTGACGAGGCGCGGGAAAAATTTCGCCAGCGGTTCCACCAGGTCGGTTTGCGCAGCCATCACTTCCTCGATGTTTTTATAGACCATCGGTACTTCATCCAATCCGGCGGAAATCAGTTTCACGCCGCGTTCGTCCAGATAGGGCTGCACCATCTTCCAGTTGAAACTTTCCCTAGCCTTTGTGCGGCTCATCACCCGGCCCGCGCCGTGTGAGGCGGAGTTGAGCGACGCGGCGTTGCCCTTGCCGCGCGCCACAAACGTCGGGCTGGCCATCGAACCGGGAATCACGCCCAGCACGCCCACGCCCGCCGGCGTCGCGCCTTTGCGGTGGACGATGACATCGCGTCCGCCGTGGCGTTCTTTCCACGCGAAGTTGTGATGGTTTTCAATGTCCAGCAACACGCCCGCGCCGAGATGCCGCGCGATGTGTTTGTGAATGAGATAGTGATTCGCAGAGGCGTATTTGCCCATCAACTCCATCGCTGCCCAGTATTCCCGGCCGTCGGCGGAGTCGAGGTCGAGCCAGGCGAGATAGCTGAGTTCCTTCGGCAAATCCTTGTGTTTCTGGCGCGCAACGCGGCTGTAATGGTCGCAAACCTGCGCGCCGGTGCCGCGGCTGCCGCTGTGGCTCAACAAGGCGAGATACGTGCCGGGTTCAAGGCCGAGTTCCTTGTTTTCGATCGTGAATTCGCCGAATTCGACAAAATGATTTCCGCTGCCGCTGGTGCCGAGTTGCGCCGCGGCCTTGTCGCGGAAACGTTGCGTGACGGGGCTGACGGACCAGTCCTCGTCCATGACCGGGTGCGAGCGACGATGTTTGAATTCCACGCCGATGCCGAAGCGCGTCTCGGATTCAATGGCGCGGATGAGATCGGTTTCGTGGCGGCGGAGATAATCCAGCGGCAAATCGAGCACGGTGAGTTTGACGCGGCAGGCGATGTCCACGCCCACGGCATAGGGGATGACGGCGTTGTCGGTGGCGAGCACGCCGCCGATGGGCAGGCCATAGCCGACATGGGCATCGGGCATGAGCGCGGCGGCGACGGACACGGGCAGCCGGCAGGCGTTCTCCATCTGCTGGAGCGCGTTGGCGTCCAGGTCCACGCCCCACTGGCGGTAAGGGATGGGTTGGCCGGGCATAGTTACACGGAGAAGTTAAGCCTGGCGGAGCACGTTGCCAGTGGAAAGTAACCATGAAATGGTTGCCAAGCGAAACGGGCGATGATATTGAGAAGCCGCCATGAGTGAACCAATTATTGCCCAAAGATCTCCATTTGTTCAAAAAGCCGGGCCGGGCACCTTTTGGTGGTGCGCGTGCGGCGCGTCGAAGAAGCAGCCGTTTTGCGACGGCTCGCACAAAGGCACCGGCCTCGGGCCGAAAAAGGTGGACCTCACCGAAGCGAAAACCGTCGCGTGGTGTGGTTGCAAGCACTCGAAGAACGGCGCGTTCTGCGATGGCAGCCACGGCAAACTGCCGTGAAATGTTAAATCGTTAAAACGTAAAAATCGTCAGCAAAACAAGAAGATAATTCCATGGATACAGGGGGAGCTGAAAGCATCGAAACCCGGAAATTCAAGGACGCGGTTCTAGCGGAAATTTTCGATGCCTACAAAGAGTCCGGAACGGTATACCAAAAAACGGCGGATCCAGAAATCCAGCGAACGATGCTGGATTTGAAGCGATGTTACGATCTGGCCATTCTCCGTCTATCACCGCTCGGCGTTCATGCCGAGAAACTCTGGGACGAAATGAGAACGCCATTTTCAAGTCAGAACACCGCCCACAATCATAATCTGCCGGGTGGGACAGGGTTGCGATCCGGATTGGAGGATTAAAAGCGCGGTGCGCCGGGCACCTTTTGGCGGTGTGCGCGCGGTGTTCAGAAGGCCGGCCGTTTGGTGACGACAGCCACCGGCGGCTCGCTTGAAATTTCAGGCGGCTTCCGTCAGCCCCAATTGATTACGAAAGGCGTAAAGCACGTGGAGGTAGTGTTTGCTTTTTACGTGCTGATAAAAACACACCAGGGAAATCACCATCAGCGCAACGCCCAGGCAGCCCAATTTGCCGGGCAGAAACCGGTTCGCGAAGCTGCCAAAAATAACGGGGTTAAAAACAGTTGCTTCCGAGGGCGTGAAGAGCAGGACCAGGGCTTTGATGCCGAGAAATACAATCAAGGCAATGAAACTACCCACACCCTGGATGAAATAAAAACGGTGCTGTTCCAAAATATTCTTCAAAACGCCGCTGATGGTGGTGGCGTGCAACAGATTCCTGAAGAGCCGCCATCCGCGGTAAGTCACCCACAGGGTATAACCGAGAACCAGGATGACCGCGAAAAGATTGATCCACCTCATAATCAATTTTGTGTACTGCTGACAACGTTGCCGATGGCGGCATTCTTCATGTTATAATATTAACACCGATTGCACGACCTGTCTCATGCTTTCTTTTTCCGAAAGAACTGTCTTGTTTCGGCAACGTTTAGAGCAGAAAGATCAAGTCCCGACTCCGGATCCCTCTCCTTGGCGATTTTAAGCTGGCGCGCAATGCGTTTGACCGCCGCCGCCGCATAATATTTCACCACACCTACACCGGAGTGGGACTTGAAAATCACGACCAGCAGGGAGTGTTCGTCAACATTGGTGACGAACATGCTGAAATTTTCGCCCTGCTGATAAATGCTGCTGAAATGGGTTTCGTTGACCAGGCCGGCGATGGTCTGGTTGGCCATGAACGCACCGGACGCCAGCGCACCGATGGTGGTCAGGTCGAAATCATGCGCGTCGCCCTGATGCGTGATGAGGAAACCGCCCTTGTCAATGATCAGTGCGGCCGTCGCGTCTGTGCTCGCGATGAACGCGCGTAATGTTTCATCGCACCGCCGGATGTCTTCCTCGAGAAGTTGTGGCAGGGTGGCCATGTCATGCGTATTGGGGAACGCTTTGGTTGATGAACTTGTGCAACAGCAGGCGGGTGATCATGTTCAGGGCTTCGAACACGCCTTCGCACTTGTGCGCCGTGGCGCTGAAAGAAGGCACCTGCACTTCGCGATTGTTCAACAAAAATTCCATGTATTCCACCGCCGCGACGTTCGGCAGATCGCGCTTGTTGAATTGCAGCACATAGGGAATTTCCCCGAGGTTGAGCTTGAGTGCATTCAGGTTGTCCACGAGGTTCTGGAAGCTCTCGACGTTTTCCGGCATCTTTTCGTATTGCGAATCGGCGACAAACACGATGCCGTCCACGCCGCGCAGCACCAGTTGCCGCGTCGTGTTGTAAATCACCTGGCCAGGCACGGTGTAAAGCTGAAACTTCGTCTTGAAGCCCTTGATGGTCATCGCCTCAATCGGCAGAAAATCGAAGAACAGCGTGCGGTCGGAACTCGTCGCCAGCGACACGAGTTTGCCCTTGTTGCCCGCGGCGGTTTGTACATGGTCGTGGACTTGCACGAGATTGGTCGTCTTGCCGCCCATTGCCGGGCCGTAATAGACGATTTTAACCTGCAATTCCTTGGTGGCTTGGTTGATGATGGCCATAATATATTATTGTTTTTTGCGGTCGAGTTCGGCGGCCAGCGCGGCCAGTTGCACGGTTGGCAGCGCTTCTCCCGCCTGACCAAACGCGGCAAAATAGACGGCGTTCACGCGGTAAATTTTCCACGGCACGTTGCCAACAGTGAAATTGAAATTATTCAGCGCGCCCATTCGCAATTCCCTTGTGCTCTGGCTCACGCGGTCAAAAATTTGCGGCAAAAACGCCGCGAGTGTGTCGGCGTTGAGATCGGATGGAATCTGGCTGGCCACTTTCAAGCCGTCCGGCAACGCCACGAGGGCGCCCACCACCCCGGGCAACGCCATCGCGCGGGCGACGATCTCGTTTGGCGTCGCGTAACGGCTGGAGAAATCCGTTGCCGGTCTTTGCGGACGTTTGTATTCAGTTTCGTCCACTCTGGGAACCTCGGCGGTGTCGCTCCAGATATAGTAGTTTGTGTCCGATATCTTGGCATCCACCGGCTTGGAGGCGGGACGGATCGGCTGCGATTCCGGCATTTTTGCCAGCGGTTTGAGCTGCGATTCGGGCATTCTTGCCGGCGGCGGTTTCGGCTGCGGTGTTTCGGGTTGCGGAAAAGGTTTAGGCTGCGGTATTTCAGGCTGCGGAAAACCAAAAAACAAATTCGGGATTTCAGCCGGTGGCTGTTCCATCGCCTGTGGCCGGGGCGCCGTTTTTTGTCGTGCGAAAAACAGCGGGGCGATGACATTCAACGGCAGTTCCAATTCGATGCCATCATGGACGGACGGCGGTGGGGGCGTGGGTTTGATCAAAGGCCGCAAATTTCGCCAGGTAAAGGTTACGCGTCCGCGCTTCAACGCCGGCTCAATCAAGTTCGCCGGCAACAAAACCTGGGCATTTGCCAGATTCGACTGTCTGATTTCGAGCCGCAGCCCTTCCGGCCAATTTTCCAAGAGTGCGGCCAATGGTGCGGAAATGGCCGTCGGTTCAACCGGAATTTGCGGCGCAGGTGAAGGAATGGGGGCAACGGGATTCGGCGCGCCATTGCTTTGCGGCGTGACAAAGCTGGTTGCGGGTGGGGGGGCGTGCGGCATGAACGGCCGCGGGGGTGGAGTTGTGGCTCTGGTTGCAGGCGTAATGGCGTGTGAGGCAAACGAAAACGATGGCGGCGTGGTCATTCGCAGCGGTGGTATGGCGGTGGACGGCGTGGGTTTGGCTGCAACGGAAATTTTGACCCCTTCTCCGCCGGCGCCGAATGGTCCGGTGACATCTTCGGCGACTTCGACTTGTTTCTGGGCGGAGCGGCGTGACAGCCGGGCGGGATTCAATCGGGTGAGGATTTCATTGAGCGGCAGCATCACCGGTTTGTGGTCATGCTCGCCGCCGGAATTGACGAACACGCCCGGAGCGGCCTTTCGCAATTCACCGAAAGCAATTTTCACGGAGCCAAACGCGAGTTGCGTGAGAATTTTTTCCAGCGAAACGGCAATCATCGTTCCTGCGGGCGGTGCTTGCATGACTTTCGCGCGCAAATCCATCGGCATCGCGGCAAGGATTGATTGCAGGGGCAGTTGCAATTCATCGGGGTTCTCTTCTGGCGCTGGCGGTATTGCGGGTGCCGGGGATGCCGGGGATGCCAGCGGTGCCATTTGCGGGCGCGCGGCGGCAGCCGGTGCGACTGTCACGGGCGGTGCAGCAATGGCGAGAGCGCGCGGCGTTTGAGGTGCGGTTGCTTCATCATCATCGAGGCGGCGCAGCAGACCTCGGAGCAACCCGGCGAACTTTATTTTCACACTGTTTGATATGGAACTCATGCTTCACTGATGGCCGGTCAACCGACAGGCTCTTTGGTTTCAGCAGGAAGCACGCCATGGTTGGTTTTTTGTCTGAGTTAGCCCCCGAAACTTTGAAAGCTTTGAAAGGAGCGTTGGGCGGGTGGGAAATTTGTCTCAGCGTTGGACTTCTTTGTCCCTAGTCTGTTCACATTCTGGCATTTAGATTTTCTCGCCGCTGTGTCTCAATTGGGAACGCCGATTGCTTCCGCTTAAATAATTTGCGCTGTTGGCATTTTTCGCGCTTGTATTTGCTGAGCGGCGGCGTTAGCGATTAATGCCAACGGAATGGAAATGCGCCATAAAATTCTCGTTTTGGATGACGATGCAGACTGGCTGAACTTGTGCAACGAAATGTTTGCGCACCTTCCCAGCAAGCCTGAAATCCGCACCGTCGCGTCGGGCGCGCGCGCATTGGCGCTCATGGAAACCGAGCCGTTCCGGCTATTGGTCTGCGATTTGAAGATGCCGCGCATGGACGGCCTGCAGGTGCTGTCCATCGTCCGCCGCCGGTTTCCCGAATTGCGCACGCTCGTTTTGAGCGGGCTGGAAGACGAGGAATTTCGCTCGCGCGCCTACGCCCTGGGTGTGGATTTGTTCTGGCTCAAAACCGACATGCAGGCCAATTCGCAGATGTTTCTGGATTGCATCGAATCGCTGATGGGCCGCGACATGGAAGGCGGCTTCCGCGGCATTCAAAGCAAAAGCCTCATGGACATCATCCAGATGGAATGTCTCTCGCGCAGTTCCACCGTCCTGCGCATCACGCGCGGACCGCTCGTGGCGAAACTTTGGATTCAAAATGGCGAATTGATTGACGCGGAAACCGAAGGCGCGCGCGGCGAGGCGGCCTTTTACCGGATCCTGGCATGGAAGTCCGGCACGTTTGAGAATTTGCCCGCCGAACCCGAGCGCGAACGCACCATCATCAAACCCGTCAACGCCTTGCTGCTCGAATCCGCGCAGGCGTTTGATGAAACCGCTGATTCCGTCGAGCCTGGTTCCATCGAGCAAACCGCTCACCGAAAAACCATTTGGAAACTTGCACAGCTCACGCGTGAAGGCGCGGAATTCGTCATCGTTGTGCCGCCCGAAGGCCAGGGCGAAGTCGAAACCATGGGCACGCAACCTTCCGAGCCGCTCGCCAAATGGGCGCGCCGGGCCATCGAAACCGCCAAACGTCTTGGGGAACGAATCGAAGCCGGGCCGCTTTCGCACGTTGCCGGCCATAATTTGGAACGTCAGATGCTTGTTTTGAACCAGGAAAACAAGAATTTTCTCGTTGGCTGGCCGCCCAATGTCGCTGCCGGACCATTATTGGAAAAAAGCAAAAAACTCGTTTCGTCATGGGATTCTTAAAACGATTTTTCCGTTCCCGTGCGGCAGTCCAGCAACTGCCGGCCGGCAGTGTCGCCGTGGACCGCAATGGCCACGTCGTTACGTACACCGTCTCGTCCGTCTATCCAAAGGAGTTGCTGCGCGCCATCGGGCAGGAAGTGCTGTCCCTCTTCCGCGAGGCGCGCGAGGCGCAAATGCCGCTGGCCGAAGTCAGCATCCATTTCACCAGCCTCCACATTACCGCCCGCGAATTGCGCGGTGGCGCCATCATTTTCCTGTTCCCACAAGCCGCTTTTTCGCCGTTAACCAACCGCCTACGCTTATGACCGCCAAAGAACTCAACCAACTGGTCACTCAAATTGAAACCCACATCGAGTGCTGGAAACAGTTCAACTATTTCATCAACGTCGCGCGCGGAAAAAAATTCGGGCCGGCGGAAGAAGGTCATTTCCTCGAAATCAAGAGCATCATCGTGCAGGAGATTGAACTGATTTATGCCTCCATTGAAGTCGCCTCGCCCACGCGCGACGAAATCCACGCGCTCATCGGCAATGCGCCGTCGTTGCGCTACCTCAGCGAAATGAGCGAAGGCGCGCTCCGCGGTCTGGAAACCCAGTGGCACAAAATTTACATTTCCTGGCACTCCATCCTGGGCCAGCTCAAGGTCAAACAGCACGGCGAGGAAACCAAATCCTTCTGGGGATCAAAAAAGTAGCGTCCTCGCCGCTTCTGGCTTGCCTGCCGCGCACATTTCGCGTCCAAATAATTCATGCCTGACTGGATTGTCACTGTCATTTTGGGCGTGATCGAGGGGATCACGGAGTTCATTCCCGTTTCATCCACCGGACACCTGCTGCTGGCGGAGCATCTCCTGAAAATCCACGAAAGCAAACTATTCAACATTGTCATCCAGTGCGGCGCAGTCATTGCCGTCCTGCCACTGTTTCCCCAACGCCTTTACAAATTCGTTTTTGAGTGGCGCCAGAAGGAAACGCAGGATTACCTGTGGAAAATCCTCGTCGCCTTCGCCATTACCGGCGTTGTCGGCTTGATCCTCGATAAAAAGGGTTATAAACTTGAGGACAATCCGGTCCCCATCGCCTGGGCACTGCTCCTCGGCGGTATTGCCTTTCTGGCCATTGAATGGCGGCTGCGCGGGAAAAAATTGAGCGCTGAAATCACCTGGCCCATTGTCATCGCCGTGGCCTTCGGCCAGTTGATCGCGGCGGTTTTCCCCGGTTCGTCCCGTTCCGGCTCGACGATTTTGCTGGCGCTGTTGCTCGGCCTGAACCGCCCGGCAGCAACGGAATTCTCCTTTCTCGTCGGCATTCCGACCATGCTGGCGGCGGGGGCATGGTCAATTTTCAAGGCGTTGCATCATCCGGCGGTGGGCGCGCCGCCTGAAAATTGGGGGATGGTTTTGCTGGCGACCGTCATTGCGGCGGTGGTCTCCTTTATCGCCGTGAAATGGCTGCTGCGCTACATTCAGACGCACACGTTCAACGTGTTCGGCTGGTATCGCATCGCGCTGGCGATTACGATTTTTCTCCTGTTGTGCTTCGTTACAGCGACCGAGGTTGTTCTTCCGATACACTAAATCTGCTTCATCCAAAGGTGCAAAATCACTTCGCCGACGGCTCGGGAATAAAAATCTTCTGCCCGACCTTGAGGTTTTTCGGGTCCAATCCCGGATTCGCCTTCAGAATCTGTTCCGCCGTCACTTTGATGCCCTGATCGCGATACGCCTTGGCAATGATCGAAAGCGTGTCGCCCGCCGCAACTTTGTATTCGTAACCGCTTCCCTTGCCGCCTGCGCTTGAACTGCCCGTTGCCGCATTTGTCGTCACACTTGGCGCTGACTTGCGTCCCGAAGACGGCCCGCCGACTTTGCCGAGTTTTCCGATTTCCTTCAAAATCAATTCCCGGTCCGCCTGCCGTTTCTTGTCAATTTCCTGAACCTGATTGGCGAGTTTTTGCAGGTCATCCGGGTTTGCGCCGGACCCGTTCGACTTGTCACGCAATTCGCTGATTTCCTTTTCCAGCGCGGTGATGCGCTTGGCCTGCAATGCCTGCGCGTCGAGCAAGTCCTGGAGCTGGCCGTTGAGTTTGTTGATTTGCTGCTGGGTGGCGTCATCCTGGGCACACGCCGCGGCAACGGAAAAACTGAGGACTAAAAACCAGATTAAAATTCGTTTCATGCGCCGAAAATAAACCCCCGCCCGCCCGCGTCAAGTATTACACCAGTTTCCCATACCGCCGGATCTCCGGCCAGATCAGTGCCACGGCAAAGACGGTCAGGATGGTCCCGATGCCGCCGGACACGACGGAAATCACTGCGCCGGTGACAATCGTGTTCCCGATGGTCGGCCCGAAAATTTGTGCTACCGTGCCGGACTCGAAGCCGCCGAATTCGTTGGAAGTGCCGATGAAGAGGTTGTTGACGGCGGAGACGCGCCCGCGCTTGTCGTCCGGCGTGAGCATCTGCACCAGCGTGTGTCGCACCACGACGCTGATGTTGTCCACCGCGCCGCACATGAACAGCATGAGGAACGAAAACCAATACCACTTTGAAAATCCGAAGCCGATCGTCGCCAGCCCGAAGGCCGCCACGGCCCACAGCATGGAACGCCCGGCCTTTTGCAGCGGCGGGCGATGGTTCAGGATAAACACGCAGAGCACGGAGCCCAAGGGCAGCGCCGCCTGCAACAGGCCGAGGCCGCCCGGTCCGACGAACAAAATGTCCTTGGCATAGATCGGCAACAGCGCCGTCGCGCCACCCAGAAACACCGCGAACATGTCGAGCGTGATGACGCCCAGGATGATTTTGCTCGCATAAACAAACTTGAATCCCGTCAACAGTGCCTGAAGGGTCATGGGTTCCTTGACGGCGACGGTGTGTTGCCGGCGGACCATGCCGATGAGCATGCAAAAGATCAGCGATGCCAGCGCATTGAGCACATAGACCAGCGCGGCGGGAGAGGCCGAATGCCGGGACATGGCGGCAATGATGGCGCCAGCTGTCGCCGGCCCGACGATGCAGGACAGTTGAAACATGGCGGCGTTCCAGTTAATCGCCCGGGGGAAATCTTTCCGGTCCACCAGCGCCGGCAAAAAGGCGGCGTTGGCCGCCCACGAAAACGTGCGCGCCGTGCCGCCGATGAACAGGCAGACGTAAATCCAGTAAACCGGCGCCTGGAGCGCTGAAACAACCGCTATCCCGAGACTGGCCGACGCCATGACCGCGGCCATCAGCACGATGATTCGTTTGCGGTTGTAATTGTCCGCGACGTGCCCGGCCGGCAGCGTGAACAAAAACATCGGGACCATCAGCGTCAACCCAACCAAACCGAGGGCCAGCGCCGAACCGGTGCGCTCATAAATTTCCCAGCCGAGAGCCATGGCGAACATCTGCTGGCCGAGCACCGCCACCAGCCGGCCACCCAGATAAAGCGTGAAATCCCGGTTCCGGAAAATGGCATACGGATGCTCGCTCGCCTCGGCGAAGCCGTTCGGCGCAGCCGGGTCGCCGGTTTTCACCGATGGCGACAACGGCAGATCGTCTGGCGATTCGGCTTCGTGCATGGCGCGATGATGGTCAATGTAGCGCAAAAATCGTGCGGGTCGAGCCGTTTGAAGTTCCGTCCCGTCTTGCGGGATCAAACTCCAAACAGGTGCTGCCTCGTTTACATCAGTCACAAATCGCCGCTACAATAACCTGCATGGACGGCCAGAATGAAAATCCGCAGCGCTATCAATGGCCGTGGTTTGTGCTGGCGGCATTTTTGCTGGCCGTGGCGCTGGCGATTGTGTGGATGAGCTTTGCCGTCCATCGGGAAAAACAGGAACGCGACGTGAATGCCCCTTTGCCGACCGTTCCAGCGCGTTAATGGCTGTTCTTCAGGATGCTTTGGAAACTGGTGATTACATCGGGATGCTGGCCGGCGACGTTGTTGGTTTCACCCGGATCCGTTTTGAGATTGTAAAGCTCCGGTGGGACATCGGTCTTCGGTTGTACGACCTCCCAACTTTCCAAGCGCACGGTGTGCCACACGTTGCGCCCGTTTTTGAGTTCCCAATGGAAGGTTTCGTGGCGGTTGGTCTGGGTCTGGCCGAGCAGCGCTGGCAAAATGGAAATGCCATCAATGCCCGCCTCTGGTTTGACCAGTGCGATGTCCGTCGCCGTCGGTAGAAAATCCCACGCCGCCCATTGAAAATCACTGACCTGGCCGGCGGGAATTTTGCCCGGCCAATGCGCTATCATCGGCACGCGCAGCCCGCCCTCGTAAAGGTCGCCGCGGCCCCCGCGAAACGGGCCGGCGCTGTGGAAAAATTTTGGGTCCACGCTGCCGTTGCCTTGCGGCCCGGTGTCGCTGGTGAAGAAAATCACCGTGTTGTTTGTCAGACCGGGCTTTTTCAATTGTTCCAGCAATTGGCCGATGTAGCCGTCAAGCCGCGTGATTATCGCGGCCTTGTTTTTTTCCGGCTGCGGCCACGGCTCCCCGGAATAAGGCGCATCGGACGGCACGGATCCGCTGCCGGCACCCGGAATTTTATAATTCACCAGCAGGAAAAATGGCCGGTAGCGGTTGAACGGGTCCGGTTGGTTGTTCTGGACGAAATTCAACGCGGCCTTCGTGAGCAAATCAGGAATGTATTGGCCCTGCTTCCCGCTGGTATTGGGATACAACATTTCCCGGCCAATAAAATCCTCCCTTTGATGGTTCGTCGGGTTGAGTATGCTCCTGGGCGCATAACGAAAAATGTAATCGGCGTAAAAATTTCCCGCGGCGTCGGGGTCGAAGTACCCGGCGAATTCATCAAAGCCTTTTTCCCACGGCGCGCCGCTGGAATTTTCATCACCCAAATCCCATTCGCCAATCAAGCCCGTATGATAGCCGGAGTGCTTGAGCACTTGCGCGACGGTGACGTCTTCCGCCGCCAGCGGCACGTCCACGTCGGCGCGCTGTTTCAAGTGGCTCGAATCCTTGCCCAGCATTAACGCCGCGCGTGACGGTGAACTCACCGCGTCGCCGGCATAGTAACTCATGAAGCGAATGCCCCCGGCGGCGAGCCGGTCAAGATTCGGCGTCTGGAATTTTGTCTGGCCGTAACAGCTCAAATCGCCGTAGCCGAGGCCGTCGGCCACAATCAAAATGATGCTCGGACGGCGCGGCATGGCCGCAGGCGTGGAGTTGGTGAAGATGAACGACAATTCCGCGCGGGCGCCCGGTGAAAATCCAAACAGCGCCATGCCCGACAGCAACGCCAGGATGAGTGTCCGGCGGGAACAGTTGAAACAGGTTGATTTCATTGTGAACTTTGATTCTGGAAAGACCGGCGCGTTCAAAGCAATTCTTTTCGTGCGGCATTTGTGGAACGACAAAGAAACGAAGGGCCGCCAAAAAATCTTTTCAGCCATGCATTTAATTTCTTTTCCCGAATTCCGCTTCGAGCGGAATTCGGGTGGCGACGATGAAACTCGGAATGGTTGCCAGCAGCACCCACACGAAGAAATACGGGTAACCGATGTGTTCCTGCAACCAGCCGCTCCACATCCCGGGCAGCATCATGCCCAGCGCCATGAAGCCCGTGCAAATCGCGTAGTGCGCCGTCTGATGTTCGCCGCGCGCGATGTAAATCATATAAAGCATGAAGGCCGTGAAACCGAAGCCGTAGCCGAATTGCTCGACGGCGACGCCCGTGCCAATCGCCCAAAAATTGTCCGGCTGCGCGTAAGCCAGCCAGATGAACACCGCGTCCGGCAGATGAATCGCCAGCAACATCGGCCACAGCCAGAATTTCAATCCATGGCGCGCCACAACAAAACCGCCGAGCAGTCCACCGAGCATCAACGCGATGACGCCAATCGTACCGTAAGCCAGACCGACCTGTTCGTTCAACAATCCCAGCCCCCCTTTTTCGCGCGGATCGAGCAAAAACAGCTGAACCATTTTAACGAGTTGCGCCTCGCCCAGCCGGTAAAGCAGTAAAAAGAGCAGGAGCACGACGATTTTTGGCTTCTGGAAAAACGTGCCGAAGGTTTTAAAAAATCCGGCGAAAAAAGTTTCTGACGAACCAATTCCCCCGGGGTGATCCACCGGTGGTTTGGGCAGGATAAAACAGTGATAAATGCCCAGGCACAAAAAAACTCCGGTGACGAACACAAACGCCATCAACCATGCGGTCGAATAATCGCCGGTGCGCTGGTAAAATTTTCCGGCCAGACTTACCAGCCCGCCCTGTGCGCAAATCATTGCCACGCGGTAAAACGTGCTGCGGATGCCGCTGAAAAACGCCTGCTCGCGCTCGGTCATCGCCAGCATATAAAAACCGTCCGCCGCGATGTCGTGCGTCGCGGAACTGAATGCCAGCAACCAGAAAAATGCGAGTGTGAGCTGGAAAAAATGCGGCGCGGGAATGGTCAGTGCCACGCCCGCCAGACCCGCGCCGAGGAGCAATTGTGTCATCCAAATCCACTGCCGCCGGGTTTTGAGCAAATCCACCACCGGACTCCACAGCGGCTTGATGACCCATGGCAGATAAAGCCAGCTCGTGTAGAACGCAATGTCCGTGTTCGACACGCCGAGGTTTTTATAAAGCACCAGCGACACCGACATCGCCAGTGCATAAGGCAGTCCTTCGGCCACATAAAGCGTGGGAATCCAAAACCACGGATCGCGCGGGAGGAGCTTTGCATCCGTGGTTTGGGCCGTTGTCGGCGGGCAGTTGCGGGGCATCATGTCAATGGTGAGACGGCTCTTAGCAGTAAAGATTCTCTCCCGGCAAGCACAAACGCCGGGACGGTGAAACCAGGAAGCTGTGGCCCAAGTTTCAACTGGACTCACGGGATGGGTTTTGAGAATAACAGGTTGTGAGCCGCGCGCGTTCGACTGCCACCCTTCCCAACCAGCCACCACCGCCAAAACCAGTCAGACGGGAATTAATGGTGTTGTTTTCGGTCTGGCTGGTCGTTTCACTTGTGGCGACTTGTCTTGCGACCCGGGAACTGTCGGCCCCGGGACTTTACTACGACGAAGCGATTTATGCCGGGCTGGCCAAGGACTTTCTGGCCGGCAAGTCCCATGGCTACCATATGACCGGTACCATGGTCATTGATTTGTGCGGCCGTCCTTTCCCGGTTTTTGTCCAAAGCTATCTCGGTGCCGTGAAAAGCTGGCTGCTCATGCCGGGCTTTGCGGTGTTTGGTCCCAGTGTCCCGGTGCTGCGACTTACGACCTTCGGTTGGGGTTTGATCGGCCTGTTACTCTTCATGTTGTGGACGCGGAGGTTGCTGGGGCTGCCGGCCGCGTTGCTCGCCGGGCCATTGCTGGGGCTGGATCCGGCCTATTTTTTCATAACGGTACACGATTGGGGTTCGGCGGCGCTGAGTTTTCTCTGCCGCTTTGCCGGGTTTGGTTTGTTGCTCCTCTGGTGGCAAAGGCGAAAATGGTGCCATTTCTTTCTCGCAACGCTTTTTTTCGGGCTGGGCTTTTTTAACAAGGTTGATTTTATCGTAATTCTTTTTGGCTGTGGCCTGGCGTTGCTGCTTACTTACCAGAGGGAAATGGTTTCAACCGTCAAGGCGGCCCCCGGCAGGTTTGCGCTGGGCGGTCTGGGTTTCCTGTTGGTTGCCGTTCCCATGATGGTGCTGAGAGCCGGCCTGATTCTGCGACACGTGAAAACCGCCACCACGGAAACCGGGCTGGCGGAAAAAGCCCGGATTACCCTGGCCATGTATGATGGCTCATACTTTTGGCGTCTCATGGACTCGGGCGGGCGCATGGCGAAAATGTTTGAAGGTCCTTCCGCAGTTTGGAGCCCGTTCGGTCTAGTCTTTCTACTGGCGTCAGTGCTTCTGAGTGTGGAGGGGTTCAGGCATTTCCGGACTGATTCGAGGTGCCGGCTTTGGGCCTTTCTGTTGCTCAGTGCCCTTTTTGAGACCGCGGGTTTCCTGTTGCTTCCCGGCGCAAACAGCATCCACCACGCCCTGTTGGTTTATCCCTTTCCACAATTGATCATAACCGTCGCGTTGTTGCGGTTCTGGCAGGGCAAGCCGGCGGCAACCGGCGGCCATTCACTCCGGGGCGCTTTCGTCGTGGGCGCCGGTATGGTGTTGCTGGCGGGCCACTTGTTCGCCATTGAAAAAACCGGCCGCTTGATCCAGGAAACCGGCGGCCGGGGCTGGTGGTCGAATGCGTTGAACAAGTTTTGCCAGGATGTCCAGGGCCGGACCAATCTGACCATCGTCAGTCTTGACTGGGGGTTTAACGAACAACTTCTGTTTTTAACCGACGGTCCGCGTTTGTCGGAGCCTTTATGGCGTCTTGCGCCGGGCGAACAATTCCAGTTCACCTTGTCTCCGGACACCATTTATCTTATTCATCCATCGAAATACACGATGATTCCCTCGGCCATGCAGATTCTGGATTACCTCCAGCCCACGGACACCCGAAAGCCCATGGTCCGACCCTGGCGGGACAAGGAAAACCAGGTGGCATTTTATGCCATTTGGTTCGAACCCAAGTGAAATTTCGCCGGCGACCCGCGTTCGTGAGTGGCCGGTCCCGGCTGCGTCCGCTACCGGGCAACGCGTTTTCCGGCTTGCGCTTTGGCCGCGCCCTGCGTTGAGTCAGTGTGTGACCGGCGCATTTCTCAACGCAATGGGCATTTTGATCGGTGGGTTGTTCGGTTTGGCGCTGCGCAAACCGTTGTCCCTCCGCATACAGTTATTCTTCCGCTCGGCACTCGGCGCATTCACCATTTTCTTCGGCCTGCGGCTCGTTTGGTTGAGTGTCAACGGAGCTTTTTTGCCGGCGTTGAAGCAAATGTTCATCGCCGCGCTTGGCGTAACTGTGGGTTTTTGGATTGGCAAACTGCTGCACCTGCAAAAATTATCGAATCGTCTCGGCCATTACGCGGGTAGTTTGATCGCGTCGGCACAATCGGACGCGCCGCGCAAAGTCGGCGGTGGCTTCATCGCGTGCACAATTTTATTTTGCGCCGCGCCCCTGGGTCTGCTCGGTGCGGTGACGGATGGATTGCCTCCCGGAGACAGCCAGTCCGGTTATTTTTATCTGCTTGCCGTCAAAGCCGTGATGGACGGCCTGGCCATGACCGGTTTCGTGAAAATATTCGGCTGGCCGTCCTCCCTGTCGGCGTTTCCGGCTTTCTTTTTTCTCAGCGCCATCACGTTCGCCTGTCAGTTTTATGCGAAACCCTTCCTCGCCGCGCACGGTCTGGTTGAGCCGGTCAATGCCGCCGCCGGCCTGATCGCGTGCGCCATTGCGTTGATGATTTTTGAGGTCCGCCGGGTCGAACTGGCGAATTTTCTGCCGGGCCTCGCCGTCGCGCCGCTGCTCGCGTGGTGGCTGAAATAAATTGTGGAGCGCAACTGTGCGCGGAGTGCCAGTCGCAGCCGTTCCAAACCTGGAAGACGCCTTGAGTGATTTAACACCGCTGCGGCTGATCCCGCGGTGCGGGACACAACTGCGCCCCGTGAGGGTTGGCGTTCAAGCTTCGACTTGCCATCCGACGCGAACAGGCTGAAGCTTGGACGTCAACATGAACTGCATCGTCACCGCAGGACCAACTTATGAGCCGCTGGACGACGTGCGGCGGCTCACGAATTTTTCGACCGGCCGCCTCGGCACGGAGCTGGCCAATTTTCTCGCGGCGCGTGGTCACAGGGTGATTCTGCTCATCGGCACCATGGCCACGCATGGCGGCGAACGGCGCGCGCAACGGGTGGAGACTTTCACGACGGCGGCCGATCTGCGCGAAAAGCTGAAAGCGGTGTCATCCAAAAAAGTGGACGCGATTTTTCACGCGGCGGCGGTCGGCGATTTCGCCTTCGGAAGAATTTTCACGACCGACAAATCCGGCAAACTCGCCGAAATCAAGGCGGTCAATAAAATTCCCACCCGGCAAGGCAGGTTGCTCGTCGAGCTGGTGGCGACGCCCAAAATCATCGCCGAGCTGCGCAGCTGGTTTCCGCGAACGCGAATCGTGGGATGGAAATTTCAAGCGGATGGCGTGCGCGCCGATGCCATCAGCGCCGCCCAACGGCAAATTGCCGAATGTTCAACCGATTTGTGCATCGTGAACGGTCCGGCTTACGGTGAGGGCTTCGGTTGGGTGGCGCGGGATGGCCGGGTGGTGCATCTGTCGAGCGCGCCGTTGTTGTTTGAAGCGCTGGACAAACTTTTGCAGCCGCAACGCGCAACCCCGCCCTCCAAGTCGCGTTCTTGAAATACGGGTTGCAACCGGCCGGCGGCGACGGCCGCGTTTTCACACCTCGAAATTTTTCAACCGTTGCAACCCAAATCTCAGGGGCAGCCAGCCGATGCCAACGGACAGCAGCACAAAGCCGGTGATGCCTTCCGCCGCCCAGCTTTCGCGCGCGTGCAGGCCGGCCGCGCCAAAAAACAGCAACAGCACGGAAGCCAGGATGTAAAATGAACTCAGCACAAAACAGAGCGTGCCTCCAAAGCCGCTGACGATTTTGTTCGGGTTGGCCTCCTTCAGGTTCGGATAAAGGACGCCCAGTCCGATGGCGAGGCCATTGAGCGCGAATGTCATCACCGTAATCACCGCGCCAAAAAACAGCACGCGGTCCCAGCTCATCTTGAGCAGATAACAGGACAGTGTGATGAGGCCGGACGTGACCAACAGCGATGAAATGCTGGCCAGCCAGAACTTGGTTTTGACCACACGCGCCATGCCTATGGGCGCCATGCCGATGATCCACAGCCGCCAGCCTTCGAGCGAAAATTGCGGAAACACAAACCGCGTTGTCACCGAGGCAAGATTCAGCGAGCAGACGCCGAGATTCAGGTATGCGATCAGGTTGGTCCAAAACGGGCTGGCCAACTGGTGCGTGAAATTTCGCAGGTTGATGACATAGACGCCCAGCAGGCCGAATAACATCACCGACTGTCCCCATTGCGTGGTGTCGCGCCAAAACATCCGCAGGTCTTTGACCGCCAGCGCGCATGTGTCGCGGTCGAGCTGGAAAAATTTCACCATAATTTTTTCGAGCCGGCCGGTGGAGTGCCGGTAATTCTGGCCGGCGCGAAACCAAATCCGCCCGCCGCCCGCGCGGCTTTGCACCACCGATGCCGTGTGGTAAAACACATTGCCGAACCTGGTGAACGCAATTCCGCCGAAAAACATCGTGTAGCTCAACAGCACCAGCGTGAAAAATGCCGCGCCGCGCAGGATACCCTCGGCCCATTGCAACACGGACGACGACAGCCAGAAGCTCGGCAGAAACGGAAACATGGTAAATCGTGTCCTGGCGAGGAGCAGATCGAGCGCTTCGAGGGTGCGCTTGTCGAGCAACGCATCATCAACCGGCGGGGCCTTCCACCAAAACGCCGCCACCGCCAGCAAAACCATGGCCGTCCCGATCATGGCGATTTGAAAACTGCGCCGGTCCAAAAATCTCCCCACCCAAATGGCCAGAACCGCGCCCAGCACGCCCGGCAGCACGATAAACAATGCGATGAGCCCCAGCGTCACCGGATAGAAATGCCAGGGCACTCCGCGCAACAAGCCAAACGCCGCGAGCAACGGCGCAATCAAAAAAACAAACGCCCAGGACGCCAGCACCGTGGATTCGATGAATTTCCAGCGGAAAATGGTCTGGGTCGGAACCGGCAGCGTCAGCAGAAACGCCGTCTCCCGGTTATGGAATAAATTGGTGTAGCCGATGATGAGGTTGCTCAACAGCAGCAGCGCGAACAAAAATGCGAACAACCCATACATCAACCGCTCCGTTAGCACCGCACCCAGGCCCGGAAATTTCGCTATGAATCTCAGCCCGTGATAGAACAGCTCAAACGATACGACGAGATAACCGGCCATGAACAACGCGATGCTGCCGGTAAGCAACCGCGATTGCTCACGCACGGACAGGAGCCGCCGCCAGCTTTGAAGCGCATTGACCCGCACGAGCAACCACAGCGGCGCAGGTTTTGATTGAACGGATTTTACGGGCACGCATCAAATTAGCGCTGTGGTTTGCCCGGTGCAATCCTCGCAACACAAGATGGTTGATTTAGCGTAACGTCTGTGCCGCTGTGAAATTCAACAAAATCAGCCGACGCCGATTTATTTTTGCCACATTGCTGTTAACGCCTTGTGCGGTTATTGGCGATACTGGATGGATCGAGCCGCAGTGGATCAAAATTCGCCGGCTGCACCTGACGGACGGCAAGTCGACTCATCGCTTCGTTCATTTTAGTGATTTGCATCATAAAGGCGACCGCGCCCATACACAATCCGTCGTGGACATGATCAATTCATTGTCGCCGGATTTCGTATGTTTCACCGGCGACATCATGGAAGAGGGAAAGTTCCTGCCGGAAGCCCTCGAAATTTTATCCGGCGTCAAATCTCCGATGTATGGCGTGCCGGGCAACCACGATTACTGGAGCAAAGTGCCGTTCGATGGGATGATTAAGTGTTTCGCCGCAACTGGTGGAGCTTGGTTGGTTGATGAACAACGGTTGATTGCTGGCGGAAAGATCAACCTCATTGGTATGGCTCATATCGGCCCGAAGCATCCGTTGCCATTTGCCATCCCCGGAATGAAAAACATTTTGTTGATGCACTATCCGGCATGGGTAAAGTTGTTCACCGACCAAAAATTTGACTTGTTGTTGGCTGGGCATTCGCATGGCGGACAGGTTCGCATCCCTTTTTACGGACCGATAATGGTTCCTTACGCTGTGGACGAATACGACCTCGGATTATTCCAAACAAAATCAGGCCCATTGTATGTAACCTCCGGCATCGGCTGGTTCCCTGTACCCATCCGTTTTAATTGCCGGCCGGAAATTACAGTCATAGAAATTTGATCTAGTGCGAACAGAGTGCGGACAGGCTGTCCGCGCTCCTTTCCCGTTGAAGCGGTCCGTGCCGGTTTGTATCGTGCGGGTGATGTCGCCGCCGTAAACCAAATCTTCCCCGCTTGCTGCGCCTGTCACTTCGCTTTGGAGTGTTGGGGCGGAACGCGCGGCCCAACTGGCGCGCCGCGACATCCGCACCGTCGAGGCTTTGTTGTTGCACCGCCCCCGACGTTACGAGGACCGCCGCCATTTCCGCAAAATCGCCGAACTGACGAGGGGCGAACCGCCACATAAAGCGTGGGAATCCAAAACCACGGATCGCGCGGAAGGAGTTTTGCCTCCGGAGCTTGGGCTGTTGCCGGCGGGCAGGTGCGGGGCGTCATGTTAATGGTGAGACAGCTCCTAGCAGTAAAGATTCTCTCCGGGCAAACAGAAACACCAGCCCGGTGAAGTCCGGGGGTGGCGGTCCAAGTTTCAACTGGACTCACGGAATGGGTTTTGAGAATAACAGGTTGTGAGCCGCGCGTGTTCGACTGCCACCCTTCCCAACCAGCCACCACCGCCAAAACCAGTCAGGTGGGGATTAATAGTGTTGTTTTCGGTCTGGCTGATCGTTTCGCTACTGATGACGTATATTGCGACCCGGGATTTATCGGCTCCGGGACTTTACTATGACGAGGCGCTTTGTGCCGGGCAGGCCAAAGACTTTCTGACCGGCAAGTCCCACGGCGACCATATGCCCGGCATAATGACCATTAATTGCTTTGGCCGCCCGTTTCCAATTCTGGTCCTGCCTTATTTCGGTGCCCTGAAAAGCTGGCTGCTCATCCCGAGTTTTGCGTTATTTGGTCCCAGTGTCGCCGTATTGCGGCTTACGACTTTGGGGTGGGGTCTGATCGGTCTGTTGCTCTTCATGCTTTGGACGCGGAGGTTGCTGGGCCTGCCGGCCGCGTTGATCGCTGGTCCGTTGCTGGGCCTGGATCCTTCCTATTTCTTTATGACGATGCATGATTGGGGTCCGGTGGTGCCGGGTTTTCTCTGCCGGTTTGCCGGATTCAATTTGTTGCTCCTCTGGTGGCAAAGGCGAAAATGGTACCAGCTTTTTTTTGCCTCGTTTTTTTTAGGGTTGGGCTTTTTCAGCAAGGTTGACTTTATCGTGATTCTTTTTGGCTGCGGACTGGCGTTGCTGCTGACTCATCGGAAGCAAATTGTTTCAGCCATAGGGGCGGCACCTGGCAGGTTTGCGCTGGGTAGCTTGGGGTTTCTGTTGACTGCCAGTCCCATCCTGGTGCTGCGGGCCGACTTAATTCTGCTGCATGCCAGCAATGCCGTCGGGAAATCCCAGTTTATGGATAAAATCAATGCCGCGTTGGCCATGTATGATGGTTCTTACTTCTGGCGTTTGATGCACACGGGCGGGATATTTGACACAATGTCGGAACTGCCATCTGCGGTTTGGAGTCCCTTCGGCCTTGCCTTTCTATTGGCGTCAGTGTTCCTGACCGTGGAAGTGCTCAGAGGTTTCCGGACTGATTCGAAGTGCCGGCTTTTTGCCTTTCTACTGCTCAGCGCCCTTTTTGAAACGATGAGCGTCATGCTGCTTCCCGACGCGGTTTTTATTCACCATGCCCTGTTGGTTTATCCTTTTCCGCATTTGATCATAACCGCCGCGCTGGTGCAGTTCTGGCGGATAAAATCGGCTGCAACGATCGGCAATTCGATCCGGCGCACCATCGTTGTGGCCGCCGGTCTGGTGTTGATATCGGGCCATTGGCTCGCTATTCAAAAAACCGAGCGTTTAATTCATGAAACCGGTGGCCGGGGCATGTGGTCGAATGCACTGGACGAGTTCTGTAATGATGTCAAAGGGCGGACCGATCTGACCATCGTCAGTTTCGACTGGGGTTTCAACGAACAACTCCTGTTCCTGCTCGACGGTCCGCACTTGTCTGAACCTATCTGGCATATGACGCCTTACGAGAAGCTTAAGTTCGCTTTGTCTCCCAATACCATATACCTCATCCATCCGCCGGAGTATACTCTTTACCCTTTTGTCCCGCAGCTTTTGAATTACCTCCAGACAGCGGATGATTCCCGAAAAATATGGACCCATGCCTACCGGGACCGGGAAAACCAAGTGGCCTTTTATGCCATCCGATCCGTGGCCAAATGACATTCCGTCGGCGATCCGCGTTTGAGCGCCCGGCGGGAGCGGCGCCGGCAAAAAATTTCCGGCTGGCACTTGGGATGCGCAATGGTTCAGTCAGAGCTAACCGGCTTATTTGCCGTTGAAGCCGCAATAAACGGTTTGTATCGTGCGGGTGATGTCGCCGCCGGAAACCAAATCCATCCCCCTCGCCGCGCCGGCCTGCGGGGACGACCCGGGCTGCGCCGGAGGCTTCGCCGAGGCAGGAGCAACGCCAGTGTTGCGAAGGCCCGTCACTTCGCTTTGGAGTGTGGGTGCGGAACGCGCGGCCCAACTGGCGCGCCTCGACATCCGCACCGTCGAGGATTTGTTATTGCACCGCCCGCGGCGTTACGAAGACCGCAGGCATTTCCGCGAGATCGTCGAACTGACGAGGGACGAACCGGCCACGGCGCGCGGCACGATTGTCACGCTGGGGCTCAGGCGTTTTCGCGGCGGCAGCAAATCCGTTTTTGAAATCATTCTCGACGACGGCTCGGCGCGATTGCATTGCCGCTGGTGGAACCTGCCGTTCATGCAAAATTATTTTGCCATGGGCGACGAGGTTTTTGTTTACGGCAAGTTGAGCGAAACCAAACCGCGCGTGATGACCCATCCCGAAACCGAAGTCATCGAAGGCGGCGAGGAAAGTTTCATCCACCTCAACCGCATTGCGCCGGTGTATCCGCTCACCGAAGGTTTGCCGCAGCGCTGGTTGCGCGGGCTGATCTGGCGCACGCTGGAAAAATTCGAAGCGCAGATTGATGAGCCGCACAATGTAGCACAGGCGTCCCGCCTGCAAAAAACTTTTCCCGCCCAATCTTCCGCCGGGCAGGCGGGACGCCTGCGCCACGTTCCAACGCGCGCCAATGCCGTCCACATGATTCATTTTCCGGAAGAATTGACTGACGTGGAAATTGCGCGACAACGGCTGGCGCTGGACGAGTTCATTGAATTGCAGGTTCAAATCCAAACCCGGCGGAAAAATTTTGAATCGCGCGCAACGGCGTTGCCGTGCAGCGGCAACAATCACCTCATCAAACCATTTCTGGCCCGGCTCGGCTTCGTGCTTACCGATGCGCAAACGAAAGTGCTGCGCGAAATCCGCAAGGACATGGGCGGCGCGCATCCGATGCGGCGGTTGCTGCAAGGCGATGTCGGTTCGGGCAAAACCGTCGTGGCCGCCTGTACGGCGCTGATGGCGTTGGAAAGCGGCTTCAACGTCGCGCTCATGGCCCCGACGGAGATTCTGGCCGAGCAACATTTTCAAAATTTCGAGAAATGGTTTGAACCGCTGGGCGTCCAGGTCGAATTACAGACCGGTAGTCGCAAGACGGTCGAGAGTCGAGAGTCGAGAGACGAGAGCCAGAAGCCGCGCCGACCTTCGACCCTCGACCCTCGACCTTCGACTTTGCACATTGGCACTCATGCCCTGCTCACGTCCGGTTTTGATCTGCCGAAGCTGGGTCTGGTCATCATTGATGAGCAACACAAGTTTGGTGTGGCACAGCGCGAACAGCTTGTGCGCAAAGGTCGTTATCCACATCTGCTCGTGATGACGGCGACGCCGATTCCGCGCACGCTTGGTCTCACGCTTTACGGCGACCTGGATGTTTCAGTGATTGATGAACTACCTGGTGGCCGCGGCCAAATCAAAACATTCATCCGCACGGCTGATCCCGCCGGGGCGGGACCGAAGGTCTGGGAGTTTATCCGCGAAAAACTCGCCGCCGGGCGGCAGGTTTATGTGGTTTATCCCCGCGTCGAAGAATCGGGTGTGAAAGGCTTGAAAGCGGTGACGAAAGAATTTGAAAATTTGAAAACCTTGCTTGCGCCCTTTCGCGTCGGATTGTTGCACGGGCGATTAAAGAGCCGCGAAAAAGACGGGGTGATGACGGAATTTCGTGCCGGCGGGGTGAATGCATTGCTCGCAACTTCGCTCATCGAGGTCGGCGTGGATGTGCCGAACGCCACGGTGATGCTCATTGAAAACGCCGAAGCCTTTGGGCTGGCGCAATTGCATCAATTGCGCGGCCGCATCGGGCGTGGTGCGCACGAGTCGTACTGCATTTTGGTTTCCGACGCGAAAACTGCCGGGGCGGATGAACGCCTGAAAATGCTGGAAGAAACGAACGACGGTTTTCGCATCGCGGAGATGGACTTGAAATTGCGCGGGCCGGGTGAGTTGCTCGGCCAACAGCAAAGCGGTATGCCGAAATTCCGTTTCGGCAATCTGGCTGACGATCTCGATTTGATCCAGCAGGCGCGCGAGTTGGCGGCGAAAATGGCGTAGTGTTCGCCCAGCCCAAGTTCGGCTTGGATTTTTCGCGGTTTGGATTAAATTGACGGCATGAGAGCGTCCTTTTTGATTTTGGTTGCGGTCGGATTGCTTCTGGCCGGTTGCGGCAAAAATAATTCCAATCCTCATCCCCAGGGCGCCAACACAAGTCAAACCACCAAAACAACCGACAGCGCCAATCCCGCTCCGTCGTCGGTGGATTATCTGGGCACGTTGATGCGAGTAGACAAAAACGCGGTCAAGACGATTGACATGTCGTATCTCAACCGGGCCGTCCAGCTATTCAACACGCAGGAAGGCCGTTTGCCCAAAGACCTGACTGAACTGGTGCCGAATTATGTGGGCAAACTGCCAGCGACGCCTTACGGAACGAAACTTGACTATGACCCGAATACCGGCCAGGTCACAGTGGTGAAGCAGTAAAAAATTCAGAACGTCAGGTAACGCAGCATCTGTACCTCGCGCTTGAAGATGAGTTCGATGGAGTTATCATTGAACCGCACGTCTATCGGGCAGCGGTCTTGATAGTGTTCCCACAATATGCGTCCGTCGGCAGGCCGGATGCGCGCGATGCGCAGGTAAGGCGGTTTTTGCATGGCGGCGATCATGTCGTTCATCACTTCTTCGTCGGCGGGATTCGGGTCATACGACTGGACGGTGTAAATGAATTTTCCCGACAGGTAGGAAATGAAGCCGCCGGGCTTGATGCTCCACAAGGTCTTGCCGGTCTTCGGGTCAACCTTGAACAGGACGGCGTCCGTTGTTCTGGAGACGTCAATCTGGCGTGAATACTTGATGTCGTCGGGATTGCCGCTGGTGGTGTTGACGTAAACATTGTCCTTGTCATCAAAAAACAACCCGACGACGCCAACGGACGGCAACCGCCAGCGCGCGTTGCCGGAGTTCAATTCAAACGCCGTCAAAACCGCCTGGTCAAAAACGTAAAGCGTGTCACCGTGTTCCACGCACGGGCCTTCACCAAACTGTGATTCTTCGCGGAAAAATCCACCACCACCGGCGGCGATGCTGTAAGTGAGCGCAGCCTGCCAGAGTTTTTTATTCGCCTTGTCGAGGACGATCACGGTCTTGCCCGCCACAATCACATTGACCGTTTTCAAAACGAACAACTGCGGCGGCCCGACGACTTGGCCCGTCCAATCGGACGCGCTGGTAGCATTGGGCAAATGCACGGTGACTTGATAACGGCTTTCGTCCTCCGTGACCGTGTCGCCGCCGGCGTTGCGTTGCATTTCATTCAGGATTTCGTTGGCGACTTCGGTTGTCTTCGAGGCATTCAAGTCGCCATCGAGAGCCGATTTTGCCGGCGGCGCCTTCATCGCCGAGCGGGTGATATAATGTTCTTCAAGCAGGCGCGCGGAAAATTGCACGAAACCATTTTTGCTCGAAACGAGCTGGAAGCGTTCGGCTTTCGCTAGCAGCGGTTTGGAATTTTTAGGACGCGGATGCTGCGGCTCGTCACTGAGTGCGGCTTCCAGTTGTTGCTCGTGCTGGGCGTTGGCGAGCAACGCGGGCAGCGCGATCCGCGCGGGCAATTTCAAGTTCTGCGCCTGGGCCTCGACTTTCTGCGGATCCAGCGGTTTGCCATTATTCACGCCCGTGCCCGGCAATCCGCCGCCGGCGGAATTTTGGGCGGTTGCGAGCATCGTCGCGCCCGGTGTGCCAAATTGTTCGACGCGAAAATCACCACTGACGAGGCTGATGTGCGTGACGGATTGCGCGCCGAGCATCAGCAGTTCATTGCTATTTTCGACCAGTTCGCCGCCACGTTCCGGCAGCGTGATTTCGCGCAGCACCTTGCCGCTGTCCCAGTCGTAGTGCGTCAACTCGTCCTCCTTGCCCACCCAGATGTTGTGGCCGGAAACGCGCAACGACAATTCTGCTTGCAGCATTTGCTTCACCGATCTTTCAACATCCTGCGGGGGGCGATGGTGCCGAAAGCGGCCAGGGTTCTCCGCATCCAGCCGCGCTTCCATATCATCTTCAGCTTTGATGATATCGTCAATTTGTTGCTTCGTCACCAGTTCCCGCGACCAGATTTGTTTTTTGGTTTTCAAATCGTAACGCGCCAGCGTGCCACCGTGCAGAAAGACAATTTGATCCTTGCCAACGAGTTGCGACCTGCCGGAGTAAGCGCGGTCGTTGTCTTCAAAACGCACCGAAAAATAAGAATGTGGCACGGAACCGAACCACGCATACCACGTCCACCCGCCCAGTGCCAAAACGATGACGGTGCCGACCGCGCCAAAAATCAGACCAATCTTGCGCCAGAATTGCGATTCGACCACATCCTTGCGTCCGGCAAAAACCGGCACGTCAAGGTTCTGCGCCTCGGCCTTGCCCTTGCACAGCGGCGAACAAAAATAGCCGAACAGTTCCAGGCATTTGGGGCAAATCGGTTTCTGGCAGACGGCGCATCTTTCCGTGGCCAGTTCGCCCCGGTGCCTGGAGCAAAATTGGGAAGCGACCGGCGCTTCCTGCGGTTGCGCCGCCGGAGTTTCTTCATGCGCGATTCTCAGGCGCAGCGCGGCGGGTCCGGCAACGGGCGGCGGTGGCGGCGTCTGCCCGGCAAATTCCTGCCGGATAAGTTCGTTGACAAAATCGGACGAGTCCAGGCCGCAGTTCGGGCAGACAAACTTCACCGGGTTTTGCAGCATTTCCGGCGTGATATCAAAGGCGTATTTCGCGCCGCAGGAGCATTGAAGTTTCATGGGCGTCAGGGTTTGGGATTCAATAACACGACGCCCGATGCGGCGGCGAGCGAAAACGTCAGTTGTGCCGGGCTGGGCTGCACGTTGCCATCGCAAAAAAGAAAATTGCCGCCGTATTTGTGATGGTTGTTGCCAGGCGGTTTTCCGTTCGGGGAAAATACAAATTCACCCGCGTATTTTGGCCGCGTGTCCACCTGCCGGTCAGACATCAAGACACTTTGCGGAGTGTCGAGCCGGCGGCCCATGTAGTAGGCGTAGCTGATCTTGTGTTTGACGAGCGGTTCGCCGGAGGGAATCTGCGAATCGCGTCCGCCGGGGCAGATGAAAATGGATGTGTCCGCCGTGTAGCGCGGCACGAGTTCATCCAGCACCTGCTCCGAAGTCACCGCGTTGGTGTTTTGCGGCAGCCTGCCGCTGAAGTCGTTCGCGTAAATCTGCATCGCCAGATAAATTTTCTGCAGATTGTCCGCGCAGAGTTTTTTTTGCGAACGCTGGTGGCTGGCGGAACCGAATCCATAAAGCATCACCGCCATGACACACATCAGCGCCAGCGTGATGAGGAGTTCAACCAGCGAGAAACCGGCGGCCGCGCAGCAAAAACGTGGGACGGGTTTCATGCCGGCTTTGTAGCGGAATCCGGCGCGCGTGACAATGGAAACCCGCCGCCGGCGCAACTTCCAGGCAGCGCATGACCTGGCAAAATATTTTTCGCCCGCAAAGCCGGGCTGGCGTCAAAACAAGCAGCTGTCGGGTTTTTGTTTTTTATCGGCTCCCATTTTGACAATCAAAGAATTCGCCTCATTTTTTTAGAGGCGGTGGCAAACAGTCATACATGACGACATTTTCCGGTGGCACATGATTGAAGGCGAAGGGCAGTGGTCCCCAGGTTGCCGCATAAAAGCCGGCGCCGGCGCCTCTGCTCCAAGTGGTCAGCCGGTGCGGTCCCGGAATGGCCATGGTCTCTACCACGGAAACTGCCGATGGGCTGGGCTGGAAGAAAGTGGTATTATTCTGTGGTAAGGCGATTTTTTCACCCGCCTTGAGTCGGGAGCGCCTTATGTCAATCGGCGACGCGCCCAGTGCTTCCATGTAATACTGGAACCCCCAATGCCCCTGATACCAGAGCGTTCCTCCTTTTGTTCCATATTTCACACAGACCTGTTGAGCGCTTTGCCGGACGGCAACGGCGAGGAGAAAATCCGACTGTGTTACCAGCAGTGCCAGTGCGGCGCCAGCCGCAAGGCAAATGGCCGCGTTGCGCGACCAGGTTTTCCGGCCCGTCAAACCCTTCTGTTCCAAACGCCGGACGAGCAAAATCCCCACGGCCGGGGCCACGGGCAAAATGGAACGGGCATTGACCGTCCAGTTGAAAAACGCCGTGAACAAAAAAGTTCCCAACACCCACGACGCCAACAGCCAAGAACGCGCATCGCGCCGGTCAAGGACATCGGCAACCGCCAGCGCCAGAACACTGACGCCGCCAACTGCCCAGAGGGTGATTTGCACATTCACCGGCGCCCAGCCCGAATTCTGAAGCCTGTTATAATGCTGCAACAGAATTCCTCCGCGGGAGAGCGCGACGACGGTCAAAATCGTTCCGCCGGCAAATCCCGCCAAGATTCGCGCCCGCCACAGGAACGGTGCAAAGAACACCACCACCGCCAGACATCCGCCGGTGAAGGTCAACGCGGTCAAAGCGGAGGCGATGCCTGAAACCCCTAAAAGACTTTTTGCATAGCCGGCGTAACTTATCGCTTCGAACATGAGCACCTGCTTGTAAAGCGCCAAGGTGAACCATTGATAAGCGCACAATGCCGCGAGCGGAATCAGCAGACACGCAATCCACCGTCCCAATCGCAATCGGCGTTTTTCAATCACACCGTAAGCGGCCAGCAACGGAATGAGGCAGGCACCAAAGTATTTGGTCAGCTCCGCCAGCGCAATCAACAGGCCGGCGCCGCCCAACCGCCAAAGGTCATCACGCTCCATTCCTTCCAGCCACCACACCACGGCCCAGACCCAAAATGCCAGCATCAACACGTCGCACATCACCGTCGTAGCCGAGACCAGAAAGACCGGGGTGAACAAAGCCGCGACCGCCGCGAGCATGGGTTGATCGCAAAAATGGCGCGCCAGCCGGTAGGTCCCCAAAATCGCCGCGACCGCCGGCAGCAAAAAAGCGAAATGCAGCACAATTTCACTCCAGCCAAAAATTCCCGCTGCCAGCGCCAGATAATAACTGGCCAGCGGCGGATTTTCCATCACCGCCCACATGGGCTCCGCCGCGTCGTACCAATTCACGTCAAACCCGTAAGGATCGCAGGGTTGTACGTGGATTTGGCGTGCGGTCCAGATAAATAGCGGATCGTCCAAGTTGAACGGTTTGGCCAGAAACGGCGTCAGCGTGGCCAGCACGGCCAGCGTCAGCACCCAATACGGATGGAGCACAAACCATCGGGAGATTTTGTTCAACCCCTCTTTGCCTGAAGGCGGTGTTGGAACTGCCATGCGCGTGTTGTTTAGCCGAGTCCGGTCGGAGTGAAAACATTTTTCGCTCGCCAAAGACGCGCGGCACAGGCAAAGAGTGCATTTCAGCTTTTGATTTCATGAACGAGCAAATCGTCATTTTGGATTTCGGGTCGCAATATACACAGGTGATTGCGCGGCGCATCCGCGAATGCAACGTGTATTCCCTCATTCTGGGCCACGACACTCCGGCGGTGGAAATCGCCGCGCTGGCGCCAAGCGGCATCATTTTGTCCGGCGGTCCGTCCAGCGTGTATGCAAAAAATGCACCGTTGCCGGACAAGAATATTTTCGCGCTCGGCGTGCCTGTGCTCGGCATCTGCTACGGCGTGCAATTGTTCGCGCAGTTTCTCGGCGGCAAGGTCGAGAAAGGCCGGAAACGCGAATACGGCAAAGGTGTGCTCACCGTGAAGGACGCGTCGTGCGCGCTGTTCCGCAATCTGCCGGAAAGGTTGCAGGTCTGGAATTCACACGGCGACAAGCTCACGAAACTGCCGCGCGATTTCAAATCAGTCGCCGTCACCGAAAACTCCGAATACGCCGCCATCGAAAACCGCGCGTGGAAATTTTTCGGCCTGCAATTTCATCCCGAAGTCGTCCACACGCCGCGGGGGAAGGAAATCATTTCCAATTTTGTCCACGGCGTCTGTGGCTGCGGCAAAAACTGGACGATGCGGAATTACGTTGAGCGGGCCGTCGAGGAAATCCGCACCCGGGTTGGGACGGAAAAAGTGATTCTCGGTCTGAGTGGCGGCGTGGATTCGAGCGTGGCGGCGGCGTTGCTGCACAAAGCCATCGGCGACCAGCTGACCTGCATTTTCGTCAACAACGGCCTGTTGCGCGGACGCGAGGCGGAAGTTGTGCGGGAAGTTTTCGGGCGTAATTTCAAAATCAAACTGCAATATGAAGACACCGCGAAGCTGTTTTTGGATCGGCTTAAAGGCGTGACTGAACCCGAACGCAAACGTAAAATCATCGGCAAGACGTTCATCGAAGTTTTTCAGAATGCGGCCCAGCGCGTGGGCAAGGCGAAATTTCTCGCGCAAGGAACACTCTATCCCGACGTGATCGAATCCGTGCCGATTGACGGCAATCCCGCTGCGCTCATCAAGAGCCATCACAATGTTGGCGGGCTGCCGAAGAAAATGAAATTCGCGCTCGTTGAGCCGCTGAAATACCTGTTCAAGGACGAGGTGCGCCAACTCGGGATTGAACTCGGTTTGCCGAAGGAAATTGTTTTCCGCCAGCCGTTTCCCGGACCGGGACTGGCCGTGCGCATTCTTGGCGAAGTGACGCCGGAACGCTGCGCGATTTTGCGGAACGCCGATGCCATCGTCGTTGAGGAAATGAAGTCGAACGGGCTTTACTACAAAATCTGGCAGAGCTTTGCGGTATTACTGCCCGTGCGCAGCGTGGGCGTGATGGGCGACGAACGGACTTATGATTACACCATCGCCATTCGCGCGGTGGAATCGCAGGATGGCATGACGGCGGACTGGGTGAAACTGCCCTACGAATTGCTGGAGAAACTCGCCAGCCGCATCATCAACGAGGTCAAGGGTGTGAACCGTTGCGTCTTCGACATTACCAGCAAGCCGCCGGGGACGATTGAGTGGGAGTAGAACGCGCGATTTTTTGCTGGTTTGCGGCGTGCCGTGGATTTAATCTGGCCCCACAAATTTATTCCTGCTTATGGATATTGTTTTTAATTGCCCTCATTGCGAACAAGAAATGGCCGTGGACAATTCCGGCGCTGGCTCGGAAATCCAGTGCCCGTCATGCGGCGAGAAAATCACGATTCCGGCGGCAGCAACGCCTCCTCCTCTTTCTGAACACGCTCCGGCGGGAGTGGTTGGTGGCGGCCCCAGCCACACCATCGCTTCGTCCGCCGCCGCCAAAGTCGAAATGCATCTCAAGGTGCCTGTGCGCGACAAGCCGGGCGAAGTTCTCATTGCCAAACCGAAAGCGCCGTTGGAGGCGGTGGCCAGGGGCGCCGGTAAAAAAATCCGGGTTCGGACGATTCGCCATTCCGCTTGCGTCGAAGCGGGCCATGACAAGTTTGATGAAAGGGCTATGGAATTTTTGAATGAAGTCGGCGAGGCCAACCTCGTTGGCATTCATACGGTAGGTTACACACACTTTGACGTCGGCACACAAAAGATATTGGAAGATTATGGCATTGTGGTCGTTTATCGGGGATGAATCCACTTGTGCCCGCCTTGACTTGCAAATTTCAGGTCGTTACTGTCGCCACATGAACCGCCCGTTTGGTCTCCTGCTCTTCGTCGCTGCGTGCGTGGTGTTGTTTCCATTTCGCGCGCCCGCGCCGTTGTTTTATGTGCCGGGTGAAGGCTGGTATTACGAGCTGTATGGCCAGAACGCCAAGTGGCAGCGCCCTCGGGCCAAGGAACAGTTGGACGTTGCAGAGCAGGCTTTCGCCAAGAACGACTACAACACCACGCTCCATGCCGCGCACCGCGTCTTGCGCGTGTGGCCGTTGTCAGACTACGCGCCGGATGCGGAATATTTCATTGGCCGCTGCCTAGAGGCGAAGGGCAAGGATGAAGCCGCGTTCAAAGCCTACCAAAACATCATCGAAAAATATCCGCGCAGCAGCCGCTATGAAGACGTGATCTGGCGGCAATATGCCATCGCCAACCGTTTCCTCGGCGGCCAGTTGTTCAGACTCTGGGGTTACATTCCACTCTATACCTCGATGGATGAAACGGCGCAAATGTTCGACAAAATTGTCAACAACGGTCCTTACAGCGATGTTGCCCCGCACGCGCAATTGCGCATCGGCGCCGCGCGGGAAAAACAGAAAAATTACCCCGACGCGGTGAAGGCTTACGCCACTGCCGCCGACCGTTACTACAACCAGCCGACCATCACCTCCGATGCGTTGTTTCGCGAGGGCGTTTCGTATACGAGGCAGGCGGCGAAGGCCGGATACGATCAAAACACTGCGGTGCAGGCGATGGCGACGTTCACTGATTTCATCACGCTTTATCCCCACGACCGGCGTGTGCCGCAGGCGCAAAAGGCCATTGCTGTGCTCAAGTCCGAGCAGGTGCGTGGCAATTTTGAAATCGCGCAATTCTACGAAAAGAGCAAGAAGTGGAACGGCGCGCTGGTTTATTATAACGAAGTGCTGCAACTGGATCCAAACTCGCCTTACGCCGCGTCCGCGCGCCAGCGCATTGAAGCCCTCAAACCGCGCGTTCAGGCGTCAACCGCCAACTGAGATGCGTCTGCCGGAAATTCTTGCCGTTTCCGCGGTGGCGGCGTTGCTCGCCGGTTGCGCCGGCTACCATTTCGGCCCGGTCAACGGCGCGGTCGCGGGTGAAAAGTCGGTTGAAGTTTTGCCGTTCAACAACCAGACGCTTCAACCGCGGCTCGGTGACGCGGTCACCCAGGCGTTGCGTGAACGGCTCCAAACCGACGGCACTTACCACCTTGCCACGCACGGTCCCGGTGACATCGTCGTCAGCGGTGTGATTACGCGTTACAACCGTGAAGGGTTGAGCTATTTGAACAATGACGTCACAACGACGGAGAATTACCGGGTTGGCATCACCGCGCGCGTCGTCGCGCGCGAACGCGCTACGAATAAAGTGTTGTTTGATAAAAACGTGAACGGCTACACGCTGATTCACGTCGGCACGGATTTGGTGGACTCGGAGCGCCAGTCGCTGCCGTTGCTGGCGGAAGATCTGGCGCGAAACGTCACGGAATTGCTGACCGAAGGCGTGTGGTAAAAATAGTTGGATTTGTTGAGACCAATTCGTATTCTGCCTTGTTTTTCGTAACAAACAATTGGACAAACTATCAACCATTATGACAAAAAATACCTCTAAAATCACGGTTCTGAGCCTCTTTGCCGCGGCTCTTGTCGCAATGCCTGCGTTGTCGCACGCGGAGGGCACCAATGCGCCGGCATCGCCCAGCCAGGCCGCACCTGCCAAACCTAAGAAACACGAAGGCCTTGTGTTCCGGGGCACGGTCAGCGCGATTGACGCGAAAGCGATGACACTGACGGTGGAGACGCGTACGTTTGCCGTTACTTCCGACACTAAGATCATCAAGGACGGCAAGTCGGCCACATTGGCTGATGGCGTGGTGGGAGAGCTGGTCAGTGGCACCTACAGGAAAACCAATGATGGCAAACTCAACGCCATCAGCATCCACTTCGGCGCCAAAGCCGAAAAGAAAAATAAGGAGGCTTCGGGTACCGGTGGCAGCCATTAATGGTCCGGAGTTTTTTTTGAATCTTCAAGGCGGGCGGCAACGCCCGCCTTTTTTAAGCCCGCTTCCACCAACTGGTGAGACTTTTGGACTTTTGCGTCTGCGGCTGTTGAAGTTGATTTTGCATCACGAGCAACTGGCTGCGCGCCGCCGTCAGCGCCATGATGAATTCGTCATAACTTAGGAAACGTTCCGCGGGGTTCTTGGCCATGGCCTTCACCAAGGTGTCGCTGGTGGGCTGCGTGATTTCCGGCACAACCAGATTCGGCGGCGTCAGGGGCGTTTGCACCTGGGCAGTAATTACTTCCTCGACCGTCGGTGCTTCAAACGGCACATGACCGGTCATCGCGTGATAGAGCGTGGCGCCGAGGCTGTACATGTCGGACAGAAACGTTTCCGGCTCGCGCTTGATTTTTTCGGGCGCGACATAATACGGCGTGCCCCACGTCACGTCCTCCACTTCATGTTCCACGTCGGCTTTGCGGGCGAGGCCGAAGTCAATCAGCTTTGGTTCGTGGTCCGCGTTGAACAAAATATTGCCCGGCTTGATATCGCGGTGGAGCAGGTCGTACTTGAGCGCCATGTCGAGCGCGGAGGCGATTTTGATGCCGATGTCGAGCATGTCCAATTCCGGCAGCAGGCGTAGTTTCTCAATGCGTGCGTCCAGGCTGCCATGATCGGCCAGCTCCATCACGAGATATTGTTGACCCTCCCAGTCATCGAAGGAGTAAATGTGAACGATGTTCGTATGGTTGAGTCGGGCACAGGCGCGGGCTTCGCGATAAAAATTTTCCAACGCAACTTGATCCGCGAGCAGCTCTTTCCGCATCAACTTCACCGCCACCATGCGCTCCAGTGTCGTATCCCAGGCACGATAGACCGTGCCCATGCCGCCCGAACCGACAACGCTCCGTAACTCGAATTGGCGGATCATCATGGGCATCATGATGGGATGCCCGCACTTGTTGCACGGCACCGTGCCCAACGGCGCCAGGTCGCCCGGAATGAAGACTTTCGTCTCACACCACCCGCAGGTGACCATCCGTAATTGTTCGCTCATGCTTGAACTAATTTAGCACTACTTCTCCATCCGACAAGCCTTGAGAAAGACTGCTTTTCAAGATAAAAAACTTTTGACAAACGCGCCCAAATGGTGTTTCTTCCCCGCGGTTGAATATGAAAAACACGTTTGCTCAAACGCTGAAGCACGCGCAGACCAATGGACGCATGTCCATTTGGACGCGTGTCTGCCGGCGTTTTGGCATCGTGGGGGTGAATCTCTGATTTAATAGGACAAATTTTTAAAAACCCGCGATTGCCAGTCAATCGCGGGTTTTTCGCTTTTTAACCCAAAACCAAACGAAAGGAAAAAACATGAACAAAAATGAAACACGGATGCCGGCCAGGTTCGGCCCCGAAACGAGGTTCGAGCTGCGACCGGCTCCGCCGGCGCCGTTTCGCGCCACGCAGGAAACCGAGTTCGAGCGGCTCAAAAGCCGTTTGCTCGCACGGCAATTGGCCGAAGCGCCGACGCCGGAGTTGAACCCTCTGTTGCGGCGTGCGGCCAACGAGGCGGCGGCGCTGGCATGGGCGACACTTTACCCATTGTTGGTGTTCCCGGTGCTGTTCGAGGAAAAAACCCAGGCTGCTCTTCGCCAGGCTGAACGCCAGGCGCGCATTTTCGAGAGCAGCCGCGAACTGCTCGCCGTATGAAATCGCGCCAGCTTGAAGTGGGGACACAGGCTTGCCACGTCGAAGCGGTTCGTCCGCGAAAACGGGCGTGTGCGAGCGGTCGTCAGCATCAGCGAATGATTTTGCGCTGATGCCGACGGCTGCTCGCCACGTCTTTTGATTTAGTGGGGAACAACCGGAGCGCGGACAGCTTGTCCGCAAGTTGGAGTTCAAGCTTCAGCTTGATGCGATACTGTCCGCGTTTCCAAGTCGTTGAATTCAGGCTGAATACGTTTCCATAAAAAGTGTTTGACAGTTCTCATATAATGATTTATATTTACATCAATATAAAACAACATAAAGCAATAAATATGAATGACTACATTACACCAGATGAAGTGACTGCTCCTCGGCAACGCTGGCATTTAATTCGAGTCTTAGAGACTGGAGCGGAAGAAGACTTCTACGATGAACGTGTCGCAATCGCAATCGGAACTTGGGATGGCGACAAAGTTTTAGCAATGCGATGGAACGGCAATAAAGATTGGCGAATTGGCAGCCCGCAATCGCGTGGATTGCCAACGTGGTTTATAATTCCCAAACGCCTGAACGAAGCAGTAATTGGTATTTTATCGAAGGACAACCAACGTCTTGTGCAAATGCTTTTGGAAGATTCAAAGAAGTAAAAAATCTTTTTTACTATGAATCCTATATTTAGTGTTGGCCAGAAAGTCATTTGCATTAACGATGCTTTTCCGGCAAGAATTGCAGATTGGTGCGATTCCCTTCCTGTCGCCGGGCATATTTATACCATTCGAGCCATGCAGATAGGATGGAATCGTATTACAGGATTCTCCAACTTGGGATTTCTTCTTACTGAAATTGTCAACCCGACATCATCAGATGGCAAGGAGGCCGGATTTTTGCAGGAAAGATTCGTCCCGTGGCTTGAAGCCTGTTCGGAAACCGAACACAATGACGCGGTCGAACCGCTTCAACTTCAAGAGGCGCAATGATCAAAGTTTACGCAACTACAGGAATAAGTGATATATGACTTACGATGTTAGCATACCGGGATTAAAGCGCCCAGCGACCGAGTTAGAAATATGGGGCTTTGTAAAACGCGAACTCGATAAACTTCTTGTGGCACTGAAAAACCATGATCGAGAAGAAGTTAGGAGAATTTCTTCCAGTATACGCTCTCCCTTTGAAAAGATTCAAGAGGATATGCGCGATGATAAAGAAACCAAGATCAAACAGGAAATTGCGAAAAGGCGCCGTGCATCTGATGGTGGCGACGATGACGAATATAACACGTCCGATGATGAGCAGTCCAAGTCGCATGTAGATGCGGAAGAAATCATGGAAGTGGTGGGAGAATCCGACATAGCATTCAATGAAGCATTTCCGTTTGCGGCGGAAATGCTAGAGAAACTAGAAATATTATCAGTAGTGCAAATTGAAGAAGCCATTAAGATTGTAACCGAGCTAAAGAACCAAGCCGTTTGACAATTGACGCCAGCTATCTAAGTAATTGCATCCTTAGAATTCACTTTTCCTCGACGCGCTCAATCCGAGCGCCCAGCTTTCGCAATTTCGCATCCATTTTTTCATAGCCGCGGTCCAAATGGTAGATGCGATTGACCTGTGTCGCGCCTTTAGCCGCCAGACCGGCAATCACCAGCGCCGCTGAAGCGCGCAAATCGCTCGCCATCACCGGCGCGCCGCTCAACGGTTTGCCGCCTTTGACAATGGCGCTCGGTCCCTCAATCTCGATATCTGCGCCGAGCCGGGCCAGTTCGCTCACGTGCATGAAACGCGACTCAAAAATCCGCTCCGTGATGATGCTGATGCCCGGTGCGAGTGCGAGCAACGACGTCATTTGCGCCTGCACATCGGTCGGAAACCCGGAATAGGGCAGCGTCGTCACGTCCGCCGATTTGAGCCGGCCGCTTCGATGCACGAGCAGATTGGCGCCGCGCCGCTCGACCGCCACGCCTGATTCATTCAGTTTGTCAATCACCGCGCGCAGGTGGTCGGCGCGCGCGCCCCGGAGCGTGACTTCGCCGTCTGTCGCGGCGGCGGCAATCGCGTAAGTCGCCGCTTCAATCCGGTCAGGAATGACTTTATACTTTGCGCCGTGCAACTTTTCGACGCCGGTAATCGTAATCGTCGGGCTACCCACGCCCGAAATTTTTGCGCCCATCGCATTCAGGAAATTCGCCAGGTCCACCACTTCCGGTTCGCAGGCCGCGCTTTCGATGACCGTCGCGCCTTCGGCCAGCGTCGCCGCCATCATCACATTCGCCGTGCCCAGCACGGTCGAGCCCGCGCGTCCGCCGAGAAACATCGGCACGCCCGTGAGTTGTTTCGCCTCGGCGCTGACATAACCGCCTTCAATCATGATTTTCGCGCCGAGCGCCTCAAAACCCTTCAAATGCAAATTGATGGGGCGGGCGCCGATGACGCAGCCGCCGGGCAGCGACACGCGCACTTTTTTCAGACGGCCCAGCAGCGGTCCCATGATGCAAATTGAGCCGCGCATCTTGCGGACGAGTTCGTAATCGGCGTAGCCGCGGACTTTTTGTGCGCGAACCGTCAGCGTGCCGCGGTCGAATTTCACCGTCGCGCCGAGCGATTCGAGGATGCGCGCCATGAAGCGCGTGTCGCTCAAATCCGGCACACCCCGGATGACGCACGGCTCGCCAGTCAGCAACGCCGCCGCCATGATGGGCAGCGCGGCGTTTTTGCTGCCGCTGATGGTCACCTCGCCGTGCAATGGCACGCCGCCTTTGATCAAAAAACTTTCCATGTTGAAATCCGTATTTGGTAGGGACGCCGCGCCGCGGCGTCCGGTCGGCGCAGTGCGCCGACCCTACCTGGCTTTATTTTCCCGCAATTAAAAATCTTTCGCGCTGACTGTAATCTTCCTTCACCGCTTCGACAATCCACTTTTCGGTCTCAAAGATTTTCCGGACGGCATCAGCCTGGCCATCGCCGAATTCCAGCATGATCTTTCCGCCCGGTTTCAGGAACGGTTTCGCCTCCACCGCCAGCTTCCGGTAAAAGTCCAGGCCATCTGCGCCGCCGTCCAGCGCGCCGCGCGGATCGAAATCGCGCACTTCCGATTGAAGCATGGCGATTTCGGCGGATGGAATATAAGGTGGGTTGCTGATGATAAGGTCAAATCGGTGGGGCGAGACTCCCGGCGAGCCGTCGCCGATGGCGTTTCCTTTCGGCTCGCGAGGACGCTCGCCCCACCTGTCTTTCAGCACGGCAAATCCGTCGCCTTGTACAAATTCAATCCGGTCGGCGACGATGTTCCGCCCGGCGTTTTGTCTGGCCAGTGCGAGTGCATCCGGGGAAATATCCGTGGCGACAATTTTTGCTGATGGACATTTCACTGCCAGCGCGATGGCAATGCATCCGGTACCCGTTCCAAAATCCAAAGCGCACAAATCCGGGTAGGGCGCGTTCTCCGAACGCGCCGCGGCGGGCTGCGGACCGGGCTTCGCAAGGCTTCGCCCAGGCGAGGAGCCCGCCCTACCTTGTAAAAATTCCCATCCCAGTTCCGCCAGCAATTCGGTTTCGGGCCGGGGAACAAGCGCGTGGCGGTGCACGGCGATTTCCAGTCCGCAAAACGAAGTCGAGCCGGTGATGTGCTGGAGTGGTTCGCGCTGGCCACGGCGTTTGATGAATTCACGAAAGCTGTCCACTTCCGCCGGCGTAAGCGTGCGCTCGAAGTTGAGATACAACTTCATACGGGGCACCTTGAGCAAGTGCGCCAGTAGAAGCTCGGTCTGCAGGCGCGGCGAATCAACGCCCTTTTTGGCGAGAAATTCCGTGCTCTTCTGAATCGCTTCGAGAACGGTCACGCGGACAATCTAAGGCAAAACAATGGGAGTGAACAAGAAGAGCGCACCGCCGTATTTTTGAATTTCAGAATACGGATCATCAGCATCTCGGGTGTTGATCGTTGTGGTGCACGGCAAGGCGTTCAATCTCATTCCGATGCTCCCGGATGATGTTCTTGGAATACGGCTGACATTCCCGCTTCAACCACATCCGGCCAATCCAGGCGCCCACGCCCGCTCCCACCACCACACAAATCACGAGACAACGAAACGAGTGCTGGAAGAACATCAGCCGGCCAAAAATCACCCCGGTGACGATTCCAATCAGCGCTCCCAAACAACCGATGACGCTGGGAACGATTACAACAAACGGCGCGTCGGCTTTTAACCTCTCCCAGGTGAGTTTGCGAACGAAGCGTTTCTGCTGCTTCGACAACCGGGCGAATTCAAGCGGAACGGTTTTGACCGGAACGTCTGGCATGGTTGTTTGACCGGTACAGGTGCGCCCAGAGTTAATCCTCACCGGATGCGGGGTGTCAACCGCGAAGTGGCCGGGCGGCGCGAATGGATCATGTTCCCCCCCACGCCTTTGAGGTAGGCGAAAATAAGTTCAGGCAAATCGCGACTGTAACCGCCTTCGAGCAGGCTGAACAGCGGCACGCCGAGCGCGCGCAGCGACTGGCCGAGCCAGTAAAAATCGTCCACCACCAGCACGCCCTGCACCAACGGGTCGCGCACGTAGGCGTCGAACCCGGCGGACACGGCAACCAGGTCGGGCCGGAATTTTTTCAAATCGTCCAGCGCCCGGGCGAGCGTGGCGCGGTAGTCCTGGCGCGGCAAGCCCGGCTCGACGGGATAATTGAAACAGTTTTTCCCGACATTCGCACTGCCGGTGCCGGGATAGAACGGATACAGGTGGATGGAAAAAAACGCAGTGCCGGGCCGGTTGAGTAAAATGGCTTCGGTGCCGTTGCCGTGATGCACGTCGAAATCGAAAACAGCGACACGCTTTGCGCCTGTGACTGCGGCTTCGAGCACGGCGATGGCAACATTGTTCAAATAACAAAAGCCCATCGCCCGGTCGGGGGTGGCGTGATGGCCGGGCGGTCGCATCAAACTGAAAACGCTTTCGCCATTGCGCGCGGCGGTCAGCGCGGCGAGTGCGGCGGCGGCGGATGCGCGGGCGAAACCAGCGATGTTTTCGTAAAACGGCGTATCGGCATCGAAATCCACCGGCTCATTCAAGCGCGCGAAATGTTCAGCCGAATGGGCACGAAGAATTTGCGCGTCACTCACCCGGCCCGGTTCGGCCCATTCAATCGGCAGTTCGGTCTGGTTGCGCAGGAGTTCGAGTGTGGCGAGGATGCGTAGCGGGCGTTCGGGATGGCCGGGATAGGCATAGCCGGTGCAGCGTTCATCGGTGATGATTTTCATTTGGCGCGGTCACGCTTAACAAAAATGTAATGGTTGGGGGAGCAGATTCTTTTTTGAAAAAGCAACAGATTTCGTTAGTCTTGAGCGCATTAAGGATTCAATTATGTATCAAAAATTACTCGCAATTGCAGCGGTGCTGGGCGCGTTGACTTTGAATGCCGGGGCGTGGGATTACGAGGAACATCACGTCATCAATGAACTGGCGCTGGCGTCGTTGCCGGCGGATTTCGGCGGGTTCAAGTTGACGCCCGCGAAGAAGAACCGCATTGCGTTTCTCGGGGGTGAGCCGGATCGCTGGCGGAATGTGGGCGATTTGCCGTTGAAACATTTCAACGGGCCGGACCATTACATTGATCTGGAGGATTTGAAGCTTTACGGTCTGACGCCGGAGACGCTGCCGTTGATGCGTTACGATTTTGCCGCAATCATTGCGCGCGAACGGGCGGCGCACCCGGACAAATTCCCGCCGATAGATCCGACCAGGGACGCCGACCACACGCGCGAATTGAGCGGGTTTCTCCCCTGGGCCATCACGGAAAATTACGAGAAACTGAAGTCCTGTTTCAGCTATTTGAAAACGTTTCAGAAATACGGCGGCACACCGGAGGAAATCGCCAATGCCGAGGCCAACATCGCCTACGTCATGGGGGTGATGGGGCATTACGTCGGCGACGGTTCGCAGCCGCTGCACACGACGATGCATTTCAACGGCTGGGCAGGCGACAATCCGCACGGTTACACAACCAGCCTGAAATTTCACCAGTGGATTGACGGCGGGTATTTTCACCAGACCGGCGGCATCGACGTCGGGAAGCTGGTGGGGAAGATTCATCCCGCCGAGCGCATCAAAAATGCGGGCCAGCCGGATGGCATGTTCCGCGACGCCGTGAACTATATCGTCGAGCAAAACAAACTGGTCGAACCGCTTTATAAATTGGACAAGGAAGGCAGGCTCTCCGGCGAAGGAGACAAGGGCCAGGAGGGGCGCGCGTTCCTCGACGGCCAGCTCGTCAAGGCCGGCCAGATGTTGGGCGATATCTGGTACACCGCCTGGCTCGAAGCCCCGGAGGACCAATATCTCCAAAAGCAATTGCAGGGGCGCACTGCGGCGGGTTCAGCGACCGGAAAGTAAAGCATCCAGTGGAATAAACTTGTCGCGTGCGAAGGTGTCAAAATTTCAGCGCCGTAGGCGCGGCATCTTTATAGAAAACAGGCAGAAAATTTTAGTTCCGTCAGGAGCGACATCTTCTGCATCTGGATATTTTAAATCGGATTGCAGCCGACGGCGGAATATGCCGCCCCGATGGGGCTTGAGATGGATTTGGTCTTGGTGTTACAAAGATGCCGCACCTACGGCGCTGGATGGGAACTCGAATGTTAAAGTACAAATAAAACGTCATGGTATCTCTCATTGACCTACTCGCCTTTATCTTCGTGATTGATGTCCCATTTTTAACTGGGTTTTTCGTAGCAAAAAGTTTTGGCATTTGGACAGGAATTGGAGCGGGGATTCTTTCGGCAACAGTATGCGTAACCGCAGTAGTTCTTTCTTATCGCAAACATTGGCATCAAGCCAGACAACGACAAAAAGAGTTGAGTGACAAATATCGTATGATTTATCGCGTCGTTGCCGTTCCAACTGATGCAAATAACATCCTGAAGGCCGAAGGTGCTGAAATTAAAATTGGTGACTACGGCTGGGAAGCTGAACCGATACACAAAGATAATTTAATTTATCTGCAAGGACTAACAAATGAGTGGGAAGTGGTTTGGTATGCAGGATTTCGCCCAGATCAAATTGAGAACATTGGTTCAAAACCCCGTTCACAGTACTACTTACCGTATTCATATATGGGGCCAAAAAAATCAAGAGTGCATCTATGCCCGTTTCCAGTGCAAACGCGGCAGGCGGTGACTTTAGGTTTTCCCAATTTTGTCCACCTGCGTTTCAAACGGAAGTCAACCGGATGATATCGCCCAACGGAGTGTGCGGACGAAACTTCACGAAGCGTTCGAGCTTTTTCATCAGCGGTTTGCGGCGGCGCATATCATTGAAACCCGGCGTCCCGCAATGCGGGATGGCGCCGAAACCCTTGGACGAAGAACCATAGGCTTTGGCATACGGCACGAGTTTAATTTTTGATTTCGAGCCGAGAGTTTTCACGACGAGCCGCGCCAGCTTGAGGATGCTGATTTCTTCCGTTCCGCCGACGTTGAAAATTTCACCGTGCGCCGTCGGACAATTCTGCAAACGCACCAGCGCTTCGACCGCATCGCGCACGTGGCAAAAGCAGCGCGTTTGCGCGCCATCGCCGAAAACCTTCAATGGTTCGGACTTTTTCGCCGCGCCGATAAATCGGGGCAGCACCATGCCGTAGCGGCCGGTCTGGCGCGGGCCGACGGTGTTGAACAGCCGCGCGATGATGACCGGCAGTGATTTTTCCCGCGCGTAAGCCAGCGCCAGAAATTCGTCGGTCAGCTTCGAGCACGCGTAGCTCCAACGGGATTGCCCGGGCGGGCCGATGAGCAGGTCGTCGTCCTCGCCGAACGCGGGCTTCTGGCTTTTGCCATAGACTTCCGAGGTCGAGGTCAACAACAGCGGCGTGCGCCTGGCCGCGGCCGCCCGCAGCAAAACCTGCGTCTCGTGAAAACTCGATTCCAAAACGCTCAACGCGGATTTTACCACCAGTTCGACGCCGACCGTCGCCGCCAGATGGAAAATGAACTCCGCGTTCGACGCGAGTTTCGGCAGTCCGGCGCACGCGGAAATTTTCGATTGAATCACGCGTAGGCGCGGATGCGATTTGACCGCGCGTAAATTTTCCAGACTGCCGGTGGAAAGATCATCAATGACGACGACTGTTTTGCCCTCGGTCAGCAAACGCTCGACGAGGTGCGAACCGATGAACCCGGCGCCACCCGTCACGAGAATGTACGAGGATGGAGTCCGCCTTCGCTTTGTTTCGGCGCGACGACGATGGAGGATGGAGGATGGCATTTTCGTTTTACCGCAGCGCGTCCGCGACGGCCTGCGCCAGTTTTTGGCGAAACTCCGGATTTTCAATCAGCTTCGCCTCGTGCGAATTTGACAAATAGCCGCCTTCGATGAGCACGGCGGGACAATGTTGCCTGTGCAGCACGCCGATGAACCGCGCCCGGTTCACGCCGCGATCTTCAAGCCCAGTCGTGCGCCATATCGCGCTCTGCAGGCGAACGGCTACTTGCAGATTTTGGTCGTCAAAGGCGTTGTTGGGAAAAACCTGCGACCAGATGTCAGGCCCGCGCGCCAGCGTTGATGGCATGCCGGTCGGCGTGAGGCAATAAGTTTCAAGGCCGGCTGGTTTTTGGCCGGGATTGAGAGCCGAGTTGAAATGCAGGCTGATGAACAAATCCGCGTGATGCGCCTCGGCAAATGCGACGCGATTGGACAACGCAACGTCCACGTCGCTGGTGCGGGTCAGAAAAACCTGCCAGCCGTTCGCCTCCAGCAGCGGCGCGAGCCGCAACGCCCAGTCGAGTGTGAATTCCTTTTCAAATCGCCCGTCAAGAACGCTGTGTGTGCCGACATTTGCGCCACCATGACCTGGATCAATCACGATGACGCGATTGCCAAATGCTGGCGGTGATTCACTCAAAAGAGGTTTGAAATTTTTCTGCAAATCAACGCCGTGGACGAAAACCTGGTCGTCAATGAATTCCGGGGCGAAACCGAGTTGAATTTCCGTGTCGTTCCAGGTCGCGTCGCGGCTGCCAATTTCCAAAACCATCGTGCCGTTTGCCGAACTCACCGCATACGTGGCCACGGGGGTATCGGACAACCGATGCGGCGCGCTGATTCTGTTTTCGGCGACCCAGCGGTTGAGCGAAGTCCACGTCGTCACCGGCGCGGCGGGTGACGGACTTGTCCCGGCTGCCGGCGTTCCCAGCCTGATTGCCCGTTGGGCGGAGAATTTTTTAACGAGGTTGGCATCCGACCAGTTCAATGAAGATGCTCCATTAAACATAATTGGCGGCGACGAAATGATTTCTTCCGGCGGGATTGATGTGGTTGCACACCCCGCCAAAAAGAACGCCGCGACGAATATGATTGCCGGTGACTTGGACACACCGTCATTGTGCGGATGCTGAAACCGGACTCAAGCTGTTTCAACGTGCTGCTGGCGGAGCGCGGTTTGTCCCAAACCGCAGCGTTTATGAATACGAACGAATGTTGGAAATTTCCCGACACCAGCTACCGCACACGCCCCCGCTGCGAGTTGGGACAACTCGCGCTCCGCCGCCGGGCAGTGCATTGGGTGCGGCTTGTCCGCGACATTGGATTCGTTCATAATTTGCCAGCGACAAACGCCTTTGCTTGAAAATACTCGTTGCCATCACCGGGGCCAGCGGTGCGCTTTACGCCCAGCGTCTGCTCGACAACCTCGACCCGCGCACGCACGAAATCCACGTCGTGCTCAGCAATTACGCGCCGCAGGTCATCGCCGAAGAACTGCCCGGCGGCCTGCGCCTGTCCGACGGTGTCAAGACGCACAATGTTAAAAGCATGAATGCGCCGTTCGCCAGCGGCTCGAATCCGCCCGACGCGATGGTGGTCATTCCCTGCACCATGGGCACGATGGGCCGTATTGCGCACGGTTATAGCGAAGACGTTTTGCTGCGCGCGGCGGACGTGGTGCTGAAGGAGCGGAAAAAACTGATTCTGGTCCCGCGCGAAACGCCGTTGAGCCTCGTTCACGTCAAAAACATGGAACTGCTGTTGCTGGCGGGCGCGGTGATTCTGCCGGCGAACCCGGGTTTTTACGCGAACCCGAAAACCATTCAGGAAGTCGTGGATACCGTTGTTGCCCGCGTACTGGACCATTTGGGTGTGGCGAACCAACTCGCGCCGCGCTGGGCGGAAGAAAAGGAATAATCAGCCACAGATGAAACGCAGATTGAACACAGATTTGAGAAGTGAATTTGGGTAATGCGTTTTTGAGAAAAAATCTGTGTTTCATCCGTGTTAATCTGTGGCTTAAAAATGTTTTCCTTAATTAAAAAATGGGCTTCGTTCGTCCGGTTCCCGCACACGGTCTTCGCCCTGCCATTCGCGCTGGCGGCCATGGCCGTCGCCGCGCGCGATAATCGCGGCTGGCCGGGCTGGTGGACGTTTGGACTGGTTCTCACAGCGATGGTCTGCGCACGAACGTGCGCGATGGCCTTCAACCGCATCGCGGACCGCAAATTCGACGCGCTGAATCCGCGCACGGCCAACCGCCATCTGCCCACCGGACAAATTTCACTGGCGGGGGCAACTATCCTTTGTGTTTTCTCGGCGGCTGGTCTGATCGCGGTCAGCTACCTCCTGAATCCGCTGTGTTTTTATCTCTCGCCGGTTGCGCTCGGGGTGATTTGTTTCTATTCGCTGACGAAGCGGTTCACGGATTACACCCACGTTTTTCTCGGCCTCGCGCTCGCGCTCGCGCCGGTGGGCGCATGGCTGGCAGTAAAAGGAGGGAATGTTTCGACGCTGGAAATTTTGCAAATGCTCGCGCTGGCGGCAGCGGTCGTGTTGTGGCTTGTGGGCTTCGACATCATTTACTCGCTTCAGGATTACGAGTTCGACAAAGCGCACGGGTTGCACTCGCTCGTGGTGGCGTGGGGACAAAAGAACGCGCTGCAAGCGGCGTTTCTCGCCCACATGGTGATGTGCGGCCTGCTGCTCGCCTTCGGCCTGCTCTGCCGGTTTCGCATCGCGTATCTCGTCGGCTGGATGATCATCGTCGGCTGTCTCGTGCTGGAACACTGGATTGCGCGCCGCCGCAGTTTGAACTGGATCAATCTCGCGTTCTTCCGGCTCAACGCCGTCGTCAGCGCGGTTTTTTTAGTCGTGACGGTAGCGGAAGTGGTGTTTCAGAGCGGATTCAAACTGCGATAGTCTCACGCAAAGTCGCAAAGCTCGCCAAGTTTATTCAAAGTGATTTTCTTTTGCGCCCTTGCGCCTTTGCGTGAGAAAATATTCTGTAACGCCCTTCCGGTTTTGCTTCTGAAGAAGGCATGGACACGGTAAAATTAAACCAACCCATGCCCGACGGAAATAAATGTCCGCAATGCGGCACGCCACTGCCGGCCGGCGCGCTGGCCGGGCTTTGCCCCGCCTGCCTGTTGAAACAGGGCGCCGCTGACGAGACCGCCACGGGCGGACAGGCGCCCCCGTTCCAGCCGCCGCCGGTGGCCGAACTCGCGCCGTTGTTCCCGCAACTCGAAATCCTTGAACTCATCGGCAAGGGCGGCATGGGCGCGGTTTACAAGGCGCGGCAAAAGGAACTGGACCGCATCGTCGCGCTCAAAATTCTCCCGCCCGGCATCGGTCGCGACGCCGCCTTCGCCGGCCGCTTCGCACGCGAAGCCAAGGCGCTCGCGAAGCTGAATCATCCCGGCATCGTCACGCTTTACGAATTTGGCCACGTTGAAAGTAGCGCAGGCGTCCCGCCTGCATCCGGCTCTCAACCCTCAACCCTCAAAGTTCAACCGCTTTACTTTTTCCTGATGGAATTCGTGGATGGCGTGAACTTGCGTCAATTGTTGCATGCGGGCCGCATCGCGCCGCGTGAAGCGCTGGCCATTGTTCCGCAAATCTGTGACGCGCTGCAATTCGCGCACGACCAGGGCATCGTTCACCGCGACATCAAGCCGGAGAACATCCTGCTCGACCGCCGCGGACGCGTGAAGGTGGCGGATTTTGGGTTGGCGAAGATTATTGAAGGTGGGGACGACGAGCGGACGGCTGGGCCAGCCGTCCCTACCACTCTCACCGCTGCCGGCAAGGTCATGGGCACGCCGAATTACATGGCGCCGGAACAGGTGGACCATCCCAACGAAGTGGACCATCGGGTGGACATTTACGCGCTGGGCGTGGTGTTTTACCAGATGCTCACCGGCGAACTGCCCGGCAAGCCGATTGTGCCGCCGTCGTCCCGCACACGCGGGATTCAAATTGACGTGCGCCTTGATGAAGTCGTGCTCCGCGCGTTGGAAAAGAACCCCGAACGGCGGTACCAGCAGGTCAGCGTGCTCAAGACGCAGGTGGAGACGATTGCGACTTCAGCACCTGGTGATAGCCGGCGTGAGACTCCGTCTTTCAACGCACCTGCTACGGAATACAATCCCTGGGAGCCGACCATTGTAGCCGTCGGGGCGATGTTTTTCGTGGCCATGTTCTTTGTCGGATTAGAATTGTCCCGGCCGTTCGTCGCGCCATTGATTGTGCTTAGCGTGATCGGATTGGGCATTTGTGCCGTCTCGCTTGCGGGAGTCTGGCCCTTTCCGTCCCCGTTGTTCCCAGAACCGAACTTCAGTTCAAGAAATCTGCGGCGTTGGAAACGACCGCCATCGTCACATACCGAAGCTGAACCACGCGGGGTATGCACGGTAATTATGTACATTGCCGTTATCATGGCGGTGGTTGCTCTAGCCGCCGGTCTCCCGCCGCATTTCACCGTTCCCATCGTCGTGCTTTGCCTGCTGGCAATTGTTGTCGCCAAAATAAAAGTTGTGGCGCGCGCGGCAGAACCTTCTGCCGGAGCAAAGATGAATGCCGACGCTTGGATTGTCACCGTGGCCGCACTCGTAATTAGTGGCGGGCTGCTCACCGCCGCGCTCATCCAGAAAACCAAGAACAGCACGAGGCCTGCGCCTGCCTGGTCCGCCGCCGCGCAAAATCTTTCCTTCGGCCCGGTGATCGAGCGGGTCGTCAGCGGCGAAGGCGACGCCAATCGGCGCTTCATTGACTTCGATACCGGCAAGTTGTTTGCGGCCGCGGAGTTTTTCGGTGCGAAGGATGAATCCAGTCCGGAGGAGACGCAGCAGTGGTGGCGAAAAGCCGGCATTGACGCGATGGGCGACATGAGCGCTGCAGTGCACGGTTTGGTCGGTTTTGAAATGGTGGCCGCGCCTGTGCCGGCCGAGGAATGGGAGCGCGCGACGCCCGCGAGACTCGATTACTACTTCACGCTAGCCAAGCCCGGCACGCCGGCCACGATGTCCGGTCGGGGCGAATTACCGGTGACGTTTGCCTTCAAGACCCGCCAAGGCGGCCGGGGCCTCCTGCAAATCACCGGCTTCACCGACAATCCGCACGGTGTAAAGATCCGCTACAAGCTGGTGCAGAAAGAAAACGCACTTGAGAAAACGGTGAATGAAACCGGCCAGGTTCTCCCGGTTTCAAGCGCGCCGGATGTCATACTTACCACCAACGGTTTAATCAGCTGGTGGCCGGCCGAGGGCAACGCCGGCGATATCGTTGGAACCAATGACGGCACACTCTGCGGCGGAGCGGGTTTTACCAATGGCATCATCGGCCAGGCTTTTGATTTCAGGGGGAAAGCCCAAAAGGTGATCATCCCGGACAATGAAAGCCTGAAACTGACCAACTCCCTGACAATCGAAGGCTGGATCTACGTTCGCGGCCCCGGGTTCATCCTGTTTCGCGGGGACAACCGTCCAGGTCTCGATCCTTACGCGCTTCAGGTGAATCCCGGCGGTTCCCTGGCGTTCGCTATTTACTCGGAGGCGAATGAGGCAGCCACTGTGTACGGTCGCATTCCGCTGAAACAGTGGATCCATGCGGCGGCCACGCTGAATGGTTCATCCGGGAACATGCGATTATACGTGAACGGCATCCTCGTGGCGGAAAAGAGCACCATTATCCGCCCCCTGCGAGATTTGGACCCGCAAGCCGGTCCGGGACTGGCGATCGGAGGCCATGCCGGCAGCGACGATTATTCTCCGTTCGACGGGATGGTTGACGAGCTTTCGCTTTACAGCCGCGCTCTGGGGGAGGACGAAATTCGGACCATTGCCAACGCCGGCAAGACCGGCAAACGCAAAGTGATGGCGTCTTTCGACGAAGCCGCGATCAATTCCGCGATCAACAACGCTCAAGAAAGATCCCAAAAACACCCGGATCCCGCGGCAGGAGTTGATAAAACCGCCATGTCCAGCGCCGAGGCATGGCTCAATGCCATTGATGCCGGTCGCTATTCGGAAAGCTGGAAAGGCGCCGCCCCCTTTTTCCAGGGAGCGGTGACCGAGAAGGGCTGGACGAAATCCATGGAATCGTTCCGCAAGCCGCTGGGCAGCCTGATTTCCCGCAATTTGAAGTCGGCGCGACCGATGACGGAATTGCCCGGCGCGCCGGACGGACAATATGTCATCATGCAGTTTGAAACTTCCTTCGCCAACAAAAAATCCGCGGTGGAAACCGTCACGTTCATGCTGGAAAAAGATGGCCAATGGCGGGCGGCGGGGTATTACATCAAATGACTGGAACAACCGAAGTCATAAACCAATGAACAATATAAAAGGTCCACTGCTGGTCGTGTTTATCCTCCTGGCAATCTGGGAGGGGATATGGAAGCTGATTGCCCTGTGGAAGAGTGCGCGCCATAACCAATTGGCTTGGTTCATCTGCCTCGCCATTTTCAACACGGTGGGAATATTGCCCATTCTCTACATTCTTTGTTTCCAGAAGACCGATCCGCCGGCACTGCCGCTGCCGCCCAAACCGTGAGCCACGCCGGAAAATTTCGCCCCTGAATCTGGAATAACTGTTTAAGAACAACCGGATGAAAAAAAACGCGGTTCCCATTGCCGTGCTCGGACTTCTTTGCGCGGGCTATCTGATCTTCATCGCCGGGTCGGCCTCGCTGCTGCCGGAGCGGGTGGCCTCCCACTTTGGCGGCGACGGGCAGCCAAACGTCTGGATGCCGCGCGGGTTTTATTTGCGCTTCATCGCCGGCATCGGTTTGGGAGTCACGGCATTGTTCGTCAGCCTTGCTTACGGCACCCGCTTTCTTCCGACCCGCCTGATCAACCTTCCCCAGCGCAACTACTGGCTGGCGCCGGAACACCGGGCGGAAACATTCACCTGGCTGTGCGGCGCGATGTTGTGGTTTTCCTGTCTGATGATCAGTTTCCTCGCCGGAATTCATTATTTGACCATTGAAGCCAATCGCAGCAACCCCGTTCATCTGCCGGCGGCTCCATTTGCGATTTTAGTGGCTGCATTTCTAATTGCCACGGTCGGCTGGGTCGTCACGCTTTTTCGGCATTTCTCAAAATTGCCTGATTTGTCCCAGCCAGACAAAAAATGACGCGGCTGAACAGCCCTTTGACCATGCAAAATTCCACTCCGGCAACGTCCGCGCCGGGCGACATCTTCGCCACGACGCGCTGGACGGTCGTGCTCGCCGCCGGACGCAAATCCGACCCGCAGGCGGAAGTAGCCCTGGAGGAACTGTGCCGCGCCTACTGGTTCCCGCTCTACGCCTATGTCCGTCGCCGCGGCCATTCGAAGGAGGACGCCGAGGACCTCACCCAGGAATTTTTCGCGCGCTTTCTTGAAAAAAATTATCTCGAAGGCCTGAGCGCCGAGCGCGGGCGGTTCCGCGCCTTCCTGCTCGCGTCGCTGAAGCATTTTCTCGCCAACGAATGGGACAAATCCCGGCGCCAGAAACGCGGCGGCGGTGTGACGCACCTGTCGCTTGATTGGCGGACCGCCGACACGCAGTTCCAGGTCGCCGCCACCGCCGAACCCAGTCCCGACAAGGCGTTCGACCGCGAGTGGGCCGTGACCCTGCTCGCCAAGGTCATCGAACGGCTACACACCGAATGCGAGGCGGACGATCGGGGAAAACAGTTCGCGGAGTTGAAAATCTTCCTTACCGCCGGCAAGGGCGATCTATCTCACGCCGATGCCGCCAAAACGCTGGGCATGGATGAAGGCGCGGTGCGCGTGGCGGTACACCGGCTGCGGAAACGCTATCGGCAACTGCTGCGCGACGAAATTGCGCAAACCCTGGCCGATTCGGCAGACGTGGACGAGGAGATGCGGGCGCTGTTCGGCGCGTTCAGCGGGTAGCGTGGACATTCTTGTCCGCGAGTTCACGGGACATTCCTGTCCCGTGTTTCTACGCTGGCACTGGCGACTCGAAAGTCGCCAGAACCGGCAGACAGGAATGTCCGCCCTACAAAGCAACCCGTTTGCCTTGCCGCGCAAAAGCTGCTAACTCTGTAGCCGCGCTTGTGAAAGCGCGGATTGGTCCGCCGATTCACATCGGCGGCTACGAGCAAAATGAATTTCTTCGTTCAACGCAGCGAACTGCGCGACCTGTATGACAAGGTCGCCGCCGGCGAGCGCATCTCCGAAGCCGACGCCCTCCGGCTGTTTGAATCGAAGGATTTGAATGCCGTCGGCGCCATCGCGGACCTGGCGTGCCAGAAAAAGGTTGGCAATCGCGCCAGCTACATCATCAACCGCTACATCAACTATTCGAATTACTGCATCCTGTCGTGTCAGTTCTGCTCCTTCGCGCGCAAGAAACGCGACGCCGACGGCTTCGAGTTGACCGTGGAACAAATCGTTGCCAAGGCGCGGGAAGCCTTGAAACTCGGCATCACCGAACTGCATATTGTCGGCGGACTGCATCCGTCCCTGCCGTTCAGTTATTACACGGATATGCTGAAAGCGCTGCGCGCGCTCAACGATGAAATGGTAGGGCGGGCAGTCCCTTGCCCGCCGGGCGGCGCGCTGGGGACAGCGCGCCCTACCTCACGCCTGCAGCTTAAATGCTTCACCGCCATTGAAATTCTGCACCTCGCCTGGCTGGCTAAAAAATCGGTCGAACAAACCCTGGTTGAACTGAAGGCCGCCGGACTTGATTCGCTCACCGGCGGCGGCGCGGAAATTTTTCGCAAGGAAGTCCGCTCCGCCATCGCCAAGGGAAAGGAATCGGCAGAGGAATATCTGGACGTGCATCGCACGTGGCACAAGCTGGGCGGGCGCAGCACCTGCACCATGCTTTACGGCCACGTCGAATCGCTCGCCGACCGCGTGGACCATCTGCGCCAGTTGCGCGCGTTGCAGGACGAGACGCACTTGCCGCGCCGAAGCGGTGACGCGAAGGCGGGCGGGTTCGTCGGCTTCGTGCCGCTGCCGTATCAGCCGGATGACAACGACATTCCCGTGGAAAATCCGCCGACCGGTTTCGACACCTTGCGCACCATCGCCGTCAGCCGCATCTACCTCGACAACTTCGACCACATCACGGCGTATTGGGTGGGCATGGGCCTGAAGCTCGCGCAGGTGGCGTTGAGCTACGGCGCGGACGATTTGCACGGCACCATCATCGAGGAACACATCTTCCACATGGCAGGCGCGACCTCGCCGCAGTTGCAGGCCGAGGCGGAAATGATCAAAGCCATCCGCGAAGCCGGAAGGACGCCGGTACAGCGCAACACGTTTTACGAACCGATCAAAGTCCTGGAAAACCCGCCGGAACCCGCCGCAACGGAAAATTCCGCGCGCTCGAAAATGCTGGAAGATAATCTGGCAACGGCGTGAAAACTTCTTCCATGCCAAATGGGGAGAAAAGGGTTCATCTCTGTCTCAGGGCACGATTTGTGAGATGAGGCCAATTAACTCTACAGAGATGCCACGTATCCATCTACGTTGTGGTACTGCGGATACATCAAATTCCCTCAAGAATGGACCGGGGCGGCCACCATGATAACGCTTGCCGACAAGAAGCATTGTCGCGTTACACAAGACACTTTTTGTGACTCTTTGCTAGGGTTATTCATGTTGCTTTCATTCCCAGCGCCATCGGCGCGACATCTTTGTAGAAGCCCATCGAAAAGGTTTTCCAGCTCCGTCAGGAGCGGCATCGTCTGAATATACCGCCCCTGACGGGGCTTTGTCATTTTGCGGGCGACGTTCTACAACGATGCCACGCCTCTGGCGCTATCTGCGGGTCGCAGACCCGCGCTCCAAGACACTGATGTGACATCTCGCGTCTGTGTTAGAACATCCGTGCCTATCTGTGTTTCATCTGTGGCTAAATTCCTTTGCGTTAAGATAATATTGTTCCGTTATCTCAGCACGTTACAGCCACTGCTTCAACCATTCCCGCAAAATCTGCCGCGCGCGATAGAGCCGTGATTCGACGGCTTTGGGGGTGGATTCGAGAATCGTCGCCGCCTCGGCCACGCTGAATTCCTCCCATTCGCACAGCACAATCGCTTCGCGCAAATCCTCCGGCAATTTGCTGACCGCGGCACGCACCGCCCGGGCGCGCTCGTCGGCCAGCGCCTGTTCGTTCGGCGCCGGATTGTTTGCCGTTAACGTGCTGCCCAAGGTTTGCTCCGAATCGCCGGTTTCGGTTTCCAGCGAGACATTCGGATGCCGCGAACGCCAGCGCAAATGGTTCCGCGCCAAGTTGGCGGCGATGGTGAAAAGCCAGGTGGAAAATTTTTCGCCGGTCCGGAAACTGGCGCGGGCGCGGAAGACGCGGACGAACGTTTCCTGCGCGAGGTCATTCGCATCATCCTCGTTGCCGACCATCCGGCAGAGAAAATGGAACATCGGCGTGGCGTGACGTTCCATCAAATCGTTGAGTGCCGCGTCGTGGCCGGCGGCCAACCGCTCCATGTCCGCCCGATCCCGGGCATCATCAGTGGTGGTGATGCTCATGGCCCATGGATCCGGACATGGATTGTTCGGTCTGTTCGTGAAAACCAAGCGTGAGACGTTGCATCTCGGCCAGATAACGGCGGCCCTGCTCCGGCGGCATGGTCCGGCTGACTTCAGTGAAATGCTGGAGCATTTGCGCCTGGCATTGGGCGCGGAGCGCGGCGAGCTCGGCCAGCTTTTGTTGGGCGACCAGATTGACGTTGGTTGAATTGTTCAATGCCGCTTCAAGCTCCGATTTTTTGGCGGCGATTTTGGCGCACATCTCGGCGCATTTCGGCAGATAGCCTTCGTGGAGTTTCTGGATGCGCCCCATCTCGGCGTCGCTCAGGTGAAATTCCTTCCGCAACCAGGCGAGGTCATCCGCCGAACGCGTCATCCAGCACGCGCGCTGGCCGGCGAAATAGGAACTGCCGAACAGCGCGACGCCCAAAACCAGCGCGCCCAGCAGGATGACGAGCGAGCGGTTCATGCCATCAACGCAGTGAATTGGGCGCAACCACCGCGAGATAACGCGCCTGGGCATCCTGGTGCGCCATTTGATTGCCATCGCGCACGCCCAGCAACGCGCCCGCCACCATCAGCACTGCGGCCGTGGCCACCGCCAGTCGCGGACGCAGCACCAGCGCCGCGAGCGCATCCAGCCAGGTGATGCCGCCGGTGGCTTTGGCCGGGGCCGCAGTTTCTTCGATGCGCCGCCAGACACCTTCCCGGAAACGCGGGGGCAATGTGGGTGAGACCCGCGAATTGCGCAGGAGCGCACCGAGTCTGGCATCGCTCGCCTCGGCGGAGCCCAGGTCAGGATTAATATTTTCTTTGTTCATCGGTTCAAGGGCGGCGAGGTTTTGCCCGCCGCCCATAGTTTACTGTTTTTTCACGCCGGGACAACCCGGTTGATGGTGTGGTTATTTCGCGCTGGCGCAGGTGCTCATTGTCGGGCATTCGGCAATGGTAAGTTTGCAGCAGGCCATGCGGGCGGCGTTGCCCACCGTGGCAAGATATTTTGGACTGCCGGTGGCACTGCATTTCACGGTCACGGTTTCCGTGCCTGTGACGGTCGCAACCTGGCTGGCGGCGGCGCGCGGAGACAGGGCGGCCTGGTCCGCCGTCGCTGGCTGGGCCGGTTGGGCTGCCGTGACGCTGGGAACGATCTTGATTTGGTTGGCCGCAGCGCGCGGCGAGAGTGCAATGTCGTAGGCGCTGGCGTTGATGGTTATCGCGGCCAGAGCAGCCGCGCCGATGGTAGTGAGGAAATTTCGTGTTTTCATGTTTATTCTTTCTTTTTTGGGGCGCTTCATTGCGCCGCCGATTGCTTGTATTTGGCTTACCCCGGCGTGGCGAAAATCCCGCGGAAGTTTTTTGAAAGCCGCTTGCCATTCTGTTTCCGCCGGTGTAACCATACGGTGAAACGGCCCTAGCCGCCGCGATGTGAACCGAAATTAAACAAACAAACGAAAAGGAGAAAGACCATGATGAAGAAGAACCGATTCTACAAATGCCTCGCGGGTTTTGCTGCCGCGTTGACCATTACCGCCCTGGCCTGGCTGCCTAGCCAGGCGCTGGCGCAGGAGAAAGGAGCTCAAAAGCTCATGAAATTGCAGACGGTGGAAGATCTCCAAAAGGTCGATGTCGGAGACACCATCGTAATGACCTGCCCCAAGTGCAAGGACACTTACACGCAAGTTACTGAAAAGACCTTCAAGGCCGTCAAACCGGAGGAGTTGAAAAACGTGACGATCCACCTTTGTTCGGGTTGCGAGACCAAGCTTGTGACCAAGGGCGTGGGTAAGCATGCCAAAGACGTTTTGGTCCACACCTGCAAAGCCTGCGGCAGCGAGGACGTCACCTGCTGCGTGATGAAGAAGGGTGGCGGTCCGACGCCAGGCATGGGAGAAGAGAAGAAATAAGCTCCACCACTCTGTCAACGATCAGGGCGGACAAAGCGCGGCTTTGTTCGCCTTTTCGTTTACGAACAAGCGACACTTGCAGCCCGTCTTCATGCAAATCAGACCACGCTTGTAATGAAATCCGCTGCCAGCAGTTCTGGTACCCTATCCCCTTTGGAAAAAATTTGAGGGAATTTTTGGAGTCTGGTGTATAATAGATGTCGTTATAATCGATATTATTATGAAAACATTGAAAATGCTCACGACCATCGCGCTGACGGTCACCGCGTTGACGTTCACGGCCAGGGCCGATACCTCAACAAATGCTCCGGTGAAACCGGACAAACTGACCACCTGCCCCGTGTCCGGCGAAAAGCTCGGCGAGATGGGCAAACCGTACGTCTTTGTCTATCAGGGCCAGGAGGTCAAATTGTGCTGCTCAGGCTGCAAAAAGGATTTCGACAAGGACCCGGCCAAATATCTGAAAATAATCCGCGCCGCCGACACGGCCAAAAAATGATTTGCGTGCCTTGCCCCGGCACCGGTTGCCGGGGTGCATCCGCAGACAGCCCGGCAGGCCGTCCCTGGCACCATGATTAATCAAAGATCACTCATTGTCGTTGCTCTGGCATTGCTGGCGCTGACCAGCTGTAAGGGCTTCACCACGCATGGCGAGCGCGAAGCCCGCCACGAGGCGGGTGCGGTGAAGGCCGCCTACCGGCCCAATGACCAACGCCCGGCGTTACCCAACCTCACAACCAATTCGTCCCTCGGCGATTTCCTCACCTACACCATGCTCAATCAGCCGCAAATCGAGGCGGCTTACTACGATTGGGCGGCTTCGGTCGAAAACATCACCGTGTCCCGCTCACTGCCCGACCTGCAGTTCACGTTTCAGATGTACATCCAGGACGTCATCACGTCAGTGATGCCCGGGTTGATGGCGCAAATTCCCTGGCTGGGCAAGTTGCGGGCGCAAGTCAGGGCGGCCACGGCGGAAAGCCAGGCCAAATATTTTGCCTTTGAGAGCGCGGTGCTTCAGGCCGCCTACGATGTCAAACAAAGTTATTACCAGCTCTGGTTTCTCGACAAAAAAATCGCCGTTGACCGGGAAATGCTCCAGTTGCTGTCCGAATTGGAGCGGATCGCCCGCGCCCAGAACGAAACCGGCCAAGCGACGTTGCAAGATGTGTATCGCGCCCAGATCGAGGCCGACCGGTTGAAAACGGAGATCGTCAACCTCGAAGATTCGCGCCATTCGTTGCTCGCACAGTTCAAGGCCGCGTTGGGGCTTACGCACGATCAACCCGACCCGCCCCTGCCGGCGCGTTTTGAAGCCACGACGCTGGATTTGACGCCGGAACAAATCCTCGACACCGCCTTCGCGCGCAATCCGCAACTCAAGGCAATGGAAGCCGAGGTGCGCCAGGCGCAGGCGTCGCTGGACCTGGCTCGCAAATCAAAGTTGCCGGATGTAACCGTTGGTTCCTCGGTGGATGTGAAGGCCACGCCCTGGTTGTACTGGCCGCAGGCGACGGTCACGCTGCCCGTCTGGCGCGACAAGGTCGCCGCCGAGATCGCCGCCGCCCAGGCCGGCAAACGCGCGGCTCAGGCGCGGCTCACTGCCGGACAAATCAACCTGACCGTGGAATTTGCGGAAAAAAGCTATGCCTACCGCGAAGTCAACCGCAACCTTGACCTGCTGCGGGAACAGTTGATTCCCAAGGCGCAACGGTCCCTGGAAATCGCGCGTTCGGGATATCTCTCCGGCAAAACGGATTTCTTCAATTTGATTGATGCCGAACGTTCCCTGTTGGAATTCCGGTTATCGGAAATTGATGCGCGCACCCAGCGCGAACTCACGCTGTCCGAATTGTCGCTGCTCATCGCCGGTGTGCCGCCGGCCAACGCGCCGCTGTTGCCTGCGGACGCCGCCAAAACGAATTCAACCCATCCCTCGCCATGAAGAAAATCAAATTCATTCTCTTAGTCGCTTTGTTGGCAGTGATCGCCATTGGAGCGATTTCGTGCGGCAAAAACTCCGGTCACGAAAAGGCCGGCGCTTCCGAAGCCAAGACGCTTTACACCTGCGGCATGCACCCGCAGATCATCCAGGACCATCCCGGCAACTGCCCGATTTGCGGCATGAAACTCACGCCCATCCGAAAGCAGGCCGGGACCGGCGCCCCGGCCGAACGAAAAATCGCCTACTACAAATCCACGATGAACCCCGGCGAAACCAGCCCGCAGCCGGGCAAGGACAGCATGGGCATGGACATGGTGCCGGTTTATGAAAACGCGGCAAACGAATCACAGACCATTGCCATTGATCCAGCGACGATCCAGACAATGAACATCCGCACCGCCGAGGTCACGCGCGGGCCGTTGCGCCGCATGATCCGCACGGTAGCCAACGTGGACTATGACGAGACCGCGCTGGCGGACGTGACCACGAAGTACAAGGGCTGGATTGAAAAACTGTACGTGGACGCCACCGGCGCGCTGGTGAATCCGGGGAACCCGCTGTTTGAGATTTATTCGCCGGAACTGTACAGCGCGCAGACGGAATATCTCGCGGCGCTGGCGGGAGAATCGGGTTCGCCTTCCACTGAAGATCGTGCCTTGCTCGAAAGCGCCCGGACCAAGCTGAAATTTTACGATATCTCCGACGCGCAAATTACCGAACTGGAAAAAACGCGCACGGCGAAGAAGACACTGACGATCACTGCGCCCATCAGCGGTTTTGTCGTCGAAAAAAACGTCGTCGCGGGCCAGATGGTGGAGGCGGGCATGAAGCTTTACCGGCTGGTGGATATCGGTGTCGTGTGGGTCTATGCCCAGATTTACGAACAGGACCTGCCTGCCGTCCAGCTCGGCCAGGAGGCCACGATGACGCTGTCGTATCTGCCCGACCGCAAGTTTCGCGGACGGGTCACCTATGTTTATCCGACGGTAGATGAAAAGACGCGCACGGCGCGGGTGCGCATGGAGTTCCACAATCCCGGCTACTTTCTCAAGCCGGGAATGTTCGCGACGGTGGAACTGGTGGCGGACATTGCGCCGTCGGCCCTGCTGGTGCCGGACTCGGCGGTGCTGCGCAGCGGCGAGAAAAACACCGTCTTCGTCGCGTTGCCCGGTGGGAAATTCGAGGCGCGCACTATCGCGCTCGGATTGCAGGCGCAGGATGACATGGACCAGGTGCTCGGCGGGTTGAGCGAAGGCGAGCGGATTGTGACTTCCGGCCAGTTCATGCTCGATTCGGAAAGCCAGTTGCGCGAAGCAATCCAGAAAATGTCGAATCCCGGCGAGTCACCATCGGCGGCCACTGTGCCGGGCACCAGCGAAACCAGCAGCGCTGTGCCAGTCGGGACCAATGCGGACGTAACGGTCTGGGTCTGCCCGATGCCGGAGCATGTTTCGATTGAGTACGATCATCCCGGCAAATGCCCGATTTGCAGCATGGCACTGGTGCCGGTGACCAAAAGCCTGCTCGAAAAAATCCAGCCGGGCGGCAAGATCCTTTACTACACCTGTCCGATGCCGGAGCACAGTGACGTGCATTCGGACAAGCCCGGCAAGTGTCCCAAATGCGGCATGACGCTCATTCCCGTCATGAGCGCGCCTGGGAAATAACCGGAGAATCTCATGCTCCAACGCATCATTGATTTTTCGCTGAAGAACAAGTTCATCGTGCTGCTGGTGACGGCGGCGGCGGTACTCGGCGGCGGTTACGCCGTGCGGAACATCCCGCTGGATGCGATTCCTGACCAGTCTGACGTGCAAGTTATCATCTACACGGAATGGCCCGGTCAAGCGCCGCAGATCGTCCAGGACCAGGTCACGTATCCCATCACGACCAAGATGCTGTCCGTGCCCAAGGCCAAGGTCGTGCGCGGCTACTCGTTTTACGGGTTCTCGTTCGTGTATGTCATCTTCGAGGACGGCACCGATCCTTACTGGGCGCGCAGTCGCGTGCTCGAATACCTCAGCGGTTTGAGCGGGCGGTTGCCTCAGGGCGTAACGCCGTCACTCGGCCCGGACGCGACCGGCGTGGGGTGGGCCTTCATGTATGCCATCAACTCGACCAATCGCGACCTCGCCGAACTGCGCTCCATGCAGGATTGGTATCTGCGCTACCAATTGGCTTCGGTTGAAGGCGTATCGGAAGTCGCCTCCATCGGTGGTTTCGTAAAGCAGTACCAGGTGACCGTGGACCCTACGAAATTGCGTGCCTACAACCTTTCGATTTCCGAAGTGGCGATGGCGATCAAGCGCAGCAACGGCGAAGTGGGCGGGCGTTCCATCGAACTATCGGAAAAGGAATTCATCCTCCGCGTGCGCGGCTACATCCAAAATCTGGAGGATCTGCGGAAAGTCGCTGTGGGTGTGGGCGAGAAGGGCGTTCCCATTCTGCTCGGGCAGGTCGCCAACGTGGAACTCGGCCCGGACATGCGGCGGGGTATCGCCGAGTTGAACGGCGAAGGCGAAACCGTCGGCGGCATCGTCATCGTCCGTTACGGCGCGAATGCGCGGCAGGTGATCCTCGACGTGAAGAAAAAACTCGATGTGGCGATGAAGGGTTTGCCGCCGGACGTAAAGTACACCATTGCCTACGACCGCAGCGCACTGATTGATCGCGCCGTCAAAACGCTTGAGGAAAAGCTTCTCGAGGAAAGCATCGTGGTGGCGCTGGTCTGTATCGCCTTCCTCATGCACCTGCGCAGTGCGTTAGTCGCCATCCTCATCCTGCCCATTGCGGTGCTGATGTCGTTTCTCGTCATGTTCGGCCAGGGCATCAGTTCCAACATCATGTCGCTGGGCGGCATCGCCATCGCCATCGGTGCGATGGTGGACGCCGTTATCATCATGATTGAGAACGCCCATAAACACATGGAGCGCGACCAGGGGAAAAAGCCGCATTGGGACATCATCCGCGATGCCGCGATCGAGGTTGGCCCGACGCTGTTTTACTCGCTGTTGGTCATCACCGTGTCGTTCATTCCCGTGTTCACGCTCCAGGCACAGGAGGGCCGTCTCTTCAAACCGCTGGCATTCACGAAGACCTATTCGATGGGCGCGGCAGCGCTGCTCTCCATCACGCTGGCGCCGATTCTCATGGGTTTCTTCATCCGCGGCAAAATTCCGAAGGAGGAAAAGAATCCCATCAATCGCTTTCTCGTCTGGCTGTATAATCCGGTAATTGATTTCGTCATCAAATGGCGCTGGAGGGTCATCATCACCGCCGCGTTGATTGTGGTCTGGGTTTTCTTTCCGTGGAACAAACTTGCGGCGCGGCTGCTGCCCGACGGCAAAGCCAAGGAATGGGCGTTCAAGGTCGGGAAAGTGTTTCCTTACCAGAACATCGGCTCGGAGTACATGCCGCCGCTCTATGAAGGCGACTTGCTCTACATGCCGACCACCTTCCCCGGCATCTCGCCCACCAAGGCGCGCGAGGTGCTTCAGGTCACGGACAAAATCATCCGCCAATTTCCCGAAGTGCATCATGTCTTCGGCAAGATTGGCCGTGCCGAAACCGCGACCGACCCGGCGCCGTTCGACATGGTGGAAACGACCATCATGCTGAAGCCCGAAGAAGAATGGCCGGCGGTGGACATCAAAAACGACAACGGCCGCGTCATCGCGCATCGCCGCCGCACGCCGGATGAATTGACGGACGCGATGAACGCCGCCGTGCAAATTCCCGGCCTCAACAACGCCTGGACCATGCCCATCAAGACGCGCATTGACATGCTCGCCACCGGCATCAAAACACCCGTCGGTATCAAGATTGCCGGGCCGGATCTGGCCGAACTGGAGCGGGTGGCCTCCGAGGTCGAAGCTGTGGTCAAAGGCGTGCCCGGCACGTTGAGCGCATTTGCCGAGCGCACCATGGGCGGCAATTACGTACAGTTCACCATCGATCGCGACGCCATCGCCCGTTACGGCCTTACGGTGGGTGACGTGCAAGACGTGCTGGAAGTTGCCTTGGGCGGGATGCCATTGACCACCACGGTCGAAGGTTTGGAGCGTTACGCCGTGAACCTGCGTTACAGCCGTGACTTTCGCGAAAACCTCGACGCCCTGCGCAATATTGTGATTCCGACTCCGACCGGCGCACAAGTGCCGCTTGGCCAGTTGGCAAAAATCGAAACGGTTCACGCCCCGATGGGCATCAAGAGCGAAGGCGCGGTGCCGAACGCCTGGATTTATGTGGACGTGAAGGGCATTGACATTGGCACGTACGTCCAGATGGCCATGCGCGCCGTCAACGAGGCCGTTGCCAAGGGCACTATCAAGCTGCCCAACGGTTACAACATCTTCTGGAGCGGCCAGTACGAGTATATGTTGCGTGCCCAACAACGCCTGATGATCGTCGTGCCGCTCACCCTCCTGCTCATCATACTTATCATTTATCTGAACACGCGTTCGGCCGTCAAAACCGCCATCGTCATGCTCGCCGTGCCGTTCTCACTCGTGGGAGCGATTGGCATCCTGGCTTTTCTCCACTACAACCTGAGCGTTGCCGTTTGGGTCGGCATCATCGCGCTGGCCGGTCTCGACGCGGAAACCGGCGTGGTGATGCTCCTCTATCTCGACATTGCTTACGCCCAATGGATCAAAGACGGCAAAATGCGGAACGTCACCGACCTGCGTGACGCGATTTATCACGGCGCGGTGAAGCGCGTGCGCCCCAAGGCCATGACCGCGTGCGTCATCATCGCCGGGCTCGCGCCGATTTTATGGAGTCATGGCACCGGCGCGGACGTGATGAAACGCATCGCCACGCCGATGGTGGGCGGCGTCGTGACCTCGACGCTCATGGAATTGCTGGTTTACCCGGCGATTTTTTTCCTGTGGCGGGCGCGCAGTTTGCCTCAACCGTCGCTCCGCGACGGAGACAAATCGGAAACATGAATCCGAGGCTTGAAAGCCCCGGCTACTGTCACGGGTAGCTCTGCGACCAGATTACGCTTTCGATTTCTTGCCAGCCTGCTTTTCCAACTCCGCCACGCGCTTGAGCAGCTCCGGCAGGCGCTGGATGGCTATCATCTGGCGTTTGGCCTGCTTGTCCGGTTGCGCCGGCGTGCCCAGCCACTTTTCGCCGTCCGGAATGTCGGTCATCACGCCCGATTGCGCCGAGACGGTGACACGATCACCGATCTTCAAATGTCCGGCGAAACCGGCCTGTCCGGCGAGGATGACATACTTGCCGAACTTGCAACTGCCGGAGATGCCCACCTGCGAGATAATCAGGGAGCCTTCGCCAATTTCGACGTTGTGGGCAATTTGCACGAGGTTATCAATCTTCGTGCCTTTGCCGATGATTGTCGGGCCCAGCGCGCCGCGGTCAATCGTCACGTTCGCACCAATCTCCACGTCGTCGCCGACGATGACGTTGCCAATCTGCGGCACCTTGCGGTGAATGCCGCCGTCCTGCACGTAACCGAAACCGTCCGAACCAATCACCGTGCCGGCGTGAATGCGGACGCGCTGGCCGATTTCCGTGTGCGGATAAACCGTCACGTTCGGAAACAGGTTCACCTCCTTGCCGAGCTTCGAATCGTCGCCGACGAAGTTGCCGGCTTGCAGGACCGACCGCGCACCGATTTTCACGCGCTCGCCGACGACACAATGCGGCCCAATGTGCGCGCTGGCGTCCACTTTTGCGCTCGCCGCAATGACCGCCGTGGGATGAATTCCGGCGGCGTAGGTTCGTTCGGGAAAGAACAGCGCCATGGCCTTGGCGAACGCGATGCGAGCGTTGGGCACGCGGATCAGGATTTTCTTCGCGGATTTGAAGCGCTTGTCCGCAATGATGGCGGTCGCCGCGCTTTGTTCGGCGCGGACGAAATAGTCCTCATTTTCGGCGAACGTGAGGTCGCCCGGCTTGGCGTGGTCGGCGGGAGCAAAGCCTTTGAGCGTTGCTGCGGCATCGCCAACCACTTCACCATCAAGGTGTTTTGCAATTTCAGCGGTGGTAAAGGTCATATTTGGCATTTTGTGCGGGTTGCCGTTGACTTGGTCAACGCGGCTCACTATAAAGGCAGGCGTATCCAGTTCAACCCCAAGTTTGCATGGCAAAAACTTTGCGCGTCGGGCTGATCGGCTACCGCTTCATGGGCAGGGCGCACTCCAATGCATGGCGGCAGGCACCCCGTTTCTTCAACCTCAAGGCCAACGTCGAGATGCATACGATTTGCGGACGCCACGCCGCCGGAGTGCAGGCGGCACGCGCGCAGCTCGGCTGGCAAAAAGCCGCGACGGACTGGCATGAAATCGTCGAGTCGCCGCTGATTGACATCGTGGACATCGTGACGCCGACGAATTTTCACGCGGAAATGGCGATTGCCGCAGTGAAAAACGGCAAGCACGTCTTGTGCGAAAAGCCGCTCGCGTTGAACGTCAAGCAGGCCGAGGCGATGTTCGCCGCCGCGCACAAGGCAAAGGTCGTCCACATGGTTTGCCACAATTACCGGCGCATTCCGGCCATCGCGCTGGCGAAGCGGATGATTGGCGAAGGTGCGCTGGGCCGGATTTTTCATTTTCACGCACGTTACGCGCAGGACCGGCTGGCGGATCCGGAATTTCCGCTGGACTGGCGGCTGCAAAAGGAGACCAGCGGCGCCGGGGTGCACAGCGACATCAATTCGCACGTCATTGATTTGGGACGCTACCTCGTCGGCGAATTCGAGCAGGTCTGCGGTTTGCTGAACACGTTCATACCGGAACGGCCGCTGGCGGATGCGCTGGCCAAGGGCGCGCGGCGGATGGGCAAGGTCACCGTGCCGGACTCCGCAATGTTCATGGGGCGGATGGAAAATGGCGTGCTGGCGAACGTGGAAGCCACGCGCTACGCGCTCGGCCGCAAGAACCATATCGCCATCGAAATCAACGGGAGCAAAGGCTCGATCTATTTTGATTTTGAGGACATGAACCGGCTGAAATTTTACAATGGCGACGACCCGAAGGACCGGCGGGGTTTTCGCGACATTCTCGTGACCGAGCGCGATGGCGTGCAACCGTATGTCGGCCATTGGTGGCCGCCGGGACACGGCATCGGCTACGAACACACGTTCATTCATGTGGTTGCCGATTTTGTGAACGCCTGCGCCGAAGGGAAACCGGTGCCGCCGACGTTTGAGGACGGCCTGAAAAACCAACGCGTGCTCGACGCCGTCGAGGAATCCTCCCAAAAGGGCAAGTGGGTGAAGGTGTAGTGACCACTCGTAACTCAAAGCCAAGTTGGGTGAGTTTATGGACTGCACTTCGAGCGCTACTTTCTCACTCATCACGACCAGAGTTTGCGGTCTTTACTCGTTGTAAGCCTGACTGTCCGCCAGTCTTATTTTCATCGTCTGCATGAGTTCGCTGTTCGCGTCACTTCCCGCGTTCATCTACGACATCAATCTGGCGCTGCACGCGCTCAAGCTGGAGTTGGAAAGCGTCAAACCCGATCTCGACTGAAACCGAACTCCGAAGTTGCCGGTGGCGGCTGGAGGACAAGGCATGTCGGAGTGCGCCCGTCCTCGGGCGCAGCAACTGGCTTTATTCAAGTCGCGGAACAATTTCCAACCGCCCCCATCCCGCTTTGCTGCGGCCGGGGACGGCCGCACTCCGCCAATGCAGAAATTCAACTTCGGAGTTTGGGCTGATCGTTTCTTCTGGTTGGCGCCAAATTAACTTGCCCGGAGGCTGCTGGACGCGTATTAAAATGGCCGTCGAATCATTGGGCCCACGTGGCGGAATTGGCAGACGCGCTAGATTCAGGTTCTAGTGGGTAACACCGTACAGGTTCAAGTCCTGTCGTGGGCACCAACCTTCGCTCGCTGCGCGAGCTACGGTTGGCAGGCCAGCCTTCGCTCTTAGCTTCGCTGCTTCACCGAGAGCTTCCGCCTTTGCGGCGCGACGGCGGCGACTCGGCAGGCTGTTCCCCTTTAGAGACAGTCGCCAAGGTTGGCAATGGGTTGACGGGATTCTGTCGTTTTCCGAAGGGGTGTTCCCGCCGGGCCTGATTTTGCACATTTTGGCTCGTTTTCCGTGAAAAAGCAATCATAAGGCACTTTTGTCTTTACTCCGATTTTAGAAAGCTGTTTTTTCCCAAAGCGATTCGGAAATCCATGAAACCCAGCCATATCTTTATTTTGGTGTTGAATCTTCTGATTACTCTCGCGCTGGTGTGCGTGGTCATCCTCCTGTTCTCAAACGGACAGGAAAAAGACCGGATCATCCAGGAACTTAAAGCCCAGCAACAAGTGGACGGACAAAAGTCCCTCAAAGCGCAGAAGGAAGAAGAGGCGCAGAAACAATTTGAGGCGCAAATCAAACTCGAAGCACAACAGCAGGTTGCGGTGAAGAAAATGCGCATGATAAACGACGACCTGGACAAAATTGACGCGCGTTTGAAAAGGGTCTTGGATCAACCGTCAGGCTATACGGATGAAACCAAAGCGCAAAGGGACACGCAGGAAGAGTTGTTGCTGCAGCTCGCCAGTTGTGCGAAAACAGAAATTGGAGTCCTGGCGGTGGAAATGCAAAGCCTGGGATTTACCAATGATGCGGCACTACAGGAAAACCTGGATGCTTTTTTTAGAAACCATGAAGACAAGATTCACGCCGAACGTTTAAGCTACGATTATATTGAAATGGGGTTTAGAGACAGCGACCACAAAAAACAATTGGATGCTGAGTCCGCAAAATCATTGCAGGCGGCTTTTGCCGCCAGGCGGGCCATTCACAACCTCAAACAAAATTCAAAATGACCGGTGGGAATAATTCAAAATTCCCAGCCTTTTGTCTTTAGGGCATTTTCCCGTTTGCCTCCGTAACGCGGGAATTGACGTGTCAAGGGAGTTTGTTCCAAAGAAAAAGGTCCGGGTGCCATCGAGGCGGCAGCGGTCAAAGCTTGAGGGCCACTCTCTCGATTCCGTCTGCATTGTGAAATTTAAGATTTTGCTTCTTCCAAAGCTTCCAAAAGAATGGTGGTTTCTCCTGCTTCCTTCGGCTGTACTTGGATGCGCTGCTTGGCAAGTTTGACGGTGCCTCCAAACCCGGTGATGGCACCGCACTGTGTGCACATCCATGCCGCTGTTTCGACGAAACTGTCCCCCCGCAAGCGAAAATCGGTCCGAATCAGGCAGAAGCAAAAAACGGCGAACTTGCCGCTTGGCCTTCCACTCCCTGTTTGGCAGCATAGGGCCACGATGAGTGTGAGCAAAAGCCAATCCTCCCTCACCCGCGCGGCAGGAGTTTTTTTGGTCTTGCTCGCCTTGCTTTCCGTTCTGTTTGTTCAAAACAACGCACGCGCCCAGGACCGCACCGACCTAGAAAAGCGGCTCCAGGAAACGGAGGATGCGCTGGCCAGGCTTGACAACTACACGGCGATTTTTCACCGGACTGAGCGCGTCCACGGCAAACTGCTTCCGGAAGTAATCACGTTTCTCAAATTCCAGCGGCCCTTCAAGATCTATATGCGGTGGATCAACCCGCTTAAGGGCCAGGAGTCGCTCTACGTCGAAGGCGCCAACCACAACAAGGTCCGAGCTCATGGCACAGGCCTCATCGGACTGTTTTCCGTCAACCTGAATCCGACAGGCGGATTGGCGATGAGGAATTCCCGCCATTCCATCACAGAAGCCGGGCTGGAGAACCTGGTAAAAAAAATCGGCTCGGATCTTCGACGTGGCCTGCGTTCAGGCGAGCTCACTTCCAAAGACCACGGCGAGCAAACGGTTTATGGGCGGAAAACCCGGGAGATTGAAGGTATTTTACCGAAAGATCCCTCGAAGGGTTATTACTGTTACCGGTGCATTGTGGACTTGGATGTCGAAACCAAGCTGCCGATCAAGACCCAGATCTTCGATTGGGAGGACCAGCTCGTCGAGTGCTATGGCTACGAACACCTGAGCCTCAATCCCGGCTTGAGCGACAAGGACTTCGATCCGAAGAACCCCGAGTATCATTTCTGAAGGTGACTGGGCGGTGTGATTGTTGGAAGAATAAGGTCCGAACTGATTAGTAGATCCATGGCAACAGGCGATTGGTCCGTTTCATGTATTCCCGGTACTCCTCGCCATAGCGATCCAAAAGCGCACATTCTTCCTCGTGAATTCTCCAGGCCGTGGCCAACGCGACCAGCACGAGTGAAACTAAAGAAACTATGTTGGGCCGGATGATGGACAGGGAAAGGGTTTCCAGCAAATAGAAGGCATAAACCGGATGGCGAATGCGGCCGTAGATGCCCACTGTCCGCAATGCCTCGGTAGGCGCCGGGTCAATGTAAAGACTGTAACTTCGCCCCAGTTTTCGCAGCGCGGACGCCCGGCCTGCGAATCCCACGGCAAAGAGAATCAGGCCCGCCCCGTAAAAAACCGGATTGCTGCCGCCATCCCGCCAGAGCAGTAAGCCGGTCGCAAACGCCGAAACCAGGAAGGGGAGTGATAGCAATTGCAGCGAGACCTTGCCGCGCTGCAAGGGACGGGACTCGGTGTCACGCGGCTTGACCCGCGCCTCGGCCAGCAACCTCAGGACAAAAACGACCGCAAATCCGGCGAACCATGCTCGCTGCATCAACTGTTCCTTTCAATACCGCACAACGTAGCGTCTCGGAAGACCGGCTGAAAGCAGAAAGCCCGCAAGGGCGGGCGACCGCAGGAGAAGCCGCGCGCCGCCCAGCATGGTTCTGGCGAAGCGCCCCCAATAGGCGTGATCAAGCGTCGCGTAAACCCGGGTCATGCCGCGCTCAAGTTGTTCAGCGGTCATGTTCAAGGGTTGCACGACCGGATGATCCCAGTCGTATTTCGCGTAATCCGTGGCCAGCAGCCGTCCCTTTAGCCTCAACTGCTCGAAAGCAGGCGTGCCTGGATACACGGTGCGATAGTAAATGGTGTACGTGTCCAGGTTCATCCGCAGAATCATGTCCGCCGTTTCATCAAAGACGGATTCGTCATCGCCATCGAAACCGAAAATGAATGTGCCATCAACGAGGATGCCATGTTTTTGCGATTCGCGCACGACCTGAACGTAATCCTCGACGCGGTTGTGTGTGATGTGGTCGCAGGCGATGGATGCACGTTTGACGGTCTGAAATCCGTAGCTGAGCGAAAAGCACCCAGAATCAGCCGCGGCCTGGAGCAGCTCGCCATTGGCGGCCAGCGTCGTCGGAGCCTGTGCCCACCAGTGTTTGCCCAGCCGCCGCATCCCGGCGAACAGTTCCAGACCATAGTCCCGGTCCGTGAACATGTTGTCGTCCACGAACAGAATGATCCGCTCGCGCATCGCGGCCAGCTCGTCTAGCACATGCCGCACCGGGCGCGCCCGGAAGGGTCCCCAGCTCACCGAGCCTAGGTAGCAGAAACGGCATGCGTTGCCGCAGCCACGCGTCGCCTGCACGAAAGCCGTGCTGCCCCGCGGCATGTTGAACAGGGAGCGATCAGCCGCCGGGATCAGGCCCGGATTCCGGATCGTCGGGGCGTGGTAAAGCGGCTTCATTTTTCCGGCGAGAAAATCATCCAGCAGTTCCGGCAACGCCTCCTCCGCCTCGCCGGTTACGACCGCATCGGCGCAGGGCAGACACTCATCGGGCGCCAGCGTGGCGTGCGGACCACCCATGATCACCGGAACGCCTCGCTGCCTGAACCGCGCGGCGATCTCTCCCGCGATGGGAGCCGTGTAGGTGTTGACCGTGATGCCCACCAGGTCGCAGGGTTCATCCCAAGGAATGGCCTCGTGAGCTTGGTTCACAATCCGCACGCGATGGCGCGAGTCATGCCGGCGGATGATGGCGGCGATCACCCCCAGCGTCAAAGGATGGATCTTCCGTTCCGAAACCTTGACCTTCTTCCGGTTCCCCAGCCCCCGCCAGGACGGATGCACGAGCAAAATGGAAAGAGCCCGATGCGGATTCATCCGATGTTCGTATTCTCCTGTTTTCCGAAGGCGCGGATGTCATGCAGGTTCTGCCACGCTGCGTAGCCGCCGTAAACCACGCGCACTTTTGGATGGCCGGCTTTGGCCAGCCGGTAGCCCGCCGCGTAGGAGAAGATTCCCGTGGTGCACATCAGGATCACTTCCTTGTCCCAGGGGATCTGCTTGAAGTAGCGCTCAAAATAAATCCACGTCCACTCCCGGGCGCCGGGAATTGTGGGAGAAAGCATCCGCTCATGAGGCCAGCGCAGGTCAATCAAGAACGTACCCTTCGACTTGATCCGCTCCGGCGTCATGTGCTGGGGATCAATGTAGCCAAGGCCGGGCGGGTCGCCCTTGAGGACTTTACGCAGCACGGCAAGCACGTAACGGATGTCAGCGGCCGTGGTCGTGCGTCCCATGCTGAAGCGGATGGTCGAGAGGGCGTCGGCCTCGCTGACGCCCATGCCCAACAGGACGTGCGAGGGCTCGATGCGGTCCGCGGTGCAGGCCGAGCCAATGGATACGCTGACCTTGTAACAGTCCAGCCCCGCGAGCAGGCGAATGCCTTCGACGCCGGGAAAGGTCGCATTGACGGATCCGGGAAGTTGATGTTCCGACGGGGCCTCGTTGATTTGTACGTCCGGCTTGAGTTTCCGGAGACCCTCCACGAATTGAGCCCGCAAACCGCCCAGCCGGTCGAATTCGTGCTCCATCGTGGCCGCCGCGAGCTCAGCCGCCTTCCCCAAGCCTGCGAGCTGAGGTATGCCCTCGGTACCGGCGCGCAGTTTCTGCTCCTGATCACCGCCATAGACGAGGGGATTCCATTTGGCGCCGCCCCGCCAGTAGATCGCGCCCGCTCCCTTGGGACCGCAAATCTTGTGCGCGGTCAGCGTCAGGAACTCGCAGCCCAGTTCGTCAACATTCGTGCAAATCTTGCCGAAGGTTTGCACGGCATCGGTGTGCAATGGAATGGCGGCTTCGCGGGCGATGGCGCTGATCTCCTTGATCGGCTGGATTACGCCGGTCTCGTTGTTGGCGTGCATGATCGAGATCAGGATCGTGTCGGGGCAAAGGGCGGTGCGGACCTCCTCTGGACGAATGCGCCCGTCGCGTCCGGCCGGAAGATACGTGACCCTGCCGCCCATCGCCTGCACCTGCTGGCAGGCGCCCAGCACCGATTCGTGCTCGATCTTCGAAGTGATGATGTGCCCTTTGCCAGCGTGGCTGAAAATGCCCTTGATGACGGCATTATTTCCCTCCGTGCCGCCTGAGACGAAAATCACCCGTTCTGGCCGGCAGCCCAGCAGCGCGGCCACCGAACGCCGTGTCTGCTCCACGAGCCCGCGCGCGGCCCTTCCCTGTGTATGGAGTGACGAGGCATTGCCGTTTGTCTTTCTCAGGGCACGGTTGATGGCACGGCGAACCTCTTTTGCCACTGGAGTGGTGGCATTGTGATCGAGATAGACGTTTCGGACCCAGAAGATCACTGGTGAAATCAGGTGCCGGATGGGCGGTCCAGATGTTTTCCTCCGACCAAGCCAAGAATGCCACCGATGATCGCGCCGCCGCCGGCGCCCAACAACCAGATGCCGATGATGACCGTCTTGGTCTGGTTCAGGTTGCTGGAAGCGATGCAATGGATGAACGCGGGAATGACTGCCATGCCCATCCCCAAAAACGATCCGATCAAGACTCCATCCAGAGTGGTGGCCGGGCCCTTGGGCGAGGCGTGTTTGATCAGCCAGAGCGAAAGGCCAAAGCGGTTCAGATACGCGGCCACAGGTCCGCCGACGAGGATCGCAATGGCCAGGCGATAAAGGTAAACCTCCCGGAACGGATGTACACAAAACAGGACGGCAAAACCGATCAAGGTGGGAACGATACAATACAGCGCCCCAATGAGTCCCGCTTTGGCGACATAGAGATCACAAAGTTTTTTCATGGCGAGTATGCGGACTGTTTGAGAAAAAATCTCACCCGATACAATAAAAGCAAGACAATTAAAGGGCTTGGAAAATTGATCGAATCGGAGCGCCGATCTTGTGCAAGCCAATTTCCTGAATCCCGGAGAACGACGCCTCGCGTTTTCTGGCTTACGATGAGTTTCGTTTCAGGCAGTTGTGGACACAGACCGGTATCAGCCGGCCGTCGGGTTGGGGATAAACTTGGCAGCACTTCCGGGCACGTGACAGATCGAAGGTTTCCGGATCCATGAACTGATGGATGAAAATGGATTTCACCGCCCGTTCCGCAACACCGATGGCCTTGCCTGGAGCATAGCCGCCGTCGGCGGTTGCCGAGGCCAGCAATTTCCGGATGGCGTCAAGCGCCTTCCGAGAATCCGGCAACAACGCTGCCGGGCCGGACCAAAGTTCATACACGGCGTCTGTTACGCACTGAAAGCTCTCCGCGTCCGTGCCGAAGATGGCGCGGTTCTGAATAAGATCCAGATATCGTTCCGCATTGACCATTTGTTTGATTGGTCTGTAGCGCTTATCCTCCAATTTCAAATAAAAGGCGAGCGAGAAACAGGCAGGGTGGCTGCACGGCAACGGCGAGAAATCATCAGCCGAAACCGTGCCTTGGCCGGCGCCTTTCAACGCCGCGATCACATCGGGAATCGTCACTGCCTCAGCAGGCCGGCCGATTTTGGCGGCGCTGCCGGCGTAGGCAACGGGCTGGAACATCACGCTCAGGATGTGATCGTGCCGGAACAGCAGGTCGGCGATTTCCACCAAACGGTTGTCATTGACTCCACGGACGACGGTGGCGGTCAGCGACATGGACGAGTCGAGTTCGCCGCACAAATCAATGAGTCGCCGTTTCTCATCGAGCAACGGCCGCCCGCGCAGAGTTTGGTAGATATCATCGCTCAGGCCGTCGAACTGGAGCGAAACAATTACACGGTGCTCCGCCAGAAACCGGAGCAGCTCCGGGTCGCAGACCAACACCGAGCCGTTGGTGGAGACGCTCACGCGAAGGATTTCCTTCCGCGAGACGCATTCTTCGACGATCTCGCGGAAATTAGGGTTCAACGTCGGCTCGCCGCCGGAAAGGTTGAGCACGTCAATCTGACCTTCGGACTGGATGAGTCCATCCAGAACACGCGCGACTTCCTCGCGAGTCCAGTGGTGACGGCCGGGATTGGTAATGAGGCAGATGGGACAATCCCAGTTGCAGTGGTCGGTGATTTCGAGAATCGGCAGACAGACATGCTGCTCGTGCTCCGGACAGATGCCGCAGGAATCCGGACAACCCAGTGCCTTCGTCGCGAACGCCAGCGGCATGGACGCTTTGCGGTGAAAATGTCCCAGCTTCAAATACGATTGCGCGTCGCCATAGATCCGCGCCCTTTGCCGGCCATGCTCGGTACATTCCTTTTGCATCCAGACACTGCCGTTCTCCACGAAAATCTGCGCCGGGACCAGCCGTCGGCAGGTCCGGCAGGTGGATTGGGTGGTGGTCAGATACTCACTCATAAGGTTTTGGCTCCGCAGTGCCGGGGCTTATGAGAGGCACAACCCGCGCCGGGTTGCCGATGGCTGCTTTTCCTGCCGGCACGTCGCGCCTGATTACCGCGCCGGCAGCAACAACTGCCCCTTCTCCGATCTCCACGCCTGGACCAATCAGCGCAAATCCGCCGATGACCGCTCCTTTGCGGATGACGACCCGTCCCGCGCTGAAATGACCGGGTCCAAATTCATGCAACGCGATCTTGGCGCCAACACCCACCATCACGTCGTCTTCGATGGTCAGCAATTCAGGAAACGCTGGATCAATCCACACATCGGTGGAAAAAAAGACATTGCACCCCACGCGGGCGCCGAGCCAGCGCAGCAAGGTGACCTTGGGTGAGTTGAACGGGAGTTTTAGTGCCGTCAGCAGCAGCGTCGCTTTGCAATAAAACCAAAGCTTCACTGGCAACGCCCGGTCGCAAGGACAGAACCCGATTGGCCGCGAAGAAGGATGACAGGTCGGCCAGGAAAAGACGCGTTCCGTCATCTTGCCGGTGAGGAACTGCCGAAACATTTCCCGTCCTTCGGATTGTGGTGATGGTGTCTTCATGCTTCGTAGTTGATTGCTTGGGATTTGGTCATCGGGATTTGGGGTTTCTTCTCATGCGCACCAGAAGCGCGGGTCTTTTTGCCGGTAAAAAAGATTGTACGCGCACGCCGGTATCAGGCGGCCTTCCGGATCGGGTACCTGGTCCGGACAGGCCACCAGCCGCGCCAGGTCGAGCGTGTCCTCGTCCATGTGCGAATGGATATAAACCGCCAGAAGTGATTCTTCGGCGACCGCCTGCCGTGCCGCCCGGGTCAGCGGCTGTCCCCGGGGATACATCCGTTCCACCAATCCCCTGATTGCCGGCAACAGTTTTGAGTCGTCGCCTGCCGCCCACAACCGGTCGATGGCCGCCCGAAAAACATCCTGGCTGTCGTCCTCCGGTTGCAGGAGATAACCGTGCCCGAGCATCTGCCGCAGTTCCTCCACAGTGAGGAAATCCGTCAGCGACCGGTATGCACCGTTGTTCTTGAGATAATACGCGACGCTGTAACAGAGTGGATGTGCCCCGGCGTGCGGAAAAAAGTGGGCTTCGCGCAGGGCGCCCCGGGTGGCGGATTCGATGGCCCTGGCCGCGCCGTCCAGCGGTATGGTCTCGCGCGGCTTGAAATTTTTCCCGCCCTTGCCGGTGAACGTCATCGTCTGAATGGTCACGCTGCGCACCGCCGGATGTGTCCGAGCCAGTTCAATGATCTGTCCAATCTCATCTTCATTCACCCCGCGAATCATCACGTTGAGCAGTGTCGTGCCGATGCCAAAGCGTTGCAGGTTTTCCAACGCCCGATGTTTCAGGCCCACCACATCCTTGCCGTAAATCTTCAACGCCCGGTCAGTCCGGAACGTGTCGAAGGAGAGAATTACATAGACACCGAGGTCCGCCAGCGCCCGGCATAAATCTTCGTCCGTCGCCAGTCGCAGGCCATTGGTATTCATGGTCACGCGCCCGATTTCCGGCCGGTGGCATTCCTTCAACAATTCCACAATCTGCGGATGCAGCGTCGGTTCGCCGCCGGTGATGTTCATCAGGTCAAACGGTCCGGCGCGAGCGATGAGTTTGTCGAGCAGCGACCTTAGTTCCTCGCGGGTCATGAAATATTTCCGGTCCGGCCGGTTGTAAGTAAAGCAGATCGGGCAATCCAGATTGCACGCGTTGGTCACCGAGAAGACGGGCAGGTGGCAGGCGTTGGTGTGGAAGGCGCACGGACCGCAATCCTTCGGGCATCCTTCGCGCACGTCCAGGCCGGGGAGCCGGGCCGGTTTGCAGCGCACCGTCGTGGCGGTACGGTCCAGGTACCATTCCACCCCATCGGCAATCCGCGCGCGGCCCGTCCCGCATTTCGGGCACAGCCGTTCCTGATAAACGGCGCCGCCCTCTTCCAGAATCCGCGCGGGAACCAGGGCACGACAATCCCGGCACATCCCCGTCACCGTTCCCAGGTAGGTGTAGGGACGGGATGGCCTCATGCGGGGATGGTCTCCTCAGGCTCGTAAATTTCCGAGAACAGCACGCGCAAATCGTCGGGGTTCACATATTCCGCCGCGGGTACGGGCACCGCCAGACATCGCAAACCGGTGATGATCGTCCGGCCATCCACCCGCCCTTCGCCCGACAGCTCAAAACCATCTTCCCGCCGGTGCGCGAGCGTCACCTCCATCCGCAGTTGCCGGCCCGGCAAAAGAAAACCGTGGAAGCGCACCTCGGAAATCCTCACCACCATGCCGGTTTCCTTGAAATCCGACGACAGCAGGATGAGCCAGTTGCCCAGTTGCAGAAAACTTTCCAGCAACAATGTCTCCGGCAGGCGCGGCTCGTCGCCAAAAGATTCCTTCAGGCAGTATTCCTCAAAGGACACCGCCTTGACCCCGCTGATGCGCTGATACGGCGACCAGGCGATAATCTTGTCCACGAGCCGGAATTTCATCAGACGCCTCCATCTACTTGGATCACCTGCGCGTTGATGTAACTGGCGCGGTCGCTGGCCAGAAATGCCACCAATTCGGCCACTTCCTCCGGCTTGCCCGCGCGCCCCGTCGCGCAGTGTTGCACGTAATCCTCGCGCTGCTTGTCCGGGACCAGGCTGCTCACTCCGCCGTCCAGCAGGCCCGGCACGACGGCGTTCACGCGGACCTGGTAACGCGAAAGTTCCCGGGCGAGCGACAGCGTGAAACCCACCACGGCGCTCTTGGCGGTGGCGTAATGCACTGGAACCTCAAGCACGCGCGCCCCGGCGAGCGAACCCAGGTTGACGATGACGCCGCGCTTCCGCCGGATCATGGCACGCACAAACGCCTTGGTGACCAGAAACATTCCCTTCACATTCACGTCCATCATCCGGTCCCAATCCGCCTCCTCGATGAGCGCGAACGGCATGATCTGGGTGATGCCGGCGTTGTTGACCAAAATGTCCACGGGCCCGAGCTCCTGCTCGATCCGTTCCGCCAGTCGTCCCACTCCGGCGGCGTCGAGCACATCCAGGGCGTATCCCTTCACCGTCCGGTTTCCGGCGGCCATTTCCTTTTCAAGCTGACGCGCCTTGTCCTCCCGGGTGTTGAAGGAAAAAGCCACCTGCGCGCCCCGTTCCGCCAGGCAACGAACGATGGCCGCCCCCACCGCGCCCGTCCCGCCGGTGACAAAAGCTCGTCGGTTGTCAAACATGGACCGCTCCTTCCGTCTTGCCTGCCAGTTTGCGGGCGATGAGATGAACGAAAAACGAAACCGTCAGCAACGCGGGCAAATCCATCTTTCGCAGACCTTTCACGAGTTTGCCGGCGTCCAGTTCCGGCAGGGACTTCCGGATTTCGTCCAGCGCCGCTTCCGTCAAATAGCCGTCCTTCTCATACGCCCCGCCCGGGAGCCGCTTCCGGGCCTCCCGCTCGATTTCGTTCGCCTCGATCCGCACCTGAAATTTCTCCTCGATGCGGAAGCTCAGGTCGAGCAAATCAATGGACTCCGCCCCCAGATCGGAAACCAGCACGCTTTCGATGCGGATGGTCTCCGGCGCCACGCCCAACACTTCCACCAGCAGCGGTTTCAGCTCTGCAAAAATTTCTTTGTTCGTCATTTCAATCCTTCGTTCGTGGGGGATTATTCCTGAACTCGGCGATTTGTTCGATGGTTTTCCTCCGCGGCGGCGCCGGCGACTCCGCGGGATGTCCCAACGCCACCAGGCAGGTGAGGTCGTGACCAGCGGGCAAATCCAATGTCCCGGCCAGGGCATCCCGGACCAGCAGCGGCCCGGTCAGCACACAGGTTCCCAGCCCCAGGGCCTGTGCTGCCAGCAAAAGATTCTGCACCGCCATCGCGACGCTCAACGGTTCGCCCGAAATTAGATCCGGATTTTTGAGTCCGGCCAAAAGCGGCGCCGACATGCTGACCGGCTCCTTGTGCAACACCACCAAAAGCACCGGCGCATTCGAAAAGAAAGTTGCATAATGCGTGAACTCGCCGGCGTACGCGGCGGCCGCCTCCGGCAATAATTTCAGCTTTTCGGACAAACCTTGGCGGACGGCTTCCGCCAGATGGTTAATCTGTTGTTTGTCCTCGACAACGAGGAATCTCCAGGGCTGGCGATTGTGGTTCGACGGCGCCCAGCGCGTGGCTTCGAGCAGACGCGCGATGTCTTCCCGTCCGACGGCGCGGTCGGAAAACCGGCGAATCGAACGTCGCAACCGGACCAGTTCCAAAAGCCGGTCGTAATCACTCATAGGTTTAACCCGAAGCCGCCATCCACGTGGAAAACCTGGCCGGTGATGTAGGACGCTTCGTCGGAAACCAGGAAACCAGCCAGGCCGGCCACTTCCTCCGGCTGGCCTGCCCGGCCCAACAATACTTGGGACAGCACACGCTCGGAATGTTTCTCCAACACCGCCCGGGACATTTCGGTGGCAATTACCCCGGGAGCAATGGCGTTTACCAGGATGCCACGCGGGGCCAGTTCGATGGCCAGCGCGCGGGTCAGTCCCTCCAGACCGGCCTTGGCGGCGGCATAATTCGCCTGTCCCCGCCCGCCCCGGCTGGCGACCACCGAGGAAATGTTGATGATACGGCCCCAGCGCCCCGTCACCATGAATTTGGCGCCGGCGCGGGATAAATTGAACGCACCCGTCAGGCAAACCTTGAGCACCCGTTCCCACGCATCATCGTCGGTGGCCAAGGCCGGAGACTCGTCGGTGATGCCCGCATTGTTCACGAGGATGTCCAGGCTGCCGTAACGTTCCTTGATCGCGGCAGCGGCCTGGTTGCACGAGGCCGGCTCGGTCACATCAAGTTGAATGTGGAAAGCCGCGCCACCGGCGCGTTGAATCTCCCCGGCTGTGGCCTGCGCCGCGTCGGCGCGTTCGTGGAAACCCACGGCGATGCTGTGTCCCCGCCGGGCCAGCTCCAACGCGATCGCTTTGCCGATGCCGCGCGAGGCGCCGCTGATTAAAGCAACACGTTTGTTCATAAGTCGAATCTCCGGAAGATCAATGTGGCGTTCTGTCCGCCGAAACCGAATGAATTGGATAAAACGGTTCGTCCCTCAAAATCGCGACTTCCCCCGGCAACATAATCCAGGTCGCACCGGGGGTCGGGACACGACAGGTTGATGGTTGGCGGAATTTTGCGCGTGTGAAGCGTCATGGCCGAGGCAACGGCTTCCATTGCTCCGCTGGTGGCGATCATGTGTCCAGTCATGGATTTGTTGGCGGTGACGGGAATCACTTTGGCCCGCGCACCGAGAGTTTGCTTGATCGCCAGCGTTTCGGCCACGTCGTTTTTGGGTGTGCCGGTGCCATGCGCGTTGACGCAGTCAATATCGCCGGGCGTCAGTCCGGCATCCGCGATGGCCCTAACCATGCTCAGCGCGGCGCCGCGGCCATTGGGTTCGGGGTCCGTGACTCGATAAACGTCCAGCGAAGAACCATACCCCAGAACTTCGGCGTAAATGCGCGCCCCGCGTCGCTGCGCATGCTCAAGCGTCTCCATCACGACGAAAGCGGCGCCTTCCGCCAGGACCGTTCCCTGCCGGGTCGCGTCAAACGGCCGGCAGGCTTTTTCCGGCTGTTCGTTTTCGGTGGAAAGGATTTGGAGCAGGCTGAACCCACCCAAGGCCAGCGGATTCAGCGTGCTGTCGGTGGCGCCCGCGAACGCTATGGCGGCAGTCCCGTCACGAATTCGGCGGAAGGCTTCGCCGACGACCTGCGCGCCCGCGGCGCAGGCGGAACAGTTCGTATATCGCCCGCGATTCAAGCCGTAATGGTCGCCCAAAATTTGGGTCAGCCGGTCCAACGGCGTCTGAAGCCGGTGTCGCGGTTCCTGATTCAAAATCTGACGCGCGAAATCCCACGCCGCGTCCGACGCCTGGGCGATGGGTGTCACGTCCTCGAGGAAGAAGGTCTCCAAGCTGACCCCCACAAAGAGCGGCGCATTGGGAAAATCATCACGAGGCAGCCGGGAGTCGGCGAGCGCGCTGGCCGCGGCGTCCAATCCCAACCAGATTTTGCGATCCTTCTCGCTTTCGGCTTCAGGAAATTCTCCAAACAATTCGTCCGGTTTGAAATTTTTCACCTCCCCGCCTATTCGGACCGGCAGCGAGCTGGTGTCGAACAGGGAAATGAGGCCGATGCCCGAATGCCCGGCCAACAGATTCCGCCAGAACTCGTCCACGCTGCGCCCCAGTTGCGTGCAAAGCCCCAGGCCGGTAATCACGACGCGATGTTTCATGGCTTCTCCAAAACAAAGGCGGCCTGTTCGCTGCCGTGACCGAAACAGTTGGCCAAGACGCGTCCCGCGCCGCGCGCCGCCAGCAGCGCCGCCAGGCCAATCTGCAACCCCGCCGCCGCGGCAAAGAGATCGCCCACCTGTTTCTTGGGACTGATGACGGTGGGGGCGGTTAGATGCAAAACCGCCAGCGCCCGTTGTTCGTCGTCGCCAGCCGAAACATCGCCGTTGTCGGCGGTGACCATCGCCCCCAACGGTTCCGGCGGAAGATTCAATTTTTCGAGCGCGTTGACGCACGTGTCAGCCCGGCTCGCTCCCGACTGGTGTGTGCACAAACTAAAGCCCGACACCTGCGCATGCACTCGTGCGCCGCGAGCGGCCGCCCGGTCGGCGGTTTCCAGAACCAGGAAGACCGCACCTTCGCCCGGCGCCATCCCGGTGTGATTTTGCCGCCAGGACGCAAACAGTCCGTGTTGCTCCAGGCTGAGAAACGCGAGTTCGTGCGTCTTCACGTCGCAGCCGCCCGCCAGCGCACAGTGCGCCTCACCGCATTCCAGCGCCCGAATGGCGGCCTCGACCGCCTGTGCTCCCTGTCCTTCCCACGGAGTGTAGATGCCGTTTGGCCCCTGAATATTTTCGCAGATGGACACGAAACAAAGCGGCATGTTGCTGAGAATTTTGAAGGAAAGAATCGGGCTTACCGCCCGCAAGCCGGCCTGACCAAAACGGCCCGGATCAAATCGGCCGTCTGATCCCGTGGAGGCTTTGACTAGAGGAATGACTTCCGCCAGCGGCAGACCCGCCAGTCCCGTCGCGCCAAAGAGCGCGATCTCTTCCGGCGGATAAGCTCCGCCCGGCTTTACCCCCGCATCCGCCAAAGCCAAGTGTGCCGCCACCACTGCCAATTGGGCGTCCCGGTTCATCAAGCGGATCATTTTGCCCTCGGCCACGTACGGCTGCGGCTGGAAATCCCTTACCTCCGCGCAAACCGGGCACGAAAACGGAGTCGCGTCAAAATGGGTCGGGGGAGCAACCGCGGACCGGCCGGTTTCAATGCCGCGCAGAATCTCCAGCGGGTTTTTGCCCAACGGGGCGACCATTCCGATTCCGGTGATGACGACGCGCGCGCGCATGACTTCCGTCGTCGCTCACCCCGCGTTCATCCAAAGTTCCATCAGCCACCGCCGCTTCTCGTCCAGCAGCGGGTCGTCAACATACTTGAAGGCAAACACCATCTCCGTCGAAGTCACAACCGTTTTTCCGCGGGACGCGGTGGCTTTGACCTTGCCGCCGGTCTCATTCACCGATTTCACTTCCGTCCGGTAAAGCAACGTGTCGCCCGGTTTGACCAGGGTCCGGAACTTGGTGCGTTCCAAGACGGTCAAGACCGCCTTAGCGTTTTTCGAATACTGCTGGTGAAGACTTTCCTCCAGGAGCAATCCGGAAAGCTGGGCCATTCCCTCCAGAATCAAGACTCCCGGCATGACCGGCCGCCGCGGGAAATGGTCGTCAAAAAAGTCCTCGCTCAGCGCGATGCTCTTCAAGCCTTCCGCGGCAATGCCCACTTCCCAGCGGGTGATTTTATCAAGCAAAAAGAAGCGCATGCCTCAACGGTGATGATGAACGTTATGCGTCTGGCTGGCCAGTCATAAAACATCCGCCGGGGTTGCTTTACACGGGGCGCGGCTGTTTCGGGTCGGGCTTCGCCGAAAAGTTGGATTTAAAATTCCACCTCACCAGCTCACCGGCACGGTCATCTTTTTGTTGAAACGGTTGTGGTAATGCACCTGCCGGTGCCGCTGGCCATATTCGTGGACCAATTTTGTGATTTTAACATCGTAGCAGCAGTATTCGGCGATTTCCACCAGCTTGCCTTCCTTGAACCAGCGGATGGCCTGCATGCCTTCAGCAGTTTTTTCCACGCCGAACGTCGCCGTCGCAATCGAATCCAGCGACAACCGGTGTTGCAGTTTGTTCTGCAAATCCACCATCAGGTCGAGCGTTGGCAACTGGCTCAAATCAAATGTCGTATAACCGTGCAACACTTCGTAATCGAACCGCAAAATGTTGAAACCGACGATGAGATCGGCGCGCTGCAAATCCTTGAGGAGGTCGTCCACCTGTTTCTCGCCGTAAATTTTGTAATCGCCGCGCCCGGTGCTGAACGTCACGCCGATGCTCATGCCCATGCGGGCGATGTTGCCCCAGCCGCCCACTTCCTCGGCGGACTTTTGCGTTTCGAGATCAAAATAAACAATGTTCTTCACGTGTTCGCACCCATGAAAGCCGCACTGGCGTCGGGAAACAAACCCAAACTTTTGAAGATTTGCCGGCGGGGACGAAAGCCGCTTGATCCACAATTGATTTTCCCCAACCAGAACCACCAGGATTGGGGAATGACCAATGCCTAAAGAATGACGAAACTCGAAATCCCGATCGAGCCATTGGTCATTGGATATTGGAAAATTCCTTCGTCATTTGGCTTTAGTCAATATACCAATTCCCAGAGACAATCGGCGCAATGGGCCGCGCAGCAGCACGGCCCTACCTAAACCGTTTTTGCGAGCGTTTCGTGGCCCCAACGCAACATCCGTTCGGTGGTTTCCCAGCTGATGCATGAATCGGTGATGGAGATGCCGTAACGCAGGTCCGCCGGATTTTTTGGAATCGGCTGGTTGCCTTCGTGAATGTTGCTCTCAACCATCAGACCGATGAGCGACCGTGTGCCGTCCACGCGCTGCTGAATCACGGTGCGCCACACGTCTTCCTGCCGCGCATGCTGCTTTTCGGAATTCGCGTGGCTGCAATCCACCATCAGCGCCGGCGGCAGGTTCTCCGATTTCAATTTTTCCTCCGCCGCGCTGATGCTGGCCGCGTCGAAATTCGTCTGCGCCCGGCCGCCGCGCAACACGATGTGCGCGTCCGGGTTGCCCGTCGTGCGGACGATGCTCGTGACGCCGTCCTGGTCAATGCCCAGAAAACTGTGCGGATGTCGCGCCGCACCCATCGCGTCAATCGCCACCTGCAAACTGCCGTCGGTGCTGTTCTTCAAGCCGACCGGCATGGAAAGGCCGCTGGCCATTTCCCGGTGCGTCTGCGATTCCGTCGTGCGCGCGCCAATCGCCGCCCACGTGATCAAATCGGCGATGTATTGCGGCACGATGGGGTCCAGAAATTCCGTCGCCGCCGGCAGGCCCAGGCCGGTGATTTGCAGCAACAGCCGCCGCGCGATTTTCAAGCCCGTCTCGATGTCCTGCGAGCCGTCGAGGTGCGGGTCGTTGATCAAACCCTTCCAGCCGACGGTCGTGCGCGGCTTTTCAAAATAGACGCGCATGACAATTTCCAGGCGGCCGGCAAATTTCTCGCGCAACGCGTTGAGCCGGGTGGCGTAATCCAGCGCACCCTTTTCGTCGTGAATCGAGCACGGGCCGATGATGACGAGCAGGCGCGGGTCTTCCTGCCGCAAAATGCGGATGACGCGTTTGCGGCTGCGCGCCACGGTCGCGTTCGCGGCGTCGGTCGTCGGCAACTGCGCCTTCAATTCCCGCGGCGTCAGCAACCGGACGATTTCCTTGACGTGTAAATCCTGCGTCCGAAACATGATGACAAATATAGCGCAGGTTTGCTTCGCGGAAAGGCTGAACTCAATCGCCATCAGACATGAAGCGCAGCTTGCCGCCACCCGATAGGACAAGCCGCTTCCCGGCTTGCGAAATTCCGCGGGCCGTTCCAAATTTCCCGCATGTCACTGACCCCTTCCACCATGCTGCCGCTCGGCACGGCAGCGCCCGATTTTCAGTTGCCGGACACCAACGGGAAAACCGTCTCGTCTGCGGATTTCAAGGACAAGTCCGCATTGCTCGTCATTTTCATGTGCAACCATTGTCCTTACGTGCAGCATATCCGCGCCGGACTCGCGCAACTGGCGAAAGATTACCTGCCGCGCGGCGCGGCCATCGTGGGCATCAACTCCAACGACGTGGCGAATTATCCCGACGACAGCCCGGCAAAAATGGCCGCCGAAGTCAAAGCCGCCGGTTATTTATTCCCGTATCTTTACGATGAATCGCAGGCCGTCGCCAAAGCCTATCACGCCGCCTGCACGCCGGACATCTTCCTTTTCGACCGGGGACGCCGATTGGTTTATCGCGGCCAGTTCGATGCCAGCCGGCCCGGAAACGGGATTCCCGTCACCGGCAAGGATGTGCGCGCGGCGCTCGACGCCGTGCTCGCCGGGAAAACCACTTCAGAATTTCAAGCGCCCAGCATGGGCTGCAACATCAAATGGAAGGCTGGAAACGAACCGAAACATTCTTGAAGGCAGAATGAAGAATGTAGAATTGAGAAATGAGTTTCCACGTGCGCGCGACCGAATTATTTGCTTCCTCAACGTTTTCAGTGGAATGAGTGTTTACGCCCGCCCTCACCTTTTATCCTCTCCCCCAGGAGAGGAAATAGCTTTCGCTTGTCTCTGGTTTTGCGGATGAGCGTCCGGCCAATCCAGTCACATAAATTTCCAAAGGAGCGGCGAACGATTCTCCCTCTCCTGGGGGAGAGGGTCAGGGCGAGGGCGGATGTCTCCTTGCCTCCATGATGTGATGTCTTGAATGGTGTCTTGGCTGCGCCCGAAGGGTCATGTTTCACTCACCCACTGAAAATATCGAGGAACCAATCTTTTCTTCATCCTGCATTCTTCCTTCTTCATTTCTTCGGCAGCTTTTCCTCGACCATTTCGCACAGCACGTGGAAGAGCAGCTTGTGGCCTTCCTGAATCCGCGCAGTATTGTCGCCGGCCACGAGCAAGTCCAATGTGGCCAAACCTTTCGTGAAGCCGCCGTCGCGGCCGAGGAAACAAATGCTTTCGATGCCGCAGCGCCGGGCTTCCTCCAATGCGCGTTTGACGTTTTTGGATTTGCCACTGGTGGTAAAGGCGATGACCAGGTCACCCGGCTGGCCGAGGCCCCAGATTTGGCGCGCGAAAATTTCATCGGCGCCGTAGTCATTGCAGACGGCGGTCATGAATTCGCCGTTGGCGGTGAGTGAGATGGCCGGGTAAGGCCGGCGGTCGGCGACGTAGCAGCAGAGAAACTCCGTGGCCAGATGCGTGGCGTCGGAGGCGCTGCCGCCGTTGCCGCAGATAAGCAGTTTGTGGCCGGAGGTCAGGCAGGCCAGAACCATTTTTGCCGCGCGATTCAGCGGCTCTTCCAAACCCGTCAAGCCGCGAAGCGTCGCGACGGATTCCTCAATCGCACGTAGTAATTGTGTCATGCGGGAAGACTAGTTGTTGGCCGTTGAAAGAAAAGGCCAAATCCGGCGCTGCTTGTCCTTGAGATTTTTGCCCCACCGGTTATGTTCCCTTCATGCCGATTTACGAGTTTCATTGCGAAAAATGCGAACGCGACAGCGAAATTCTCGTCCGCTCCAGCGATTGGAAGGGAACCGCGTGCCCGCACTGTGGTTCAAAGAAATTGTCCAAGAAGTTCTCCACCTTTGCCTCGGCCAGCACCGGCGAAAGTCATTCCGGCGGCCACGGTGGCGGCGGCCATCGTTGCGGCGGGGGCTGCCACTGCCATTGAAATCTACGGTAGCACCCGCGTCCCACGGGTGGTTTCGGGCGTCGCGCCCGAAACTTACTCGTAACGGAAATGGCCCGTGGATGTGCCGGCAGGTCGTGCTTTGAATGCGTGCGCGCCATCGCAATTCGGCGGGACGCCGAATTGAACCCGCGGGACGCGGGTGCTACAGACAAATTTCGCGCGCACTCACCCGTGTCAGATCCTCCATCGCCCAGTCGGGCTGGTGCCGTTTTAATTCGTCCAGCTTCGCGCCGCCGGTGGCCACGGCCAGCACTTTCGCACCGATGAATTTTCCGCAGTGGATGTCGTACGGCGTGTCGCCCACCACCACGATTTCCTCGGGCCGCAATTTTTTCCCCAGCACGCGCCGTCCGCGTTCGAGTGCGGCGGTGGCAATGTGATTGCGGTCTTCGTGGTCATCGGCGAACCCGCCGGTTTCAAAAAAATCCCAAAGCCCGTAGCGGCGCAGCTTGATTTCCGCGCCGAGCCGGATGTTGCCGGTAAGCAGGCCGAGCATCGGCGGATGGGGCAGCGCGCGCAAATTGTCAAGGAATTCCGGCACCCCGCGGCATGGTCCGCCGTTGCCTTGTGCCACCATCTGGTCGAGCCAGAAAACGAAGCATTCGAAGAACCGCTGGAAATTTTCCGCTGTGGCCGGGATGTTGTGAAAGCCGAAAAATTCGCGGACGAGACTCACGTCGGTGCGCCCGGCGAACCTGATCTTTTCGATGCCGTCGTGCGCGTTGAACTCCATGGCGAAGGTTTTGGCGAAGGCCTGCGAACCGGCACGGCCCGTGTGAACGAGCGTGCCGTCAACATCAAACAAAACCAGCCGTACCATCCGGACAGGTTGCCGGAATCCGGGTTTTTCCGCGAGATTTTTCAGGACGGTTGCCGGAATAAATCCTGGAATGGCTCACGCAAAGGCGCAAAGCTCGCAAAGACCGGAACGAAATTCACAAGGAAGTCATGAAGGCAGGAAGAAATTTCCCATCGATTCCTGCTTCCCTCATTATTGAAAACCATTCTCCGCGTCTTTGCGCCTTTGCGTGAGGCGGCTTGTGTTTAATTGAAGATTGCGCGTTTCGCTGCGGGCGTGATAATCCTCCAGCGATTTCATGAACGATTGGAACATTCAATCCCGCGCCCACGCCTGCGCCGCCTGCGGCCAGCCGTTCGCCGACCGGCAGGTCTATCACACGTTGTTATTCGATGAGCCGCCGGAGTTGCGGCGGTCGGACATCTGCGAGCCGTGCTCGCAAAAGCAAAGTGCCGGGGACACGCGCAACCGCGCCGGGTTCATCTCTCATTGGCAGGGGATTTACGAAGCGCCGACGCCACCCGCCGATCCGATTCACAAGGACACCGCCGAAACGCTGTTGCGGAAGCTGATTGAGCAAAACGATCCGCGTTACGCGCCGGCCGGTTATATCCTCGCCGTCATGCTCGAACGCAAGCGCGTGCTCAAAGTGAAGGAACAGATCGTCAGCGACGGCAAGCGCGTGTTCATTTACGAGCAGCCTAGAACCGGCGACGTGTTTACGATTGCCGATCCGAACCTCCGGCTGGACCAGCTCGAAGCCGTTCAGCGCGACGTGGCCGCTTTGCTCGAACATGGCTTGAATCCCCCTGCATCCGCGGCTCCGGCCGAAACTGTGGCCGCACCACCAGCCAACAGCCCGGTCGAAACGCCCGCGCAGGGCTAATATGCTTCTTGCCGAATTCCAAACCCGTCTCGGCCATACCTTCCGCGACGAGGGGTTGCTGCGGCTGGCGCTCACGCATCCATCCGTCGCCCACGAGCAAGGCGAAACTGCGCCTGCCGGGGACGAAGCGCAGCGAAGGCCCGCGCACAATCAGCGATTGGAATTTCTCGGTGACGCCGTGTTGCAACTCGTCCTGACGCAGCAGCTCTACGAGAAATTTCCCGCATCCGAAGAAGGTCCGTTGACCAAAGCGCGCGCGAAGCTCGTCAACCGCCGCACGCTGGCTGAACACGCCCGCGTCCTCGGTCTCGGCGCGCATTTGATTTTGAGCCGCGGTGAGGAAATGCACGGCGGACGCGAACGCGCATCCGCGCTGGCGGACACGTTTGAAGCGTTGCTCGGCGCGATTTTTTTGGACGGTGGATTTGAGGCCGCGCGCGAATTTATTTTGCGCGAATTTGGCGCGGCCTTCGGCCGGTTGGACACGCTGCCGATCATCGAAAATCCGAAGGGCGAGTTGCAGGAGTTGTTGCAGGCGCGCTCGCCCGAGGCGCCGGAATATCATGTTGTCTCGGCCACCGGGCCGGATCACGACCGGGTGTTTGAATGCACGGTGCAGCACGGAGGCGTCGAACTCGCGCGCGGCAGTGGCAAAAGCAAAAAAGCCGCCGAGAGCGATGCGGCCTTGGCGGCGTTGAAAAAACTGCGCGCGGAGTTGGAAGGCAAGCCCGGCTCTTGAGCCGGTCGCGGATTTTTAGTCAAAAGCCATAGCGGTTCCAGTCAGCATTGGCACAGTTAGATATGCCCTTGGGAAAAGCGGTGGAGGGCCACCGCAGTCCAAGACCTGTCGGACGTTTTGACGACTACCGCTTTACGCGAAGCGTCTTGGAGTGCGCCAGTCTTCTGGCGCTTTGCACGAAGACCAAATGTCCACGAGATTTCCGCACGAACTTTTGTGCTCCAATGACAATATGAAGTGCTATATCTGGTTAACGCCCATGGTTTTCAATACCGCGGCACGTTGGAATCAATTTCGTCCGACCAGGCGGTGATGCCGCCTTTGACGCTCTTGAGGTATTTGAATCCCTGCTCGCGCAGGAAACCCAGCGCCTGGAGCGAACGCGCACCGACCTTGCAGTGAATGTAATAATGCTGGTTCGGGTCGAGTTCGGTGAACCGCTGCTGAATCTGGCTCAACGGCAACAGCGGTACGCCTTTGACGTGGGCGATTTCGTATTCGTCCGGCTCGCGCACATCAATGACCTTGATGCCAAGCTTTGAATCATCGAGTGCCTTCTTCATGTCCTGGACGGTGACTTCATCCGGGTTGGACTGCGGCGCGACCGGTTCGGGCGGGATGCCACAGAATTGCTCATAGTCAATCAATTCCTTGATTGTCGGGTTTTTGCCACATAACGCGCATTCGGGGTCGCGGCGCAGTTTCAACTCGCGGAATTTCATGTCGAGCGCGTTGAACAGCAGCAACCGGCCAACGAGCGAACTGCCCTTGCCGATGGCGAGCTTCAAAATCTCCGTGGCCTGGATGCAACCGACAATGCCAGGCAACACGCCGAGCACGCCGCCTTCCGCGCAGCTGGGCACCATGCCGGGCGGCGGCGGTTCGGGATATAGACAGCGGTAACACGGCCCGCCGAGATGCGGCGCGAACACGCTGGCCTGGCCCTCGAAACGGAAAATCGAGCCATAAACATTTGGTTTCTTGAGCAAGACGCAGGCATCGTTGGTGAGATAGCGCGTCGGGAAATTGTCCGTGCCATCCACGATGATGTCATAAGGCCGGATGAGGTCGAACGCGTTTTCGGACGTGATGCGCGTGTTGTGGATGATGACTTCGCAATTCGGATTGATGCCCGCGATGGTTTCCCTGGCCGACTGCGCTTTGGACCGGCCCACGTCGGCGTCCGTGTGCAAAATCTGGCGCTGGAGATTGGAATAATCCACGGTGTCGAAATCCACGATGCCGATTTTGCCGATGCCGGCGGCGGCGAGGTACATGGCAATGGGCGAGCCGAGGCCACCGGCGCCGATGCACAGGACGGTGGTGGCCTTGATTTTCTTTTGGCCAGCCAGGCCGACTTCGGGCAGAATCAGGTGCCGCGAGTAACGGCGGATTTCATCATTGTTTAGTTCCATAAATCGAGCAGATAAGGATATTGCAAAGAGTGAATAAATCAAGCCAGCGCCGCATGAAACCAGATGCCACACCACAGATGGCCGCAGCGCGGCTCAAAAAAATTTCGCCACTGCGCCCGACGCTCGCCATCGTCCTAGGCAGCGGATTTCATCACGTCCTGACCGAATTGCGCGTGGCCAAGAAGGTTTCCTACGCCAAAATTCCCGGCTTTCCCGTCCCGAGCGTGACCGGCCACGCGGGCGAATTGTATTTTGGCCATATGGGCAAAACACCGGTGATGGTTTTGAGCGGACGGGCGCATTTTTACGAAGGCCATCCGATGGAACGCCTTACGTTTGCCATCCGCGCGCTGGCGGCGTTCGGTATCCGTGATTTGCTGCTGACGAACGCGGCGGGCGGCATTAACAAAAAATTCCACGCGGGCAATTTCATGGTGTTGACCGACCACATCAATCTAATGGGAACAAACCCGTTGCGCGGTCCTGCGGTTTCCGGTCTGCCGCGATTTGTGGACATGACTCAGGTTTACGACCCGAAGTTGAGCGCGCTCCTGTTCCGCGCCGGAAAAAGTTGCAACTTGAGGCTGCAACGCGGCGTTTATCTGGCGGTGAGCGGGCCGAGCTACGAAACGCCGGCGGAAATCCGCGCGCTTGCACGGCTGGGCGCGGACGCGGTGGGGATGAGCACGGTGCCGGAGGCGATGGTGGCGCGGCAATGCGGATTGAACGTGGCGGCCGTTTCCTGTATTACCAACCTGGCGGCAGGCATCAGCAAGGAGAAATTGTCGCACGCCGAGGTGCTCGAAACCGCCGAACGGGTAAAGACTTTGGCAGCTAAATTGCTGAAACATTTCGCCGGGTTGTATGGCAAGGATTGACAAAAAACAATTGGTGCGGGCGGCGGCAAGGGCGCGAGAGCGTGCAGTGGCGCCCTATTCCAAATTCAAGGTTGGCGCGGCTTTGCTCACAAAAGGCGGCGAAATCGTTTCCGGCGCGAATGTGGAAAGCGCGAGTTATGGCCTGACGTGTTGCGCGGAGCGCGTGGCGCTGTTCAACGCGCTGACGAGTGGAAAGAAAAATTTTGTCGCGGTGGCGGTTGTGGCGCGCGCGCCAGGCGGACCGATGCCCTGCGGCGCGTGCCGGCAATTGCTGGCGGAATACGCGCCGGGCGCAAAGGTATGGGTCGCGGACAGCCGTACGCCGGGCAAAATCAAGGAATTCACAGTACGGGAACTTTTGCCCTCGGCATTTGTCATTCCTTGAAAATTCTCAAAAGAGCGGTAGGCTACGACACCCTGGTTGATTTGAATGAAACCTGAAGTTGTATTCGGTCTGGAGAGCGCGGCATGGCCGGCGTTGCTGTTGAACGCGGGCGGCGTGGTTTTGCGCACGAACACGGCGGCAACGAACACGTTTGGCACGGCATTGGCCCGCGAATCCCCGCAGTTGTCGGCAATTTGGTCGCCCGAAAACGACAAAAAGCCGGAGGAATTTATTGCCCGTTGGGAGAAATCACCGACCGTGACGGCGGATTTGAAATTTCGCGTCGCAAACGGCGCAACGATGAAATTCACAGCGGCGATCTGCACTTTCAATTCGGAGGGCCGCAAGTGGTTCGTTTTGCAATTATTGCCCGCGGTTGTGCCGGGGCCGGCAACCGCCCCGGAAAGTTCAGCCAATGCGCACGCCCCGGGCGAAACCAAAACTGCGCCGGACGCGGGCGGTATGATGCTCAAGCAAAAACTGGAGTGCGCGTTGCAACTGGCGCGGTCGGTGTCGCTGGATTTCAACAATGCGCTGACGAGCATTCTCGGTCATACATCGTTGCTGTTGAGCAAGGCCGAGGCCGGGCATCCGTGGCGGCACTCGCTGATGGAGGTGGAAAAATCGGCGGCGCGCGCGGCGGAGATCGCCAACGAACTCACCGTGTTCAGCCGTCAAGAAAAGGAAGCGCCCCGCTCGCCGCCGGGGAATTTGAACACGGTGGTGAGCCGCTGCGTGGATTTTTTCCGCGGCAAGCATGGTGCAAAAATCACGTGGAAGACGCAATTGGAGCGGGAATTGTTCTCGGCGCGATTTGACGAGGCAAAGGTCCAGCAGGCACTGACGAAAATTTTGGAAAACGCGGTGGAAGCCATCGCCGGCGGGACGGGTCAAATCTTTGCGCAAACGCGCAATGTGGAGCTGGCCGAGCCGACGCAGGATCGCAATGTGCATCTGGCTGCCGGGGCTTACGTGTGCATTGAGATTGGCGATAGCGGTCCGGGCATTGAGGCGGACGTATTGCCGCGAATTTTCGAGCCGTTTTTCACGACGAAAGACGCCAGCCATCGTGGATTGGGACTCGCCTTGGTTTATGGCATCGTGACGAATCACGGCGGCGGCGTGGCGGTGTCCAGCAAGCCGGGCGCGGGCACGTCGGTGCGTGTTTATTTGCAGGCGGAAAAGCAATTCATCTCTGAAAGCTCCGGCACGAATGAAAATTTGCACGGCACGGAAACCATTCTCGTTGTGGACGACGAAAGTCTGATGCTGACCATGGCCGAAACGATTCTGTCCGAATACGGTTATTGTGTGCTGACGGCGAACAGCGGCCAGAAGGCGCTGGCGATACTTTCACGCGACAACGTGGAAGTTGACCTAATCATCACGGATTTGGTCATGCCGACAATGGGGGGGCGCGAATTCATCGAGCGCGTCCGGCAACTCGTGCCCGCCATACGGATTATGAGCACCAGCGGCTACGTGATGCCGGCGGACAAGCAAACCGGCACACCCTATCTGCAGAAACCGTTCACGAGCTACGAATTGCTGGCGAAAGTGAAGCAAGTACTGATGCAAACACCTGCTGTTGACTAAGCGGTGGGGTTATGTTTAACTTTGCTTATTATGCAAATTGAAAGCCTAAAAGTATTCTGCGATTTGGCTGAAACAGAGAGTTTCACCAAAGCAGCTCAAATCAACGGAGTCACGCAATCAGCCGTGAGCCAGCAAATCAGTTCGCTGGAACGCCTGTTCAAGTCGCTGCTCATCGAGCGCAGCAAGAAAAAATTCCGCCTCACGCGCGAAGGTCAGATGCTTTACGATTTCAGCAAACAAATCATCCAGACCTATGAATCGCTGCACAGCAAATTGCAGGAATTGAAGGACATTATTTCCGGCACGATTCGCGTGGCGACCATTTACAGCATCGGCCTGCACGATCTGCCGCCCTATATCAAAAAGTTTCTAAAGAGCTATCCCACCGTCAACGTCCATGTCGAATACCGGCGCGCCAACCAGGTTTATGATGACGTGCTCAGCAACGTCGTGGACCTGGGGCTGGTCGCGTATCCGGCCAAAGACTCCAAGCTCGAAATCGTCGCGCTGCGCAAGGACCCCCTGGTGTTGATCTGCCATCCGCAGCATCCGTTTGCCCGGCAGAAATCCATCCGGTTCAAGGCGCTCAGCGGGCAGAAATTCATCGGTTTCGAGCCGGACATTCCCACGCGCAAGGCGCTGGACAAACTTTTGAAGGAGCATGGCGTGGACCCGAAATACGCCATGGAATTCGACAACATCGAAACGGTGAAGCGCGCGGTGGAAATTGACGCGGGCATTTCGATTGTGCCGCAGGGCACGGTCATACAGGATGTCGCCAAGCAAACGCTCGCCGCCGTGACGATTGAGGACGGCAGCTTTTACCGTCCGATCGCCGCGATTTACAAAAAGAACAAGGTGCTTTCGCCGGCGATGAAACAATTTCTGATGCTGCTCAAAGATACAGCATAAGCGGTTTCCGTTTTCAAGACGGCGGTTTGCCGGCAGGCAGGCCGCCGATTTTTTATTTGCGGAACACCTACCGGCGCGGGAGTTCAGTTTTGGATGAAAACGCGATTGAGGCCATGAAAAGGTAAAGGGGTGTTTCCCGGCAGGGTTGGAGTTGGCGGCGGCAGCGGTTCGCCGTTGTTTTCTTCCGTGCAGATGGTCTGAATTTCAGATGCGGGAAGCGCGCGGTTGTAAATGGCGAGTTCATCCAACAAGCCCGCAAAAAATTTATTGTAAGTCCAATCGCCTGGATGATCAGTTGGCCGTCGGCTGATCCAGAGGTCTCCTTTGGTCAGAGGAACGAAACTGCCCCACTGGGATTGGGCCACGACGGCGCCGTTCAAATACAAAACACCGATGCCACTGGCCTTGTCGTAAGTCACCGCCACATGTTGGAAGCGACCGTTGACGACAACCCCCGGCGGCGAAACCAGAAAATGATGCCCGCTCCCGGCATCGACGATGTTGGCTTGAAGGACCCCTTGAGAATCGGGGTGATGGCCAATCCATAATTGAACCCCAATAACGCCGGTCATGGTTGCGCTGGGATTCCATTCGATGATGGGGTGAAATCCCGAAACGTTGGACGGCCGGATCCATACCGTGATCGTCAGGCCGTCGCTTTCACCCACATTCAGCGAAGGATTGAACGGAATTCTCAGGCAGGAATTGAATCCATTCAGGGAAAAAGCCTGTCCCACCTTGCCTTCGGCAAAAGAAACATCTCCCATCAAAGTGGCCGGATTGCCTCCGGCTGAATCGTTGCCGTCACCTTCGCCGGACCATAACGCCACCAGACCTTCCCGTATTTGGGCTGGTTTTCCCGCCGGCGAAACCGTCAGGCGCCGGATTAAATTCACCGGCAGTTCGACGCCCCCGAACGCGGTTTCCACCCGGACGACCTTGGTGACAAATTGCGCGGTCAGGGTGTCTCTGTTGACAGTGGCCAATTGCACCGAATTGGTATTGGGCCGGCATTCAATGGAGCGAATGCGTTCCAGCGGCAGTTTCATCCCGCCCAGGACATCCGAACGGAATTGGAAAATATCATCGCCGTTCCTGCCGATGATTTTTGAGCCATCCTGCAATTCAATGATCAGGCGGAAGCCGACCGGCTGATTGGTGGCGGCGGGAGCGGCCGGGGCGCGATGGAAGGAAAACACTATAATGCCTGCGGCACAAAAAAAATGCGCGATAACTTTCATAACATTCGAAACCTGTATCTGGCGCTCATGTACGGCCAAATTGTTTATTAGTTGCTGCCTTTGCCAGCTTCATAGTCGGCTTGGATTTCCGAAGCCGTCAGCGCACGGTTGTAAATGGACGCCTCGTCAATCATCCCGTTCCAACGGTGTCCCGCCGCCTCCGCGTTTTCCCCAATACAGACCGGATAGCTGTTCTGCGCAATCGTACCCGTCGCTGAAACTGATGCGTCCAGCACACCATCCACATAAATGTATTTGTTCGTCCCATCGTATACCGCCGCGACATGATGCCATTGACCATCGTTGATGTTCTTGTTCCCCGCCATATCTTGGTTGCTCAGACCTGTCGTGCTGAATCCGACTACGGAACTGGTCCCGTAGAGAGCCAACCGCCACGACGAATTGCCCTTGGTCACTATGCCGTTCCAATTCGGAGAATTATTAAATTGGTCGGCCTTGATCCAGACCTCAATCGTGATGCTGGAGACGAAGACGTCCAAGGAAGGAGAATCCGGAATGGAAACGTAGCTCGTACCGTCAAACGAGAAAGCCTGGCCCACTTCGCCCGTCGCAAAACCGGCGCCATTCACCAGCGTCCCGTTGTTGGCGCCCGCAACGTCATTGGCATTGCCTTCCCCGGGCCACAGCGCCACCAGGCCTTCCCGCATTTGGCCCGGTTTTGCCGCCGGCAAAACCGTCAGGCGCCGGATTAAATTCACCGGAAGTTTGACGTTCCCGAACGCGGTTTCCACACGAACGACCTTGGTGACAAATTGGGCCGTCAAGGTGTCGCCATTGGCGGTGATTAATTGCACCGAATTGGTTTTGGGCTGGCATGCGATGGAGCGGATGCGTTCCAGCGGCAGCTTCATTTCGCCCAAGACATCCGAACGGAATTGAAAATTATCATCGCCGTTCTTGCCGATGATTTTTGAGCCATCCTGCAACTCAATAATCAGGCGAAACCCGGCGGGTTGATTGGTGGAAACAGGAGCAGCTCTGACGGAGCCGAAACATAAGACCAAAAAAATGCCGGAAACCCAAAGTAAACGCAGGAAGGCGCTCATAGCAGTCGAACGCTAGGCCCGGTGACATGTCCGGTCAAGTGCCAATTAAATAATGTAAAAATCAAATTATTTCAAATTCGCCGGATTCAGCAGCTTCAAGTCCTTCGGCACGAACAGTCCGTTTTTGCGGATCAGTTCACCGTCGAACCACACTTCACCGCCGCCCCATTCGGGACGCTGGATCAGCACCAGGTCCCAGTGCACCGCCGAGCGGTTGCCGTTGTCGCATTCCTCGTAAGCCTGGCCGGGGGTAAGGTGCAGCGAACCGGCGATTTTCTCGTCGAACAAAATGTCGCACATCGGATTCAAAATGTAGGGATTGAACCCGAGTGAAAACTCGCCCACGTAACGCGCGCCGGCGTCGGTATCCAAAATTTCATTCAGCCGTTTCGGGTTGTTCGCCGTTGCGTTGACCACTTTGCCGTCCTTGAATTCGAGCCGGACATTTTCAAATTTTGTTCCCGCATAAATCGTCGGCGTGTTGAATTGAATCACGCCGTTCACGGAATTTTTCACCGGACAGGAAAACACTTCGCCATCGGGAATATTGCGGTCGCCCTTGCACATTTTCGCGCCGATGCCCTTGATGCTGAAGGTGAGGTCGGTGCCGGGACTTTTGAGGTGAACGTGGTTGGCGCGTTTCATCCGGCGTTCGAGTGGAACCATCGCGCGCGCCATTTTTGCGTAATTCATCGTGCAAACATCGAAATACAAATCCTCAAATGCCTCGGTGCTCATGCCGGCCGCCTGGGCCATGCTCGGCGTCGGCCAGCGCAGCACGCACCAGCGCGTCCGGTTCACGCGATAATCGAGCACGGGCCGCGTGATGCGCGAGTAGAGCGCCATGCGGTCGGACGGCACGTCGGAATTTTCACTGGCGTTCTCGCTGCCGCGAATGGCGATGTAAACCTGCATTTTCTTCATGCGGCGCAGCTCAAGATCGCATGCCAGCGCGGCCTGCCGGCCGGTCATTTTGAGCAGGAGTTCGCGCGTAACGCGCGTGTGGCGGACTTCGACGAACGGCGTGCCGCCGGCGGCGCGGACGGTGCGCATGAGTTTAATGGAAAATTCGTCGGGCACATCAATCAGGTCGAGCAGCGCGCGGTCGCCCTTTTTGACCCGGGTGGAATAATTCACGAGCAACTTCGCCAGTTTCTGATAACGCAGATCGGTCATAGTGCTTCAAGGCTAACCGGACAAACGGCTTTGTCCAGCGGAGTCATTGCAACTTGTTGTAATTTGCGGTTATGATAAACTCATGTATATGAAGTTCAGTTTTCATGCGATGGCGGCGTTTTTGTTCCTGGCGCTGGCCGCGCGGGCGCAGACAACGGCGTTCACCTATCAAGGTCAGTTGAACAGCAACAACGCGTCCGCAACCGGGACTTATGATTTCCGGTTTAGAATTTACAACGGGAGCGGCGGCGTGGTTGCCACTCCGCTGACGAACGCGCCGGTGAACGTCACGAACGGCCTGTTCGTCGTGACGTTGGATTTTGGCCCCGGCATTTTTGACGGTAGCACGCGCTCGCTGGAAATCAGTGTCCGCAACTATGGCGACACCAATGCCTATACCGAGCTTTCGCCGCGCCAGACATTGACTTCCGTTCCGTATGCGATTCAGTCACTCAACGCTTCAAACGCGGTGGTATTGACCGCGCCGTTGCAGGCGACGAATCTCACGGGAACCATTCCCGATAGGCGGTTGTCCACCAATGTGGCGTTGGTCAGCAGCAACGTGATTTTTTCCGGCGGTGTGACCGCAACCAATTTCACCGGCAACGGTTACGGATTGTCGAATTTGCCGGCCACCAGTCTCACCGGCACCATTCCCGATGCGCGGCTTTCCACGAACGTGGCGTTGCAAAGCAATCCCAACCTGAATTTTACCGGCGCCGTTTCCGCCACCAACTTCACCGGGGCCGGCCACGGGCTGACCAACGTGCCGGGTGCGTTTTTCTGGGTGATCGGAACCAATACTTTAGCCCAGCCCAATGTTGGTTACATCTGCACCAATGACGTGAATCCGGTGACGATCGCGTTGCCGCCGTCGCTCAGCATCGGCGACACGTTCCGTGTGGCGGGCGTGGGCGCGGCGGGTTGGATCATCGCGCAGACCAATGGTCAGACAATTCTCGCGGGAAATCTTTCGGACAGCATCGGCGCAAGTTGGACGGCGCGCGGGATAAGCACCAACTGGTCGGCCGTCGCGTCATCGGGAGATGGCAGCAAACTCGTCGCTACGGTGAAAGCCGGGCAGATTTACACTTCCACGGATTCCGGCGTGACGTGGACGTCGCATGCCAGCAGTCTAGATTGGTCTGACGTTGCTGCTTCCGCCGATGGAACCAAAATGGCGGCGACGGTCGGAAGCAACACGGGTTCCAGCGGTTACATCTGGACCTCAACAGATTCTGGTGCGACGTGGACCACGCAGGGCAGCAGCAGCGGCAGCAAGCAATGGGTTTCCATCGCCTCCTCGGCAGACGGCACCAAGCTTGTGGCGGCGGTCTATAATGGCTACCTTTACGTCTCATCAAATTCCGGCGCAAGCTGGACGCAAGTGGGCGCCACTTTGTATTGGTCTTCCGTTGCCTCCTCGGCGGACGGCACCAAGCTCGTGGCGGCGGCGGATGGCGGCCAGATTTATACTTCGACCAACTCCGGCAGTTCATGGCAACAGCGCGTCAACGGCTCCCTCGCTTGGACCTGTGTGGCATCCTCGTCGGATGGCAGCCGGCTGGTGGCAGGGGTGGGCAATGGCTCGATTTACATTTCGACTGATTCCGGAGCGACCTGGACGGTCAATTCCACGATGACCTCGTCTGGGTCTTTCGTTGCCTCGTCGTCGGATGGCAACCGGCTGGCGGCGGCCTACGGCTCCACCAGCGTCAGCGGCAACCTTTACACTTCAACGGATTCCGGCGCGAGCTGGACAGCGGCCGGCAATGCCCCAAGTGCGAAGTGGATGGGCATCGCCTCGTCGGCGGATGGCAGCCTGCTCGCGGCGGTGGTCTATGGCGGCAACATTTACGTTTCCTCCCAAGCCAGCACCACAACCGGCACCGCCGGCTATCTGACAGGCGCCCAGCATACCACCATTGAATTGATATATGTCGGCAATAATTTGTTTCTGCCGTTGAGTCACGAAGGAACCATTCGCGCATATTAAAAATCGGATGAATCGGGAAACATTGGATCACTGGTGCGAGCGGGGCATTCTCGGTTTGGTGCTCGGCATTCTGGTTTTCGGTCCGCTGGCAATGGGCGCGGTGGACGCGCCGGAATTTATTGTCCTTCAAGGATTGACGGCGGCCGCGATGCTCGTGTGGGCGCTGCGATTGTGGATCAGCCCGAAACCACAATTGCTCTGGCCGCCACTGGGTTGGGCGGTGCTGGCGTTCGCGGCCCTGGCCGTCGGGCGTTATCTCACGGCGGACATCGAATACGTCGCGCGGCAGGAAATGATTCAGGTGTTGATGTATGCATTCCTGTTTTTTGCCATCGTCAATAATTTATACCGGCAGGAATCGGTTCAAATCGTCAGTTTCACGCTGATTTTTCTGGCGATGGGAATTTCCTGCTATGCCATCTACCAATTTTTGACACACTCGAATCGGGTCTGGGATTATATATCGCCTTATCTGGGGCGGGCCTCGGGCACTTACATTTCATCGAATAATTTCGCGGGCTTTCTGGGAATGCTCCTGCCGCTGGCGACGGCTTACGTTTTGGTGGGGCGAATGAAGCCGGTCGTCCGGATTTTGCTCGGTTACTCCGCTCTGGTCATGATGGCGGGGATGGCCGTAACGTTTTCGCGCGGCGGCTGGGCGGCAGTTGTCGTGGCGTTGCTGGTGCTTTTGGGGGCATTGATTTTTCATCGCAACCACCGGTTGCCGGCTTTTTTACTTTTGGTCGTTTTGGCCGTGGGAGGAACGGTTTTCGTCACCAATTATTTGTCGAAGACGCTCAGTTACATGCACCGCGTGGGAACCCCCGGGCAAACCGCGGAACTTAACCTTGCGATCCGCCTCGACATCTGGACGGCTGCGGAGCAGATGTGGCAGGATCATTTTTGGTGGGGCGTCGGGCCGGCGCATTACAACTATTGTTTCCGAGAATATCGTCCGGAAGGTGTCCAGATGAGTCCCGACCGCGCACACAATGATTACTTGAACCTGCTGGCCGATTGGGGCATGGCGGGCGGAATCATTGTGCTCGCCGGCCTGGTGACGTTCGGCGCTGGCTGGCGGAAAACGTGGAAAAATGTCCGCCCGGCGGAAAATGATTTCGGCCGCGGCTTGAGCAATCGTTTCGCCTTTTTTCTCGGCGCGTCCACCGGACTGCTCGCGCTGGCAGTACATTCGCTGGTGGATTTCAATCTGCACATTCCGGCCAATGCAATTCTCGGTGTGACGTTGCTGGCGTTGTTGAGCAGCAACCTGCGGTTTGCCACGGAGCGTCACTGGTTGAGCGCGCGCCTGCCCGTCAAAATGCTCGCCACTTTGGTGCTGGTTGCGGGTGTTGCCTATTTGAGCTGCCAGGGCTGGCGTCGTGGGCATGAAGCGGTCTGGCTGGCGCGGGCGGAACAGTCGCCGGTTTATTCACCAGCGCAGGCCGCAAATTTAATAAAAGCATTTGACGTCGAGTTGATGAATTTTGAAACGGCCTACAACATCGGCGAATGCTTCCGCACGCAGAGTTTCGACAGCGGACAAAATTACGAAGACTTGGCAAAAACGGCGATGCAATGGTATGAGCGCGGCATGAAACTCAATCCGCACGATGGCTACGATTATTTGCGTTACGGCATGTGTCTTGACTGGCTGGAAAAGCACGATGAAGCCAGGCCGTATTTCAACCGCGCTGACGCGCTCGACCCCAATGGTTATTACACAGCGGCGAACATCGGGTGGCATTATGTTCAGGCTGGAAATTACGCCGCCGCCCGGCCATGGCTGGAACGGTCATTGCGGCTTGACGGAAACGACATCGCCCGTTTCTATCTGGACACTGTTGAGCGCAAACTCGTCGAAAATGCATCCGGCCGGAATGTTTTGCCTGCCGGTTTTTGAGCGCAAATGGCAAGGAATTGCAAGTTGACATTTGACGGTTTATCCCTATATTCGTAAAAAGCAGATAAAAAATTGGAAGATAAATTATGAAACACGTTCAGACTTTGATCTTTGCGGCGATGTGGGGGTTTATCTTGACGCTGGCTGCCAGCGCAACTGCACAATCAATCCATCCGGGCGTGGTCACCGTGGTTCGCATTGTGGGTGAGGCCAGATACTCATTGGGAGACGGCGTATGGCATCCGCTGGTGGCGGGCAAAATTCTCGCGCCGGGCGCTGTCATCCAGGCCGGGCACGATGCAACGGTGGACATTATTTTGGGCAAGAAAATACTATTGCCTCAGGCTGATCCACTACCGGATCGAATCTCTCTGGCAGTGGATTCAGACGTGCGCGGCTTTGTCTCATACAGACCTTCAGCGGAACAAAACGCCGTTCGCCTGACGAGCGACACCGTGCTGGCCATTGATAAACTGACCGTTTCAGACACGGGAGTGGACACCGTTAGCGACACGGAACTGGATTTGCGCCAAGGCCGCATCTACTGCAGCGTCAAAAAACTTTCCGGCGCGTCCCAATACCTTATTAAAATTCCCAACGGCATAGCTGGCGTTCGCGGCACGCTGTTCGTTATTGACGCAAGCGGTTACGTGGGCGTGCTTAAAAATTCCGTGGTGCTTTCCATCATCGGCCCAGATGGCAAACCAATCACCGTGGTTGTGGGTGAAGGCAGTCAGTTTGATCCCCAAAGTGGTCTGATCACCCCATTGGCAGATGGTTTGACTGCCGAGTTGGATCAAATCATCACGGCGCTTCGCACGCTGTATTGGGGAGAGGTTAACTTCACATTTGACAGCACCCAATGCCACATTTCGCCGACACGAGGGCATCACGGTGGCCACCACGGTGGGTGGTGGTGGTGGTTGTAGTTTCGTCTGACACCGTGTTACCGCCCATCTTGATTTTCAATTAGCGACGCCAGAGCAGCCTTGAGTTGCTCTGGTTTTTTGTTTAATTGGTCGCGGTGAAGTTCAAACCGTTCAAACGTACGCCGGTCATTCTGGCCGTTCTTGTTCTCGCGCTCGTTTGCGGCGTTCGGCTCCTGCGGCTTGATTTTTTTGAACGGCTGGAGCGCATGACCTACGACTTGCGCGCGCGGGCGGCTTTGCATTTTCCTGCGCCTGCCGCCACCAACCTCGCTTTCATCTCGGTCGAAGAATCCAGCATCGCCGCCGTCAAGAGCGGCAAGCTCGGATATCGCTACGGCCTCTACTGGCCGCGGCAGGTTTATGGACGGCTCGTCGAGGAATTATCCGCTCAAGGCGCCAAAACCGCTGCGTTCGACGTGCTGTTCGGTGAATTGCGCCGCGACCACCCGCCCGTGCAAATGGCCGATAGCAGCCTGATGGAATCCGACGATTTCCTTGCGTTGCAAATGCGCTGCGCCGGAAACGTCCTTCTCGCCGTCGAGCCCGGCCTCGTGCCGCCGGATTTGTTTTTGACCAACGCGTTTGCCCTCGGTGACATTTCGACTGAAAAGGACTCTGATGGCGTCTTGCGCCGGGTGAAGGCATTTCGCTTTGTCCGTCGCTGGCATCCGCTCATAGAAAACGCGGCGCGAAAAAATGGTCTGAGTTTGAGCGACATCCTGATCGAAAAGGACCGAATCATCCTACCGCTGGACGATGGACAGCCTCTTGAGATACCCCTTGATGGAAATGGCGACATGGACATTAAAAGCAAGAAGGCTTTGGCGGGACAACCTGAGAAAACCAAACCATTCATCGACGAACGTGTCTGGCATATGGGCATTGTCCTTGCCGCGCAGGAGTTGACGCTGGATCTGGACCGCGCTGATGTGGATTTGCCGCACGGGCGCATCACCTTGCGCGGAGGTAATAATGTCGAGCGTGTGATTCCGGTGGACGCCGATGGCTATTTTTACATTGATTGGCGGTTGACGAAGGATGACCCGCACCTCACCCGTGCCCCAATCGAAAGTTTGCTTTTACAGGACAACCGGCGTCTGCTCGGCCAGACGAATGGGTTGCGTGATGATTTTCGAGGCAAACTTGTTCTCATCGGTTCGGCGGCGCAGGGCAATGACCTGACCGACCGCGGCGCGACGCCGCTGGAAAAGGACACGCTACTGGTCAGCAAACATTGGAACGTTGCCAACTCCGTCATCACCGGCCAATTCATCCGCCGCGCATCGCTGCCAATGGAGTTCGCGCTGATTATTTTTCTCGGCGCGTTGACGGCCTTTCTCACCTGGCAAATGCGGGCATTTGTGGCTTCGGCGGCGGTTTTGCTGCTGCTTTTGGCATATGTTGCTGCCGGATTTTATGCCTTCGTGGAATTTCGTTACTGGCTCCCGTTGGTATTTCCCGCAGGTGCAATGCTGGCCGAGCATTTGAGCCTCGTCACGTATCGCGTGGTTTTTGAGGAGCGGGAACAGCGCCGGGTCAAATCCGTTTTCTCCAAAATCGTTTCCCCGGATGTGATGAATGAATTGCTTGGCGCGGAAAAGCTTTCCCTAGGCGGCGCGCGCCGCGAAGTGACCATTTTCTTTGCGGACGTGCGCGGGTTCACCACGTTGACCGACGAAATGCAGCAGGGCGTGGCGGATTTCATCCGCGAACACAAGCTCGACGCGGCGCTGGCGGAACAATGCATTGAGGAATCCGCGCAGGAAACGCTCGAAACGGTGAACCTCTACCTCACCACCGTCGCTGACGCGGTGAAAAAATACGGCGGTACACTCGACAAATACATTGGCGATTGTGTCATGGCGTTTTGGGGCGCGCCCACGCCAAACGAAAGACACGCCTCAGATTGCGTCCGCGCCGCGATCGACGCCCAACGCGCTATCCGCGATTTGAATGTAAGACGCACGGCGCTGAATGCCGCGCGCGAAATCGAAAACCGCGCACGCCTTTCCGCCAGCCTGCCGCCCCGGCCGCCATTGCGCGAGTTGCAGCTTGGCACCGGTATCAATACCGGCTTGGCGACCGTCGGACTGATGGGCTCGGACGCGCACATTTTGAATTACACCGTTTTCGGGCGCGAAGTGAATCTTGCCAGCCGGCTGGAAAATGTTTCCGGCAGCGGCCGCATCATCATCAGCGACACAACCTATAACCATTTGCTGCGCGAAGACCCGGCGCTGGCCTCGACCTGCATCGAAATGTTCCCGGTCACGGTCAAGGGCATTCGCGACGCCGTACGGATCTACGAAGTGCCGTGGCAAACGCCGCCGGCAAAGTGACTTTGTGGCATCGTTTTCTTCCTCGTCAAATCCGCCATAAATGCTAAAGTGATTTTGATGCGCACAGCGATTTATCCCGGCAGTTTTGATCCGCTGACCAACGGCCACCTGGACGTGATTCAGCGCGCGGTCAAATTATTCGACCGCGTCGTCGTAGCCGTTGCGAAAAACGATGGCAAACAGCCGCTGTTCACGCTTGATGAACGGTTCACACTCGTGAAAAAGGCCGTGAAACATTTGCCGAACATTGAAGCGGACGCATTCGACGGCCTGCTCGTCGAATATGTCGTGCGTCGAAAAGCGCAGGCGATTGTGCGCGGACTGCGCGCGGTGTCGGATTTTGAATTTGAGTTCCAACTCGCGTTGATGAACCGCAAGCTGAATGAAAACATCGAAACGATTTTCATGATGCCCAAGGACACTTACACATTTCTCAGCTCGCGCCTCGTGAAGGAAATCGCGCGGCTGGGCGGCGACGTGAGCGCATTTGTGCCCCCGCACGTGCAAAACGCCCTGAAGAAAAAATTTGCCGGGACGAAAAGGAGTTGAGTCATGCCGCTCGTCGTCAATCTGCGTCATCTGGAGGAGCACGACGTGATTTTGCGCGGCGAATTGCCGGTGGACGAACTGGATCTGGACACGCGCGACGAAATGATTCGCGTCACGCGCCCGTTGCGGCATGAGTTCGAAGTTCAAATGCTGGATCGCAGCCTGTTGCTTCGCGGTTCGTTGCGGCTTACGCTGGAGTGCCGGTGCGTCCGCTGTTTGAAACCATTCGAGCGCGAGCTGGAATTGAATCCGTGGATGCGTCATTTGCCGCTCAAAGGCGAGGAACAGGTGCCCGTCGTCAATGATTGCGCGGACTTGACGCCGTATGTGCGTGAAGATATGCTGCTCGAATTTCCGTGGCATCCATTGTGCAAACCGGACTGTCGCGGATTGGAAAAAATAAAAACCGGCAAGGCCAAAAACACCGGCGGCAAGGATGAATTGATTCCGTCCGCGTGGGCTGAATTAGACAAATTAAAATTGTAAATTTGAATTTATGGGTGTTCCAAAACGCAAACCGTCCCACAGCCGGCAGCGCATGCGCCGCGCTTACAACAGTGTGCTGAAGTTGCCGCAACTCGGCACGTGCCCGCAATGCGCCGCGCCGTATGTGCCCCACCGGGTATGCCCGGCGTGCGGCTATTACAAAGGCCGTCAGGTGTTGACCATCACGGCGGGCACTTGATTTTGCGCCGGGCTGCGGAGATTCCGCGTTATTTCATCTATGCGAATAGCGGTGGATGTCATGGGCGGTGACCACGGGTGCGCGGTCGTCGTCGAGGGCGTCCGGCGCGCGCTGGAGGCCGACCAAAAAATCTCCACGCTTTTTCTCGTTGGCGATCAGGCGGAGATCGAGTCCGCGCTTGGCGCGACGGGCTGTCATGATCTGCGCGTTCAAATCGTTCATGCCAGCGAAGTCGTGACGATGGACGAACGGCCCGTCACCGCGCTTCGCAAAAAGCGCGACAGTTCCATTGGCCGCGGCGCCGAACTTGTTCACGACGGCCAGGCCGATGCGGTTGTTTCGCTCGGCAACACCGGCGGCATTTTCGCGGCGGCCACTCTCAAACTGGGCCGTATCTCCGGCGTGGAACGCGGCTGCATTGCCACGATCATTCCGCGGCAGGAAAATGAATTTGTCCTGCTCGACTCCGGCGCGAACATCGAATGCAAACCGCTGCACCTCGCCCAATTTGCCGTGATGGGCAATGTTTATTCGCGTGAAGCGCTGGGACGCAAAAAACCGCGCGTGGGCATTCTCAGCATCGGCACGGAAGACTCCAAGGGCAACGAACTGACGCTCGAAGCGTTCAAACTTTGCCAGCGGCTCGACTTGAATTTCATTGGCAACGTCGAAGGGCACGATTTGTTCAAGGACCACGTGGACGTGGTCGTGTGCGACGGCTTTGTCGGCAACATCGTTTTAAAGACGTCCGAAAGCCTGGCCGTGGCGATGTTTTCGATGCTCAAACGCGAATTGGTGCGCAATCCCAAACGGCAAATCGGCGCCTATCTCGCGAAAAACGCCTTTCAAGCCATCCGCCGGCGCATGGATCCGGAGGTCTATGGCGGAGCGCCGCTGCTCGGTTTCAACGGCATGGTGTTCAAGGCGCATGGTTCGGCGCGCGAACGCGCCATTGCCAGCGCACTGCGTGTGACGGCGGATGCCGTTCAGCATCACGTCAACGAAATCATCGCCCGCGAAATTGCGCATGCCAATAAAAAGCTGGCCGCCGCGGGAATTTCCGTTCCCGCTTCCGCATGATCTCCAAATTTAAAAACCCGCGCGCCAAGTTTAATTTTCAAGGCCGCACCTGTTCCATCACCGGCGTCGGCTCATATGTGCCGGTGAAAATTCTGACCAATGCCCACCTGGAAAAAATGGTTAACACGTCGGACGAATGGATCACCACGCGCACCGGCATCAAATCGCGGCGGCAGGCGGCCAGGGACGAATTCACCTCGGACATGGCGGCGCACGCGGCGCAGCGTGCGATGAAAAAGGCCGGGGTCACTGCCGACCAGATTGACCTCATCATTGTCGCCACCATCACGCCGGATATGCCGTTTCCGGCGACGGCGTGCATCGTCCAGCAAAAAATCGGCGCGCGCCGGGCGGCGGCGTTTGATCTGGAGGCGGCGTGTTCCGGGTTCATTTACGGTTTGGAAGTCGGACAGCAGTTCATCATGTCGCGCACCTATGACACCGTGCTGGTCATTGGCGCGGAAAAACTTTCTTCGATTGTGGATTGGAAGGACCGCAACACCTGTGTGCTGTTTGGCGACGGCGCGGGCGCGGCGGTTCTGCAAAGCCGCCCGAATTCGCACGGGCTTTTGACTGCGGTGATGGGCGCGGACGGGTCGAAAGGCAGTTTGCTCCACATGCCCGGCGGGGGCAGCCGTTGTCCGGCCTCCGCGGATTCGGTCGCGGCGAAGCTTCACTATTTGCGAATGGACGGCCGCGAGACTTTCAAAAACGCCGTCCCGGCCATGTACCACGCGGCACAGGAGGCGTTGCGCCGTTGTGAATTGGACATTTCGAAAATCAAATGCGTCATCCCGCATCAGGCGAACCGCCGGATCATTGACGCGGTGGGCAAACGCCTTGGCGCCGCACCGGAACAATTGTTCATCAATTTGGACCGTTACGGCAACACGTCGGCGGCATCGGTGGCCATTGCGTTGGACGAAGCCGTTTCTTCGGGAAAAATCCAGCGTGGCGATTTGATTTTGATGATGGTTTTTGGCGCCGGCCTGACTTGGGGCGCAGCGGTCATTGAATGGTGAAAGCTTATTTGTTAAATTGTAAACGCTAATTTGACGACAGGTTTTGCCGTGTTAGCTTAGGGTGGTTCTATGAGTGCCAAAAAATTTGAGAGTGCTGATTCGTTTCAGCAGCGAATCACCGTGGAAGGCCGGCAGTCCCGTTTGGAGCTTTCCGCCGAATCGGTCGTCATTCACAAAAGCGGCATCGAATTCCGAAGCCCCACGCCGTTCAATCCGTGGACGGAAATGACGGTTGCGCTGCGATCACCACGCAATGACGGTCGCATTCAATGTAGCGGCGTGGTCATTGCCTGTTCCGGCAGCAAACACACCGGTTACCACGTTTCGCTTGTTTTCACGGGCATGTCCAAGCAGGCGCAATCGCGCTTGAACCTGATGGCACACTCCGCTTTAGGCGCGGGCTAGGCCGCCGGTTTTTCCAACCGGCAGTTTTTGAGATTTTTGCGAATTAAATTCGCGGCTTTCCTATCCGGTTGAATTCGTGTTAATTCATGTCCATTCGCGGTTTTCAACAACCTGACAAAATTATGCCAATTCAATTGCGGGACAAGGCCCAGTGCCAATACGACATGATTGCGCTCGGCGAAATCATGCTGCGGCTCGATCCGGGCGAAGGGCGCATCCGCTGTGCCCGTGAATTCAAGGTTTGGGAAGGCGGCGGCGAATACAACGTCGCCCGCGGCCTGCGCCGGTGCTTCGGCCTGAAAACCGCCGTATGCACGGCGTTCGCCGACAATGACGTGGGACATCTGCTTGAAGATTTCATTTTACAGGGCGGTGTGAACACGGAATTCATCAAGTGGGCGCCGTTCGATGGTGTCGGTCGTATCACCCGCAACGGTTTGAACTTCACCGAACGCGGTTTTGGCGTGCGCGGTGCGGTCGGTGTTTCCGACCGCGGCCACACGGCGGCGAGTCAACTCCAGGCCGGCGACTTTGATTGGGATTACATATTCGGCAAGCTCGGCGTGCGCTGGCTGCACACCGGCGGCATTTTCGCCGCGCTGAGCGACACCACGCCACAATTGGTCATCGAAGCGGTCAAAAAGGCCAAACAATACGGCACGGTGGTCAGCTACGATTTGAATTACCGCCCCTCGCTCTGGAAATCCATTGGCGGTCAGAAACGGGCGCAGGAAGTGAATCGGGAAATTGCCAGATACGTGGACGTGATGATCGGTAATGAAGAAGATTTCACCGCCTGCCTCGGATTCCACGTCGAAGGCGCGGACGAAAATCTGCTGCACATTGACGTCACCGCATTCAAGAAGATGATTGAGACGGCGGTGAAAACGTTCCCGAACTTCAAGGCGACTGCCACGACGCTCCGCACCGCCAAGACCGCGTCGGTCAATAACTGGGCGGCCATTGCGTGGATGGACGGAAAATTTTACGAGAGCCGGAAATATCCCGACCTGGAAATTCTTGACCGGGTTGGTGGTGGTGACAGTTTTGCTTCCGGTTTCATCTACGGGTTGATGACCGCCGGCGATCCACAAAAAGCCGTGGATTACGGTGCGGCGCACGGTGCGCTGGCCATGACCACGCCGGGGGATACTTCGATGGTGTCGAAAGATGAAGTCGAAAAATTGATGAAAGGCGGCGGCGCGCGCGTACAGCGATAATAAACAGGACCAGTTTATTGTAGCGCGGATTCCTAAGTGTTTATTTCACTATTCTTCGAATTGATAGCGTCAGCATTTCCTGACTATGGCTGGGGTTCAAAAGCGCCAACCAGATCGCCGACGGATAATTTCAGCGCCTTAGCAATCTTCACCAGACTGCCAGATTGAAATCAGGATTCACTTTTGTTTGCATTTTTTTGAGCCCAATCGGGCCGAATGGTTTTCGATGGCTGGTTGATTCCGCTTCCGGGCTGTTTCCCTCACTGGATGGCGGACCACCGGTTGCGAAAATTAGCCGAGCAATTTCAATAATTCGTCATCCTCTTTTCGCACGGCAATCATGTTTGGGCCGCAAAAATCCTCCTGCCGGTAATGATAATCCCGGAATTCGACGTGATTCGGGTATAGCTTGCCGACACGGTAGCCGAACCTGGTGAAGAACTGGTGGGCGTCTCGCAACATAAATTTCGAGACAATGTTCGTCGTGTTATACTCAAATTGCACCAACCGGATCCGGCGTTCTTTGAACATGTTGGAAAACCCCCGCAGGACGGATTCTTCCATGCCTTCCACGTCAATTTTAAGAAAATCAATCATTGGAATGCCGCGTTCGCGCGCATAATCATCTCCGCGGACCACCCGAGCCCGGATGGCTTGGGGTGCCGGGCGCTTCGCGCCCGAGGTTTCAAAGGCTTCGCTGAAATGTTCCCGGTAGGCGGTGGTTAATTGGTTGGACGAGTCAGTGTAAAAGACGTCCAATTCTCCGTCACGATCCGACAAGCCAACTGGGTTGAGTATGACTTGAGGCAGGCCATTCACGTTTTGCCGCAATTTGTCAAAAACGGGCGGAGCAATCTCAAAAGCGTGGATGGTAGTATCGGGGAGGTATTGGCGACATAACAGCAGCCATTCACCGACATTGGCGCCAACATCAAACGCGCATTTTGCCTGTAGTTTGCCGTTTCCAATTTGACGCAGGCACCATTCTTCCCCGTTGGTTCGCATGTCGAAATTGCGATTCTCATAGGCCCGCCAGACCAGGTAGGACACACGCCCCAGCCAGGTGCATGGCCAGATGCGGCGATGTCGGCACAGCCACTGCGCCGTGCGGTGGGCTAACACGTTCAAAACACCGGGAGTTTCAGGATTTTCCATTTTTTTATGGTCAGGCCGGGGACGACGATAAGAAAATCACGGGTCAATTTCTGGCTCTGGGCCGACGCACCGCGTTGATGGTTTGGCTGGACCGGCCTGTCCTGTGGACTTTTGAACGATGTTGTAAGCCGTTTGATTCAAATCATTGATTGAGCGTTTAGGCATGGGGGCAACTTTGCGCCCAAACTCGAAAGATTCAAGGCCAAAGTGAGATTTCAGGATTTAAACTGTACCACTCTTTGCTGGCGGAATTGAGCGTTCCTTGGTTGAGCGAAGCGCGTCGCGAGTTTGGTCGCCTAGACAGCCGTCGCTTTATTCAAGTCTAGTGCGGGCTGAAAAGTTGTCATCCATGACGTCAGGCAAACTAGATTTTGCTCTAGCCGTTAAGCATGCTGCTGGAAGTGGGAAAATGACCAAAAACGAATGATTTCACCGTTTGATATTTCATTAAAACAATTGGTATTTCTGTTAACCAGTTGATGATAAACGCATTTTTCTTGATTTTTAACGGGGATTTTCATATAAGTAAAATCACCCCCAAACTGGGCATGAAACGAGCCTTTGAATAGCCAACCCGGCTGAATCAGCCGAATAAAGAAAAGGCATCTCTATGAAACTTCGACTTTCTGTCAACGTCTGTTTTTCACCAGTTCATTGTTACTATTAATGATGCCTGTTGCCGCAACCCCCCGGCAGTTAATGTACGGTCATGTGCCGGCCGTGGTGGCCGGTTTGAAGCCGGCGGGTGCTTTGCCGGGCACGAACTGTTTGAACCTGGCGATCGGGTTACCGTTGGCAACCCGGCGGCGCTGACCAATCTTACTCCGGAAAATCTATGACCGGCCAAAACCAATTTCCGTCACTTTCTCAAACTAAAACCATGAAAACCTCCCCCTATTTAACCTCCTCTTGGAAACGTCAAGGTGTCGCCATGCTGGGGATTGCCGCCATGCTAACGCTGTGCGGACAATCGCCGGTTTACGCGCAGCTCTCGGCATCAGACATAGCCACAATGAAGCAGGAGATAGCGAAACAAAAATACACGTTTACAGTGGATGAAAACCCCGCCACAAAAATTCCACTTTCACAATTGTGTGGCACCATCCCCTCCTTGGCGCCGAAAAGCACCAACTCCCTCAGTTCCAAAACAATGGTGGCCGAGACGGCCCTGCCCTCGTACTGGGATTGGCGGCAGCATAATGGCGTGACCCCCGTGAAAAATCAGGGTGGCTGCGGCAGTTGCTGGGCGTTTTCGACAGTTGGCACCATGGAAGCGATGATTCTGATCGCCAGCGGAATCACAAACGACCTTTCCGAGCAGCAATTGGTATCCTGCGATACCGAGTACTATGGTTGTGAAGGCGGAGATTATGCCTTCGATATGGAGATAAGCCCAGGAGCTGTGTTGGAAAGCTGTTTCCCTTATGAAGCGGCGGATGTGCCTTGTCAAACTAACTGCCCGTATGTCTATAAACTGAATAGCTGGGGTTATGTGAGCAACTCGTGGAGCGTGCCCTCGACGACCGCCATTAAAAACGCCATTTACACCTATGGTCCCATATCCGTGTTGGTTGCGGTGGACGGCTATTTCGAAGCCTATTCCGGCGGTGTGTTCAATGCCAACACCGCCTCATCCATCAACCACGCCGTCGTGCTAGTGGGCTGGGATGACACGAATGGCTGCTGGATCATGAAGAATTCATGGGGCACCGGCTGGGGTGAAAGCGGGTACATGAGAATCGCCTACGGCTGCGATCAAATCGGCTATGCGGCGGCGTATGCGGTGTGGGTGATGCCGGAGCCGCTGCTGATCACGCCGGCAACGGGCTTCACTTCCACAGGTGGAGTTGGCGGACCGTTCACCGTGACTTCTGAGAGTCTGTCTTTGACCAACACGGGGACCAATTCACTGACTTGGACGCTGGCCAACACGTCGGTTTGGCTTAATGCCTCACCCAGTGGCGGCACGCTGACGCCTGGCGGAGCTGCCACCACCGCGACCGTAAGCTTGAACTCGGCAGCCAGTAACTTGGTGGTAGGGACTTACAGCGCCACGTTGTGGTTCACGAATCTGAACAGCGGTGTCGGACAAAGCCGCCAGTTCAGTTTGTCGGTGATCAGCCCGCCAATGATTACCAACCAGCCGACGGATCAGGCGGTGTTGGAGGGGGCGACGGCAACGTTCAGCGTGGGGGTCGCCGGCGGGCAACCGTTGTCTTACCAGTGGCAGGACAACGGAACCAATCTGACCGATGGAGGCAACATTTCCGGTTCCACGACCACCAACCTGACAATCAACAACGTTTCTGCAGCCAATGTGGGAACTTATAGTGTCATCGTAACCAACATTGCCGGGGTGGCAACCAGCAGCAATGCGCTTCTGACCATTACACCGTCCATGCCGGTGATCATCCAGCAACCGGCGGATCAAACGGCTGTGGTGGGCGAGACGGCGGCGTTCACTGTGGCCGCCATTGGCAGCACCCCGTTTTTCTACCAGTGGAGTTATAGCGGGACAAACATGGTTGGAGCGACCAACGCGACGCTGACGTTGACCAACGTGCAGTTGAACCAGGCGGGAAGCTATGCAGTGGTGGTTACCAACGTGCTGGGTTCAACAACCAGTTCGAATGCAATATTGACCGTCTATACTGTGCCAGTCATTACCTCATTCAGTCCGCAATCCGGAGCAGCGGGCACGGTGGTGAATATAAGCGGGTTAAATTTTGATCCAACTCCAGGCAACAACGTTGTCTATTTCGGTGCAGTGCAGGCAACAGTTACGGCTGCCAGCGTGACGAACCTGGTGGCGACGGTACCGGCGGGGGCGACGTATGCGCCGATCACGGAGACGGTGAATGGGTTGACCGCTTATGCCGATGCTCCGTTTCTTCCAACCTTCTCCAGTGGTGGCACACTTGGTTCATCTTCCTTTGGACCTCAAGTGAACTTGGGTGCGGGTCATGGTCCCGGACGAGTAGTCATCGGTGATTTGGATGGAGACGGCAAACCAGATGTGGTTGTTGCCAACGTTTATGATGGGTCAATTGGGATCTATCGCAATATTAGCACAAACGGCGTTCTGTCGACCAACTCATTTGCACCGCCTGTTATTTTGACAATCGGGGGTGGAAACGACAGCACTTGGGGACTTGCCTTGGCGGATTTGACCGGGGATGGACGGCTGGACATCGTGGTGGCTAATCGAAATTTCAACATGGTTTCAATCTTCCAGAATTTTTGTACTCCTGGAAATATCACCACCAATTCTTTTGGAATCCGCGTTGATTTACCTGTTGCCGGCGTGCCCTTTAGTGTTGCGGTGGCGGATTTGGATGGAGACGGCAAGCCGGATATCATTACGGTCGCTTCAGCCAGCAACGTGGTATCCGTTTTAAAGAACATTGGAACCAGTGGAACTATTACCACGAATTCTTTTGGCGCTCCCATTAATTTTGCCGTGGGTCCCAGCCCGGCTTTCATGGCTATCGCCGATTTGGACGGGGACGGCAAACCTGACGTAGTAACAGTAAACGGCGACAACAACAACGCAGTGTCGGTATTACGCAGTATCAGCACCGTTGGAAACATCGCTTTTGCTCCGACGGTTAATTTTCCGGGTCTTTCCAGCAGTCGAGAAATAGCCATTGGTGATTTGGACGGGGATGGCAAACCCGATTTGGCTGTTTCTTCATTCAACAACGGGCAAGCGGTGTCAATCTATCGGAATATGAGCACGCCAGGCAGCATCACGACCAACTCGTTTGCGCCCCATGTGGATTTTGCCGTGGGGGGATGGGGTAACACCGTGGCGATTGGCGATCTGGATGGGGATGGCAAGCCGGATGTGGTCGTGTCGACACAATTGCCCGATCATCTGTCTTTATTTCGCAACATCAGCATCGTTGGCGGCATCACGACCAACTCATTTGCGCCACGGGTTGATCTGGCTGCCGGTTATAATCCCAACGGCATTGCGATTGGTGATTTGGACGGGGATGGCCGGCCGGACATCGTTCTGGGCAACTTGTATGACAACACAATCTCAATCTATCAAAACGTCGTTCCACTCGGAGGCCCGCCCGTCATCACCACGCAGCCGACCAATCAGACGGTGACAGTGGGTGGCGCTGCAACTTTCAGCGTGACCGCCAGTGGCTCGCTGCCATTGAGTTACCAATGGAATTTCAACGGGACGAACATCAGCGGAGCGACCAACACGTCGTTGGCGCTGACCAATGTCCAGGCCAGTCAGGCGGGCAATTACGCGGTGCTGGTGACCAATGCTTACGGTTCGGTGCTCAGTTCCAATGCAGTGTTGACGGTGAATCTGCCGCTGCCCTGTGCCCCAGCACCATCAGGTTTGGTGGGTTGGTGGCCGGCGGAAGGCAATGCCCATGACGTTGTGGGCACCAACAACGGGACGCTGGTGAACGGAGTCACGTTTACCAACGGCATGGTGGGCCAAGCCTTCTCGTTTGACGGTGTGAGCAGCTATGTATCCATACCGGATTCACCGTCGCTGGACACCTGCGTCTCGGGCATCACGGTTGAGACCTGGATCAAGCTCAACCAGTTGACCGCCGATCCGGATTGGGAGGGGATTGTCACCAAGGGGAATACCTCCTGGCGATTGATGGCCACGGCTGGGGCTAAGACGGTTTACTTTGCCGCGACCGGCGCCAGTCCTGAGGACGTGTATGGCAGCCGAAACGTCCGTGATGGTCAATGGCATCACGTGGCTGGCGTTTACGATGGGACCAACATGTCCCTCTATGTGGATGGCACGCTGGATGTATCGCGGGCGGCCACGGGTTCGATTTCCCAGAACAGCTCGCCGGTCTACATCGGGGGAAATGTAGCAATGACGGGGTATATTTTCGACGGGTTGATTGACGAGGCGTCCATCTACAACCGTGCGTTGACGGCCTCGGAAATCCAAGCCATTTACGCAGCAGGTAGTGGAGGCAAATGTGCGCCCACCTCGCCAGTAATCATTTCACAACCGACCAATCAGACAGTAACAGTGGGTGGAACGGCCAACTTCAACGTAGTAGCCTCAGGCAGCACACCCTTGTCCTATCAGTGGCGGTTTAACGGGACGAACATTGCCGGGGCGACCAACACGACGCTGACCCTGACCAATGTGCAATTGCGCCAGGCGGGCAATTACGCGGTGCTGGTGACCAATCTTTACGGTTCGGTGCTCAGTTCCAATGCGGTGCTGGCGGTTACCCTGGATCATTTCGCCTGGAACCCAATACCGTCGCCGCGATTTGTCAACACGCCGTTCTCCGTCATCATTCGCGCGCAAGACCTGACCAATGGCATCTTTACCAATTTCACCGGCACGGCCATTTTGGGAACCACCAATGGTGTTGCTGTCACCCCGCCGGTTTCGGGCAACTTTATTCAAGGGGTATGGACTGGCGCAGTGGTGGTTTCCCAGACGGCTTCGAACCTGGTGTTGCGGGCCAACGACGGCCTTGGGCACTTCGGCCTGGCCAACCCCATCAATGTCATCAGCCTTCCCCAGTTGGAGATGTTGCGTTCGGGCAACATAGCCTTGTATATATGGCCGGTCGGATACTCGGGATTCGTGCTGGAGACTTCGGGCAACCTGTCGCCGGCTAAGTGGGTCGTCGTTCCCTATTCTCCCATCCAGATAGGCGATCAATACCTGCTGCCGCTGGACATGACCGGGACCAATGGCTTCTATCGCCTGCGGTTCCCCGGACCTTAAACATACGGTCGGGAATCAAGGAATTGATGGCCCGGGGCAACCCGTCAGCGTTGCTCGAAGCTGGTTTGTTTTCCCCGGCGAGAGCGACTCTGGATGACACTTCGATGGCGTCGAAAGACGAAGTTGAAAAATTGATGAAAGGCGGCGGCGCGCGCGTACAGCGATAAGCGGCCCAATCGTTGCCACAGGACATGGGTGGCTCTCGCCAATGACCCCGGATTTTCGATTGTTTTGCAAATAACCAGGTGCTCTGCCCGGCTGGCCCTTGGGTGATTTTAAACGATCAACCCGTTAGATTGCCATATTAATTAATCAGATTTTCTGATATCCAATTTCTGGCAGACGAATTTTATTGATTTTCGACGGGATGTTCGTTTAACCTGACCCATTCCTTAAGCTGAATATGAAAGGAACCCTTGGGTTGAAACTCGGCTGAAATCGCCAAAAAACAGAAGCTGTATCTCCATGAAACTTCGACTTTCTGTCAACATCTGGTTGTTCACCTGTTTATTGCTCCTGTTAATGACACCTGCTGTCGCAGCCCCCAGGCAGGTGATGCGCGGTCATGTGCCGGCCGCAGTGGCGCGCTTGCAGCCGATGGGCAATTTTGCGGGCACGAATCATTTGAATCTGGCTATTGGGTTGCCATTGCGGAACCAAGAGGCACTCACCCATCTGCTCCGGGAAATCTACGACCCGGCCAGTTCGAAATATCATCATTATCTGACGCCGGAGCAGTTCACGGAAATGTTTGGTCCGACGGAACAGGATTATCAGGTGGTCATCGCTTTTGCGAAGGCGAACAGTCTGACTGTAACCGGCACGGATCCCACTCGTATGTTGGTGGACGTGAGTGGGTCGGTGGCGGACATCGAGCGTGCCTTGCACGTGATGCTGCGTGTCTATCAGCATCCGACGGAAAAACGAATCAGTGGTTTGGATAATTACTCGCTGCCGCGCCCACGGCTCCAGGCAACTCCGCTGGCCGATGCATCAAAGACATTGCCGAATGCGGGTTCGGGCCCAAGTGGCACTTACATGGGGAAAGATTTCCGGGCCGCTTACGTTCCGGATTCGTCACTCAATGGTTCCGGGCAGATCGTAGGGCTGCTGCAGTTTGATGGTTACACTGCCAGCGACATAACCTATTACGAAAACCAGGCAGGTTTGCCGAATATCACCCTGTCGAATGTGTTGATTGATGGCGCCACCGGAAATCCCAGCGGCAGCGGCGGAGAGGTTGAGGTGTCTTTGGACATCGAAATGGCCGTGGTATGAGCCCGGCGGGGCAGCCAATACGAACGCCGACCAGATTTTTCAGAAGATGGCGGCGCAGGGACAATCGTTTTTCAGCGCATCCGGCGACTACGATGCCTTCACCGGTCTGATTCCCTTTCCCGGTGATACTCCTTATATCACGGAGGTGGGCGGAACGACATTGACGACGAGCGGTCCCGGTGGCTCTTGGGTTTCAGAAACGGTTTGGAACTGGGGCAATGGGATTGGGAGCGGTGGCGGAATCAGCACGCAATATCCGATACCGGTCTGGCAGACGAACATCAACATGACGACCAATCAGGGTTCGACGACGATGCGGAACGTGCCGGATGTGGCATTGACGGCAGACAATGTTTACGTTCGGGCCGACGGCCAGGATCTCGATGAGGCGGGCACGAGTTGCGCCGCGCCGCTGTGGGCGGGTTTTATGGCGCTTGTCAATCAGCAGGCCGCTGCCAGCGGCAGGCCGCCCGTCGGGTTTCTCAACCCAGCCATTTATGCAATCGGTTTGGGAGCCGGTTACAATGCGGCCTTTCATGACATCACGACGGGCAACAACACCAGTTCCAGCAGCCCTACCAAGTTCTATGCCGTGACCGGCTATGACCTGTGTACCGGTTGGGGCACACCATCCGGACAGAGTCTGATCAATGCCCTGGCAAATCCCGACGCTTTGTCAATCACACCCTTGGACGGCTTTTCCTCCAGCGGGGGCGCTGGCGGGCCATTCACAATTACTTCCCAAAGTTTGTCTTTGACCAATACAGGGACAAATTCATTAAGCTGGTCACTTGTCAACACTTCACTTTGGCTTAATGCCTCACCCAGTGGTGGTACCCTCACGCCTGGTGGAGTTGCCGCCACCGTGACCGTGAGTCTGAATACCGCAGCCAGCAACCTGCTGGTGGGGACTTACAGCGCGACGGTGTTGTTCACTAACCTGAACAGCAATTACGGACAAAGCCGCCAATTCACCTTGTCAGTAATCAGTCCGCCGACAATCACGCTCCAACCGTCCAACCAAACAGTGCTGGACGGCGCGTCTGCAACTTTCACCGTCGGGATCAGCGGTGGTCTGCCTTTGTATTACCAGTGGCAGGCCAACAGCAATAACCTGACTGATGGCACTCGTATCTCCGGCTCGGCCACCAGCACCATGGTCATTAGCAACGTCTCTCCCGCCGATGTCGCAAATTATAGAGTCATCGTGACCAATGCCGCCGGGGCAACGGTCAGCACCAACGCACTGTTGACGGCATTGCCCGGAAATGTTGACCATTTTACCTGGAGCATGGTTTCCTCGCCCCAAGTCTTCAACGCCCCCTTCGCGGCCAGTATTACAGCTCGCGATCCTGCAGAGGTCACCGCGACTAACTTCACCGGCACAGTGGCCCTGGCGGGATGGACCCAAAACGGCACCAACGCCTCGTCCATCGTTATTGCCGAGGTGGATACCAGTGATAACGACGCCATCGAATTTGCGAACGTCAGTGGCCGCGCGGTGGATGTATCGGGCTGGCAGATCACAACTTATGACTGGAACTCGTGGCCAGGCCCGGGACTTACTTTCACCGTGCCCAGTGGGACTATCTGCCCCGCAGGCGGCGTATTCTTGTTGCGGGAAATGGGAACTGCTCCGGGCAGCTATCCCGTTTTTTACACTGGGGTCAACATTTACTGGAACAATAATGGCAGCGGCAATCCAGTCGCACTGTTGTTGCGCGACAACACCGGCCAAATTATGGATTTTTTCTGCGCGGTTGACGCGAACCCTGCGTCAATCACACTCCCGACGAATATCCCGCCAGCGCAGTGGCTGGGCGCTCCGGTTCCGGCCAATCTGAATGCGACCCCGACCTATCAGCGCGTGGGAAACCAAGACCGGAACACCAACGCGGATTGGGTGATTGGAACCTCCAGCCTCGGTTTGCTCAACACAAACCTCAACATTCCATTCGTCGGCGGCTCGACGCCCGTGGCCATCACGCCCACCAACTCCGGCAACTTCGCGAACGGCGTTTGGAGCGGAAACATTACCGTCCTGCAACCCGCGATCAACATTGTGTTGCGGGCGGACGATGGCAGCGGCCACACCGGGTCCAGCAATCCATTCGATGTAGTTGTGCAAAATGACATTTCCATCAGCATCGCGGACTCACCCGATCCGATCTCCGTCGGGGCGAACCTGACTTACACGCTCACCGTTGCCAACACCGGCCCGTCGGCGGCGACGGGGGTGATGGTGACCAATATCCTGCCGGCCAGCACGACATTCATGTCGGCAACCGCCTCACAGGGGACCTGCACGCAAGCCGCCGGAGTGGTGACGTGCAACCTGGGAACAATTCCCGGCGGAACCAACGCGACCATTGCAATCGTCGTTGTTCCAACCACCAGCGGAACCATTACCAACGTGGCCGTGGTTTCACGCGCAGAAGCGGATCCCTATCCGGCCAACAACTCGGCGACGGCGGTGACCACCGTCCAGGTTCCGGCTTTGTCCATAAACGATGTCAGCCTCTTTGAAGGAAATACCGGCACAACCAACGCCGTTTTCACCGTGAGTTTGACTCCGGCCGCTGCCCTGCCCGTCAGCGTCAACTTTGCCACCGCCGATGGCACGGCCACCGCCGGCAGCGATTACGCAGGCACAAGCGGAACGCTGAACTTTGCGCCGGGCCAGACAAATCAGACGATTGTTGTCGTGGTAAACGGCGACACGGTTGGCGAAGCGGACGAAACTTTCTTCGTTAATCTCACCAGCCCGACCAATGCCACCCTTGCACGCGCCCAGGGCACAGGCACGATTTTGAATGACGATGTGCCGCCGGCAGTCTACTTGCGTTCCTCCGCCGGTGCGCCCTGGGGATCTACCGCTAATGAAACAGCCATGAACCGGGCTTTCGGCACGAATAATTGGCAGGACCTCCGCTACGAAACGGTCAACGTGGCAGCGCTGTTTAGCCCGATCAATCAGTTCATTTTCATGGAAGGTTCAGATATGGACGCACTCGAAATGCAGGCCTTCCTGATGACCAACATAACGACCATGCAGAACTGGGTGGCGGCTGGCGGCCGACTCTTCCTAAACGCAGCGCCCAATGAAGGATCAGGCATGAACTTTGGATTTGGCGTGAATCTGGTCTACCCAGATTTAACGGCCACTGGTAGTGCAGCGGACCCATTGCATCCCATCTTCCAAGGCCCTTTCCTCCCGGTGGGAACGACGTGGAGCGGTACGTACTTCGGGCACGCGACCGTGACCGGCAGCGGCTTGGTCACGCTAATCACCAACACTGCCAATGGACGCGTGGTCCTAGCGGAGTTGCGATACGGGAATGGGCTGGCGTTGTTTGGCGGCATGACCACGCCTAACTACCACAGCCCGGCTGCCGAAGCAGCCAACCTGCGAGCCAATATCCTTGCTTATACTGCGACCCGTTCGCTCGATTCGCTATTGGTCAGTCCGTCCGACGGACTTGTTTCCCAAGGCTACGAAGGCGGGCCGTTCAACCCGTCAAACAAGGTCTACACCCTGAGCAATGGGGGCGCGAATGCGCTCGACTGGTCGGCCAGTTGCCTGCAGGCGTGGGTCCCGGTCTTGACCAACACTTCGCCAGATGCAGTTCGCGTCATTGTCATTGATTCGCCGCAAAGTTGCCGGTTCTTCCGCGCCGTCGCTTCGACGGGTGGGGTGCAGCCGCTGCTCAGCACGCTGTCCTATGCTGCGGGACAGTTCCAGTTCACGCTCTCGGGCCAAGCCAACGCCATTTACATCATCGAAGCCTTGACTGATTTGCCGACGCAGGCGTGGTGGGTGACCGTGGACCCCTCTGGCGGCAGCCTCGCACCCGGCGCTAGCACCAACGTCACCGTGCTGATCAATACAAATGCTTGTAGCCTCAGCAATGGCGTTTACACCGCCACGGCAACTTTCCACAACCTGATGAGCGGCACAGCTCAAGAGCGCCCGGTCTCGTTGACCGTACTGATGCTCGCGCCGAACATTATCACACAACCGGCCAACCAGACTGTGGTTATGGGTGGAACGGCCAACTTCAACGTTACGGCCACTGGCGCGCCGCCCTTGAGCTACCAATGGAGTTTCAACGGGACGAACATCGTGGGAGCGACCAACATGACGCTGACCTTGACCAATGTTCAACTCAGCCAGGCGGGCAATTACGCGGTGTTGGTGACCAACGTCTTTGGTTTGGTGCTCAGTTCCAATGCGACCTTGGCCGTTTACGTGGTGCCTGTCATCACTTCATTCAATCCTCAATCAGGAACCATGGGCACGGTAGTGAACATCAGCGGATTGAATTTTGACCCAACTCCAACCAACAACACGGTATATTTTGGCGCTGTCCAAGCCGTGGTGACGGCTGCAAGTCCGACGAATCTGACGGTGACGGTGCCGGTTGGCGCGACGTATGCCCCCATTACCGTGACGGTCAATGGCCTGACGGCTTACGCAAATCAACCGTTCATGCCCACGTTCGCCGGCGACGGTTCGGGTATCACCGTCAGTTCTTTTGCTCCGCGCTTCGATTTGGCATCCGGCAACGGGCCTAACAAAGTTGTGATCGCGGATCTCGATGGTGACGGGAAACCAGATTTGATCGTGTCAGACGATTACAATGACATCATTTCGATATATCGGAACATCAGTACTAATGGTTCATTGACGGCCGATTCCTTTGCGCCACGGGTTGATCTGGTGACACCGCCAGGGAGCTATAGCCCATTCGGTCTTGAAGTGGCAGACGTGGACGGGGATGGCAAGTTGGACATTATTATATCAGATTACGACGAATCCATTGTTTCGGTTTACCGGAACACCTGCACGCCCGGCAACATCAGTTCAAACTCGTTCGCCACGCGAGTGGATTTTGCGACCGGTGCGCAACCCCAAGGCATTGCGGTGAGAGATATAGACGGCGACGGCAAGCCCGATCTGTTGGTGGCTAATACTGGTGATGGAACCGTTTCAATTTTGCGTAACACGGGCGTGATGGGAAGCCTGACCACCAATTCATTTGCTCCCAAAGTTGACATTGCAACGGGTAGCAGCTGCGACAGTGTGGCTGTGGGGGATTTGGACGGTGATGGCAAGCCGGATGTGGTGGCGGTTAATAACGGAAACGGCACCGTGTCCTTGCTCCGAAACATCAGCTCGCCGGGCAGCATCACCACCAATTCCTTTGCCGCCAAAGTTGACATTGCGGTCTTAAGTGAACCGGTTCAGGTGGCCATCGGTGATCTGGACGGCGATGGTAAACCGGACCTGACCGTGACCTTCTACCTTCCCCAAACCGTCGTCGCCGTGTTTCGCAACACCAGCACCGTCGGCAGCCTGACCACGAATTCGTTCGCTCCCGAGATTGATTTCCCGCTTGGTGGCAGGGGTCACACGCCAGCCATCGCCGACTTGGACGGTGACGGCAAACCGGACGTCGCAGTGGTCACCGAACTGAACAGCCTGCTTTCAATCTTTCGTAACGTGAGCACGCCCGGCAGTTTCACGAATAGTTCACTGGCTGCGCGCGTGGATTTTTCGACGGGTTACAACGCTTGGGGCGTTGCGATTGGCGATTTGGATGGCGATGGCCGGCCGGACATCGTTTTCGCCAACACGTATGACAACACAATCTCAATCTATCAAAACGTCGTTCCACTCGGAGGCCCGCCCGTCATCACCACGCAGCCGGCCAATCAGACAGTAACAGTGGGTGGGACTGCAACCTTCAATGTTACGGCCAGTGGCACGCTACCCTTGAGCTACCAGTGGAGTTTTTGGGGAACGAACATTCTGGGAGCTACCAACACGATGCTGACGCTGACCAATGTCCAATTGAATCAGGCGGGCAATTACGCGGTGCTGGTGACCAATGCTTACGGTTCGGTGCTCAGTTCCAATGCCGTGCTGACGGCTGCCATTCCCCCGAGCGTGCTGGTGATTTGGGATGCCATCAATTCCAACACGCTGGCGCTGAAAGCCGCGCTCGAGGCTGCGGGCATCAACGTCACCTTGAGCCCAACGGACGAGTCGCAGTATGTGGGCACGAATCCCGATCCTTACGCTTTCAACGCGGTGATTCACATGATTGGAGCGAACTTCAGCATGGACATGCCATCGGCGGGGCAGACCGCCCTGGTCGGCTACGTGCAAAATGGCGGCGGCTATTTGCACGGGGGAACGGAGTCTGCGGAGATCTACTATGGGAGGCTGGTCAACATGCGCGAAGCAATTCTTTTCGACTATGTCAGCGGCGGCTCTGGGGGCATAACGCTCAGTGTTGTGTCGGGACAATCCGGCCATCCGGTTCTCACCAACAGTCCCTCCTCATTCGACGTTTCAACGTACTTCTTTTTGGGTTCGGCCCATGTGTTCGCGACGAATCCAGTGACGGTTTTGATGCGAGACAACCTGGGCGACGATGCCGTGGCGGTTCGGCAGTGCGGGGCCGGACGGATTGTGGGTTTTCATCACCGAGCCAACGACGCCAGCTCGTATCCCCTGTTAAACACCAACGTGCAGCGGCTCTACCTCAACGGCGTGCGTTGGGCCGGCGTGGCGTTGACGACCAATTCCCTGGTTATTGCGCACCAGCCACAAGGTCAGACCGTTGCTGTGGGAGGGAATGTAACGTTCACCGTTGCAGTCAAGGGCACGGCGCCGTTTGGTTACCAGTGGAGCTTTAACGGGACGAACCTCAGCGGGGCAACGAACACCTTGCTGACGCTGACCAATGTTCAACTCGGTCAGGCGGGCAACTATGCGGTGCTGGTGACCAATGTCTCTGGTTCGATTCTCAGTTCCAATGCGGTGTTGACGGTGGTAAATCCCAGCACACCGGACGCCTTTAATCCCGGCGCCAATGACGTCGTTCTCTGCACGGCGGTGCAGGCGGACGGGAAGATCGTGGTGGGCGGTTACTTTAGCACACTGGGCGGCTCGAGCCGCTCGTATATTGGCCGGCTCAATGCCGACGGCACGCTGGACACCGGCTTCAATCCCGGAGCAAGCGGTTATGTCTCTTCGCTGGCGGTGCAGGCGGACGGGAAGATTTTGGTGGGCGGTTATTTCACCACGCTGGGTGGCCTGAGCCGCTTGCACCTCGGCCGGCTCAATGCTGACGGTGCGCTGGACACCAGTTTCAATCCCGGAGCAAGCGGTACTGTCGATTCGCTGGCGGTGCAGGCGGACGGGAAGATCGTAGTGGGCGGTTACTTTACTACGCTGGGTAGCCAGACCCGCTACAATATTGGCCGGCTCAATATCGACGGCACGCTGGACACCGGCTTCAATCCCGGGGCAAACAACGAAGTCCTTTCGCTGGCGGTGCAGGCGGACGGGAAGATCGTGGTGGGCGGTTGGTTCACCACGCTGGGTGGCCAGAGCCGCACGAATATCGGCCGGCTCAATGCCGACGGCACGCTGGACACCGGCTTCAATCCCGGAGCGAACGCTGCTGTCAATTCGCTGGCGGTGCAGGCGGACGGGAAGATCGTAGTGGGCGGTTACTTTGCCACACTGGGTGGCCTGACCCGCTACAATATTGGCCGGCTCAATGCCGACGGCACGCTGGACGCCGGCTTCAATCCCGGAACGGTCAACAGTGCTGTCAATTCGCTGGCGGTGCAGGTGGACGGGAAGATTTTGGTGGGCGGCGGCTTTGCCACGCTGGGTGGCCAGAGCTGCACGAATATTGGCCGGCTCAATGCCAACGGTACGCTGGACACCATCTTCAATCCCGGAGTGAACGGTAATGTCTATTCGCTGGCGGTGCAGGCGGACGGGAAGATTTTGCTGGGCGGTTACTTTACCACGCTGGGAGGCCAGAGCCGTACCAATATCGGGCGCCTGACCCCTACAGATCCGGCAACACAAAATCTGACCTTCGATGGTTCGACAATTACCTGGCTGCGCGGTGGAAGCAGCCCGGAAGT
>JBEKYY010000010.1:0-99840 GCA_049510395.1 Verrucomicrobiota bacterium
TCAAAGGTCGGGTCGGCAAAGTTGCGCGTGGCCGTGCCGGTGTAGTCGAGGATGTTGAACCAGAGCTTGCCGTAGTCGTCGCGCACGCGCGTGCCGCGCCCGATGATCTGCTTGAACTCAACCATCGAGTTGACGAGACGCACGAGCACAACGTTGCGGCAGGTGGGCGCGTCGAGGCCGGTGGTGAGCAGTTGCGACGTGGTGAGGATGACGGGCGTGCGCGTCTCCACATCCTGAAACCGCTGCATGTGGCCGCGCCCGATGTCGCCTTCGTCGGCGGTGACGCGGCAGACGTAATCGGGAAATTGCTGGACGAGGTCGGTGTTCAGGTTGTTGAGCGCGGTGCGCATTTCGGAAGCGTGCTCCTGATCCACGCAAAAGACGATGGTTTTGGCAAAGCGGTCGGTCTTTTTCAGGAAATCGGTAAGGTGTTTCGCAATGATCTCCGTGCGCTTCAATAACGCCACTTTTCGCTCGAAATCTGCCGTGGTGTATTCCCCGTCAGGGATTCGGCGGCCGTAACGGTCGAGGTCGTCCTTACTCGGACGCCAGCCGGCGGCATCCCATTGCGTGACGATGCGGTGGACGCGATACGGCGCGAGGAAGCCGTCATCAATACCCTGCTTGAGGCTGTAGGTGTAAATCGGGTTGCCGAAATAAAGGTAGGTGTCCTTGTTGTCCTGGCGCAACGGTGTGGCGGTCATGCCGAGTTGATAGGCTGGCTCAAAGTATTCGAGGATTTCGCGCCAATTGGAATCTTCCTTGGCGCTGCCGCGGTGGCACTCGTCCACGATGATGAGGTCGAAGAAGTCAGGCGCGAATTCCTTGTAAAGGCCGGGCCGGCGCTCGTCTTTGGCGATGGATTGATAAGTGGCAAAATACATTTCGCGACCGTGGGTCACGACACCGCCTTCGAGCTTCCAACGCGCGTCGCCGAACGGCGCAAAGATTTTGTCCTTGGGATCGTCCACGAGGAAGTTGCGGTCGGCGAGATACAGGATGCGCGGTTTTCTTTGAGGCTCGTTTTTCCGATTCCATTTCGAGGACCAAAGCTTCCAGCAGATGTGGAACGCGACGATGGTTTTGCCTGTGCCGGTGGCCATCGTGAGCAACACGCGGCGTTTGCCCTGTAAGATGGATTGGACGGCGCGATGGATTGCGATCTCTTGGTAGTAGTGCGGAATTTTGCCGCTGGTGAGATTGAAGGGCGTGAGCAGACGTTGCGCAGTCGTATCGTCAGCGAGCCTTTCCGCCCCACGAAGGCGCGCCCAAAGTTCGACGGGCGTGGGAAAGGTTTCGATGGAGCGCTCAATGCCGGTGATGAAATCAAATTCGATGATTTCCCCGCCATTACTGGCGTAGGCGAATTTCAGGCCGAGGATTTGGGCGTAGTCTTTGGCCTGTTGCAAGCCATCCGCTGCTTTCTTGTATTCGGCCTTGGCTTCGACCACCGCCAACGTGAAATCGCGGGTGTAGCGCAACAAATAATCGGCACGCTTGCCTTTGCGGCGTTCAGCCCGGCTGCCACGAACCACAATGCGCCCGGCAGTGAAGTAGCGTTGCTCGGCGATGGAATGCGGGTCGTTGTCCCACCCCGCAGCTTGAAGCTTCGGCACAACGAATTTGCGGCATGTATCGGCTTCGGTTGACATTCGTATTCGGATCCCAGATCGATTCCCCGACCAAGCAGATTCCACGTAAAAGGCATTCAGCCTCACGTGGCAAGCATCGTAGGACGGACGGGGGGAAATGAAAGGCTAAAATCTAAAGGCTGAAGGCTGAAATTTAGGAGCCAGAATTTAGGAGTCAGGAGTCAGAAGCCCGATAAGTTTTCAGCGTTCAGTGGTCAGTCTTTGCGTCTTTGCGTCTTTGCGTTAAAAATCAGCGTTCATCCATCCTTCGCTAAGAAGCTGCGGAGGACAGGTCAGCGCTTATCAGCGGTTAATGTTTGGTTGTTGGTTGAGGGTTCCGCGTAAAAGGCTTCGCCTCACGCGGCGGGCCGCCACAGGAAATAGACCGGCACTCCCGCCAGCACTATCAACAGCCCGGGCCAGGTTGTCTGCGTCCGGTAAGCGAGCAACACGATCATGACGACGCTGGCGCCGATGATGTAGAGCGCCGGCAACACCGGGTATCCGAACGCACGATACGGTCGCTCGACGTCCGGCCGGGTCCGGCGCAACACGAAGATCCCGATGATGGTCAGCACGTAAAAGACCAGCGTGGCGAATACAACATAGTCCAACAGGTTGCTGTAGAGATTGCCGTACTGTTCCGCATGCGTTGATGCATCCAGCAAGGGCGCGCCCGACGCGTCGCGCAGCCGGGTCCGGGGCAACACCAGCAGGGACGCCCACACACATTGCAGCACGAGACCCGTGGCCGGCACATGGCAGGCGTTGAGTTTGCCCGTGGCCCGGAAGAACAGCCGGTCGCGCGCCATCGCGTAGTAAACCCGCGCCCCGGTCAGGATCAGGCCGTTGTTGCAGCCGAAAGTTGAAACCAGGATGGCAATCGCCATGATTCCGGCGCCGGCGCCGCTGAACACCGTGTTGATGGCCGCCGTGGCGACACGATCATCGGGCGCGCGTTGAATCTGGTCCAGCGGCAGCAGACAGAGATACGCCACATTCGCCAGGAGATAGAGCGCGATCACCAGCGCGGTGCCCCAGAACAGCGAGAGCGGGAGATTGCGTTTCGGCTCCTTCACTTCCCCGGCCGTGAATGTGATGCTCTCCCAGGCCACGGAAGAAAACAGCGACCCGACCTGGGCGACGCAGAACGCGATCAACAACCCGAATCCACCCGCTGCCGTGACGGTGGAGAGGAAGGACAAATCCGGTTTGATGGGCGTCACGTTGCGCGGCGTCCACCAATCGCTGAAATTGGCATGCCAGGCCCCGGCGTTGCGCCCGACCAGCACGCCGACGACGATCAACGCGACCAGCGACAGGATTTTTGCCGAGGTAAAAAGGTTCTGGATGACTTTTCCGAGCTTCAATCCGCGGGTGTTGACGAACGTGAGCAACCCAATGAGGAAAATCGCGACCAGTTGCTGCGTCGAGAGGCTCAGGGCATAACCGGTCGAGAGATTGACCGGGGCAATGATCCAGGCGGTCGGCGAAACCGACGGCAGCAGCACGCCGAGAAACCGGGCGAAGGCGACGGCGACCGCCGCGATCGTGCCGGTCTGGATGACCAGAAACAGCGTCCAGCCGTAGAGAAACCCCCAGAGCGGGCTGTAGGCTTCGCGCAGATAAACGTATTGTCCGCCGGCGCGCGGCATCATGGCGGCGAGCTCGCCGTAGCTCAGGGCACCAATGAGCGTGAGCGCGCCGGTGAAGATCCACACGAGCAGGAGCCAGCCGGCTGAACCCACCTGCCGTGAAATGTCCGCCGAAACGATGAAAATGCCCGACCCGATCATCGAGCCCGCGACAATCATGGTGGAGTCCAGCAGGCCAAGTCCTTGAACGAATTTTTCGTCGGTGCGGGCAGCGGAGGCCGGGTCGGGCATAGTTTGGCTGGTCAAGGGTGAATGCTGTCGGGCAAAGTTAACCATCAGACGATTCCCCTGAGCAATGCAAAAGGGTGGCGAAGGACGATCCAGGGCGCAACTTCGCACCACCACCATTTGTTCTCCCTCTCCTCCCCAAAGGAGGACCCGGGCTTCGCCGAGGCGAGGAGGGGCGGGGTGAGGAGGCCGATTATTCAAGCTCAAATCCCCTCGCCCCAGCCCTCTCCCCGCTCGGGCGGGGAGAGGGAGTCGGTGGTAGTGTCAAGTTGCGCCCGACGATCCACCGACGCCTCGGCTTCCAACTTCGTCCCGCGTTTCGAGACTACGATGGACAGGCCGGAGGACAGGGCAGGCATCGAGCATCCGCAACTTCTCCGCCACCGGCCGGGCGGCGAGATTGCGGCAAATGATACCCGGGTATTGTTCGTGGTTTGAAATGATGCTTTCAGGCTTAAAAACAACATTATGCTGGGGAATCGGGCGGTTTTCCACTTGACCAATAACTTGACTTACACTTGACTTACTCGCATCCTGCCGCCGTGAGTTACCAGCCGCAGTTCATCGTCACGCCCGCGCTGTTGAAGCGGGTGGAGCAAATCGCCGCACTGCGCGAGCGCATCCTGGCCGCCACGGTGGAAGTACCGTGGATTCTGGCGTTGCAAAAGGACACGCGCACGCGCAACACCCATTCCTCGACGGCCATCGAGGGCAATCCGTTGACGCTGGAACAGGTGCGGGCGGTGGAAGAAGGCCGGGAAATTCCCGCCGTGGCCGCCCGCGCCAGGCGGGAGGTGGTGAATTATTTCGCGGGGCTGCGTTTTGTGGAGCAAAACGCGGACAAAAAAACAGTTTCGCACGAGGAAATTTTCCGGCTGCACAAAATCATCGCGGGCGAGGCGATGGATCAGGGAACGGCGGGACGTTATCGCACCATTGCGGTACAGGTGGGCCGTTATGTCCCGCCGCCGCCGGAGGAGATTTCGGGTTTGATGTCTGAATTGCTGACGTGGTGGAACCAGGAATCCGCCCGGCTGTCGCCGGTGTTGAGTTCGGCGATTCTGCATTATCGCTTCGAGGCCATCCACCCCTTCGCCGACGGCAACGGGCGCACGGGCCGCGCGCTGGCGTTGTGGGAGTTGTACCGGCGCGGGTTTGACACGCATCATATTTTTTCGGTGGATGAATTTTACTGGGAGAACCGTCCGCGTTATTACGAGGCCCTGGATGCCGTGCGCCGCGAGGACGGGGATTTGACGGGCTGGATCGAATATGTGGCGGAAGGGTTGCACCTGACGCTGGAGCGGGTCTGGACGCGGGTGCAAAAACTTTCCGCGCAACCGGGACGGAAGAAACTGGTGCTGCGGCCGAAACAGGAGCAGTTGCTGCAATTGCTCCGCGACCACAAACGCATGACACCGGGCGAAATCTGGGAAGCACTGAACGTCTCAAAACAGGGCGCGCTGGATTTGCTGCGTCCGCTGATCAAGGCCGGATTGGTGAAACGCGTCGGCACGAAGAAGGCAGGCCGTTACATTCTGACCTGAAAGCTGAACGCTAAAGTCTAAATTCTAAAGGCTAAAGTTTATAAAAAATGCATTCCGCGTAATTTGCCCCGTCTTTAATCCTTTTCCTCAGAGTTTCAGCATTTAGCATTCAGCCTTCAGCCTTTGCTTTGCGAGCAGGCATCGAATTTCAGAATAAGTCAGGGGTGTTGATCCTGCGGCAGATTGGCTACAAACTCTGTGTGCTCTTTGTGCAAATACCCGAAGATGAAGCTCATCCCAATCCAGGTCGAATGTTACGCCGGGACCAAGGCCGACGAGACGCCGCGTCGCTTCATCCGGGAAGCACAGCCCGTCGAGGTGGAGGAAGTCCTCGACCGTTGGCACCAGATCGACAGCAAACCCGAGTGGCCTCGCGCCGATTATTTCAAAGTGCGGGGCGCGGACGGGCATGAGTATCTGCTGAAACACGATCTGGAAGCGGATGAATGGTTTCTGGGAAGGCAGTGGTGATCATGCGCACAGTGCCCATTCACGAACTGCTGAACCGCATCCGCTGGGACGCGGAGTTTGCGCGCGGGAACTTCGAGCTGGGTTACTTTGACCGTGTTGAGGAACGGATCATCATGGTTCCGTTTGCGGAGGTAAGTTTTCCCCGGGATGACCCGCACGCGTTCCGGCTTGTGGATGGGGAGGGGCGGATTCATCGCGTGCCGTTTCACCGCGTTCGGGAAGTGTATAAAGACGGCCAGCGCATTTGGCATCGGCCAGAGGAGAAGGCCGCGTAAAAGGCTTTCAGCCTCACGCGGCGTGCACGCGTAAAAGGACGTAAAGCGCGTTGCGCCACGCGGTTTGGGAGAGCTTCCTTGTTGTTAAAAAATAAATCAGCGTTCATCAGTGGTTATCAGCGGTTAGTAATTGGTTGAGGGGTGGGAAAATTTCCATTCGCAAATTGGCGGAACGCGGCTAGATTTCCAGCGCGTTCGTAAAGGAATGAAAAAATACTGGCACGTCATCGGCATCGGGATCCAAAACAACCTGACGTATCGCGTCAATTACCTGACGCGAACGCTGTTCAGCTTCATCCCGCTGTTCGCCATGCTGTCGCTCTGGCGCACGATTTACTCGGCCCCGGGTGCGGCTGGGACGCTCGGCGGTTACACCCAGGCGCAAATGATTTTTTATTACCTGCTCGTCGCCGTCGTGGACGTGCTGACGGCGGTGAACGAGGATGACTGGCAGATCGCCGCCGACATCCGTGAAGGCAACATCAGCCAGTTTCTGCTCAAGCCGATTGATTATCTGTGGTACCGGCTGTGCCTGTTTTTTTCCGGGCGCATCGCGTTCATCTCCATGGCATGCGTGCCGCTGGCGGTTTTTATTTTCTGCTTCCGGGATTATGCGGTTTTGCCGGCCGGCGGGGCGGCGCTGCCCGCTTTTGTGATTTCGCTCGTGCTGACGGCGCTGCTGCAATTCTTTATTTCCTACACCATGGCCATGCTGGCGTTCTGGCTGCTGGAAATTTCCACATTCATTTTCATCCTGTTTGCGCTCGAATTTATCGCCAGCGGCCATTTGTTTCCGCTCGACCTGTTGCCGCCTGTCATCGGGCACGCGCTCTTTTTCACGCCATTTCCGTCCATGCTTTACGTGCCCATTGCCATTTACATGGGCAAAATCGCCGGGGCCGCCATCTGGCACGGCCTCCTCATGCAATTGATGTGGTTGCTGCTGGCGTATGGGCTGGCGCGATTCGCGTGGCGGCGGGGCATCAGGAAATACGCGGCGTTTGGAGGATGACGAAATGAATGCAGAATGCAAAATGCAGAATGCAGAAGGGGACAACCCCCGTCACGTGCCTGCCGGGCCGAAGCATTTTAGCGAAGGCCGGTCACGCGTCACTCGTTATCTCGCGATTTATGGCGCGTTGTGGAAGACGTCCGTGACGCGCGAGATGTCGTTCAAGGGCAACTTTCTCCTCTGGATTGTCGTCGAACTGGCCTGGTTCGGACTGCAACTCGCTTTCGTCGGTGTGATTTTCAGCCAGACCACCACCGTCGGCACGTGGACGGTGTGGCAGGTGGTGCTGCTCACCGGCACGAGCAGTTTCATCCAGCAGGTTTACCAGGCGTTTTTCCTCGTGAACTGCACGAACCTTTCCGAACTCGTGCGCACCGGCAAAATGGATTTCCTGCTGTTGCTGCCGGTCAACACGCGCTTCCTTGTCTCGACGCGGCAGGTGGACCTGCCCTCATTTGCCAACGCCGCTTTTGCCGTTTGCGTCATGACTTACGCGGCGGAGAAATTGCATTTGCACCCGACGGCCGTTCAGTTCCTCGGCTTTGGCGCGTTGTGCACCATCGGGCTTTTGGTGCATTACTCGCTCATGTTCATGCTTGCCTCGGTGAGCTTTTGGACGGTGCGGGCGCAAGGCATCGTGTGGGGCTACTTCAATTTGTTCAACATCGCGCGGATGCCGGACGAGGCATTTCGCGGCGTGTTCAAGGCCGTGTTCACCTTCGCGCTGCCCGTGTTGCTGGTGTCCAACGTGCCGGTGCGCGTGCTGGCGGACAAATTGACTTCGCCCGCTGCCTGGCTGGTGCTGATTGGGCTGGGTGTCGTCTGGGCGCTCATTTCCGAATGGTTCTGGCGGTTCTCCATCCGCCGTTACACCAGCGCGAGCACGTGAGGCATTATGGATTGCGGTGACGTGTCACCGCTTTTAAAGCGCCGACATGTCGGCGCACTCCAAATAGAAATTGCCTTCGCCCTCATGAATATTTATTTTTCGCCCATGAAGAAAACCCGGCGGTTGCTGTTTCCAAGCGCCGCGTTATTCGATTTTTTGACCGCAACCGGATCGTATGTTTAAAATACCAATGAGGTTGTCCCATACCGCCATTATTCCTGTGCTGCGCACCGACCCGGCCAATTGGGTGGCCCGGCACGAAGGCTTTGTGCAGGAAGCGCAGCAGGGCGGCATTGATATTTTGTTCATGGGGGATTCCATCATGGACGAATGGCGCAACACAGGTTTGACCGTCTGGAACAAATATTACGCGCCGCGACGCGCCGCCAACTTTGGCATTGACGGCGAACGCACCCAGCACGTCCTCTGGCGCATGGACCACGGCGAACTCGACGGCATCAAGCCCAAGGTCGTCGTGCTCTTGATCGGCACCAACAACACCGGCAGGGAAAAGGACACCGGCAAAATCCGCAATACCGTCCCCGAAGCCATCGAGGGCGTGCAGGCGGTCGTCAAAAAATTGCGCGTGAAACTGCCGGACAGCAAAATTTTACTCCTGGCCATTTTCCCGCGCAGCGACCTGGACGATCCGCAACGCGCCCAGATTGCTTTGGTTAACACCGTCATTGCCAGGCTCGACGACGGCAAAATGGTGAAGTATCTCGACGTGACCCCGAAATTTCTCGAACCCGACGGCGCCGTTTCCAGGAATACCATGCCGGATTTGCTGCATCTCAGCGAACGCGGCTACCAGATCTGGGCCGAAGCCATGGGGCCTACGCTGGATGAAATGTTAAGGTAAAGGGGGGTGGACGGCGCTATTTGCCCAAAGCCTTGGCGACGGCTTGCGTCAATTTGTCGCCCTGCAAATCCCGGCCGATGATTTTGCCATTGCCATCGAGGAGATAGGTGGCGGGGATGCTTTCAATGCCGTATTTCACCGCCAGCTTGTTGCCCCAACCCTGGCCATCAAAATATTGTTGCCAGGTCATATTCATGGATTTGGTGAACCCGGTGAGTTTTGCCTGATCCTGATCCAGGCTGACGCCGATGATCTCAAATCCCTGGTCGTGATATTTTTTGTAGGTGGCAATGATGTAGGGCAGTTCGACACGGCACGGTCCGCACCACGTCGCCCAGAAATCCACCAGCACCACCTTGCCCTTGTAGCTGGCGATGGAAAGCGGTTTGCCGGCCACGTCCTTTTCGTTAAAGTCGGGGAATTGGGCTCCCACCGTCAGCGTGGCCTGCATTTTTTCGGCCGCCATCTGTGCTGCTTCGAGTTTTTCCAGTGCGGCGACGAATTCCGTGCCTTGGAAGTCAATCTTGAGCTGTTTCACGAGCGCAGCGGCTTTCGCCTGGTCGTGAAAAATCTGATCATACAGCATGGCCTTCATGTACACGATGTTGGCGACGGCATCCGTTTTTTCGCCCTGGTGCCCGGCCAGCAGGACATCGAATTGCTTCAGGTCATCGGCCAGATCATTTTTGTTCGTTTTGCCGTCGGCCAGGTCGGCCCTGATTTTCCCGACCAGGGCCTTGAGTTCGGTGGTGGCGTCGCCGGCAAATGCCGAAGGGGTGAATGGATTTGATGACAGCAGGGCGGCGGTCGCGACAGCGAGCAAGAGTTTTGTTTTCATGTTTTGACCAGAATCAGGTTTGTTTCAATGGATGACCGGGCAGGCAAACCATCGTCTCCCGACCGGGTTAAGTCAATTCCGGTGGAACCTCCGCCCGTTATTCGTTGTGCGGAATCTGGATCGTGCTCCCGCCGATGAATTCCCGGATCACGGTGTCGCCTGGGATGAGGTCGCAGGTTGAAACTTGTTTCTCCGTGAAACCTTCCACCGATTCGAGCAGCGCTTTTACCCGGTCGTAACGGATGCGGGCGTCGAGGAAACCCGCGTAAGGCGCGAAATCCTCCGGCTTGGGCAGCAGCCCGCCTTCCCCCATGAAGAACGGTTTGAGCGCGGGCAAATCGAAGGGGAACCCGCCGTTGATAATGTGGTCACCCAGCCCCATGAGCGGAATGATGCTGAACAGCTCTCCGTAACGCACGTAATGCCAGTGCAAAATCGTGCGCAGCGCGCTGTGGTTGCGGTGGCGCGTGTCACGCAACATGCGCCGGATGAGACGCACGTCGGTGAACTGCGTGAGCCGGTTCGTGCTCCCGTCGCCTTCGTACAACACGTTCAGTGTTTCGATGTAGAGACGGAATTGCGCGGAGGCATCAATCCCTTCGGTGATGGGCGGATAAAACCCGTGCAGACAATCCAGCAAAAGAATCTGGTCCGGCTCAAGTCTCACCTGCTTGGTGCCCATGCGCCCGCCTTCCTTGAAACTGTAAATCGGTTTTTCAATCGTGTGCCCCTCGAGCAGCGCCCGGAGGTGCTGATTCAACAACTGAATATCCAGCGCTTCCGGCGTCTCGTAATTCCGGTCATTGATCCAGTCGGTCGGATGCTCGACCAGCGACCAGAAATAGTCGTCGAGATTGAGCATCAGAAAACGCAGACCCTGTTTTTCGAGCCGCTGCGTCAACTTGACCGTCGTGGTTGTCTTGCCGGAGGAACTCGGACCGCTCACCCACATCATCCGCAAACGGTTGCCGCCATTGTTCAGTCGGGACAAAACCTTCTTCGCGGCCTCGTCCAGCGACGCCTCATAAACCGCCAGCGACGCGGCGATCACCTCCTTGATGCGCCCGCTGCGAACCGCCTCATTGAGGCCGGCCACCGTGTCCACGCCCTGCTTGCGGTTCCAGTCGAGGATCTGCCCCATGCGCTCGTGCGGAAAGCCGTTGCCCGCGAAATGCTTCTGCGAAATCGCTCCTTCACGCAGCCAATGCCGCCCCCAGCGATAACATTCATAGGCGTCGGCGGTGTTCTGGAAACCGTAGCTGCGCAGCGCGTGCAACACCTCGTCCTGGATGGACTCAATCGTCGGCGGAAAATTCGAAATCAGGTGATGCGGGTCGGAGTTGAGGCACACGATGGCCGCGTCCGCCAGAAACCCCGCGATGTTTTCATCCGAACCCTGCGCGCTGAAAACCTTGTCATTCATGCCCTGCAGAAAATCCCGGTGAAAACCGCCGATGGACTCTGCGGCGCGCAAAATGGCCCTGCCGATGCGGTCCGAATCGAATTTGACCAGCGCCCGGTTGCGCTTCTGAACTTTGATAATGCGGTTTTGAACTGGCATCACCGCGAACTATACCGCAGCGGGACAAACACTCAATGCCGTTTCAATGCGGCGAATGAAGCGCAAATTCTTGGGGAAATTAGCCGGGGGCCTACCAGGCGGGCAACTTTTGGGTGGTGGTTTTGGTGGAAGTGGCTGGCGCTTTTGGGTTGGAACTGCCGGATGCTTTTGGAGGGGCGGTCTGGGTGACGACCCGTTTGAACGGCTTTGGCCAGGGCATTTCCTTGTAGTCGCGCGGAACTCCAAACAGCGAAGCGTCCAGCGGCCCTTCCTTGGCCGAAATCAGGGCCAGCGTGATAGTCTGGCCGCCGCCGGTGACTTGTGACCTCACCACCATACCCGGTAATGCGCCCAGCGCGGGAGTCATATCCGAGTCCGCGCCGGCGGTTTTGTCCAGCACGGTGTAGTCGGTCCGGATACGGGCGTAATCCGGATAATTTTTGGCCACCCAGACCGTCCCGGTGATGCCGCGGGAATTCGACCACGTATAAAGCTCCGTATCGTAGTCGCCCACTTTCTGGGTTTTGCCCGTGGGCCGGAGCACGGGTGTCTTGGAGGCGGTGCCTGGCGACCTGGCTTGATTAATCGTTTGGCCGGGTGATTTTAAATACAGCTTCTGATTGTGCAACAGCGTGATAATTTCGCCCGTGTTCAAATCCATGATTTTGCTGTAGGCCTGCGGCTGCCCGGCATACATGTCCGTGCGGATCCTGGTGCCCTTGATCTTAATTGCGATCACCCCGTTGAAGTTCGTGGTGGCGATTTGCTGTTGCGTGACCAGATCGGCCCGCACGCCGGCGGCGCAAACCAGCGCGAGGGAAATAAAAATTCGTTTCATGGCGGCGCGATAATCCTTCCGACCTTCATGTAAGAAAAGCAAAAAACATGTGGTTGTAGCGTCGAGCCTGTGGCCCGATAAACCGTTCAGATATAAACGGCATAACGCAGACACTACAACTTCGGAGCGCCCACGTCAGCAACTTACTCTTGGCTCTCCAAATGCTTTATCCCAGTTGAACTTATTATGCAAATCGGCAATAAAGGGCGATTTACACAAGATGAAGGCAGGTCGAGTCTAAATTCTAGACAGGGCCGGGCTTCAGAAGGCAGCACTGTTGCCATCACGCAAAAGGGGTTTGCATGAGTTTCAGTTTCTCACAAGTCATGGGATTCATCACCGGCGCGCTGCAATTCGTCGTCGCCGGCTATGCCCTGCGATTAAACCGGCTTTTCGGGACGGCACGCGTGGGCTGGTCGCTATTCTTTGCCTTTTCGCTGCTGGCACTCCTCCACTTGATTCAATCCATAACGCCATTCAATATCGATGCGCAGTCGGGGGTTCATATCGAGGTGATTTATTCACTCATTTCGCTGCTGCTGCTGACCGGCTTGGTCCACATCGAACTTGTGCTCAGAGAGCGTTTGCAGAGGGAACGCGAGGAACAGCGTTTGCGGGCCGGATTGGAATCCGAAGTCAAAAAGAAAACGGCGCACCTGACCAGAGCCATTGAGGAACTGCAATTGGAAATTGACGGACGCAAACGAATGGAGGCGGAGGTCGAGAAGACGCACAAGGAACTCCTCGCCGCTTCCCGTCAGGCGGGGATGGTGGAGGAAGCCGCCAGTGTGCTGCGCAACTTGGGCAACATTCTCAAGAACGCCAATATCTCCGCCGGCCAGGTTTCCGACCAGGTGAAGCAATCCAAGATTGCCAATGTCGTCCATGTCGGCGCCATGATACGCGAACACGTGAAGGACCTGGGTGATTTCATGGCGCGCGATCCGAGGGGCCAAAAGTTGCCGATGTATATCGCGGACTTGGCCGAGCATCTGGCCAATGAACAAACCACCCTCTCAAGTGAACTGGAATCCCTCAGAAAGACCATCGAGGAAGCCGAAGCGCAGACTGGATTCATAAGCAAGGAAGACGCGGCAAAGTAGCTGCCTCGGCCGAACAATCGCCAACCATGAATGGCGGCACACCGGCGCGGTCGGACGTGTAATACCAATTCTCGGAGACATTCGGAAAATTCTCTTATGTTGGTAGGGAAGCGCGGCCCGCGCGTCCGCTTCGGTCGCCTCGGCGATGCGACCCTACCTTTGTACCGATTAACATTGGGAATTAGCGTAAATTCCCAGCGGACACAAACCGCACCTCCCCGAAATCACTGCGGAATCAGAACGGGTGCGAATTATCAGTGCATCTCCGGGCGACGTGAACCGGGTTGCAGCGTCGAGGCTGCGCCTTGAAATGGCGCGCAACTCCGTCAGCGCAGTTCATCGTCGTGGCCCAACAATCGGGCGAAATAAAAACAGCCGGCCGCTGCGAGGATTGAAACCGCCACGATGATTTCCGCCTGTGTACCGGGCTGTTTCAGGTCATCGAACCACTCCTCAATTACCGGGCCCATTTTGCCGTAGAGCATTCCCATTTGCCGCGTCCGGGCCTTGTTGTATCCCACCATGGAAAGATCATCCATCACATCCGGAGAACGCGTCCCCAGCCAATAAACCGTGCCCGCGCTGCCAAGGCCCAGCACCAGCACGACGATGCCGATGATCCTGAGCCGCACCCGCCGCCTGGAGGACAAACGGGGACCGGAAGTTTTGTCATTTGCCGTCATGTGCGCAGTGTTCTACGCGTACCGTCAGTGAAACACAAGTCCGCCGCCGGATGGTAATGTCCTAGATTTCGTGTAGCGTCGTGCCTGCGGCTCGACCCAATCGGCGCACCCGTCCTCCATAGCAGCACTGCGGAGGGTGGACAGCGCCGGCACTACAACATAATTAAAATACCAGTTGCCGGGTGCCGGGTTGCCATTTGCGCCTGAACTGGCAATGATGTCCGCCCATGAAACATAATTCGTATTTTGACGGAAGAGTTCAGAGTCTGGCCGTGAACACATCGGAAGGCCCGGCCACGACCGGCGTGATCGAGCCCGGCAAATACACCTTCAAGACCGACTCGGAGGAACGCATGCATGTCGTTGCCGGTACGTTGAGGGCGAAACTGCCGGGCGTCGCATGGCAGACGTTTGCCAGGGGCCAGTTCTTTGTGGTCCCGGCGCGTGCATCTTTTGATGTCGAGGCCACAGCCGACGTGGCCTACCTCTGCCATTACAAAAAATAAAAAGGAAGGGGAGCACAGCCGCCCCCGGCTGCGCCCGAGGCGAGCGCGCTCCCAAATCAAATCCAGAAAATGCCGCGGAGCGGCAACGGAAATCAGCTGCGGACAAAACGCCGGAGAGCCATCCCAGTCCACGCCGCGGTGCGATTACCCGTGATTTCCGACAAGCGCTAGTCCCGCCGGGAGGAGAGTGTGTCAATCCGCTGGTGCTTTGGGTTACCGATGGTCATCATGGTCGCCACCGTGATTGCCACCGTGATCTCCACCATGGCCGCCTTGTTCCGAATGACCTCCGCCTCTCCCGCCTCCCCGACCTCCCGGAACAAGAATGCATCCGGTGATGGAGAGCAAGGTGATGACGGCCATTAAATACAGGATTAATCTCATTTGATTCCTATTCTTTTCAATTTGTTTGTTTTGTGATTGGTTGCAGCACCGACTTTCTTGGGAGAAGCCTTCCACATTTTGAGCGAAGCCGCTATGGGGTGTTACCCCCACCAAACATTTCATGAATGGCAATGAATTCCGCAGCAATTGCGAAGCGAATGGAATCTTGTGCGGGAGAAGATTTAACGCAAAGACACGAAGGCGGAAGGGACGATGAAAAGTGTCGTAGCGGCGCTCTGTGAGCGCCGGAAGATGGCGGCGGTCACAAGGCCGCCGCTACAAAAGAATGCCGCCGACGCGCCTAAGTTCCACCGGCGGGCAGGTGCGCTCCCAAATCAAAAACAGATCACATCCTTGCGGACTTGCGCGGGACGCGATTTGGCCGGGACAACTTGGGAGACTTCTTGCTGCCGGCGGCGATTTGAATTGCCCGGTTCGCCCATGCCACCAGCTCTTCCCGGTTTTCCAGCACGTCCGGCGGCACTTCGTGATAACTCATGGTCAGCGTGCGCCCTTTCGACTCATAAGTGAACGGTTCCATGCCGCGCGCAACATAATCCGCCTGCGACTGCGTGTCCGTTTTGAAAAACAGCCGGCCCTCGTCTAGGATCGCGAAGAAGGATTCGCCCTGATACAACCCATGCGCGCCAAACATCGCCCTGGCGCGCACGTCTGGCAACGCGCTCAACTGGTCGAGCACAAATTCTTTGAACGATTCATCCGCCATTGAAGCGAAAGATTTAATGCAAAGAACGCGACCTGTCACGCCGTAGCCGAAAGCAAAGGAGAAAGGTGCAAAGCTGCAAAGCAATGGCGGAAACCTTGGGAACGCCGCCGTCCCGGCGGCGGGTGGAACTGTCTGTCGCTTTGACGTGAGCTGGCGGAGACGTAAGCCCTTTACTCTGAAGCCCCTGCGCGACAGGCTGGCCTCCTGGGCGGGTGGGCAAATTGCCAATAATTTACCTTGCCTTTTTCTGGCGTATGTCTCATACTGAGACAGTTGCTATGGCATCAAGTCTTCCCGTCAAAAAAATTCTGGTTGTTGATGACAATCCGATAATTCTGAGCGTCTTGTCGTCGGCCCTCAAACCCAGCGGCTACGAGGTGTTTACTGCCGTTGACGGTCCCGAAGCCTTCACTGTCGTGAGCCGGGAAAAGCCGGACCTCATCCTGCTCGATATTTTCTTTCCGCCCGATATCTTCCAGAGTGGCAACACTTGGGATGCGTTTCTGATTATGCACTGGCTCAAACGCATGGACGGACCCCAAGCCAAAAACATCCCCGTAATTGTCATGTCCGGGGCTGCACCGGGGGAAATCAGGGATCGTTGTCTGGCTGCCGGCGCAGTGGACTACTTCCAAAAGCCGATCAAGATGCCCGAACTGCTGGACGCCATTCAGCAAATCTTCCGCCCGAGTGTGAGCGAAGTGCCGCTTGAATTGGTGGCCAATGCAAATTCCGAGCGCCTGCGCCTCTAGTCAAAAATCCGGCGCAATGCGTTCAACTGGTTGTAGTGTCCGGCCTGCGGCCGGATTTTCCAGCGTCTGAAAAACAACCTTGTTGTCGCATCAGCTTTGCGAGCATTCCTGCCACAACGTGAAAATTCCAAGTGCCCGGGTCCAGCGTTCGATGTAGATGGCGTCGCAGCCGGTGGCGGCGAGGTTCTTCACGTCGCGCAGGTGACGTGGGGAACGTGATTTCCGGGCCCAATGCAGTTTCGAAATGATGAGGTCTTCCTTGCTCACGATCCAGGTCTTGAAGTTTTCAAATTTGACGCGCTGCCGGCGGCTATATTCCGTGAGGCGATAATTGATTTGCTGGCAGATGATGCAATTCACCTTAACACGACTTTTCCGGTGGAAGAGGTTGAAGAATGACTGTTGGGCAATGGCACTGTCCACCGCTTCGCGCGAAATGTCGTAATCGGGACTGAACAAACGGACCATGACTTCGGCGTCTTTGGGGCGCGGGGCAATAACGAAGTCAAGATTGTGGGGCACGCACGGCAGGGCGTAGCAGTTCAGCGCCATCGAGCCGGTGAGCATGTAGCCGATGTCCACCGCGTCGAGCCGTGTGGAAATGTCGCGGACGATGTCAATTTCGTTTTGCATGCGGGGCAGGGAAGCGATATTTCCGGTTTCACCTTTGATCAAAATGACCGGCCCACTCTGCACCAGGAGAAAGGATTTGGCGCCGGGGCGCAAATCCACAAAGTCGCTGTTCTGGCCTGTTTTTTTTCCACTCATCGTGCCTCCACGTGTGTCATAAATCAGCACAACCCGGGCCACACGCCTGGCAGTTCGCCGACGCGGTTCGGCGTCAACAAAGTTGACACAAGGGAAAGGATTTCACGCAAAGATGCGAAGACGCAAAGTGTTTTGGAGTGCGCCGGCATGACGGCGCTTTTGTTGGACGCGATCCCGCCTTGCGGGACGTCGTTGGAAAAGCGGTGACCTGTCACTGCACTCCAAATGAAGCATTCGTTGTCCTGTCTCTTTGAGCCTTTGCGTTAAAAATGAATCAGCGCCACTCCGGCAACGCGCTCAACGGGTCGGGGACAAATTCTTTGAAGGAGTCGTCAGGCATGCGATGAGAAGATGACCTCAAACGGCGGAGAACTGTGGAGACTTTACATGTAGGCATTGTGAGTTCAATCTCCGTCCAGAAATTCACAAAAACGAAGTTCAATGAGAATTTTTCTGCTCCTACTCGTTTGGTTGGTTGGCGGGAATACTGTTTTTGGTGCAGGCGCAAATGCGCCAAATGTGAGAAGGACATCGTCCTTCTTTTTTAAGGGACCAGAGGTGAAGTTGGGAATCGTGCCAGTTATCAAGCTGGAACACGACATAGCTGCCACTCCGGCTGAAGCAGCACAAATCAAGCAACACATTGCCAACCTCAGAAAGATTGATCACCCGGATTTCGGGTTGTCTTCCACCATGATTGGCAATGCATTCGCACCGGTTGCATCTTCAGCGCATTTCGACGGGGGCATTCTTACAGACCATCGAATCAAAACCTCGGATGATGTCCGGGCGCTGGTAGCATTCGGTCCTAAAGCTCTGCCGTTTTTACTAGCGGCTTTGGATGACAAAACATCGATCAAGTTATCAATCGGGAAAGATAATTCGATTTTTACCGTAATGTATTTTTCCAATGAACTGGACGGCAATCCGACCAACTCCGTCGAACAAAAAGCCACAGCCTCCCTTCCAAAACGCGATTGGAATGGAGAAACGATGGATAGTTACACGGTGAAGGTAGGCGATGTATGTTTTGCCATCATTGGAGAGATCGTCGGCAGGAATTACCTGGCTGTTCGTTATCAGATGACAGCAATTGTCATCATCAACAGTCCGGTGCATGATAGTGAACTGGCAAAACAGGTTCGCGCCATTTGGTCCAGTACCAATGCCGCCCAGAGTTTGCTCAATTCCTTATTGCTCGATTATTCGACAAAAATCATATCCGGAGGGAATGCACTTAATCGTTGGCAGGTTGGGAACGGTTTGCAAACAGGTGCTGCTATGCGATTGCTCTATTACTTCCCACAGGAATCGGCAGGGATGATCGCGGAACAACTTGCCCGGTTGTACGATTGCGAAAACGGGGACACCAATGCCGTGACGCAGAAGTCGGCAAGTGACGTGAGCATTGAGGGTTTTGTCAAAGCCGTGTCTTGGAGTGATGTTCCGGCGGTTAAAAACGAAATTCTGAACATCTTCAAGAGAACAACAGATACCGACGTGTTACTTGCCGCGCTGCCTGGGGTTGATTCCAGTAACACCAATCTCATTCGGGCCCGCCTTGAAGATTTCATAAACCGATTACCAGCAGACGAAGGTGGTCCCTATGGTGAAGGATACAATTTGCTTGTAGCGCTCGGTCAAAAGTTGGATGACTCGGCGAAGCCGATATTTGTCCAGTATTTGCAAAATGCTGGTTTGCAACGCTGGCGCACGATGGCCAAAGTGCTGCAGCAGACACAACGTCAATGGGCTGTGGAATTATTGCTACCAGCCTTGACTGATAAACGGGAGTTCGGTTGGGATTACGCCTTGGTTCCCGGACAGAATGAACCGCGCCGGCCCATTCGGGTTTGCGATGAAGCGGCGGAAACCATCAATCTGAGCCGTCCGGATCTGAAATTCGTAATGGCCGGCGAACATGCGGATCTCGACCGGCAAATTGCATCAATGCGTGATCGTATCCAGCAGGGGAAATAAATGATTACCCTTTCTGCGCTTCCTTCGCCCAAGTGTCTTTCAATGTAATCGTCCGATTGAAAACCAGTTTGGCGTCTTGGGTCTGGGGTCTGGCGTCTGTGTCTAGCGCGAAGTAGGCGAGGCGCTCGAATTGATAGCGCAGCTCCGGCTTCGCGTCTTTCAGGCTCGGCTCGCATTTCGCCGTCACTACTTCGAGTGAGTGCGGGTTGAGGAATTGTTTAAAATCGCCCGTCTTGCTTGTCGCGCCGGAGCTTGCAGCGGAGGCGGATTCCGGCTCAGCCTCGGTGAACAGGCGGTCGTATAACCGGACTTCAGCGTCAATGGCATGCGCGGCGCTGACCCAGTGAATTGTCCCTTTCACTTTGCGGTTCGCCGTTGGGCCGCCGGTCTTGCTGTCGAGGTCGGCGGTGCAGCGCAATTCCGTGATGTTCCCCGCGGCGTCCTTCACCACTTCGTCGCATTTGATGATGTAGGCGTATTTCAACCGGACTTCGCCGCCGGGTTTTAACCGGAAAAATTTCGGCGGTGGCACTTCCTTGAAATCGTCTTGCTCGATGAACAGTTCGCGGCTGAACGGAATTTTCCGTTTGCCCGCGCTTTCGTCCTCGGGATTGTTGACCGCGTCCAGTTCCTCGGTCTTGCCCTCGGGATAATTGGTGAGGACGACCTTGATGGGGCGCAGCACGGCGAGCCGGCGCAGGGCGCGCTTGTTCAAGTCTTCGCGGATGGCGTGTTCGAGCACGGCCACGTCGGTCAGGCCGTTGTATTTGGTGATGCCGATGTTGTAGGCAAACGCGCGCAGAGCTTCCGCAGTAACGCCGCGTCGCCGGATGCCGCAGATGGTGGGCATGCGCGGGTCGTCCCAGCCGGTGACGAGTTTTTCGTCCACGAGCTGCATCAGCTTGCGTTTGCTCATGACGGTGTAACCAACGCTGAGCCGCGCGAATTCGTATTGATGGGGCAGGGGACGCGGCAAATCCAGATTCTCCAAAATCCAGTCGTAGAGTGGGCGATGTACCTCGAATTCGAGCGTGCAAATGCTGTGCGTAATGCCTTCCAGGTAATCGCTCAGGCAATGCGCGAAATCATACATCGGATAGATACACCATTTATTGCCGGTGTGATGATGGTCAGCGTGGCGGATGCGGTAAATGAGCGGGTCGCGCATCCAGACGTTCGGTGACGCCACGTCAATCTTCGCGCGGAGCGTGCGCGCGCCGTCGGGGAACTCGCCATTCTTCATCCGCGTGAACAGGTCAAGATTTTCGGCGACGCTGCGGTTGCGAAACGGGCTTTCCTTGGCGTTACGACGGTATTCGTCGGTTTCGTCCGGTGTCAGGTCGCAGACGTAGGCCTTGCCCTTTTTGATGAGCGCGATTGCGTATTCGTAAATCTGGTCGAAGTAGTCGCTAGCATAGAACGGTTCCAGCGTAGGACAGGCATCCTGCCTGTCTCTAACTTTTTCATTTGAAGATGGAGACAGGCTGGAAGCCTGTCCTACGAACGCGGGAAGATAAAAATCCGGCTTACCGCTGCTGGTGACCGTCTCTGGCGTTTTGCCCTTGGGTTTGAGGCCGAGATTTTTGTCAGCCCAGCCGGCAATCAGCCAGTTCACGTCCTCGATGATGGAATCCACGTATTCGACATCTTCCTTGGCCGGGTTGGTGTCGTCATAACGCAGATTGCAAATGCCGCCGAACTCGTGGGCGATGCCGAAGTTCAGGCAGATGCTTTTGGCGTGGCCGATGTGCAGATAGCCGTTAGGTTCGGGCGGAAAGCGGGTGTGGATGCGCGGATATTTCTTCTCGGCGACGTGCTGGGCGACGACGTCGCGGATGAAATCGGATGGGGCGACGGGCGCAAGTTTTTTGTTTTCCAAACTCATAAAATTCGAACAGAGGCTAACAAATAAAAGCGCCGTTGTCGAATGAGCATTGAATTATCCGAAGCCTTTTGTTAATCAAATCGCATGAATCCCATCGTGATTCAACTCGCCAACGGCAACGCATTTTTCATTGGCATCGGCATGACGGTCATCGCTTTTGCTTTGTACCTTTGGTTGAGCAGCCGAATTTCAGTGATTTTGCTGACAATCACATGGCTAGTTGGAATCAGCCTTTTCCTTCTCTCGGCAGCGCCAATGTCTTTGTGGTTGTATGGACTTTGGTTTGGTCTTTGCATCGCGGCGCGAATAGCTTTCAACATTCACACTTCGTTTAAATTCAAGATTTCAATCGTCGTCGCGTTCGCGATTTTTTCGCTGCTCGTCTGTCTCGCCGAGCTTCCGTTTCATTTTGCCAAAACGATTTCAGTTTCAAAAAATCAAACCATTTTTGTTTTAGGCGACTCCATCAGCGCAGGAATTGGAAAAGAACGAGCTTGGCCGGACGTCTTGAGTGATTTATCGCGTTTGAAAGTGGTTAATCTTGCTCGCCCGGGCGCAACAATCGAAACCGCGTTCGGCCAAATTGACGACATTTCTTCTACGAATTCTTTTATCATCCTTGAGATTGGTGGGAACGATCTGCTCGGGCACACTGACAGCCGCACATTTTACACTCAACTCGACAGACTTCTTGGCAAATTGAAAAGAGAAAACAATCAAGTCGTCATGTTTGAACTTCCGCTGCTTCCTTTTTGGAATTCCTTTGGAAAGGCGCAACGAATTCTTGCGAAGAAATACGGAGTGATTTTGATTCCTAAAAGTTACCTGACAAAAGTATTTGCATCAAAAGGCGATACTGTGGACGGTTTGCATTTGTCTCAAAAAGGACACGATGCGCTGGCAAATTCAGTTTATGGTTTGCTGAAAATTAGCCCTTGAGGTTTTGATTTTTCGCGCGCGATTCCCCGGCTAGCTTTTGTTTGAATTCCGCCAGCGCCTTTTGCAAGCGTTCGTTGCCCACGCTCAGAATTTGCACCGCCAGCAGCCCGGCGTTTTTCGCCGCGCCAATCCCGACGGTGGCGACCGGTACACCCGGCGGCATTTGCACGATGGAGAGCAAAGAGTCGAGGCCCTTGAGCGATTTGCTTTCAATGGGCACACCGATGACGGGCAGGGTGGTGAAGGCAGCCGCCACGCCCGGCAAGTGTGCCGCGCCGCCAGCGCCGGCGATGATGACGCGCAGGCCGCGTTCGTGCGCTTTGCCGGCGTATTGCTCCAAATCCTTCGGTGTGCGATGGGCCGAAATGACCTTCGCTTCGCTCGCGATGCCGAATTGCGCGCACACATCGGCGGCGGCCTTCATCGTCGGCCAGTCGGAGTCGCTGCCCATGAGAATTCCGACCAAGGGTTTGGTTTCACTCGTTTTCATTCATAAAAAGTTTAGCGGAATTATTAACGGAAGTCATCTGAATTGAATTGGTGCAAATTGGTGAAATTCGTGTCAAACTCCGGTGCACCGGCCATGACGACCGCCAACAAAATCACGATTCTGCGAATCCTGCTGATTCCGTTTTTTGTCGTCGAATTGATTTATTACCTGGAGAACGGCAACGAAGTTCACCGGCTGCTGGCCATCCTTTCGTTTGCGGTCACGGCGATTCTGGACGGCGTGGACGGTTACATCGCGCGTCGTTACAACCAAAAAAGCGAGCTGGGCGCGATTCTCGATCCGCTCGCAGACAAAATGTTGCTCGTGTCGGGCATCGTCACGTTGAGTTTCAACCACGCGTCTTACCTCGGGCAAATTCCGCTCTGGCTCACGGGCACCATCATCGGACGCGATTTGCTGGTGCTCATCGGCATCGCCGTCATCCGGCTCACTGTTGGCAAGGTGATCGTGCATCCGCGGATCGTGGGAAAAATCGCGACGGTGTTGCAAATGATCGTGGTCCTTTGGATTTTACTGAAATGGGATCGCGATTTGAATGCGCGCTGGCTCAAGGTCTGGACGTTTGGCGCGGCGATATGCACGGGCGTGTCGGGGCTGCTTTACATCTGGGATGGCGTGAAACAGCTCGGCTCGCACCCGGCAAGTTCGCCGACAAAAACTGGAGCCACAGATTTACACGGATGAACACAGATATCAGTCGAAAAGAGTTTTTCGGCACGCTTTCCCCAATCTGTGTTTCATCTGTGATTATTTGTGGCTAAATTCGTCTGTGGTCGAAGGTATATGGCAAAGGAACTGGAATTGGAATTAAAGGAAGGCGATGTCGCGCCGGAGTTTTCGGCGGCGACCAGCGGCGGCGGGAAAGTTTCACTTCCTGATTTCAAAGGCAAAAACGTCGTGCTGTATTTTTATCCCAAGGACGACACGCCGGGTTGCACGAAGGAAGCGTGCGCGTTTCGCGATCATTTTGCCGATTTCAAAAAGGCTGGGGCGGTAGTGCTGGGCGTCAGCACCGACCCGGTGAAGTCGCACGACAAGTTCGTGGAGAAGTTCAAGCTGCCGTTCACGTTGCTGGCGGACGAGGACAAACAGATTGTCCAGGCCTACGGCGTCTGGGGTGAGAAAAGTTTCATGGGCCGGAAATATCAGGGCACGCATCGCGTGACGTTTCTTATCGGGCCGGACGGGCGCATCAAAAAAATCTGGCCGCAGGTGAAACCGGACGAGCACGCGGAGGAAGTGCTGGCGGCGTTGTAAAATCTGACAGGTGTGCGGAAAAACTGACGGCGGCATCGTGAATCAAACCAGGCCCCGAAGGGTCTCGTTTTGCGACATTCCATCCATCCGTGCTTGGATTCAGGAACTTACAGGGCCCGTCCTTCCGAAGATTTCGAGACGCGGCACGATATCTCATCGGCATTATTCGTGCTTGAACAGGGGTTTGCAACGTGCAGTCTAAGGAAAATTAGGATGGATTGAACTCATGATTAACCGCTGGCAATGGGCATTGGCTTGTGCCGTTTCCGGCTTGCTGCTGCTGTTCTGCGGCTTGCTGGTGCCGGCGTATTTGCGGGCGGTGGATGTCAATGTCATCCAACGGGCGGGGCGGGACACGCCGGCCCTGACCGCACAGGGGCTGTCGCTCGTGAGCCAGCAGAACCTGGGGACCGCCTGGTTGTTTTTTCAGGCGGCGCAAGCGGAGGGAATTTCCGGCCGGGAAAATCTCGGCCTGGCCGTGACCAATGCAATGCGGCAGCATCCCGACTGGCTGGTATGGGGCAACGACTCCGCGTTGAAGCGTCTCTTCGGAAATGATTCCCCGTCGCCGGAACCTTTCACCGGATTCATTGTCCGGCAAAAAAACCGGGAAGCCGCGCTGGACCTGTTGCGCGCCTCAACCAGTCCCACCGTGCAGGAGTTGCTGCGTTGCCGCGCACTGACCGGCACCACCCTGTTCTCGCCATCGCAGTCGGCTTCCGGCCAGGCCTTTGACATGGCGGTGACGACTTGCGGATTGTTGGTGGAGCAAGGGCGGTTGACGACGGAGCTGGGCGACAACATTTTCAAACTGGCCTCGGCCGCCAACCGCAGCGGGAGTTCGCAACCGTTGGAGCAGGTGCTGATGGATTTGATGTCGCTGGGCCGGCGTTTCAATTGGGACCAGTTCGTGGCGTTCACCGGCCGCATTGAGGACGCCGGGACGTTGCATGTCCTTGCCGACCAGGTTCGCGATGCCGGCGGGCAATTGCCCGTGCTTTTCTCCGCCGTGGCGCTTTCCGGCAAGCCGGCGGCGGTGGCGAAATATGTCACGCATTTTCCCCAGACCGCGTTGACCGATCTCGGTTACAGTCTCCGGTTCGGCGCGGGCGCGGTGAACGAATTGTTGGCGCGCGACCAGTTGCTTTACCGCGCCGGGTCCCGCCTGCATCTGGGAGTGGATTGCAGCCTGCGGCTGCCGTGGCTGGCGTTCATGCTGAAATGGCTGGGCTACCTGTCGAGTGGATTTCTTCTGGCCGCGTCGCTGCATTTTGCGCGGCCGGCCGTATCGTCCCTGGAACGACCGTTGCAAGTGCGCGGGTTCCATGTGTTCCGCGAGAGTTTGTTTGCGCTGGGTTTCCTGCTGGTGGTGCTGCTTCTGAGCGAGCCGTTTCTCGCCCAGGACACACGGAAAGAGGAGTTCACCTTTCGACTGCACGTGCCCACGACGGGCCCGGTGGTCCTGGCCGGATTCGCCCGCAATCATCCCAACATTATGAACAACATGATCCTGCTGACCCTGCTGCTGTTCTTCGTGCTGCAGGCACTGATCTATATTGCCTGCCTCGTGAAGCTGGCGGAAATCCGCCGGCAGAACGTCACGCCGCGCTTCAAGCTCAGGCTGCTCGAAAACGAAGACCACCTGTTCGACGCCGGCCTGTACCTGGGCTTCGTCGGCACCATCATCTCGCTGATCCTCGTCTCGATGGGGGCCATCAAATTCAGCCTGATGGCCGCCTACTCGTCCACGTCCTTCGGCATCATCTTCGTGTGCGTGTTTAAAATCTTCAACCTGCGCCCGGCCCGCCGGCGATTGCTGCTGGAAGCCGAAGCCGAAGTCGCCGGGCCATCTGCGCCCGCCGCCACGCCAACGCCTGTCACACCGTCATGAACCGCAGCATCCTCATTGTCATCTGTGACTTCCTGCTGTTGAGCCTGCTGACATTCTCGACGGACCTCAGCAAGATGGCCGGCGAGAACGAGGGCTCCGCGGCGACCGTCAAGGTGGACCTCATGCCCAAAACGGGGGACGCCGGCGGGAAAGACCTCGCGGAGGTGATGAAACAGGCACTCGGCGAGGAGCAAAAAAACCGCGAGCAATTGCAGGCGGAACTGGCCAAGGCCCGTGAGGCAGCACGGCAGCAACAGGAGCAATTCGGCCAGCAGGCCAAAGAACTGCAGCAGAAACAATCGAACTTGGAGCAGCAGTATGCCACCGCCCAGGCCAGCATCCAGGCGCTCAACCAGAAATTGCAAAGCAGGGCCGCCGAAACTTCGATGACCCGGGGACAGCTCGCGGCGAAGGAGGCTGAAATCCAAAAGCAGGCCGACCTGGCCGCCGCCTTGCAGAAACAACTCGCCCAGTTGAGCAGCCAGCTTCACGCGGCAGATGTGGACAAACGCATCGCCACCGGGCAGATCGCCCTGATGCAGCAACAGGTGCAGGCTGAGCGCGCCGAAAATGCCCGGCTGGCCGAAGGCTTCAAGTCGCTGGCGACCAATTCAGGCGCTCTGACCAGGGAAATCCGTGAGAACCGTGCCTTGGCCCCCAATACCATCTTCGATGGCTTTATCAAAAACCGGGTCCAGACCAGTTTCGTCGCATCCCGGACCGGCCTGTTCGGCGTCGATTTGAGCAAGAACAAAACCACCGAAACAGTGCTGGTCACCGACGGCAACAAGACATATGCCTTGTGCCATGTGCAGGACACGCCATTGACTTTGTGGGACCCGGGCACGGACTGGGTAAAGCTGACCGGAACACTGGCCCACAACCAGGCGCAGGTCCCCATCCATGCGTTGTCCTTTCACATTCAGGATCCGCGCGTGGTGTTCATGCCGGTCACGAAGGCGGAAGCCAGCCAGCTCGGCTGCAAAATCTATCCGACTGCATCAGACCCGTACAAATTCCAGGATGCGGTGGTGATTGGTGCGCAAGGGGACTATTACGGCCAAAGCAGCTTCCAGATTGATCTGAACACGCCGGCATACGTCAAACTGGATCGCAACCTATTGAAGGGGCTGTTCGGAAAATTCAATCCTTCGCGCGGCGACCTGGTTTTCAGCCGGACCGGCGAATTGTTGGGGATCATGGCCAACGGCACCTACTGTCTGGTGCTGCATGACTTCGCTTCGGATGTGTCCTTCCCCTTTGGCCGGGACATTCGCACCCAGCACACCGGGGACGACTTGTCCCGGCTATATTCATACGTGTTCAACCTGCCCAACAGGTTGAAGTAACCGGACGGGCGCATAAAAAAATCTGGCCGCAGGTGAAACCGGACGAGCACGCGGAAGAAGTGCTGGCGGGGCTGTGAATTAAATTCGGAGGTGCGAATTCCACGATTTTCTTCAGAAGAAAGCGGGACTCTCATACCAATTCTCGGAGGCATTCGGCACATTTCTTACATTGGTAGGGATGCGCGGCCCGCGCGTCCGCTTCGGTCGCCTCGGCGATGCGACCCTACCTTTGCGCCGATTATCATTGGGAATTGGTATCAGAGCTCGCCCCTCCGACAACATTGACTTTCATCGTTTGGAATGGGAGGAAATGTTCGCGCCCGGCGGCCCGATAAACCAAACGCCTTCCCCCCACGGATGAGGGAAAGGCGAATATGGCTTCCAATCTGGCCGGAAATCAATTTTGGCAATCGGTATAACGCCGTTGCTTTTTGATTCCTACCAGGAATAGCTCAATCCACCGGAGATGGTTGAGGAATTGAGTTGCGAATTCAGGTTTGCGTCAAAGTTCACAAAACCCTGTATCGCTTTGTTGAACGCCACAGTAAGGCCGGCGCCCAAAATTCCGCTGTCGGCGCCCAGTTCCACACCGCGAACAGTGAAGTCGCCGCTCCCGCCAACAAAGCGGGCATTCACATCGGCGTATCTATCCGCGAATTCATGTTCCCAAACCGCGCGCAACGCCGGAATGAATTGCACGCCATCCTTCTTGCCGAACTGCGCGGCCAGCCGCACGCCCAAGGCGGTGCGAAAACTGTCCATATCCACGCTCTTCACGTTCAAGCCATAATTATTGCCATCATTCGCGATGCCGGATTCGCTGAAACTATTCTGCCACAGGTGCGCGTAGTTGATCCCGATGGTGGGTTCAACCGTCAGCCAGTCGAACTCGAAGGCGTAACCGCCTTCGGCAGACAATGCCAGCACGCCGCCATCATAGCTGCCATCGGCCTCTTGATGGATGGACCCCACGTTGATTTGCCGCTTCGTGTCCGTATGGAGGAAGCCGCAACTCACGATGCCGTCCAGATGCCACGGGCCATCGACATATCCGCCATAGCCGCCGACCTGGAAGGCGTCCACTTTCCCGTTCGCGCCCGGTCCACCAACGTCCGCGTTGTTCTGCGAGTAGCCCACGCCCAAACCAACCAGCAGCTTGGGACTCAGGCGATAGTCCAATCCGCCACTCATGCCGCTGATGGTGTAGTCGCCGCCGAGCGCGTTGTCATCGTCATCCAAATGGCCGAACGAGCCGAAGCCCTGCAGCCAGATGTCCAACAGGTTCGTCTCCGCTTGCTTCATGGGGGGCAGTGTCGAACCGGCGCTGGCCAGTTGGACCGGCTTTAAACTTGAAGCAAATCCACCGCTCCCACCACCGGCACTCATGCGTCCCGTGCGCTGTGCAATCGAATGGTTGAAGGCATTCTGTTGCTGCACATCGAGCATCCCGAGGGTGCCATGAAGTGCACCACTCAAGCTGTCCAAGGCGGCCTGTACTTCCGATGCCGAACCCATCCAGAATATCTCGCTGACCAGGTTGGACATGGCCGGGGTTCCCGGTGAATCCGCGATGCCGTCCAACGCGCCCGCGACGCCATTCTGGTTGGCCGTTCCGGCCACACTGGTGAATGACTTCCGTCTCAGATCAAGATACCCGTTGGTCGGGTCATACGACAGCGACGGGGTGAGGAACAACATGGAGGTGTTGAAAACAACGTTGCTGTTGAATTGCCCGATGAGGTTCGTGCTCGCCAAAATGGTATAAACCGTATTGGAACCGAAGATGGACTTGTCTGACGTCCACTGATTCCAAAATGGAAGTTTCACATAAACCCCAGCATTGGTTTGGAGGGTGGCTGTGCCATTGACCACGGTCAAGTCGTTGGTCTGAGGTCTTACGTCCACTTCGTAAGTCGAATACCCGTTGAAATTCAGCGGGCCATTGATGGTCAATATGCCAGGGGAATTGCCCGGGCTCAAAGTGCCATAACTTTCGATATCCACCTCGCCGTTGATGACGCCAGAGCCACCCAAAGTGCCATTTACATACACATATGGGCTGTTCAACTCGCCATTGATTTGCAGCTTGCCGCTATCTACGGTGGCGCTGGTGGAGAACGTGTTGGTGCCGGTCAGGTTCCAGCCGCCCCGCCGGTTCGATGCATCCACGGTCAGGGTTGCAAAATTGGTAAAGCCATAGAGGTAATCACCGTATTCGCCATGCCCCTGAAGGAACGCCGCGTCGGTGCCGTTGCCGCCGCCGTCAATGTTACCGATGACTTCCGAGTGGGTTTTAAGCGTTACCGAGTTGCTGAAGCCCTCGGTCAGTGCCGTGGCCATTTTAATGGCTGTGCCGTTGTCACCGGAGATGTAGCCGGAATTGACGACCACGCCTGGCCCACCGGAAATTTCCACGCCATATTCAGTTCCTGAAATGGTCCCGCGATGATCGTTTTCCACGTTGCCGCCGCCACCCAGATAAACACCGTTCCCGACGATTATCGGGGCTTGAATAATAGATTCGGTAGAACTCGCCACTGAACCCAAAGAATCAGTAGTAATTAATGGTACAACGGAGATATCGCCGTCATTGGACACAGAACCGGGGCCGCCGATGATGACCACGCCATTGTTCCCGCCCTCGATGGTTCCGTGCCGGCTGTTGTCCACGCTGCCGCCTTTATGCAGCAAGACACCGTCGTTGGTAACACCTTTAATTAAGCCGGAATTTATGACGACAGGGTTTGTGCCGCCGAAGATGTTCACGCCATTATTACCACCCTCAATGGTTGCGATATTATTGCCATTATATGCCGAAGCGGTTTCGTAATCATTTCCCCAATGGTTTCCATGACGCCGGCTGGTCTGGTTGACCACGGTGCCGCCAGCGGTAAAGAGAACGCCGGCGTCATTGGTGCCAATGATCGTGCCGGAATTGATGACCGTGCCTTCGCCGCCGCCGATCACCACGCCCCAACCACCGCCCGCAATGGTTGGGACAATATTTTCATTATATGCCGAAGCGGGTTGGGAATCATTTTCCGAATAGTCTCCGTGACGCTCGCTGGTCTTGTTGACCACAGTGCCGCCAACGCCTCCATGCAACCAGACGCCCGCACCGGTGCCGCCTGAAATTGAGCCGGAATTTATGACGACACCGTTTGTGCCGCCGAAGATGTTCACGCCATTAATGCCACCCGCAATGGTTGGGATGGTATTCCCACTATATCCCGAAACGGTTTCTTGATCATCTCCCGAATTGTTTCTGTGCTGCTGGCTGGTCTTGTTGACCACGATGCCGCCATCGGTGAAGAGAACGCCGGCGTTGGTGATGCCAATGATCGTCCCCGAATTGATGACAATGCCTTTGCCGCCGGAGATTTTCACGCCATATCTGCCGCCCTCGATGGTGGGGTTATTATTTCCATAATATCCCGAAGTGGTTTGGGAATCATCTCCCGAATAGTTTCCGTGACGCTGTTTGGTCTGGTTGACCACGAGGCCGCCATCTTCCAGGCGAACACCGGTGTTGTTGGTGCCGATGATCACTCCGGAATTGATGACCTTGCCCCAGTCGCCGCTGATTTTCACGCCGTCGTTATTTCCCCCAATAACCCCGTGCTTCTGGTTGTCCACGGTGCCGCCAGCCCGCAACCTGACGCCGTCGCGGGTGTCACCGGTGATTGAGCCGGAATTGGTCACAAAGCCGGCGCCGCCGGTGATCTCCACGCCATATCTATATCCTTCAATTGACGCCTGACTCACATATCCATACCCTTGAATTGACGCCACACTCACCCCATTCGATGACCAGGTTCTTTTGTTGACCACGGTGCCGCCTTGGTCCATGTAAACGCCGTCGCCAGTCTCACCATAGATATTGCCGCGGTTGACCACGGAGCCGGTGTTGCCATACACCTCCACACCGTTATGATATCCGTAAATTATTCCGTTTGTACCGCCGTCGTACGTATCGTTGTACACGCTGCCGCCGCTGCTCAAATAAACGCCGGAGCCGCCGTAGCCATTAATTGAGCCGGCATTGATCACGGTGGCTGGACCGTTGATATCCACGCCATGTATATCGCCACCAATTGACCCGCCCGTCAGGTTGTTTACAACGCCACCGTTGTTCAATTCCACGCCGTCGTCGCCGATGCCATAGATGATGCCGGCATTGGTCACGTAACCAAAGCCGCCGGTGATGTACACGCCGTCACTGGAACCATAATCGTAAGCGCCATAAATATGTCCGTTCGTATTGTTGTACACGCTGCCGCCGTTACCCAGATAAACACCGGCCAAACCTTCGCTGTCGCCGTCCGCCAATGTGCGTGTGGTACGGGAGGGAACAGATCCGATTGAATCACCTTCTTCGTAACCACCGTAAATGAAACCATTGTTAACCACAGAGCCTGGGCCGCCAATAAACACACCGTTGTCATATCCATAAATATTTCCACTGTTGCTGACACTGCCGTTGGCACCTATGTAAACGCCGTCACCGAAATCGCCTTCGATCGTGCCGGAGTTGATCACGGTGCCGGCGCCTTCGTTGATGTCCACACCAGTATAATATCCAAAGATACTGCTGCTGTTGTTCACACTGCCGCCGCGGTCGAAGTAAATACCATCGGAGCCGTAACCCTGGATGTAGCCGCTATTGACCACAGAGCCGGGGTCGCCCGAGATATTGATCCCATTACCGTAGCCGTAAATGTTCCCTTTATTGTTTACGCTGCCGCCTTCTGCGAAGTAAACGCCAGCACCGTTACCGGCACCGTAATAATAACTGTCGATCGTGCCGTTGTTGACGAGATGCCAGATGTGGTTGTAGCCGTCAATGGCGTCGGGGGTGCCACTATAGGGGTCATTGTTGTAATAGTAGTTGTCAATGTAAGAGCCTGAGGTCACGGTCACGTTCTGGATGAACGGGCCGAAAGTAGAATACAAATCAATGCCGTAGTCGGTGCTCCAGTTAATCACGCCCTGGCCCAGCGCTTGAAGGGGGTTGGCTGCCAGCAACGTCAACAACAACAAACTCAACAAACCCACCACGCTTTGATGCCACAAGTTCTGTCCGTCACGCCGTTCGGTCTTTACGTTCGATTTCATATTCAGGTTTCCTTTTTTGGTTTTAGGTTGAATTGCCATTGTTTTTAAAACTTCACATGACTGCTAAAATGCCAGGCAACCTGCCTGCTATTGCTTTTACTGGGTACGACTTGCTTCACGCGGCGAGAGCTTATTGCCGCGCAATTACTTGGCATTACAATCCATTTTAAACGAACAGTGTCAAGCAGTATTTTGCGAAATGGAGGCCAGTTTCGCATACGCCACGACAACGAAAGCTTGTTCCCATTCGGCCCTCAGGCGGGGGAGGATTGACCTGACCGTTTCCGGGGTCAAGCGGTGGTTATCGGCGATTGTGCCCTGGGGTTTTGGCGTCGTTGCCCGTGGTAGCGAGTCGCGCGGTGAAAAATGTTCGCGCACGGCGGTGCGATAAACCAAATGCCTTCTCCCATCATTGGATGGGGGGAAAGCGGAGATGTGCGTCCAACCTGGCCAAAAATCAATATTGGCAATCGGCATGATGCCGTTGCTTTTTTGATTCCTACCAGGAATAGCTCAATCCACCGGAAATGGTGTGGGAGCTGAGTTGCGAATTCAGGTTGGCGTCAAAGTTCACAAAACCCTGTATTGCTTTGTTGAACGCCACTGTCAGGCTGGCGTCCAATATCCCGCTGTCGGCGCCCAGTTTCACACCGCGAACAGTAAAGTCGCCGCTTCCGCCAACAAAGCGTGCATTCACATCGGCGGTTCTATCCGAGAATTCATGCTCCCAAACCGCGCGCAACGCAGGAATGAATTGCACGCCGTCCTTCTTGCCGAACTGCGCGGCCAGCCGCACGCCCAAAGCGGTGCGAAAACTGTCCATATCCACGCTCTTCACGTTCAAGCCATAATTATTGCCATCGGTCGCGATGCCGGATTCGCTGAAGCTATTCTGCCGCAGGTGCGCGTAGTCCAGCCCGATGGTGGGGTCAACCGTCAGCCAGTCGAACTCGAAGGCGTAACCGCCTTCGGCTGACAATGCCAGCACGCCGCCGTTATATTTACCATCGGCCTCCTGATGGATGGATCCCACGTTGATTTGCCGTTTCGTGTCCGTCTGGAGGAAGCCGTAACTAAAGATGCCGTCCAGATGCCACGGACCAGTGACATATCCGCCGTAGCCCGCGACCTGGAAGGCGTCCACTTTCCCGTTCGCGCCAGGTCCGCCAACATCCGCGTTGTTCTGCGAGCAGCCCGCGCCCAAACCAACCAGCATCTCAGGACTCAGGCGATAGTCCAATCCGCCGCTCATGCCGCTGATGGTGAAGTCGCCGCCGAGCGCGTTGCCATCGCCATCCAAATGGCCGAACGAGCCGAAGCCCTGCAGCCAGATGTCCAAAGGCTGGTTCGCCTCCGCTTGCTGCATGGGGAGCAGCGTCGAACCGGCGCTGGCCAGTTGGACGGGCTTGGAACTTGAAGCATAGCCACCGTTCTCGTTACCGGCACTCATGCGTCCCGTGCGCAGTGCAATTGAATTATTGAAGGCATCCTGTTGCTGCACATCGAGCATCCCGAGGGTGCCATGAATCTCACCGCTCAGGCTGTCCAGCGCCTGCTGCGCCTGGGAGGCCGTGCCGAGCAGCAAAACGCCGGAGACCAGGTTGGAAAGGGCTCCCGGTGAATTCGCGATCCCGTCCAAGGCGCCTGCGACGGCTGTTTGGTTATACGTGTTGGCCGCCGTAACGAATTTTTCCCCCTGCAGAATCAGATAAACGTCGTTAAGGTCATTTGACAGCGACGCGGAGAAAAACAACGCTGCGCTGCTTGCGCCGGCATACGCCCCGGCGACTCCGTTCGTGGCCGTGAGGATGTTATAGGTCGTGCTGGAGCCGTAAACCCCGGCGGCGGGCTGCGCAATGACATTTCCGCCGTTGATCGTCGCCGTGCCGCTCACGAGGATGTGGTCCGAATTTCCCGCGGCATTCACGTCCGCATTATAATTGCCCCAATTGGTCATCGAGCCCAGGATGGTCAGCGTGCCGATGGAATTGCCCGGGGCGAAGTAGCCATGATTGTTCACAATGCCTCTGATGATGCCCGTGCCGCCCAAGCCACCCGTGGCGTCCACGACGGTCACCAACGGGGTGGTCAGGCCGCCGTTGATCTTGAGCAAACCACTTTGCACAGTGGCGTTGATGGAGAACGTGTTGGTGCCGGACAGATTCCAGCCGGTCGAATCGCCCTGCACGGTCAGGGTTTCAAAGTTGAGGAAGTTGTTGCTGTAGCTGCCATGTCCTTGGAAAAACGCTGAGTCGGTGCTGGAGCCGCCCATGATGTTGCCTTGAACATACGAACCGGTCTGAAGCGTCACAGTGTTGGTGTAATTTCCCAGACTGATGGCTGTGCCGCCGCCGCCGATGATCGTCCCGGCATTGATGACAGTCCCCGCGCCGCCGGCAATCTCCACGCCATATTGACCTCCCAGAATGCTCCCGCCCAACTGGTTGTCCACGCTGCCGCCTTGGCCCATGTAAACGCCGTCGGTGTTGTTACCTTGGATTGTGCCGTAATTAACCACAGAACCCGGGCCGCCGTTGATGTTCACACCGTTGTCATATCCCAAAATGGTTCCCGACTTGTTATCCACAGTACCGCCAGCCTGCAATCTAACACCGTCTTGGTTTTGACCCGTAATTGAGTTGTAATTGGTCACGTAACCTGCGCCACCGGTGATATCCACGCCATTTACATTTCCGTAAATTGTCCCGAACGCATCGTTGTATACACTGCCGCCGTTGGTCATGTAGATGCCGTCGGAGTAGTCACCGGTGATTGCGCTCGCATTGTACACAGAACCGGTGCCGCCGGAGATGTTCACGCCGTTGTCATATCCCTCAATGGTTCCGCCCGATAAATTAGTCACGCTGCCGCCGGCTCGCAATCTGACACCATCGTTACCACCGATGTCGGCCCAGATTGAGCTGCTATTGACCACGGAACCGGCGCTGCCATTAATGTTCACGCCATAATCACCTCCCGCAATGGTTCCGCCAGACAGGTTGTTCACACTGCCGCCGGCACCCAGGTTCACGCCATTAACGGTGCCGTAGAGCGTGGCGTTACCGTCGACGGTCAGATTCCAGGTATGGGTGTCGCCAGAGACGGCGTCGTTCCCGCTGCCGCTGTTGTTTATGGTAACGTCCGGGTTCACGGTCACGGAATTAGTGGGCGAGCCGAAAAGGGAATTCAAATAGGCGCCAGTGGTGGAGGACGTGCTAATCACGCCCTGGCCCAATCCTTGAAGGGGGTTGGCCGCCAGCAACGTCAACAAGAACAAGCCTGCCGTGCTTTGACGCCGCAAGTTGTGTCCGTCACGCCGTTCCGTCTTTACGTTCGCTTTCATGTTCATGTTTGGCGGTGGGCTACTTTCGTGCCAACCAACTTGACAAATGAAAAAATGTGCAATGGTGGGGGGTGAATGGTTCAATTATTGAGGCTTTTTCGAAGAATCTTAGCCAACTTGATTTGAACATACGCCGAGATATTGACTCGGCAAATGTCCAAATGATTGTGGTCGTGCCAAGCTTTTAATTCGACAGCATCTATTGGAATGCGGTCGGGGATATTCCCACTGCCCCTGATACCCTTCTCCGCTGCTTCAGTCTGAGCCATGAAGCGGTCGTAAGTGAGCGGGTTCCGTCTCTCGCCGGGTGGCAACAAACGAATAACAGCAGCGTATGACTCCGGCGTGTACCACGGCACGGCTATCGGAGTGCCTTGCATGAGGCATCTTAACTCAAATTCACGATTTCTTCCAAGTCCCAAACGTGGTCTGTAATCCCGGCCTGCATCGCTGGCGTGCAACGCAACGTCTGATGGATTCGGCAGAAATTGTAATTCATAAAATGAAGGGCGAGCGCGAGCTTGTGATTTTGGCGTCGTTGCCCGTGGCGGCGATTCGCGCGGTGAAGTTGGGCAGCCTGCGGTCGCAGCAGCTTGATCCGGCACCCTGGCTTGTGCCGACTCCCATGCTGCCGCTGGAAAATCCCGCGCCGATGACAGACAGCACAATCCCTATTTGACATGGACGCGGCGAATCCTGAAAATGTCTGTAGCGAAAAGGAATTAACCAGATAACCAAAAACAATTATGCCAATTCCAACTGGATCAAAAGCTCCCGACTTCACCCTCAAGTCCAAGCAGGCATCCGGCCTGGTGGACGTGAAACTCAGCAACAACTTCGGCAAGAAGAACACCGTGCTGCTGTTCTTCCCGCTCGCGTTCACGAGCGTTTGCACGAAGGAAATGTGCGACCTCACCGCCGGCCTCGGCGCCTATACCGGTCTCAACGCTGACGTCATTGCCATCAGCGTGGACAGCCCGTTCACGCAGGAAGCGTGGGCGAAACAGGAAAAAATCGGCATCACGCTCGCCAGCGACCTGAACAAAACCACCGCCCGGGCGTACGGCGTCATTTTCCCGATGCTGGCCGGTGTAGGCGACACCTCGGCGCGAGCGGCGTTCGTGATTGATAAGCAGGGAGTGGTGCAATACAGCGAACAAACGCCGACGCCAAAAGACCTGCCGAACTTTGACGCCATCAAGGCGGCGCTGGCGAAGTTAAAGTAATTTTTTTGGGAGGGACGACGCCTGCCGCGCCGTAGCTCCAGAGCGAAGGCTGGTGTCGCCGTCCCAAAGTAAAAATCCGGGTCGCCGACACGGCACCCCTTCCAATTTACAGTTTCGGCGGAATGTTGGCGGCGGCCAACCATTCGCTCATCGGTCGCAGGCTGCCGCATTCCGGGCAGGATGTTGCGGCAAATTGAGTTCCGCAGTTGGGACAGACGCCCTGCGTTTCAAACGTATCGAAGGCTTTCCGACATTTGCCGCAACCCCAGAATGCGCCGCGGGGCGGAGCGATTTTGCAAACCGGGCAGGCAAATCCGTCGTGACGCGGCGCATTGGCGACGTGGGCCAACGCGCGGGCCTGCGTCAAACCGCCCCAACAATTCAGCAAAATGAAAGCGGCCATAATGCCGAGCCAAAAGGATTGTGCCCAAATGGCAAATAGAATCAGGCCGGCCACGCCCACAAAACCGATGCTGCTCGCGATGAGCAGGCTGCGCGCCCGGCCGAATACAAACCAAAGCAGCGACCGCAAAATCTGTCCGCCGTCGAGCGGATAGACCGGCATCAGATTGAAAACCAGCAACAGGGTGTTGATATACCAGATCGTCGTCACGTAAACATAAACGTTCGGAACGGTTTCCATCCAACCGGCTGAATATCCCAGCCACCAGATGATTGAAAACACGGGGAAGAGCGCCACATTCACCAGTGGTCCGGCGGCGATGCTCCAAAGCATGGCGCCCGGACGCTGCGGCGGAGAAACATACGCCACGCCACCGAGCGGCCAGAGCACGATTTGGTTTGCGCGACCGCCGACCTGCCGGCACGCGAGCGAATGGCCAAACTCGTGCATGAGCACGATTAAAAACAGCGTGAGATATTCCAGCGCGTTCCAGTGGATGGAGGAATAATGGCCCGCCCGGGTCTGGATTTCGTACCACGCGACGAAAAACCAGGACCAATGCAAAAAAACCTCAATTCCGAAGAGCTGGAACAACCTGATGGAGCCTCGACGTGTTGGCATGTTGCACGGACTTATCACACACTTGCTTGCGGCAAACAAGGTTTTTGGCAACGCTTGCCATCGTTCGGGCGCTTGACACCGCTCCCGGAGCGCGAGTTGTCTCAACTCGCAGCAGATGCGAATGCCAAGGCAACGTTCAAAATTATGGGTGCATGGTTTGCGTTTGTGAGAGCTGCGGTTTGGGACAAACCGCGCTCCGGGGGCAATGCCGTGAATGCACCCAGCTTGGACTCCAACAGCTGCTTCGCTTGACACCTCCGGTGGCAGGCTTCATTTTCATTGCTCATTGGAGAAATTAAATGAATGTACCGCATAATTTGTTCAACACCTTAGAGTCATTTGACCTCGGCGGCGGCAGGCAGGGATCGTTTTATTCCCTGCCCGCGCTGGAAGAGGCCGGCGTCGGGCCGGTTTCCCATTTGCCCGTATCCATCAGGCTCGTGCTCGAGTCCGTTCTCCGCAATTGCGACGACAAAAAGGTCAGCGAACAAAACGTGCGCGCGCTGGCGAATTGGAAGCCAACCGAAACCCGCACGGAGGAAATTCCATTTATCGTTGCGCGCATCGTGCTGCAGGATTTCACCGGCGTGCCGCTGTTGGTGGATTTGGCGGCAATGCGCTCAGCGGTGCAGCGGCTGGGCAAAAATCCGAAAATCATCGAACCACTCGTGCCGGTGGATCTGGTCGTGGACCATTCAGTGCAGGTGGATTTCGCCGGCAGTGCCGATGCGTTCCAAAAAAATCTGGAGATTGAATTCCGGCGCAATCGCGAGCGTTACCAGTTTCTCAAATGGGGCATGCAGGCGTTCGACACGTTCAAGGTCGTGCCGCCGGGAATCGGCATCGTCCACCAGGTCAACCTCGAATACCTCGCCAAGGGCGTGCTCAGTAGCGCAGGCGTCTCGCCTGCACAGAGCAATGGGAATGCAGCCGGGACGGCTGCGCTACTTTATTACCCCGATACTTTGGTTGGCACGGATTCGCACACGACCATGATCAATGGCCTCGGCATCGTGGGTTGGGGGGTTGGCGGTATCGAGGCTGAAGCCGGCATGCTTGGCCAGCCGGTTTATTTCCTTACACCGGATGTCGTCGGCGTGCATCTCACCGGCGGGCTGCGCGAGGGCGTCACCGCCACCGACCTCGCGCTCACCGTCACGGAAATGCTCCGCAAGGCAAAGGTCGTCGGCAAGTTCGTCGAATTTTTCGGCCCCGGCGCGGCGGCGTTGCCGGTCGTGGACCGCGCGACGATTGCGAACATGGCGCCCGAATACGGCGCGACGATGGGTTTCTTCCCGATTGATGCCGAGTGCGTGAATTATCTCCGCGCCACGGGCCGCAGCGAGGAGCTTTGCCTGACCTACGAAAATTATTACCGCGCGCAGGGCTTGTTCGGCATTCCGAAGAAAGGCGACATCGCCTACTCGCAGGAACTGGAACTCAACCTCGGCATGGTGGTTCCCAGCGTGGCTGGCCCGAAGCGCCCGCAGGACCGCATCGAACTACCGAAGCTGAAAGGCGCGTTCACGCAGGCGATGACGCGTTCGGTCATGGACAATGGCTTCGGCAAGCGCCCCGAGGAGCTGTATGTAACCGCCCGGGTCAACACGGCGCGGGAGGCTCATCCGCCCATCAATCACAGCTACGGCCATCGCAAGCTGGGCGTGGACCCCAGCGAATCCGAGATGCGCGATCAGCACCCCGCGCCCCACACCTCGGAGCAGGTGCCTCCCGCGACGTTTCGCGGGGTGCAGTCCGAAATTCGCCACGGCAGCGTGCTCATCGCGGCCATCACCAGTTGTACGAACACGTCGAATCCCAGCGTCATGCTCGCCGCCGGTTTGCTGGCGAAGAAGGCCGTGGAGCGCGGTCTCAGCGTGAATCCCGTCGTCAAGACGTCGCTCGCGCCCGGCTCGCGCGTGGTGAGTGATTACCTGGACCGGACCGGCCTGCAATTGTATCTCGACCAGCTCGGCTTCAACCTCGTGGGTTACGGCTGCACGACGTGCATCGGCAACTCCGGCCCCCTGCCGGCCGCTGTCGAAGATGCGATCAGTAAATACGATCTCGTCGCGGCCTCCGTACTTTCGGGCAACCGCAACTTCGAGGCGCGCGTGCACCAGAGCATCAAGGCGAACTTCCTCATGTCGCCACCGCTCGTCGTCGCCTTCGCGCTCGCTGGCCGCGTGGACATTGACTTGAGCCGCGAGCCGATTGGCACGGACAAGAATGGCCGGCCGGTTTATTTGCGCGAACTCTGGCCCAGCCTGCATGAAATCCGCGACCTGATGCAAACCGCGTTGCAGCCGGAAGTTTATCGCAAGCTGTTTAAGGATTTTGCGGCGCAGAATCCCAAGTGGAATGAAATCCCCTCGTCCACCGGCAATGTTTACGGATGGGACCGCAAGTCCACTTATATCCAGGAACCGCCGTTCTTCGAAAAGTTTCAGATGCAAGCCGGGGAAATTCGTGAAATCAAGGGTGCGCGGACGCTGGCCATTTTTGGCGACAGCGTGACAACGGACCACATTTCACCCGCCGGCTCCATCAAGAAGACATCGCCGGCTGGAAAATATCTCATCGAAAACGGTGTCGAACCGGCGGACTTCAACAGCTACGGTTCACGGCGGGGCAACGACCGGGTGATGACGCGCGGCACGTTCGCCAATGTGCGCATCAAAAATCTCATGGTGCCTGGAGTTGAAGGTGGGGTGACCATTTTTTACGGTAGGAACGCCGCGCCGTCGGCGTCCACGGACGGCCCGGCGGGCCGTCCCTACCTCGGTGAACAAATGCCGATTTACGACGCCGCCATGAAATATCGGACTGCCGGCGTTCCACTCGTCGTGCTGGCCGGCCGGGAGTACGGCACTGGCTCCAGCCGCGACTGGGCGGCCAAAGGCACCAACCTGCTCGGCGTGAAGGCCGTCGTGGCGCAGAGCTTCGAACGCATCCACCGCAGCAACCTCATCGGCATGGGCGTGCTGCCGCTGCAATTCAAGGAAGGCACGACGGCACAGAGCCTTAACCTTGATGGCACAGAGATTTATGACATCGTCGGCCTTGGCGCAAATCTCAAGCCGCAGCAAGACCTCGTATTGCACATCACGCGCCAGGACGGCGGCGTAGAAGATGTGCCAGTGCGTTGCCGGATTGATACGCCGATAGAGATTGATTACTACCAGCACGGCGGCATTTTGCCTTACGTGCTGCGCCAGTTGGTGGCGAAGGCGTAAATCGGAACGCCGAGCACCGTCTCGGCACGAAGATCAATCGGATTTCATCTCGCCGAGGCGGTGCTCGGCGTTCCAATGGGTTGGCTTCTTTAACCGGAGTTTGATAAGTGTTTGAATATGGCCGTTCCACCGCAAACCAAACATGAATACTTGCACGACTTGGTTGCGGAAAAAAATCGGTGGAACCGTCCGCTTACGGATGAGGAAAAAGCCCTTGGCTTTCTCGGCTGGCACGAGCGCGGTTTTCTGCCGCATTGTGATTTTCCCGGTCTGGTTCAATTCGTCACGTTTCGCCTTGCGGATTCCATGCCAGTCTCACGTCGCGGTGAGTGGGAACATTTGCTCAAGATTGAAGATGATCGAGAGAAGCGCACGAGGCTGGAGGAATATCTTGATCGTGGAGTTGGTGAATGTCATTTGCGCGATCCGCGAATCGCAAAAATTGCCGAAGACGCCATGTTGCATTTTCACAACCAGCATTATGAACTGCTTGCTTGGTGCATGATGCCTAATCACGTCCATGTTCTGGTTCATGTGTGGCAGGTGCCGTCATGGAAGGTAATCCAAAACTGGAAAATTCACGTTGTGACAGAGATGAGACGATTGCACTTATGGGAACGCCGAGCACCGCCTTGGCGCAAAGACCGATCGAATTCCAACCCGCCGAGGCGGTGCTCGGCGCTCCAATCGTTCTGGCAGCGAGAATACTGGGATACCTTCATGCGCGACGGAGACCAGGAAAGAACAGCGATTCGTTACATTGAAAACAACCCGATCAAAGCAAAACTCAGCCGATTACCGGATGAGTGGCCTTTCAGCAGCGCCAGGTTTCGGGATGAATATCAGCGGCTCTTGATTCCAATCAGTCCTGGTTTTTCTCCGGCTTCACCACCACGACGACCAGTGCGTCCGGCTTGAGATATTTTTGTGCGACGGCTTTGATTTGTTCCAGGGTGACGGCCTCGAATTTGGCGTCGTCGAGTTCCGCGCGCTGGTAGCCGAGGCCGTAAAGTTCGTCGAGCGTGGTCGTGGATGCCAGATGACCCAGGTCCTGCCGCGCGATTTTTTTCTGGCCGATGGTTTTGGCCTTGGTGCGTTTGAGTTCTTCGGCGGTCAAACCTTCGGTGCGCAGGAGTCCGGCTTCCTTGAGAATTTCCTGTTCGACCTGCGCGGCCTTCGACGGCTCGGTGCCGGCGTAAAAGGCGAAGTAGCCGGGCACCAGTCCGGCGAATTGTTGCGCGCCGACGTAGTAGGCGAGGCCGAGTTGCTCGCGAATTCGCAGAAACAGCCGCGAACCGAGGTCGCTGCACGATTCTTGAATCAACTCGAGCGCAAAACGGTCTTCGTCGTGCATGGTCGTGCCGGGAAAACCGATGACGATCACCGCCTGCTTTTTATCGCGGGTTTCTTCGATCCGCTTTGACTCTTTTAATTCCGAATTCCGGGTTCTGAATTCCGGGTTCTGACCGGGTTTCCATCCGCCAAAAACCGTTTCGACAGCGGCTTTAACCTCCGCTGTATTAACATCGCCAAAAATGGCAAGGACGCAATTGTTCGGCGTGGCCAGTTTTTTGTGGAACGATTTCAAGCTGCCGGCTTTGAGTTTGGCGACAGTTTCTTCCATGCCGGTTGAATCCAGACCATAACTGGTGCTGCCAAAAAGCGCGCGGCGCATGTTCAGGCTGGCGCTTTTGAGCAGGTTGTCCTTTTGCGCGTAGATGTCGGCAATCTGCACCTCGCGCTCGCGTTCGAGCGCATCGGCGGGGAAAACCGGGTGCAGCAAAACATCGGCGAATAAATCGAGGCCGGTCGTAAAATCGCTGCTCAGGGTTTCCAGGTTGACGCCGAAGCTGTTGTTGCCGCCGTAGCTGTCAATGCTGCCGCCGACCGTCTCGATTTCCGTCGCAATGTCCCGGGCGCTGCGATGCGACGTGCCCTTGAGCAGCATCCGGCTGGTCAACTGGCTGATGCCGTTGTCCTCGCTGGTTTCGGCGAGCACGCCACCCTGGAACATGGCGCGAAATTCGACGAAGGGCAGGCGATGATCTTCCTTCACGAGCAGACGAAGGCCGTTCGCCAATTCAAATTTCTGGATCGCGTGCTCGCTTTTTGTTTCGACGGTGACCGACGGTTTGGGCGCGGTGCCATCGGGTAACAGCGTGTAAAGCGTGCGGTTTTCCGCCGTGAGATATTCGCGCGCAACGCGCAGGATGTCGTCGGGCTTGACGCGTTTGACGGCGGCCAGGTAACGTTCGGAAAAATTCAAGTCATTCGCCGCCAGCCAGTTTGCGCCGAGGTTCTGGGCCTGGCCTTCCATCGTCTTGCGCGCGGAGAGCGTGGCGGCAATGAATTGTTTCACCGCTTTGCTGAGTTCGCCGGCGGAAACCAGCGCCGTCTTCATTTTTTCGACCTCGCCCAGCATCGCGTCGCGCGCGGCAGTGAATTTATCCGGATCCACGATGGCGCTCATGCCGAACAAACCCGGATTGCCGGGGCTGTAAGTCCACGCGTCCACGTGATGGACGACGCCTTGTTTCTCACGGACCTGCTGGTAGAGGCGCGAACTTTGGCCGCTGCCGAGCAAAACGGCGAGCACGTCGAGCACCGGCACATCGGGATGCCGCAATTCGGGAACGTGCCAGGCGAAATGAAAATGCCCCAGTTCAATGGGCGCTTCCTCGACGATTTCACGCGCTGCGGTTTGCTTCGGTTCTTCCGGCAACACGACCGATGGAAGCGCCCGGGCCTTGGTTTTTTCATAGGCGGCGCGGATTTGCGCGATGACTTCGTCTTTCTTGACGTCGCCGGCAACGACGTAAAACACATTGTTCGGCGCGTATTTTTCGGCGTAGTAACCGCGGATGTCGTCGGGCTTCAGCTCGCCGAAAATGTCGGGGTACCCGATGACGTTGAAGCGATACGGACTGCGCGTGTAGGCGGTTTCAAACAGGCGGCGGCTGGCGCGGCGGCTGGGATCGTCCTGGCCCATGTCCATTTCGCGGCGGATGACGTCGAGTTCCCTGGCCAGTTCCTCGTCGGGCAGGGTGGCGTGCTGCATGATGTCGCACAGGACGTCAATCGCCGTGCGCGCGCCAGTGGCCGGGACGTCAATGTGATACACCGTGCGGTCGAAGCTCGTGTAGGCGTTCATGTAACCGCCGGCTTCCTGCACTTCCTGGTCAATGCGGCTGCCGGGACGGGTGGCCGTGCCCTTGAACAGCATGTGTTCGAGCACGTGCGACAGGCCGGCGCCGAGCCATCTGCCTTCGTGAACGCTGCCCGCCATGCACCACGCCTGTGCCGACACGACCGGCGCGCTGTGATCTTCGCGCACAATGATTACCAGCCCGTTTTCGAGCGTGGTGAGTGTGACCCCGGGCGGCAGCGACGGAATTTTCATCGCCGAAATTCTGGTTGAAAAGGTGGTGTCACTCATTCGATGGAATCAAATTCGCCGGAACCTGGGGCGCGCAAATTTAAAGGTTGAAATTGTTTTGTCATCACAGATTTATGTCAGATGGAGAGAATATAAAAAAATGAGCGCTGGGCAATCCTATTTGGCTCAGGAACGCCGGGGGGAATTTTAACCACGGGTGAACACGAATTGACACGGATGTGCATTCAGTTACCGAACATCGTTGTAGTGTTCGGCCTGTGGCCGAAACGGATCGGGCCGAAGGCTCGACGCTACAACCCGCCATGGAATTGAAAGTTTGCTGATAAACCAAAAAACCAAAAAACAAACACCAGGAAGATATGGACGGCGTTTCAATTCACAATCGGCTTGTTTTCAGAATCGAATTTGCTCTGCGGCCAGAACGGTTTGCGGAAGGCCTCGGTGAAATCATAGCCGTTTTGAAAATCGTCGCGCGTGTCCTTTTCGGTTTTGGCGAGCAGGCTGGTTTCGACCATGTTGAAAACGATTTCGCCGAAGTCCCGGCAACTGTGCACGCCCCATTCTTCAAACACGGTCACCACCATCGGTCCAAATTGATTCAACGCAAACTGCCGGATGCCATCGAGCAATTCCTGGCCGCTGACATGGCGGATGGCCCCGCGGGCTTCCTTGCCAACGAGCTTCTGCGTGTAGTCGAGCGCTTCGCGGACAAACAGGTAGGCGTCGCGGGTGTAGCGCGAATCCTTGGCCAGGATTTGCTCCACTGCTTCGTCAAAATTGATTTCTTGCATTCTAAGGCGTCGCCACCCGGGTCACTGCCGTTGCCGGATGGGCGGTGCGATATGTTTTAACAGCCCAGCCGGTCAGCAGCAAACCCAGAACAATACAGAGAACCATTTGTTCCTGTTTCGTCAGGCGGTTCACGGAGGCAATTTAACTGGAAAAAGGCCGCCCTGCAACAATGTCATTTACGATTGATGATATACGATTTACGATTGGGTAAACGTCCTGCAACGGACAAATCGTCAATCGAAAATCGTAAATCATAAGTTCCGATGGCAGCCATTGGCCGATTTCAAAAGGGCGAGGAAATCTTCTACGCCAAAGTCGTGGACGGCGAATTGTTCCGGCTGCGCGGGGAAGTTTTCGGCTCGCCGTCCTTCGACCGCAGGCCCACGCCGCGCAAAGGTATCCGCACGTTGATTCCCGTCGTGCCGTCCAAAATCATCGCCGTCGGCCTCAATTACGCCGACCACGCGCGCGAGACGGGCAAGGCGCTGCCCAAAGAGCCACTGTTCTGGCTCAAAGCCACCACGTCGCTTATTCCCGACGGCGGAAAAATTGAAATTCCATTTCGGAATCATCGCACGGATTACGAGGCCGAGCTGGCCATCGTCATTGGCCGGCGCATCCGCAACGTCACCCCCACGTCGGCGTCACGCTATATTTTTGGTTATACCACCGCCGAGGACATCAGCGACCGCACCATCCAGAATTCCGAAAGCCAGTGGGCGCGGTGCAAATCGTTCGACACGTTCACACCGCTCGGCCCTTACGTGGAAACGAAAATCGATCCGTGTGAATTGACCATCCAGCTTTTCCAAAACGGCCAGTTGCGGCAGAACTCGAACACGAAGCAGCTCATCTTCAAGCCCGCCGAACTGGTGAGTTTCATTTCCACGAACATGACGCTGCTGCCCGGCGACGTGATTCTCACCGGCACACCCGGCGGCATCGGGCCGATTCAATCCGGCGACCGGCTCGAAGTGCGGATCCAAGGCCTCGCGCCGCTGGTGAACCAGGTGAAGTGAGCCCGTAGCGGCGTCTCGGCAGAGCGCCGATTTTCCAATTTGCGGCATTTGCCCTGCGCGCTGCGCAACTGTTGGCAAAGGAGTGAATCGGAGCGCCGATCTCCGAATCGGCGTGAGGTAGTGGAGTGCGAAATGAATACCCTGGCACAGAAGCAAACAAAGGGAACGAAGGCTTTCTCCCTCTGTGTTTCCTTCGTTGCCCTCTGTAGAAATCCCCATGCATCCCTTGTTTCAGAAGAAAGCCGCCATCTTGAACTAGAGTTTGCGGCTCTCTGCGGAGGAGCCGCTACGCCGTATCAGGTGGATAATCCATGTTTTCCATCATTTAAATCTTGACTAAATCCAGCAATTATGCAGGAGTCGCTAATAACGAGATTGGGACGAAACTCGCCGCGCCGGCAACTCCAGCCTCCGTGTCGTAATCAAAGATGAGAACAATTAAATCAGGCAAAAACATGAAAACTCAGAATTCCATTGCGACCACAACCAACCCAAACACACTGGCCGCGCGTTTAAGAACCGCCTGCGCCGCGAGGCTGCTGCCGCTGCTGCTGGCGCTGCCCGCCGCGGTGCAAGCCCAATTCACTTTCACAACCAATAACGGCGCGATTACCATCACGGGCTACACCGGAACCGGCGGCGCGGTGGTCATCCCCAGCGCCACCAATGGCTACCCGGTCACCAGCATCGGAAGCGGCGCGTTCTCTAACTGCACTAGCGTGACCAGCGTCGCGATCCCGAACAGCGTGACCAACCTCGGGGCCTATGCGTTCTACTACTGCCGCAGTCTGACCAGCGTCTTGATCCCCGACAGCGTCACCAACATCGGAAACTATGCGTTCTGGTATTGCACCAGCCTGACCAACGCCACCATCGGCACCAACGTCACAACCATCGGAATCTATGCGTTCTTTTACTGCACCAGCCTGACCAGTGTTACGATCCCCGCCAACGTCACCGCCATTGGGGACTCTACGTTCTGTTTCTGCACCAGCCTGACCAGCGTCACGATCCCCACCAACGTCACCACCATCGGGGTCGATGCGTTCTTTGGCGACGGCCTGACTAACGTCACGATCTCCAGCAGCGTCACCAGCATCGGCACAGTGGCGTTCGCAGACTGTACCAGCCTGACCGCGATCACGGTGGATATAAACAATCCCGCCTATAGTAGTGTGGCTGGGGTCTTGTTCGACAAGAGCCAGAGCACGCTCATTCAATACCCGGCGGCCAAAGCCGGAAGCAGCTACATGATCCCCAACAGCGTCACCAACATCGGGGGCTCTGCGTTCTCTTTTTGCACCAGCCTGACCAGCGTCACCATAAGCAACAGCGTCACCAACATCGGACTCTATGCGTTCGGTGGGTGCTCCAGCCTGACGGCAATCACGGTGGATACAAGTAATCCTGCCTACAGCAGTGTGGATGGAGTCTTATTCAACAAGAGCCAGACCACGCTCATCCAGTACCCTGGGGGCAAAGCCGGAGGCTACACGATCCCTAACAGCGTCACCAATGTCGGGAGCAAGGCGTTCTACTACTGCACCAGTCTGACCAACGTCACAATCCCCCCCACCGTCACCAGCATCGAGGACATGGCGTTCTATCACTGCACCAACCTGACCAGCGTCACCATTCCTGGCAGCGTCACCAGCATCGGGGGCTATGCGTTCGCTTCCTGCAATAGCCTGACAGGAATCTATTTCCAGGGCAATGCCCCCAGTGCTTATTCGTCTGTGTTCAACGGTGACAACAATGCGACCGTCTATTACTTGCCCGGGACCACGGGCTGGGGCGAGACGTTTGGCGGTCTTCCGGCTCTGAATCTAGGCCTCAGTTACACGACCAATAACAGCACGATCACCATCACGGGATACACCAATGTCGGCGGTCCAGTGATCATCCCCAGCACGATCAATGGCCTGCCGGTCACCAGCATCGGAAACTATGCGTTCTCTAACTGCACCAGCGTGACCAGCGTCACGATCCCCAACAGCGTCACCAACATCGGGAACTATGCGTTCTATAGCTGCACTAGCCTGACGAGCGTCACGATCCCGAACAGCGTGACCAACCTCGGGATCTATGCGTTCTATTCCTGCACCAGCCTGACCAACGCCATGATTGGTACCAACGTCACCAGCATCGGAGGCTATGCGTTCTGTGAATGCACCAAGCTGACCGCCGTCACGATCCCCAACAGCGTCACCAGCATCGGGGACGCTGCATTCTATTACTGCACCAGCCTGACTAACGCCATGATCGGTACCAACGTCACCAGCATCGGAACCAGTACTTTCGCATTCTGCTTCAGCCTGACGAGCGTCACGATCCCCAGCAGGGTCGCCAGCCTCGGATACGACGCGTTCGAATACTGCACCATCCTGACCAGCATCACGATCCCCAACAGCGTCACCAGTATCGGTGGCGACGCGTTCGCATACTGCTCCGGCCTGACCAATGTCACAATCGGCAACAGCGTTACCAGCATCGGGTACGATGTATTCTATGGCTGCACCAGTCTGACGGCGATAACGGTGGATCCAAACAATCCCGCCTATAGCAGTGTGGCTGGGGTCTTGTTCAACAAGAGCCAGACCACGCTCATCGAATGTCCGGGGGGCAAGGCCGGAAGCTACACAATCCCCACCGGTGTCACCAGCCTCGGAATCGACGCGTTCGGGAGCTGCATCAGCCTGACCAACATCACGATTCCCAACAGCGTCACCAGCATCGGAAGCGAAGCGTTCTGGGCTTGCTCCAGCCTGAGCAGCATCACGATTCCCAACAGCGTCACCAGCATCGGGGGCTGGGCGTTCTATGGCTGCGGCGGTCTGAAGGGAGTCTATTTCCAAGGTAATCCCCCCAGCCTTGGTTCGTATGCGTTCTCCGGTGCCAACAATTCGACCGTCTATTATTTGCCCGGGATCACGGGCTGGAACCCGCAGGTGCAGACCAGCGGTGCCAGCTTCGGCGTGCGGACGAATCAGTTTGGATTCAACATCACCGGGAACAGCAACTTGGGCATCGTGGTGGAAGCCTGCACGAATCTGGCCAATCCCGTCTGGTCGAAGGTGGGAACCAACACCCTCACCGGCGGCTCGTCCTATTTCAGCGATCCCCAGTGGACGAACTATTCCCGCCGTTTCTACCGCCTCCGGGGCCTGACGTTTACTGGTCTTCCGGCGGTTCTCTGGAACCCGCAGGTGCAGACCAAGGGCGCCAGCTTTGGCGTGCGGACGAACAAATTCGGATTCACCATCACCGGGACAACCGACATCCCGCTCGTGGTCGAAGCCTGCGCGAACCTGGCCAGTCCGGTGTGGGTTCCGCTGCAAAGCTGCACTCTTACCAACGGGTTGTTTTATTTCAGCGATCCGAATTGGACAAATTATCCCAGCCGTTTCTACCACATACGCTGGCCGTGACGTGGAAGTGCGGATTGGGAAGTGGTGAATTTGGAGTGCGGCGACATGTCGCCGCTTCGAAAGCGCGGACATGTCCGCGCACTCCAAAATGACTCAGAAGAAATCTGTGCAATCGGCCCGTCCTCCGCAGTAGTGTTGCTACGGAGGGTGGACGTAATCTGCGGATTCAGAGCCTTGCACCGCTACGCCGCAAAATAAAATTCTTCGTTCCTTGGTTCTTTTGTGGTTAATCTTTCCGCCGCATGAAGTGGACAAACGCATTTATTCCAACTCTCCGCGAAGCTCCGGCTGACGCGGAAATCCTGTCGCACAAACTCCTGCTCCGCGCCGGCCTCATCCGCAAGCTCGCCGGCGGCGTCTATACCTTCCTGCCGCTCGGTTTGCGCGCGTTGCGCAAGGTGGAGCAGATCGTCCGCGAGGAGATGGACCGTGCCGGCGCGCTCGAACTGCTCATGCCCGCGCTTCAGCCGCCGGAAATCTGGCAGCAAAGCGGCCGTTACGAAACCGCCGGCAATGTGCTGTATAAATTGAAGGACAGCGGCAACCGCGAATGGATTCTCAGCCCCACGGCCGAGGAGGTCATCACGCTGACCGCCGCCGCCGAAATCAATTCCTACCGGCAGTTGCCGAGGAATTTCTACCAGATCAGCGTAAAGTTCCGGGATGAAATCCGCCCGCGCTTCGGCCTCATGCGCGCCCGCGAGTTCATCATGAAGGACGCCTACAGTTTTGACGTGAGCGACGAGGCGGCGCAGGTGTGCTATCAAAAAATGTATGACGCCTATGCGCGCATATTCGCCCGGTGCGGACTGAAGACGTTTCCGGTCGAGGCCGACACCGGCGTCATCGGCGGCAGTCATTCGCATGAATTCATGGTTCCGGCGGAGACCGGCGAGAACGAGGTGGTTTACTGTGAGGCCTGCGGTTACGCGGCGAACATCGAGAAGGCCACCAGCGCGGTGCCGAAATCCGAAATCCGAAATCCGAAATCCGAAATTGAGAGGTTTGCCACGCCCGGCGTCGTCACCATCGAAGCGTTGACCAAAGCGCCGTTCAACGTTCCCGCGAATCGCCAGATCAAGACTTTGGTTTACATCGCCGACAGCAAGCCGGTCATCATTTTGATCCGCGGCGACGATCAGTTGAACGAAGCCAAGCTCGCCGGACGATTGGGTACCACGGTGTTTCGTCCGGCCACGCCGGAAGAATGTGTGGCCACGCTCGGAGCGAAGCCGGGAAGTCTCGGTGCGGTTGCGAGCACGCTGGAGCGCCGAGCACCAGCTCGGCAAGAAGGTCAAACTCCGCAACACGCCGAGCTGGTGCTCGGCGCTCCTAAAATTTTCGCCGATGAACGGTTGCGCGGTGCGAATGACATGACCACCGGCGCGAACGAGGATGGATTCCATTTCCGCAATGTTTCCATCGAACGCGACATCAAGGTGACGCAGTGGTTCGATTTGAGGACTGTGACTGCCGGTGAACCCTGCGCGAAATGTCCCGATAAATCGGGACTGAAAATCCGCCGCGCCATCGAAGTCGGCCACGTTTTCAAGCTCGGCACGAAATACAGCGAGAAGCTGGGCGCGACCTTTCTGGACGAGGCCGGCACGCGCAAGCCCGCCGTCATGGGCTGCTACGGCATTGGCGTAACACGAACCATGCAAGCGGTCATTGAGCAGTGCAACGACAAGGACGGCATCATCTGGCCGTTGAGCGTGGCGCCCTACACCGTTTGCATCACGCCGCTGGGTGTGGCGCCGGACAGCGCGGTGATGAAACTCGCGGAGAAAATTTACGCGGAACTTACGGCGCGTGGCGTGGAAGTGATATTGGACGACCGCGACGAACGTCCCGGCGTGAAATTCAAGGATTCCGAACTGGTTGGCTTTCCGATTCGCATCGGCATCGGCGAGAAATCGCTGGCCAAGGGCGAGGTGGAAATCAAGCCCCGCGGCGGTGCCTTGCAACCTGTCAAGGCCGACGACGCGGTCGAAGCCGTGATGAAATTGATGGAAGGTCGAAGGCAATGAAGTGGCTTTCCACATGGTGAGGCAAAAGCGGCGGAGGGCCGCCGCACTCCAAGACGCTAACGCGCGGGTTGAAAGCTACTGAGATGCGTCCCAAGCGGTTTGCCGGCAGGATGACGCGAAGCGTTTTGGAATGCGCCAGCCCTCTGGCGCTTTTCATTTCCCTCTAATCTATTATCAGTCTATCAGGCACCGACCCGGTAATCCGTTTCACCGGGGCAGGGAGTGAAAGGTGAACCGCGCTGGGCGATTTGCTGCCGGGTCAATTTGCATGGTGTAATAGCCACCGTCATTCAATAGTTCGGTACCGGATAGTGCCGGGCATAATCGCACCCGGAACGGCCACCAATAATGTGCTTCGTGCAGCGCCGAGCTGTAGCGGTTGACATTCCGGCCCAGAAACCGGATGGGCGGAACTCCCGACAGCACCCGACTTTTCCATAAAATCAGCCGGGTGTGCAAATGCCCGATGACAGTCTGTTCCACCTGCGACAACCGGCGGCGCATCGCCTCCTCGCGCCACAAAAACGGCAGCGCTGTGGGGTCGTGACAGAACAACAACACGCGTTGCTCCGGTTGGAGCGCATCGAACTCGGCGCGGATTTCGGCGAGGTGCGCCTCGCGCAAGGGCTGCCATTCCGGCCATTCCTCCGGCGGCACGTCCGCCTTGTTTGCGGGCAGGGCGATGAGTGGCGAGGCCACACCCATGAGCAGGTAACGGCCGATGGGCAGTTTCCAGAACGGTTGCAGGCCAAGCTGCTGCGTGGCGCAATGCCAGCTCGCCAGCCGCATTCCTCCCTTTCCGCCAAACAGGGTCAATTTTCCAAGTTCATGATCGCCGATGACGAACCGCGCGCGGTCGCCGAATTTCGCGCGGAGTTTGCCGAGACATTCCTGGGCGCTTTGGAGCGACGCCGGGTCGCTCACGCCCACAAACCCGGTGTCGCACGGGTAATCCCCATTGGCCACGAAATAATCCACCGGCCCGGTTTCGGCCAGAAAATGGTCGAGTTGTTGTCCCTGGTCGAGCGGATGTCGCATCCAGATTAAATGTCGGTAGGCGCGCGCGACCGAGCGGAACATGGGATTGGCGATGGTGCGAAATTCGTAATCTTCGCCACGGGCACGCTCGGCGGGGCCGGCGTAATGGATGTCGCTCAAAATGGCGATTGTGACATCTCCCTGCGCGCGGGTTTCCATGCAACGTCAATTATCCAGCCGCCGCATCACTGCTGTTGTTTTGGTCGAGGCAATCGCGGACGGTTTTGGCGAGTTCGACGTGGGTGTAGGGTTTTGCGAGAAAGCTCGCGCGGGTCCGGGCCAGCATTTTCTGGTTCACTTCATTGGCGGTATAGCCGCTGGTAAAGACAACTTTCAGGCCGGGCTGGCCGGCCTGCAAACGCTCGACGAGGTCCGCGCCGGAAATGCCGTCGGGCATCACCATGTCGGTCAGCAGCAGATCAATTTTATCCGCGCGCCGGTTCCATACGTCAAGCGCTTCCTTGCCGGATGCCGCTTCCAGAATCCGATAGCCGCACTCTTCGAGGATGTCGCGGGCCATGCTCCGCAGGACCGGTTCGTCTTCAACGATGAGAATGGTTTCCGAGCCGCCGGCGACCGGGCCAGCGGAGGCCGCTTCTTCTTCTGCGAAGGCGGGCACTTTGTCGCTGGCGGGAAGAAACACGTCGAACGTGCTGCCTTTGCCGGGTTCGCTGTTCACTTCGACCCAGCCTTCGTGCTGTTTGACAATGCCATAAACGGTCGCGAGGCCGAGGCCGGTGCCCTTGCCGATGTCTTTCGTGGTAAAAAACGGTTCGAAGATGCGGCCCAGCGTGGCAGTATCCATGCCGATCCCATTGTCCGTGACGCGCAAACGAACAAAACGTCCCGCGTGCGCCTGTGGATGGGTTTCGATGAAAACGGCGTCTATGATCACGGTCTCAACGCCGATGATCAGCCTGCCGCCGCGCGGCATGGCGTCGCGGGCATTGAGGGAAAGGTTCATCACGACCTGTTCGAGCATGCCGCAGTCGCCCTGAACAAATGAATTTTCCACCGCCGGCTGGAATTCGAGCGCGATGGTTTCCCCGAGGAGACGCTCCAACATCTTGCTCATGTTGCCGACAACTTTCTGCAGATCGAGCAGCTCGGGCTGCATGACATTCTTGCGGCTGAACATGAGCAATTGGCGGGTGAGACCCGCGGCGCGTTCGGCGGCAAAATAGACGGCTTGAACCGAGTCAACCACCTCCGGCAGCAACGTCGGTTTGGAGAGCAGCGAACTGGAATGACCCTGAATGATCGTGAGCATGTTGTTGAAGTCATGCGCAACACCGGCGGCGAGCTGGCCGATGGATTCCATCTTTTGCGCCTGACGCAACTGCGCCTCCAAACTCAGCCGTTCGGTGATGTCTTCGACGTAGCAATGCACCACGTTGCTCGGCAGGACGGGATGAACCGACCACGAAAACGTGCGCCCTTCCATTTTGGTTTCCAAACGCACCTTGCTTTGTCCGCCGGTGAGGCATTCGCGAATGATGCGGTTAATGTCCGGCGGCAATATCTCACTGGGATGATCCCGGGAAACGGAAGCGGCCAGTCTTTGCGCGGCCTCGTTGAAATAGGTGATGGTCCCGTTTTCGTTCAATTCCATCGCCGCGTCCGGGTTCAACTGGACGAAGGCGGCGAGTTTTTTCAATTCGGCATCGGCCCGTTTGCGTTCGACGGCCAGGCCGACGGCGGTGGCGGCGGCCATGAGAAATTGCACTTCATCCGAATCGAATTTTCGCTGGTGCGTGCTGTAAATGCCCAGCATGCCATAGGGCCGGTCGTGAGTGGGAATGGCGACGGTGATACCGCTGGCAACCCCGTGTTCGGCCAGGAACGGCGATGCAGAGATTCGCGATTCGGCCTTCAGATCGGCAGTAATAACGGGGTCGCCGGATTTCAAAGCCGAGATAATCGGGGAATTCTCATTTCCGGGCAGGGAGGTCTGCCGGTCGTACTCCGGCTTCCAGCCTACGCCGGCTTGCAGCCGCAGTGGCCCGCCGGACAATTGCTCGAACACGGCGGAGTATTCCACGCCCAAGGTTTGCGCCACGAGCATGACAGTTTGATTCATCAGCGCATCCAGGTCACTGTTGGTCAGCGCAAATTGTCCGAGTGCGGCGACAACGGTTTGCTGAAACGCGCGATTCAGCAGGTTTTTTTCCGCGGTTTCGAGATTCTTGACGTGGCGTTCCAGCGATTCGGCCATCAGGTCAAAACCCTTGGTGAGATCACCGAGTTCGTTTTTTGAAGGTTTCAGTCCGGTGCGGGCGCTCAAATCACCTTCGGCAATCCGCTGCGCCACACTGGACAAGGCGCGCACCTCGCGCAAAATGAAGTGTTCCCCGCCGAACCACGATGCGGCCAGCGCCAGTATCCCCACCACAAACCCGCTCATGGGCAGGTTGAAAATATACATCAGCAACCAGGCCGGAGTGATGAGCAAAAACACGCTGCCGACCAGCTGCATTCGCAATGTGGAGAATCTGAAAATCTTTTTTCTCATTTCAACCAACCCCGAAATTGCGCAATAATCATGCCATTAGGGCATGGTTTCGGAAAGCCCTTTGTGTTCCCCGGCTGGCACCTCCCCAAAGCCGGGCTAATCATCAGTCAGGGCCGTTATGCGCCCCTTTGGCAGGCGCCCCAGATGAAAAATCAGGAAGCCATGAAGGAACTGCGCCAATTCGCCGGCTTGCGCGGGTGTGGGCTTCAAACGCGAACACGCCGGCCAGTCGTTTTGCGTCAGCACGCGGACGATTTGTCTGGCACCGGGCGTCAGTTTGGTTTTCGCCAAATCCGGTTTCAGGCCGAGTTCATGCAGGAGCTTGAGTTCAAAGGCCAGAACAATTTGCGGCGCGGATTTTTGCCGGCAAAGGCAGCCCAGAAAACCGTTCGTCAATTCAAAAATGGCGGGCAAAGGCGTCCCGGTTTCCGTGGCCTGCTCGACCAATGACGCGGCGTAGGCGGCCTGGCGCAACCGGCGGATGTCCTGACGCAGCGCGCTGTGGGTCTCGCGCAAACCGATTTCACGAAGCGTGTGCAAATCGGAACGGCGGCTGCGGTTAAACGAAAAATCCGCCAGATAAAACAAATCCAATTTGCCGAGAAACGGCGATTTGACCCGGCGCGCGCCTTTGGCAACGGTGGCGATGCGCCCGAAATCCGGCGTGAGCCAGTGAACGATGAGGCTGGTTTCCGTGAGCGGTCGCGTGCGCAGAATCAGGCCGGTGGCGTTTTCAATCATGGGGAAAATTTAACCACGGATGGACACGGAAGGACACGGATACAATTCTATGTCCGGCGGTTGGTTTCGCCGCCAAGCGGATTTCCATCCGTGTTCATCCGTGTCCATCCGTGGTCAATAATTTGGGGTTGGGCGTCGGCGGATATTCCTGCGAAATCGAGCCGAGGCTGACGATATATTTGATGGCGTCGGTTACGCTCATGTCGAGTTTGGTGAGTTTTTCCTCCGGCACCAAAATCAGAAAGCCGGAGGTTGGATTGGGTGTGGTCGGGACAAAGACACTGATGAGTTTCCTGCCGGTCTTTTGCTGGATTTCGCCCTGCTGTTCGCTGGTGATAAAGCCGACGGAATAATTTCCCGGCCCGGGGAATTCCACCAACACGACGGTCTTGAACGAATGTTTGTTTCCGGCAAACGCATCGTTGACCTGTTTGATGGCGCTGTAAAATTTGTTCAACAACGGCACCCGCATCAACACGCGGTCGGTCCAATCAATCACCTTTTTGCCGATGTAATAACGCGCCAGCACGCCCGCAGCTGAAATCAAAACCACGGCGAGCACCAACGCCACCAGGCTCCAATACCAGAACATCGGTCCCATGCCGTCATTGGGATACACGAGACCTTCGTGGGTGAGTTTCCGGGGCAGAAAAAACAAAAGCAAATCCGTCACACTGGAAATCGTGCCCACGAGCCATTTGACCGCCGCCAGCGTAAGCAGGGCGGGGAAAGTAACCGCCAGCCCCGTTAAAAAACTGGACCGCCAGCGGGCAAAGAAGCTTTTCTGTTCCATATGCCGAGTCTAGGGCTGCATCAGAGTTTGCTCAAGGGAAAGCGGCGGGTGATTTCACGCAACCGGCGGTATTCCTCCCGTTTCATTTTGCGCCGGGCACCCGCGCTCGAATCATCAAAACCAAGCAGATGCAAAACACCGTGGACCAGGTAGCGGATGACTTCCGACTGCCAGCTCGTGCTGAACTTGCACGCCTGTAAAACCGCTTCATCCACGCAAATAAAAATTTCACCTTGCAAGGTAGGGCACGCTCCTCGCCTGGGCGAAGCCTTGCGAAGACCGGTCCGCAGCGCGCCGGACTTGGCGGCGGGCAGGGGACTGCCCGCCCTACCTTCAGTGTGATAATCAAACGTGATGACATCCGTCGAACCCTTATGTTTGAGAAAGGTTTCATTCAGCCGCGTCATTTCCGCTGCGGCGACAAGACAGATGCCGATTTTGGCCTTTTCAATTTCCAATTCCGTGAGCAGCGCGTTGGCGATTTTTTTCAGCAGCCGCAGATTGATTTTCCGGATATGCTGATGACTGGCGACAGCGACGTTCATTTTATCGGAGGGTGGAGTTCTACGACGCCCATTACATTTGGGGGCTCGCAGCGCTCGTCCCTCCGGGTTTTTTGCCGCGATGCTCCTCGTAAGCCGTGATGATGCGTTGCACGAGCGGGTGGCGGACGACGTCGCGCTTGCCCAATTCCACAATCGAGATTCCTTCGGTGTTCTTCAGCGCACGGTGTGCTTCGAGCAAGCCCGAATTTTTGTGCGGCGGCAAATCGATCTGCGTTTCATCGCCGTTGATGACGGCCTTCGAGCCGTGCCCGAGGCGCGTGAGGAACATCAACATCTGCTCGGTCGTCGAATTTTGCGCCTCGTCGAGGATGATGAAGGCGTTGTTCAGCGTGCGCCCGCGCATGTAGGCCAGCGGCGCGATTTCAATGGTGCCGCGTTCAGTGTGCTTCTGGATCTCCTCGGCAGGCAGCATGTCGTGGAGCGCATCGTGCAGCGGACGGAGATACGGGGTGATTTTTTCGTATAGGTCACCCGGTAAAAAGCCAAGCGCTTCGCCGGCTTCAACGGCGGGGCGGGTGAGGATAATCCGCGAAACCTTTCCCTCGCGCAATGCCGCCAGCGCCATCGCCACAGCCAGGTAAGTCTTGCCCGTGCCGGCCGGGCCGACGCCGAAGGTGACGTCGTGCTTGCGGATGGCGTCGAGATATTTCTTCTGCCCGACCGTCTTGGCAGTAACGCCGGGCTTGCGGTCGTGCGTCAACACCCGGTCGTTCATCAAATCCTTGAGCGTCGAAACGCCCTCGTGCTTCACGACGTTCAGCGCGTGCGTGAACTCGCGGTTCCGCACCGGCGCACCGGCTTTGGCCAGACTCTCCAGCGACACAAAAAGCTGCTTGGCGCGTTCGACAGCATCGGCGGCGCCTTCGAGTTTTATCCATCCCTCGCGCGACGTGGCCTTGACGCCAAGCTGATCTTGGACCAACTGCAGATTGCGCGGCTCGTGATTGAAAAGCTGCTGTGCAACACGCGCATTTTCAAAATGCAAGGTTTCAGTTGCCACAATTAATAAATTTCTTTGCCACAGATTTTCACAGATGAAACACGGATGAAATTTTTAAATTCTAAAATTCTGTGTTCAATCCGTGTTTCATCTGTGGCTAAAAATCATTTCGCCAGCGCCGCGCGCAATTTGGCGGCGACCTCGTTCAGCGCCGCCGGCAAGACGGTGGTGTTGGCCAGGACGGGCATGAAATTGGTATCGCCGTTCCAGCGCGGAACGATGTGGATGTGCAAATGGTCAGCGACGCCTGCGCCAGCGACCTTGCCGAGATTAATGCCAATGTTAAAGCCGTCCGGCTTCATCACCTGCGTCAGCGCGTTGATGCAACGGCGCGTGAGCTTCCACAAATCCGCCAGTTCCTCCTCGGTCAGGCTGTTCAGGTCGGGGACCTGTTTGTAAGGCACGATCAGCAAATGTCCGCCGTTGTAGGGATAAGTGTTGAGCAGGGCGAAGCACGTGCGGTCGCGCACGATGACGCGGTTCGCCTCGTCATCATTGGACTGCGCGATGCGGGCGAACAGGCTGGCATCGAGTTGTGGTTTCGGCGACAGAATGTATTCAATGCGCCACGGCGCGTGCAGCGATTCCATGGCGGCAGGGTAGTCGTTGCAACAGTGAAAGTCAAAACTGTGTAACTGCCGATAGCGCATCATTCAACCTGTGGCCCGGCTGGTCTGCCGCAAAGCGGACAAGCCGTCCCCCAGAACCGCCATCGGGTTGCCGCCGGAACAATACAATTCGTGTAATAGCTATTTCAAAAATTGTATCACTCGAAGGTGAAGATCATCTATCTAATTAAACAAACTCAAAATCGCTGTGGCTGCATGCTTCGTCGCGCCGGGGTCGCCCAGGGACGAAACAACTTCCGCCAGCCGCTTTTTGATCCGAATACGGCGCGGTTCGTTTTGCAAAAGCTCCAGCGCGGCTCCGGCAATGTTTTTTGGCGTGGCGGCGCCTTGGACGAATTCCGGGAAAATTTCTTCGTCCGCCAGAATGTTAGGCATCGTCAACCATTTCACGGTCACGATGCGTTTGGCAATCTGGTAGGTAAGCCACGACGTTTTGTAGAGTGTCACCGTCGGCACGCCGAAGAAGGCGCATTCCATCGTCACCGTGCCGGTTGAGGCGATGGCGACATCGGCTTCGGCTAGTGCCTGCGGCAGATTGCCGATTTGGATTTCCATATCTGACGGGAGCGCGGACAGTTTGTCCGCGAGTTGTTTCAAAGCTTCATCCGGCAAAACCATTTTCGCCTTCGCCGACGGCAATTTTTCCCGAATCAGTTTCAATGCGCCGAGCATTGGCGGCAAATGCCGGCGCAATTCATCCGCCCGGCTGCCGGGCAGCAAAAGAACTGACGGCCTGGAATTCTTATTCTGGATTCCGGATTCTGGATTCTGGATTCTGTCGACCATCGGATGACCGACAAATTCCACGTGCAGCTTCGGCACGCGCTGTGCATACCAGTCTTTTTCAAACGGGAAGATGCTCAGCAGCAGATCATAATCCGCCGCGAGCAAATTCGCCCGGCCCGGCCGCGATGCCCAGACCTGCGGCGAAACGAACTGGATTATTTTCGGATTCCACGGCGTGGACGCCGACCGATTTTTGCGGACGTATTGTTTGATGGCATGACCAAAGCGGAGGTTGAACCCGCCGTAATCCACGCCGATGATGGCGTCCGGTTTGTGTTCAATTGCCAATTTCAGCAATTGATGGAACAGCCGGCGGAACTCGAAATAATTTATCAGCACATCGGACATGCCGATGACCGCGTGCTGTGTCATGTCGAAGGCCAGTTCGACGCCGGCCGCCGCCATGCGCGGTCCGCCCGCGCCGAAGAAAACCGGCGCGCGCCCGTCTCCGCTTTGCTTCGACGCGGCAAGCAGCGCGGACACCAGTTCCGCCGCGAGCAAATCACCGCTCGCCTCACCGGCGATGAGCATGAACGATTTCGGGGTCAAGCGAATAAGGAATAGGGTTCGTAAATTATCGTGTAGCACCCGCCTCTGGCGGGTGGTTTCGGGCGTCGCGCCCGAAACAGACCGATGACAAAGTTTGCCGTTGTCCTGACGATGAATTCCGCCCGTGTGAATGCCGTTGCAATTCGGCGAGACGCCGAATTGAACCCGCGAGACGCGGGTGCTACCAAAATAAATTCGGCGATGAGCATGAACTGTTTGGCGTTCATTTGCTCTGCTGCACCTGCCGCGTAATTTCGAAGGCCAAGTCCAGGGCGCGCTTGGCGGATTCGCCGCTGACCATGGGCGTTTGCTTTTCGCGGACGCAATTTACGAAGTGTTGCAGTTCGAGCTTGAGCGGTTCGTCCTTCGCAATCGGCACGGGTTCGCGAACGATGCGTTTGCCGCCAAATTCGCTGACGATGGTTGAGTCCTTGCCCACCCCCAGTTTCGCGGCCAGGACTTTTTTCAGCAGCGAGCTTTCCGCCTCGCTGTCGCGGGCGATGCGATAGATGAAACCTTCCTGCGCGCGGTAATCGAGCGAGATGTAGCTCGGTGTCGCACCGCCGCTGAACACGCGGATCTTTCGCATCCGCTCCGGGCTGACGCGGCTGGCGGTGAGGTTGGCGACGCAGCCGTTGGCGAAGCGCAGCCGCGCGTTGGCGATGTCTTCGGACTTGCTCAACACGGGAATTCCCACGGCGTCCACGCTCGTCACGGGCGATTTTACGAACGCGAGCACCACGTCCAGGTCGTGAATCATCAGGTCGAGCACGACACCGATGTCGGTCGAGCGGGCGGGGTAGGGCGAAAGCCGGTGCGTCTCAATGAAGCGCGGTTCTGGCGCGGCGGTTTCGAGATATTTGAAAACGGGGTTGAACCGTTCGACGTGGCCGACCTGCAGGACGCAATTTTTTTGTTGCGCGAGTTGTACGAGTTCAGCGGCCTGGGCGGTGTTGTCAGTCATCGGTTTTTCGACGAGGACGTGTTTGCCCTGCTGCAACAGCGATTTGGCGAGTTCAAAATGCGTGGTCGTCGGCGTGACGATGTTGACGGCATCACTCGCGGCAGCCAATTCGGCAATCGAAGAGAAAACCCGCGTGCCGTGTTTGGCGGCGATTTTGCGCGCGGTTTCAGCTTGGGTGTCGAAGATGCCAGCAAGTTCCACCTGGCCGGCGGTGGCCAGTTCCGAGTAAATGCGAACATGGTTCTGACCCAGCGAGCCGGTGCCGAGAACGGCGATTTTGACCTTTGATGCCATGCGGGCAGTGTGCCAACTTCGGTAAACCACTGAAAGCCGAAATGAATCTCACGCAAAGGCGCAAAGGCGCGAAGAAGAATTGAAATGCCGCGACATAACTTTGCGGGCTTTGCGACTTTGTGTGAGGTTTTCACTTTGAACTTTGGACTTCGGGTTCATAAACTCCCGCCGTGCCTGCTTTCATTGTCATCGCCGTGGCGGCGTATTTGCTGGGTTCGATCCCGACGGGCTATCTGGTTGCGCGGGCAAAGGGGATTGACATCCGCGCCGTTGGCAGCGGCAACATCGGCGCGGCCAATGTTTTTCGCATTCTCGGCAGACCCGCCGGCATCCTTGTGCTTGTGGTGGACGGACTCAAGGGTTTTACCGCGTGTTCATGGCTTGCGGATTTTGTCGTTCAACCGTTCGCCATGGCTCCGGATAAAATCGAATGTTTGAAAATCGTTGCCGGCATCTGTGCCGTGCTCGGTCATAATTTCACCTGCTGGCTGAAATTCAGGGGCGGCAAGGGCATTGCGACCAGCGCAGGGGTTTATTTTGCGCTGGCGCCGCTGGCGGCGGGCATTGCGCTGGGTACGTGGATTGTTGTGTTCGCGTTGAGCCGCTACGTGTCGGTGGCTTCCATCGCGGCAGCGGTGGCGTTGCCCACGGCGGTTTGGTTGACAAAGGACAGCCGGTTTTTGGGAATTGTTACCACCGCGCTGGGACTGCTCGCCATCTTCAAACACAGAGGCAACATCCAGCGCCTGCTCAACGGCACCGAGCGGCGTTTGGGTCAAAAATCTGCGACACCGGAGGCAACGAAATGAAAATCACCGTACTGGGCGCAGGTGCCTGGGGAACTGCCTTGGCCAAAGTGCTGCGCGAAAACGGCAATGCCGTGACGCTATGGGACATTGACGCCCGGACACTTGACGAACTCCGCCGTGGGCGGAATGAGCGTTACCTGCCCGGCATGGCGTTGCCGACCGACTGGAAAGTGGAGGCGGATTTCGCCAGGGCGGTGACGGGTGCCGAGTGCTTGGCCATGGCCATTCCGTCGCAGGCCTTCCGTCAGGTTGCCATGAAGCTGAACGGGCATCCGGCCATTTTGGTGAGCGTGACCAAGGGCATTGAATTTGAGACCGGCGAGACCATGAGCCGGATTCTGCGCGAGCAGGCCCCGGCGGAACGCGTGGCGGCGCTTTCCGGGCCGAGTTTTGCCCACGAAGTGGCGCTGGGCATTCCGACCACGGTGGTTTGCGCCTGCGAAAGCGACGGCACGGCGCGAACGGTGCAAGAACTTTTCCACCGCCCCAGCTTTCGCATTTATCGCAGCACGGACATCCTCGGCGTGGAATACGGAGGCGCGCTGAAAAATATCATCGCCATCGCGGCCGGCGTGAGCGACGGGCTGGGCTACGGCGACAACACCAAGGCCGGACTGGTCACACGGGCGCTGTCCGAGATGCGCCGGCTGGGGGTGGCGTGCGGCGCGCAACCGGAAACGTTCGCCGGTTTGAGCGGTCTGGGCGACCTCATGCTGACGTGTTTCTCGAAACAGAGCCGCAATCGCAACCTCGGCGAACGCCTTGGGCGCGGTGAAACGATGGCAGCAATCCAGGCGTCGCACCCGAAACTGGCCGAGGGATATCCGACGGCACGATCCGCGCACCGGCTGGCGCGCGGGAAGAAGGTGCTCACGCCGATCATTGACGAGGTTTATGCGCTGCTCTACGAGGGCAAAGAACCCAAACAAGCGGTGCAGGATTTGATTTCCCGCGCATTCAAAGCTGAGGATTAAAGCCACAGATGAAACACAGATTGAACACAGATAAAACCCGCGCTTTGTTTTTCTATCTGTGTTTTATCTGTGAAAATCTGTGGCTCAAACCATGGCTTGTTTGATCAAGCTCATCAAATCGGCGTAAGTCTCGACGGCCTCAAACTGTGGGAATTGCTTTTTCACCGCGTCGGGCGCGCGGAAGAGAATTCCCACGTTCGCCTCGACGAGCATGGCGGTGTCGTTAAACGAATCGCCGCCGGAGATGACGTGGTAATTCATCCGTTTGAAGGCGGCCACGGCCTCGCGCTTCTGCTCCCGGATGCGCAACTGGTAATCCACGATGCGGTCGTTTTCGACGACGAGCCGGTGACACAGGAGCACCGGCCACCCGAGCTGGCGGAGCAGGGGAGAGGCGAATTGCTCGAAGGTGTCGGAAAGAACAATGACTTGCACGAACGAGCGAAGTTCATCCAGGAATTGCCTGCCGCCGGGCAGCGGCTGCAGCGTGCCGATGACCTGCTGGATGTCGGAAAGCTTCAGGCCGTGCTGGTTGAGAATGGCAAGCCGCCCCAGCATGAGCTTGTCGTAATCCGGCTCATCGCGTGTGGTGCGGCGCAATTCCGGGATGCCGGTCTTTTCGGCGACCGCAATCCAGATTTCCGGCGTCAACACGCCTTCCATGTCCAAAGTGACGATTGATTGTTTCACGGGCGCGAAGTTTTTCAGAATGCCGGCAACATGTCCAGCATGGGTGCTGGAGCTATTGCGGGACGAGCATGAATTTGTCCGCGGCAATCGTGTAGGAACTCGACGCGACGTTTTTGCCCGCGACCGTCAACCGGACGGTGTGGTCGCCGGTTGACGCAAACGTGACCGGGCCGAAGTCCCAGAGCGGATAAATCGTGGTTGCCCAGTATTCATCAAGCGTGCCGCCCAGCGGATTGCCGTCCAGCTTGAGACCGAGCTGGCCGCGATTGCTGCCGGACGGGAAAACCAGTTTGAGATGATACGCGCCGGCCGGGACGTTGGTGAGGGTGAACTCGATGTAATCACCGGCGCCATCTCCGTTCAACGTCACAAAATATCCGCCGCTGGCGTTTGTATCGAGTGCAGACACCGTGGCGGTTGCGCCATTGGTCACGCGGGCGAGCGATTCCGCTTCAAAATTCAGCGGTGTTGGCGGATAACCCGGCGACGGGGAACTCAACCGGAAAAAGCGGTGATGGACGTTTGAATCCGTGACGATGCTTTGCCAGTTGGTGATGGCCGGGAGATTTGTCCAAATGTTCCAATCGATAAGATTCGTGGTCGCATGCAGATTGAAATTGCTCAAACCGCCGTTCCAGGAAATCACGGCTTGGTTTCCGTTTTTGACAATGCCCAGTTTGGGCGTAAGCAAGATTTCCGCACCAGCGAGCATGACCGGCCCGGGGCCGTGGCGGTCGTCGGTGGACGGCTGAAGTTTGGTCGTATAATAGGTAATGCTGTTGCTCAGGCTGGTGCCGGGACAGATATTGCTGACCACGCCGCTGGCGCTCACCTGCAACTGCGCGATGGCGGCAAAGGCCTTGCGCGCCACGGCCATGTTCGTGGGATCAATCCAGCCGCGATTCACCGCCCGGGCAATGCTGTAGGCGTACAGCGCGGTGCATGACGTTTCCTCCCACACTTCGGGATGATCCAGCACCTGATGCCACATGCCGTCCGACGCCTGTACCGCTTCCACGCCCGCAATGTGACGCCGCAGGATTGTCAACAGGTTTGTGCGGGCGGGATGATTTGTGGGCATGACGGAAAGAACCTCGGCCGTTGTTACCATCGCCCAGCCGTTGCCGCGACCCCACTTGACGCCGTTGACGTAGTGGTTGGTGCAATAATAACCGTGAAACCAAAGGCCGTCCGTGTCCTGCAAATAACCGGCCATGCTTATCACCTGGTTGGCGGCGTCATCGAGAAAATTGGTGTTGCCGGTGTATTGATACCAACGGATGAGGAACGGACAGCTCATGTAAAGATCATCCGCCCAGATGGTGGCGCCCCGTTCCGGCCGGTAAAGCGTGCCGTTGGTCCGGGCCTGGCCGCTGCTGACGTAATTGGCGGTAACCATCGCCATCTGCACCTGTTCGATGGTGGGGCCGCTGGCGTGACGCAGCGCGCCTTCCAACATTTGCGCGGTTATCGCGCCGCAATAATCCAGTTTACCAAGGGTGAAGAATGTGCCCAGCACGGCATTGTTGTCTTGAAAACTCATCAGGCCGGAGGTGCTGATGAGCGTGTTGGTCAGGCTTACCAGCCAGGCGTAATAACGCGCAATAATCAGATTATGATTCAGCGCGAAATTTTCGGCATTGGTGTTGCCGGTGGCGTCCTTCACGCGGAGCTGGCCGTAAAGATTCACACCCCAGGCGTATTCATTGGTGATACCCGTCGGCTTCGTGGCGTTTTGGGCGGTGGACAACACAGTCGCTGCCGGATAACTCCCGTCCGCCACCGTGTGTTGCCAGTGATTCGCCACCGTGACGATGACATTGCTGATGGAGATGTCGGAGATGTTGTTGGTAATGCCAAACGCGTCACGGACATGCCCGAGAAGCAGGAAGCCGGCAAGGGCACCCGGGAAAAATTTCGAACGGAATGTGTGTGTCATGAATTTACTTCTGGTTCGGATGATTGTGTGGTGAAGAAACTTATCACAGCAATCCCCCCGTGTCCATTGTCCGGTTGGTTCGGTATTCAAGGCCCGGTTTTCAGGTTTGGATTGGTGGCAAGGATTTGGTCGAGCGCGGCTTTCGCTTCGGGGAATTCCGGCTTGAGCCGCAACGCCTCGCGGTAATGAAAAATGGCTTCCTTGGATTTGTGTTGTTGGGACAAAGCCTGCGCCAGGCGGTAATGCGCCGCCGCGAAGTCCGGCCTTTCAACGAGAGCAGCGACGAAATGCCCCGCGGCTTCATCCGGTTTGTTGTGCAGCAACAAAAACAGGCCAAGGTTGTATTGAATCTCGGAATTGTGAGGGGCCAGCCGCCCGGCGGCGTCAAGATGCGCGAGGGCTTCGTCAAGCTTGTTGTTCTGCAACAAAGCCATGCCGAAATTAAATTGCGCCACCGGGCTGTTCGGTGAAATTTTCACCGCTTCACCGCAAAAATCCATGGCCTCCTTTTTCATGCCCAGGTCGGTGAGTGTCTCGCCCAGGCAGGTGTAGGCGACGAAGTTATCGGTTGTTACCTCAATGGCATGGCGGAAGAGTTTGATGCTGTTCTGCCAGTAGCTCAGTTGAATTTCGGTGCAAACCAGACAACCTGCCAGCGTCACGCCCCCGGCAAACGCCGTAATTCGCCGCCAGTGAGGACGCCAGTTCAAAAAATCGTTAATGCCCCACGCAACCAGAATGAACAGGCCGATGCCGGGAATATACATGTAACGGTCGGCCATGGATTGCGAGCCGACCTGCACCAAGCCGATGGTGGGAATGAGCGTTCCCAAAAACCAGAACCAGCCGACGAGCAAATACGGATTTGGGCGCGCGCGCCAGATGACCAATCCCGACCAGATGACCAGCAGCAGCGCCGCGCTCATTGTCAGAGCCGTTGGCCAATGATACGGGTGCGGATAAAAAATACAGAGATCCACCGGCCAGAAGGTTTTGGAGATGTAACGCTCGTAGGACCACAGGGCGTTTGCCAACCGATCCGAAAAAGATAGTACTCCCGGCGACCAAAGTGCCCGGCCCGAAGTTTGCACAAAAAATGTCACCACGCTTGCCGCCAGTGCGAGCGCGAAGAAAGGCAGTTTTTCAACGGTTAACTTGCCGGCGGAACGCGCGAAAATTCCCGGCTCAAAACGGTTTAAGGGCCACCAATCCAGCAGCAGCAAAACGAAAGGCAGCGTCACCACCATCGGCTTGGACATCAATCCGCAGGCGAAGAAAAACAGTGCGAGGAAGTAGTGGGGTAACGAGTGGCGGGGGCCGGGGAACGAAGCCGGGTCGGAGCGTGTCACCAGCCACATGTCGCCCGTCACATATCGGGCGTACGCCATCAACGTCAGCATCCAGAAAAATGCACTCAGCACATCCTTGCGTTCCGCCGCCCAAGCCACCGATTCGACGTGCAACGGATGCCAGGCGAACAACGCCGCCACCAGCGCGCTGCGCCACATGGCGCCGGTGAGTTGCCTCAACAAAAGGAACAGCAGCAAGGTATTGGCGACATGGAAAATCAGATTGGTCGAGTGATGGCCGCCAGGATACAAACCATACAACTGACAATCCAGCATGTGCGAAAGCCACGTCACCGGATGCCAGTTGGCGGCGGCTCCGGTTTGGAAAGCCCAGATTACCCCGGTCCTGGTCAGCCCGGCCTGAACGTGAGAATTGTTGGTAATGTAATCGTCGTCATCGAAGTTGACAAAATTGTGGTTGGAAATCGGCCAGTAGAGCGCGGTTGTGACCAGGGCAAGCACGAGGCAGATGAGGGCCGTGAGCTGGTTTTTTGTCAATTTGGCCGTGAACATAACCCGAAGGGTCTGAAATCAAAATTTAACCATTCGACGTTTTCGCTGTGTGAACCGGCAGCCTTCCTGGTAGCCGACAGAGCGTGCAAGCTGGATGGCTTCGGCAAAATTCATCCCGACTTCCTCCGGCGCGTGGGCATCCGAGCCAAACGTTATCGGCACGCCTTTTTGAAACGCAAGCTCAAGAATTTGGCGACTGGGGTAAATTTCCCCGCAATCCTTCCGCAAACCGGCGGTGTTGAGTTCGATGGCGCAATTGTTCTTTTTGGCCGCGTTGAGAAACTTTTCGTAGAGCGGCGTGCAACTCGCCTCGGCGAAGCCTCCGGCGCAGCCCGGGTCGTGATTCGGGCGGTGGCCGAATTTTTTCGGCAAGTCGGCATGGCCGATGATTTCAAAGCAGCCGGTCTCCGCCGCCTGGGTCAGCCGTTCGAAGTAGGCCGACCATACCTCGAAGGCGTCGCGTTTTTCCCATTCGGAAGTTTTCTGCGGATTGTCTATGGCCCAGTCGTCGGAGACGTAATGCACCGAACCGATGAAATAATCCCACGGATGCCGCGCTGCAAGTCCGCGAATCCAGTTCTCGGACCCGGGCAGATAATCCACTTCCAGCGCGAGGCGGATGGTCAGGTTCGGAAAATCCTTTTGCGCCTGGCGAACTTGGGCGACATATTCGTCGAGTTGATGGGCGTACATCCGCCAGTCGTCGAAATCGTCGCGCGGCATCGGCGAATGGTCGGAGAAGCCAATTTCCGTGAGACCGATTTTCAGTGCGCGATTGGCATAATCGCCCGGCTCGCCGGTCGCGTGGCGGCAGAGCGGCGTGTGCAGGTGATAATCAGCGGGCAATGACATTGCGTGAGTTTCAAGTTTCAAGTTTCAAGTTTCAAGTGTTGAATGGGGCTGATGACGAACGAGAATGTAACCGCGCCGCTACGACTGTTTGTGGCGATTTCCATCCCGGAGCCGGTCCGGGATGAAATCATCCGCGTTCAGCGGGAATTGCAGCCGCTCGTGCCGCGCGACGTGGCCCGCTGGGCCCGGTCGGATCAATTTCATCTCACGCTCCGGTTCCTGGGCGATGTTCCAGCGGATGGCGTCGAAGATTTGAAGAAATCGGTCGGTGCCGTTTGCCAGGCCGCCCGGCCCTTGTCTTTGTGCGCCGAGGGCGTCGGTTTTTTTCCGAACCCCCGCTCGCCCCGGGTCATCTGGGTGGGCATCAATGACCGGGAAGGGCGGCTGGTGGATTTGCAGAAGCAGATTGAAACCGCTGTCGGCCCGTTCAGTCCCGAACCAGGCGAGAAGAATTTCACGGGCCATGTCACGTTGGGCCGCCTGAAAAATCCGAGGCCAGCCGATACCCGGGATCTGGCCGCCCGGGCGCAGTCACTCGAAAAGCGGCTGTTCGGCGATTGGACAGCGCATGAAATTGAAATAATCCGAAGCGAATTGTCCCCGGTCGGGGCGCGCCACACTTCGCTCGCGGCGTTCCGGCTGGGAGCGGTTTGAAATGCCGCCAAACGTCTCGACGCATCGTAGCGGCGTCTCGGCAGAGCGCCGCATTCTTCCAGAAAATTATCCGGCTTCCTGCCGAAAGCCGCTACGCCGGTTTTGCATTCGCGCCGGTTTTCGGCGGCGCAGTGCTCTTGCGCTCGATGAGTTCGGCGGACAAACGTTTCGTTTCAACGCGCTGGCCCTTCAGCAAATTCACCATCGCGTCCACGGCGGCCATGCCGAGCCGGTACTTTGGCTGGCGGATGGTCGTCAGCGGCACGCGAAAATATTCCGCCGTCAGGATATTGCCGAAACCCACGAGCGAAATATCCTCCGGAATCCGCAAACCTTTCGATAACAACGCGTCCGCGCAGCCAATGGCGACGAGGTCGTTGACGGTTTGAACGGCGGTTGCACCACACGATTCATTCAGCATTTGCAGCGCGGCTTTGGTGCCATCTTCAATGGTGCTGCCGGCCTGAAAAACCAGCTTGTCGTCCACATCCAATCCGGCTTCGCGCAATGCGCGGCGGTAGCCTTCAAACCGCTCGTGTACCCACGGCGCCGTGGGTGAGCCGGTGAGATAGGCGATGCGTTTGTGGCCGAGCTTCAGCAAATGTTGCGTCGCGGTGTAGCTGGCAACCTGTTCATCAATTTCCACGCTGACGAATGATTTGCAAAATGGCGCGGGCGGCCCGATTAAAACCGTCGGGATTTGGCGGGCCAGCACCTCCTGATAAATTCGCGCTTCGGCTTCAAAGCGATACACCGGCGAAATGAACAGCCCGTCCACGCGCCGCGACAACAGCCGCCGGATGCAAACCTCTTCACGGGCCGGCAGGTTGTGCGTATGCGTGAGCAAAATGTCGTAGCCCAGTTCGTGTGCGCGTTCCTCGATGGCGAAAACGACGCGCGCAAAGATCGGATTCGTGCTCGACGGAATGACGAGGCCGAATAATTTGGTCGTCCGGTTGCGCAGCCCTTGCGCGGACGAGTCGGGAACGTAACCCATTTGTTGCGCCAGCGACTTGATGCGCGATTTTGTGGCCGATGAAACATCCGGCTCGTCGCGCAACGCCTTCGAGACCGTCATCACCGAGACGCCCGCATGCCGGGCTATGTCTTTAAGTCGGACCATGGTTATAAAATGCCAAATGCTGAATGCTCCCGCCGTCGCCAGGGCCATGGCGGGCAGGAAAGGCTAAAGGAAGGAAATTCACTGGCTCAAATTCCGGTTTCTTTTTCATTCAGCCTTCAGCCTTTGGCCTTTCATACGTAGGCTCCGCGCCAGTGCAGCTTGCGGCGCAACGCCTCCAAAAACGAACTGTCCGCCAGATGCATCAGCCGGACCGTGCCCCGGCTGCGGCGAATCGTCACCTCGTCGCCGGCGCCAAGCTCGGCGATAAACTGTCCGTCCGCGCTCAAAATCGTCGCCGGTGGCGAACTGATGGCTTTGACGCGAATGGTTGAAGCCAGCGGTAAAATGAGCGGACGATTTGACAGCGTGTGCGGGCAAACCGGCGTGAGCGCAAACACTTCGGCAGTGGGCAAAACAATGGCGCCACCCGCCGCCAGCGAATATGCCGTTGAACCCGTGGGCGAGCTGATGATTAATCCGTCGCCGTTATAGCGCGTGACCGGTTCGCCGTCCACGCTGACATCGAGTTTGATGAGTCGTGAGACCGCGCCGCGGCTGACCACGATGTCATTGAGCGCGGTTTCATGAATCCGCCGTCCCTGGCAGCGGCCGCTGACTTCGATCAAAACGCGGGATTCGTATTTGAATTCACCGCGCCAGACGCGCGCCAGAGCGCGGGTCATCTCGTCCGACGGCACGGCGGTGAGAAAGCCAAGGCCGCCGATATTGACGCCGAGCATGGGCGTGGCCGAGCCGGCGATTTCGCGGGCGACGTGCAGCATTGTGCCGTCGCCGCCAAACACCAGCAGCAAATCCACTTCACGCGCCAGCTCGGCGGCGTCGCTGCACACGGAATTTTTCAATCCGGCCAGCCGGGCGGTCCCGGCGTCGCACAACACCTTTCGTCCGGCGCGTTGAATGAGTCGCGCGGCTTTGCGAACGCTGTCGACGCAGGCGGCTTTATCGGAATTGCCGATGAGTCCGACGCGTTTGATTTTGTCAGCTTGTTTTTTCAATCAGCGCCAAAAATTCCTTGTTACCCGCCGGTCCGAGCAACGGTGATTCCACCACGCCCTGCCAGCGCAACCCGGGTTGCGCGCGGACGAATTCCCGCAGTTCATCGAGCACGCGCTCATGCACCGACGGGTCGCTGATGACGCCCCGACCCTTGTCGGCTTCGGCTTTGCCGGCTTCAAACTGCGGTTTGATGAGCGCGACAATTCTGCCATTGGGCCGCAATAATGCAATGGCGGCGGGCAAAATATTTCGCAACGAAATAAACGAACAGTCAATCACGGCCAGATCGGCAGGGGTGAAAGGCTGGGGGAATTGCGCCGCGGTCAGATGCCGCGCGTTGGTCTTCTCCATGACGACGACGCGGGGGTCGTGCCGGAGCTTCCAGGCGAATTGCCCCCGGCCAACGTCCACGGCAAAAACCTTGGCCGCGCCGTGTTGCAACAAACAATCGGTGAATCCGCCGGTGGACGCGCCCAGGTCGAGTGCGGTCAGTCCGGCGACATCCAATTGAAAATGGCGCAGGGCGTGTTCCAGTTTGTGGCCGCCGCGGCTGACATATTTTTCGTCTGCGTCCAGAGTAAGCCGGTCATCGGGTTTGACGGAGTCGCTGGGTTTGTGCGCGGACTGGGCGTTAATGCGGACTTGTCCGGTGAGGATGGCGCGTTTGGCGCGTTCGCGGCTTTCACAAAGGCCGCGTTCAACCAGAGCCTGGTCGAGGCGAGTCATGTCAAAATATGTTTAGCTTTTTTGTCTCTCGCACATCCTTCCAATGCTATCCACAAAATCGAGGCAAGGCCAGTCCCTAATGTGCTTGTTCCGTGACATGGAATGGGAGACCTGCCTGATAGAGCTTCAGTTGTGATTGAAGCGCCCCGGCCAGCGCGGTGTTGGATTGCGCCTCGGCCAGGTGCAAGGCGCGTTGCACTGTCTCAATCGCTTCAGGGAATCTTCCGGCCTCCGCATACGCTGCCGCCAGCGTGGCAAGAATCACTGGATTTTCCCCGCTGGTAAGCTGATTCGCCCGTTCGGCCAACCCCACCGCCTTAATCCCGTTTCGCAACGAAGCCTGCGGGCAGGTGGCCAGCACCCAGGCCATGTTATTCTGGGCTTCGGCGTAATCGGGCTTGATTGCCAGTGCCTTTTGGAAATGCGCGATGGCTTCCTCCACGTGTCCCTGTTGGAGAAAGGCGTTGCCAAGATTGTAGTGGGCTTCGGCGTAGTCAGGTTTGATTTCCAGTGCCTTTTGGAATTGCGAGATCGCCCCTTCTATCCGTCCCTGTTGGGTAAAGACGACGCCCAGGTTGTTGTGGACCTCGGCGTAATCGGGATTGATTGCCAGCGCCTTTTGGAAATGCGCGATGGCTTCCTCCAGCCGTCCCTGCTGGCGAAAGGCATTGCCAAGGTTGTTGTGGGCTTTGGCATGGTTGGGATTGATTTCCAGTGCCTTTTGGTAACATGAGATGGCTTCTTCCATCCTTCCTTGTTGGAGAAAGACATTGCCAAGGTTGTTGTGGACTTCTTCGTCGTCGGGCATAATCTCCAATGCCATTTGGTACTGCGCGATGGCTTCCTCCATCCGTCCCTGTTGGAGAAAAGCATTGCCAAGGTTATAATGGGCTTCAGCGTAGTCGGGATTGATTGCCAGTGCCTTTTGCAATTCCGCGATGGCTTCTTCCATCCGCCCCTGATCGCGAAAGGCACTGCCAAGGTTGTTGTGGGCGATGCTGTTACTCAAGGTGCATGCAAGTGTGTGAGTCCACAATAATTCACTATCGTGCCAGTATGCGGTTTGAGCCCGGGCACAAGTGATCAAGACGGCAAGAACAACCATCGCGCCACCGCCAAGCACCCAACGGCGGCTTCGCCAGGAGGCCGTCAACTCAACCACCGTCCAAGTCAGAAGAATATACACTCCAATCTGCGCCAGATATGTGAACCGATCAGCCCGCGCGACGCTGCCGACATGAACCACACCGATCATCGGCACCAGCATTCCCAAATACCACAACCAGCCAACAGCCAAATAAGGACGCCGCCGTCGTAACGCCAGCACTCCCACGGAAATGCCGGCCAACAGAGCCAGCGCCAGAACAACTTCCGGCAACGGCAGACCCTTCTGTGGAAAAGGATATACGACAGCCAAGCCTCCGGGATAAAACATCTGACCCAGGTAGACGACATAGGAAACTGCGGCATAGCCCGTCCGAAAGAAAAGAGGCAATTTCCCGACCGGCGCCAGCATGTGTTGTTGAGTAAAAATGGTCGCCACGCATGACGCGGCAGAAAGCACAAACAACGGAATCTTTTCAATGATGAGCGGACGCAAAACCTCGAAGGTGGAGCGTGGAGCGGCAGGTTGCATTCGGTCGAGCGGCCAGTAATCCAGGAGCAACAGCAGGAACGGCAGCGTCACCAAAGACGGTTTGGACAGAAGACCCAGTGCGAACAGAAATATTACCGTCAGATGACGGACCAGCGAGAATGGGCTGCGGGTGTAACGGACATACGCCCCGAGCGTCAGCACGAAGAACAGTCCGCTGAGCACGTCCTTGCGCTCGGTCACCCACGCCACCGATTCCACCCGCAAGGGATGGATGGCAAACACCGCCGCCACAAACGCGCTGGGCCACAGTGCGCCCGCCTGCGTCGCCGCAGCTCCAACGCTTTTATCGGCGCCAAGGTCCACCTGTGGGGCCGTAGCTCCAATGCTTTTATTGGAGCGAAGCCCCATCATCCGCCACAGCACCAGAAACAGCAGAAGGGCCGTCATTCCATGGAGTAAAATATTCGTCAGGTGATAGCCGCCGGGGTTCAACCCGTAAACCTGATAGTCCAGCATCAGGGACACCATGGTGAGCGGGTGATAGAAATCACACATCCGGTGGGTGAACACATGGCTGACCCCTTGGAAGGTCAGCCCTTTTACAACCACCGGATTTTGATACACATATACGTCATCATCAAAATTGACGAATTCATGCCCGAGCGTCTGGCCGAACACCAGCCAGATGGTGCCCACGAGAAACACGCAAATGCCAAAAACAGCCCAGTAATTGCCTGACCCAACCGGGAGGGTTGGTTGAGTTGCGTCATTGGACGGAGCAGGCTGAAGAATTTTTTGTTTTAGGCTCATGCCTTCAAAAGTATTGCCTGCTCATTGATTTCATGGGGCGGATAAAACATGATTAAGAAATTCCACCCTGAATAACGAGCAATAAATACAACCACATCCGCACCGCCTGAGGTCATAGATTGGTATCGGGCAACCGCTTTGCTTTACCAAGGCACCGGTGGCGGAATTTGTTGAGGACTTATACGTGTCAAAGATGATGCAGCCCGGGCAACCTTTATCCGTGAGTCAATACGGGGTATTACAAGCGATTGCCGCTGGTAAAGACGCGGGTTTGGACTTCACGAAAGCTGTGCAGGAACAGTTCGTTGTCGGCCACGGCCTTTTCAACCAGTTGCTTGAGCAAAAACATTTCCGAACTGCTGATGACGGCATGGACGCTGTGCTGGAAGGCTTCCATGGGCGTGAAGGTTTGGAACGAATCGCCAAGCAAAATGATCGTGGCATGACGGCGCTGGTTGACGGGCATGGCTTGCAGCGCCTTGAGCGTGAGATTTTCGTCAAGGGTGTTCGCGCCGAACAGTTCCTCGACGATGACAACCTGATAGTGGGCCTGGCCGAAGCGCACGAGAAAATCGCTGTGCGTGGCGGCGGTGTGGACTTTGTAACCGAGTTCGCCCAGGGCGGCTTTGGCGGTCTCCAGCCATTCGGGCGTGGAGAAGGCGATCAAGGCGGGCTTGTCCTCGGTGCTGACGAAATCGAATGAGCCATTCATGGTTACTTGATTTTGAGGATGGGCGGCGCGGCCCCACCCTCCGAGGACGACGTTTTCATGCGCAATGAGCCGCTGGCGGTGGTCATTTCGCCGCGCGATTTTTTGATGTTGTCAATGGCGCGGGAAATGACGCTGCGTTTGGTGCAGTAGAGCAGGGCGGTTTCCTCCGAGATGATGCCTTGTTCGAAAGCTTCCATGCAGGCATGGTCGAACGTCCGCCAGCCGAAGGGATAACTGGCCTCAATAATTTCATAAAATGTTTTGCCTTCGCTTTCACCCAGCCGGATGGCCTCCTGGGTGCGGAGATTTGAGCCCATGATTTCGAGCAGCGCAAATCGCGCCGCGCCGCCGACTTTGGTCACCAACCGCTGGCTGACCACCCAGCGCAACGAGTCCGCCAGGCGCACGCGGATTTGTTCCTGCTCATCCGGCTCAAACATGCCCAGAATGCGGTTGATCGTTTCGCCCGCATTGATCGTGTGCAGGGTGCTGAGGACCAGGTGGCCGGTTTCCGCCGCGCTCAAGGCGATCTTTACCGTTTCCTGATCGCGCATTTCGCCGACGAGAATGACCTTTGGCGCTTGGCGCAGCGCTGCGCGCAAGCCGTTGACGTAAGAATCAAAATCAATGCCCAATTCACGCTGGTTGAAAGTCGCGTGGTTGTGCGTATGGACGTATTCAACCGGGTCTTCCAAAGTGACGATGTGGACGGGTTTGTATCCGTTGATTTCGTTTAGAATGGCGGCCAGTGTGGTGGATTTGCCGGACCCGGTGGCGCCGGTGACCAGCACCAGGCCGGTTTTTTCCTTTGGGATTTCCTTGAAAATCTCCGGAAACTTCAATTGATCCAAAGTTGGGATGGTCGCATTAAGCTGGCGGCAGACGACGGAATAATTTCCGCGTTGCGCGAATACGTTGACACGGAAGCGGGCCTTGTCTGAAAGCGCGTAGGAAGCGTCGCACGACCCGTGCCGCAACAGGTCTTCAATCTGCCAAAGATTGTCGCCAATGATGTTCAGCGCGATGGTTTCGGTTTGAAACGGAGTAAGCTTTTCGATGGGTGGATCGAGAGTCACCGGTTTGAGTTCACCGTAAGCCTCGACTTGCGGCGGGCGATCCACCGTGAACAAAAGATCGGAAATCTCCGGCTGTGAAGCCAGCATCGTCGTCAGAACTTGATCCAGTTCGGGTCGCCGCATAAATCAGATGGCGTCGTCGTCTTCCGGCGGATGGGCAAGCAAGGAGCGGAATTTCTTCTTATCCAGCGCCTTTTCGTAAGCGTCTTCCGGCAAAATGCGTTTCATGCGCACGTGCTCCATGATATGATCATCCATTGGTTGATTGCCGATTTTCTTGCCGACTTGAATCATGCCGGGAAGCTGGTGCGTTTTGCCTTCACGCACGAGATTGGAGACGGCGGTGTTGAAGACCAAAATTTCAAACGCCGCGATGCGCCCTTTCTTGTCCGTGCGCCTGAACAAGGTTTGCGCCACAACGCCTTTCAACGCTTCAGAAAGCGTCTGGCGGATTTTGTTTTGCTGGTCCGCCGGGAAGACGTCAATGATGCGGTCAACCGTTTTGGAGGCGCTTTGGGTGTGCAATGTGCCGAAGACCAGGTGGCCGGTGGCGGCAGCGGTGATGGCCAACTCGATGGTCTCAAGGTCACGCATTTCACCGACGAGGATGATGTCCGGATCTTCGCGCAACGCGCCGCGAAGTCCCGCGGAAAATGATTTGGTGTGGACTCCAACTTCCCGATGGTTCACCAGGCTGCATTTGCTTTCATGGACAAATTCAATCGGGTCTTCCAGGGTGATGATGTGGTCTTTGCGATTTCTGTTCGCGTAATCTATCATCGCCGCCAGCGTCGTGGATTTGCCGGAGCCGGTCGGCCCGGTGACCAGAACCAGGCCCTGCCGGATCATGGTAAATTTTTTAAGCACCGGCGGCAGCGGCGCTTCCAGCTTTTCAAAATCTTCAAACGAAAGGACGCGACTGGGAATCTGCCGGAACGCCGCGCCAATTCCGTTTCTGTGATTGTAAAAATTGACGCGGAAACGCGAGATGTTCGGAATTTCGTAGCCAAAATCCACGTCACCCGTCTCTTCAAATTGTTTGATTTTGTAATCCGGCGCGGTTTCGTAGAGCATGGTCTTGAGCGAGTCATTTTCAAGCGGCGGATAATCCACACGCTGAAGCTCGCCGTTGATGCGCAACATGGGCGGATTGCCGGAGGTCATGTGCAAGTCAGACGCCTTTTGTTCAAACATCAGGTTGAAAAATGCATCAATTTTGGCCATAGGTTCTTTTTTTGAAAAATGTAGCTAGCGCCGCGCCAAATACAAAGGCATGAGCCCGTTGTCTGAAATCATTCGCCGCGAAATCGCCCAGCGCGGAGTTTTGTCATTCACGCGTTTCATGGAACTCGCCCTCTACTGTCCTGTTCATGGATATTATGAAACGAAAAAAGACAATCCCGGCCGGCGCGGCGACTTCTACACCAGCGTCGGCGTCGGTGAATTGTTCGGCCAGCTTCTCGCGTTTCAATTCGCCGAATGGATGGAACAATTGCGGATTGCAGATTGCGAATTGTGGATTGTGGAGGCCGGCGCCCATGATGGCAGGCTGGCCAAAGACATCCTGGCTTGGTTGCGATCCAACCGTCCGGAACTGCTTGACCAGATCGAATACTGGATCATTGAGCCTTCGGCCCGCCGACAGGAATGGCAGGGTGAAACTTTGCGTGAGTTCGCACCGCGGGTCCGCTGGTTTGCCGGCTTTCAATCGCTGCTTCAGGAGCGAACGTGTCACTCGTCACCTGCCACCCGCCACCCGCCGGTGCGCGGCATCATTTTCTCCAACGAACTCCTCGACGCCATGCCCGTCCACCGGTTTGGGTGGGACGCCGCAAAAAAGACTTGGTTCGAATGGGGCATAACTATCGAAGGAGAAAAATTCGTCTGGGCAAAAATCCCTAATCCGCAATCCGCAATCCGCAATCCGCGATTGGAAGCCGTGCTTCCCGACGGTTACACCATCGAAACCTGTCCCGCCGCCGAAAGCTGGTGGCGCGAGGCGGCCGGCATTTTGGAGTGCGGAAAACTGATGACAATTGATTACGGCCTGACCGCCGACGAACTATTTTCGCCCAGCCGCACGCGCGGCACACTCCGCGCTTATTTTCGTCATCATGCCAGCGACGACATTCTGGCCAACGTCGGCGAGCAGGACCTCACCGCGCACGTCAATTTTCCCGCCATCCAGGCCGCCGGCGAATCTGTGGGATTGAGAACGGAAATATTTTCGACGCAGTCACAATTCCTGACGCGAATTTTGGAAAAGGCATCGAAGGACAATTCCCTTGGCAAATGGACTCCCACCCAGGCGCGCCAGTTCCAAACCCTCACGCATCCGGAACATCTGGGCCGCGCTTTCCGCGTGCTGGTGCAATCGAGGTAAGGGAAGATTGACGATTTCTGAAGACAAAGGCGGTGGAACAACGCGTTGCAGCAAGCATCAATGTTTTTGCGCCTTTTGTGCATTTTTGCGGCAATTTAAACTGCGGAATAGTCTTGGTTTAACGCGTGGGAGTTGAAATTCAGGCTTCAGCTTGTTTGCGGTGGCAGGCTAAAGCTTGGACTCCAGCACGGAATTCAACTCGTAGGTCAAAATGGAAAGACAATAAATGACTGCGGTCTCGACGCGCAAAACCAGACGGCCAAGGGAAACCGGCAGCGCGCCCGACGCCTGGATGGCTTCCAGTTCCTCGGGCGTAAAATCGCCTTCCGGCCCGATCCAAACGCCGACGCTTTGCGGCAGACGTTTGTGTTGGGTTTGAAATTCCCGAAAGCATTCACGCGGATGACGGCGTTCCTTTTGCAACGAACCGACGAGTGACAAATCAAATTTGTCCCTGTGCTTGAGAAATTCTCCAAGGGTGGTTGGGGGTTCAATTTCCGGCAACCACGCCGCGCCGCATTGTTTGATGGCTTCAATGGCGACCTGCTGCCATTTCGTGCGTTTATCGGCGGCATCCTCGTCGTCGAGCTGCGTCACCACACGTTCCGTCAGCAGCGGCACAATTCGTCGCGCGCCGAGTTCGACGGCTTTTTGGATGATGGACTCGATGATTTTCCCCTTGGGCACGGCCTGCAGCAGCGTGATGGAGCAGGGCAGGGGCGGCGTGAAATTTTTCAACGACACGGAAAGCGTGACGGCAGAGCGCGAACTGTTTTCGACCGCACAAAGGAATTCATTTCCGACGCCGTCCAAAACGGTGACGAGTTCGCCGCGCTTCAAACGCAAAACGTGTAGCGCGTGATGCGCCTCGCGTCCGTCGAGCCGGAGCGAATCGCCGGCGCAACGTTCGGGTGGCAGATAAAAGCGGTGCATGGCAAAAATGTTGGTAGGGACGTGCGGCCCGCGCGTCCGAACGGACGGCTCGGCGAGTCGTCCCTACCCGTTTTCATCTAAACAAATTTCTGGCCTTTTCAAAGAAACTCTTTGACAGGGGATTCACGTTCTCGTCGCAAAGCCCCGCGAATTCCTGCAATTTGGCTTTTTGTTCGTGGTTCAAGCGCGTCGGAACCTCGACCTGGACGCGGACGTGCAAATCTCCGTGGCCGTAGCCCTGCAGATTTTTCACGCCCTTGCCTTTGACACGAAAGGTCGTGCCGGGTTGCGTGCCGGCGGGAATCTTGATGGTGGCCCGGCCATCGAGCGTGGGCACTTCAATTTCCGCACCGAGAGTTGCCTGGACAAAACTGACCGGCACTTCGCAGAGCAGGTCGTCGCCGTCGCGCTGGAAAATTTCATGCGCTTTGACATGCAACACCACGTAGAGATCGCCCGGGGGCCCGCCGCGAAAGCCGGCTTCGCCGTTGCCGGAGGAACGCAGGCGCGAACCCGCGTCCACACCCGGCGGAATGCGAAGTTTGATTTTGGAACTGTGTTCGCGCTTTCCCTCGCCGTGGCATGATTTGCACGGTTTTTCCAAAATGCGTCCCGCGCCTCTGCAGTGCGGGCACGTTTGCGCGATGCTAAAGATACCGCGCGACGTGAGCACCTGCCCGCGCCCGCCGCAGGTTGAGCACGTCCGGATTTTTGAGCCGTGCTCCATGCCGGAGCCGTTGCACGCATCACAACGGTCGAGTTTCGACACGGAAATTTCCTTCTCGCAGCCGAGCGCAGCCTCTTCCAGTGTGATTTCCAAATCGTAGCGCAGGTCGCCGCCACGTTGCGGTTGCGACGGGTCCTGGCCGCCGCCGAAGAAACTTTCGAAGATGCTTCCGCCGCCGAAAACTTCGCGGAAAATCTCAAACGGGTCGTGAAAGCCGCCGCCGGCGCCGCCGAACCCGCGGCCGGCCCGCGCACGCGGATCGAACGCCGCGTGGCCGTATTGATCGTAGGCGGCGCGTCTTTGCGGATCACTCAACGCCTCGTAAGCCTCGCCAATTTCCTTGAATTTTTCCTCAGCGGTTTTGTCGCCCGGATTTTTGTCCGGATGAAACTTGACGGCCAGCCGGCGATAAGCCTTTTTGATTTCTTCATCGTCGGCGTTGCGACTGATGCCGAGCACTTCGTAATAATCGCGCTTGGGCATGGCTCAGGCTGCGGGGGGCGCAGAAGGTTTTTTGGCGACAACGACCGCCGCCGGCCGCAGCAGGCGGTCGCGCAATTTGTAACCCTTGCGAATTTGTTGGACAACCTGCCCTTCGGGTGCGTCGTCGGTTTCCAATTGCGAAACGGCCTCGTGCAGCGCCGGATCGAACGGTTTGCCGCTGGCGTCAATTTCTTCAAGACCAGCCTCACCAAGAACGCCTTTGAGTTGCTGCTGAATCATGGCGATGCCGGCCTGCAAGGATGCAATCCCGTTTTGCGGGACTTCCACGGTTGGCGTGGTGGCCTGCGCCATTTCAAAATGGTCGAGCACGGGCAGCAGTTTTAGCAGAAGCGCGGCGTTGGCATATTGAGCGGCCTCGATGCGTTCGCGCGCGGCGCGTTTTTTGAAATTTTCGAGGTCGGCGGCGGTGCGCAGGAGGCGGTCCCAATACTCGTCCGCCTTGGCGGCGCGAGTTTTTATTTCTTCGAGTTGCTCCGGTGTGAGTTCGGCCACAACGGGAACATTGGCCGGCGCCGGCTGGGCCGCAGCGGCCCTGGCCTCCGAGCTTTTTTTGTCTGACTCTGATTTCTTCATGCGATGATCCCGACGTAAATGTTGCCGGGTTGTCAAATTAGCGGATTAGCCGTCCTTCGGCAACTGAGACGTAGCCGCAACGCGGAATTGGGGATTTCAAACTTGAGATTTGAAATTGGTCAATGGGGCGGAACAATTTTTTGAAATTCAGGCCGGTTCCGCACTGAATCAAAGCGTGGGTCTTTCCGCGCCTCGGCCAGGAGGTCGTGTGCGGCGGGGTTGCCCTTGATCCGCTGGGCGCTGAGGTCAAGCGATTTGCGCAGGTTTTGAAGGCCTTGGTCTGGCTTGCCCAGCACGACATTGAGCGCGGCGAGATCATACCAGGGTTCGGGCTGGTCGGGAACGAGGGCGGCGATTTTTTGAAGGACTTCTTCGAGTTTGGTCAGGTTGCCCATTTCAACATATTTCTGGGCAATAAAACCGGCTTCGCTGGCAGTAATATGCTGGTTGACCAACGCACGGTCAAAAAGTTCAATGGCGCGGTTGGTTTGTTGCATTTGAATGTAGAAGCCGGCGAGGGACAGTAGGTTTTTAAGATTGCCCGGGTTCGTCCGCGCTTCATTTTCCATGTGCTGCACCTGGGTTTCGACCTGGGCGCGGTTTGTGGATTGGTCTTTGATATCCCCCAGCTGTTTCATGAGTCCATTCACCTGACCATTGTACGGGTCAAGTTTTTGACAGGTCTGGCCGACGAGAATCGCGTCGTCTATGCGGCCATACTCAAGCAAAAAATTGATGTAACGAAAGACGGCTTCCGGGCTGTAGGGGCAAAAGGCGAACGCTTGTTTGAATGCGAAATCAGCCTCGCGGATCAGCAACTGCGTTCCGATGGTGGTTTTTTGGCGATACTCGTTCGGGCATTGCGGACTCAAACGCCAGGCGTAAACGCCAGAGATGGAACTGCGGAGCTTGGAAAACGCCTTTTGCGCCGAATCATCCCGGGCAAATCTGAGGTCGCCTTTGAAGCCCCTGTAATCGTGCTGCAAATAGACCTTTTCAATAAAATCCACGATTTGCTTGACCGAGGTATCATAGGTGATCCAGTTACCGATGAGCCGTTCGGAAAATGCGCTCCAAAATGCGTGATCCCGTTTTAAGACCTCGTCCGGAAGTTCCGGCAGAGGGTTGCGATTGATTTTCATAATAATGCCGAAGGGCGTTTCATAGGGATACATCCACGGCAACGGGAAACTTTCCTCGATGAAAAATTCGCTGTTCGGATTGTGATCGAAAATGACTTTGCACAAGAATCCATTGATCATCATCACGGCAACCTGGCCGCTAACCTGCATTTTTCCATTCGGATCAACATGCACATCCTCGCCGGGCATCATCTGGCCAAGCTGCATCCGGCGTTGTACATCTTCCATATAATCTTGAAAGCATCGTTGGGAATCCTCAAGACTCGGAATGTAAATTTCGCGATCCGGATAAACCCCTCCGGGGCTTTTGGCAAATTCGTCCGGATAAGCAGCTTCGAGCAACAGCCGGTTCAGGCGGATGCGGGTGTCGCCTTGGGGATTTTGAGCAATAAATTGTTGAAGATAATCGGAAATTTTCACCTGGGCGAACCGGTTTTTGTCATAGATCGGGCCGGCCTCAAGCAGGCGGTTCAAATCGGCAGTCAGCGCGGTACGCAGATTTTGTTCGTCACCCTTGCTGGTGATGAGATCCCGGGCCGGTTTGCTGAGGTTCTGAAAGAGCCATTTGGAGAGCGGGTCTTGTTTGTCACTGGGGCGCAATTTAGCCGCGAAGACTGGCAGGTTCGTAAAGTCCTTGCCGGTGAACCACGATGTGGAGACGCGCCAGCGTTTTTCTATGCGGGCGCCGCGAGCTTCAAAAATCCAATCCAGCGGTGACACAATGCGGGCCAACAGATTTGTTTGGTATGGCTCGTCCTTCAGGAACGTGCGAGCGAGTTCGCTAAAAAAGGGCGGGTCTTTTTGCCGGCTGCGGAAGTATTGTGCGCGGAGGTAATCGAGATAGGTGCTGTCAGCCAGGGCATTTTGAGTTATGAGATAAACATCCCGCCGGTCAAAGTTCTGGTCCTGGGCGGGCTGGCAATCGTGCGGAATGAAACTGTCACAAAAGATCGCGTAAGTGGGACAAAAACGGCCGGGGTCGGTACCGCCAAAAAGGATCGTATCCTTGGTCATCTCAGGATAAACCAGATCACCGTTGGGACCTTTCATCGCCTGTTCGCGCAACTTGGCGTCGTAGGTGAGTTTGCCATCCGGTCCGGGGAACGGGGGTGAGAACATGTCATGTCCAAACCAGTAACCGAACCAGTGGTTCCGTTGTTCGCTATGGGCCCAGTGGGACAAACCGGAGGCCAGCGGTATGAGGACGAAAAGTCCCAGGGTGATCGCCAGCGGGGCGCGCTGACGGTAAACCAGCAAACTGCCAAGGAAGGTCACGGCGACACCTACAATCAACAATCCCGCCATGGCCGGGAGGCTGTATTGATTCGGAGCAAAGACCCGGCCCAAGGCCGTATAAAATTGCACGAAACTCAAGCTGTCGCTTCGGAAGAAAACCATAACGATGGCCGTGGCTAGGAAAACCGCCGCCGCGGTGATAAAGATCAGAAAATACGACCGGTCGCTTTCCTGAGGGAGAACGGAAGTGTTACGTATTCTGACCAGGCATTGTCCCGCCAGGGCAGCAAGAACGAAGGCGGCAGCCAGGCAGAAGTACAGGAGCAGGACGAGTATGTATGATAACAAGCCGACGTTGCCGTAGAACGTGTGGCACACGCTATCGTAAAGTGTAATAAGCGCAGGCACGATGGTCACCACTCCCAGCAGGATCCCGATGACGCGGAACCGCACGAAATGAGTTGCCATGTAAGCGGCGGTAAGTGCCATGCCGTAGCCGATCATAATTGCGATAATCCCGTGGGAGCTGAGAAAGAACACCTTGTTCAACTCCGCCGACTGGCGTTCGGGCGACGTGTTCATGAGAACCGTCAGCAGCACGCCGACACAAAGATAGATCGCGACAAGACCGGTGATCCAGGAGCGTTCGCGTTTTTGCATTTTGAAGAAAAACAACAACGGTACCAGCGCAACGAACGCCAAAACCCAATTGAATTCGGTGGCGATATCGCTCACCAGAATGCCGAGCTGCACGACGAAACGACCCGGATCGTTGATAAGGTCCGACGGACTGGCTTTCTCGTACTGACCGCGGCTTAACGCGTGGAAGAATCCTTCAACCGTGCGCGGATAACCCCATTGCATCGGCGGATCGGTCATGCCAGCAATCGGCTCGTAGAAGAAGAATGATGCGCCCGCCAGCCACAACAGCCCCATCAAAAGAACCACCTTCCATTCGGTGCCGAGACCCTTGGTCTTGAGCCCCAGCCAAATCCAAGCTGCGATCGAGGCGATTCCCACGGTGTGGTAAATAACCAACACCATCATGGCCGTGTCGAGCATGTTGGTGAAGTGTGTGTGATTTGCAATCAACCCCAGCAGATAAACGATGCTATTGCCGAGAAAGAGGTCACGACCCAGCCGGAGTTGGGTGGCAGCGACAGCGACCTCAATGCCCACTGCCGCGCAAAGCAGGGTCTGGTGAATGGTAGCGCAGATGCCAAAGAAAAACATGCCGCAATAGAGGTAGTGTCGCTGGTGCGGAGCGTAAATCCACCTCAGGAGACAGAGCAAAACGATCATCATCCAAGGCACTCCGAAGGGAGAAATTCGATTGATGACGACCGACTCGCTCCACATGACGCCTCCAAGGCCAAGCAGCAGGCCCGCAACAGTTCCTGAAACCACACAGATGATGTTTTCCCATTTTCCCGTCATGTTCCGCAAATCTTCGATTCCTTCCATGAGCATGCTGCTGCCTCGTGAAACCATGAAAGCCACCAGACCACAGGCCATGGCGGCGGCGGTGGCTTCGCCCACTTCCACGCGCCACGCCACATTACCCACCACCACCAATTTCGTCCAAAGCCAGGCATAAATCGTCCAAAAGGGATAACCCGGCGGGTGGGGAATGCCCGCGTAGAAGGCACCGGTGCACAATTCACCGGAGTCCTCCAGAGTTTGTTCCGGCGCCAGCGTCAGAAAATAAACGACCCAAATCACCGCAAAGGTGATGACCAGTGCCAACCAGTCTATTTTACGGAAGAGCGGAGGCACACGCATGGGTGCTGGTGGAGCCATCCTGGCGGCAGACGACGGCTTCACAGCCTGGCCTTTGGCGTTCTTCGGTTTTTGCTTTCCCATTTTTGACGTCAGTCGTTTGGTTTCGTAAACGGCGTAAAACGCATAGTAGAAGTGGAATCGCTGCGGTTTGTCCATTCAAAAGTAGCGGGTAAAATATTGTGCTCGATTTGCGACGAGCGTCTGGCCAGGTAAGCGACGAAGCTTTGATTGCTCAACATCATGGCGACCGCAGGATCATGCCGGGGTGAGGTGGCAGATATGTTGTTTTCCTGTTTGAAGACCGCCAGGGCCAGCAGCATGCAAACGGTTACGGGGGCAAGCCAGTTGAAGGCCATGGCCACTTCGTGCCTGGTGGGCGGTGTTGGGAAAAGCCGCCGTTTAATTCTCGCCGAGGGACGGCGCGGTTCCCAGGAATTTAATTGGCTGTCCAGCCAGTTCATCTCTTTCATACGTTGTCCTTTCCAAACAGAGTTTGATCTTTTGCAAACCGTAGCGGTATCGGCCGGCGGCGGTGTTGGGCGAAATGTCCAGCACATCGCCAATTTCGTCGAACGTACACCGATGCCAGATTTTCAACACAATCACTTCGCGCTGTTCCATTGGCAGTTTGGCGAGGCAATGCATTGCGGCGCGCTCCGCCGGACTTTCCGCCGGGCCTTTCTCAAACCACCGGCGCGCCTCCAGTTCGCGCGTCAACCGCCGCCACAAAGAGCGCCGGTAATTCCGCGCGCGATTTCTGAAGCTGCGCACGCAATAATGTTCAAGCGTGACGGGAGGTTCTGGCCTTTGCAGAAGCGCGAGGAAGGTTTCCTGCAAAACATCCTCCGCTTCGCCGTGGCTAAGGCCCAGCGCGCGGCCATAGAGAATCAACTCCGCCGCTTTCTTCGTGTACAGATTTTCGCGCCAATCGCTCACGATTTCATTACATAGACACCGCCAGCGGAGAATTTGTATAAAAAAAGTTTAAATTGGAAAACATCGAACATTCAACGTTCAACGCTCAACATCCAATATTGGCCCCGGCCAGGCTTTCACTTCATTGGATGTTTGATGTTGGTTGTTGAGCAGTCGTTCTCAGCCCCAGCCCAGCCAACGCCCGCCGTGCCAGGTGATGAATGCCAGAATCCATGCCAGAGCGCCCATGTAAAGCCACTGGAACACCGGCCATTTCCAGGAATTGGTCTCCCGCCGCACCACCGCCACCGTGCTCGCGCATTGCAGCGCAAAGACGTAAAACACCATCAGCGTGACGGCCAATAGCGGTGTGTAAAGCGGCGACCCGTCCGGCCGAGTTTGCATCCGCAATGTCTGGGCCAGCGCATGCTTGCCGGACTCGGATTCGTCCGCACCGCCGACGTTATAGACAGTGGACATTGTACTCACGAACACCTCGCGCGCGGCGAACGACGAAATGATGCCGATGCCCATTTTCCAATCAAAACCCAGTGGCGCGATGGCCGGTTCGATGGAATGCCCCATCCGGCCGGCGAAACTGTGGCGGAGTTTTTCGCCCGCGAGTTCAGCCGAAGATAGGGGGTTGGAGTGTTGTAGTGTTGGAGTGTTGGAGTCGTACCCGGTTTGTTTCCCCGTCACCCCATTTTCGGTTCTCGGATATGTCGCCAGGAACCAGAGGAGAATATTGATGCCCAAAATTACCGTGCCCGCGCGCCGCAGGAACAGCCGCGAGCGATCCCACATGTGCCGCGCCACCACGCGCAGCAGCGGGCGTTTGTAAGGCGGCAATTCCATGATGAGCATTGGTGTTTCGCCTTTGAGCAGGGTTTTTTTGAACAGCCAGGCCATCAACAGCGCCACTACCGTGCCCAGCAGATACATCGCCAGCATCGTCAAACCTTGCAGCTTCAACCAGCCAAGGATTTTTATGTCGGGAATGCACGCCGCAATCAGCAGCGTATAGACCGGCAATCGCGCCGAACAACTCATCAAGGGCGCGACCAGAATCGTCACCAGCCGGTCCTTCGGCGTTTCAATCGTGCGCGTGGCCATGATGCCGGGAATTGCGCACGCGTACGAACTCAGCATCGGGATGAAACTTTTGCCGTGCAAACCAACCTTGCTCATCAACCGGTCCATCAAAAACGCCGCGCGCGCCATGTAACCCGTGTCTTCCAGAAAACCGATGAACAAAAACAGCAGCAGGATTTGCGGCAGAAAAACAATCACCGCGCCGACGCCCGCAATCACACCGTTCACCAGCAATGAATTCAAATCGCCGGGTGGAATCAATTTGCCGACCGCACCGCCCAGCCAATCCACTGCCGTCTGCAATGCGTCCATCGGAATGTGCGCAAACGTGAAAATGCTCTGAAACATCAGTGTCATGATGCCGATGAAAATCAACGTGCCCCAAACTTTGTGCGTGAGAACGCAATCCAGTTTGTCGCTGAACGTTTCCCCCGGCGGCGCGAGTTCGGCAGTAACGGCCTGCTGGATTTCCGCGATGCGCTCGTATCGCCACACAATGGGGGCCCCGCGCCAGTCTATGCCGTGCGTTTCGAGCCGCTTTCGGGCAGCGGCAACGGCATCCTGAATTTTTTGCGGATAATGCTCCTTGCTCGATGCCAGCGCTTTTTCATTGCTGAGCAGCAGCAGCGCCTCCGCCGTGGCCTGCAATCGCCGTTCCTGAAAAGTTTCGGCCAGCAGGCTGGCCAGCCCGGTGGCTTCAATCCGAAACAATCCGGGCAACTGGCAAAATCCAACCTGGGAGGGACGGCGTGCCGCCGTCCCTGAATTTTTTGTGTTGGCAACCGGTCGTCCCTCCCAATCGGAATTGAGCGTCGAAATGATTTTACTCTTGAGTTCGGGAACTCCCCGGCCAGTGCTGGCCACGACGGGCTGGACGGGAACGCTGAGTTCCGCGGCGAGTTTTTCGGCATCAATGCGGTGGCCGTTGACTTCGGCCACGTCCACCATGTTCAGTGCAATGAGCGTGGGATGGCCCAGCTCAACGACTTGTGTGGCGTAATAAAGATTCCGCTGAAGGTTCGAGGCGTCCACAACCACCACAATCAGAGCCGGTGGTGGCAATTCAGGGAGGCGATTGAGCAGCACATCGCGCGAAATCTGCTCGTCAAGCGAATTAGGACTGAGGCTGTACGTGCCGGGCAAATCGAGAACACGGATATTCACCTTCGCGGGAGCGCCGAGTAATTTACCCTCCTTGCGCTCGACGGTGACCCCGGCGTAATTGCCAACCTTGGCGCGCAGACCGGTGAGCGCATTGAACAAGGTCGTCTTGCCGCTATTCGGATTGCCCGTCAGGATGACGTAGGGGTGACGAGTGACAGGTGACGGGTGACAGGGTTCAGAATGCGGCGGATCGTCCAGCTTTTTCTCCGGCGGGGTGCTGGTTGGTTGGGGTAATTCCATTTTGGACAAAGGCTTGGCAACCAGGACTTGTCACCTGTCACCTGTCACTCGTCACTTTATTGCCACCCGTCACCCTTACAAGGATTTGTTCGGCCTCATGCTTGCGCAAAGTGAGGTTGTAGCCGCGGACTTTGATTTCGACCGGATCACCCAGCGGCGCAAAACGAACGAGTTGAACGGCGCTGCCGACCAGCAACCCCATTTCCATGAGGCGCGGACGGTTTTCGGGCGGGAGTTTGATTTCAGCGACCGTTGCCGTCGTGCCCACGGCAACCGAACTCAGCGGCTGGGGAGCGTCAGACATATATGGTTCATGCGTCAGCAGGAACGGGTTCAACCAAAATGGCTTTGGCCAGTTTTTCACTCAGGGCCAGCCGGGCGTTGCAAACCTGACAGATGACATTGGCTTCGCTGCTCAAAAGTTTGATACGTTGCTCCTCGCCGAGGCCGAGTTCGCGCAATCGGTCGCGCAGTTCGGGCGATGCGGCCAGTTCCTTGATGCAAACGGTAGTGCCGGCGGCGACATAGCTCAAGGGACAAACCAAAGGCCCGGCACAATGGCCTTCGAGCACTTGATAGGGTGGCACCCGTTTTTTCACAGCGGGACAACGTAGGCCAACTGCGACATTGGGGCAAGCAGGTTCTTGCCACGGTCTTGGCAATTTTTGGCTTCCAAGACTGATTCGAGTTTGTCCAAGCCACATGCGTACATGATAAAATCCAAGGTTTCACCGCAGGCAGCTTCTTCCGCCGTACCGTAACTGTTATTTCAGATTTGGCTTCAAGATTTGGAAACATTCAGGCAGGATGAGCCAAAATTTCGGAAGACCATGTATTTCGGGAAAAAAATTGCCGTGGTGATGCCGGCTTACAATGCGGCGCAAACGTTGCGTCAAACATACAACGAAGTGCGTGAGCAGGACATCGTGGATGAAATCATTCTGGTGGATGACCGCAGCCACGACGACACGGTGGCCGTGGCGAAGTCGCTTCCGGGCATGCACGTGCATGTGCACGAGCGCAACACGGGTTACGGCGGCAATCAAAAAACCTGCTACCGGCTCGCGCTCGCCGCGGGCGCCGATATCGTCATCATGCTTCATCCCGATTATCAATACACGCCGAAGCTGATTCCAGCGATGGCCTCAATCATCGCCAACGGCCTGCATCCGTGCGTGCTGGGCAGCCGTATTTTGGGCGGATATTCACTCAGAGGCGGAATGCCGGTCTGGAAATACGTGGCGAACCGTTTCCTGACGCTGACGGAGAATATTTTGCTGGGCGCGAAACTTTCGGAATATCACACCGGTTACCGGGCGTTCTCGCGGGAGATCTTGGAGCGGCTCGACTGGGCCAGCAACTCCGACGACTTCGTTTTTGACAACCAGATGCTCGCGCAAATCCTCTGGCACGGCTTCACGATTGGCGAGGTGAGCTGCCCGACGAAATATTTCAAGGAGGCGTCATCCATCAATTTCCGGCGCAGCGTGAAATACGGCTTCGGCTGCCTCGCCATCGGCCTGAGCTACCGGCTGGCCAAAATGGGCCTGCGCCGACCGCGGCTGTTCAGTTCAACGCCGCGGCGAGGCGCGATTTCTTCCGGTTGACGGTGGCGCGCGGGAGCACGCCGGATTTGACGGCTTTGTCAAATGCGGAATGGATCCCGGGCAGAAAATTGACCGCTTCGTCCTTTTTACCGGCGGTGAGCAGCGTGCGATAATCTTTTTCCAGACGGCGCAAGCACGATTTGACACTGCGATTGTGCTGGTGTTTGCGCTCGTTGCTGCGCGCCCGGCGTTCGGCTGATTTCGTATTCGGCATAAATTATAATTTCGCTTAAAAGGGCGGTGAATTTAGTCGAATGCAAGTGAATGTCAACGGTGAAAGCTGACTCATCGCGCTTTACTTTCGGGACGTTTGGATGTTTGCTGTTCCGAACATTGGGTGGTGATGGTGGTTCTGCAATGGATGAATAGAAAGCTGCAAATTTTACATCTGGAAGACGACCCGGATTTCGCCGAACTGGTCCATTCGCTTTTCGTGCAGGACGGTTTGGACGTCGAATTGAAGTGCGTGGGCGATCGCGCGGCGTTTGAGGCCGCATTGGATGCCGGTGCGTTTGACGTCATTATTTCGGACTATCACCTGCCGTCGTTCTCCGGCTTGGATGCGCTGGCCGTGGTACGGAAAAAAAATCTGCATATTCCGTTCATTCTTGTTTCCGGCACCATCGGCGAACAGGCGGCGATTGAAAGCTTGAAGGCTGGCGCGACCGATTATTTGCTCAAGCAGCAACCGGATCGGCTGCCGTCCGCCGTCCGCCGGGCCGTGCAGGAAGCCGAAGAACGGGCCAGGCTCCGTGCGGCGGAAACGGAATTGATTCGCCGTGAAAAATATTTCCGCACTCTCACGGAAAATTCACTCGATGTGCTCTGCATTTTGAACCGCGACGGAAACTTTCTCTACACCAGCCCTTCGATCGAGCATGCACTGGGTTACAAACCGGAGGAGTTGCGCGGACAAAATTACCTGGCCCGCGTGCATCCCGATGATTTGCGACTAGTGCAGGAGGCGTTTCAACTCGCGCTCGATCACCCGGAACGCACGGTAAAAATACAATTTCGCCACCAAAACAAAAACGGTGAATGGCGGCATCTGGAACTGGTCGGCCAGAATCGTCTGCAAGACTCGGAAATAGGCGGCCTTGTGGCCGATTGCCGCGACGTAACGGACCGCTGGCGCGCAGAAGAAGAATTGCGCAATAGCGAAGAACAGTATCGCCTTCTCTTTCATGGCAATCCGAATCTGATGTGGGTGTTCGATCTTGAAACACTGGCCTTTTTGGAAGTTAACGAAGCGGCCATTCAACATTACGGTTATTCACGCGAAGAATTTCTGACCAAGACCCTTATGGACATCCGTCTTACGGAAAAAGACGGCCAACCAAAAACCTTCTCACTCGACACGGCTGACCGCAGCATTGTTTGGCGTCATCGCCGCAAAGACGGCAGCCTCATTGACGTGGAGGTTGTTTGGAGTCCGATTGTTTTTGGCGAGCGCCTTGCCGCATTGACCATGGCCACCGACGTGACCGAACGCCTGCGCACCGAACACCGCAACGCGGTTTTCTCCAAACTCGGCCACCGGCTCAGTTCGGCCACCACCAATTCCGAGGCGGCCATGATCATTTGTGAAGCCGCTGACGCACTTTTCAAGTGGAATGATTTCGCGCTTGATTTGTATTTCGCCGAAAGCGATGAAGTTTTTTCGCTGCTTACCATCACCACGGTTGAAGGGCAGCGGGTGGAAATTCCATCATCGCCCCAGCCCAAGACCGCCAATGCCCTCGTCCAACGCGTCATCAAAAAAGGCGCGGAATTAGTGTCTTCCGTGGAAGTTAAACACTATTCCGCCGTCTCCATGCTGGCGCCCATCCGCAAGGGTGACCGGGTTATCGGCGTGCTTTTCGTCCAAAACAACACCCCCGGCGCCTACACCAATCGCGATTTGGAAGTGCTCCAGACTTTGGCCGACCAGTGCAGCGGCGCGCTTGAACGTGTCCGTGCCGAGCAGGATTTGCGCGAGAGCCGGCAGCGTTTTCGCGATTTGTTTGAGAATTCACCCGATGCCATTTTTGTCGAGGACCTGGATGGCACGGTGCTGGACGTAAATTTTGCCGCGTGTGTGCTGCATGGCCTGACGCGCGAACAATTAATTGGCAAAAATGCCCTGAATGATCTCATTCCGCCGTCGCGCCGGGAAAACGCCCGCCGCGATTTCCAAAAGCTGGCGAGCGGCAAATTGTCCTGGGTTGAGGGAGAAAGCCTGACCGCCGACGGCAACAGCATCCCTGTCGAAGTGCGCGCCGGCCGCGTGGAATATAACGGGAAACCCGCCCTGCTGTTGCATGTGCGCGACATCACCGAACGTCGCGCCGCGGCGGCGGCGGTGCAAAGTTCCGAAATGCTTTTCCGTTCCGTTTGGGAAAATTCCGTGGATGGAATGCGCCTGACGGATGAAAACGGCGTCATTATCGCCGTCAACAAGGCCTACTGCAAATTGGTTGGTATGGAAGCGGAACAGTTGGAAGGCAAACTTTTCACCATCGTCTACGCCGAATCCAAAAATCCGCGGGCAATGCTCGAAAGGCATCGTGAACATTTCCGCGCCCGCGCCGCGAACCGTAAAATTCAACGGCAATACACCCTTCACAATGGTCAGGTAATGGCATTGGAAATCACCGATTCATTTATTGAATTGCACGGGCGGCCGCTGCTGTTATTCAGTTTGTTTCGTGACGTCACGACGCAACGGCGATTGGAAGAACAGTTGCGCCAGTCTCAGAAAATGGAAGCCATCGGCCAGCTCGCCGGGGGTGTGGCGCATGATTTCAACAACATCCTCACCGTCATTCATGGCCATGCCTCGCTGTTGCTGTCTTCCGAGCTCGAGGAATCAGCGTCGCGATCGGCGCAGCAAATCAGCCAGGCTGCTGAGCGCGCCGCCGCATTGACGCGGCAATTGCTCACGTTCAGCCGCCGCCAGCTCATTCAGCCCAAGAAATTGGACATGAACAAAATTGTCGGCAACATGACCGATCTGCTGGGACGGCTTTTGGGTGAGGACGTGTCATTGCAATTAAATTACTGCCAGTCACCGGCGATGGTGAAAGCTGATGTGGGCATGATGGAGCAGGTATTGCTCAATCTGGCCGTCAATGCGCGCGATGCCATGCCCAAAGGCGGAAGACTCGCTGTGCGCATTTCCATCGTGGACTTGGACGAAGCTCACGTTCAACACCATCCCGAAGCGCGTGTCGGGCGCTTCGTTTGTGTCAGCAAGACGGACACTGGCTGCGGCATTCCGCCGGAAAATCTCCAGCGCATCTTTGAGCCATTTTTTACCACAAAGGAAGTTGGCAAAGGCACTGGCTTGGGTTTGGCAACAGTTTATGGCATTGTCAAGCAGCACCAGGGCTGGATTGAGGTCGAAAGCACCGTCGGCAAAGGCACGACATTCTGTATTTACATTCCCTATGTAGGCTCGGCACAAGCCGAAACGGAAAAGCCGACAACACAAATCAGCATTCGCGGTGGCACTGAAACCATTTTGCTAGTTGAAGACGAGAGGTCAGTGCGGGAACTCGTTACGCGTGTCCTCCAGAAATACGGCTACAAAATTTTGCCAGCTGGCAACGGCGTTGAAGCCCTTGAGATTTGGAACCAGCACAAGAAAGAAATCTCCATGTTATTCACCGACCTCGTGATGCCCGATAATATGAACGGCCGGGAACTGGCGGAAAAACTCTGGGCCGAACGGCCCGGGTTGAAAGTTATTTTTACCAGCGGCTACAGCACCGACATTGTGGGCAAGGATTTCAAGTTGGAGCCGGAGTTGAATTACTTGCAGAAACCTTACCAGCCACAGGCGCTCGCGCTGGCCGTGCGCCGTTGCCTTGATGATAAACATGCTGGATAACGCGGCTTCCTCTGCCGCACATTCCAACTTTTCTTCACCTGCGGTCTTCGGTTAAACTCAGCGCATGATTATCGCGCCATCGCTGCTTGCCTCCAACCCCACCCGCTTCGGCAAGGAAGTCGGCCGCGCCGACCGTTCCGGCGCGGACTGGCTGCACCTCGACATCATGGACGGGCACTTCGTCCCAAACATTTCCTTTGGGCCGGAAGTCGTGCGCGCCATTCGGCCTTTGACTAAAATGTTTTTCGACGTTCACCTCATGTGCTCGCGGCCGCAAATTTTGATCGAACCTTTTGCCAAGGCCGGCGCGGACGGAATTACCATCCATGTCGAGCTTCACCAGCAGGTCACTCCGCTCATTTGGAAGATCAAGTCGTTCGGAAAAAAAGTCGGCTTGGCCATCAACCCCCCCACCACCATCACCGAAGTCCAGCCGTATCTCGACCAGGTTGACTTGCTGCTTGTCATGACCGTCAATCCGGGCTTCGGCGGACAGGGATTCATTCACGAAACGCTGCCCAAAATCCAGCAGGCCGAGGCTTGGCGGCGCGAGCGGAAACTTCCCTATCGCATCGAGGTGGACGGCGGCATCAATTTACAGACCGTCGCCGAATGCGCCCGCGCCGGCGCCGACACGTTTGTCGCCGGCACGGCACTGTTCCGCCAGCACAACATGCGCGCCGCCGTCAAAAAAATGCGCCAGATTGCCAACGCCCACGACCCGGCGCTGGCGGATTTGAAGGTTTAAATTCACCCATGTCACAAATCAAATTCGGCACGGACGGCTGGCGCGCGGTCATCGCGGAAGATTTCACGTTTGCCAATGTCGCGCGCGTCGCCCAAGCGGCGGCGGATTTCTGGAGCACCAACCCCGAACCCGGCACGGAACGAAAAATCATCGTTGGGTTTGACCGCCGGTTTTTCTCCGACCGCTTTGCGCAAATCGCCGCCGAGGTCCTAGCCGCGAACAATTTTGCGGTTGTTCTCACTCCGGAACCGTCGCCCACACCTTCAATTTCGTTCGCTGTCAAGGCGCAGCGTGCCATCGGCGGTGTGATGATCACCGCCAGTCACAATCCAGCCATCTTCAATGGCTTCAAACTCAAGTCGCACTACGGCGGTTCCAGTGATTCGGAAACATGCCGGTCCGTCGAAAGTTTTCTTGACCGCAATCCGGTCAAAACCTTTCCGCTGGCCGAGGCCGTCAAAGCCGGCCGGATCCAAGTTGCCGATGTCCGCCCCGCGCATTATGCCGCGCTCAAAAAGCTGGTGGATTTCAAACTCATCGCGAAATCTAGACTGCGTTTTGCCCACGACGCCTTGTTCGGCGTAGGCGCGGGCTGTTTCGAACAATTGCTGGCCGGCACAACGTGCAAAGTTACCACGCTCAATGGCAATCACGACCCTTTTTTCGGCGGCATCAATCCCGAACCAGTCGTGCAAAATTATGCCGCCAGCCAGGCGTTCCTGAAACGGCACCCCCACGACATCTGCTTGGTGACCGATGGCGATGCCGACCGCGTGGGCGGCATGGACGGCCGCGGCGGTTATTTGACGACCCACCAGATCATCGGCCTGCTGCTGCATCATTTGATCGTGAATCGCAAAGGCAGGGGACGCGTCGTCAAGGCACTGACGACGACTTCGATGGTGGACAAAATGTGCGCGGCGTACGGCCTGCCGCTGGTCGAGACCGGTGTCGGGTTCAAATATATTTGCGCCGAGATGCTCAAGGGCGACGTGCTGCTCGGCGCGGAAGAAAGTGGCGGCATCGGGTTTCCCGGCCATATTCCCGAACGCGACGGCATTGCCGCTGGATTGATGTTGCTTGAAATGCTGGCGACCGAAAAAGTTTCCGTGAACAGGCTGCTGGCGAAACTCGAAAAACAATTCGGTCCGCATTGTTACGGGCGGATAGACACGCATTATCCGATGGAGAAACGCGCGTCGCTGATGGATTTTTTGGAGAACAATCCGCCGCCAAAATTGCTGCGCTCGCCGATCGCCGGGGTGAAAACTTTCGACGGCGTGAAATTCGTCGCGCAGGACACGTCGTGGCTCATGCTGCGCGGTTCCGGCACGGAACCCGTCCTGCGGATTTACGCGGAGGCGAAGTCCGATGCCGGCGTGCAGAAGCTGCTCGAACTCGGGGTTTCATTGACGCGGCACTGAAATTTCCGCAATGCGCGCATGATTAATCCACAGGAAATCCTCCGACTCTGCCGGAGGACTCCCGAAGTTTGACAGCTCCGGGAATGTGTGGCTTTGACGTGACTGGCGCGGAAGAGGCGAGGCGATACTCCCTCTCCTCCGTGAAGTGGAGGAGAGGGGCGGGGAGAGGAGGCGCTGGATTTTTTTGCGAAAGCCCCTCTCTCCGGCTCTCTCCCCGGTCGTGCCTCGCGGGGAGAGAGAGCGGAAGTGTGGCGCTCGACGACAATGGTGCGAACGGACGCTCGAAGGGCGATGCGGCTTCGAGCCGCTCTACCTCCGTCAAGCCTCCGGCTGTGCTGGAGGTCGCTGACTGAAGAACGAGTCTATAAAACCGTTTTGAAATTTATCTGGCTGCGAGTCTGCAAATCACGCCCAAGGATTTGAAGTGGCTGTTGTTGTCCGCCCAAATGTGACCCACGATTTCAAATCCGCTTGGTTTTTAATCAGCAACAATTCAAATTCGAGGCGAAAGTCGGCACTGGCTTAAAATCATACACGGTTGCACAAGAATAAGACGCATGTGCACAAATTGGACGCAGTTAGCATCAAATCAACGATGGCATCGCTATTGCTAAGAGCAACGCATGCATAAAACATGGTTGCACACTTTTGCGCTGAGTTTGTTGTTTGGTGGCATTATTGCAAAGTTGCGCAGTGCAATCGCAAATCATGTGCCTGTGGGTTATCAGGACGAATCCGGGTTTCATCTTGGCGTTAAACAGACACAAGATAAATGGCCGGCAGTCTGGTAAATTCAGGGAAGCTGTTGATGACTTGCGATTGGGGATTGCAGGGTTGAGTTAGGAACTTGGCTGTCTCGTTCTTCCGAGGCAGTGTAATTTAATTTAAAGTCTGTCTTCTTTTTGTCCCATTTTTTGTCAAATTTTGCCCCTCTACAACCTAGGAACGCGCAAATTTTTTGCCTGATCTATTCGTAGTGCGTTAATTATCAATTAATTACGCACCAAACGAAATAAGTTGCATCTTTTTCTGGGAATTTTATAATATACACAAGCATGTTTAACCTTCTAAGCTAATGGAGGTTCAGAAAGACGCTGGATTTAAATGACACTGGATATTAAAAACATTATTTTTATTTGTCTGAGGATTCAACCCAGCAACAAGGGCGAAGTGATTTTTTGCGCTTATCCGCCAGTAGGTCTGATTTTATTACAACGTTTTTCCGCTTTGAAAGCTGGCGATCACAAAATGGCATGATGTGCGTATTTAATGCCGTTCAACTTTAAGATGAAAATCGAATCTCCAGCTTGGTATTGTGCCCGGACGAAACCCAAGCACGAGCATATAGCTGCAGCAAATTTGCGGAAGAATTTGAATTTGGAGGTGTTTCATCCCCGGTTGCAGATTGAGCGGGCAACGCGGCGCGGTGTGATGCGCGTGAGTGAGCCACTTTTCCCATGTTATATTTTTTTCCGATGTATAATTGAGGAAAAATTGGTTGAAATTCAACGCACGAATGGGGTAAACACCGTCGTGCATTTTGCACGCCGGATCCCGAAGATAGCTGATGCGGTGATTGAAGAGTTAAAAGAATGCTTCGATGGAGAAGAGACAATGACCGTTGAAGATCGCCTTTCACCAGGCGATGAGGTGGTTGTCGTTGACGGAGCTTTCCGCGGAATGCGTGCCTTTGTCTTACGTGTCATGCCGGCAAGGAAGCGCGTTCAGGTGTTGCTTGATGTTTTGGGGCGTCCTACTCCGGCGGAAGTTGATGAAAATTTAGTCGTTAATGAAACAAATACTGTAGCGACCCTGGTGCCGGTTTTAGCGGCACCCACCGCGAAAAATCTTGCAGTTATTGGTGTTGGTTGAAGTTGGAGTTAAAAGTTTCCAACTATGGAGCCTGGGGTGAAGGAAAACAGGGAAAGGTTGGAGTTGGTCGGAATTATTTCCGGCGAACAAATGCGGAGCTTTACTTCAAAATAAAACTGTCTAAAACTGTCGGGGTTGTCCTCATTCTCAATTTTTAATTCTTTTTTTCGGCTTCTTTCCCTTTATGGATTTTCTAATCGAAGCACATCAGTTGCAGAGTTCTGTTTCTCCTAAAGCAGGTCGGGATTTACGCTGGAAACGGACACTGGATATACTTCTCATCTTATTGGCCTTGCCATTCCTGATCCCGCTGGCGCTATTCACAGCCCTGTTGATTCGAAGTGTTTCCACGGGGCCGGTTTTATTCAGGCAAGAGCGGGTTGGTTACCTGGGCAGGCGCTTTATGTGTTTCAAGTTTCGGACCATGTTTGTTGATGCGGACACGACAACACACCAGGGGCACTTGCATCATTTGATGAATTCGAATAAACCGATGATGAAAATGGACTCGCGGGGTGATCCTCGGATTATTCCGTTTGGCCTGTTCCTCCGCGCGTCCGGCCTGGATGAGTTGCCCCAATTAATCAACGTGCTGCGCGGCGAAATGAGTCTGGTGGGCCCCCGCCCGTGCCTGCCTTACGAATATGAAAAATATCTGCCCTGGCAGAAGGAACGGTTAGGAACCGTGCCGGGCCTGACCGGCCTCTGGCAAGTGAGCGGAAAAAACAAGACCACCTTCGTGGAAATGATTCAAATGGATATCAAGTATGCGAAAAATAAAACCCTCTGGTTGGATTTGAAAATTATCCTGATGACTATTCCGGCCTTGATAATTCAAATGCTGGAAACACGTCGGGCCAGGGAAATGTCCCATGGTCCAGTTCGCCCGAAAACCAACTATTCCAATCGTGTCACAGAGCAGTATTCCTTAACGAAAGCAACTCTTGTTGGTGCAGTTCATGCTGCGGATGGCGATGGCGAGGATGTCTGGATACGGAAAGAAACCAAATTGAATTTATAATATGACAAAACCAATAAAAGTTGGGGTCGTGGGTTGTGGTTATTGGGGGCCAAATTTGATTCGAAATTTCAGATCGCTTCCCGATTGCAGCTTGAAAATGATGTGTGATATCAGCGAGAACCGTCTCGCACATCTCAAGTCGCTTTATCCTGAAGTCGAAGGGGAGATGAATTACAATTACATGCTTAACGGCGCCGGTCTTGATGCGGTAATCATAGCCACGCCAGTCAAATCGCATTACCCCATGGCCAGAGCGAGCTTGTTGTCCGGCAAGCACACCTTTATCGAGAAACCGATGGCTTTTTCATCCCAGGAATGTGAGGAGTTGATTGACATTGCACGGAAAAAGGGGTTGGTGTTGATGGTGGGACATACATTCCTCTATTCGCCTGCGGTTAAAAAAATCAAGGAAATTGTTCGACAAGGTGACATCGGAGAAATCCGTTATATTTGTGCGCGACGGTTAAACTTGGGCCTTTTTCAGAAGGACATCAACGTTGCCTGGGACCTGGCTCCGCATGATATTTCCATTATTTTACACATTATGGAAAAAGAAGCGGTCACCATCAACTGCCAGGGCAGCGCGCACATCACGCCCAGTGTGGAAGATGTGACAACCATATGGCTCAATTTCCCGGGAGATCGCTCGGCCATCATTCAAAGCAGTTGGCTCGATCCAAGAAAAATCAGGGAAATGACCATTGTGGGCAGCAAAAAAATGATCGTTTACGACGACGTTTC
>JBEKYY010000011.1:0-96574 GCA_049510395.1 Verrucomicrobiota bacterium
GATCGGCAAATGGAGCGGCCTTTCATCATTGTATAATCCTTCGACGCTCGGACTGGCATGGCTGTGCCTGTTGCTGACGGTGGCGCTTTGGTTTGCCATTCCCACCCGCCGTCAAATTGCCGTCTGGATCCTGGCCATGTTCCTCGGGGCCGTGGCTGCGTTAAGCGGTGTATTTGCCTGTTTCGTCAACATCAGAAGTCTGGACGCAGTAATCGGTTATACGGCTGACGCCCATGGAGCCCGATACCTTTTGCCCATGCTGTTGGCCTGGTTCGCCACGACACTGACCATGCTTTTTTCGGATCAGCCTTCCATTGAATCAACTCCCGGCACAACAACAAGTGATCCTCGCACCCTGGTATCCGCCAGCCCTCCTGCGGGAGTGAAAGTTGAACCTTAATCATTTGCGCCGCGAATCGGGACGGTTAGTGGCCGGCCATTGTCCGATGTGCCAAGTTTTAAGAGGAACGGCACGGCGATTTTGGCCCACTCCTTGGGTGTGGGATATCCCAAAGCCGAACCGCCGAAACAACCGCGCAGCATGTCGGTGTTGATGATGCCGGGATTGAGTGGCACAGCAGCCATGCCCGGCGGTAATTCCTGCGCCAGCGCCCGGGTCAATCCTTCAACCGCCCACTTCGTTGCGCAATAGGGTGCGGCTTCCGCGTCGGTTGAGCGTCCCCAACCGGAACTGAAGTTCACGATGACGCCGCTATTGCGTTTGACCATCGCCGGAACAAAATGGCGGATGACATTCGCCGTGCCCTTGAGATTCACGTCAACCACGTCGGAAAATTCCCGTGCGGTGATTTCCCAAAGACGCGCGTTGCGATTGATCACGCCGGCGTTGTTCAACAGCAAATCCGGCGCGGCGTGAGATTTCAAAATTCTTTTTGCCCAGGCTGCCACCTGTTCGTCAGCGGAAACATCAACAACGGCAAAATCGTGGGGCGCGGCGAACTGTTTTCGCAACTGTCCGGTTTCTTTTTCCGAGCGTCCGCAACCAAGGACGGTGTGGCCGAGCCGGATGAATTCCTCCGCCATCGCGCGACCAAGGCCGCGCGAGACGCCGGTGATGAGGACGGTTTTTCCTTTTGCGGGCATAGTTTTGACTTTTCGCTGTAGCGGCGCTCTATGAGCGTCGCAAAAATGCGGCGGTCACAGACCGCCGCTACAATCAATCACGCGGATTGAATTTTGATTCGCGCGCGAGCTGTTCCCACAATTTTCGTTCCGCGTCGGTGACTTTGAAAGGCACGGCGATTTTTGTGACGACAATCAAATCACCGCGCGCGCCGTCGCGAGCCGGCAGACCGCGTGCGCGCACACGAAGCTTTTGTCCGTTTTGGGTGCCAGGCGGAATTTTGATGTTTACCCGGCCGTCCAGCGCGGGCACAGAAAGGTTCGCGCCCAGCACGGCTTCCCACGGCGCCAGCTCGGCTTCGTAAATCAGATTGTGGTCCACGACCTCGAAGTCCGGATGCCGGGCCAGCCGCACGCGCAAATACAAATCGCCCGCCGCGCCGCCACCCGCGCCGGTTTCACCACGCCCCGCGAGCCGCAATTTCTGTCCTTCGGTCACGCCGGGCGGGATTTTGACCTGATGTGTTTCCGTCTTGATCGAGCGCCCGACCGTGTGACGCACATTGACCGTGCGCACCGAGCCACGCAGGGCTTCTTCGAGAGTAACGAGAATGTCGCCTTCAATGTCACGTCCGCGCTCGGTGAATTCCTCATCCTCAAATCCCGCGGTGCGGCCAAAGCCGCCGGCTCCGCCGCGCATCCGGGAGCCGAACAATTGCTCGAAGAAATCACTGAAACCGGTGCCGCCGAAGTGGAATTCGAATTCCTGTCCGCCCGTGCCACGACCGCGAAAAGCCTGGCCGCCGGTAAAACCTTCCCAGCCGGGCGGCGGACGAAAGTCCGCGCCGGACTTCCAGTTCGCGCCGAGTTCATCGTATTTTTTGCGCTTGGTCGAGTCACTCAAGACTTCGTAGGCTTCGTTGATTTCCTTGAATTTTTCCTCGGCCTTCTTTTTATCTTTGGCCACGTCGGGATGATATTGCCGCGCAAGTTTGCGGAAAGATTTTTTGATTTGATCGTCGCTCGCCGTGCGCGGCACGCCGAGGGTTTCGTAGTAATCTTTGTATTGAACGGACATAGATGTTGCCTTTATTCACGGCAACATCTCGGAAGAATGTGCCCGCTTGCGGATTTTGTCAAAATTTTGTGGGCAGCGTGCTACTTCCCGATTTTTGTGTTGTCCACGCTGAGGTAGCAGGTGCCGGCAAGGGTGCCCTGTCGCCGCCAGATTTTCAGCAGGATTTGATCACCTTTGGCCTGTCGGCCAAGTTTGACCGCGTCGCTGGAGTTGCTCACCGGCTGGTGGTTGATTTCCATAATCACGTCGCCACGTTGCAATCCGGCGTCGGCGGAATTTGAGGCCTGTTCAACGTCTGCGACGAGTACGCCCCCTACGCCAGCGGGAACTCCCAATTGCCGCCGCACCTCCGGTTCCAAATCAGCTACCGTGACGCCGTCGAGGGCGTCAATCATGGAATTGCCGGAACCCGGCTTTTTCTGGTCATTGTCACTTTGAGCAGCTTCACCGGGCAGTTCGGTGAGCGTGACGGTGACCGTTTCCAGACGTCCATTGTGGAGCAATTTCACCGTCGCCGAGCTTCCCGGCGCGCACTCGGAAACGGCCAGTTGAAAGCTGTGCAGGTCGGGGATGTCTTTGCCGTTGAAACCGATGAGCACGTCGCCCGATTTAATACCGGCTTTCTCCGCAGGCGTGTTTGGGAATACATCGCCGACGAGCACGCCGTTTTGATCCGGCAAATCAAGCGCCTTTGCCAGCCGGGGCGTGATATCCTGAAGCAGTATGGCGAGATCGCCACGCGTTACTTTGCCGCCAGAGATGAGGCGTTCCATGACCCGGCGCGCCATGTTGATGGGCACGGCCAAACCAACCCCTTCGCTGCCACGGGTGCTGCTGATGATGGCAGTGTTGATGCCCACGAGCCGGCCTTCGGCGTCCACCAGCGCGCCGCCGGAATTGCCGGGATTGATCGCCGCGTCGGTTTGAATGAAGTCCTCGTACTGGTTGATGTGACCGAAGGCAAAATTGCCGCGTCCGAGCGCGCTCACAATGCCCGTTGTCACAGTCTGGCCAATGCGAAAGGGATTGCCGATGGCGAGCACAATGTCGCCGACCTCCAATTGGTCGCTGTCGCCCAGCGTGATGGCTGGCAATTCCTTCGCGTCAATTTTCAAAACCGCCACGTCCGTCGGCGGGTCGGTGCCAATGACCCGGGCGGTGAACTCCTTTTTGTTGTCGGCAATGGCGACTTCGATTTCGTCCGCGCCGTCCACCACATGATTGGCCGTCAAAATGTAACCATCTGGTGAAATGATGACGCCGGAGCCGAGATTTTGTTTCCGGAGCGTGCGTCCGCGGCTGTCATCTGGAAACTGGTTGCCGAAAAATTGCCGGAAAAATGGGTCGGCAAAAAATGGATTGCGCATCGGCCGGATATGCACGATGTGCGTGGAGTAAATGTTGACGACACTGGGCGCGGCCTTTTTGACAACGGGAGCGAAGCTGGCGCCGAGCCTGGCATCGCGGTTGACGGGCGTGTTTTCAACCTTGGTCGCCGGTTCAGTTTCCCTGACCCTAGAGGTGAGGAGAAACAGGCCGGCCACGACCAGTGCGCCCGCGATGCCTGAAAGAAATCCAACCAATGTCCCGGAAAAATGTCTCATAGTTTGGTAAAACTATTGACACTGCCCCGGACTGCTTGTTCAAGTCACCCGTGCCTATTTTGCCGGTTGGTTGGTTTGGGCCGCCTGGGCTTTTCCCAGGTCTTCGGGTTTGATGATTTCTATCTGCGCGCCTTTTTTCATTTCTTCAGCCGAAGGCACTTTGATGATGTCGCTGGTGAGTGGTCCAACTGACTTGGGTTCGGTGGCAAGCAGTTCAATTTCAAAGATCAAAACGGCATTCGGCGGGATGCCGGGGCGCCCCCGTTCGCCATAAGCGAGTGCCGGCGGAACAAAAATTTCCCATTTGGAGCCGACTTTCATACGCGTGAGCGCTTCCGTCCAGCCGAGAATAACACCGTTGGCATCGAATTGCGCGGGACGACCGGCCTTGGCGGAACTGTCGAATTCCGTGCCATCAATCAACGTGCCGCGATAATTCACCGTTACGATGTCGTCGAGCTTTGGAATCGTCCCGTTGCCATTGGTGATGATTTTGTATTGGAGGCCGTCTGGCAGGGTGACAACGCCCGTCATGGTTTTGTTTTTAGCCAGAAAAGCCTCGCCGTCTGCTTTGTTTTTTGCGGCAGCCTCTTCGCGCTTTTGCCGCATTTTGGCGACGACAGTTTTTTGTAATTCAGCCAGCGTGTCTTGCATTTCCTGCAACGTTAACAGCGTTGTCCCGCCGGATTGCATGTCCTTCAAACCACGAACCAGCATGTCGGGATTCACCTCAACCCCCTGCACCTGATAATTATGGCTCATTGCCATGCCAAGGGCATAACTAACGCGCGCCTTTTCATCACTCAGCACATTCGTGCCGGCTGGCGTTTTATTGATGGGGGTTCGGGTGGTTGTTCCAACGGGTTTTTCAACCGGTTTTGGGTTGGAGGCGCAGCCTGCAAGACAGCCGACGCCCAAGTAAAAAGTCACGGCCAATGTAATGGTCTTCATAGTTTTGATTTTCGTTTTCGAGCGGCTATTATCGGAATTTGGATTAAAATTGCAACTCTGTTTTACACCCAACCCAAACACCCGGCACGCTCAAAATGATTCCCTTGCTGAACGAATCTGGCTACACTTAGTCGAAGCTGTGCCAATTGCAATGAGTCACTTAAAAATAAAGACCCTCGCCCCCATCGCTTCTGCCGTGCTGGCCGGGTACGTCATCATCGGCTGCACCACCGCCAAAATTGTTTCACCGCCTCCGCCGCCGGCAACCCAAACCAACGTTTCCCCGGCGTTGATGACGCAAACAAACATTCTCCTGGCGCCGGGGCCAAACGACGCGCGCATCGCCTACGTCACGGCGCGGTTGCTGGAGGAATTTCACTACTCGCAAGAACTGCTCGACACGGAGATTTCAGAGAAGTTTTTCGACGGTTATCTGGGAACCCTCGATCCGAGACATGAAAATTTTCTGCAATCCGATATTGCCGAATTCACGCACTACCGGACGAATCTTGACACATTCACCATCGGCACCAACACCGCCAACCTCACGCCCGCGTATGAAATTTACCGGCGATACCTTGAACGCATCCGACAGCACGCTGACTGCGTGAACGAATTATTACAGGAGGACAAATTCAAATTTAATGCCGACGAACACATTCTTCTCGACCGGCGCCACGCGCCCTATCCCAAAGACCTCGGCGAGGCAAAACAACTTTGGTCACAGCGATTGCGTTACGAGTATTTACAGGAAAAACTCAGCCGCGAGATTTCGCCGACCAATAACAATGTGATTTTGACTTTGCCCAAATCCGCCACCGCGGAAATCACCGGCACACTGGCACGGCATTATCGCTGGAATTTGCACATGGCGACCAATTTGGACGGCACGGGCGTTTTGCAGGCGTATCTCAATGCCCTGGCGCATGCCTACGACCCGCATTCGGATTACCTCAACACCGAGCACGCGCAGGATTTCTCCATCGGCATGAGCCTCTCGCTTTTCGGCATCGGCGCCCAACTGACCGAGGACGACGGCTACTGCACCATCAGTTCGCTGGTTCACGGCGGGCCGGCGGACAAAAGCAAACAACTCCATGAAAAAGACCGTGTTGTTGCCGTCGCGCAGGGCAATCAACCGCCCGTGAATGTCGTGGATATGGAACTCGGCAAGGTTGTCCAACTCATTCGCGGCTCAAAAGGAACCGAAGTGCGGCTGACCATCAGTCCGGTGGAAGACCGCGCCGTTCGCCGCGTTGTGACTTTGATCCGCGATGAAATCAAACTCGAAGACCAGGAAGCCAGGGCCCAACTCATCGAATTGCCGAACGGCCACGGCGTCACGACGCGGCTGGGCGTCATTGATTTGCCGTCGTTTTACGCGACGGTTGATTTGCCTGGCAACACCGAGCATTCAACAGCCAAAAGCACCGCCACCGATGTCACACGCCTGATTAAAAAACTCAAATCGGAAAAGGCCGCCGGCATCATTCTCGATTTGCGTGGCAACCCCGGCGGTTCGCTCGAAGAAGCCGTCAAGTTGACCGGCCTTTTCATCAAAGACGGCCCGGTGGTGCTCGCCCGTTCTTCGCCCGATGGCCCGGTAAATGTGGACAGCGACACTGATTCTTCCGTGCTTTACGACGGCCCGCTCGTTGTGCTCGTCAATCGTCTCAGCGCGTCCGCGGCGGAAATCGCCGCAGCCGCATTACAGGATTACGGCCGCGCGCTCATCGTCGGCGACATTTGCACCTTCGGCAAAGGCACGGTGCAGAATTTGAATCTGCTGCGCCCATTCTTTGTCGGGCCGGCCACCGTGTCCGCGACCAATGATCCCGGCACGGTCAAAATCACCATCCGCAAATTTTATCGCGTCAGCGGGGCTTCGACACAGTTGAAAGGCGTGATGCCAGACCTCGTGCTGCCGGATGTGTTGAATTACTCGACTCAATTTGGCGAGTCCTCGCTCGAAAATCCGCTGCCTTGGGACACCATTCCGAGTGTGAATTATTCCAAATTGAATTTGGTGCATCCGTATCTTGACGAATTACGGCGGCGTTCGAGCGCTCGCATCGCTACCAATCAGGATTTCCTTTATATCCGGCAGGACATTGGCCAATTCCAAAAAATGCAGGCCGACAAAACCGCTTCGCTCAATGAGCGCGAACGTTTGAAAGAACGGCAGGAAGCCGATGCCCGCCAGAAAACACGCAATCAGGAACGCGCTGCGCGCAAAACGCCGGACGTGAAAATTTATGAACTGACCGTCGCAAAAGCCGGGGAACCCGGTCTTCCGCCGCCGATCGGGGAAACCAACAACGTGACGGCGAATAAATTGCCGACGGGCCCAATTCCGCCGCCGGCCGGATCCACAAACGTTGTCGCGGTGTCATCGCCGACGCCATCCGCCGTTGACCCGATGCTGGACGAAACGAAACGGATTCTGGAAGACTACATCTCGCTTTTGTCGTCGAATCAGATTTTGATTGCGAATTAGTGAATGAGTGAACGCGGTACAAAGGTCATTTGTCCAACGTGCAAAAAGAAAGGCAACTGGTTTGCCGGGGCGTATGGCCCGTTTTGTTCGCACCATTGCCAGTTGATTGACCTTGGCAAATGGCTCGGCGGCGAACACGTGATTTCCGAGCCACTGCGCCCGGAGCATTTTGCAAAATACGCCGGCCTGCCGCCGGGCGGACATTTGGATTTGCCTGAAAAGGAATGAATTTTACAAATGGGAAAAATGAAACAAACCATTTGTTTTTTACTGGCCGCCGGTGCGCTGAATTTATCCGCACTCGCGCAAACCACCAATGCCATGAACCCAAACAAAACTGAATCCGCCACGTTTGGCGGCGGCTGCTTCTGGTGCCTGGAAGCCGTCTTTGAGCGGCTGCCCGGCGTCAAATCCGTCGCCAGCGGATTTGCCGGCGGCCACACCGCGAACCCGACTTACGAACAGGTTTGCACTGGCGACACCGGCCATGCCGAAGTCACACAAATCGAATTTTATCCCGCGAAAATTTCCTATGAGAAACTCCTCGACGTTTTCTGGCAGGCGCATGACCCGACCACGCTCAATCGTCAGGGCGTGGACGAAGGTACGCAATATCGCTCCATCATCCTTTATCACAGCGAAGCGCAAAAACTGGCGGCGGAAAAATCAAAGGCGGGGGCGCAGAAAAATTTCAAGCACCCCATCATCACCGAAATTGCACCGTTAGTGAAATTTTACCAGGCTGGGGATTACCACCAGGAATACTACGACAACAATTCCAATGCGCCCTATTGCCGGATGGTCATCGCGCCCAAACTTGAGAAGCTGGAAAAGGAAAAGGTGATCGAGAAGGAACCGCAAGCCCGGAACGACCATTGAGAGATAATCAGTGGGCATATGTGCAATTCTGGTGGGCCGAGGCTCTTGACGAGCCGGCGTGACTCCGTTTTGGCCCATTAATGTCGGCTCGCGCCTTCGCGGCGTTGAAGCCGCTACGGCGGCGCAGGCGCGAGGATCCATCTTCGCCGACGCTACGACGGGACAGGCGCTTGTCCCACCAAACCGCACGACTGCCGAAAATCCGGTAGCGGGTCAGTTTAATTGGAAGGAACGCCGCGCCGCGGCGTCCGGACGGCTCGGCGAGATGTCCCCGCCTTCAACCGGAAATCCAGCGGGATTGCGCTACCCCGCCGGGTCGGCTAAAAATGTCCCGGCAAACGCATGAACCGTTATCTCGCCCTGAAATGGCCGCCGTATCTCCTGCTGGGATTGGCGACCTTGCTGGTTTGGGGCCAGACGGTCACATTCAGCTTCGTTTGGGACGACGAATTTTTCATCTGGAATCTGCCCAGTGTCCGTTCGTTAAAGCACGTCCCGGAAATGTTCTATCGGCCTGAAGCCCAGGCGTCACATCCGGATGATTTCCGGGTTTTCCGGCCCATTCGCACTGCGCATTACGCGCTGTTGCATTTCCTAGGCGGCAAGGAAACGCCGCAACCGTGGATTTACCATCTGGCCAACGTGCTCTGGCATGGCGGCACGGCCATGATGCTGTTTGCGGCATTGACGCTGCTGCTGCCGCGGTGGCGCAATGGTTTCACGGAAGTGGAAACGCGACGGTGGTCTTTTTTTGTTGCGCTGGCATTTGCCGTGCATCCCGTCGTCTCGGAGGTCGTTTGCTGGGCCAAGTCGCTCGATGATATTCTTGCCGCGTTTTTTACGCTCGCCGCGTTGAGGGAACTGCTGCCGCCGCCGGGAAACAGGACGGCACACTGGCGCGCCCTGCTCTTCTTTGCGCTGGCGGTCTATTCCAAGGAATCCGCCGTGCCGTTCGTGGTTGTTCCGCTCGTGATCTTCCGCAAATTTCATCATCTCGGCTGGAGGCAAAGCATCATCCGCACGGCTTGGTTTCTCCTGGTCGCCGCAATTTATCTGGCCAACCGGCATTTCGCCATCGGGCGCAGCAGCCAGACCGCCCCGATTTCCGGCAGCTACGGACAAACGCTGATTGATATGCTTCCGGTGGTGCCCAAATACTTTCGTCTGCTCTGGGGTGTGCCGCCCTTCTTTATTGATTACAGTTATTTGCCTGGCGGCTGTCGGTTGTGGTCGCCGGAGGTTCTGACGGGGTTGGCGTTGCTGATCGCGCTCGTTTTGGCCGGGGTGATTGCCGGGCGCAAGTCCGGATGGGAAATGGCTGGATTTGGATTGCTGTGGACGGGGTTGTTCCTGCTGCCCGTCTCCAACCTGTTGCCCATGCTGCAATACATGGCCGAAAGGTTTCTTTATCTGCCGCTCATCGGCTGGCTGATTGTGTTTGCCGCAATCGTTTCCGCCTTCCCCCGGCAAATCATCATTCGCATGACCGCTTTTGCCGTGATATTGCTGTGGGCGGTGACCGCGTGGAACCGCTCGTGGATTTGGCGGGATCCGGTCACGCTATTTGTTCGCAGCAGTCAGGAAGGCCCCCACACCCGGCGCGTTGAAGATAATGCGGTGGCCGCCATCATTTATCTGCCACAGGTTCAACGTTTCTTTTCCGGCAATGAAACAAACACCGTCCGGACCTCCGCGAACGTCGCGGACGCCAGCGCCGTCCTGAGCACGCTGGAACAAGCGTATCATTTGTTCCCGACAAACCATGTCGTTCTTTCCTATTACGGCACGAGTTTTGCCCTGACCGGCCAGCCGGGAAAAGCCCTGCCGTTTCTTGAAAAAGCCGCGCAGCTACAGCCCCAAAAATTGGATTACTGGCTGAACCTGGCCCGGGCGGCCCTGGATGCCGGACAACCCGCCTTGGCCAAATCCGCGCTTGAAAAAGCCGCTGTCCTGACCGGCGACAATCCGGACGTGCTCCAGTTGCGCTTCAAATTCTGCTGGCAAACCGAAGATTACCCTGCCGCGCGCGAAATCATGCTGCGGTTGAATCAAATCGAACCCACTGAAGAGCATGCTTATTGGTTGTCTGAAGTGGAAAAGAAACTGAAGACCGCCAGCCAGCCGACCACCAACAAACCGTCCAACCCGGAAAATTAAATAAAAAAAGCGACCCGTTGCCGGATCGCCGTCTTGAATTTTTCAACCGTGCTTAAATTCCCTTTTTGATCATGAGCTTGATCAAATCACCCACCCGGCAACTGTAACCCCACTCGTTGTCATACCAGCTCACGAGTTTGAAGAACCGCTTGTTGAGTTCAATGCCGGCGCCTTGGTCGAAGATGGAGGACAGATTGCAGTGAATGAAGTCGGAACTGACCACTTCATCTTCAGTATAACCAAGGATGCCCTTGAGGTAGGTCTCGCTGGCCTTCTTCATCGCGGCGCAGATTTCCTTGTAGCTGGTTTCCTTGACCGTGCGGACGGTGAGATCCACCACGGAAACAGTCGGCGTGGGCACGCGGAACGCCATGCCCGTGAGCTTGCCCTTTACTTCGGGCAACACCAAACCCACAGCCTTGGCCGCGCCGGTCGTTGAAGGAATCAGATTTTGCGCCGCCGTGCGACCGCCCTTCCAATCCTTCTTGCTCGGACCGTCCACGGTCTTTTGGGTGGCGGTGTAACTGTGTATTGTCGTCATCAAACCCTCTTCGACGCCGAACCCTTCCTTGAGCAGCACATAAACGACCGGGGCCAGGCAGTTCGTCGTGCAGCTCGCGTTGGAAATGACGTGATGCTGATTGGGATCGTATTTGCCTTCGTTGACGCCCATGACCACCGTGAGGCAGTCACCCTTGGCGGGCGCGGTGATCATGACCTTTTTCGCGCCGGCGGCAAGATGTCCCTTGGCCTTCTCCACATCGGTGAACAGGCCGGTTGACTCGATGACCATCTCCACGCCCATCGCCTTCCACGGCAGTTCCGCGGGCGACTTGGCGCTGACGACCTTCATTTCCTTGCCGTTCACAATGAGGATGTCCGGATCGGCGTCCTCGGCCTTCTTGCCGGCGGCGGTGGCTTTGGCCACGGCCTCAGGCGAGACCTTGCTGTCGATGACGCCCTGAAAGCGGCCCTGGATGGAATCGTATTTGAGCAGATACGCGAGGTTGTCCGCCGGAACGATATCGCCGACGGCGACCACTTCGATGTCCCTGCCCACCATGCCTTGTTCGACCAGCGCCCGGAACACCAGACGACCAATGCGGCCGAACCCGTTGATTGCAACTTTGACTGCCATAACTTTTTATCCTTTTCCAATGAAATGGTTAAAACCGAACGGGAAGTTTAGCCATGTCTGTCCATGCGTCAATTAAGAATTCAAAAACGAAATTGCCAAACGCAGAACATTTTTTGCCCGCGTCCCAGCACAGTGAGAAAATCAGGAACCGCAACAATTTTATGCTGAATGAAAAGACACTTGTCGCTACGCTATCTTTCAGCCGATGACATGAATAAAGTAAAAGGCAAAGCAACAATTTTTGCCTGCGGATTTGATGCCGCTGGCTTCGCTGTACCAGCCGAACCTTTGGAAACGGCAAAGTATGTTAGCAATGATCGCTGCCGGATTTCCGGCCGCCGTGACAGAATTTCATCAGCACTTCGCCATCGGCCTATTTTTCAAGCTTGAATTCCTGCGTCGTGCCAATCCAGTCCGGCGAAAGACTCGATCATGGCCCGGCTTGGATGCGGTAAAATCGTGCGGGGTCAGTACGATTGGTGTCCACTAACGTAATCGGCGTCACAGGCGAGTTGGTCGTCATCAACACCCGCCAGTCGCTCAGGTTGGTTGAAGTCCATAATGTGTAATCCGGTCCGAATGAACCACCCACCACCAGACTTACCTGTCCGCCGGATGCCGAAACGGAATCGAGCGTCGGCTGTGCCAGGGGATTCACTGTGATCGTATAGCTGTTCGTATCGCTCAAACTTGGCGTGCCGTTGTCAGTCACCCGCACGGTGATCAGGTTTGTCGTATCGGCCTGGTTGACCAGAGGTCGCCACGTGAAAACACCGTTGGTGGCATTCAACGTCGCGTTGGCCGGAGTGGCGCTTAGCAGACTGAAGGTCAGAATTTGCGGCGGCACTTCCGCATCCGTCACCGGGTTGGTAACCATCAGCGTAATACCTGCGTTGATGGTTTGATCGGCGACGAACGCTAGCGTGGGGGCGGTGTTGGGCGCATTGGCCGCCGCTTGCCCAACGAAGGTAACAACGCTCTGGGCCGGTAGCGTATAGGCAAACGTTGAATTGGTGACGGCCACAGCTGTCTGGCTGGCAAGATCAAGAGTGGCCGAGGTAATCCACGGCGTCACCGAACCGGTTGCGACGCAGTTAATCAGGCCAAAGGTCTGCGCGATGGCGTTGCCATTGGTGTTGACGGCCACAATGGCGAAATTACCAGCGACCGGGTCCTTGTAGGCGCTAATCAAAGCCGTGCCGGTGTTCGTTGCGTTAATGCGATAATAACCCGGCCGTACAAAACGGCTGTATTGACCGAGGACGAACAAACGTTTGGTCGTCGAAGCGTTGTTGTCCATCAACCCTTGATTGCCCACACCGTTGCCGGGAATGAGCCACCAGTAATGCTAGGCGTTCGCTTGGGCCACCGTCATGAACAGATGAATTCGTTTGCCATAATAGAGGCCGTTGGCAATGGTGCTGTCGCTGCCGGACAGGAGGGCGACTTCCGTCTGCCACAATGCCTTGCCGTAATTGTTCTTCACGTCCGGCGGGTTGGTAGCGCCGACATTGTTATTGGTGACATAATCGTGATAGGCGAGGAGGCCCACGTCCGCCAATGAAGCCGGGTCGCTGATGGTGGCGGTGCCGAGACTGTGCGGATCGTCCCAATGCCCGCTTTCCGGAAGCATGATCAGGGTTGAAGTCACGTTGTTGGCCAGCAAGGCATTGTAAAGGTTCGTGGTGAAGTCGTGAATTTGTTGCGATGACCACAGACACGTTTCGTAGCCACCCGGATCGGGGTGGTTGACATCGGGCTCGTTTTGAATGGAGATGGCGTAGAGATTGATGCCGTAGGTGTTCTTCATGTTGACCACATAGCTGGCCAACTGGCTGGCGTAGGCGAGGTTGGTGGCGTTGGCGCCGCTGCCGAGGTAGGTTCCTCCATCCAATGCACCGGAACTCTTGAACCCGGCCGGCGGAGTCCAGGGTGCGCTCCACACCTTGGCGCCGCGCGCTTGAGCCATCTGCATGATGCTGCCTTCAACCGTCGTCCCGCCGGGCGCGATGCGCGTGCGCAGCAGGGAAAGGCCAATGCCATTGTTGGTGGAAAACAACAGGTCGGCCTGAGCCGTGGTCAGACTGGTCCGCCAGGCCGAAGAGGCGCCAAAACCGTCAATCCTTTGATGCACATCGTTCCAGTTGACGGTGCACTGCCCGTATTGCGGTGGCGAGGGTGGAGTTCCGCCTGCGCCGGTATCCAGGTCCGCCACCGTGAACGTGTAATTGGCGGTACCAAACACAAAGGCATCCAGGTACAGCCCATCCTCACGGGCGCCGACCTGAAAAGTCTGGGTCAGGCTGCCCGCAGTCACGGCAAAGGTGATGGGGGTTTCCCCGCCGTTGAATGCTGAGAGATTAATCCATTTCCACACCTGGCTTCCCGCCGTACCGCCACCAGTTACAACGTTGCTCGCGCCGGTAAACCCGGGCGTGGTGAGATTGTTGCACAAAATCCAATCGGCATCGCTCGTCGGCGACTTGCTCCCGAACCCATTTCCATAGAAAAAACTGTCGTCGTTGGCGGCGCCGGAACCGACCCGCACCCGGGCATAAAGATTGTAGGTGCCGGCCTCGGGGAAAGTCACGGTGAACGTCACCACCCGCGCCGCGCTCCCTGGGTTTCCGGCGGTGCTGGTCGAAGTGGGGTAGATGTATTGCGTGACGCCATCATTGCCGATGGCATAGTCTGCGCCACGCGTGCTGGATTCGGCTTCGAGTTTTACTGAGGCCGGGTGGCTGGAACTGACCGGGCCGAGCAAGAGGGTTGCCACCGCAGTGAGGAGAAAGAACGTCTTCATCCGCTTTAGAGGTGTCTTGTCATACAAAAAAACATCCTGGCCCAATCGCATTTGGCTACAGCCTATTGTCACGCCTGTGGCGTTCTGGCGACTCAAATCCACTCTGCCGGCACGACGGCGCGAGTTCGGTCGCAGGGGGACCGAGCCGAACCACTGAAGATAGCACAACTGACAGGAATTTGCTTTATCAGGGTGGTTGGCAGGACAAGTCTTGCGGGTATTCAGGGCAAGGAAGAAACCTGATGAAAACCCAGTGCCGATGCGGTTCTCGAAACCAAAGACGCCTTGCTGCCGGCGTGGACGTCCATCTTCACGTCGGTGGTCCACCAGCCTTTGATGCCTTTTCCGCCGGCGCGGCGATGCCAATGGGATGGATAAGATCCGTGGCCATGATTATCTCTCTAATACGAGCACCGCTTGGGTTTGCCAGCACATCCACAAAAATTTCCCCCGCGGGGTTGCTACGCTGCGGATTCCTTGAACGTGTTGTGGGTCACAAATGGCCGCCACCTTTGTTTCTGTTGATTGCGGACGGCTCAGCGGGCCGTCCCTACCAATTCACTTGTGCGACGAAGGCATTCCCATGCCGCTCGCCCGCCGGGCCAGCTGTTATTCCGCCAATCACATGATTTCGGGGAAATTGGTGGATTGCGTGGATGGCGGCGGGGCATGGGTTGGGTGCGTGGTGACCGGAGCGTTGGTTGAAACCGTTGAACCCAGCACGGTCAATTGATCGGCGCTGTCCAGCACGATCTCCGGCTTGTCATTGTAGTTCTTGATTTTGCCTTTTATTTCCACCGCTTTCCCGTTCAGCGCTTTCACGTCGGCAAGATATTTGCCCGGAAATATGACCACGGTGAACGGCGAGTCCGGGTGGGGCCGGTCCAGATTCAGAAATATCACCTTTGGACGGATGGTGACTTGCGCCACCTTGCCCGTCACAATCATTTCCTGACCGTAATGTTTGTCCGCCTCGCCCGTGCCGATTTTCAACAGTGCGGAAGTGTTGGCTTTCGACAGCGTAGGTACGTTGGTGTCAGCCGCAGGCAATTTGATTGCGAATGTCAGGACAACAAGAATCGAAAGAAATATTTTCATGCAAACAGTGGATGCGTTTTGCCCTGCTCCGGCAACAAAAAACAGAAATAAACCTCCTCCTGCCAGCTGCTACGATAAATTGTTCGCTGCCTCACCCCCTGCCTTGGTTTCACTGATTCTGCGCCGCGAGAAACCGTTCGGCGTCAATGGCTGCCGCGCAGCCCGCGCCCGCTGCCGTGATGGCCTGCCGATAAACGTGGTCCGCGCAGTCGCCCGCCACAAACACGCCCGGCACGCTTGTCATCGTGCCCTTTTTCGGAATGATGTAGCCGTTTTCGCCCAGTTCAATCTGGCCCTTGAAAATGTCCGTGTTGGGCACATGTCCGATGGCCACAAAAACGCCGGCGCAGTTCAAAACGGATTCTGCGCCGGTCTTGACGTTTTTCAGTTTCACGCCGGTGACCTTGTCCTGTTTCACATCGAGGACTTCTGTAACGACGGAATCCCAGACCGGTTTGATTTTGGGGTTCGACAGCGCGCGTTCGGCCATGATTTTCGAGGCACGCAACGCATCGCGGCGATGCACCAGGTGGATGACGGAACCGAACCGGGTCAAATATAGCGCCTCTTCGCACGCGGAATCGCCGCCGCCGACCACGACGAGCGGCTGGTTGCGGAAAACGGGCAAGGCGCCGTCGCAGGTTGCGCAATACGTCACCCCTTTGGTCTCCAGCAAGTCTTCGCCGGGCACGCCGAGATGTTTGTGGCTCGCCCCGGTGGCGATGATGACCGCCTGCGCCTCGACCTTTTCGCCGTCCACCGTGAGCGTGAAGGGGCGTTTTGAGAAATCCACCGCCTCGACCGTGCCGAAGCGGGGGCGCGCGCCAAACCGTTCGGCTTGTTTCTGCATCCGCGTCATCAATTCGTAGCCATCCATGCCTTCGGGAAAACCGGGGAAGTTTTCCACGATGCTCGTGGTGGTGAGCAAGCCGCCGGGCTGGCCACCGGTAAGGACCAGCGGCTCCAAATTGGCGCGCGCGGTGTAAAGCGCCGCCGTCCAGCCTGCGCAACCCGAACCGATGATGACAACTTTTTCCATAGGCGGGCGAAAGGTAGTGCGTCAATGCGGCGGATGCAAGTTCGACGGCGCGATTTGCATTTGCCGGACGCGCCTTTTGCGGTTTTACTGGTGCGGATGAATCGCTCGACTCTCACGCATTTGGCCAGGATGGTTGCCCGTTCGTTTTGTTTGAGCGCGCAGCTCGTCTGCCACGCGCAATCAGCGCCGACAAATTTGTGGTCGCTCCAACTACCGCCTTATTACGCCGATGCGTCTCCAGCCATTGCACCTGACGGCACGATTTACCAGGCGACTTTTACAGGCTATTTGCTGGCGGTTACGCCTCAGGGCAAGGTTAAATGGACTTTCCGGGTCAATTCAGAAATAAAATCATCACCGGCAATTGCCGATGACGGAACGATTTACTTCGGCGCGCGCGACCGGAAATTTTACGCCGTCACCCCCCACGGCAAACTCAAATGGACTTTCCCGACCGGCGCATGGATTGATTCTTCACCGGCGATTGCCGGGGACGGGACGGTTTATTTCGGCTCGTGGGATGCAAATTTTTACGCGCTCAATCCCAACGGCTCAAAGAAATGGGTTTTTGCCACGAGCAACATCGTTGTTTCATCGCCGGCGATCGGGACAGACGGAACCATTTACTTCGGGTCACACGATAAAAAGTTTTACGCGTTGAAGCCGGATGGCAGGCTTTTATGGTCATTTTTGACCGGCGGTCAGATTATCTCCTCGACTGCCATCGCCGCGGACGGCACGGTTTATTTTACTTCGCTGGACGGCAATCTTTACGCGCTTCGGCCCGACGGCTCGGAACGCTGGCGGTTGCATACCGGCAGCGCGCGCGAGTCGTCGCCCGTGCTAGATGAAAGCGGCAACCTTTATCTGTCGGGCCGAACCGCCTGCATATCCGTCGGCAGCGATGGGAAAATCCGGTGGGAGAAATACTTGCCGGTCTCCTTTAACGAAACCCCCGCTGCCGCCGCGAACAGCCTGATCTACTTCTCCGTGCCCTGGCGGACATTGGCTGCCATAAACCCGGACGGGACTGAACAATGGCGTGTACCCTTGTCGGCCTCACTGGCCAATTCACCGGTGATTGGCAGTGACGGAACGGTTTATGCCTGCGACGGCTACCGCCTTTATGCCATCAATTCAACCAACGGGCTGGCGCAGCCGGCGAAGAGTTCATGGCCGATGTTCCGCGCCGATGCCCGGCACACCGGCCGGGTACAAAATGTGAATTGAACGGTTTCCAAGGTTAATACCCATTCCCGGCAACCATCGGGTGGAGCGTAATTCCTGAAAGCACCGGCGTCCCGCCGGCAGTCACCTGGCATAAAGCCGGCGGGACGCCGGCGCTTACAGGCATTACAGCCGTTCGCGACCGCCGAAGCCGGTGTCGAGATCGTGCCAGAATTCGATGTCTTCCTCGTCCTGTTCCCAGCAAAGAAAAACCTCCTTGCCCCCCATGATGGCGGGAAAATCAATCAGGCCGCGCTCCAAATCCTTGACAAAAATCCGGCGGCGTTGAAATTCGGCAAGAACCCCCTGCATGTCCGCGAGCGCGCGAATCCAGTTGTTCACCGTTTCGCCGCCGATGTCGTTCCCCTGCTCCGTCAAACCGCTCAACCGTTTGTCGAAGCGTTCCAATTCATGCCGGAGCCGGTTGAGTTGCTCCAGCCATTTGCGAATTTGCGGCAAAAGCGCGTGCGCTTCGTCGCGGGTGTAATGTTTGTCAAAACGATGTTCCATCGGGCAGGACGTAACGGGCGCGGTGAAATAAATACCCTTCGCGGCGGCGCGGTGGGCAACCGCGCGCGAACGGATGAATCAATGCGCAGGCAGGTTACTTCTGCCAGGTGCGCTTCTTGTGACGATGCAAGCGCAGCTTCTTGCGCCGTTTATGCTTGTTGATTTTGGCCTTGCGGCGTTTTTTTAATGAACCCATAAGTCGCTAATGGAGTAATGGAGTTATGAAGTTATGCAACAAAAATCTTCAGTTTTCGACGTTCCAACGCCCTCTTACTCCGACACCCCATCACTCCGCATTTTTAATACACCACTTTGTTTAACGGATATTCAATGATTCCTTCCGCGCCGGCGGCCTTGAGTTGTGGAATCAATTCGCGCACCACGTGCTCGTCAATGATCGTCTCCACGGCAATCCAGCCTTTCAAGCTCAGATTGGAAATGGTTGGGTTGCGCAACGCCGGCAAATTCTTGAGCAAGTTCTTAAGATTTTTCTCGGCAATGTTCATTTTCAAACCGACTTTCGATTCGGCATCCAGTGCGCCCTTCAGCAGCATCGAGAGCGTCTCGATTTTTTTCCGCTTCCAGGAATCCTTCCACGCGTCGTAATTGGCGATAAGCCGCGGAGTGGAACTGAGCAGTTCGTCCACGATGCGCAGCTTGTTCGCGCGCAATGACGACCCGGTCTCGGTGACTTCCACGATGGCGTCCACCAACTCGTGCGCCTTCACCTCGGTGGCACCCCAGGAAAATTCTACCTCGGCCTGCACGCCGTGCTTTTTCAGGTACTTTTTTGTCAGATTCACGACCTCGGTGGCAACGCGTTTGCCCTGTAAATCCCTGACGGTTCTCACCGGCGAATCTTCCGGCACGCACAACACCCAGCGGGCTGGACGGCGCGAAACCTTGCTGAATATAAACTCGCCGACCTCATGCACCTTCGAACCATTTTCGATGATCCAATCGTATCCGGTGATGCCGCAATCGAGATAGCCATGCTCGACGTAACGGCTGATTTCCTGCGCGCGAATCAGCCGGATTTCCAGCTCGTCGTCATCCACATAGGGGATGTAGGAACGGCTGCTGACCTGGATGTTAAAGCCGGCCTTGGCCATCTTTTCGATGGTGGCCTCCTGTAAACTGCCCTTCGGCAGACCGAATTTTAATTTCTTGCTCATTCAAAAATATTTTAATGCAACTCCGCCAACGGGCGAACGGAAGGCGCAAAGGTGCAAATACCGTTCCGACGATTACTTCCCGCGCGCAGCCCGATTAATCTGCCAACTTCGGCGCGGAAACACCACTTTCTTCTTTCTCAATATTTCTTCCAGGTCAACGCAGCTCTATTTCGCACTTTGAATGGTCCACTCGCCATCTACTTTCACCAGCACGAAGGCACACAGCCCCGACACCGCCTCGCCCGCGTACCAGGTGCCGATGGCTTCGGACACATCGTTCGTCGGGTCCATGGCTTTCGCGCTCAGGATCATCGCTGGTTTGCCCGTGTCCTTGTCAATCGGCGTCTGGTTCGGATGAAGTTGCATCCGATTGCTCGGCTTGATGGGCGGAACACGATTTGGAAATTTCCGAATCAGCGCCGCCACCCAGGCATCGCTGCCTTCGAGGAAAATCGCCGTGTATTCGCCGCTGTCCCAAGGGTGTTTTTCCAGCAAATAGCCGTAAACCACCATTTCGATTTTGAAATCGTCCCGGCTCTCAAGTTTCCGGATGGCGCTGGATTCCTCCGGGGGTTTAACCGCCCGGTGTGAGACGCAACCAGCCAGCAGGCCAAGGCAAACGGCGGCAAAAATTGAAATGAATTTCATATTCTAACCACGGATGGACAAGGGGCATATTGGAATGCTGGAGTGCCGGAGCAATGTGCTTTTCCCAACACTCCAGTTCGCCTGCAATCCATTTCCCCATCCGTGTCTATCCGTGTTCATCCGTGGTTGATTTGCTTTTTTCGAATCACCCGTCGTCCCACCACCGAAATTTCCCCACGCGCAATGGCCGCGATGCATTTCGGATAAAGTTCATGTTCGGCGGCCTGAATCCGGTGATGCAGCATCTCCGGCGTGTCATTGTCCAGAACCGGAACCGCCTGCTGTCCAATGATGGGGCCGGCATCCACGCCCGCATCCACAAAATGCACCGTGCAACCTGTCACTTTCACGCCATGATCGAGCGCCTGCTTCCAGGCTTCGAGACCGGGAAACGACGGCAGCAACGACGGATGGATGTTCACGATGCGTCCCTCGAACGCGCGCAAAAACCCGTCCTTCAGCACCCGCATGAATCCCGCGAGCACGATCAAATCCACCTGTATCGTTTGCAACGCCGCAACAAACGCACGTTCGGCGTCTTCGTCCAGCTTCGTGCGGAATTTCCCCGGCGGGATGAAATGCGCGGGAATTTTCCGCTCGCTCGCCCGGGTCAGAATTCCCGCGCTTTCAACATCGCTTAAGACGATGGCGACTTCCGCCGGAATTTTCCCAGCCGCACAGCCAATGGCAATCGAGACAAAGTTCGAGCCTTTGCCGGAACCCAGCACACCCAGCCGAAATTTATTACCCATGGCGACTTGAATAGCAGAGTGACCACCCAAAACAAGCGGAAAGGTGAAGGTGTTTCCTCCTCTGCGCGGTGCCGACTGAAATCCGAAGAATGGCGGCGCTCTGCCGAGTCGCCGCTACGGAAAAGGAAGGTGGCGCGTTTTGTTCAACTCCCGCCTCCCCGCCCCGCCGGATCATATATCACGCCCATGAACAAAATGGATTTGGTCTGGTTGTCACCAATCACGAAGAGAAACGGCCGATCCACAATCATCTCGAACGGCTTTTCAGGTCTGAACACCGCCGTTGCGCGCATGGTCCCCGTTGTCACCGCCGCCGCTTCGGTTCCTTCTTCATTCACCTCGACAAAACTTTTCTGCTTCACTTCGCTCACAAATAGCGGTTCATCGGCCATTGCCGAGAAATCTGCGCTGTGAAAATCAAAAGCCTGCCGCATTCCCAATGCTTGCAGCGGTTTGTTGAGCAAAACGTCGTAATCCAGTTTAAATCGTGGAAGGGCGAGCGTTCCCGCCTTGTCTTGAAACTTTGGCAGGATTTTGTCCCGCCACGTGTCGGCATTCAAATCAGCCAGGAGTTTTGTAGGACTGGAATTTGTGTCCGGCAAAAAGAGATACATCTGCAAATGTCCGCCCGTGTAAGGCAGCCGCACAGCTTGAAAACCGTCGCCTTGCTGGTAATTGAAGTGCCCGTGCTGCCACATCGTTGGAACCTGCTTTGGCGTCCCGCCGGGCAGGATGTTGAATGCGCGGTCTTTGGTTGACTGCTTGTCAAACGGCCGGTCCCACTTGCCCTTGAAATAAATGGCATTGGCCAGAATCACCCGTGTCAATGGATCTAACGGCCATTGGACGATGTTCTTAATTTTTCCGTGCGTGCTGGTGTCCGCCCAATCGTTGATGGTCTGGGCCGATTCGGGTTTCCCGAAGTCCACGCCGGCCAGTTTCGCCGAGAAAAAATTCTTGTTGTCGGAAACAAACGCGGGTTTCAAGTGGAACCCCTTTTTATACCAAATCGCATTGGCCAGATTCAAAATCACGTTGGTTTGCGAATTCAGGGATTGATTCAAATCCTTGACCGTGGCATTCAGCGTTTCCGCCGGCAAACCGGCCGTTTTCAAGACCTGTTGCATTTCCGTCTTGGTATTACCGGCTGCGCCGTTGGCCACCATTTGCAGCACGGTCGAAACGCTGAAAGGCGAAATGAAAACATTTGTACCCGGTTGTTCCCGGGTGATTTGTTTCAGCAAATCAAACGCGAAGGCCGTGTTGGCCGAGGCCAGCTTTTCCTGATCGGCTGGCGACGCCACCAGCACCGTCAAGCCGGCGAAGCACAGCAATACCACGAATCCAAGTTTTTTGCTCATGACGGTTTGAATAGCAGAGTAACCGCCCAAAACAAGCGGAAAGGTGGGGATGACCAGCCAGAATGTTTGTTTTACATTCGCCTTTCCCGCCCCATTTGGAGCTTATTCATCGCCAATAAATAAGAATTTTGTTGAATATTTTTATTGAAACCTGCGCCGCTCCCGCGCAGTTTCAAATCATCATGAGAGCGAACCCTTTCCCTCTCCTCTGCCGCTTGTCCGGCACAGGCAGAAATTCCATAACCTCGGCAGCTCTTTTTTTTGAGTTCAAGCGCACTTCACGAGCCTATGAATGCTGAGAAAGCCATTCCAAGTGGCAAAAAGATTTTGGTGGTGGATGATGATCAGATCATTCTGAAAACGTTGTCCATAGTGTTGAACTCCAATGGTTATCAGGTGTTCACGGCCACCGATGGTCCGGGAGCTGCCACCATTGTTACCCGGGAAAGGCCGGATTTGATCCTGCTTGACCTCCTGTTCCCGCCCGATGCGGCGAATGTCGGCGGGGCGCTACAGGACGGGTTTCTCATCATTGAATGGCTCCGTCGCATGGGCGAAGCCGCGGACATTCCCATTATCATCATTTCTGGGGACAAGTCGGCGAAAGACAAGAAGAACGCCTTGGCCATCGGAGTGGTGGGGTTCTTCCCCAAGCCGATTGACCGTGTTGCATTGTTAGCCGCCATTCGCGCCACGCTCGGCGAGGATGGGGGTGACAAGATGCCCGCCTCAGCCTGAATTTCGCGGATCGGGCCGGGGTAACGAGACTCATTTCAAATAATGAAGGAAGAATGAAGAATTAAGAAACGACTGTCACCGGCTCAATCCGCGTGATTGGTTTTCCTCATTCTTCCTTGAACAGAGCCTCCTTGCGTCGGCTCCTGCTTTTTTACACCCCACCAAACCGCCGGTGACGGCGGGCGTATTCCTCCAGCGCGGCAAAAAATTGCGGCTTGCGGAAGTCCGGCCACAGCGTGGGCGTGATGACCAGTTCAGCGTAGGAAATCTGCCAGAGCAGAAAATTGCTCACCCGCATCTCGCCGCTCGTACGGATCAGCAGGTCAGGGTCAGGAATATTTCGCGTGTACAGATGCTGGGTGAAGACCTGTTCGGTGATGTCCGCCGGGTCGAGCTTGCCCCGTTTGACCTTCTCAGCAATGCGGCGCACGGCGTCCACAATTTCAATGCGGCTGCTGTAGCTCAACGCCATGACGAGCGTGAGCCCGTTGTTCTTGGAAAGGGTCCCGATGGATTTCTTGAGGTGTTCCTGCACGTTTTCCGGCAGACGGTAAATCTGCCCGATGACTTCCAGCCGGACGTTGTTTTTGTTCAGCTCCGGCGTTTCAGTCTTGAGATAGTGGATGAGATATTTCATCAAGGCATCCACTTCGTCCTTGGGGCGATTCCAATTCTCGGCGGAAAAAGCGTACAGCGTGAGATATTTGATGCCCAGCTCGCCCGAGGTGCGGATGATGGTGCGCGCGGATTCCGCGCCCTGCCGGTGGCCCTCGATGCGCGGCAGGCCGCGCGCCTTCGCCCAACGGCCGTTGCCGTCCATGATGATTGCCACGTGCCGCGGCAGCGAAGCCTTGGCTTCGGGGTTGAGATGGACTGTTGCGCTCATGCGATGCAAAAGAAACGGAGTAATGGAGTATTGGAGTAATGAGTTTTCTGCCTTTTCATTACTCCATCACTCCTACACTCCAACACTCTGTTTTCCTACACAAAAATCGTCTGGTCGCGGCTCGGGCCGACGGAAACAATCGCCAGTTTCGCGCCGGTCAATTCGGCAATCGCCTTCAAATAAGCGCGAGCTTTGGCGGGCAAATCCTTCCATTTGCGCGCCTTGTCCGTCGGACTGCGCCAGCCTTCAAATTCCACATACACCGGCTCGCATTCCGCGAGCGTCTGCGCGTCGTTCGGAACGAAATCGTAACGCGCCTTGCCGTGATGATACGCGACGCAAATTTTGATCGTTTCCAATGTGTCGAGGCCGTCGAGGTTCGTGACGGCGATTTCGTCAATGCCGTTGACCATCGTCGCGTGTCGCGTGGCCACGCTGTCAAACCAGCCGCAGCGGCGCGCGCGGCCGGTCGTCGCGCCGAATTCGCGCCCCATCGCGTGCAGCAGGTCGGCGATTTCGGCGTTCTCTGTTGGCAACGGCCCCTCCCCCACCCGCGTTGTGTAGGCCTTCATCACGCCGACGACGTCGTCCATTTTGTTCGGCGCGACGCCGGAGCCGGTGGACGCGCCGCCCGCCGTGGTGTTCGACGACGTGACGAACGGATACGTGCCGTGGTCAATGTCGAGGAACGTGCCCTGCGCGCCCTCGAACAAAATGTTGTCGCCGCGCCGCGCCGCCTCGTGCAGCAGCACGACGGTGTTGGCGACGAACGGCTTCAAATATTTTCCGGCCGCCCGGTATTCGGCATGGACCTGCTTGAAGGAAAGCGGTCTGGCGCCGAGCGCATGCAGCACCTCGTTGTTTTCCTTGATGCGCAGACGCAGTTTTCCCTCGAACCGTTCCGGGTGGATGAGATCAATCATGCGCAGGCCGACGCGCGCCGCCTTGTCGCCGTAGGCTGGGCCGATGCCGCGCTTGGTGGTGCCGATTTTATTTTTGCCCTTGAGAACTTCCCGCTGCGCGTCCAGTTCGCGGTGATACGGCAGGACGAGGTGCGCCGTCTCGCTCACGACGAGGTTGTCGCCGACTTTCACGCCGAGCTTGCGCAGACCGGTGATTTCGTCAACGAGGCTGACGGGGTCAATGACCACGCCGTTGCCGATGACGCACAGTTTGTTTTTGCGCAGGATGCCGGACGGCACCAAGTGCAGAACATATTTTTGTTTGCCGATGAAAACGGTGTGGCCGGCGTTGTTGCCGCCGGCGTAGCGGACGACGACGTCCGCATCTTCCGTCAGCACGTCAATGATTTTGCCTTTGCCTTCGTCGCCCCATTGAGCGCCGACCAAAATTGTGTTTGCCATAAATAATTTCCAGGTAGGGCGCGGTGTCCTCACCGCGCCGCGCGACGGCGTGGGGAAACTCCACCCTGCCGACAATTAAACAATAAAAATCCCCGAACGTGGATTCGGGGCAAAGCGCATGTCTTTGCGTTGAGAAGTTAGGGAAAGAGAAGAGCGATGTCAATTCCGCAGAAAAAATTTCAAGGACGAGAACGATTTTGGGCTTGCCGGGCGCGGCAGCCTTCGTCGGAAGGTTCACAAAAAAAATATCTCTTTCTGTCGAGCTTCACTCGATGTTTTAAACGGTTTTGACAAGACGAGATCTCGCCAAAATATTTCCTGGAAAAATTTTGGCGGAGAGAGAGGGATTCGAACCCTCGATACCCTTTTGGAGTATGCACGCTTTCCAGGCGTGTGCCTTCAACCACTCGGCCATCTCTCCGCCGGGAGCAGAAAACTTTGGCCGCGCGCTGACATGGAATCAATCTTTTTCCGGCAAACAAAGCAGACTTGGTGGGGCGAGGCTACTGACGAGCCAGCTCGCGAGGACGCTCGCCCCACCGAAGATTTAAAGTTGTATCACGAGGGACAAACCCTTTACACACTCAGGATTCCGCCCTGGCTCGCGTTGGTCACGAGCTTGCGGTAACGCGCCAGCCAGCCGGTCAGGTCACGCTTCACGGGCTGCCACACCTTCTTCCGCTCGGCCAGTTCAGCTTCGGGCACCAGGATGTCAATCTTGCGATTCGGAAAATCAATACGAATGCGGTCGCCAGCCTTGAGCAAGCCAATCGGGCCGCCTTCCTCAGCCTCCGGCGAAACGTGGCCGATGCACGCGCCCGCCGTGCCGCCGCTGAACCGGCCGTCGGTGATCAGCGCGCATTTGTCACCCAAACCCATGCCGACGATGTAGCTCGTCGGCGAAAGCATTTCCTGCATACCCGGCCCGCCGCGCGGACCTTCGTTGCGGATGATGACCACGTCGCCGGCCTTGACCTTGCCGGCCAGAATGCCGGTGCAGGCGTCGTCCTGACTCTCGAAAATTACGCACGGACCTTCAAAGACAAAGCCCGGACCGCAGTTTTTCTTGAACTCGGCGCTGATGCCGGCGGTTTTGACCACGCTGCCTTCCGGCGCCAATTGGCCATAAAGAATCGAGAGTCCGCCGTCGGGTGTATAGGCAGTGTCCTTGGTGCGGATGCAGTCGTTGGTGTCAAACATGAACGCCGAATCATACGGCATGAGGCCGCTGGGCGTGACCTTGGCCAGATGCTTCGGGTCGGTGTCAAACTCGGCGCGGGTGATGACCCAGTTCTTCACTTTTTTGACACGGACCATGCCGAACGGCGTGCGGGAACCGCCTTTCTCGTAGCGCCACATCAGGAGCACCGGTTCCTTGCGGAACTCGCCGAGTTCGGCGCGGACCAAGCCCTTCGATTCCTGGAGTTGTTGCTGGATGTTCAGCCGCAGGAGGTCATGCCCTTTCAACGCGGGCCTGTCAGGCATCTTCATCGTCGCTTTCGGGTCAAACAAAACCAGTTGCGCCTCCACATCGCCGGCGTTCCAGGCAGCGGCATCGCGCCACAAGGTGATGGCCACCGGATCGGCCGGGAAAAACAGCATCGGCTTGGGCGCAAGATTGCCACTGGTGGTGCGGGCTGCCTGCCCCATTTTGTCGTTCGGGTCCACCACAATGGCCGAAGCGCCGGAAACGCGCACGGTTTTGGCCCAGGCAGAGCATTTTTCAGAGCGGAGGTCCCATTCGTCAATGTTTTCGCCGATGGTTTTGCCAGTGACAGTCTTGCACGACGTGTTCAACACCCCCATGCGTTTGAGTTCGCCGAGGATGGTGTGGATGCCGCCGGCGCGATGCACGTCCTGCACGTGGTAGTTCGAAGACGGCGAGACCTTGCACAGGCACGGAATGCGGCGCGAAATGTCGTCAATGCGTTTGATGTCGTAGGGAATACCGGCTTCGCGCGCGATGGCGAGTGTGTGCAGAACCGTGTTGGTCGAGCCGCCCATGGCGACGTCGAGCATCAACGCGTTGTCGAACGCCTCGAGCGTGGCGATGTCGCGCGGTTTGAGGTCGTGCTCGACGAGCTTGATGATGGCGCGGGCCGCACGGTCGTAGAGGGCTTCGCGTTCCTTCGAGACGGCCAGAATGGTACCGTTGCCGGGCAACGCCATGCCGAGCGCTTCGCAGAGGCAGTTCATCGAGTTGGCTGTGAACATGCCGGAACACGAACCGCATGTCGGACAGGCGGTCTGTTCGAGCTTTTTCAACTGCTCTTCCGTAATCTTGCCCGCCTGGAGTTCGGCGACGCCCCTAAAAACGGAAATCAAATCCGACTTGCCGGTGGCCGGCTGAAGATAAGACACGAGGTCCTCGTGCGTTGCCTTTTGCTCGGCAATGCCCGCTGCCATCGGTCCGCCACTGACAAACACGGTCGGGATGTTGACGCGCATCGCGGCCATCAACATGCCGGGGACAATCTTGTCGCAATTCGGGATGCAAATCATGCCGTCGAAGCAATGCGCCTTGAGCATGGTCTCGACGCAGTCGGCGATGAGTTCGCGCGACGGCAGCGAATACAACATGCCGGAATGGCCCATGGCGATGCCGTCGTCCACACCGATGGTATTGAAAATGAACGGCACGCCGCCGGCCTCGCGCACGAGGCGCTTGACGAGGGCGCCGACCTCGTTCAGGTGGGCGTGACCGGGGATGCAATCGGTGTAGGAGTTGCAGATGGCGATGAACGGCTTGTCCCAGTCGGCTTCGGATTCGATGGAGCCGGTGGCGCGGAGCAGCGAGCGGTGCGGCGCGCGTTCAAAGCCTTTTTTAATGATGTCGGAGCGCATGGTCATTTACGATCTACGATTTTCAATTTACGAATTAAAGGGGCACAAAGGCCGCAGCCAAGTTAAGCCGTAATTGCCCGGATTGTCACGCCTTTGCTCAGACAACCACCATTCTTATCAGACCGCTGATGTCGTGAAATATTCCCCGCCCCGTGCCCTTCACCAACCCCGGTAGGGGTGAAATCGTTGCGTTGTAGAACACGCCCAACAAAATAATACCAAGCTCCGTCAGGAGCGACATCGTGTCGGGCGCCAGCCGGTTTAGTTTTACAGGTCAGGAGGGATAAATATGCCGCCTCGATGGGGCTTGAGATTCTTTGACTTGAATTCTATAAAGGTTCCGCTCCTGACGGAGCTTCGGGTCAACTGGGGTGCTCCGGATACCCGCCAGAGATGTATTGCGCCATCTGCTCAATCGTCGCGTTCTGGGTGGAGATGATCCAGTTCACCAGGTCGCCAATGGAGACCAGGCCGACGACTTTTTCGCCTTCCAACACCGGCAGATGCCGCACGCGGTGGTCGGTCATCAGCTTCATGCATTCCTCGATGGAATGACCCACCCCGACGGAAATGACCTCGCTGGAAATAATCTCCCGCACGCAGGTTTGCTTGGAGGATTTTCCCTGGAGCGCGACTTTACGCGTGTAATCGCGCTCCGAAAAAACCCCCGCCAGTTTCCCGCCCGACATGACGAGCAACGCGCCGATGTTTTTGTCCGCCATGATTTTTATGGCTTTGAAGACGGTGGCTTCCGCCGGGACCGACCAAACCTTCGATCCCTTGTGATGCAACACCGCGCTGACTGTGCCGCTGGATTTCATAAGTTTGACACCTTTATCCGCTTCTTCCGCGCGTGATTCAAGCAAATAATTGCAATCATAATCATTCCTCCCCCGACCGGTGGCGGGACGGTTTTTCCGGTTAAGGCGCTTGAATTGTCGACCAAGCCATGTGATATTGCTGGCAAACCAACCCACCGGTTAAATGAAGCACAGTCGTTCCTCACGCCGGGATTTCCTCAAACGGTCAATCCTGGGCACCGCTGGCGTGGCGACGGCCTGGCGGCTGGCGTCGCTGGAAGGCGTTGCCCGCGCCGACACGTTTACCAGCCGGGTGGCCATTACCAAGGGCGACGATCGCGCCGACAACGCCTTCCGCGCGATGCAATTTTTCAAGAAACAGATCGCGCAGGCCGTCATCAACAAGAAGATCATCGTCAAGCCCAACGTGGTCAACGACGTCAAAGCGCTGGCCGACACGCACGTGGACTGGCTGGAGGGAATACTGGAATTTCTCAAGTCCATCGGCCGCACGGACGTGATCATCGCCGAATCGAATCCGCGCAACACGATGGAGGCTTTCGAAATGATGGGCTATTACCGGTTGTTGAACAAATATCCGGTCAAGCTGGTGGAACTGAACCAGGAAGGCGCGGATGTGGTGCAGGTCTGGAAGAACGACACCACGCTCTGGCCCATTCGCGTTTCCAAACTGCTGCGCAACCCGAACAATTTCATCATCTCCTGCCCGCGTATCAAGACCCACAACAACGCCGTGGCCACCGTGAGTCTCAAGAACGTCGTCATGGGCTCGCCGATGGTGGATCCCGGCTTTTATTGGGGACAAGCCGGCGGCACCAAGTTCAACAAGACGCCCGGCATGCACGGGGAAGACACGAGCAACTGCCAGTTTCTCAACGACAACATCTATCGCATGGCCAAAATCAACGGCATCCATCCGCACCTTTCGGTGATTGATGGCTATCAGGGCATGCAAGGCGAAGGCCCTTCGGGCGGCACCGCAGCCGCCGTGCAGAAATTGGGACTCGTGTCGTTCGACTACGTTGCGGCGGATCGGGTGGCCGTGAAATTGATGGGGGGCGACGCCTGGTACACCAGTTATTACACCACCAAATCCACGACTCCGGGCACCATGGATCGGCCAACTTTCCCCGCCTACCTGAATTATTGCAGTCAGGCCGACCTAGGTGAATGGGACATCAGCAAGATTGAAATCCTCGGCGAACCCATCGCCGGAAATATCGTCAATTTTACCGCGAATTCCGGCGTCATCAACGGCAGTCAATTGTCCAACATCCGGGCGAATCCAAAAGAATAGAAGGACGTGAACCCGCTTTCTTTCCCGACGCAAATCTTCTGCCTGCGAACAGTGAAATTCCAGCGTCGCGGGCGGGGCGCACTATTTGTTGCGGGCTTGCTGGTGCCATCGCTATGGCCGGCCAACGCGCAATCCTCCACCAATTCCCTGCTCTGGCTCAAGGGCGGTCACGCCGCCAGGGTCAACGCCGTTTCCTGGTCAGCCGACGGCTCGCTCATTGCCTCGGCCAGCGACGACGCCACAGTCAAGCTGTGGACCACCAATGGCACGTTGGTGCGGACGCTCACCACGCAACCGTATCAAGCCACCACGCTCGCCTTCTCGCCGGACGCAACGAAACTCGCCATCGGCACCTACGCCGGCGGATATGCCCAAATAGGCACCGGCGGCATAAGCAACGGCCTTGGCGTGGTGTGGATTTGGCAGGCCACCAACGGCTGGGCGGCCACCAACGTCGGCATTCTGGGCAGCCTGACCAACCGTTACGGCAAGATCACCTCCGTGGCCTTTTCCGCCGATGGTGCCAAGCTCGCCTCCAGCGTTTCCAGCGGCAGCAATTACGTGCACCAAGTCAGTAACGGCACGATGCTCACCTCGAAATCCGGTTACACCACCAACAAGTTCATTTCCCAGGAAATCAACGCACCGGTGTTGGGTATTGCTGTTTCCGCCGGCGGCCTGCTCGTCTCGGCCTGCGAGGACAGCACGGTGCGCGTTTGGAATTCCGCCTATACCCAGGTCTGGAGCACCAATACCGCTCATTCCAGCAACGTCACCGCCGTCGCCTTTTCGCCCGACGGCAGCCGGCTCGTGTCCGCCAGCCTCGACGGCACCGTGCGGGTCTGGTCCACCAATACCTGGACCTGCGTCGTGACCTTGACCGGTCATTCCAGCGGCGTCACGAGCGTTGCGTTCTCGCCGGACGGTAAACGGATTGCCTCCGGCAGCGAGGATCAGACCGTCAAACTTTGGAACGCCACCAATGGCGCCTGTCTTGCCACCGCCACCGGCCACGCGGATGCTGTCACCGCCGTGGCCTTCTCGCCCGACGGCACGCGCATCGTCTCCGGCGGCCAGGACAATTCCGTGCGTGTATGGTCGGCTGCGGACGGTTCGCCCATCCAGAGTTTTGGCGCGCATACCGACCTGGTAAAGGCTATCGCCGTTTCGCCCAATGGATTGCTCTGCGCCACCGCTGCGAACGATCAATCCATCCAGGTCCGGCGCGCGGTGGACGGCCTGTTGCTACGCACGCTGCCTTCCGCCCACACCGGTTGCGTCAGCGCCATCGCCTTTGCCACGGACAGCGTCACGCTGGCCTCCAGTGGCGGGCCGTTGGATTCCACCATCAAGCTGTGGCGCTTGAGCGACTGTACATTGCTGCGCACCATCGCCGCCCACACCAACGGTGTCATGGCCTTGGCCTTCTCGCCCGACGGCGTCACGCTGGCATCCGGCGGCGACTGCGACGAACGGGTCATTCGATTGTGGAACGCTGCCGACGGTTCGCTGCTACGCACGCTCGACGGGCAATCCAACGGTGTCACGGCGCTGGCGTTTTCGCCTGACGGCAACCGGCTCGCCTCCGGCGGCCGCCGGTCCAGTTCCACCAACACCGACAGCACCGTCAAAGTCTGGGCCGTCACGAACGGCAGCCTCGTTCGAGCCTTCGCCTGCTATTCGAACAACACCGAATCCGTCGCGTTCTCGCCCGACGGTAACACCGTGGCCGCCGGCAGCAGCGGTACGAACAATCTCACCCTCTGGAGCGTCGCGGATGGTTCGGCGCGGAATTTCGGCACGGATACCAACACAGTCGGCTTCGTCGCCTTTTCGCCTGGCGGTGGCACGCTCGCCGCCGCCGCCCCAAATGCTATCAAGCTGTGGAACGTTACGAACGGCGGCGTGAGCCAGACCTTCACGCAGGAGACCTTCCGCGTGTCCTGCTTTGTCCATTCGCCAGGCGGGAACCTGTTCACCTACGGCCGCGAGGACGCCACGGTGGCGGCGATTTTGTTGACCACGGTTTCATTGCCCACCAATTATCCGCCCGTCGCGGGCACGGATAGCTTTTGCCGCGTGAAATCCACCTCCCTGCAAATCCCAACCGCCAGTTTGCTGACCAACGACACTGATGCCGATCTGGACACGTTGACCGTGGCCAGCATCAATCTCACCACCACCAACGGCGTAACGTTGACGACCAACGCCACCACGATTTTCTATCCCAACAGCGGCAACGTGGATGACCAGTTCACTTACACCGTCAGCGACAGCCATGGTGGCAACGCCACCGGCATCGTTCAAATCCACGTCATCGAAGCCGTCACCAACTGTTCGGTGGTGTGCTTGTGGTACGGCATCCCCGGCCCGAACTCCAACACGCTTTCCCTCGCGGGCATCCCGAACCACGAATACGTGGTGCAATTCGCCACGAACCTCACCACCGCCACCTGGTTCAACCTCGCCACCAACGTCGCCGGCACCAATGGCCTCTGGATGGTGATCGACCCGGCGGCCACCAGCCCGGAGCGATACTATCGCGTGATGATGCCGTAATTGCTTTCCCCGCGCCCCGGATTTTGGTTTTATCTGTGCCACGTTCGGAGAGATGAACTCCGCCCTCCGAACCAAACTGTTTACAAACTATGGATTCGTTACCGACTGTTTTACTAAAACCAGGAGAGGCCGACCGCATCGTGGCCGGCCATCCGTGGATCTATCACACCGAAATTCTCCGGCTCACCACGCCCGTTGACGATGGCGCACTGGTCCAGGTGAAGGACCACCGCCAGCGATTTCTCGGCGTCGGGTTTTTCAATTCCAAATCCAAAATCAACGTCCGCGTCCTGTCGCCGGAGCGCATCGAAGTGAATGAAAAGTTTTTCGAAGAACGCATTCGCGCCGCGCTCGCCGTCCGGCAGAAGCATCTGCCCGGCGCGACCTCGTTCCGCGTGGTCAACGCCGAGAGCGATTTTCTCAGCGGCCTCATCGTGGACAAATACGGCGACGTGCTGGTGGTACAGATTTCGTCGCTCGGCATGGACAAGCGGAAAGCGCAAATCGTGGCCGCACTGCAAAAGATTTTCTCCGGTACAAAATTGGAACGCCCCCTCTCCGGTCCTTCGGACACCCTCTCCCCCGCTGGGAGCGGGGGAGAGGGGCGGGGAGAGGAGGTGCCTGGCCGTTTTCGTCCCCTTCGCGCCATCCTAGAACGCAGCGACGTGGCGACACGCAAGTTTGAGGGGCTGGCGGAGGCCAATGAAATCCTGGCCGGGAAGCTGGCTGGACCCGTCTCAGTGAATTTAAACGGCTTGAAGTTTGAAACCGACCTGGTCGGCGGCCACAAGACCGGGCTGTATCTCGACCAGCAGGTGAATTATCAGGCCGTGTCGCAGTTTGCCCGAGGCGCGCAGGTTTTGGATTGTTTCAGTTTTCTTGGTGGATTCGGTCTGCACGCGGCGCGCGCGGGCGCGGCGCATGTCCACATGCTTGACCAAAGCGCCGATGCCATCGCTGCGGCCACTCGCAACGCCGCGGCCAACGGCTTGGCGGAAAAATGTTCGTTTGAGGTTGTAAATGTTTTCGACTGGCTCAAAGCCAACACCGCCGTCAAGCCGCACGAGAAAGTCGTTCCCAAATTCGATCTAATCGTCCTCGACCCGCCGTCGTTCACGCGCAATCGCGCATCCGTGCCCGACGCCCTGCGCGGTTACAAGGAAATCCATCTGCGGGCGCTCAAGCTGCTCAGAACCGGCGGTACACTGGCGACATTCTGCTGTTCGCATCACGTGGACACGGTGACGTTCCTGGACGTGATTCTCTCCGCCGCCTACGATACGCGCCGCGTGTTGCGCCGCGTGGCCACGTATTCCCAAAGCCCGGATCATCCCGTCATCCCGATGATTCCCGAAACGCAATATCTGAAGGGCTTTGCGTTTGAAGTGGTGAGGTGATGTGGAGTGCGGCGACATGTCGCCGCTTTGAATGCGCGGACATGTCCGCGCAGTCCAAATTTACTGCACCCCGACGCGATAGAAGAACGGCCCCAATCCGACCGCGTTGGTGTCCGTGTAACTCGTTGTGCCGGCTTGTCCGACGATGTTGCTTTGAATCGTTGAGAAAGATGGCTGTGCTCCAAGGTTGCTGCTCCGCTGGATGAAATAATTCATGCCACTGACGCTTTGCCAAGTGATGGTCGTGCTGGAAACGCTATTGGTTGGCACAAGCATTTTCAGCAAGGAGGCTGGGTCGTTCGGAACGGTGCCGGTGCGCCATTCCTGCCAGTTGTTCATGCCGTCTCCATCAGTATCCACGAAATCCGCCGAGCCGTCGGTGGGCAGGCTGTATTGCTGCAGCCAGGTGAAAGGGATGATGGACGCCGCCGTTCGCACCTGGTACGCACTGGTCCAGATGCCCACACGATAGAAGTACGGTCCTGAACCAAGGGCGTATGTGTCGGTGAAACTCGTCGTGCCCGGCTGGCCGGCGATATTGGTGGCCAAGGTCAGAAATGACCCGGGTACGCCGAGGTTGATGCTGCGTTCGATGAAATAAGCCCGGGTGCTGACACTCTGCCAGGTCACCACCAAGCCAGAACCGTTACGGGTCGGGCTGGACAGGCGCAACACGGACAGCGCGTTGGTCGGCACCGTGCCCGCCTGCCACTCCTGCCAGTTGTTCATGCCGTCGTGGTCCGCATCCGCGTAATCCGCCGAGCCATTGTTGGTCAAACCATATTGCTGGAGCCAGGCGTAGGAGATGACGGAGGTCGGAGTTTGAAATTCATAAGCGCCGATGTCCACCGTGCCGCCCTTGATACGCGGGTTGCCATCAAGATCGTTCGTACCGGTAACATAAGCGTTGTCTCCGGCGTTGATGCAGGGGGAGTTGGATTGCAAATGGAAGTCGCCGCCCGCCTGGTTTACAAACAATGGCGCGTTAGTGATGTTGTCCAAGCCGTTCGTAGGTTGCGGCGTGGTGCAACAGTGGTTCAGAGTGCAAATCGAGTAGTTCGGCAGAATTGGCGCCGTGTTAAAATAGACAATACAATTGGTGAGTGCGCCGGAATACGCTCCGCCTCCGTAGGAAGATGCGGAATTACCTGTCAATGTGCAGTTGTTAAGCGTTGAATAGGAAGCTCCGCCACCATACCTGAACGCGGAATTGCTCCTCAGCGAACAGTCGTTTAATAAGCACGAATCCGCGCCTCCCCCATATCCACTATAGGAGTCTCCCGAATGGTAAGTTGCCGAATTGCCGATCAACGTGCAATAATTCAGTGTCGCTGCGCATGCTCCACCGCCATAACTTGCAGAATTCGTGGCCAACATACAGTTGTTCAATGTGCCGTAGATCGCTCCACCACCGTCTTCAGCAGAGTTTTTCGAAAACGTGCAGTTATCCAAAGTGCTGTTATGTGCACCACCGCCCCAATACGACGCGACGTTATTGGTGAAGGTACAATTCCTCGCGATTGCCTGCCTGCATCCGCCGCCGAAACTGGCGGAGTTGCTCAGGAAACTGCAATCGTTCAGAATGCTGAGGAACGCTCCCCCGCCTTCACCAGCCGTATTGCCGACGAAGGTGCAGTTGTTCAAGGTGCCCTGATAAGCCCCGCCGCCAGCGTTGGAGGCTAGATTGTGGGCAAAAACGCAGTTGGACAAGACCTCACTGACAGACGCACACCACACGCCACCGCCGCTGCTGCGCTCATAGGTCCAATCACCTGAGCTCAGGGTCGCCCCATTGGTCAGCGTAAACCCCACCAGTGTCGCGCCATTGGTCAAATACGCGCAGCGCACTGCGCCGTCGCCGACAGGCCCATTCCCGTGAATTACCGCCAAAAGCGGACCATTAAGGCTCTGCACCGTGAGCGTTTTGGTCACTACCACCCGATTCGTCATCGCCCCGTACGCTACGCGCCCACCGGTTTGGTAAACACCGTCACCAACCAGCACGACTGCGCCTGCAACGGCAGCGGCATCAACCGCATCCTGAATATTTGTCGCTGCTGTGGCCCACGAAACATACGGCGACACCGGGTTGGTACTGAGCAGGGCCACATAATGTATTGGCTGTGTCAAAACATAGACCATCACAGTGGCGCTCAACCCGTCGGGATTGCTCTCGTTGTAAACCGTGAATGTTGTTGGATAAGTTCCCGCCACCACCCACGCATGCGAGAGACGGAGCTGGTTGCTGACTATTGTTCCGTCTCCGAAATCCCATCGGTTTTCGCTCGCGTGCCCGCTGATTTGCGCGCTGAGGTCCACCATGAAGCCCGTGGCTACGTTGGTATGAGCCGCTTGGATCGTAACACTCAATAAACCGGTAATCGCGCCGGAGTGATATTCGTCACAACCGATTGACCGTGGCGTCGCCCAGGCTTCGCCATCAATGTCCACACCCATACCCTGCGCCACGACCCCGGCGCTCCGGCATGGAGACGACGCGGCCAGATGACTAAAATCGGCCAGTTGCGGTTCGGCATCCGTGTTGCCCAAGCCGCCGGGAACAGGCGTCGCACAGGAGAAATAGAAGACGCTGTCCAGGTAATTGCTTCCTGCCCAAGAGGCATCGTTGTCGTAAACGATGCAATTGGTCAATGCACTGGTGTTGGCTCCACCTGCATACAGAGCGGAATTTTCCGTGATCGTACAATTGTTCAGCGTGCTCCCACTCACACCGCCACCAGAATAGGAGCTCGAATTGGCATAAAGGGTGCAGCTATTCAAAACGCTGCCGTTGGCGCCCCCGCCGGTGCCGACAACTTCGCCGTCATAAGTAGAATTACCCGACAGGATGCAACGGTTCAGAATCGAGTTGTTTGCCCCGCCTCCTGTGCTGCCCACGTTGTTGCGCAACGTGCAAATGTTTAGCGTGCATGCTTGCGCCCCGCCGCCGTAATAGCTGTAGTTTCCGGTTAAAGTGCAGTCATTCAGAGTACCCCCGGTCGCGCCACCGCCCTCTCCATAAGTCGTGTTGCCGACGAGGACACAGTTGGACACAACCGAGCTCAGTGCTTCACACCACACTCCCCCGCCGCTGCCGTTTGCCAGTCCGTTGGTCAGTGTAAACCCCGCCAGCATCGCACCGCTGGCAAGATAGACACAACGCACCTCACCTTCGCCATCAATGGAGGTTGACTCCGGCCCCGCGACGCTTTGGATGGTCACGGGTTTCGTCACCGCGACTCGATTCGGATCGCTCGCTGTTATCTGTCCACCAGTACGGTAAACACCGTTGTTCACGAGGATTTTGTCGCCGTTTACCGCAGCATCAACCGCATCTTGAATGTTTGTCGCCGCGGTGCTCCAGCCGGAGTAGGGCGGAGTGGCATTGGTGCTGTTTAAGTCCACATAAAGCACCGCAGCGGATGAGTTGAGCGTGAAAGCCAGGGAACAAATGGCTGTCAGTTGCAAAATCGGTCGTTTCATGGATACCCTTTCTGGAATTATTGGAAGATTATCAATTAACCTGCATTTATTCAATAAAAAGATTGGATTCGTTGCAGTTCAGCCCAAGAGCTTTGCGTTTGAAGTGGTGAGGTAGCGCAGGCGTCTCGCCTGCAAGAACACCCTGATTATACGCGGCTGGCAGGCGGGACGCCTGCGCTACTTTGCTAAGGAACACCCACCCGGTAGAAATACGAACCACCATTCGTAGCTGTGGTGTCCGTGTAACTCGTCGTGCCGGCTTGGCCAGTGATGTTGCTTTGAATCGTTGAGAAAGGTGGCTGTGCTCCAAGGTCGCTGCTCCGCTGGATGAAATAATTCATGCCACTGACGCTTTGCCAGGTGATGGTCGTGCTGGTAATGCTATTGGTTGGCACAAGCATTTTCAGCAAGGAGGCTGGGTCGTTCGGAACGGTGCCGGTGTGCCATTCCTGCCAGTTGTTCAGGCCGTCGTGGTCGGCATCCACGTAATCCGCCGCGCCATCATTGGTTAGACTGTATTGCTGGAGCCAGGCATAGGAGATCACCGAAGCCGGGTTTTGGAATTCATACGCCCCAATGTCCACCGTGCCGCCGGAAATGCGTTGGTTGCCATCGAGATCGGTCATGACGGTGACATAGGCGTTGTTGCCGGCGTTGATGCAGGGTGAGTTGGATTGCAATCGAAGGTTGCCGCCGGCTCGATCGACGAACATCGGCACGTTGGTGATGTTGCCGGCCCCGGCACCAGGGTTTGGTGTGGTGCAACAATAGTTGAAGGTACTGCTGGAGTAATTCGGGCTGCTGTCTGCGTTATTGTAATAGACAATGCAGTTATTCAACGTGCTTTGATACGTCCCGCCGCCATAGGAATAAGCGTAATTGTCCGCCAAGGTACAGTTGTTCAGCGTGCCGTAATAAGCCCCGCCACCGTACTCGGCCGAATTGCGCCGCAAGATGCAATCGTTGAGCGTGCTGTAGCGAGTCCCGCCGCCGGAACCCTCAGCCCGATTGGTCGTCACAATGCAGTTGTTGAGCACCCCATAGGATGTCCCGCCGCCGTCTTTGACAGCGCCGTTGCCCGTCACGATGCAGTTGTTGAGTATGGATTGATAGGTCCCACCGCCGTAATAGTAGGCTGAATTGTATCGCAAAATGCAGTCGTTCAGCGTGCCATAGTAAGCCCCGCCGCCGAGCAGAGCGTAATTGTAGACCAGAATGCAATTAGTCAACACGGCAGTAGTTGATGCGCAATCAACTCCACCGCCGATGTCATACGAGGTTGTTGCTCCCCCGCTCAACGTGAAGCCTTCCAACACGGCACCACTGGCCAGATAGATGCATCGTACCGCGCCGTCGCCAATCCCTCCTCCGGCACCCCGTTGTCCCTGGATAATGGTTGCGTCGGGCCCGTTGACACTGGACACCCTGATGGCCCGCTCGACCGCCACACGGTTTGTTGTCGATCCGTAGGTAACCATCCTCCCGCCGGTTTGATAGACCCCGTTGAAAACCAACACCGATTCTCCGGGTAATACGGCTTGATCCACCGCCGACTGAATGTCCAAGGCGGCTGTCTCCCAGTTTGTGTAAGGCGCGACCGGATTAGTGCTGTTCAGTGACACATAGTGAACCGGCTGTCCGGCCACATACATCGTCAATGTATTGCTGACTCCACCCGGACAATCTTCGTTATACGCCGTCAACACTACCGTGTAGTTTCCCCCATTGGTCCAGACATGGCTCGCGTAGGGGCGGTTACCAAGCCCCACACCGTCCCCAAAATCCCACACGCTTGCCGACGCCCGTCCGTTAATCGTGCCGGTCAGCTTTACTGCATATCCCGCGCCCACGTTCGTGTAGTTTGCGGTGATGCTGACGTTGAGCGGGCCGGTTACGCTGCCGGTTCGATATTCATCGCAGCCGACGGATGGCGGATTTGCCCACAGCTCGCCGTCAATATCCGTGCCGCTGATATAGCCGGGGTTGCCGGCAGCCCGGCAGGGCGATGCAGCGCTGATATGAAAGGCGCCAGCCAGTTCAGCGTCGGCAACAAAATTGTTCGTGCCGCTGGCAGGAAATGGAATCGTGCAACACTGGTTCAAAATGCATCTGGAATAATTCGACCCGCTCGGCGCGTTGTTGTAATACACAATACAATTGTTAAGGGTATTGCTTAAGGAACCGCCGCCAGATGACGTGCTTGAATTACCAGTCAATGTGCAATTGTTGAGCGTTCCCAGCGAAGCGCCACCGCCGGAGGTGGCAAGATTGCCAACGACTGCACAATTATTAAGTATGGCCAGGTATGTCCCGCCACCGGAAGCGGCCTTATTGCCGCTCAACACACAATTGTTCAGCGTTCCTTGATAGACGCCGCCGCCGTATGCGGCGGAATTGCTCGTTATGACGCAATTGGTCAATGAGGCGGCCGCCGACTGGCAATAAGCTCCACCACCCTGTGTTGCGGGGCCTTGTCCCTGCTCGGATGACATCGCTCCATTGGTCAGGGTAAAGCCAGACAACACTGCGCCGTTGGTCAGGTAAGCGCAACGAATTGATGACCCGCTGTTGCCGGTTCTTCCGAGAATTGCAGTTACTTGAGGGCCGCCAACACTCTGGACAACCACTGGCTTTGTGATGGCAACACGATTGGATAAACTGGAAATAAACCGCCCGCCGAATTGATAGATGCCATTTGTTACCAACACCCGATCACCATTTATTGTAACATCAACGGCATCCTGGATGTTTGTCGCGGCGGTGCTCCAGTCGGTGTAAGGCGACACCGGATTGGTGCAGTTCAAGTCCACATAATGCACCGTTGCGTCGACGCTGAATGACAACAATACACAGGCGACAATCGGCGGCGGCAAAAAGCAAATTTTCATACACCTGTTCTGAGAATGGTTTACTTAAACCATCGTTGAACACGTAATGCAAGTCATTAATGGAGCTGCCTTTCCCATTGCGGGACAAAGGGGCTGCCCGCTACGCTGACGCCATGAGCGCGTTCCCCGTCAGCCCGGAAAAGGAGGCCCAACTCACGCAACGCATGGCCGCACTGGGCGTGCGTGAGGCCGATATCGAGGAAACCTTTGTCCGCTCCGGCGGCCACGGCGGCCAAAACGTCAACAAGACCTCCACTTGCGTCATGCTGCTCCACCGTCCGACCGGCCTGCAGGTCAAATGTCAGGCCACCCGCCAGCAGGGACTCAACCGCTTCATTGCCCGCCGCCTGTTGCTCGACAAGGTGGAAGCGCTGAGACGCGGCTACGTGGACGCCGAGCGCGCCCGTATTGAGAAAATCCGCCGCCAGAAACGCCGTCGCAGCCGCCGGGCGAAAAACCGGATGCTTGCCGACAAATCCCATCATTCCGACAAAAAAGCGTCGCGCCGTCCGGTGGGATTGGAATAGAAAAAGGTTGACGCGAATTGTTTTTGGGAGGGACGGCGTGCCGTCGTTCCCTGACTTTATCCTGTCACTTGTCACCTGCCACTCGCCACTTGTCACCCGCCGGGCGGGTGAAATATGTCAGTTTGAATGCTTGTGATTCGGAAAAGTGTGCTAACATTTCCGTTCATGAACATCCTGATTGAAGACGCCGAGAAGCTGGAATATTTAACCAACGACAACCACTGGACAAAAAAAGCATCCGAAGGCAAAAACTTTGGGGCAACCGGAGCAGCCTTTCAGGTTGCGAAAAAAGAACCGATTGGCAAATTCAACATCGTCTTTTACATCTCCCAGACGAAACAATTCATCAACATGGATCACGGCCGGGGCAAGGGATTTGGCGAAGCCAGCCCGGTTGTGGAAACCGTCCCCGCAGTGGCATAAGCCAGCGCGAGAGACTGGCTTGAAATCGTCCTCGCCCTCGAGAACTGCTAAACACACGAAGACGCGCAACGTCCGCCGCGTGTCACTCGCCACCACGGCGCGTCGACTTGCCGCACCAAAGCCCAGCGACGACGGGAGCCCGCAATGCGGGAGAAGACGGCTTGTCACTTTATGGCGTTTCCGCATACTCTCGATGCCATGAGCAAAGCCAAAGTACCGGAAACCGGGGCGGGTTATCTCGGCGAAACCATGGTCCACCGAATTTCCCGCGCGATGGGCGTGGTGGAAAATGTGATTGAGGCCAAGGCCGGCTGGCCGCCGGAGATCACGTTGAAGCTCCCGGATGGCACCTTCAAAAAGGGCAAGCTCAGCGATTTCCGGGAGCCAAACAGCGCCGAGCGGAAAAAAATCCCACCTGCGTAATCTTTTACGCAAATTGTTTTTGCCGCAAAGAACACAGAGAATCCAACCGCTTATCTCCGCTCATCAGCGCTGATTAGTGAAGATTAGCGGTTCGCTTTCCCTGCCGTCGTCACTGACCACTGACTCCTGACTGCTGGCTCCTAGCGGCGGCCTTCAAGCCGAACACGTTACTTCTTTCCTTCGTTTTCGCGTCCGGCGTATTTCCGTTCGGTCGTGTCCACGCGGATTTTTTCGCCGGGAGCGATGAACAGCGGAACCATGATATCCAGACCGGCGTCGAGGCGCGCGGGTTTCCATGTGGCGTCGGAACCGCCACTGACGGGCGGAGCGGTATCCACCACTTCAAACGTCACGTTCGGCGGCAGCACAATGTCCAGCAGGCGCCCGTCAAGCAACAGGGCGCGGTACTCCACGTTTTCCTTGATGAAACAGCGGCGGTCGCCGATCTGCCCGGCGCTGAGGGTCAATTCCTCGAACGATTCGACATCGGAGAAGACGAAATCCTTCCCGTCAGCATAGCTGAGTTGGACGCGGCGATGTTGCACGTCGGCGATCGGCAGGCGCTCGCCATCCGGGAACGTTTGGTCGGTCAGGCGGCCGGTTTTCAGATGGCGCAGCCGCGTGTGCAGCTTGTGTTTGGTCTGGGCCGTGCCGCTGACATGGAACTCCTCCACCAACTGCGGAGCGCCGTCCAGCATCAGGACCATGCCGCGTTTGAACTCTGAGGGCAGAACTGTTTGCATCGTGTGTCTTCTCCCGGCATCGAGCCGGACATTTCAAGGTTGCCACGGAAATCCGCGGACTTGATAACGAACCGATGGCCGCGAGTCAACTCCATGCCGCGAGTCGATTAACCGCCAAGACGCCACAATTTCAGCTGCCAAAAGGCACAAAAGACGCAAAACCATTTTAGCCACAGATGGACACGGATTTAAAACTGCGGAAACTTCCTCACGCAAAGACGCAAAGACGCGAAGTTTTGAACCGCTTATTTCCGCTGATTGGCGCTTATAAACGAAGACAAGCGGTCCAACTCCAACTGCGCGAGACAAAGTCTTTTATGTAGCTTTGTCGGGGGCGCTCTCCAGGTTTGGTTTTATACCAGGTTCGCAAAATCGGATGATGGAAGTTCTGGAAACAAAGATTGTCTGGCCATTGCTTTGCTCGAGTTCCACGAATCCTGAGAGAGCGTCGTACTGAGATTTTGGATACAGGTGCTTGATGCCTTTGAAACGGGCATTGCGATAGACCGTCACTCCCTGACTCGAATCGGTGCAATAAATATCGTATCGCTTGCTGGTATCCACGGCTTCACCTTGCGGCGGGGACGAAGTTGGGAGTTGGGAACTGGGAGTTCGGAGTTGGAGGCGAGGTTCTGGTCCGTCCGCGGCAGGAAGGAAGTTGGGATCGAGTTCTTTCAGAATTTCCTGTCGCGTCTGTTCAAGGTCCAGTCCAAGATTTTTCAACACCTTACCAGCGACCCCGTCGCCTTCGGCCAGCAAGCCAAGGAGAATATGTTCGGTTCCGACATAGGTATGATTCAGCCGCTTGGCTTCTTTCACGGCCAGCGCCAGGACTATCTTTACGCGCGGCGTGTAGGAAACACTGCCGTGGTTCTCCTGGTCCGGACCGGTACCCACCTGGTTTTTAACCGCGTCGCGAACCGTTTCGAGATTAATTCCCATCCTTCCAAGGACGTTCACAGCTGTGCCTTGTCCAAGCTTGATCATTCCCAAGAGCAGGTGCTCGGTGCCGACGAAGTTGTGGTTGAAGCGGTTGGCTTCCATGCGCGCGAGTGCCAGCACCTGCTGGGCACGCGGCGTAAAATTGCTCATGGGTTCATCGGCATACCGAACTTGCGGCGCGCCCGGCATGGACTTGTTCCGGATTTGAACATGGACGCCTGGCGCGTCCGTCGGCACCCCAGTCAATCTTTTCCAAAATGATTTGAACCAACTCATCGTTGAATGAACAATTTGAACCAAGCTTGTTGGCCGGCCATGACGCGATTTTGCCACGACCGAGACGGGTGACAAGTGGCAAGTGACACGTGACACGAACTGAGGGCAGATGGTTGAGAGTTGAAAGTTGAGCCATCTTCGCTATGCTTCGCCGCGCCAAGGAACGAGGACGATTTGAGCAAGCGCGACATGCGCGGCTAAATGATATGCGCTCCGGACGGTTTTTGGTTAATTTTGGCCATGCGGTTGACGCAATTATTCAGTGCGCTGACGTCCAGGAATTATCGCCTGTACTTCGCCGGACAGATCATCTCGCTGGTCGGCAACTGGATGACGCAGACGGCGTCGCTATGGCTGGTGTATCATCTGAGTTCGTCGGCGTTCCTTCTGGGAGTGGTCGGATTCGCCAGCCAGATCCCGATTTTTCTGCTCGCGCCGTTTGCCGGGGTCTGGGTGGACCGGGTGAACCGGCACCGGCTGCTGGTCGGCACACAGGTTTGTTCCATGCTCCAATCCTTCGCGCTCGCGGCGTTTGCGCTCACGCATACGATCGGCATTCCGCATCTGGTCATCCTGAGCCTGGTGCAGGGGATCATTAACGCGGTGGACATGCCGTTGCGGCAGACGTTGGTCGTGGAATTCGTCGGGCGCAAGGAGCATCTGGGCAATGCCATCGCGTTGAACTCGTCGCTGTTCAATCTCGCGCGGCTGATCGGGCCGGCCGTCGCCGGGTTCGTCATCGCCGGATTCGGGCCGGGCCTGTGTTATCTGGTGGACGGCCTCACGTATGTGGCGGTCATCGCCGCGCTGCTCGCGATGCGTCTGCCCGGACGTTTGGTGCGACAGGTGCGGCAGCATCCGTGGATCGAATTGCGGCAGGGATTTCGTTACGCGTTTGGTTTCGCGCCCATCAAGATGTTGATCGGGCTGGTGGCGGCCATGAGCGCGATTGGGTTTTCCTACACGGTGCTCACGCCCATCTTCGCGCGCGATGTGTTTCTGGGCGACGCGCGCACGCTCGGCTGGCTGATGTCGGCCTCGGGCGTCGGCGCGGTGAGCGGGGCGTTGTATCTCGGCTCGCGCACGACGATTCGCGGGTTGGGCCGGATCATCGCGTTCGGCGGCGCGGCAATGGGCGTGGGGCTGATTGGTTTCGCGTTGTCGCGCTGGCTGCCGCTGTCGCTGGGCTGCCTGACGTTGACGGGCATGGGCGGGGTGCTGCTGATGGCGTCGAGCAACACGCTGATTCAAACGCTGGTGGACGATGACAAGCGCGGGCGAGTGATGAGCATTTTTTCGATGGCGTTCACGGGCACCATGCCGGCGGGCAACCTGCTGGCGGGTTTCCTCGCCGCAGAATGGGGCACGACGGTCACGTTGACGGCGAGCGGCGTCATTTGCATTGTCATTGCGGGTTTGTTTTACCGGTCAATCCCGGTGCTGCGCGCGGCGGTCGCGCCGGTGCTGGCGAAGCTGAACCCGGCAGTGTTCGAACCCATTGTTCATCCGATGGGAGAGGGGAATGATAGGTGAAGGATGAATAAAGAAGCGAATATCCAACATTCAATGTGACGTCCGTGGTAAATAATTTTGCACCTTTTTCGCCTTTGTTGGACTCCGGCCTGACACGTGCGGCAAAAGAAAATTCGTGTTAATTTGCGGATAAAAAAGTCACGGCGCGCACGGCTTGTCCCGCCATAGTCCCGCCCTGCGGGACGACGGCGGAAGTGTCGCGCCCTACCTTGACGGTGGCGGGGATGCGCCATCATTTCAGCAACTCCCGCTGCCAGTTCATCAATTCTGGCGTGTGCTTGTTCCAATCCCGTGCCAAATCCCCCAAGGTGGCGCGTGGGGCAATGAGTGTGGGGTCGATGCCCAGCTTGTGCGCGTGTGCGTTGCGGCGTTTTTCCAGTTCGCGGTATCGGCGCATCTCGGTTTCGGTCGGCCGGGTGGATTGATGCCGGACTTTTTCCGGGTGCCGGTCGTGGGGCAACGCCAGGCCGGCTTTGATGGCCACCGCCAGGGTGTCGCGGCGGCGCGGCGACATCCGCGGCGGCAAAAGCGGTTCGACCGCCTGTCGCCCCACGGCGGCCTCGGCCAGCTCGACCATTTTTTCGTGGCTCAAAATAAAAAATGGCGGGCGGTTTGCGGCAATGGCCTCGGTTTCGCGCCATTGCCAGAGTTCGCGCATCACGGCCAGCGCGTGACGATTCAGCGCATGGCTGCCTTTCACGCGCCAGACGGAATCCCCGTCCACGGCTGTCGGTTGCGAACATTCCTCAATCAATCGCGCGCACGATTCCTGATGCCAGCCCAAGCGGTTTTTATTTTGGAGTTCAAGTTTCAGCTTGTCGGCCAGCGGCTTGAGGTGATGCGTGTCGTTGCGTGCGTAGGTTTCCATCCGTTCGGTGAGCGGACGCCGCGCCCAATCGGCCTTTTGCGAAGCCTTGTCCAGTTTCACGCCAAGATATTTTTCCACGAGCGAACTCAGGCCGAATTGCCGTTCGCCCAATAGCCGCGCCGCGAGCATGGTGTCGAAAATGGCGCGCGGGACAAACTCGTGATGTTTGCGGAACAGGCGCAAATCGTAATCCGCGCCGTGCATGATGAGTTCGTGGCCGGCCAGCGCATCGAGCAGAGGGTCCAGATTTATTTTCGCCAGCGGGTCTATCAATTCGTCGCCGGCGGTCGTGCTGATTTGAATCAGGCAGACTTTTTCCGGATAGGCGTGCAGGCTGTCGGCCTCGGTGTCGAGGGCCAGCCAGGTCGTGGATTTCAACGTGGGGAGGAAGGCGGCGAGTTTTGCGTCGGTATCAATCACGCTTAAAATATATTGGCTGGCTGGAAGGGGGAAAGCGAAAATGCACGGCGTGTACTGTTTTTTAAGGGAACTTCTGATTTGATTTGAATTGAATAATCCGGTGATGACAGTGTAATAACAGAAAACCAGGGCTGGCGGAGGCCGCAGTGGGGTCATTCCTGAAACGCAATGGCCCTGGGCCGTTAAAAGGTAACGTCTTATGGCAACGATTGCGTCACTGACCATCGAAAAGGAGCGGAACTGGGTGCAGCGCGCGCTGCCGATTGCGGCATGGGTTGCCGGGGTGCTGGTGATCTTGACGCTGGTGGCGTACCTGGTCGTGACGAGTTCCGGTTTTATCAAACGCGTCATTCTGCCCCGCGTGAGCGCCGCGATTCACGCGGATGTCACCGTCACTGACATCTCGGTCCATCCGTTCAGAAAAATCACGGTGCGCGGGCTGAAAGTGCAGGCGAAAGGCCAGGAGCCGGTCATCACCGCGCTGGAAGCCCGTGCCAGTTACAGCCTTTGGAGCATCCTCCGCGGTAACCCCCGCATCTCCGAAATCGCGCTCGTGTCGCCGACGGTCAACCTGATCGAAAACCCGGACGGCAGCAGCAACTGGGACGCGTTGAAGGCATCGGGGAAAAAGCCGTCTGAATCCAAGCCGCCGCGGCCCGGCAAATCCTCGAAGCCGTCGCAAATTGATTTACGGAAGTTCACCATGAGCAACGCCACCTTCAGGAAGATTAAAAATTACCCCGGGGGCCATTACGATTCCCTAGAAGTGGCGAATGTGAACCTGACGCTGGCTAAAGTGAAGAATGGGCAGCCCGGCACCCTTCAGTTGGGTGCTTACGTGCAAAGGGAACACAACCCACCCACCGGTCGGGCGGGCCATTTGCAGGCCGTGGTGAATGGCAGTTTCAATTTTACGTTGAGCGCTGACTTGAAACCCGCCCCTATCACCGGCCAGACGCGACTGGACGTTTCGCGCGCCACCGGCGTGTTCGTTGATTTTTCCGGATTCAGCGCCGTGCTGGATTGCGACGTGACACCGGCGCAAATCAAACAAGCGTTGCTGCATTTTCGAAGGGGTGGAACGCCGCTGGGCGAACTGGCGGTCAGCGGACCGCTGGACATGGAAAAAATGGAAGGCCGGCTGAAGGTGGAACTGCGGGGCATTGACCGGCGATTGTTGAATCTGGCCGGCGACGCGGGCGGGATTGATTTTGGCACAACCACAATCAGTTCCAGCAACGACATCGAATTGACCAAGGCTGGCTCCGTCATCAGCGCCACGGGCCGGTTCGACGCGGACCGTGTGCAATTGACACGGGCGGGGCAAACGACGCCCACGCTCAATCTCAATGCCAGCTACGCCGTCACAGTGGACGGCCCGGCGCAGACGGCGCTGCTCCGCGGGCTGAATGTGGCGGGCACGCAGAACGGAAATCCGCTGTTGAGCGTGCGCCTGACCCGGCCCATGAATCTGGCCTGGGGAAAGGGCGCCAGCGGAGCTGGGGATTCTACGCTCGACCTGGCTGTCACGGATTTGAGACTCGGGGATTGGAAGCCGTTCCTCGGCAATGCCGCTGCCGCAGGCAATGTGGGTTTGACATTGAAATTGTCGTCGCAGCAGGGCGACCGGCAACTCACATTTGACCTGAATTCGCAGATTAACAATTTCGCGGTCCGAATCGGCAGCAATCAAATGGTTCAGGCGTCAGTAAGTTTGCATGCGCGCGGACAGGCAGTGAATTTCAACCAATTCGACCTGAGCGAATACCGGTTGCTGGTCCTTCGCCAAAATCAGTCACTGGTCACCGCCACCGGCTCCGGCACGTATGACCTTGCGGACGGGAACGCGGACATGCAGGTGGCACTGCAAGCTTCGCCGGCCGCGCTGTGCCAAGCCATTCCCCAGCCGGGCATGAACTTTTCATCCGGCACCGTTGAATTGAAGGGACGCGTCACCCGAAAACAGAACACGCAAACCATCACCGGCAAACTGGTGCTCACCAATCTCACGGGACAGGCCGGCCAAAACCAGTTCCGCAATTTCGGTAGCACGATGGACCTCGACGTGAGCAAAACGCCGGAGCAAATCCAATTCAATAAAATCACGGGCAAATTGACCCAGGGTGGAACTGCCGGCGGCGCTTTTGAGATTGCCGGCAAATACAACACCGCGCGTGAATCGGCGCAACTGACCGCCAGCCTGTCGGACTTCAATCAGAACGGCCTGCGCCCGTTCCTTGAACCGCTGTTGGCGGACAAGAAACTCGTCTCCATCACCGTCAACGGCAATGCCTCCGTGCAATATGATCCGAAGGGCAATTCCGCCATCAAAGCCTCGATGCAGGTGACGAATCTCGTCGTGAACGACCCGCAGCGGCAACCGCCCGCCACGCCGCTGGAGGCCCGATTGGAAATTGACACCGCCGTGAAGAAGCAATCGGCGGACATCCACCAGTTTCAAATCACGCTCACCCCCACCAAACGTGGGCAAAATCAGGTCCACTTGCAGGGACAGGTGGATTATTCGCAAACGAATGCGGTCCGCGGGAACCTCAAACTCACCGCCGATTCGCTCGATGTAACCAGTTACTACGACTTGTTCGCCGGCGGTCCGAAAGGCGGCGGGAAACAGCCCCCGGCGGCGACCCAAACCGGATCGGAATCCACCGGCGCCGGTCAGGAACCGCCGGCAAAAAATTTCCCGCTGAAAAATTTCGTCGTGGCGGCCGACATCGGGCGGTTCTATTTGCGCGAAATCGAGATAAACCATTGGCAGACGACGGTGACCGTGGACGGCGGGCACGTGACGGTGAAGCCATTCCAACTTACACTCAACGGCGCGCCCGCGAACGCCACAGTGGATTTGAACCTGGGCTTGCCGGGTTACAAATACGATCTGACCTTGGATGCCAACCGGGTTCCGGTTGCTCCGCTGGTGAATACTTTTATGCCTGACCGCAAAGGTCAGATGGGCGGGACTTTGACGGCACAGGCGAAGTTCAGCGGCGCGGGCATTACCGGCGCGGGTTTGCAACGGAACCTCACGGGGCAGTTTGCCGGCGGCGTTACCAACTTGAACCTGTCCGTGATGAACGTGCACAGTGCAATCCTTAAAACACTGATTAATGTCATTGCCACCATCCCCCAACTTTTGAGCAATCCGGAAAGCGCCATTGCATCGCTGTTGGGCCAGGTGACCGGGCAGGGCGGCGGTTTGATGGATGAACTTAAAAAGTCGCCCATCCAGGTCATCAACGCGCAAATCAAGGCAGGCGGCGGGCGGATTGATTTGACCTCGGCTTCGGTGCAAAGCACGGCCTTTAAAGCGGACGGCCAGGGTGGCATCGTCCTGGCCCAGGCGCTGACCAACTCCGCCATCAACATCCCGGTGGCCGTTTTTGTGAGCCAGCCCATTGCCAAACAACTCAATCTTGCTTCCGGCAATGCTTCCGCCAACACCGCCTATGTTCCTTTGCCGCAATTTTTGACGATGAAGGGCACGATTAGCGTTCCGAAGGCGGACATCAACAAGGTGGCATTGGGCGGCATGGCGGTAAAATCCATCAGCAGCGGTATTATCGGCACGACCACCAACGGCGCATCGCAGGTGGGGAACCTGCTGAAATTGCTGAAGAAAGTAAAATGACCGTGGGGATTAAATTTCGCACCGCCTCCTTGACCGATGAACCCTCATAGGAGCTGCAGCGATTTGTCAGCTCGTTATAAATCATGCGCTCCAATGGCTAAACTCGTGAGCTCGAAATACTGCTCCGAATATCCAGAGATACCAAACGCTGCCTCCATCACCTGTCAGTGGGCCGCTCACCCATCCGTAATCCACTCGAATTAGGAACGGCGCATAAGCCGACGCTCGACAATAATAGGTCGGCCCTTTTGTTTGCGATGCAGGAATACGCGAAATATCAGTCCAAGAAGATGGAATATCCCTCATCGCACGGAGCGCAACAGTTCGGGTCTTTGGAACTCCGGCAAAGTCAGTGAGAAACCAGAGTCCGACATAGAGAACCACCGCAGCGGCGAAAAACATCAGCAGCTTCTTTGTGAAATATCGTCGGCGGTATCGCAATAAGAGAGGCTGCCAATACCGCCTCGTGGCAAAGAAAGCTATCACGAAAATAGTGATGGCAAGAATAACCAGCAACTTTTCCGTGGCAGTCATAATGCGAAATGCGGTCTAACTGGTCAGTATGCAACAAAAGTGTTGTCTATCCAGGTTCACGATTTGGACTCTATTCCCGGCTTTCCGGCCTGTCCATGTCAATTTAGCTCCCAAGATTGTGTTACACCTTCCCTCATCCCGGCAGGTTTAACATCCGTCCTCCCCATGAACCTCGTAGCCGCGGACGTCAGCGCACTATGAATTCAATGAAAGTCAGCGCCGACTCACGTCGGCGGCTACGGTTCAGAGAAAATTCTCATCCCAGCCCAGACCAATCATCCGCAAAACACCATCCAGCGCCGTAGGCGCGGTATCTTTGTAGATAACATCCGCATAGAATCATCAAGCCCCGTCGGGACGGCATATTCCGACGATGTCGCTCCTGAACGGAGCTTTGTAACATTCGGTTTGCGGACTACAAAGATTCCGCACCTACGGCGCTGGCAGATTTGCCATTTCGGTGGGGCGAGCGCCTGTCGCGCCGAAGCCTGGCGAAGGCTGATACTCGCGAGCCGTCGTCGTGATGCTTCCGTCTTCACGCTGTTTCGACGCGACAAGTTGACGCGCCAAGTCCGGCCCGTCAGTAGCCTCGCCCCACCAAAGATAAGTCACTACCTTTGATCGGCGCGTGGCGCCGTTGCTACACCATCCGGTTTCATCCCTTGCGAAGCGGTGAACATTTTTCGTAATGTCTGGCACCATGAATTTGGCCACTGCATTTGCCGCCTCGGTGGAAAAACGGCCGGATAAAATCGCCTTGTATTGGGGTGAAAGCGAATTCAGCTATGCCACGCTGTCCGCGCAGTCGGGCGCAGTGGCGGCGGAGCTGACCGGCAAATTCGGCGTCAAACCTAGCGACCGCGTCGGGCTGTGGGTGAAGAATTGTCCGGAGTTTGTTTCATCAGTGTTCGGCATTTTGTCAGCCGGCGGCGTGATTGTGCCCATCAATAGCTTTTTTAAACCTGCCGAGGTGAGTTACATCGTGAACGATTCCGGCGCGAACGTGCTCATCACCGATGCGGAACTGGCGGCACACGCTGAAACTTTGAAAGCCGCGCGGCCACCACTCGAAATTTTGCGCGTCGAACAATTTGGTGCGATCGGCACGACTGATTCACGGTTCACGGTTCACGATTCACTCACCGAGTCCGACCTCGCGGCGCTGCTCTACACCTCCGGCACGACCGGCCATCCGAAGGGCGCGATGCTCACGCACGGCAATTTTCTCCACAACGTGGCGAGTTGCATGGCGGCGCTCACGGTGCGCGAGGACGACCGCATCGTGGTGGCGCTGCCGCAGTTTCACAGCTTCATGTTCACGGTGGGCACGCTGCTGCCGGTGCTGTGCGGCGGCGGGATTCTGCTGTTGAAAACACTGCACCCGTTCAAATCGGTGCTGGAGGAGATCGCACGCCATCGCGGCACGATTCTGCCGGCGGTGCCGTCGTTTTACCGTGCGCTGCTGGCCGTGCCGGAGTTCGGCCGGCTGCCGTTGCGGCTGTGTGTCAGCGGCGGCGCGCCCTTGCCGGTGGAGGTGTTCAACGAGTTCACGCGGAAATTTCCGTTTCCGCTGCGCGAAGGCTACGGACCCACCGAGAGCAGTCCAGTGGCCACGGTGAATCCCATCTACGGCATCAACAAACCTGGCTCGATTGGCAAACCCATCCCGAACGTGGAGTTGAGCATCCGCGACGAAGCCGGCCAGGAATTGCCCGTCGGCGCCACCGGCGAAATCTGCATCTGCGGCGGCAACGTGATGCGCGGCTATTGGAATCAGCCGGAAGAAACGGCGAAGGTTTTGCGCGACGGCTGGCTTTACACGGGCGACGTGGGGTATCGTGACGCGGAGGGATATTATTACATCACCGACCGCAAAAAGGACATGCTGCTGGTCAACGGCATAAACGTCTATCCGCGCGAGATTGAGGAGGTCATTTACCAGTTTCCCGGCATCAAGGAGGTGGCGGTCATTGGCGTGCCGGACGCGCGCAAGGGCGAGCAGCCGGTGGCGTTCGTCGCTGCGGCAGAAGGGCAAACCGTTGATGAAAAGGCCCTCTTTCAATTCGTGCGCAGCAAACTGGCCGACTACAAAGTGCCCAAAAAGGTGGTTTTTCTGTCTGCCTTGCCCCGAAACGCCACAGGCAAAATACTTAAAACCGCACTTCGGCAACAGCCGTTGGTTTGAGGCTTCCAAGAACAACAACCCATTGGTATTAAACTGGTTAAGCCGATACCTTTTACCAGTTGACGCGGCCAGACAGCCACCGGTAAGCTATTATACCGTTCAGCGCATGAAGCGAGTGGACGGGAAAAATTTTATGGCCGAAGGATATTGCGTTAAATGCAAAGCCAAGAAGGAAATCGCCAACGGCGTTGAAGAGACGATGAAAAATGGGCGCAAGGCGATCAAGGGCAAATGCCCGACCTGTGGCACGGTAATGTTCAAGATTTTGGGGGGCAAAGCTGCAACCAGTGCGACGCCGGCCAATCCGCCGGCCATGAACTGATTATGCCGCAACAACTCGCTTATGTCATCATCACGCCCTATTCGCTTTACAAGTCGCGCACTGGTGGAATTTTAAGCCGGTTGATTTCGCGGACGGGTTTGGATCTGGCAGCCATGCGCATGTTCGCACCCGGCGCCGACCTGGTAAAGCAATATGCCGAAAACATTGTCTCCGCTTATGACCCGCAGGACCGGCGAATCCAGGAACAGCTTTGCCAGTACGTCATCCAAAATTTCTCACCCGACCCCAAAACTGGACGACGACGCCGGGTGATGGTACTCCTGTTCCGTGGCGATGACGCGGTGCGAAAGGTCCGTTCCGTCGTTGGCAACCTCAGTCCGGAGCGTCGCGTGGGAGAAACCATTCGTGACACTTATGGCGACCTGATCACGGATAACAACGGGCAGATTCGCTACTTTGAACCGGCAGTGCTCGCCGCGCCCAACGCGGAAGAAGCCGATGCGAAACTTAAATTGTGGGCGCGCCATTCCGACCAGGACGGCGGTGTGCTGGAAAATGTCATTGCCTACCAACCCGGCGAAACCGGCCAGCGCACGCTCGTGCTCATCAAACCGGATAATTTTCGTTTCCCGACCGGACGCCCCGGCAATGTCATTGACTTTTTTTCACGCGCCGGCCTGTTCATTGTGGGAATCAAGGTGCACCGCATGAGCGTGGCCCAGGCGACGGAATTTTACGGTCCTGTCCGCGAAGTTCTCCGCACCAACCTCAAAGACATGGTCGGAGCCAGGGCCAAAGGCGCGCTGGAAAAGGAATTCGGCTTCATAATTCCCGCCACTGAGGAAAAACAGCTGGGAGAAACCCTTGGCGCGACCTTTGGCGACAACCAATTTGAGAACCTCATTCGTTTCATGGCCGGCCATGCGCCGTCCGAGTTGCCGCGCGAGGAGTGGACCAGACCCGGCACGGAAAAGTGCATTGCACTTGTCTATGAAGGCGTGAATGCCGTCGCCAAAATCCGCGATGTGCTGGGACCGACCGATCCGTCCAAAGCGCCGCCCGGCTCCATCCGCCGCGAATTCGGCTCGACCATCATGGTCAACGCCGCCCACGCCAGCGACTCGCCGGAAAATGCCCGGCGCGAAATGGACATCGTCAACGTCGGCGAAAACAACTTCCGCCAGATCATCGAAGAAACTTGCGGCAAACTGTAAGCTGGAGTTCAGTCCCGCCGGGCTGGATTGAACTCCAACGCATCGGGCAGTTTTTCCAGCAACTTTGCGTCCGCCGCTGGAAACTGGTAATTGTCCAATTCCGCCGCACTGATCCACTTGAACGCCGCGCAGCCGAGCCTCTGCGGTTCACCGCGTTCCAACCGGCAGACGAAAAATCTCAGGTGAACGGCTTTCTCCGGATAAGTGTGAGTGACGGATTCAAAAAGTTTGCCAACGGAGATTTCCACGCCGAGCTCCTCGCGGATTTCGCGCACCAGGCATTGCTCGAAGGTTTCGTCCGGTTCGCGCTTGCCGCCGGGAAATTCCCACAGCCCGCCGAGATGCGCATCGGAGTGGCGCCGGGTAATGAGCAGTTTGCCGCTGCGGAAGATGAGGGCGGCGGAAACTTCCGTGACGGGTCGAGAGCCAGACGCGCCGGCGTTCGACTTTCGTCCCTCGACTTTCGACTGCTGTTTCACCTGCCGACGCTTTTGTAAATCCAGCCCAGCCGTTCCATTTCCCCGCGGTCGAACAGATTACGGCCATCGAACATGATGGGATGGGTGAGTGACTTGCGGGCGCGTTCGAGATCGAGCTTTTTGAACTCGTCCCATTCCGTCGCGATGACAATCGCGTCGCAGCCTTTGGCGACAGCATTCATGTCACCCACGTAAGTCACGTTTTTCAAAATGGACCTGGCTTTGTCCATTGCTTTCGGGTCGTGAACGCGCAGCGTTGCGCCTTCCTTTTGCAGGCGCTGGCAAAGGTCAATCGCCGGCGACGAGCGCACGTCGTCGGTGTTTTGCTTGAACGCGAGGCCGAGCACGCCGATTTTTTTGTCCTTCAACACCCAGAGCGTGTCGGTGATTTTTTTGACGAACCGGTCCATCTGATCGGCATTGATGTGCTGGACTTCCTTGAGCAACCGGAAATCGTAGCCGATTTGCCCGGCAATTTTGATGAACGCGCTCAAATCCTTCGGGAAACAACTGCCACCGAAGCCGATGCCGGCGTTCAGGAAGCGGCGTCCGATGCGCTCGTCCAGACCAATGCCTTGGGCGACCTCCTGCACGTTTGCGCCCGCAGCCTCGCAGATGTTTGCGATGGCATTAATGTAGGAAATTTTCAGCGCCAGAAAGGAATTGGCGGCGTGCTTGATGAGTTCGGCGGAATTGATGTCGGTGACAATGATGGGCGCATTGAAGGGCGCATAAATTTCCTTCATCGCGGCAACCGGGCGTTGTAAACAGGTGCCGATGACGATCCGGTCAGGCTTCATCAAATCGCCGACGGCAAAACCTTCGCGCAAAAACTCGGGATTGCTGACCACGTCGAATTCAACCTTGGCCGGGCAATAACGCTTGATGGTTTCCGCGACCTTTTCGCCGGTCTTGACCGGCACGGTGCTTTTGTCCACGACAATTTTATAAGTCGTCATGGCAGCGGCAATGTCGCGCGCGACTCTTTCGATGAAACTTAAATCCACCGAGCCGTCCGGCCGCGGCGGCGTCGGCACGGCGATGAAAATCACGTCAGATTTCTGGACGCCTTCGGCGGTGCTGGTCGTGAACGCAAGCCGTCCGGCAGCGACATTTTTCCTTACCAGTTCTTCGAGGCCGGGTTCGTAAATCGGGATGCCGCCGGACTGGAGCAGTTTGACCTTGGCTGCGTCGTTGTCCACGCACACGACCTGATGGCCGACTTCGGCGAAGCAAGTGCCGGTGACCAGACCGACGTAACCCGCGCCGATGAGGGTGAGCTTCACGGGCTCAGTGGTTTAGCTCGAACGGAGTCGCCGGAGCGGTTGAAGGCGGAGCAGATTGCTGCTTCATTTTCAATTCCATCAAGCGCAACCCGGCTTCCGAACCCAGCGAGCCGTTGGGGTTATAATGCACGATGGCTTCGTAAAGATTTGCCGCTTCGTCAAGTTTGCCCCGACGTTCGTCAATTTGCGCCAGGGCGAATCTTGCGGAGTCCACCACTACCGCGTCGGAATAGGTGTTGATGATCCGCTGATAAACACCGGCGGCCAAATCTGCATCGCCTTGGGCGTCAAGACTGGTCGCCACGCCGAGCGCAGCCTGGGCAGCAAGGAAACTGCCCGGGTAGGTATCGAGAAACTTTTGGAACTGCGCTTGCGCATCTGTATATCTTCCCGCCGCAAACAACATCGCAGCGCCTTGCAATAAAGCCCGCTGCCCGCCGGACGTGCCGAAATAGTCCGTGGAGACTTTCAAATAAAGGTCGGCCTGCTGGCTGGCGGTGGCATTGCGCGGAATGGATCTTATCACTTGCGTCAGCGCCTTGCCCGCCACGATCTCCTTTTGATCCCGCTGCCAGGAATAAAACGAAATCAGCCCGGCGGCAACGACGATAACTCCGCCGCCCCAGATAATCCGAATCCGGTTGGCTTCAAACCAGGGCCACAGTTTAAAAAGGTAAGTCGCCGGTGCGTCTTGTAATTCCATAACAAATGAATAGTTTTTCGTCCGAAGCTCAAAAACACAAGCTCGAAATCAACTGCAGTTAAAAAAGACCCCGGGACAACACGCTAGAAACCTCTCAGGCTGGTGCTGGAGCGTTTGGGCAGACCGGGCGCGGGTGTGCGCTTGAGCACCAGATATTGAATGCCATTTTTCTTGCAGTATTCACGCCTGCCACCCTTGTCGTCGTCCTCGTTCACCGCATAAATGTCCGGCTTTAAACGCTGGATTTCCGGATCGGCATCCAGCCAGCCGTCGCCACTGGAAATCAGCGCCTGCTTGACGTACTTGATTGAGCCGACAACGTAACGGCGTTCTCCCTGCGGCAGGAGCGGATGGCCCGGTCCCTTGAGCAGCCGGATGTTCGCATCGTGGCTGACGACGACATAAAGATCGCCATAAGCGCTGACCTCCTCAAAAAACCGCAGGTGGCCGGAGTGAAACCAATCATAGGAACCGGTGACGACGACTTTTTTTCGAACTTCTGCCGCGGCCGGGTCGATGCCGGCCACATGAGAAGTCGGGTCGGGAAAGCCCTTCAGCCGTTCGTTGTTGAAAATGCAATACTCCAGGTCATGCCACTGGCAGAACGCCTTCCGTTTCTCGTTGTAGTGGCACTCGACATCGGCCCACACCTTCGGGCGAAAACCACTCATGTCCGGAAGTTCGTTAAAATTATCCACCGCATCGGTAATCGGTATGACCCGGCTCACATAGCGGACTGCATTGAGGAGATAAAGCCTTTCGGCTTCGGAATACTTCGGCGCCTTGCCGGTAAGTCTCTGCACGGCCTTGTCCGGCCAGAGCAACACCGTCACTTCACCGAGCCGGGTCGCCTCTTCAAGGAAGCGCAGTTGAATCGAAAGGAAATCATCGAAGATGCCGGTGACAACGACCTGTCTTGCGGGGGTAATCATTATGATGCAATTCGAACGGTGCCTTGAAACGCCCGCGGCACCGATTCCCTTGACGCTAACGCTACCAAAAGACAACCGCCACCACAACCAGAGCGGTCCATCACGCGAAAGACCAACTCCGGCGTCACCACAACCATGGAACCGGGCGGCGGCGGATTGAGCCGGGAGACGAACGGCTGGTCAATCCACCCGCTCGCGAGTTGCAGCCGGTTGGGAATGGCACCGATGACCTCGGTGACATATGGCGTATTTTTCATTCCACCACGCGTTTGCCTTTTTTCCGGTTGTGGTATTGCTCTTTGATCCACTGGTAGGTGACGGCCAAACCCTTGTCGAGCGGTGTGTTTGGCTCCCACTTGAGCATTTTCTGGATGAAGGTGTTGTCGCTGTTGCGACCGGCCACGCCGCGGGGCGCGTCCAGGTCGTAATGCCGTTTGAGCTTCACTCCCGCAATTTTCTCAATCTTCGAGAGCAACTCGTTGACGGAGACGAGTTCGCTGGTTCCCAGATTGATGGGCGTGGCAATCAATTCGTCGCAGTGCATGATCATGTCAATGCCCTTCACACAATCGTCAATGTACATGAAACTGCGGGTGGGCGTGCCGTCGCCCCAGATGGTGATGTTCATGTCCTTTTTATCAATGGCCTCGATGACCTTGCGACAGAGGGCAGCGGGGGCCTTCTCGCGGCCACCATCCCAAGTGCCGTTCGGACCATAAACGTTGTGAAAGCGGGCGATATGCGTCTTCATGCCGCGTTCGGCCCAGTATTCCTGGCAGAACATTTCCGAAATGAGTTTCTCCCAGCCGTAACCGCGCTCGGCCATGGCCGGGTAGGCGTCGGATTCCTTCAACGCGCGCACTTTCGGGTCCTGCTGCAACAGGATATTGTAGGCGCAGGCCGACGAGGAATAAAAGTAGTTGCGGACCCCGGCACGATAGGCCGCTTCAATCATGTGCGTATTGATGAGGATGCTGCGCAGGCACTCGACGCGGAACCGCTCGATGAATCCCATGCCGCCCATGTCGGCGGCCAGTTGATAAACCTCAACCGCGCCTTCGCAGACGCGCTTGCAGTTTTCCTCGTGGCTGACATCGAGGCAAAGCGATTCGACCCCCGGCACTTTTTGATACCACTCGTAAAGCGGTTTCTTGTCCACGGCCCGTATGCGGGTAAAACCCTTGTTCTTGAAATACAGGGCCAGGTTGCCGCCGATAAAGCCGCCGGCGCCGGTAATGACAATCAAATCGTCCTTTTGCAGTTGGGGATCCTTCTCGATGAGTCGTTTCTTTTCCATTTCACACTTCCATTTCAATTTTGTTCAATGAGTCTGCCGTCGTTTGGTTTCCCAAATTCGGTCGCTCATTCTAACCACAACCGGGCCCTGCTGCAATAGCGTTCCTCGTTCAAAACCCGACATTTCTTGGGATTTGGGATATATTCGGCTCCGTTCTTGACTCCGCAAAGGCAATTGCCAGACTGGTGCAAGTCAACGAGATTCAGCGGGCTGACGGGCTTCGGGTGGAGAGATGGCCGAGTGGCTGAAGGCGACGGTTTGCTAAACCGTTATACGGGTTAAACCGTATCGGGGGTTCGAATCCCCCTCTCTCCGCCAAAAATTTTCCTCGAAAAATTTTGGCGAGATCTCGCCTTGTCAAAATTAAATTTTGACAAGGCGGATCCGCCAGGAATGGCATGATGCATCACGTTTATATTCTTCTTAACGAAACCAAAACGCGAAACTATACCGGCGTTGCAGGCGATGTCGATAAACGTTTGGGCGAACATAATGCGGGCAGAGTTAAATCTTCGAGCCCATATCGTCCTTATAAGGTAATTTATACTGAATCGTTCAAAACATTGAGTGAAGCCCGGCAGAAAGAGAAATTTTATAAATCGGCAACGGGTCGTCGAAGATTAAAAGAAATGTTTTTTAAGTGAACTCGGCAAGCCGCCAGTTCCAATATTACCTCGACTGGCTTGAACCGCCCTTGCCAAACAATACCTTGTCCACAGAAAAACTTCCCGGTCCGGCCAGCAGCAGTGTGACGTAACCCATCAGATACATGAACGCCAGTTCGCCGCTCCCCTGCCCGCTCAATGCGCCTTTGTGAATGCTGATGAAGGCGACGCCCATGTCAATCGCCAGCACCAGCGCGCTCCAGCGCGTCACCAGACCAAAAATGATGAACAGCGACACAAAAAATTCGGCGAACACCACCAATGCCAGACTGGCCGTGTGCCCGATGCCGAGCGGGTCGGGGAAATTGGGCGTCACGTCGTTGAAATGTCTGAGTTTGTCAACGCCATGATTGAGCAGCATCGAAAATCCAACCCACAACCGAAGGACGAGCAGCCCCAAATTGGCTGCCCCTGAATTGTTTCCGGGAGCGAACAGTTTTTTGAACATGGGTTTATTTGATTGAATATGGCGTTTAATTCAAATCAAAAAACAATACCTGGGCCGATGATTCACCGGTCAGATGGACAGAGGTTTCCCGGCTCAGCGCCGCGCCGTCGCCGGCTTTCAACGGCAGACCATTCAATTTCACTTCGCCTTCGGCCACCTGCAGCCAGCCGTGACGGCCGGGCTTGAGCGGATGGCTGATTTTATCGCCAACACCCAGTTTGCCGATGAACACGTCCGCATCTTGATTGATGGGAATGGAACCGGCGCGGCCTGACTTTGACGCCGCCAGATAAAGTTTTCCCGGCGCGGCCCAGGCAAAGGTTTTTTCGGCGTAAACCGGTTTCGCGCCCTTATGATCGGGCAAAATCCAGATTTGCAGCAGATGCACCGGCTCGGTTGGCGACGGATTGAATTCGCTGTGCTTCACGCCGGTGCCGGCGGCCATGTATTGGACTTCACCGGGGCGGATGATGCGGCCATTACCCATCGAATCTTTGTGTTCCAGCGCGCCGCTCAAAACGTAGGTGATGATTTCCATGTCGTGGTGCGAATGCGTGCCAAAGCCGCCGCCGCCCGCGATGGTGTCGTCGTTAATCACCCGCAACGCGCGGAAACCCATGTGGCGGTCATCGTGGTAATCGGCAAACGAAAACGTGTACCACGTATCGAGCCAGTCGAAACTGGCATGCCCGCGTTCCCCGGCTTTCCGAATGGTGATCATTCTCGCTCAAACTTGCTGCACGAGTTCTTTTGCCTCATACCGCACCTTGGGCAGGTTCGCGTATTTGTCGTTGGCGGCGCGATAACCCAGCGCGCAGGCCACGATCGTCGCGTAGCCGCTGTAGTTCAAACCCAGCACGCGGTCATATTCGGTCGGGCTGAGGCCTTCCATTGGACAGGCGTCCACGCCCAGCACGGCGGCGCAGGTCATCAAATTGCCAAGGGCGATGTAAGCCTGGCGCGCCGCCCATTCGTGGGCAATTTTGCCGCGCGGACCGTTCACAATGTCGCCGAGCATCATGTCGCGGTAAAAGTTCAGCGATTCGGCGGGAATTTTGCGGATGTCGCTGGTGCGTTGGATGATTTTGGTCACGTCGGCGTCGGTAATTTTGGTGCGGGCGGTGAACACGACAAAGTGCGACGCATCCACGACCTGCTTCTGGTTCCACGAATGCGGCAGCAGTTCGGCGCGTTTGACGGGGTCGTTGATGACGAGAAAACGATACGGTTGCAAGCCGTAGGATGTCGGCGTGAGCACGAGGGCGCGCTCCAAGGTTTGCCAGACATCGGCGGGGATTTTCCGGGTCGCGTCAAAAACTTTCGTGGCATAACGCCATTGCAGCGCATCCAGCAATCGTTGGGTAACTCCATCATTCATAGTTCAAATTAGATTTTATCCTGCTCAGAATGGCACAAGTCCGGCGAAATGCAAATGCTTGATATGTCGGTGGCTTCATTAAATAATAACATGATGACTTTGACATTTTGTAATAAGTGGGCAGATTGATTCCGATATGAGAGCGTTTTTTTGGCGGGGTTTTTTCAGTTGGATGATGGCGGGCACGCTTTTCGCAAGCCGGCCGGCCAAGGGACAGACGGTCTGGGGCTACGCCGCGACGAATATGTTCCCCAGCCTGGTCTTTTCCAATCCGGTCTGCATCACCACACCGCCCGGCGAGACAAACCGCCTGTTCATCGTTGAAAAGCACGGACGCATCATCGTCATCACCAACCTGGCCAGCCCGACGCGCACGATTTTTATGGACATTTCGGGCCGGGTGCAAGTCGGCAGCAGCAGCGAGTCGGCAGATGTCAATGGCGAGCAGGGTTTGCTGGGCCTGGCATTTCATCCCGGCTACGCAACCAACCGTTACTTTTTTGTTTTCTACACGCGCACGAACGGGGGCGGGCGCGATGATACGTTGTCCCGATTCCAGATTTTCGCGGGCAACACGAATCAGGGCGATGCCACTTCCGAGGTGCGTCTCATCGGCCAGTTGGATCAACAGCCCAATCACAATGCCGGCGACATTCATTTCGGGCCGGACGGCTACCTCTATGTGCCATTGGGTGACGAAGGCGGGAGCGACGACAACCAGAACAACAGCCAGCTCATCACCAATGATTTCTTTTCCGCCATCCTGCGTATTGATGTGGACAAGCTGCCGGGCAATTTGAATCCCAATCCCCACGCGTCCATTATTACACCGACCAATTACGCGATACCATCCGACAACCCTTTCATCGGGGCAACCAGTTTCAACGGCACCAACATCAATCCCAACCAGGTGCGCACAGAATTCTGGGCGGTGGGGTTGAGAAATCCATGGCGGCTGACCTATGATCCGCCAAGTGCCCGGTGGTATTGCGCCGATGTCGGCCAGGGTGCGCGGGAGGAAATTGACATTCTCCAGCGCGGCAGCAACTACGGCTGGGCCTTTCGTGAAGGGACCATTGCCGGACCGAAAACAGCGCCGATCGGTTTCGTCTCGACCGACCCCATCATTGACTACGGTCACACCAATGGAGGATTCGGCACCCGGATCGCCGTCATCGGCGGCCTCGTTTACCACGGCTCCCGCCTGCCCCAACTTGGCGGTGCTTACATTTATGGTGACTACGGCAGCGGGGAAATCTGGGCGTTGCGTTACAATGGCACGAGTGTGACGGCCAACCAGTTTCTGTTTGCCGACGCGGGTGTTTCCACATTTGGCACCGACCCGCGCAATGGTGACATTCTTTATGCCAACTTGAAGAGCGGCAACAACTCCATCATTCAACGAATCGTCGCTACGAATACCGTCCCCTTCATCAACAGCGTTTTGCTTTCGGGAACAAACCTCATCGTCAGTGGCACCAACGGCGCGCACGGGGGGAATTATTACGTTCTCACCAATGCCGATCTCACGTCGCCGCCCGCCAACTGGGGACGCCTTGCCACCAACCCGTTTGACGCCGGCGGGAATTTTAAATTCACCAACGGGTTGAGCCCCAACCGGCCAAGACTCTTTTATCTCCTCCTGTTGCAATGATACTGGCTTGCTTGCTATAACACCGGCGATGAGTTCGCCCCAGTTTCGCATCCGCCGCGCCACCACGGACGATTTTCAAAGCCTGAAATCGCTTTGGAATTCCATGCGCCTGCCGGCGGACGAATTGGAACGGCGGCTGACTGAATTTCAAGTTGTTGAGGCCGCCGACGGGCAAATCGTCGGCGCGATTGGCGTTCAAATCATCGGCCGGCATGCCCTGCTCCACAGCGAAGGTTACACGGATTTTGCCGTGGCCGACGCCGCGCGGCAATTGTTCTGGGAACGCATCCAGACCATTACCGCCCATCATGGCGTCTTCCGGCTGTGGACGCAGGAAAATTCGCCGTTTTGGGTTCGTTGGGGCTTTCAACCCGCCACAATCGAGCAACTTGAGCGCCTGCCTGCGGAATGGAGGCGCTCCGGGGAAAAATGGCTCACCATTCAGCTTAAAAATGAAGAAGCCATCGCCGCGCTCGAAAAAGAGCTTGAGGCATTCCGGGAATCGGAGAAAAAGCGCACCGCTGAAACGCTGGAGCGAGCCCGCACGATGACGACCACCATCACCGTCATCGCGTTTATCTTGGGAATTGCCCTCATCGGCATTGCGATATTTTTGTTTGTACGTCGTGGTTTATCCCTACCGATGCGCTGAAGGCAGGTTAAACTCGTCCGCGTGATACGAACTCCGCACAATCGAGCCGCTTGCGACGTGAATGAAACCCAGCTCCCCTGCCTGCCTGCCATATGCTTCAAATTTTGCGGGTGAAACAAATTCCACCACCGGCAAATGTTCCAACGTGGGCTGAAGATACTGGCCAAGCGTGAGAATGTCGCAACCCGCACGGCGCAAATCTTCCAGCGCCACCAGCACTTCCTCTTCCGCCTCGCCCAGACCGAGCATCATGCCGGACTTGGTGTAAATCGTGTCGCCGCGCTTGTCCTTCACCTTTCGCAGCACGCTCAACGAACGGTCATAAGTCGCGCGATGACGCACGGACGGCGTCAGCCGCCGCACGGTTTCGAGATTGTGATTGAAAATGTGCGGGTTGGCCGCCAGCACGGATTCAATCGCAGCGTCGTTCTCATTGAAATCCGGCACCAGCACTTCAATCACAATGCCCGGATTCAACTCGCGCACGGCTTCAACCGTCTTCCGGAAATGCTCCGCACCGCCATCTGCCAGATCGTCGCGGGCAACGGCGGTGATGACGATGTGCCGCAGCCGCATCCGCCGCGTCGCCTCGGCCACGCGCATCGGCTCATCCGCTTCGAGTGGCAGCGGCCTGGCCGTTGACACCGCGCAAAAGCCGCAGGCGCGCGTGCAGCGGTCGCCAGCGATCATGAACGTGGCCGTGCCTTTCTCCCAGCATTCCCAATGGTTCGGACATTTCGCGCTTTCGCAGACCGTGTGCAGCTTCAACTCGTCCAGCAGGCTGCGCGTGCGCGCGAAGCTGTCCGACGTGGGCAGTGTGATGCGGAGCCAGTCCGGCAAACGCAGACGCGGTTTAAATTCAGTCGTCGTCACCAGATTCTATTTTGCCACAGATGAAACACGGATTAAACACGGAAAGTCTTTTAATTCTATTCCTCAATCCGTGTTTCATCTGTGTTCAATCCGTGGCTGAAAGTTTCTGCCAGAATTTCTCCAGTTCCTCCGGCCCGAAATCGGCCAATACCTTTCCATCCACCTGAATCACCGGCGCGAGTTCCTGTCCGGACAACCGGACCATTTCCTCGTAAGCCGCGTCGTCCGCAATGACATCCAGCTTTTTATATTCGATGTCGTGGTCGTCGAGCCAGCGCATCGCCTTGTGACACCACGGGCAATACGGCTTGATGAAGAGACGGGTCCTCATGCGCGCAATGCGCTTAGCCCCCAATTTGCGCCTTGTATTTATCCGGCGACAGCAACGCGTTCAGTTCAGCGGGATTGCTCAATTTGATTTTGTAAAACCAGCCGTCAGCGTGAGGCTCGCTGTTTACCAGCGCCGGGTCGTCCACGATGGATTTGTTGGTTTCGAGAATTTCACCGCTGACTGGCGAATAAATGTCGCTCGCCGTCTTCACCGATTCCACCACGGCGCAGGCGTCGCCCGCCTTGACCTTCCGGCCCACGTCCGGCAGTTCGACAAAGACGATGTCGGTCAATTCATGCTGCGCGTGGTCAGTGATGCCGACCGTCGCCGTGTCGCCACTCACCCGCACCCACTCGTGAGATTTCGTGTATTTCAAATCCGCAGGAACATTGCTCATAAATTGTTAAAACCTGTCCGCAGATTACGCAGATTACGCAGATTCTCAATTCCAATTTTGGTCAAATGGCGGGAAGAGAGTCCTCTCGAGCCCTGACCAAACAAATACCACCAAAAGCCAGGGCTCGACGGAGTCTCGCCCCACCAAAATTTACTTCTTGTAAATCGGTTTCGGCACCACCGTCGCCGCGAAACGTTTGCCGCGGATCTCAATCTCGAGCTCCGAGTCGGGCTTCGCAAATTCCGTTGGCACATAGCCCATGCCGATGCCGATGCCCAGCGACGGGCTTTGGGTGCCGCTGGTGACGATGCCGGCGTTCGCGCCGTTCACCCAGATCGGATAATGCGGCCGCGGCGGCGCGGATTTCCCGGCCATTTTGAACGCAACAAGTTTCTTCCTCGTACCGTTGGCTTTTTGTTCCGCCAGAACGGAGCGTCCGTTGAATTCGCCCTTGTCGAGCGCGACAAAAAATCTGAGGCCAGCCTCGATGGGTGTGGTTTGCTCATCCAGTTCATGGCCGTAAAGCGGATAGCAAACCTCGGTGCGCAACGTGTCACGCGCACCGAGCCCGCACGGCTTGAGGCCGAACGGCTGCCCGGCGGTGAGCAGAGCGTCCCAAACGTGCCGGATGGGTTCGTCCGAACCGACGATTTCGAATCCGTCTTCGCCGGTGTAACCGGTGCGCGAGACGAGCAAGCCGCCTTGTTCAAAGCGAAAGCTGGCGATCTGGTTTTTCTTCAAACCGGTCACACCGTTCACCCGCATGCCCGAAACCGACGCGCCGGGAATGCACGCCTCAATGAAATCCTTCACGCGCGGGCCTTGTACAGCCACGGCGGCGTAATTGTGCGAGGCATCGGTAAGCTTGAGTTCCCCGGAGAATTTTGCGGCCTGCGTCTGCAACCAGGCAACATCAGGTTCGATGCGCGAGGCGTTGATGACCAGAAAAAAAACCTCGCCGGACAACCGGTAGGCATACAGATCGTCGATGACACCTCCGTGTTCATTGCACATCAAGGTGTACCGGCCTTCGCCGGGCGCGAGCTTGCGAATGTCGTTCGTGAGAACGGAGTTCAGGAATTCCGCCGCGCCCGAGCCGCTGACGGTGACTTCGCCCATGTGCGAAATGTCGAAGATACCGGCGGCTTGGCGGACGGCGAGGTGTTCATCCGTGATGCTGGTGTATTGCACCGGCATTTCCCAGCCTCCGAATTCGACGAGTTTGCCGCCAAGTTTCTGGTGCGCGGTAAAAAGTGGTGTGCGCTTTAGCATGGTTTGAGAATGTGGAATTTGGAATGCAGAATGAAGAAACAAATCAACCCGCCAGCCGTTTCAAGACTTCCTGCGCGAGCAGTTCATAGGCCGCCGCGCCGGAACTGTATTTGTCGTAATGGATGATTGGTTTGCCGAAACCCGGCGCTTCGGCGAGGCGCGTGCTGCGCGGAATCACGGTTTCAAACACGCGCGCGCCGAGCTGATTGCGGACTTCACTGACGACTTCGTTGGAAAGCTTCGTCCGGCCGTCGAACATAGTCATCACGATACCTAAAATGTCGAGGCGCGGATTGATGCCCGCGTCGCGCAACTGATTGAGCACGCGGTTCATCATGGAAATGCCCTCGAGCGAGTAATACTCGCATTGCAGCGGCACGAGCAAACCGTCACTCGCGGCAAAGGCGTTCAGGGTAAGAATGCCCAGTGACGGCGGGCAGTCAATCAAGACCACGTCGAACCGCTGCGATTCCAGCACGGGCTGCAACACGCCGGCAACGCGGAGCAGATGATTTTCCATTCGTGCCAGTTCGAGATCGGCGGCGCACAAATCCACCTCGCTGGGAACGATGGCCAGCCCCGGGAACGGGGTGCTTTTGATTTTGTCGAGCAGGCTGCCTTCCCCCAGCAAAACCCGATACGTGCTGCCACCCTCGGTTTTTTCGAGGCCGAGGCCACTGGTGGCATTGGCCTGCGGGTCGAGGTCAAAAAGAAGCACCCGTTGGCCAAGCGCGGCGAGGCAAGCAGCCAGATTGACGGCAGTGGTTGTCTTGCCCACGCCGCCTTTTTGGTTGGCTACCGCAATGACTTTGGTTGGCACCCGCCTGATTTAATGACAAGCGCGGCGGGGTTTCAAGCGCGCAACGCGTCTCAAACCGGATTAATTGCCGGAAGGTGAAAAGCTGACCGGCTGGGCGAGCGGATTTTGCTGTCCAAAGGGTGAAGCGACCGGCTGAAGGCTGAGCACTGGACTGGTGCTGGACACAATCCCTGCTTGTTGATCCGCCGGCTGTGACAGTACCGTCGGCGACACGGCGGCAAGCGAAGCGGAGGTGGGGGCGGCCTGCAGAACCGGCTGTGACGGGATATCCGGGCGTTCCGCATAAACAATTCCGAGAAACAACAGCAAACAAAGCGCTCCTGCAAACGCGCTCGCAAACACCGGTTTTACATCAAACGCTTGCAACAGTTTTTCCACCCAAGGCGCCTGGTTAAACAAATCCTCCGCCCAGCCGGCTGACGTTCCGGGGTCGCCGGCGCGGATTCGTTGCAGGACCTGGCTTGAAAAATAGTTGAAATATCCCGGCGGTGGCGTTTCGTACCGTTTGAGAACCAACAACCGGCGCAACGACTCGAAGTTGTTTTCGTTTTCGCTCATATTTACTTCAAGTAATCGGACAACAACGCCTGTAATTGCTGTCGGGCGTAAAACAACCGCGACCGAACAGTGCCAATGTTGCAATCCATAATCTTTGCAATCTCTTCGTGTGATTGTCCCTGCACATCGTGCAGAACAACCACCAATCTATGAGGTTCAGACAGCTTTAACAGTGCCGCGTTCAATTTTTCCTGCAATTCCGTCAAACCGGCCTCGCGGCGTGGTGTTTTGTCTGAAATCAAGGCCACCAAATCCGGGTCGTGCTCGGCTTTGAAGTCCAAGTCGTTCAGGCTCATGTGAATGCGGTTCTTGCGCTGTTTGAGGAAATTAATCGTTTTGTTGACCGCAATCCGGTACAGCCAGGTGTAAAAACTGGAGCCGCCCTTGAAGGATTTCAACGCCTGAAACGCCTTGATGAACGATTCCTGTGCCAGGTCGTTGGCGTCCTCGTGATTGGCGGTCATGTGATAAATCGTCGCGTAGATGCGCTCCTGATGGCGCCGCACCAATTCATCGTAAGCCTGCAAATCGCCATGCCGCGTCCGCTGCACCAGCAACTCTTCATCCAGCGGCGCGGGCGTCTCTGAATCATCCGTGCTTTTGACTGGAGCGGACATAATCATGGTTTACTCAAATACAAACCGCCAAGGTGTCGGTTTGTTGCGCTAAAAAATCCGCCAGACCGAACAATCCCGCGCGCCCGCCGGATTCCGGCAAAACCCGCAACACCCGCCGCGCCTGTTCCAAATAGCGCGCAATGACTTCCTGCGACGACCCAAAGGTTTCGTATCGGGCCAGCAATTCGTTCACGGCGGACAAATTTCCCGGCTGCCAGTTTTCGACTAGGTTCTCCAGGCGCGCCCGGTCGGCGGCGTTCGCGCGCTCCCATGCCAACAGCACCGGCCAGGTCAATTTGCCCTTCGCCAAATCCGTGCCCAGTGATTTGCCGGCCAACGCTTCCGTCCCGAACAAATCCACGCAATCGTCATAAACCTGATACGCCGTGCCGAACGCCGCGCCGAATTGCCGCAAGGCGGCGCGCCGTTTCGGTGTCGCCCCGCTCAAAAACGCCGCCAAATCGCACGAAAGCGTGAACAGTTCGGCAGTTTTCATTTCGATGACACAGAAATACTCGCGCCGCGAGATTTGAAACTTGTGGCGGTGTTGCGTCTGCAAAATTTCCCCGGAACAAACTGTGTTCGTCGCCATCGCGACGGCGCGGCAAACTTCCGGCGTCGGGAAGCTGGCCGCCAGTTTCAACGCCTGCGCAAACAGACAATCACCGAACAGCACGGCGATTTCGTTGCCCCAATTGGCCGCCAGCGTGAGCCGGTCGCGGCGGATTTCCGCCTCGTCCATCACATCGTCATGCACCAGCGTGGCCAGGTGCACCATTTCAATGATGACCGCCGCTTTCACGTGCGCCTCGGTGACCTCGCCGAGCGCGCCGGCGGACAGTGCCAGAATCGTGGGACGCAGATGTTTCCCGCCGCCATTCAAGGCGTATTGCGCATAGGGAATGATTTGCGGATCAAAATCGTTGACCTGCCGGATCAATTGCCGCGTGACCGCCTGAAGAAAAGTCTCCACCGGTTCCACGATTTGTTTCCAGGAACGATTCGGATTGGCATCCGGCGAGTCAACCGCATTCGCACTCGCCACCTTTGATTCAGCGACCAGCATTCGGGTGGAAATTTACGTTTGCCCAGCCGCCGAGTCAAACCCCTTATGTTCCGCGCACCAAAGAAACCGCCGGGCTGAAACAGCCTTCCGGCTGCATGACCGCGGCTGTTTGCCGCCATGATCTTCCCGCAATTCCCGCGCTCGACCTTTTAACTCTCAGTCTTCAACCAATTTATCGAACCCGTGCGCAAAGGCTGTCCGAGCTCACCGTCTCCGCTTGCTGCGGAGACTGTAGAGCCACTCCCGGATGTTTTGAATGTGCGTTGGGATACACTCATAATGGACAGTTAAGCTGCGAATGGAACTGAGTTGTTGCCGTGGGATTCATTTCCGTGGCGATTGGCTCCGGTAAGCGAGCCGGGCGCGGGTCATGCGCTCGCGCAGGCCGCCCTGTTCGAGAAAATCTTTTTCCAGCCGGCGGAGTTGTTGGTCAATCAGGTAATTGGCCTGATGAATCAGGCAAATGGCAATGTTGGCGATGGTTTCCGGCGGGCGGGTTTCTACAAATTCGCGGTAAAGCTCGTAGGTCTGCGGCATTTTGCGTCCGAGCCGGCGGACATATTGCGCTTCTTTGGAATCTTTGTCCCACATCTTCAGGTCGCGGGCGCGGAGGTAGTCTTTGTAGTCATCCAGCAATTCCTCCATGCTGGCCCGGCCCACATTGGTGAGTTTGATCTCGGTTTCCTTGGAGGTGAGCGCGGCCTTGCTGCCTTCCAAGAGATTCTTTTTGCCGGAGCGGGCGGCCTGAATCATCTGATCCACAGTGCGGTCGCCCTTGGCGAGATGCTTGTGCGCAAAGCGGAAGGTAATATCATAAACGATCTCGGCTTTCTGGAAGGAGTGGAGGGTCTGGTAATCGCCACGCGGGGGGATGATGGGATGGGAATCAGGGGAGGAATAGGATGAATCTTTCCCACCGCTCGCATGCTTCGCATTATTCCCATCGTTTTTCATGGCAGCTTCACAAATTCGGCGAGGTCGTTGTCATTATGCGGGCTGGTCTTGCCAAGGTTGCGCGGCAGTGTGCACTGAAGATTTGTCAGCGTCAATCTTCGCGTCTTTGAGCGAAGAAAAAACAAAAAACGCGAACGGTTTCCCGTTCGCGCTGGAATTGATTTCACCAAGATTACTTGGCTTCGGTCGCGGCCGCTTCCTGCTTGTCGCGGTCTTCCATCGCCGCTTTGCGCGAGAGCCGCACCCTGCCCTTTTCGTCCACCCCAAGGCATTTGACCGTAATGTCGTCGCCGACCTTGACGATGTCCTCGGTTTTCTTGACGCGGAAATTGGCCAGTTCGCTGATGTGAACCAGGCCGTCCTTGCCCGGCAGAAATTCGACGAATGCGCCGAATTCCTTGATCGTGACAACTTTGCCGCGATAGATTTTCCCGATTTCGGCTTCCGCCGTCATGCCGATGATGGCATCGCGCGCGATCTTCATGCCTTCCGGCGAGACGGAGAAAATGTTCACCGTGCCGTCGTCTTCAATGTCAATTTCGCAGCCGGATTCCTCGACCAGTTTCTTGATGTTCTTGCCGCCGGGGCCGATAAGCGCGCCGATTTTTTCGGGATTGATCTTGAGCGTTTCAATGCGCGGCGCGTATTTGCTGATTTCCTTGCGCGGTTCGGCGAGTGTCTTGGCCATTTCGGCCAGAATGTGCATCCGCGCCACGCGGGTCTTTTCAATCACCTCGGCCATGATGGCGTGCGGCAGTCCCTTCAACTTCAGGTCGAGCTGGAAACCGGTGATGCCCTTTTCCGTTCCGGCAATTTTGCAATCCATGTCGCAGTAATGATCTTCCCAGCCGATGATGTCGGTGAGGAGCTGGTATTTGGAAATTTTCCTGCTCGCGTCCAATTCGGTGCAGATGCCGACGCTGATGCCCGCCACGGGGCGAATCATCGGGATGCCTGCGTCCATGAGCGCCAGCGTGCCGCCGCAAACGCTCGCCATGGAGGTCGAGCCGTTGGATTCCATGATCTCGCAGGTGACGCGGATGGTGTAGGGATAATTCTCCATCGGAAGCATCGGCTCGATGCTGCGTTCCGCCAGCGCGCCGTGGCCGATTTCGCGCCGGCCCGGACCGCTGATGCGGCCGGTTTCACCGACGGAGAAGTTCGGAAAGTTGTAGTGCAGGATGAATTTCTTTTCGCTGCCGCCGCCGGTGTAGGAATCAAATTCCTGCGTGTCGTCACCGGTGCCCAGCGTGGCCAGCGTGACCGCCTGGGTTTCGCCACGGCAGAACAACGCCGAACCGTGGGCGCGCGGCAAAATGCCGACCTCGCTACTGATGGGGCGAACCTGGTCAAAATTGCGGCCGTCGAGACGTTTGCCGTGGTTCAAAATCAAACCGCGAACGGCTTCCTTTTGGATGTAGTAAAACACGTCGTTGATGACAAAATCGGTGACTTTTTCCGCGCCGAATTTTTCAACAAGTTTTGCGCCGACTTCTTCCTTGATGGCATTGACGGCGGCTTCGCGGGTGAGTTTGCCGGGCGTGAGCAACGCCGGCACAAAACGATCACCGGCGAGCTGTTTGGCTTCCTGCAGAATTTCATCGGGCACGATGTTGAGCGTGATTTCGCGCTTCTTCTTGCCGGCCTTGGCGGCCAGTTCCGTTTGCGCAGCGATGAGTGGCTGGATAACTTCGTGCGCGTATTTCAACGCGGCGTTGAAATCCGCTTCGGAAATTTCCTTGGCCGACCCTTCGTACATCACGATGTCGTCCGTGTTGCCGACATAGACGAGGTCGAGGTCGCTCTCGGCGAGTTCGGCGTGCGTCGGATTGGCGATGAATTTGCCTTTGACGCGGCCGATGCGCGCGGCGCCTAGCGGGCCGTCCCAGGGAATGTCGCTGACCATCAGCGAGGCGGACGCGCCTATGATGCTGAGGATGTCGGGGTCGTTCTGGCCGTCGGCGCTGAGAACGACGGTTTGAACCTGAACTTCGTTATACCAGCCCTTGGGAAAGAGCGGGCGGATGGGCCGGTCGGTGAGCCGGCAGGTGAGAATTTCCTTCTCTGTCGGGCGGCCTTCGCGTTTGAAGTAGCCGCCGGGGAACTTGCCCGCCGCCGCCGCTTTTTCGCGGTAGTCAACGGTCAACGGAAAAAAGTCCTGACCTTCCTTGGCCTTGGTTGCGGCGACCGCGGCCACGATGACGATGGTTTCGCCGAGCTGGACGGTTACGGCGCCGTCCGCTTGTTTGGCGAGTTTTCCGGTTTCAATGATTATTTGTTTGTCGCCCACCTGGGCGGTGATTTTTTCTGGCATATGAACTTGCCCATCGCCACCGGAGGAACTTCAATGAACCCCGCTCTTGCGCGCAAGCGCGGGGCTGATTGAAATTTCCCAGGGGCAACGGATTTTCTATTCGCGATGATTTCGGTTTGGAAATCGAGCCGTTCGCGTTTCCGGCTCAAATTCGAGAGCGAAAGGCGGCTGGCTGAAAATAAAAGCCGCACCTCCGCAAATTCAGTGGCGCAGCTTCAATTTCTTCGTGACCGCCTGATAGCGGTTTAAATTGATCTTTTGCAGGTATTCGAGCAGACGCCGGCGCTGGCCGACCATCATCAGCAGCCCACGGCGTGAGCTGTGGTCCTTTTTGTTCGTCTGCAAATGTTCGGTCAGATGGTTGATCCGCTGGGTCAGCAGCGCAACCTGCACGTCCGCCGAACCCGTGTCCTTGCCATGCAACTTAAATTGGTCAATCGTCTTCGTCTTCGCTTCCATATTTTAATTAGAACGTGGGATGTTAGTTATGCGCAACCCCAGTGTAAAGCACTTTCCCGGACTCTTTCGGCGAGCAAAGAACTGCGAAATTCAGGACTTCAATGCTGTTTTTGAAAATGTCCGGCAATAGCTTGGTGAAACTGGTGCGCATAGAACTGGCACTGGGTAAAAACGGGACGAAGAACAAAATTTTGAGATTTTTGTTGCCGCGATAATCCTTGATAGAAATTCGCTGGTCTGCTTTCATAAGGGCATGATAACATGAACGGTTATCAAAACCAACCGTGCACGGGGTAGTGCACGCTCTTTGGCCTAATAATACTGTTAGCCCTCATGCGCGCATGAGAATTTTCGCCTTCAGTTTAATTTTGCTCGTTGCAGCATTTTGGTCTGGTTGCGCCACGCATGGGGACAGTTTGCAGAGCAGGGAGCAGGTCCTTTATTACGACAGAAACGGTGACGGGAAGGTTGACCAAGAGAAGCACCACTATCCTGGCGTCTCCGATGCAGATTGGGAGTTGCGGGACGACAATTATGATGGACGATACGACAAGAAGATTGTGTATGGCTTTGCCGTTACGGAGTCAGCTGTTGATCTTCCAGTTCCGACACATGTTCACATTGAGCCACAACCATGAGGGCTAACAAATCGCTGCAGGCAACGCGGGATGGCCGGGCCAGTTCCGCTTCGCGGGTCACGTCCTTTGGCCCCGCGTGCCTGAGCTCTGGACGTTAGCGGCACAGACCCAATGGCTGTCGAACGAGTAGTCTTTATGAACAAAGTAGTAAACAACAAAGGTATTAGACGCGTCATCATTTTAACGGTGATCGTCAGCCAATTTTCGGTGGCCATTCGTGTTCTCGGCCAAGTCTGGAGAGAGAGGTTTTCTACTCCTTCGGTCGTATATTGGAGTTCCGCCGCCTCTTCAGCAGACGGTGCTAAATTGGTAGCATTAGGGAATAGTTCACCTACCGGCGCAAGTGCGATTTATACTTCAACAAATTCAGGGGCGACCTGGGTGTCAAACTCTGCGCCCTTTGCGATTTGGAGTGCAGTAGCGTCTTCGTCCGATGGGAACAAACTGGCGGCGGTAGCGAACACCGGTTCGATCTGGATTTCGACGAATTCCGGCGCCACTTGGATGGCAGCCACCAATGCCCCTGTCATAAACTGGTCGTCGGTTGCATCGTCGTCCGATGGCACCAGGCTGATCGCTGCGGCTGTAAGCGAACAAATCTACCAGTTCACAAACGGGCAGACATTCCCACCACCTGTTCCAATTCCAGTTCGGCCGAATGGCTCGATTTACACATCGACCAATTCTGGCATGACTTGGTGGTCCAATAGTATTCCCTGCTATTGCTTCCCAAATCCCGGCTGGTCTTGCGTAGCTTCTTCGGCGGACGGAAGCCAATTGTTTGCGGCAAGCAGTCCCATCGGAATTTACCATTCCACAAACGGTGGAGCAATCTGGACAGAAATCAGTTCACCTGTCAGCTATGTGGCATCAGTCGCCACATCAGCGGACGGCAGCCGGCTGCTGGCGACGGGTATTGACGACTTTTCCAACAATATATGGGCCACCTCCACCAATTCGGGACAGTCATGGAGCACGACCATCGCACCACCTGGCGGTTATAGCTGGCGTTCCATCGCTTCATCGGCAGATGGAATCAAACTGGTGACGGCAGATGTCTTCTCCATTTATACGTCAACCGATTGCGGGGGCTCTTGGATAACGAACGACGCACCTTATGAATATTGGCAATCAGTCGCGTCATCAGCAGATGGAAGCAAGCTGGTTGCACTGGCCAACTGGGGCAAGATTTACACTTGGCAATATCAGCCCGTATTGTCCCTTTCGGTTTCACCAGCCAATGCCGTTGTTTCGTGGCCACGTTCTCCATTTGCGTCGGGGTTTGTGCTTCAACAGAACTCTAATTTATGCGCTCATAATTGGACAGATGTGAGTTTTCCAATCACAGATGATGAGACCAACCTAAGCGTCACCTTCGATCCGCATACAGACGTTCTATTCTTTCGACTCAAAAAGTGACTGCATGAGCATTTTCCCACGATTGTCCGCTAACAAATCGCTGCAGGCAATCCCGCAAAAAGTAAAAGGGACACGTCCTCACTATTGATGCTCTTCTTTTCTTGCCAAGTGTCGCCAGCGCCAAGCCAGACAGCGCTTCGTCTGCGGTGTCAGTTTGAAGTTTTCCGAAATTCGCAGGCCTTCAACCCAAAATATTTCGCCGTTCTCCGCCGCCGCCACCATCAACTCCCGCCGCCGGGCGCGCGGAATTTTCCGGTTCGTAAACAAATCCTGAAGTTTCACCGGCGACCTCAAACCAATCGGTTGAAACCGGTCGCCCGGACGCCAATGACGCAACGTGATTCTGCCGCCGACCTTGTCCGCGTTGAAAAACTCTGTCTGGTGGGGCGAGCGTCCTCGCGAGCTGTTATATTTTTTCACTGCCCAGAGCAATTTCCTACCGTCAAACTCCACGTTCCCTGCCCTGCCCGCCAGCTTGACGACTTTCTCGTTTGCGTTGAAATCGGCCGGCCGGGCCAGGCTCAAGCTGACCGCGCCGGTCGCACCGCGCAAAACGGAGAGCTGAGGGCCAAGGTTGACCGGAACATCGGCCGATTGCCGGAGCGATTCGATCAACTCAAAATCCGCCGGCACGCCAGCTTCCGACAATTGTAATTGCAAAACCCGCCGCTGAACCGCAACCGGCAAATCATCATAAACCATCCCCTCTCCCGGTCCCGCTTTGCGCGGACCACCCTCTCCCCACCCGGCGGGGAGAGGGCCGGGGCGAGGGGTTCGTCCAACCTTTTGTTTTGAGACGATCCATTGCCGCGCGGCTTCACCGGCCAAATCCGATTCCGCGCCAACGATTTCCATGAGTCGCAAAACCGTTTTCGTCAAGGCCGGCTGGTAGCTACGTCGCAGCAGTGGCAGCAGCTCGTTGCGAACGCGATTGCGTGGCAGGTCAAGTGACGTGTTGGTGGCATCTTCCCGGAAAAGAATCCTACTTTCGCGCGCGAACCCGCCCAGTTCAGCTTTGTTTGCGTTGAGCAACGGACGGATGAGCATGATTTTTGAATCCACCGGCGACGGTGACTGCCATTTCATTCCGGCCAGACCTTCGCCGCCCGCGCCGCGTAGAACGCGCAGAAAGAATAGTTCCACCTGGTCGTCCGCGTGATGTGCCAGAGCAACGACGCGGATTTTGCGTTCTTTTGCCGTGCGTGCAAAAAAATCATGCCGCAATTTTCGTGCGGCCATTTCGACGGACAATTTTGATTTTTGCGCAAATGCCTTCACGTATGCCCGTCCGGCGACGAAGGGCAGCCTCATTGCAGCGGCGGTTTGACGGACCAGTTTTTCGTCGGCGTTGCTGCTGCGTCCCCGCAGCCGGTGATTGAAATGAGCAACGGTCAGCCGCCACCGATGGCGGGATGAAAGTTTGTGGAGCGCATGCAGCAGGGTCATTGAATCCAACCCGCCGGAGACTGCCACCAAAATCGCCTGCCCGCGTTTGAGCAGCCGGCGATTCTGGATGTTTTGTTCAACGCGCTGGAGCCAATCGGTCACGCGGCCATGCTACTTCATTGGCGCGACGGGGCAAGAGCGGCGGAATTTCAGTACAACAACTGGAGACGATAAAATCGTTGTGGGTCGGGTCCAATGAGATTGGTTGCGGTCACTGTAACATTGGTCGCGGTGATGACGGCCCCCAGATTGATCCAGTTGGTTTGGAGCAAATTGGTCTTGTATTGCACTTGATACACAAGTCCGGTCAGGGCATTCCAGGTTAAATTGATCGTGCCATTCGTTTTCGTCACCGATTGGAACCGTGGCACAGGAACAAGCTGCACGGTGACATCGTCGAGGCCTAAATAAGTCTGATCGTCTCGGAATCCGAACTGGAGGATACTGCTGGTTCCGGCGGCGGTGACAATGAAATGCATATTTGTCCAGCCGATTGCAGGCAGATTGACTTGTACGAAGTTTGTTTGCCCATTCCACGTCACAAAGAATTTATTAACAGTCAAACCATCAGGGCTGTTCAACCAGAAAGAAAGCAAATAGAGCTGCCCGGTGATGGTTGGCAGCGTCTGGGAAAGGTAAACAAAATTGTAATACGTGCCCAATTCCGCACAGTAATTGCCCAAGTGAGCGGGGATATAACCACCGGAGGCAACCAGGATGTAGTGGGTGTTTCCGGATAAGGTCCAGCCGGTAAAATCGCCGGTTTCAAAGCCGCCGTTCTGAACCAGCGACCCCACCAGTAACGTGAACTGGCGGCTTTGCGCGGCCTGACTGTTCAAATTGGTGAACCATACATTTGCGGTATAAGTTCCCGCCAACAAATTGCTGGCCGCTGAATTCAGGCTTACCGTCACGGTTGCGGCGGGTCCGCCGGGCGTCAATGTGCCGCTGGCCGGCGTGGCATTGAACCAGGTCGGGGTGTTGATGAGCGACCAATTTAGTGATGCCGCTCCCGAATTGGTTAATGAAAAGCTTTGAGCAGTTACACTAAATGGACCGCCAGCCGGGCCGTTCGCAGTAAAGCCGCTGGGGGGTGTGATAACCAGAGCATCGAGCGGACTGGCAAGGGCGGTGATCAAACTTTGTCCGACGGGCGTGCCCCAGCCGGTGCAGAGGTCATAGCCGGGAACGGCAAGGAAATTGGTTCGGCTGACCAGGTTTGTGTTGTTGCCGGTCGTGATGTCGTGGAAATCGGCGGTGAAGCTGGCGCTTTTGCCAATGGCATAGATAGCGGGATTGATAAAGCCGACTGTCAGTCTGCCGGCGGCAACAGCCTCTTGATTGATCAGCGCGGTAAATCCCGCCCAGAGCGGCGCCGCGCAACTGGTGCCACCATAACTTCCTGCCTGGCCGTTGTCGTGTATGACCCAGATGTTATTCGCGGTCAGGGCCACATCGGGAACGTTCCGCAGTGTCATTGAACCTTTGTTGTTCGTCATGTTGATGCCCTGTTGCCAGCTTGGAATTGGGATGTTGTTGAAATTGATTCCGCCGCCACTGCCGCCCGAGCCTTGCCCGGTGCTATACCAATTCCAAACGGTTTCTGACAACCACGGGCCCCCGGGCCCGGTCGTGGACAAAATTGTTCCGCCGACGAGCGTGATGTTCGTGTCATCCGCCCATTGGGAAATTCCCGAATAATACGCATCTTTATCGCCGGAAGCCTGAAAAAAAGACTGCCCCTGCGCGGCAAATTGTTTGTAGGCGGTGTCAAAATTCGGATCATTGCCAATCATCCAGGAAGAACTGATTTGCTTGGCCAGATTGTCCGAGGCCATCCTGGCCAAAATGTCAACCGGACCACTGGGATTGGGTCCTTCATAAACAATCACTTCGGATAGGTTCGTCGCCATGGAGATTGCCATTTCAATGTCCAAAGACACCTCTGCCACGGCGTTGGAAACACCACTGTAACCAGGAATTCCACTGACTTCATCCACCAATACATTCGTCAGAGTGACGTTCGGCAGTCCCGCCTGGCTCTCGTAGGTCGTGATGTCATTTGTGTAATAACCGTCAAGCTGTAACAGTCCCACCACCTGCCCGCTGCCGTTGAGTGTCACTCCCGGAGCGTAGGCCGCCCGGAAATCGGTTCCCCGATACGAACCGCTCGGGCCGGAACCGCCAGCCGGCGCGACGCCGCCCGGATTATTTTTCAGGGGTTCCATTTTTAGGTTCGCCGGACGCGGTATCAAAAAATTGTCCAGACCGCTGACGTGCAAAATCGGAACATTGAAATCAATTGAAGGCTCGGCGTCCGGCGCAAAAAATGAACGGGTCTCCGTCGGATGTTGATATAAACGCAGCGTCACATGAAAAACTTTTTCGACCGTCGCCGCGCTTCCACTTACGTCCAGCAAAGCGCGATTTGGATACGTCGCCTTCACCGTCAGGCCGTTCGTTTTCGCGAAATCAATGACCGCCTGATAATCCTGCTCCGTGGGACCGAACTTTTCCGTGAATTGTTCCGGCGTCAGATACTGGCGAAAATTGGGGCTGGCCGGGTCGTAGATTTGCTGGAGCAAATTGTCCAGCGCTTCCTGGTTCCGCAGCGGCAGCCCGATGGCCAGGTTCAGACGATTTGTGCCAGGAAAACGGCCAATCTGCTGCAAGTGTGACACGGCTTCCAGTATATGACCGTGTATAAATTGCCGCTCGGCAGCGAGGCTTGAACGGACTGGTCCGAAAAGCAACGCCACGCCAAGCCCGATTGCCAGCCATAACCGCCGAGAATTCAACATACAATGCAATTATCGCCTATTTAGATTAGTATATGATTAAGATAATATTTGCAATGCAAAAAACCGCCCAAATGTCGGATATTTGGTTCGCACAAGTCGCTGGAAAAGCACATCTCATTCCACGATAAAGCAAGGCTGGCTTGGATTCACGGCGTAATCTGCGCGCAGATTGCGCCAATAGTCAAATTACCGTCCGGCTAAGGGTTGGGGCAACTCGACACTGCCTCCGGAGCGCGAGTTGTCCCAACTCGCAGCAGCTGGGGCACCATGCGAGCCCCACGAACATCCCAACGTGTGGAACTTTTTTGAGTGCTGCGGCTTGGGACAAGCCGCGCTCCGTTCTCAAAGCGGCCTTCGTTCGAATGGCGGTGTGCGGATGCACCTCCCTGCCTCTGTGGTTGAAAAAGTTTGCCCCGTTGCTTCCGCGCCACTAACGTCCATGCGTGTCCGTCAAATTCACCATTCTCGGCAGCGGTTCCGGTGGCAATTGCGCCTATATCGAAACCGCTGAAGCCCGCATCCTCGTGGACGCCGGGTTCAGCCCGCGCCAGATCCGCCAGCGGCTCGCCACCATCAGCCGTGTGCCGGAAAATCTCACCGCCATCCTGGTCACGCACGAACACTCAGACCACATCCAGGGATTGATCGGTATCGCCGCCAAACTGAACATCCCGATTTATTGCAACCGCGCCACGAAGGAGGCATTTGAATTTCAGTTGCAGACCAAATTTAACTGCAACCTCTTTAACACCGGCGCGAGCTTTGAAATCGGCGACCTGCTGGTGGACACTTTTACCATCCCGCACGACGCCCAAGACCCCGTCGGTTTTTTGATCCGCACTGCTGTCGGCAACATCGCCTTCGTCACCGACCTTGGTCACATGACGAAACTGGTCATTGAGCGCGTTCGTCCGGCAAATGTCCTCGTCCTCGAATCCAATCACGACGTGAAGATGTTGCAGGATTGTGTCCGCCGACCGTGGAGTCTCAAGCAACGCATCCTTGGCCGTCACGGCCATCTTTCGAACGAAGCCGCCGCCGAGGCCGCCGCGCAAATCATGTCCGCCGACCTGCGCCATCTTTACCTTGCCCATCTCAGCCGCGAATGTAACAAGCCCGAGCTCGCGCATTACGTCATGAACGAGCGCCTCCACCAGATCGGGGCCACCCATGTCAACCTCTCGCTCGCCGCACAAGATGTACCGTGCACAACTTTGGTTCTGTAGTCTTCCAGCGCCGTAGGCGCGACATCTTTGTAGCACCCGCGCCGACAAAACTAAAGCTCCGTAGGAGCGGCATATTCCCGACTATTTCGCTCTTACGGAGCTTGATTCATTTTTGAAATCCAATTCTACAAATATGCCGCGCCTACAGCGCTGTTTTCACCCGCAAATCGGATTCACCCGATGCATGACGAAAATTTACCGGAATTTTCTCCTTTGCGATTCAACGCAGCCACGCAAAAATCCTTGAAATGTTCCGCGTTCAAAAAATCACCTCGCTCGACCTGCCCGAACTCGCGCCGTATCGCACGATGCGGCGGCCGCTGGAGCATGAACGGCAGGGCATCTTCGTGGCTGAGGGCGAAAAGGTCGTGCGCCGGCTGCTCGAGAGCCGTTTTGAGGTCGTGTCCGTCCTGCTGCCCGAAAAACACCTGGACAATTTCCGTCCGCTGCTCGAAGCGCGTCCTGAAAAACTCACCGTTTATCTCGCGGACAAAAAGCTGCTTGAATCCCTCATCGGCTTTTCCATGTATCAAGGCCAACTCGCCGTCGGGAAGATTCCCCCGGTCACTTCGCTCGACGACATTTTGTCGAAAAACCCAAAACCGCTGTTGCTTGTCGCCGTGGACGCTCTGACGAGCGCGGAAAATCTAGGCGCGCTCGTGCGCAACTGTGTCGCCTTCGGTGTCCAAGCGCTAATCGTTGGCGAAACTTCCAGCAGCCCTTTTTTGCGCCGTGCTGTGCGCAACTCCATGGGCACGATTTTGCAATTGCCGGTCGTCGAACTGGCAAAACTCGGCCAGCGGCATCAGTTCACCACCAAACCACACACCACGGATTTGAAACTCGTTGAATGTCTGAAGGAACTTCGTATCCGCGGCGTCCATTGCCTCGCCGCGCACCCGCATACGAACAGGAAATTTCTCTCGCAGGCGGATTTCTCCGGCGATTGCTGCATCGTCTTCGGCAGCGAAGGCGACGGCATTTCCGCGCCGGTGCTGGAAGCTTGCGATGAAGCGGTGGCCATTCCCATGCCGCCCATCGTGGACTCGCTTAATGTGGGTGCTGCAGCGGCGGTTTTTCTCTACGAGGTTGCGCGTCAGCGGAAGAAGGCTTGAAGCACAGAAGCATTGAGACGCAGGAATAATACGGTAGCACCCGCGTCCCGCGGGTGGTTTCGGGCGTCACGCCCGAATCTGTTTGCGGACACAGATTGCTCTCACTCGTCCGACCTCGGTAATCGTACGCATGCCGGGCAATTCGGCGGGACGCCGAATTGGACCCGCCGGAGGCGGGTGCTACCCACAGCTTTTCCTGATCCTGTTTTCTTCTTAGCGTCCTAGCACCCTTGCGTTAAAAACTTTTCCGTAAACCTCGCGGATCGCCTTGCGCCATTTCGCCAGCGCCTTTCCAAATTTCTCCGGCGTGGCAAAACCGCAGCGCATGGAGACGCGATAATACGGCGCCGGATCGTCCGGCAAAACCGTTTCACCCTCGTAACTCCAGCGGCGTAAAATACCCTCGACGCGGCGCAGTTTGCGATAATTTTCCAGCAGCTTTTCCGCGTCCGGCAGCACCCCGGCAGCGCGCGCCCGTTCGAGCGCGCGCAAGGTGTTTGCCTCCTGCCAGCCGTTTTCAAGGCACAAAGCCTGGGCGATGAATTCCGCATCCATCAAACCGCCCTTGCCGGTTTTGATGGCCAGATCGTCCTGACCGTGCGGTGTGCGCTCTTTCTCGATGCGCAGCCGCATTTGATGAATTTGCTTCTTCCAGTCCGGAGCGAAACAGACAGGTAAAGTAGCGCAGACGTCCCGTCTGCTCTGCCTTGACTTCATTTTCGGCAGGCGGGACGCCTGCGCTACTTTCGAGAAATCCGTCAGTCTGGCAACCAACCCCTGAAATTTTTCGCCCAGCGCAAAATTTCCGGCCACGGGCCGCGTGCGGGTGAGCGCCTGGATTTCCCAAAGCTGCGCCCGCTGCCGGTAATATTCCTCGTAAGCCGCCAGCGTGTTGACCAGCAAACCTTTCTCGCCGTCGGGACGCAGCCGCGCGTCGGTGTGAAACACAATCCCCTGCTCCGTCCGGCGCGACAGCAATTCCTTCACCTCCACGGCCAGCCGTTGCAATTTCGGCAGCTCCTTTGCCTTCGCATCCGTGACAAACAGAATGTCCAGGTCGGAACCGTAATCAATTTCGCATCCGCCCAGTTTGCCGAGGCCGATGACGACGAACGGCGGCGTCCGGATTTTGTTTTTGCGCATGACAACTTCAAGCGCGTATTGCAGGCAGGCGTCGGCGAGCGCGGAGAGTTCGGCGAGATTTTGCTCGAAATCGGCGAGGCCCAGGATGTCGCGCAGGCCGAGCCGCATCAACTCGGCCTCATGATAGCGGCGCAGCCAAAGAAACTGGTCGGCGTCACCGTGTCCGTGGCGCAAATCTTTCAAAATCTCCGGCGCCATTTTGCGCTGGCGCAGGCGCCCGCCAGCCACAAAATCGTCAATTAAATCCGGATCGCGAATGGCGGCCTCGGCCAAAAATTCGGAACGGTCGAACAGCAACAGCATCAACTCAAACGCCGCCGGGTTGCCGTTCCACATTTCAAACAGCGCCGTGCGCGTGCCGTAAGCCTCAATGAAGCTGTCCAAACGCGTCACCACGCGGTCGGGATCGGAAAGAATTGGGGATTTTGGATTGCCGATTGCCGATTGTGGAGAAACTTCGGGCTTTGGACTTTGGGCTTTGGACTCTCTTTTCGGACAAAGAACCAGGAATTTAAGAATCAATTGTCGTGCCAGTTCCGTCGTGTGCGGCGACACATGAACGTAACCCGGGCCTTCGGCGAATTCCTTGAGCAGGCGAAACGCCGTCTCCGGGTCGCGAAACGAATGCGCTGCCAGCAGCCGTTTCCACTCCTCCTCCGCGCCGTCGAATTCCGGCGGCAGACCGGTCGGCGCTTGGGGTAATTCCGCCTTCAGCAACCGGTCATAAACCCGCCGCACATTGCCGGTGTGCATTTGCCGCGCGGCCTCAAATTCTGCCCATGACGTGAAGCCCATCAACCGCGCCAGCCTCAGTTGTGCATGGCGGTCGGCGGGAATCGTGTGCGTCCGCTGATTTTCCTCCATTTGCAGGCGATGCTCGACATCGCGAAGAAACCGGTAGGCGGCGTCGAGTTTTTGCGCTTCCTCTTCCGCCAGCAATTTGTATTGCGCGAGTTTGGCGAGACACGGAAGTGTTTGCGCAGTCTGGAGAAAGGGCAGTTTCCCGGCATGCAGGATTTGCAGCGACTGCGCGATGAATTCGATTTCCCGGATGCCACCGCGCCCCAGTTTGACGTTGCGCTCCAATTCTTCCTCGCCCACCACTTCCTTTTCGATCCGGTCCTTGACCGCGGCGACTTCCCGGAGCACGTCGGCGCTTAGCGAAGGCGGAAACCGGAAGGGCTGGATCATTTCGAGGAACTCGGCGGCCAGACTTTCGTCGCCGGCAACACCCCGCGCCTTGATGAGCATCATCCGCTCCCAGGTCTGTCCCCATTCCGCGTAATAATTCTCATAGCTTTCCAGCGAATGGCACAGTGGCCCGGCGTTACCTTCGGGTCGCAATCGTAAATCAATGCGGAACAACATCCCGTCCGGCGTCACGCGGGAGACCTCGGCGCTGAAAGCCTCGGCTAGCTTGTTGAAAAATTGGCGGTTGGACATCGTGGCGCGCTGCGCTTTTTTCTTCGCCGGCGTTGCTTTGAACACTTCGCCTTCGTCAGCGTAAAGAAACATCAAGTCCACGTCGGAACTGTAATTGAGTTCCTGCCCGCCGAGCTTGCCCATGCCGAGCACACAAAATTCCGTGCGCTGCCAGTTCCCCTCCGCATCCTGATGAAAAGGCTGGCCGAATCGCCCGGTGAATTGCTGCCGGCAAATCCGCCACACGGCGTCAAGGCACACGTCGGCCAGGTCCGAAATTTCGCGGGTGATTTCAACGACGTTGCTGAAGCGGGCCAGGTCGCGCGCGGCGATGCGCAGCATTTCGCGCTGCTTGAAGCGGCGCAGTTCTGCCAGCGCCCCGGCGTAATCGCGCTCATCCAGTTTCGGTTTCAACCACCTTTCGATCTCGTGTCGAAAGCCCTCTGCGCGGCGTGGAAATCTGAGTTGCTCGATGTCAAGCGCCGACAGCCAGTCGGGATTAGCGACCAGCGAATTGCCGAGTGTCTGTGAACCGCTCAACAGTGCGACCACGACGCGAATCTGGTCGGCGGAAAATTTTTCAAGTTGTGGGCCGGCGCCCGCTGCGGCGAGCAAATCGATGAAATGTTTGACCCGGGCCGGATCGGTGGAAATTCCTGCCAGTTTTTGCCAGTCCGATTTTTTCATGCGACGAGCGCGCGTCAGTTTTTGGAACGCGTGCAAATTCCCTCAACAAAATCAACCGCCCGATGGCACAGCGGTTCCCAGTCGAGTTCTGCTTCGACTCGCGCGGCGGATTGGGCGGCGCGGATTTGCCAGGCCAGGGGCGACTCATCAAGCCAGTCGAGGATTTTTTTGCCGAAATCCACACCATTGAATTCCGAGAAGCGCACCATCGGGTCGTTTTGGAAATAGCCCTGGATGCTCTTGAGGGGCGTGCAAACGCTGGGCAGTCCGCTGGCGACGTATTCGACAACCTTGGCGACGAACGCACAGTGCGTGCCGGAGGATTCCTCATAGGGCACGAGGCCCACGCTGGCGTCGGTCAGATGTCTGGCTACTTCGGCGTAAGGCACAAAGCCGGTGGCTTCAAATTTGAACCCCGGGATTTCCCGGTTGGTGCGTGCCAAGAATTTCTCCAGCGCGGCGGTGCGCTGGCCGACAAAACGAAAGATGGTGCCGGGACGGTTTTGGGTCACATATTGAATCGCGCCAAAGGCAATGTCGCCGAGATGATGAAAATCCAGCGAGCCGTGCATGACGACGACCGGCGGGCGGTTGGGCGCAATCATCCGCACATAAAATGGAAAATATTCCGCCGCATAGCCGTAGTAAATCGGCAGGATTCTTTCGCGCGGATAGCCGCGTTCGACAAAGTAATCGGCCAGGGTGTCGGAAATCGCCAGCACCCCATCCACGCCGTAACGGACAGGCATGGAAATTTCGTAGCCTTTGAGCATCTCGACAAACGGACGGGGCGCGACGTAGGCCGGCCAGGTTTCCATGAACCCGGTCAGGAGGTCGGGAAAATTCATCACCACCGGCAAGTTCAGCCGGCGTTTCAACCGGCCGGCGGCCACGGCGGAAATCGCGTGTTGCGAGAGCAGCAAATCGAATTCCATCGTGCGCGCGGCCCGGGCAACCATGCGCTCCAAAAACGACGGATAAAGCAGGTATTTGAAATTGCGCAGGCGGGCGTAGCGTCCCATTTGCCAGGCGGTGAACTGATGTAAATGGATGCGGAATTTTTCTTCGACGGACTCGGATTCGGCGATTTGCGGGCAAAAAACGTGGACTTCGTGGCCGCGCCGGACCATTTCTTCGACCAGATAAACGGCCTCCGCCGAGCCGCCGCCGGACGGCGGATAAAACGGTTCATGGGTCAGAAACGCGATACGCAACGGGAATTTGGATTCGCGCACGCGCTGACGCTATGCAATTTGGGCCGGGCCGTTCAATCATAATCAGTGGTCGGCGGCAAAAAGTTTGACAACTGCGAAGGGAACTTTAGATTGCGTGTTCTCCAGATGGGGTCGTAGCTCAGTTGGTAGAGCGCCTGAATGGCATTCAGGAGGTCAGGGGTTCGAACCCCCTCGGCTCCACCATCCTACGCTCGGAACCGACGCTTGGAGGTTCCGAGCGTAGGATGGTGTCCTCCGTAGTCCCGCGATGCGGAACGAAGGAGGACTCTTTACCATAAGTTCCGAGCCACGGATGGCAGGCCAGCAACAATGCCAGCGGATTTCCTGTGGGATTAAATTGAACCGTTCGACCCGCCTTCTTCAGTCAGGCTTGTTTTGGCAGGACACGACATCAGGGTGTGGCGAAGACAAAGTTTCCGGCCGTACCCGGCGAGTAACCAGACGGACAGTACAATAAAAAGAAAGTTCTCCAGCAGCTTGCGGCAGATGAAAACTTCGCCGGTGCCGCAACCACAATCGAATTTCACCGCGCAGAACGGGATGGCCTGCGCCGACTGGATGACCAAAGCACGCCGGAACACCAGCCCCGTGAATGGCACCAGCATCACAATCAGCATCACCGCCGTCCCGCGCACCACCACACCCGCCAGCAGCAGCAGTCCGCAAAATATTTCAAACCAGGGCAGGGCTCCGGCAATCGAGTTCAACAGCAGGGAACTTTGCACCAGGTCGTATTGCCGCACCATTTTGAGGAACTCGACCGGATGCAACGCCTTGTTCAAACCCATATAAAGAAAGACCGCGCCCAACAACCACCTCGCCAGCACGGCGAAAATGTCTGTGGCGGTGCGACTCCAGGATGATGGGCTGGTGTTCATTTGCTGGTGCGGCGCAGGTTCCCGCTGTTTCGCCCGCCGATCTCAACCGGCAGTCCGTTGGTGATCCACTCCGTGATCCCTCCCGTGTAAATAAAAAGTTTCCCGTTCTCAATGCCGACATCCCTCAGCAAAATGGCGGCAGACTCACTGTCATCGCAATCGCCGCCGTTGCAATAAACCACGATCTGCTCCGCTGCCTGGCAAACCGGAAGCACGGTGGGAAAGTATTTTTCCGGATAGTAGGGATCGAACTCCCAGGCCCCGGGGATGTGGCCCTCCCGGTGGTGCTGTTCGTCGCGGGCATCAATGAACGCGACGTTCCCCTGCAGGTAACGCGGATCGTGGAAAAGCTGCGCCGCCTGGCGGCCATCAACCCATTGCAGTCCCTGTTCCTTCAATCGCGCCGCCAGCAGTTGAGCTGGAGAAGCCGCCGGGGCATTCGTGCTGGCAACGTCGCGTGTCGCCGGGGCCGGACGGCTGATGCCGGCTGGAAAATAGTTGCGCGTAAGCGCCAGACCGCGGGGCGAGACCAGGTTGGCGCCAAATGCCAGCACGATGCCGACGGCCGCCACGAGCAGGGTCTCCAAGAAGACGCATCTGACCGGCTGCTGGCAGTCAGGCGTCATGATTTCAAGTGAATGTTTCACACGAATCCTGCGGTCAGCGTGGTTCATCCCGCCGCGGGGTACAAACACTTTTTACCGGTTAACGCCGCCCGGTTCACAAATTTATCAACCCTGCTCGTGCGGCAATTCGTTTTGAGTAATTACAACCAGAAAAGCCAGGACAGTTACGCGCCGTGTTACAAATGCCACAACCCCGTAAAGGGGCGTGGCCCTCACGGGGCTTTACGCCCTCATCCGATTATTTTGACGAAATCCGTCAATTTCTTCCCGGTATAAAAGTTGATCCATTTGCCGGTCGCGTCAGCATAGGCCAGACACCGGTATCCCTTGCATTGAACCCATACCAGTTCCTTGTAAACAGGAACCAGCCCGCTGATTTGGTCATTTTTCTTGCCTGATTGGACTCTGGTATTCATCGGAACGACGGCATTCTAGCACAAATGCCTGGTCCATGCCAACAATAACCACCATCAACCCCCGCCGGGGGCGCATCTCAGTTTTTGAGCGCCTCTCATTAGCACCCGGCTTCAGCCGGGTGAAACCAGTTGTCACGAAGATAAAACCCGTTTCAACGGGTTTCCCTGCGCCCCAAAGCCGTTAAAACGGCTTCCCGACGTTTTTCAACCATCATCACCGGGCTGAAGCCTGGTGCTAATGAGAATTTTCCGCCGCTGTTTAAAAATTGAGATGCGCCCCCTCGCCGGACTCGGTTTCCGGACTGGGTGAGGTCCAGTCTTCGCAGATGACAAGCCAGATCTTTGCTCAGAACGCCAGTTGGTCTCCGTGGGGCCGGATCGGCATCCCGGACGGTGCCCGCTGCGTTGCTTTTGGAGCGCGGCTTGTCCCAAGCCGCAGCCCGACCGAAATGGAAAGTTTCACGAACCGCCCTGTGCACGAGTTGCGGCTGCGAGTTGGGACAACTCGCGCTCCGGGGTTAGTGCCAACCCTTGCACCCCTTCCTCATTCGGCTAGAATAAACTTGAATCTTCATCAGTCCGGTATCCAATTTTGTATCGTGACAAGTCATCCGATTGAAAAATCCGGGGGCGCCCGCGGGGGCCGATCCAATAAACGCGCCCGGTTGCCGACGGTTTTGACGCCGTTGCTTTTCCTGCTCCTCGCCGGCTGTCACCGCGACGAGGTCAAAACTTATCGCGTCGCCAAGGATCAGGACCAGACGCAGTCGCAAACCGCCCCGGCCCTGCCCACCGATACACCCAACCCGGGTCTGCCGCCCGGACATCCGGACATTTCCTCCGCCCCCGCAGCCTCTTTCCCGGCCATGTCCGGCCTGCCGCAATTGACTTGGATAACGCCGGCGGGCTGGACGGAAGTTCCGCCCGGCGAAATGCGCATGGCGTCGTTCAAAATCCAAGGCCAGAACGGCAAACAGGCGGATGTGAGCGTCATTCCCCTGCCCGGCCAGGCCGGAAGCGACGAAGCCAACGTCAACCGCTGGCGCGGGCAGGTTAGCCTGTCGCCGCTCCCGCCAGATGAACTGAAAAAATCCGCGGAAAACGTCGAGGCGGGTGGCCAACCGGCGCAGCTCTACGACATCGCCGGCCAAAATCCGGGCAGCGGCGAGGCCATGCGTATTCTGGGCGTCATCCAGCGTCGCGCCGACGTGGCATGGTTTTTCAAGATGACCGGCGATTCGGACCTCGTCGAACAACAAAAGCCGGTGTTTGTTGCATTCCTCAAATCGGTAAAATTTGTCCAAGGCGTGAAATAATGAACTGAAAAGAATATTTGAAACCACGAAGCACACGGAAGAATGGACGCAACCTGACAACACCACGAACCCCCTCGCCCCGCCCAAACGGGGAGAGGGCTGGGGAGAGGGGATTTTAACAATCGACCTCCTCACCCCGCCCCTCTCCTCCCTGGGGGAGTAGAGGGAGAAAAATTTACGCTGCAATGCTCAAAAACCTGTTCAAATTTTTCTCGTCGCTTAAGCTGACCGTGGCCTGTCTGCTGCTGGGTTGTGTTCTGGTGTTTTGGGGCACGCTGGCGCAGGTGCATCTCGGACTCTACAAGGCCCAGAACGAATTTTTTCGCAGCATTTTTGTTTACTGGCAGCCGGCCGGGTCCGGATTCCACGTCCCCATCTTCCCGGGCGGCTATTTTATCGGCACCGTGCTGCTCATCAACCTGTTCGTGGCGCACTTCCGCTATTATCAAGCCGGCAAACGGAAAATCGGCATCCTGCTGATTCACTTCGGCATCGTGCTGCTGCTGCTTGGACAGATGTTCACCGACTTTCTGTCGCGGGAAAGCGCGCTGCACCTGCGCATCGGCCAGACCAAGAATTACAGCGAGGCGGAACGCGCCTTTGAACTGGCGGTGTTGGACACCACCGACAAGGATTCGGACAAGGTCGTTGCCATCCCCTGCTCGCTGCTCGTGCGCCGGGCCGAAGTGACCGACCCGGAAATGCCGTTCAACGTGCGCGTGAAGACCTTTTACGCCAATTCATTGCTCGCGCAGCAACCCCAGCCGGGCTATGACCCGGTCAAAACCACCGCCGGTCCCGGCTCGGGCATCTGGTGGCGTGAAGTGCCGCGCGAAACCGAAATGAACCGGATGGACATGCCGTCGGCCATTGTCGAAATTACCACCCCAAAAAGTTCCATCGGCACCTTCCTCGTGTCCGGGTGGCTGGACCGCCCGCAGCAGTTCATTTACAACGGTCACACCTATGCATTGCTGCTGCGCCAGGAACGGTTTTACCTGCCGTTCAGCCTGCACCTGATTGAATTCCGGCATGACAAATATCCCGGCACGGACATCCCCAGGAATTTCTCCAGCCGCGTCCGGCTGCAAAATTTGGGAAACCACGAAGACCGCGAAGTGCTGATTTACATGAACAACCCGCTTCGTTACGCGGGCGAAACCTTCTATCAGGCAAGCTTCGACGCCGATGACCACGGCAGCGTGCTGCAGGTGGTCCACAATCCTACCTGGCTGACGCCGTACTTTTCGTGCGTGCTGGTCGCAACCGGATTGCTCATCCAATTTCTCAGCCACCTGATTCCTTTTTTAAAACGGAGGCTCCAATGAATTTGCGATTTACGATTTTCGATTTACGATTTTTAAAGCAGAAGCTGGTGGGGCGCCCGTCCTCGCGAGCCGAAATTTGGAGTGCGCGGACATGTCCGCGCTTTGAAAACGGCGACATGTCGCCGCACTCCCAAACCAGCCTGTCCTCGTCCTCGCCTGCCGCGGCGACTTGTCTCGGCGAAGCAGTGCGAAGACGGAAGCGTAGCGAAGACGGGTCCTCGATTTTATGAAAAAGTGGATTCCCCTCATTTTGGTCATTGTGATGGCGGGGTGGGTTTTGTCCGCGCTGCACCAGAAACCGGAGACCGGCTTTCATGCGCGCGAATTCGGCAAACTGCCCGTCCTGATGAATGGCCGGTTCCAGCCGTTCGATTCCGTCGCCCGCAATTCCCTGCTCCAAATCCGCACCAAACAAAGCGTCGTCACCGAAGAGAACGGCAAAACACAGACCCTGACCGCCATGGAATGGCTGCTCGAAACGATGATGAAACCCGAGTCGGCCAACGACTTGAAAATTTTCCGCATTGACAATAACGAAGTCCTCGCGCTGCTCAAGCTGCCGGACAACCAGAAATATTATTCCCTCAACCAGATCCGGCCCCAGATGGACGAACTGGAAAAGCAGGCCGACCGCATCGAAAAAATCGCGTCCGCCAACCGCACCGCCTTCGAGTCGCAGTTGATGAAGCTGTACGAGACCATGAACCTTTATCTACGGCTCGAAATCAGCCTCAAACCGCCGGGCAGCGACGATTTCGCGGCGGAACTGGATGCCTATCAAAAAAGTATTGCGCCGGGCATCGCCGCCGTGAATGCCCGGGAGGCTGGACAGAAATTTGACCCGGAAGCGTTCAACACCCTCCTCGGTTTCATGGGCGGCTACAACATCGTTGCCAGCTTCGCCCTGCCCCTGACCATTCCGCCGGCGGACGCCAGCCTGCCGCGCGATGCCTGGCAGAACATCGGCACCAACCTCATGCAAACCGCTCGCACCGGCGAAATCAATCCCGCCACAAGATTTTATGCGGAAATGGTCACCGCCTACCGCGCCAATCAGCCGGACAACTTCAATCGCATTGTCGGCCAATACCGCTTCTGGCTGGTCGGCCGCTTCACGCCCCAAATCAAAAAGGCGGATCGGGAATTTTTCTTCAGCACGATGCAGCCGTTCTACAAGGCCACTGTCATTTACGTGCTCGCGCTCGTGCTGGCATTGTTCTCATGGTTCAACCTCTCCGACTGGCTGCGGCGCTCGGCGTTTTATCTCATCGGCCTGGCGTGGGTGATTCACACCACCGGCCTTGTATTCCGCATGTATCTCGAAGGCCGGCCACCGGTGACCAATCTTTATTCCTCCGCCGTCTTCATCGGCTGGGCGGCGGTTATTCTTGGGATGGTTTTGGAGAAGATTTATCGTGACGGCATCGGCTGCGTCGTCGCGGCCTTCGCCGGCTTCGTCACGCTCATCATCGCACATAACCTGGCATTGAGCGGCGACACCATGGAAATGATGCGCGCCGTGCTCGACACCAATTTTTGGCTCGCCACCCACGTCGTGACCGTCACCCTCGGTTACGCCTCGACTTTTGTGGCCGGATTCCTCGCCATCATTTACATACTGCGCGGCGTGTTCACGACCACCCTTTCGCCGGAAACCGCCAAATCACTGTCGCGGATGGTTTATGGCATTGTCTGCTTCGCCACGTTGTTCAGCTTTGTCGGCACCGTCCTGGGCGGCATCTGGGCCGACCAGTCGTGGGGCCGGTTCTGGGGCTGGGACCCGAAGGAAAACGGCGCGCTGCTCATCGTGCTTTGGAACGCCACTATCCTGCATGCGCGCTGGGGCGGGCTCGTGCGCGAACGCGGCCTGATGAACCTCGCCGTGTTCGGCAACATCGTCACCAGCTTCTCGTGGTTCGGCGTAAACATGCTTGGCATCGGCCTGCACAGCTACGGATTCATGGATGCCGCCTTCAAATGGCTGATGCTCTTCATCGGCACCCAGGTCGCCATCATCCTCCTCGGCCTGTTGCCGCAAAAACTGTGGAGAAGTTTCCAGACCCGCGCAACCGCTGACAGAGTTGAGAGTTGATTGTTGAGGGTTGAGAGTCTAACAAAACAGCGTCACTCAACCTTAACCTCTCAAACTTATGTTCAATTTTGAAAAACTCGAAACTTGGCACGAATCAATTGCGTTTGCCGACTTGATTTACAAACTCACGCGCCACTTCCCCGACGAAGAACGGTTTGGCTTGACCAACCAAATGCGGCGCGCCGCCGTTTCCATTTCCTCCAACATCGCGGAAGGTTGTTCTCGCTCCTCCCGAGTGGATTACGCGCGCTTTGTGGAAATCGCCACTGGCAGCGTCTTTGAAGTTGTCTCTCAAGCCACGATTGGCCGCAACCAAGGCTTTCTCGGCGAAACTGACTACGAGCAACTTTATCAAGCTGCGGAAAAGCAAAGCCGCATGTTAAGCGGACTTCGCAAATCTCTGGATGCCGCCTGACCCTCAACTCTCAACCCTCAACTTTCAACCAATATTGACGCCCGGTTCCCAAAGTAGCACAGGCGTCCCGCCTGTTTTCATCCGCAGATTTCACTGCTTTTCTCCTGACTTCTGAATTCTGGCTCCTGCATTCAATGGGTGGGGCGAGTGCCTGTCGCGCCGTAGCTCGGCGAAGGCTGATCCTCACGAGCCGTTTCCTCAACCCCCTGTCCGCCATAGCGCTTGCGCGACGGAGGATCAACTCTCAACCCCAGTGAACTTCATCGGTTCATGCCTTGGATTGATCACGTGCATCACCAGCAAGGCCAGGAGATAGGCACCCGAGGCAACACCAAACAGGAGGACATAACTGCCGGTCCATTGCAGGACATAACCCGTGGCCTTGGCGGCACACATCCCCGCCACGGCGGACGCCGCGCCGCCGATGCCGACAATTGAACTGACCATCCGCCGCGGCGCCGTGTCCGATACCATCGCGTACAGATTGGCGATGAAACCCTGATGCGCCGCCGCCGCCAGCCCGATCAAAATGGTCACCACCCACAGGTTGGTGACGGTAGCGGCGGCGAAGACCGGCACCACACAAAGGGCACAGACCAGTTGCGCCGTTTTGCGCGCCGCATTGGTGGTCCAGCCCCGTTTGAGCAATCGGGACGAGAGCCAGCCGCCCGCAATGCTGCCCGCGTCCGCAATCAGATAAATCGTGATGAGCGGCGGGCCGAATTTCGTAAGCTCCAGTCCGTGCCGGTCGTGCAAAAATCCCGGCACCCAGAACAGATAAAACCACCACACGGGTGCTGTCAGGGTGATGCCGGCCGTGAACACCCACGTTTGCCGGTGCCGAAGCAGTTCGAGCCAGGAAATGCGGATTTCGGGATCCGGCGGATCGGACTGGATGTGGGCCAGCTCCGCCGTCGAGACCCACGGATGAACTTGCGGGCTGCGATACAGCAGCATCCAGAGCACCAGCCAGACCAGGCCCAGCGCGCCGGTGACAAAAAACGCCGTCGGCCAGCCCCAATGCAAAGTCAACCACGGCACGAACAGCGGCGTGAGCACCAGGGCCACGCTGGTGCCGGAATTGAAAATGCCCGCTGCCAGCGCGCGCTCGCGTTTCGGAAACCATTCGCTGACCGTTTTGACCGCCACCGGGAAATTGCCGCCTTCGGCCAGCCCCAATACCAGTCGCGCGGCGCCAAAGCCTGTCACCGTGCGCACGAACGCGTGGCCCATGGCCGCCAGACTCCACACCAGTACCGATGCGGCGTAACCGAATCTCGTGCCGACGCGGTCCATGAACCATCCGCCGCCGCCGTAGCCAATGGCGTAAGCCGCCTGAAAAGCGAACACCACATTGCTGTAGTCAATCTCGTTCCATCCGATGTCCGACATCAGCGTCGGCTTGAGGATGCTAATGACCTGGCGGTCCATGTAATTGATGGTCGTGGCCAGGAACAGCAAGAGGCAGATGACCCAACGGAACCAGCCGATGCGGCGCGCCGGTGGCGGGGAGGAATCAGGTCTAGTCATGTCAACATGCAATCGTTAAGTGTTCCCGGCAAATCATCAAGCCGACAGTCACGCCCGCCATCCACCATTCCAAGGTAGGGACACTGCGCCGCGGTGTCCGCAATCTTAAGGTAGGGACGGCTGGCCCAGCCGTCCGCTTGTCGCGCCAAAGCGTAGCGGCGGCGGGCGGACGCCCCGGCAAAGCGCTTTACGCGACCATCCTCGCCTCTTACTTTACCCATCCAGCGGACTGCGCACTCCCAGTCCGGGCTTGGCCGTCACCAAATAAACTCCCTCTCCGCGTCCCGCCGCTGTTTGCGGGATGGGGAAAGGGCCGGGGGTGAGGTGTTGAAGTCTTTTAGTCATCCAGCGGACTCCTGACACCTATCCCCGGTTTGGACATGACGTGGGTGTAAATCTGCGTCGTCGTCACATCCTTGTGTCCGAGCAACTCCTGCACCGTCCGAATGTCCGTGCCCCCTTCCAGCAAATGCGTGGCGAAACTGTGCCGCAGGGTGTGGCAACTGGCCGGCTTGGTTATCCCCGCCTTTTGCACGGCGCTTTTCATCGCCCGCTGAATCACCGTCTCCAACAAATGATGCCGCTTCTGTATTCCATCCAACGGATCAATGGCCAGCCGCGTGGACGGAAATACCCATTGCCAGCCGGTCTCCTTGTCTGCGTTGGGATACTTCAATTTCAACGCTCCCGGCAGATAAACCCGGCCCATGCCCGCAGCCAAATCCTTCCGATGCAAATTCACCACTTTGGCCAGATGCGCCTGCAACGGCCCGCGTAACCGGTCCGGCAACATCGTCACCCGGTCTTTCATTCCCTTCCCATCCCGGACGATCACCTGGCCGCGCCCGAAATCCACGTCCTTCACGCGCAAGCGCAACCCCTCCAGCAATCGCATCCCCGTTCCATACAACAACTGCAACACCAGCCGATATCGGGATTCGGCGCACATTAAAATTTTTTCCACTTCCTGCCGGCTCAACACCACCGGCAGCCGCTCCCGTCGCTTCGGCCGTTCAAACTCCCCCACCGCGCCCAACTCCCGTCCCAGCACCTCCCGATACAAAAACACTAGTGCGTTGAGCGCCTGATTCTGCGTTGAAACCGCCACCTTCCGTTCTACCGCCAGGTGTGTTAAAAACGTGCGCACTTCCGCCGCTCCCATTTCCAAAGGATGCCGCCAGCCAGGTCCCTCGCCCATCGGATTTCCCTTCTCCGCATCCGATGGGGAGAAGGTGGCCGCAGGCCGGATGAGGTGTTCCCCGGGAGTGGAGAGGGTGGCCGCAGGCCGGGTGAGGGTTTGAACTTGTGGGTGGGCATGGGGACGATCCCGCCAAAACTTCAAATACCGCACCACCCATTCCCAATACGTCTGCTCGGTCCGCAGCGAAAGGT
>JBEKYY010000012.1:0-93666 GCA_049510395.1 Verrucomicrobiota bacterium
ACCTTTCGCTGCGGACCGAGCAGACGTATTGGGAATGGGTGGTGCGGTATTTGAAGTTTTGGCGGGATCGTCCCCATGCCCACCCACAAGTTCAAACCCTCACCCGGCCTGCGGCCACCTTCTCCCCATCGGATGCGGAGAAGGGAAATCCGCTGGGCGAGGGGCGCGGAAAGAGACAGGCAGGATGCCTGTGCCACTTTGGGAACATCCGTGTTCAACCCTATCAAATTCGAGAACGAGGACGAGGACGAGCCGTCTTCGTTACACTGCGCCGCGCCAAGGAACGAGGAGGAAGGGAAACACTCAACATCCAATTGGGGTGAGACTCACGACCACCGTTCGCTGGACGTTTTTTCATCGCACATTCGAGAGGGAAGCTGGCAAACTGAAGTCTAGGCAAGTGACTGACGTTTCCATTGCCAAAGACAGTCTGCCACAACTAAGGAACATTTATGAATGATGACTCTTGGAAACCAAGAAAGGTCGTGATTGTTGGCGCCGGTGCGGTGGGTTCCACTTTTGCTTACGCGCTGGCCCAGAGTGGTCTGGCCGATGAGATCGCCTTGCGCGATGCCAAGCATGAACTGGCCATGGGACAGGTCCTCGATCTGGTTCATGGCCAGGCCTTTTTCCCATCCGTCCAGATTCGTGAAGCCCGGGCGGCGGATTATGCCGATGCCCACCTGATTGTGATTACGGCCGGGGTCAAACAGCAGCCGGGCGAGTCCCGTCTGGCTCTGCTGCAACGAAACGTCAAAATCATCCACGATATCATTGATGAAATCGTGCTCCAGAAGTCGCCGGCCGTCGTTTTGATCGTGAGCAATCCGGTGGACATCCTGACGTATGTCGCCCACAAACGGTCCGGCTGGCCGCGCGGACGTGTCATCGGGTCGGGCACCGTGCTGGACAGCGCGCGCTTCCGTCATTTATTAAGCCAGCACTGCGGAGTGGATGTGCATAACATCCATGCTTACATCCTGGGTGAACATGGGGACAGTGAATTTGCCGCCTGGTCCATGACGAACATGGCCGGCATGCCCATCGAACAGTTTTGCCGCCTGTGTTTGAAATGCGACGACTGGCAGGCGGCGCGCCGCAAAATCGCGGAGGCAGTGAAGCATTCCGCCTATCACATCATTGATTACAAGGGGGCCACCTGGTTTGCCGTCGGCCTGGCCTTGACACGCATTGCCGCGGCCATCTTGCGCAACCAGCATGGTGTGCTCACCGTTTCATCCGTGCTGGAAGGGGAATACGGCCTGAGCGGTGTGAGTTTGGGGATTCCCTGCATCCTCTCCCAAAAGGGCGTTGAAAAGGTTTTGCAGGTTGCTTTGCCACCCGATGAGCAGAACGCCCTGGTAAAGTCCGCCGCCGTTTTGCGGGAAATCATCGGACAACTTGATACCAATTCCAGATAATAATGGGCACCGATTCCAGACGGTAGGGCCGCGCTGCTGCGCGGCCATCATGCCCGGCGGCGCAGCAGCGCCGCCCTACCCATTACACCGATTGTCTCTGGGAATTGGTATGAGTCGGCCGCCGCGTCATAAATGGCGACGGTCGCAGGACCGCCCCTACAGTGCAAAACGACTTGCGTCGCGAGCAGACACTCAACCCCGTAAAGGGGCGTGGCCCCCACGGGGCTTTACGCCCTCAACTCTCAACCGGCTGGTCATCTTCCCAACCAGTGCGGAAGGAACGTGGTCAAGGCGGGAAAATAAGTGATTAACAGCAGGCCAACGATGAGGACGCATTGCATCGGGATGACGGCCCGCGAAACTTGCAGGACCGGTTTCCCAAAACGGTATGACGAAAGAAAGATGTTGATGCCGGCGGTCGGGGTCAACAGTCCCAGTTCCATGTTGGCCAGGAAAATAATCCCCAGGTGGATGGGGTCTATGCCGTAAGCGATTCCCAGCGGCACGATGATGGGGACCACCACCACAATCGCGGAATACATGTCCATCACGCAGCCCACCACCAGCAGACACACATTCAGCGCGAAGAGGAAGGCATACTTCGAATGCACCGTCCCGGTGACCCATTCCACCGCGCGGCTGGGAATCTGGGCGTCAATCAGGTAATTGGTGAATCCCAGTGCCACGCCCAGAATGAGCAGCACACCGCCCACCAGCAGCCCGCACTCGGCCATGACGCGCGAAATTTCACGCGGCCCCTTGAAGTCGCGATAGAAAAAGGTCTCGATTACAAATGCATAAAAGGCGGTGACGGCCGCCGCTTCCACCGGCGTGGCGAATCCGCCAAAGAGCGCGACCAGCGCGACGATGGGCAGGAGCAATTCCCACTTGGCCGCCCAGACCGCGCGTCCCGCCTCGCCCCGGTCGAAGCCGCGGCGGATGCCGGTGTTTTTCGGTCCCAGGCGCATGCCCAGCCAGATGGCCATGCCCACCAGCAGCACGCCGGGCCCAAAGCCGGCGAGAAACATTTTTTCAATGGTTACGCCGGCGCCCGTGGCGTTGGAACTGGCGACGATGGCAAAAAGAATCAGCGGGAGCGAAGGTGGGAACAGCAGCCCCAGGCCACCCGAACCGGTGAGGATTCCCAAGGTGGAACGCTCGGAATAACCCGCGCCCATCAACACCGGCAGGAGCAGTCCGCCCAGCGCGAGAATGGTCACGCCCGACGCGCCGGTGAAGGAAGAGAAAAACGCGCACGCCAGGACGGTGACGATGGCCGGGCCGCCGCGGAATTGCCCCAACCAAGCCTGGAAAACCCGGATCAACCGTTTGGAGGCGCCGCCTTCAGCGAGAAAATAGCCGGCCAGCGTGAATAGCGGGAGCGTCGGCAGCGTGGGGTTGGTCACCATCGAATAGTGCGTCAACGAAATTGAGGCGATGGGCGTGTCTTCGCCCCAAAATAAAATCAGGGCCGCGCCGCCCAGCATGACAAAGATGGGCGCGCCGAGCACGACCGCCGCCAGCAAGGCCACCAGTCCGGGCACCACCAGCCGGGCGGGTGACAGTGGCGGATGAAACCCGATCCAGACCATGCTTCCGGCCACGAGCAACGCGACCAGCCGTCCGCGCCAGGTGTCCGCCGCGTGCCACAGCAGGCGCAGCGCAATGACGCCAAAGCCCAGCGGCATGATGAGTTGAACGGTCCACAGCGGAATTCCGTAGGCCAGAATTTTGCCGCCCCCTTTTTCCGACTGCACGAGTTGCAGCGCCGCCAGACAGAGAAAAACGGTGATGCCCGCGGCAAAGGCGCTGCTGAAGACGCGGGCGAACGTCTGCCAGCGGCCTTTGAGAAAATTGGTCAACGTCGAGAGGCTGAGCAGACGGCGGTCGCGCGCGGCAAACATGCCGCCGAGCAGTCCGATGATCAAAACCAGATGCTGTTGCAGAGACGCCCCGCCGTGGAGGCCGCCGTGGAACAGTTTGCGTCCGATGATTTCGATGAGAGGCAGCAGCATCAGCGCGGCCAGGGCCAGCGCGACCAAAAGATTCTCCGCCTCCCAAAGCCGGCGGAAGCGGCCGGCCGGTTCGACTGGTTTGGAGGCTGCAACGGGCGTTTCGCTGGTCACTTCCTGGCTCCTTCTGGCGCGGCGCGGAATGCTTTCAACTGGCTCATGACCTCGTCAAAGATGTCGGCGGGCACAATCGTCCCGCGGATTTTGGGCCGGGCCTGCTCGACGATGCGGTCCCATTCGGCATTGAGCTCCGGCGTAAGCGTGTGGATTTTCAGTCCGCGTTTGCGCATTGCCTCGATGGATTCCACGTTTTCGCGCCGGCCATCGGCCTTGATGAGCCGGCCGGCTTCCCGGGCCGATTGGCGCAGGGCGGCCTGGGCCTCGGGCGAAAGGCTGTCCCAGGTTTTTTTGTTGATGATGGCCGCGCCGACCAGCGGCACCCAGTTCATGTCGAGCATGTGGGGAGCGGCGGAGTCAACCTGGGTGGCCAGGGCAAACGTCGGCGGCAGGCACAGGCAATCAATCAATCCCGTCTGGAGGCCGGGCAGAATGTCGGCGACTTCCAGCGGAACGGCATTGCAGCCGACCGAGTGATAAATTTCCAATTCAGCGGGACGGTTGGCGGAGATGAACAGCTTGGTCTTCCGAAGGTCATCGGGGGTGAGCATGGGTTGTTTGGAGAAGAAGCGGACGAAACCGGTGTCCGTCCAGAACAGGACGACAAAGCCTTTTGCCTCCAGCCGTTTTTCGAGCATAGGCTGCAGTTTTTCGCCGATGTAATCCACTTCCTCTAGTGAGCGGAACGCTTTCGGCAACAATTGAAGACCGCCCACCGCCGGCTCAATTTCCGTGAGGCCCGTGGTCGTCACCAGCGCGGCCTGCAACTGGCCCAGGCGCATGCGGCGCACCATGTCCGCCTCGCTGCCCATGGTGCCGTCCGGATAAATCGTCAACTGCACCCCGCCGCCCGGCGCCTGACGCCATTGTTCGCCCATGGCTTGAAGATGTTTGGTGTAGGACGATCCTTTCGGCGCCAGCGTCCCCATCCGCACCTTCACCGGCTCGGCACCCACCACGTGATTAACCGGAATGAGGCATCCTAGGACCAAAGCCACCGATGCGAATTTTGCAAATATGTTCATTTTGATTCGATTAAGAATAATTCTGATTGGCGTGACAGGAGCCAGCGCGCCCTGCGCTGCATCACGGTATTCAACAGCCGGAGGTCCGGATTGGCATCAGGATTGACAGCCAATGCCCGGTTCAGGAGCGATTCAAATTCCTTCACGTCCTGTTTTTGAATGGTCACCGCCTCCGCCAGGGCGACCAGCGGCGAGGCGTCGGTTCCCTTGGAGAGAGCCATGGCGCGTTCGAAATGTTTGCGGGCGCGCTCCGCCGGATCGCCGGCCGCGCCCGAACGGCTCATCTCGTAAGAAATCATAAAGGTGTGAATCGAGCCATTGCCGTAGCTCTCGTCCAGCTCCAGCGCCCGATCCATCAATGCTTCCATGGCCGGAATCTGTCCGACGAGTTCGGGGTTGTCCTTGGAAAGGGAGATGGCCGAAGCCCACGCGGCCGCCGTCCAATAGAGCAGCGGCACATCCGGTTTCGTGGCCGTGCGAACAGTGGATTTGGGATTGGCCAGCAACGCCTTTCCGAAGCCGGGATGCTTCACTTCAAGGCCGCGCAAGCCGTATCCTTGGGCGCGCAGGTGGAGACGCCGGGCCCGCGCCCGCATCGCCTCGGCGGCGGCGAAATCCTGCGGTTCCACCTCGTCGGCTTCCTCCTGCACGAAGGCGTAGGAATATTGGGTAAATCCGCTGGCTGCCGAAGTCAGCAGGCCCAGATGCCGCGGGTTCTCCGCCAGCAGACTCTCCGTGAGTTTCAGGCCGAACGGCGCCGCGGCCTTGACCAGCTCGGGATCATCATCGCTGGCATAAGTGGCGCCGCTTTGGGCCACGGCGTCGGACGCCTTGTTCAGTGCATAGCGATGAATGGAGCATCCGCTGCCGACAAACCACGCCAGCAACAGGCAGCCGGGAACCACCTGTGAAAACAGGGGCCTTCGCACCAGAATTTTCTCAACCATCAAGTCTCAACCTTCAACTCTCTTGATTTTCCAGGCGGTTCAGCCGTCTTTCAGAGAGATGGTATTATCGGCGAAGCACGGATTCAATCGCAAGCCGCATTGCACTGGAAATTTGGCGGAAGAAACCGCCACCGCGGATGGAAGTAATCGCCTAATAATGTCCAGAGTAAAGGCTTCTTTACTTGTTTTATTAGACTTCTTTAAAGAGCGAAATTCGTATGGATTTTGGCATCTCCGATGCTGCTATTTTACGTCATAATGCGGTCGAAAAGGACAGTTAAGACTTCAGGTTCGGCGGCCTTCACACTGGTGGAAATCATGATTGTGGTGGCCATAATCGGACTGTTGGCGGCGATTGCCATTGCCAATTTCATGAATGCCCGCGCAACCTCACAAGCCAATGCCTGCATTAACAACATGCATCAGATTGATGGTGCAGTCACTGAATGGGCGCTGGAAAAAGGGAAAAAGACGGGAGACCCCGCTCCCAGCCTGACTGATGACCTGACGCCCTATATCAGGCTGAGCTCCAGCGGCAGCATTCCTAGTTGTCCGGCGGGCGGCTCCTACATTATGGGCGCAGTGGGTAACATTCCTCAGATCAATTGCAGCCTCGGCACCTCGGTTAATCCGCCTCACTTGTTATATTAAAAATCCAACCGCGAATTGACCGAACCGGAAGCATCTCCGGCCGGTCGCGGGCAGATGGCTGAATTGAGTCCCTTCGCGCGATTCGCGTAAAAGATTTTTTACAGCCTGTGCCCTTCTTGAATCCTTCCCAATAGTACAATTTTTGAAATAGCTATTTCACAAATTGTATTGGCCTTTGATTCCTCAGTTTCATCCGGTATTTTCGCGGCTTCGCGTCTTTGCGTTAAAAATTCCCGCCGCTGCGGATGATTTCGGCGATTTGCTTCACAACTTCGCGCGCGGCCTGCTCCACTTCCGGCGTCAGCGTCGTGCCGAAATTGAAATCGCGGCCGCGGATGCTGAACAGAACGGCCTTCGGCTCCCGATGATAGAGCGTTTGGCACAGCGACAGCACGTCCGCCGGTGTCAGGTAATGGGCCGCGGCGTGGCTTTGGAAGTTGGGGGTGACGACGGTGCGTTGGACCGGTTCGGGTGCTTCGGGAATCGCGGCGTCCACGAAAATGACGGCGTCGTAACGGCTGATGGTTTCGGCGGCCTCGACTTCAAGCTGCTGGGCGGTTTCAAGTTCCACACCTGGCAGTTTGAGCGCGGCGAGTTGTTCGAGGACGAACCAGCCGACGCCGTCGTCGCGGCGGCTGCGGTTGCCAAAGCCGATTACCAATGTTTTCACAAAATCCTTGGGCATTGGTAGGGCGCGTCACTCCGTGCGCGCCGCAACCGTTGTGCGGACGAACGGCGGGCAAGGGACTGCCCGCCCTACCAAAATTTACGAGTCGCGCTGCAAGGTATGCAACACCGTCCCGCTGGCGTCCACCAGTTCAACTTGCATTGGCATCTGGCCGACGGCGTGGGTGGCGCAGCTCAGGCAGGGGTCGTAGCAGCGAATGACAGCCTCGACGCGGTTGAGCATGCCTTCCTTGAGTTTCTTCGCCTTGACGTATTTCTTCGCAATGGCAAACACGCCGCGGTTCATCGCCAGATTGTTGTGGCCGGTGGCAACAATCAGGTTGGCCTTCTCAACCCGGCCGTCGGCGTCCACCCAGTAGTGATGAATCAGCGTGCCGCGCGGGGCCTCAATCACGCCCACGCCTTCCCGTCGGGTCGGCTCGTTCGGCACCAGGATGTCGGTGCTGGTGATGGCGGGGCTTTCGAGCAACTGCTGCGCGCGTTCGAGTCCATATAAAATCTCGATGAGCCGCGCCCAATGATAGTAGAACGAACTGGTCTGCACGCGGCCTTTGGCGCGCCAGACCTTCAACTCGGCGTTGGCCAGTGGCGTGGCCATGCGGCTGCAGGCGTTCAGGCGCGCGAGCGGCCCCACGCGGTACATACCCTGCGGATAGCCGAGCGCCGAGATGAACGGGAACTTCATATACGACCACGGCTCAACCGCCTCGCTGATGTAATCGAGATATTTCGACGGGGGAACCTGGTCGTGCACAATTTCGCCGCTGGCGTCGCAGAAACGCAAATTGCCGTTGTACAATTCCAGCGCGCCGTCCGGCTGGACCAGCCCCATGTAGTTGGAATCGAAATTGGCGAAGGTTTCCACCTCGTCGCGGTGGGCCTTGTGGTAGGTCTTGAGCAGGTCGAGCGCAAACTTCGCGTGGCCGAACGCTTCGGGCAGGCCCTTGAGGATTTCGTCGCGTTGCGCGGTGGTGAGCACCTTGTTCACGCCGCCGGGCACCGTGAAATCCGCATGAATCTTCCGGCCGGCGACGAGCTTGATGAGTTCCTGGCCGAATTTGCGCAGCCGCACGCCCTTGATGGCGATGTCGGGCTGCTGCCGGATGAGGCCGACGATGTTGCGGACGGCGGGGTCGGCGTCGTAGCCGAGCAGCAGGTCGGGCGCGCTGAGATGGAAGAAGCTGAGCGCGTGGGACTGGATGATCTGGCCCATGTGCATCAGTTCACGGAGCATCTTTGCCGTTTGCGGAATCTCGCGGCCAACGATGGCGTCGCAGGCCTTGGCGCTGGCGAGCAGGTGGCTGACCGGGCAGATGCCGCAGGTGCGCGGGGTGATTTGCGGCATCTCGGTGAAATGCCGGCCCTCGCAGAACTTTTCAAAACCGCGAAATTCCACGACGTGGAAGCGCGCGTCGTCCACCTCGCCCCGGCTGTCGAGATGGATGGTGATCTTGGCGTGGCCCTCGATGCGGGTCACCGGGTTGATGGTGATGGTCTTGGTTGTCATGTCAGTCGTACCTCAAATTCTTCTCGTTCCATTGCGGCGTGCGGCCGGCCAGCAATTCCGTCAGGGCATACCAGATCACGTCGGCGTCCGGCGGGCAGCCGGGGATGTGCAGGTCCACCTTCACCACCTCCTGCAGGGGCCGCGCCTTCGGGCACAGCTTTGGCACGAGGGGATCGTTGGGGATGCAACTGATGCGGTTGCTTTCGGCCTGTTCGTAGGCGCGCGCCAGGCAGTCCTTCAACGGGAACTGGTTGCGCAGGGCCGGGATGTTGCCGGTGATGGCGCAGTCGCCGAGGGCGATAAGGACCTTGCAACGGTCGCGCAGCATCCGCAGCTCGTGTTCCTGGTCGGTGTTGTTCACGCAGCCCTCGACAATGCCGACGTCCACCTGCGGCATGTCCTTCACCTTGGTGTCCACGATGGGGCTGAACAGGATGTCAATCAGCTTCGCCAGGTCCACCAGGCGTTCGTCGAGGTCGAGGAACGACATGTGGCAGCCGGAGCAGCCGCTCAGCCACATGGTGGCGACGCGCACCCGGGCAGGCGCGGGCGCGGCGGCGGGTTTCGCCGCCGGGCGGGTGGTTTTCTTCGTTACTTTTTTACCGATGGTCTTCTTCATGCAAACACACTCTCCAAAATTGCCGCGTCTTCGCGCGCCTCGCTGCTGACCGGCAGCACGGGCCGCAGGGACAACTGGCGTCCTTCTAGGTTGGTGATGGTGCCGGATTTTTCGCACCAGATGGTGGCGGGCAGCACGACCGCCGCCTTGTCGGTGAGCGCCGAGCGGTAACCGGCCTGCACCACCACGCACGGGATCTCGTCCAGCAGCCCGGGCACGTATTTCTCCTCCAGCATCCCGGCGCCGCCGTCGGGCGCGTCGCTGGCGACAATGTGCAGGAACTTCAGCGGTTTGGCGTCCAGCCACGGGCCGACGTCTTCGATGGCCTCAATGCCGGCGCCCGCCAGCGCGAGGCTGTTGGTGCTCACCGGCAGGCCGATGAGTGCTGGTTCCCGGTCGCCCGGATGGTTTTCAAAAATTTTGATGAGTCGTTCCAGCACCGTCACGCCGATCGGGGTCATCGCGTTCGGGCCATAGACGATGGCCGGCCGCTGCGCGCCTTCGAGCGTCGCCGCCACCCGATCCCAGAACTGGTGTTCCAGGCCGACCACGTTGGCGGCGATGTCGGCGTACTGATCCAAGTCACTCTTGCGGGCGTGGAAGATGAGCAGCTTCGCCCCGCGTTTGCGGACCGTGGTGCGGATGCGGGCGGCCACGACACCGTTGTCGCGGGACGGCTGGGCGCCGATGATGATGATGGCGTCCGCGTCCTCCAGTTTCCGCATGGCGTCGGCGCTGAAGGACGGTTCGCGGCAGAGCGCCGACTCGTTGGCGGTTACGTACATGCCAACCCGGTCAATTTTGCCGGCGAGTTTCGTGATGGTCTGCGCGGTTTCGTTGGTCACCCGCGGGGCGACGAGCAACGCCTTCTCCGTTTTTTTAGCGTCCTTGACGGCCTTGCGGATGGCGGCGATGGCGTTGTCCCAGGTGGCCGGCTTCAGTTTGCCGTCCTTGCCGCGGAGCAGCGGTTGGGTGATGCGTTCGCGCGGTTCGGCCCACGTCTCGTACCGGCCTTTCACACAAAGATGACCGCGATTGACGGAGGAATCGGGATCGCCCCAGACATTCACGATGCGGTTTTCCTTGGTGAACACCTTGAGGCCGCAGCCGAGGGGGCATTCGGTGCAGGTGGTGAGCACCTGCTGGCAACTGGCCAGCGGGCCGCGGAAGGCCGCCGCCTTGTCGAAGAACGCGCCGGTCGGGCAGTTGGCAACGCACGCGCCGCAGGACGTGCACGTCTCGGACTCGCTGAATTTTTTGAGCATGTCCACAACCACCCGGTTGCGAATGCCGCGGTAGGCGACGTCGAGCGTGTGTACGCCTTCAATCTCGTCGCAGGTCCGCACGCAACGCATGCACAGGATGCAGCGATTGTGGTCCAGCCCGAAATACTTTGCCGTGAGGTCCACCGGCAGGGCGGGATAGAGATACTGGTAGCGGATGCCGGTGATGCCGTGGAGGTAACCCTGATGTTGCAGGCCGCAGTCACCCTTGTTGTAGGGGCACATCGGGCAGATGTGGTTGCGTTCGCTGAACAGCAGCTCCAGTGTGGCCTTGCGCAGGCCCTGCAGGCGCGGGCTGTCGGTGATGATTTTCGAGCCGTCCATGGCCGGAGTGGTGCAGGACGGCGCCACCTTGGGGCTGCCTTCGATTTCAACGATGCACAACCGGCAGCCGCCCCACGGGGTCAGCCCCTTCAGATAGCACAGCGTCGGGATGTTGATGTCATTGGCGCGGGCGATTTCCAGGATGGTTTGTCCCGGTTCGCCGGCGCAGATCTTGCCGTTGATGGTGAGGGAAATTTTTTTGGTCGCTGTCATGGTTTCGCTCCGCATCAATGTAATTCTTCTCCGCTGCCGCTGGTTTTGATGTCGCAACGCAGACAGCGGAAGCATTCTGCCCTGGCCTGCCATTCGGTGAAGGTGGGTGACACCTCGATGTTGCCGCGCCGTTGTTCGGGTGCAATGAGCCGCGCCGGGTTGCGCGGCCCGCCTTGGGACGGCGGCGGGATGGTGTGGTCGTAGTCGAACTTCGGCCACAACTCCTCGAAACGATCCAGCCCGGTCAACTGCCGGTCAATCATCTTCGCGGCCTTCTTACCGGCCCCCATCGTAGTGGAGACGTTGGTGGCGCCGGTGACATAATCGCCGCCGGCATAAATTTTCGGGTTGCTGGTCTGCAGCGTCCACGGGTCCACCTTGAGCGATCCCCACGAGGTCGTGGCCAAACCAAGGTTTTTGGTCAACTGGCCTTCGGGTTTCTCACCGATGGCCTTGATGATCGTGTCGCAGGGGACCACGTACGTGTCCTTGGTCACGACCGGGGTGCGGCGACCGCGGGCGTCGTGTTTGCCGGGCACGGTCTTGGCCACCTCCAGCCCGGTGATTTTGCCGGTCTGGCCGGTGATGACGCGCAACGGCGCGGCCATGGTGATAAGATTGACACCCTCTTCGAGCGCCTGTTCGGTTTCGTCGGGAATTGCCGGCATTTCCCCGCGCGACCGCCGATAGACGATCGTCACGTCAGCGCCCAGCCGTTTGGCGGTGCGCGCCGCGTCAATCGCCGAATTGCCGCCACCGATGACGGCGACCTTCGGGCCGATGGCCGGTTTTTTGCCGAACGCAGTCTCGTTGAGGAACGACAGCGAGGACAGCAGGCCTTTCGCGTCGTCGCCCGGAACCCCGAGCGCCTGTTCCTCCCAGGTGCCGAGCGCGAGGAAGACGGCGTCATTGTCCTTGGCGAGCTTGTCGAGTTGCAGCGTTTTGCCGAGTTCGGCCTTGAACTTGAACTGGAAGCCCGCACTGCGGATGAAGGCGAGTTCCTTGTCCACGATTTTCTTGGGCAGGCGGTATTCGGGCAGCGCGTAGCGGAGCAGGCCGCCGGCGTTGGGCGCCCGGTCATAGACGGTGACCTTGTGGCCGAGCAGGGCGAGGTAGAACGCCGCGCTCAAACCCGCCGGGCCGGCGCCGACCACGGCAATTTTTTTGCCGGTGGGGGACTGTTTGCGTTTGAGAATGCGCTGCAACACCCGTTTGGCGCCGCCGCTTTCATACATCACGTCGCCGATGTACCGGTGCGTTTCGCGCATGTTGACGGAGGCATCCACGCCAGCGCGCCGGCAACGGAGTTCGCACGGGCGCTGGCACACGCGGCCCGTTGTCGAGGGCAGCGGGTTGTCCATCACCACCTGTTCAAAGGCGTCGTCAATCCGGTCCTCCTTCAGCAACTGGAGGAAGCCGGGGATGTTCATGTTCAACGGGCAGGTGTTTTCGCACGGCGAAAGTTGCAGGTTGCCGCACAGACCGGCCACGCAACGGTGTTCGCGGATGTGCTGCTCGTATTCGTGGCGGAAATATTTCAACGTCGTCAGCACCGGATTCGGCGCGGTCTGGCCGAGACCGCAGAGGCTGGCGTCGCGGACAACGGAGCACAGGTCCTCGAGCCGGTCGAGGTCGGCCAGCTCGCCTTCGCCACGGCAGATTTTCTCCAGCAGATTGAGCATCTGCTTGGTGCCGACGCGGCACGGCGGGCATTTGCCGCAGGATTCGTCGCAGCAAAATTCGAGGAAGAACCGGGCGACGTCCACCATGCAGGAATCCTCGTCCATGATGACCATGCCGCCGGAACCCATGATGGAGCCGAGTTTCTGGAGCGTTTCGTACTCGACCGGCGTGTCGAGGTGTTGCGCGGGGATGACGCCGCCGGAAGGGCCGCCGGTCTGGACGGCCTTGAATTGTTTGCCATCAGGGATGCCGCCGCCGATTTCGTAAATGATGTCGCGCAGCGGTGTGCCAAACGGAACTTCAACCAGGCCGGTATTCCTGATTTTGCCGGCGAGCGCGAAGACCTTGGTGCCCTTGGTCTTCTCGGTGCCGAACGTGGCATACCACGCGGCGCCTTTGCGGATGATGGGCGGTACGGCGGCCCAGGTTTCGACGTTATTGATGTTGGTGGGCTTGCCCCAAAGACCGCGCTGGGCCGGGAAGGGCGGCCGCGGCATCGGCTGGCCGCGACGGCCTTCGATGGAACGCATGAGCGCGGTTTCCTCGCCGCACACGAACGCGCCGGCGCCGATGCGGAGTTCGAGGTCGAAATCGAATCCCTTCTCAAAAAGGTTTTTGCCGAGCAGCTCATTTTTGTAGGCCTGTTCGATGGCGATCTGGAGACGTTTGATGGCGAGCGGATACTCGGCGCGGATGTAGATGAACCCGCGGTTGGCGCCCATCGCGTAACCGCCGATGGCCATGCCTTCCATGACGCGGTGGGGATCGCCTTCAAGGACGGCGCGGTTCATGAACGCGCCGGGATCGCCCTCGTCGGCGTTACAGATGATATACTTGGGCTTGTCCGGCACCCGGGCCATCAACTCCCACTTCACCCCGGTGGGGAAACCCGCGCCGCCGCGACCGCGCAGGCCGCTGGCCTTGATTTCGGCGATGACCTGTTCGGGCGTCATCCCGGTGAGGATTTTGCCAAGGGCGGCGTAGCCGTCGCGGGCGATGTATTCCTCGATTTTCTCGGCGTCAATCAGGCCGCAGTTTTCGAGGATGATCTTAGTCTGTTTGGCCAGGAACGCGAAGTCGCGCTGGGTGGTGATGACATTGTCGCCGATTTCTTCCCTCGGCAGCAGCCGTTGGCAGGGCCGGCCCTTGACAAAATGTTCTTCCACCAGTTCCGGCACGTCCAGCGCCGTGACGCGCTGATAGAAGGTGCCGTCGGGGTGGACGAGGATGACCGGGCCAAGGTCGCACGGCCCCATGCAGCCGGTCACGATCATCCGGACTTCCTTGTCCAGCCGATGTTTTTTCAATTCGGACGCGAGGGCGTCCTGAACGGCGTGGCAACCTGAACTCAGGCAGCCGGCGCCGCCGCAAACCAATACGTGGGAGCGGATCATGCGGGTTACTCCGTCTTCTTTTGCCTGCCGACGGCAAGATTGTCCACCTTCCGGCCCTTTTGCAGATGCTCGGCGACGATTTTTTTCGCCTTCTCGGTGTCGAGCTTGGCGTAGGTGGTCTTTTCGCCACCGGCTTCCTCGACGAGGACGACCGGCTCGATGTCTTCCAGCCCGTGCTCGCCGGTGACATGGACTTCCACGTCGTCGAGGCCGCGCTTTTCGATTTCGTCGAGCATGGTCTTCATGACTTCGCGGGCACCGGAGGCGATGCCGCTGGTGCCCATGCTGACGACGACGCGGTATTTTTTGCCGCCTTCGCGCAGGGCGATCTGTTTTTGAGCTTTTTCCTTGAGTTGTTTCAATTGTTCCAGGTTCATAAATTGACTTCTCCTTTCTTGGCCGGCTCCTGTGAGTCGAAGAAAAACCTCTGCTCATCGGAGCGGTAATTCAATTGCACGTCCATTTTTCTGTCCGTCGCGCACAACGCCAGGATTGTTGTGTTCAGGTCGCCCAGCGGCGGGCGGTCAATGTGACTGAGCCGCATGGAGGCGGTGACCGACGTGCCCCGGCCGGGGGCGGACCGAACGTGAAAATGTCCGCCGCACATCTCGGAGGTCTGGCGCAGAAAGGCCAGGCCGAGGCCGACGGGTTTGCGCCGTTTGTTTTTGCTGCTCCAGCGTTGCGCCAGCACGCGCTTCAGCATGGCCGCGTCCATCCCGCAACCGTCGTCCCGCACGCGCAGCACGAGCCGGTCGTGCCGGCGGCTCTCCAGGATGCTGATCTGCACTTTTTTGGCGTTGGCGGAGATCGAATTCATGGCAATGTCCAGAATGTGCTGTGACAGCTCTTCAAACATATTTTTTCAGGTCCGTCCTGCAAAGCTGCTGGATCTTGTCCGCCGTCAGCTTGCCATAGACGTCGTCGCCCACCGACATGGCCGGTGCCAGCGCGCAGGCGCCGATGCACCGGGCGGTGGACAGGCTGAACCGGCCGTCCTTGGTGGTTTCGCCCTCCTTCACGCCGAGCTGCTTTTCCATGGCGGCCAGGATCTGGTCCGAACCGCGCACGTGGCAGCCGGTGCCGCGGCAGACCATGATCTGGTGCTTGCCGCGGGGGACCAGGGTGAACAAATGGTAGAAGGTGACGACGCCGTACACGTGTGAGAGGGGCAGCTTCAACGCGGTGGCGACGTAGCGGAGCACATCGGCGCTGAGATAACCGAACATCTGCTGCGCCGCGTGCAACACCTGGATCAACGCTGTCGGTTCATGGTTGTAGCTTTCAATCGTGTGGTCGAGGTCCGCAAAACGCGGGTCGCCGCTCGGATGGGTGGTTTCCATGGCCGCGAGGCGCGCGGTCTCGCTGATGACTTTTGGGTTCATCGCAATCCTGCCTCCCAAAGTTTGCCGGCCGCCTCGTAAGCCGCCAGTTTCGTGGACAACAACACAATGCCTTCTGCGTCCGCCTCGGCCACGACTCCCGGATCGGGTTTGCGGCCGCAGACGAACAGCACCGCGCCGATGTCCTTGGTGGTGGCGCAGGAGATGACATTGCGATGGGTCTGGATGGTGATCCACAACATGCTGTGGCTGGCGTGCGCCAGCACGTCGCTGAGCAGGTCGCTGATGTAGCAGCCCGTGAGGTCCGCCTCCGCCCGGTTGGTCAGCGGCTCGGCCTTCAACGCGGCAAGCACCGACGACAGTTTCTTCGTTTTTTCAGTTTTCATATTGGTTCTTCCGGCTCGGGCAGCGGGGCCGCCTGGCTCAACCGCACTTCGGAATGCAGGCGCGTGCCGACGCTCATCTCGGAATGGATTTCAAACTTGTCGGAACATTTCTTGATGTTGGGCAGGCCCATGCCGGCGCCGAAACCCAGTTCGCGCGCCAGCGGCCCGGCGGTGGACCAGCCCTCCTGCATGGCCAGCTCCACGTTTTCGATTCCCGGCCCGCGGTCCACGGCTTCAACGACCACTTTCCCGGGCGAAATGGCAACCGAAAGGTCCCCGCCGATGGAATGGATGATCATGTTCATCTCGGCCTCGTAGGCGATGATCGCCGCGCGCCGCTGGATGTCCGGGTCCACGCCGCGCGCCCGCAGAATCTGGCGCATGCGCTGCGAAATCTTGCCCGCGCTGTCGTAATCGCCCGACTTCACCTCCGTTTGCACGACCAGCGATTGGGCGTGTTCCGGGTCGCTCGTCTGGCTGGAGAACAACGCGGCCTCACGGGCAGCGGCTTCCTCGGCGCGTTTCTCCAGTTGCTGCATCAGGCAGGCGGTGATGTCGCCGCGGGTGATGACCCCCACGAGTTCGCCAGCGCTGTTCAACACGGGAAAACGGCCGAAGCCGTGCCGGTCGAACTCTGCCACCGCGCGCACGAGCGAAAAATGGTCGCGCAGCGTGACGATGTTCCGTGTCATCCACCGCTCCGCCGGGTCGTTGACGTGGCCCTGATCGAGGGCGTTGATGATGTCTTCGATGCTGACCAGCCCCACCGGGACGCTGTTTTGGAGGATGGGCACGCCCGAGATGCGGTGGGTCTTCATCAAATGCTGGATGGTGCGCAACGAATCATCCGGCGCACCGGTCACGGGGGGCCGGGTCATCGCGTCACGCACACGCAATTCGTAAATCAGGACCTGGGCAACGGAAACTTTGAGCGGTTTGCCCGCGGTCACGCCGGTTTCAGTCGAGGACCCTTCAGACATGGTTACGGCGATCGTGCTGTCACCCAGCTTGATCGCCACCGCATTATGCGCCACTGCTGTGCTGGCGGTCAATTCCGGACCAGGCTCCGGAATCCGGGAACGCCTGCCGGCGGCGGCGTCCGGAAGAACAGCTGCCAGCCGGATGCCTTTGTCTTTTTGGGTGGTGGTGATCATGACAATCAGGCGTATAACCGACGTCCATTAGATTTTCGTGGGGGCGGGCGCGAAAGGCTCTGCAAAAATTGGCAAACTATCACCGTGCTTTGTACGGCGAAGAATTGTTCAGCAGTTCTTTCACGCTCCACTGTCTGCGAACACCGCATTTTTTGAAATTTTGCGCCGGTTCATTTCAGTCATCCGGTGACGTTGTGATACAAAATTGATGGCGGAACCGGCATTTCATTCATCCGGGTTCCAGGGTTTGTCCCGCGCATCGCCGGCGTTTGCGCCAGCCTGCGGGCATGAGTGTTGAACGGGGTTTGGGTGTGATTATAGCAAGGCCATTTCACTTGACGCACACTTGGGGTTTGCTTAATTTGTTGCCGTGCCAACAACTATTGCAAAGAGGGCCAAAGGGGTGCCAGCAACTCGGCCCCACCCCTCGGAGGGTTGTTTGATTAAACCGTGCTTCCATCAAAACGTTCCCGGCACTGGCGCCGCGAAAAAAGTTTCTTCCGCCAGGGCCAGGGCCTCAGTCGTCATGATGGGCGGCAACAGCAGCAGCACCGGCAATAACAACCGCGCTCTGATCAAAGCCATCTCGGATTCGAAGGTTTATCAGGAGTATGAGCGCGCATTCAACGTGTTGACGGGTTTGCCGGTGTCATTGCAGCCGGTGGAAACCTGGCAGTTGCCGCATCACGGCAAGCGGAACGAAAATCCTTTTTGCGCGCTGGTGTCGCAGAAAAGCCACGCGTGCGCCGCTTGTTTGCAGATGTGGGAGCAGCTTTGCGAAAAAGCCGCCCATGAACCGAGGACGATCACCTGTCAGGCCGGACTCCTCGACACCGCCGTGCCGGTGCGGTTGGGCGACCGGCTCATCGGTTATCTGCAAACCGGACAGCTTTTCGGCCGGAAACCGAGTCGGCGTCAGTTTGACCGGGCCGCCAAATTGGTGGCGGGATGGGGTGTGGAAGTGGATCGGGAGGTGCTCCGGAAGGCCTACTATTCCACAAAAGTGGTGACCGCCCGACAGCACGAATCCGTCGTCAAAATGCTGATGATTTTTGCGCAGCATCTGGCGATGCTCGGCAACCAGATTTTCATCCAGCAAAAGAACGCCGAGCCGCCAATCATCAAGCGCGCCAAGGAATACATTTACGAACACCACACCGAGCAACTTTCGCTCGCCCGGGCGGCCAGAGCCGTCAATATGAGCACATTTTACTTTTGCAAAATGTTCAAGAAGGTCACGGGCATCAATTTCACCGACTACCTTTCGCGCGTTCGCATTGAGAAGGCGAAGAATCTGTTGCTGAATCCGAACCTGCGCGTGAGCGAAATCGCGTTTGAGGTCGGGTTCCAGTCGCTCACGCATTTCAACCGGGTCTTCAAAAAGCTGCTGGGCCAGTCGCCAACGGAATACCGCGCGCAATTGCTGGCGCGGTAAATGGGAGCAACTCGAGACTATTGCTGACTCCCTCGCCCCGCCCAGCGGGGAGAGGGCTGGGGCGAGGGGATTTGAATTTAAACGCCCCACCTCACCCCGCCCCTCTCCCCCAACTCCGTTGGCGGAGAGGGAGAAAATGGCGATGGTTTCTTCATCAGTTTGCTCATTGCCGTAACTCGTCAGTTCCTTCCGGTCGCTCCGAATCTCCTTTCCTTTCCGGCAGTTTCTGGCAATTTGTTTTCGTGCTCCCAGCGCTGAAGTGCCGCGCCTGCAAAATTGGTAAAGTCTTCAACAAGGTTTGGTGAGCAGAGTGCCCGGGAAGGGCGGATTTTGTTTTTTTGCGCGGTCAATATTTATGCTTGAGACGCTTTTATATCCCAAGGCCATCGCGGTGATCGGTGCTTCCCGCCACCCGGACAAGGTGGGTTACGCAGTGCTGGCCAATCTCATCAACAACGGCTTCAAAGGGCCGATTGTTCCGGTCAATCCTGATGCGGATGAAATTCTCGGCCTTAAATGTTACAAATCAATCGGCGAGTACAAGGATCCCATAGACCTCAGCATCATCATGGTGGGGGCCAAATACGTGAAAGATGCCCTCCAGAGTTCGATTAAAGCGGGCGCAAAATCGGTCATTGTCATCACAGCCGGTTTTCGCGAAGTCAGCGCGGCGGGCGCGAAGGCGGAACAGGAACTCGTCGAAATCTGCCGCGCTGCCGGCGTGCGGATGGTCGGGCCGAACTGCCTCGGCGTGCTCAACACGGACCATCACATGAACGCCACGTTCGCGCCGTCCGTGCCGCCGCCCGGAAAAATTTCCGTCATCTCCCAGTCCGGCGCGCTCTGCGTGGCCATCCTCGACTGGGCGGCGGAACAGAAGCTCGGCCTCGGCAAGGTCATCAGCTTCGGCAACAAGGCGGACCTCAACGAAGTGGATTTCATCCAGACGCTCGCGGAAGACAAGGAAACCAAAGTCATCGCCGGTTATCTGGAAAGCATCAAGGAAGGCGACAAGTTCCTGCGCATTGCGGAACAGGCCGCCGGCATCAAGCCGGTCGTGATTCTGAAGGTTGGCATCACTTCGGCGGGCGCCAAAGCCGCTTCGTCCCACACCGGCAGCCTGGCCGGTGCCGACATGGCTTACGGCGCGGCATTCAAGCGTTCGGGTGTCATCCGCGCGGAAAATTTCGAGGCGCTGTTCGATTACGCCACAGCCTTTGCCATGCAGCCGCTCCCGAATGGAGAGCGCGTGGCCGTCATCACCAACGCCGGCGGCCCGGGCATCATGGCGGCGGACGCTGCGGAATCGTCGGGCTTGAAAATGGTTTCGCCCGGCAAGGAAAGCGACGCGAAACTGCGCGCTTTCATGCCGGCGGCGGGGGCGTTCGGCAACCCGATTGACGTCATCGGCGACGCCGATCCCGACCGCTATGTGAAAGCGTTCGAAGTAATGCAGGATGACGAAACGATTGACGCCATCGTGGTCGTGGTCACACCGCAGAACATGACCAGGCCGCTGGAGCTGGCGGAGAAACTCGGCGCGGCCCACAAGGGCAAAAAGCCGATGCTGGCGGTGTTCATGGGCGGCACGGAAGTGGTGGCGGCGAAGGAAAAGTTGATGGCTTTGGGCATTCCGAATTATACGTCGCCCGACCGCGCCGTCACCGCGCTGCGGGCGATGTGCGATTACGCGGCCTGGAAACGCCGGCCGGCGCGCATGGTCACGCGTTTCCCGGTCAATCGCCGGCGCGTGGACCGCATCATCAATGTGCAGGAGCGCAGCGGCATAACGCAGATCGGTGAAGTCGAGGCGAAGGAAATCCTGCGCGCCTACGATTTCAACATCCTCGGCGGCCAGCTGGCCCAGACCGGCGACGAGGCCGTGGAAATTGCCGAACGCATCGGCTACCCGGTCGTGTTGAAAATTTCATCGCCCGACATCATTCACAAATCCGATTTCGGCGGTGTTCGCATCAATCTCGCCAACGCCGAGCAGGTGCGCGACGCCTTCGATTTGATGATCCTGCGCATCCAGAAGCGCGCGCCCAACGCGCATCTCCGCGGCGCTTATGTGGAAAAAATGGGGCAGCGTGGCCGGGAAGTGATCCTGGGCATGACCCGCGACCCGCAATTCGGGCCGATGCTGATGTTCGGTCTGGGCGGTATTTTTGTGGAAGTGATGAAGGACGTGACCTTCCACCTCGCGCCGATTACGGCGGAGGAAGCGATGCAGATGCTCAAAGGCACGCGTTCCTACGCTCTGTTGCAGGGGGCGCGCGGCCAGGCGCCGGTGGACTTGGAGGCGATTGCCGGTGCGCTGCAGCGCATCAGCCAGCTCGTCACGGATTATCCGCAGATTATGGAACTGGACATCAACCCGTTCATCGTTGGCCCGGTTGGCGTTCAAGCTTACGTGGCCGATGCGCGCATGACCCTTTCAACCGTGGGCAAAGCACATGAGTAAGACCATCACCTACGATCCCAACTGGCAGGAGACTTACAAGTTGCAGGTCCTCACGGCTGCCGAGGCGGTAAAAAAAATCCGGCCCGGCCAGCGCGTGTTCATCGGCACCGGCACGGGCGAACCGCTGGAGCTGGTCAGCGCGTTGAGCAAGCGCGCCTACGAATTGCCGGACACCGAAATTGTCCATCTGCTCACTTTCGGCGACGCGCCGTACGCGCACAAGGAACTGGCGCAATACTTCCGTGTAAACAGTTTCTTCATTGCCGAGAACGTGCGCGACATCATCCAGGAAGGCCTGGGCGACTACACGCCCATCCACCTGTCGGACATTCCGCGCCTGTTTGACTCCGGCCAACTCCCGCTCGACGTGGCCCTCATCCACGTCACGCCGCCGGATCGGTACGGCATGTGCAGTCTGGGCGTGTCGGTGGATATTGTGAAAAGCGCCACGGAAAATGCCTCGCTCGTCATCGCGCAGGTGAACCCGAACATGCCGCGGACGCATGGCAACTGCTGCATCCACGCCCATGACATTGACGTGCTGGTGCCGTCGCAGGCGGCGATCCTCGAAGTGCCGCCGGCTGAAATCACCGAGACGACCCGGCAGATCGCCGAATACATCGCCGCGCTCGTGGAAGACGGTTCCACCATCGAGTTCGGCATCGGGCGCATTCCGCAGGCGCTGCTCGGCTTCCTCAAGGACAAGAAAGACCTCGGCGTTCACACGGAGATGGTCACCGACAACATTATTGAATTGATCGAGTCGGGCGCCATCAACGGCGCGCGCAAGACGACGGACCACGGCAAAATCGTCGCCAGCTTCGCCATCGGCACGCGGCGGATTTACGATTACATTGACAACAATCCGCTCTTTTCCTTCCAGCCGACGGAGTATGTCAACGACCCGTCCGTCATCCGCCAGCAATACAAGATGGTCGCGGTCAATACCGCGCTGCAGATAGACCTTACCGGCCAGGTATGCGCCGATTCCATCGGCTCGAAGTTTTTCTCCGGCGTTGGCGGGCAGGTGGATTTCAACCGCGGCGCCGCCAAGTCGCGCAGCGGCAAGCCCGTTATCGCGCTGCCTTCAACGGCCCGTGGCGGCACCATCTCGCGCATCGTGACGCACCTCAGCGAGGGGGCCGGTGTGGTGACGACCCGCGCGGGCGTGCATTACGTCGTGACCGAATACGGCGTGGCGTATCTGCACGGCAAAAGCATTCAGGAACGCGCCCTGGCGCTCATCAGCATCGCCCACCCGAAATTCCGCGCCGACCTGTTGCGCGACGCCATCAATGCGAAATATCTTTCCACCGAAATGGCCGACCTGGAAGGCAAGATTCTCGTCGGGCCCAAGGAACTGCGCACCACCTATTTGCTCAATGACGGCACGCAACTCAACTTCCGCCCGATTCATCCGACCGACGAACCGCGGATGCGCGACCTGTTCTACAAACTGTCGGAGGCGACGATTTATTACCGGTTCATGAGCCATTCCAAGCGCGTGTCGCGGCAGCAGATTCAGGACTTCGTTTATATTGACCATCGCAACGACGTGACCATCGTCGGCACGCTGCCCGAGGCGTATGGCGAAGAGATCATCGCGGTGGGCAGCTATTATCTCGACCCGAAGACGAACCTGGCGGAAGTGGCATTCGTGGTGAGCGACCAGTGGCAGAACCACGGCATCGGCACCTTCCTCTTGAAGCATTTGATGCGCATCGCCCGCCGCAACGGCATCCGCGGGTTCACCGCCGAAGTCCTTACTGAAAACAAGCCGATGCAGGCGGTCATCAACAAATCGAACTATAAAATCCAGAGCAAGCTCACCGGCAACGTTTACAGCTACGAGATGGATTTCGAGTAAACGGTCAGCAGGTAGGGCGCGTCACTTCCGCCGTCGCATGGCTATGGCGGGACAAGCCGTGCGCGCCGTCGTTCAAACACCTTCACCCAAGCGGCGGGCAGGGGACTGCCCGCCCTACCAGGATTCATTCCGGCGGAGGGCGTTTTCTTTGGGAATGATCAACTGCGGACCACGCGAACGGCAAATTCTTGAAACCGCGCGCCGGAAGATGAGCAAGTGATAGGAGTGCCGACTCAAAGTTCCGCCCGTTTGACGCAAGGGTACCGGCATTTGTTTTCCATGCCGGCCTTGACGGCCTGCCGCTGCGCAATATGCTCGATCCATTATGCGCCGGGTTAAAAAACAGATTTCCGCAACCGCGTTGTCAAAAGCAAATTTCCATCCCATCAAACTTTCCCGGGCCACGCGCCTGTACCGCGGCTCTTCAGCCGTGCGATGGGGATTGGTCCTCGTTTTGCTCCTGCTGTTGTCCGGTGAATGTCCGCTTTCGGTTGCGCAGAAAACAGGCGGCGACGCGGCTCCAGCCACCGCTCCCGCCGGGGAGGATTTTGCGGTCCGGGGACTTGAAATCCACAGTTCGCGGATGTGGCGGTGGAAGTCCGTCGAAAATGCCTTTGGAGTGATGGAAAAACTCGGCATGAACACCCTGATTTTCCATGAGTCGGATTTGACCGATCAACTTGTGCTGCCACGGGCGTATTTTTCCAGTGACCTGATGTGGCAGCGGTGGCCGGTCCGTCTGCATCTGGTGCTCGATAACAACCGGCAATACATCCGGAAAGTCGCGCGCGAAGCCAAGCGGCGGAACATCAGATTCTTCCTGGAAGTCAAAGAGATTTGGTACCCGGACGGGTTGATCGAGTTGCATCCGGAGTTGATCCGAAGCAACGGCGTGGTTTGCGCGACGGACCCGTTCTGGTGGGAGTTCGTGCGCAAAAAATACGAGGAACTCGTCGGAGACATTCCGGACATCGCCGGCGTCATCGTCAGTCCGGCGAGCCGCGAGAGCCGGGTCTCGATGGTTGCCAATCCGTGCAAATGCGAGCGGTGTCGGGCATACGATCCGAAGCTCTGGTATGAAAGCCTCTTCCGCGCCATGTATGAACCGCTTCACGCCAAAGGCAAAATCCTGGTCGTCCGGGATTTCTCCTATCGCCGCGACCAGCAGAACATGGTGATTGATTCAACCTCCCGCGTGGCCAATGACATCGTCATCGCGCTCAAAAACACACCTCACGATTTCTACCCGACCTTCCCGAACAATCCACGGATTGGCCTGACCGGTGAGCATCCTCAATGGGTGGAATTCGACACCTGGGGGCAATTCGTGGGATCGGGCTTCTTTCCTTGCAGCCTGATCGAGGACATGCAACGCCGCCTGGATTATTGCCACCGCAACGGCGTTTCCGGAGTCTGGTTTCGCACCGACTGGGAAAACATGAATGAAGCCAGTGTTTTCAACAGCCCGAATCTGTTGAACCTGTTCGGCGGCGGCATGCTCTCCCGCAACCGCGCCCAGCCGCTGGAAAACGTCTATCGCGCCTGGCTCGAATACGGCCTGTTGGACCCGTTGATACCCGAGTCAACACAGGGCGCGCCCGTTCCGGTCAACCCCGTGCAGATGGAGCGCTTCGAAAAATTCATGCAAGCCTCGTGGAAGGTCATTGAAAAGACGCTTTTCGTGCGCGGCCACCTGTTCCACGAGAACGGCATGTTTCCAGACTCGGTCAAGCATGCCTTCGACATGATGACCCAAATCCACGGGCGGGACGATTGGGAGCCGGGTGCGTCGAAACGTGTCGAGCCGACGGATGAGAACATTCGCGCCGTCATTGCCGAAAAGGAGCAGGCCGAAGCCGAAGTGGCGAAGCTGCCGGGCATTTTGCAGATCGAAGAATCCGGTTTGCCCCCGCAGACGAAAAAAGACCTAGGCACAATCCTCGACTTGTATCAGTGGTATGTAAAAGGATTCAAACACTGCGCGACGGCGTGCTTCCTTGCGAAAAAGGCGATGAACACCCGCGACCGCGCCGACATCGAAGCCGCGTTGCGGGCCGCCGACAATCTGGCCGCCTACCGCGCGGAAACGGCGCGACGCCTGGAAAATACATCCTACCCGCACTACGTCTATGAATTCTTCGACGTTGAGCGCCTCGACCGTCTCATCAACGACATCCGCGGGTTAGCCGCCGAAGTCCACATGGAGAACAAGCCGGTGCCGGCGGTCACCAACAAATCGAACTACAAAATCCAGAGCAAGCTCAACGCCAACGTTTACCGCTACGAGATGGACTTCGAGTAAACTGCACATGGATAGGGCGCGCAGTCCCCTGCGCGCCGTCGTTCAAATACCTTCACCCAAGCGGCGGGCAGGGGACTGCCCGCCCTACCTTCTCACTCCTAGCCCGTGACGACGTTTTGAAACCTGAGGTTAAAGTCACGGCTCGCAAGGACGCTCGCCCTCCCAGGCGCTGTAGAGTATGCTCGAGGCAAAAATCAAAATTATGAGCCTGACACCAAACGACAAACTCCAGTTCATTTTAGGCCGGCGCAGCATCCGGGTTTATGCGCCCGGCGAAGTCAGCGAGACGGCCATCACCCAATTGCTGCAGGCGGCCATGGCGGCGCCTTCGGCGGTGGCCAAAGATCCCTGGCGCTTTGTGGTTGTCCGGAAAAAGGAAACGCTGTCAACCATCGCCGCGGCCTTGCCCAACGGCGGCATGCTGGCCACGGTCCCGCTGGGCATCGTAGTCTGTGGCGACCTCGATGCGGCGCACGACCGCCAGCTCAGTTACCTGCTGCAGGATTGCTCGGCGGCCATCGAGAATCTGCTGCTGTGCGCGCATGGTCTTGGCTTGGGCACCTGCTGGCTGGGTATTCACCCGCGGGAAGACCGCATTCGCAAACTCAAGGAGATTCTTCAACTGCCAGCATCGGTCATTCCTGTGGCCGGCATTGCCATCGGCCATCCCGGTGAGGAAAAGGAGCCGCGCACCCGGTTCAACCCCGAATACGTGCATTGGGAGAAATGGTGAACGGTGGGCAAACCCGGGTAGGGCGGGCAGCCTGCTCGCGACCTGCTCGCGATTCATCGGAGTTATCGGAGTCCTCTGCCCGCCGCCGGGCGAAGGCGATATAGCAGTTCACATTGTCATTGGCGCACAAAAGTTCACGCGGAAATCTCGCGGACACTTCGTCTGCTGGCAAAGCGCCAGAGGGCTGGCGCAGTCCAAGACGCTTCGCGTATTTCAGGAATCATCGTGTCGCGCGCAGCGTCCTGGAGTGCGGCGGCCCTCCGCCGCTATTCCCAAAGGTGTATCAAATTGTGCCAATGTTAATTGGAACTGCTATGGAAGGACGGCGCGCATGGAGTGACGCGCCCTGCCTATAATTGGTATTATGGATCAGGGTGCGATTCGCACTTTGACGCGATATAACCGGGCGGCGTCGGGTGGCCGGTTCGTCTGGCTTAACTCGAGCAAGCCCGCGTTGCCGGCAATGTCAACCTGGCCGGGCAGCGGGGTCCACGAATTTGCGACCGAGTTCGTCCAAAACTCCAGGGTGTAAAGGCGGTTGAGCGCCGATTGGAAAGACAGCACGCAATTGGCGCCGACGGCGATGGACGCGATGTGAAAATAGTCGGCGTCATCCCGCGGGTCGGTGCCCGCAAGATATTCATTCAAATTGCTGACGCCGTCGCCGTCGGAATCCAAGGCTGCGTCGTTCGGATCGTTTGGGTTGAGGTTGTGCCAGAGTTCCCACCAGTCGGGCATGCCGTCGCCGTCGCTGTCACCGAGGCCAAGCGCCGCCAGGGCATCCACGCGGCCCCAGCCGTAAGTGTTATTGGGAATTTCGGTGCCCGGAATACCTCCGCACAATTGGGGGTCGGTGCGGGGAACAGCGGTGTGTTCAATGATACGTTCGATGCCGTCCACCTGGCCTTTGAGTTCCGGGTGCGCCGAAATCAACAAGGCCACCACGCCCACGACGTGCGGTCCCGCCATGCTCGTGCCGCTCCAGCCATCGGCATAACCGTTGCCGGGCACGCTGGAACGGATGTCAACCCCGGGCGCGGAGACATCGGGTTTGAGCCGGTTGCTGCCGTCCGCCGCGACCGGGCCGCGGCTGCTGAAACTGGCGATGTTGTCGCCGCTGTCCGTGGCGCCAACGGAGAAGGAAGCGTCGTAGATGGCTGGAGATGTAATCGTGCTGCAACCGGAGCCTTCATTGCCGGCAGAGACGACGACGACCACGCCGGCGGCACGAAGATTCTCGACGGCAGTTTGGAAGACGAGGAGGTTGGTGGTGCCTTCGGAGGCGTCAGAGTACCAGGAGTTGTTGATCACATCGGGGGCTTTGGACGGGTCAGGATTTTGTCCATTGAGATCCGTCGGCGCGAGGAACCACTGAAAACACTCCGCATAGGTGGCGGGGGTGCCCCAACCGCGTTCCATGTTGCGGCAGCCAATCCATTTGGCCCCGGGCGCCATGCCGATCTGATTGCCCGCGCCATCGTCACCGACCATGGTACCCATGGTGTGGGTGCCGTGGGATTGGTCATCACACGGTGCCGTCAAATTGTAACCGCATGGATTGACGCCCGAGTTGTGGGGATTAAGGCCGTGAATGGCGTCGTGCCAATTATAATTGTGATTGGCGTTGGTGCCATCCCAACCCCGGTAGTGATTTATCAGGGCGGGGTGATTCCATTGGTAGCCGGTGTCCTGTCCGGCCACCACGACGCCCTGGCCGGTGTAACCCAGCGCCCACACATCGGGCGCGTGGACTTTGGAAATGTTCCACTCCACCGAGCTGGCGATTCCAGGGGCCGCGGTCGCGGGCGGAAGATCCGGGACCCGGTTCGCGGCATTCGCAACAATGCGGGCGGTGTCTGACCTTTGCGCCAGTGATTGGATGGCCGACAAATCGCCGCGCACGCAAATCATGTTTGCCACCCAGAACGGTTGATATTCCAACTTTTGTTCCTGCAGCGTTTTCAAGAGCGGCCGCTGGGTGCGTTGTGCCACTTCCGTCAGGCGTTCGAAAACATACCTGCCTTTGGCATCCTTGGTCTTCAGCGCGGCGGCGCCGCTCAAATCCGCCTGCTCGGACAGGATGACGAGGAATTCATTGGTGGCCGGCGCGCCTTGCAGCAGGCGCGGATCCACCTTGTCCTGCCAATTTTCCGGAACCCCGGCCCGGCTCGTCAAAACTGCCAGAACCAGACAGGCGCTCGTTGCGATCCATTTCATAAGCAAGATGCAATTTCCAAAGTCATATACAACTTACCCTCGATTGATGACGCTGTCATGGAATTTGAGAATGTCACCGTTTGAAACGGGCACTCTTCAATCGTGAACCCTTGCGCAAAGCCGCGAAGGCGCGAATTTTTGCAATCGGTTTAATGAAGCTTTCGCCTGTGAATGCCCGGATCACGGCGACAATCCAGCACGGCTTTGACGAACACGGTTCCCGCTTCCTCGGAGTAGTAAATGGCGTAAGGAAATCGTTTCGAGAGCAGACGGTGATTGTTAAAAACTTTTCGATGGATGCCGGCATACAAATGCAAGGAATCAATGTCCGAAAAAAGCGATTCCAAGAAATAACCGCCCAAACCTTCTTGCTAGTGTTCGTAAAACCGGAAGCCGTCGGCCAAATCGTCCCGGGCCGCCGGCAGAATGACAATTTTCATGTCAATTTGTCGCGGAGTTGTTTCTTGGCGGTTTCCCAATCCATGAACGATTGCTTGCCCGACTTGATTGCCTTTTCGCGGTCATGCAAAACATCACCATGCCACGCGGGGGATTCGACTTGCGCCTCGTTGCGGCTCAAGTCGGCCCACAACGCTTCCATCGCGCGCAATTTTTCCGCGACCGTCATCTTGTCCAATGGCAGTGTAGCTTCCATCTTCAATTTAATTAAGCCGCTTTGGTGGTGAATGCAAGTGGCAAGCGTCTCATTCCTGATCCGTGACGATGTCGTGGAATTTCAGGATGTCGCCCTTTTCGCCCTTGAGTTCGGTTTCCTTGAACTTGATGGCGGTGCGCGGATGCTGGTTGAGCATGCCGGTCAACAGGTAGGGCAGGTCATAGCCCCACAGCAGCTTGGCGCGCATCGGCTCGATGTGGTCTTGCACGCAGCCCAGCACGGGACGAAGGTCGTATTTCGGGTTGTGGAGAAAACTGATGAGCAGTTCCATCGGACAATTGCCCGCGCCCCGGCCCAGACCGCCCATCGTGGCGTCGAGAAAATTGGCGCCCCCAACGATGCCCTCGATGGTGTTGGCGTAGGCCAGTTGAAGGTTGTTGTGCATGTGCACGCCCACCTCCTTGCCGGTAGGCTTGCAGTGCGAAAGATATTTCTTCACCAGCAGACGGATCTGCTCGCTGTAAAATGCCCCGAAACTGTCCACCAGATAAACGACCTTGGCTTCGGATTTGGCGAGCATTTCCAGCCCCTCGTCCAGTTCGCGGTCGGGGATGATTGAAGCGGCCATCAGGTTGATGGTGGTTTCGTAACCCTTGTCGTGGGCGTTCTTGACCATGTCCAGCGCGGTGGGAATCTGGCTGATGTAGGTGGCCACGCGGATCATGTCGATGACCGAATCCTTCTTTGGCAGGATGTCCTCGTGGTAATCGCAACGTTCCGCGTCCGCCATGACCGTGAGTTTGAGGTCGGTCGGGTTGTCGCCGACGACGCGGCGCAGGTCGTCCTCCTGGCAATATTTCCAGCAGCCGTGTTCGCCCTGCTTGATGCCTTTGCGCGAGGCCTTGTAGCCGAGTTCCATGTAATCAATGCCCGCGGCGACGCACGTGTCATAGACCACCTTCACAATCTGGTCATCGAAGTGATGGTTGTTCATCAATCCGCCGTCGCGGATGGTGCAATCGAGGACTTTGATTTCGGGGCGGAAGGAGAGCCAGCGGCCGGCGGCGGTCTCCCTGGGTTTGGCGGTTTTGGGGCTCATAAGTTGGGTTTGAAAAAAGTATTCACGCCACATTATCCAGCAAGCAGCCTGAAACACAAGGCGGGAGTGAACGCAGGCGGGCCTGTCCACCATAGCCCCGGGCGAAGGTGGATGCCCCCTGAATGCCAACTACCTGATTTTTAGCCACGGATGAACACGGATGAACACGGATTGAAACTGCGAAAAATGCGAACCACACAAAATCCTCCTAACCCAAAAGAAAATTTTTTCAAAGCTGCCCACCACCTTATCAACACTTTGCCCGCCATCAATGGCCGATGGAAGATTGGGAAGGATTTTTTGAACCCACCGCCGCATTCTTTAATTTCAGCATTTCAGAATGTAATTGCTGCGCCAGCTCCTTGCGGCTGGTGTCAATGGATTGAATGGGGGCAAAGCGAACAAAAGCCCGGAAGGTACGCTTGCTCAACAGGTTCAGCAGGTGCGAAAAAAATGTCACGTCGCCCCAATAACAAACGTCTTTGCTCGCGTCGCCATCTTCGAGATCATACTGAATCAAGCTGATGGAAAGGGAATGAATTTGCCGCGTGGCCGGCTCGAGCAACGATGACTTGAACGGCAAGACGGTCTGGCCGTCCGAACTCGTTCCTTCGGGAAACACAACCACCAGCGCGCCGCCATCAAGCGCGGTTTGGATGGCGGCATTCACCGGCGCGACGTCCATCCGCCGTTCGCGATCAATAAACAGCGTGCCCGCCAGCCGGGCGAGCCAGCCGATGACCGGCCACGATTTGATTTCGTGCTTCGCGACAAAAACCGCGGGCGTGAGCGACGCCATCACCGGCACGTCGAGGTAGCTCAAATGATTGCTCACGAGCAGGCCGCCGGACGGAACCGGCCCGGCGACTTGCGCTTCGAATTTGAAAATTCGCAGGATGCGGCGGGAAGCCCGTTGCAGCCACAAGGCACGCGCGGCCACCGCGGATTTTTTCGGATGGAACGCGCAGCGGATCAAAAAATCAAACAGCGCGATAATAACTTCGCCGGCAAACCAAAGCAGCCGCCCCAAAACGCGGAATGGATGTCGGCGCAATCCTTTCATGCTCAAGTTTCAAACGCGATGACGGTGGCGGTCAACCAAGAAAATGAAAGGTCACTCATTAGCGCATCAGCGTGAGCGGTCAATAGCGAAAAAGCGTCTCCTTCAAACAGTCTTTTTATTAAAAGCTGTTTTTGTCTTTGACCGGTGTGGACGGCGGGCATAACCGTTTGCACCCAAAAAAAATCAAACAATTAGCAATAATGGTTAAGACTGCGGGCTTGTTTTAATTCAATTTTTTACACGGAAGATGTGCATCGCGTGCCTTTTGATGGCGGGCGTCACCAAAGCGGACCAGCCCCGACGTGTCGGGGTTGGGCAGCCGCCGGCAAGACGCTTCCGGCCGCAATTCGCGTAAAAGGCTTCGGCCTCACGCGACAAGGGTTGCGCCTTGATGTAAAGGCACGCTTGGGGTATTAAAAACGCAGCACCCGGAAGCAAGTGACGGTGGAACATTTTGTCGGCGGATTCGCGTAAAAGGCCTGCGGCCTCACGCGACAGGGCGCCGCCGGGCGGAATGGCCTCGCAACTGGTCACCGGTCGCGTAAAAGGGCGTAAAGCCCCGTGGGGGCCACGCCCCTTTACGGGGCCTTCAGCCTCACGCGACGGGTCAGGACGTTCCTCTCCGAGAGGAAGGCCGGAAAGACGGACAGGATGAGATGGCCTTGAAACGCAAACATACAAAGACGCGCGGAGCAGGGGAGTTTCTCAAATTCCCCGGGGCGAATTCCATTTCTTCAATCACCGTCCGTGACAGCATCACCTCCCTTTCCGCATGAGCGATCGCAAACTGGCCTTTCTGTACTCGCCCGAAATCGAAGGGTTGAGTTATCCGCCGGATTGTCCTTTCAAAACCCAGCGCGCCAGCCTCACGCGCCAGCGCCTGAAATCGTTCGGATTGCTCGGCGGCGAGGGGTGCGTCGAGGTCGCGCCGCGCAAGGCTTCCCTGGCCGAGTTGAAAAAGTTTCACACCGACCGTTATCTGCAGGAACTGCAACGGGTCGCCGGCGGTGATTTGACCGTGGAAGGCTTTCACATGGGCATGGGTGGCCTGGACACGCCGGTGTTCAAGGACATGTTCGAATGCGGCGCCTGGGCCTGCGGCGCGGGACTGGTCGCCGCCGACCTGTTGCTGGAGGGCAGGGCGGACATCGCTTTCAATTTGCTGGGCGGTTTTCATCACGCAATGGCGGAGCGCGCGGCGGGATTTTGTTATTTGAACGACATGGTGCTCGCCTGCATGAAACTGGCCGACGCCGGCAAGCGGGTCTTGTATCTGGACGTGGACGCGCATCACGGCGACGGAGTGCAGTCGGCTTTTTATCAACGTAAGGATGTGATGACCATCTCAATGCATGAGACCGGCAAGACGCTTTTCCCCTGGGGCGGTTTTGAAAATGAAACCGGCGAAGGGCCGGGGCTGGGTTACAACATCAATGTTCCGCTGCCGCCCGAAACCTATGACAAGGCCTTTCTGACGGCGTTCGACAGCGTCGTGGTTCCGCTGGTGGAATTTTTCCGTCCCGACGTCATGGTATTGGAACTGGGGATGGACATGCTGGCGGGCGATCCGCTGACGCATCTGCGCATGACCAACAACGTGGTGGTGGAGGTCATCGAACGGCTGTTGCGGTTCAATCATCCGATGCTGGTGGCGGGCGGCGGCGGGTATCACGTCGAGAACACCGTGCGCGGCTGGGCCCTGGCCTGGCGGACGTGTTGCGGCGGGGATGAGGAATGTGATTTTGGCCTGGGCATGGGCGGCGTGATGCTGGCCAGCACCGAATGGGCGGGCGGCCTGCGGGACCGCACCCTGGCCGTCACCGCGGAGCAACGCCGGGCCGTTGAACCGGAGTTGCAGGCCACCATTAAAATTATCACCAATAATGTTTTCCGGCTTCATGGCATTCAGGCCGGTTCCGGCCAGGGGGTGACAACGCCCGGCCGGGCCGGTTAAAATTTTATGGAATTCTTTGACAAACCATACGGTAATCGACGGATCTCCCTCTCCGCCGCGAAGCGGGGGAGAGGGTCGCCCGTCCTCCGTAGCAGTACTGCGGAGGGTGGAGGGAGGGGTGATGCTGATTTTCAAAACTCCCCTCTCCGGTCGCTTCGCGACACCCTCTCCCCGCTTGGGCGGGGCGAGGGAACAATTCCTGAAATTTAGACAACATCAAACAACCAAGAAACCTATCATGACAAATCCAACCAAGACCATTTCTACCAGTTCGCTGATGCAGGAAAACCGGACGTTCCCACCCAGCCCGGAAGTGATCAAACGCGCCTACATCAACGCCGAGCAGTACAAAAAGATGTATGAACGCTCGATCAATGACCCGGACGGGTTCTGGCTCGAACAGGCCGCGACGCTCGACTGGTTCAAGAAACCCACGGTGGGCCGCAAATATGTGTGGGACACCGCCGCAAAAAGAATCGAGCACACGTGGTTTGAAGACGGACAGCTCAACATCAGCGTCAACTGCCTCGACCGTCATCTCAAGACCAAGGGCAACAAACTCGCGCTCATCTGGCAGGGCGAGCCGGAAAACGATGTGGTCAAGCTCACCTATGCGCAATTGCACAAGGAAGTCTGCAAGTTCGCCAATGTGCTGAAATCGCTCGGCATCAAGAAGGGTGACCGCGTTTCGATTTATCTGCCGATGATACCCGAACTGCCCATCGTGATGCTGGCCTGCGCGCGGCTCGGGGTGATTCATTCCGTGGTCTTCGGCGGATTCAGCGCCGAGGCGCTGGCGGGCCGCATCAACGACTCGACCTGCAAACTGCTGGTCACGTCCAACGTTTCGTTGCGCGCCGGCAAGAGCATTCCGCTGAAGAACATCGCCGACGAGGCGCTGAAGGAAACGGCCAGCATCGAAAAGGTGGTCGTGGTCAAACGTAACGACAGCCCCTGCCACATGGTCGCCGGACGCGACGTCTGGTATCATGACCAGATGGCCAAGGCGGGCGCGGATTGCAAGCCGGAGGTCATGAACGCCGAGGATCCGTTGTTCATGCTTTACACCTCAGGCTCCACTGGCAAACCGAAAGGCGTTGTCCACGTTACTGGCAGCTACCTGATGTTCACCAGCATCACCCATAAATACATCTTCGACGTGCATGAAGACGACATTTTCTGGTGCACCGCCGACATCGGCTGGGTCACCGGCCACAGTTACATTGTCTATGGCCCGCTCTGCAACGGGGCGACCAGTTTGATGTTCGAAGGCGTGCCGACGTTCCCGGATGCCGGTCGTTTCTGGCACATCGTGCAGAAATTCAAAGTGACCGTTTTCTACACCGCACCAACCGCCATCCGCTCGCTCATTCGCCTCGGCGAAGAATGGCCGAATAAACACGACATGAGCACGCTGCGCCTTCTCGGCTCCGTGGGCGAACCGATCAATCCGGAGGCATGGATGTGGTATCACCGCGTCATTGGCAAGGGCCGTTGCCCAATCGTGGACACTTGGTGGCAGACCGAGACGGGCGGCATTCTCATCACGCCGCTGCCGGGGGCGCACACGCTCAAACCCGGCAGCGCCTGCCGGCCCTTCTTCGGCGTCGAACCGGTCATCCTGCGCGATGATGGCAAGGAAGTGGGACTGAACGAAGGCGGCAAGCTCTGCATCAAGAAACCCTGGCCGGGCATGATGCGCACCACGTGGGGCGACCACCAGCGGTTCGTCGAAACCTACTTCACGATGTATCCGAACATCTATTTCACCGGCGACGGCTGCCGGATTGACGAGGACGGCGACTACTGGTTGATGGGCCGCATTGACGACGTGGTGAACGTTTCCGGCCATCGCATCGGCACGGCGGAAGTCGAGAGCGCGCTGGTCAGCCATCCGAAGGTGGCCGAGGCCGCCGTGGCGCCCATGCCGCACGACATCAAAGGACAGGGGCTTTACGCCTTTGTGACGCTCAAGGACGGTGTCAAGGACAGCGACGAACTCAAAAAGGAGCTCATGGCGCACGTCCGTAAGGAAATCGGGCCGATTGCCGTGCCGGACAAGATTCAATTTGCGCCCGCGCTGCCGAAGACGCGTTCGGGCAAAATCATGCGCCGCATTTTGCGCAAGATTGCCGAGAACGCCGTGGACCAGATTGGCGACACGTCCACCCTGGCCGATCCGCACGTTGTGGAAGCGCTGGTCAAAGGCAAGCAATGAAAGTTGTTGAGAGTTGAGGGTTGAGGGCCGCGTAAAAGGCTTTCAGCCTCACGCGGTGGAAAACATCGAACATTCAACATCCAACGTCGAACATCGAATTTCGGCGTGGCGGGTGGTGGGTAACGGGTGACGGCGGAGCGCGGGTTGTCTCAACCCGCAGCACGTCCGACGCTCCCAAACCCGTGGGGCAATCCGGGCGGCTGCGGCTTGGGACAAGCCGCGCTCCGTTCCGAAGGAAACTAAACGATGCTGCCGAACGCGTTCATAGACAAACCGAAGAAGCCCACCGCGGCGGAATTGACCGCGGCCTTGGGACCGGCCAAAGCGCTCTGGGACCAACTGCTGACCGGGTTGGCCGACGAACACAATCTGACCGTCCAGGAGTGGAATTCTTACTCACGCAAAGCCGGCTGGTCACTGCGGCTGAAGCTCAAAGACCGGAATATTCTGTACCTCACTCCATGCCGGGGATGCTTTTTCGTGTCTTTCGCCCTCGGCGACAAGGCGGTGGAGGCGGCGCGGCAAAGCCGCCTTCCTCCAAGCGTGATTAAAACCATCAACGAAGCCAAACGGTATGCCGAAGGGACCGGCGTCCGGATGGAAATGAAGAAACCAAAAGACATCGAGATTGCGAAACAACTGGCCGCCATCAAGCTGGCCCATTAAGCGGGCGGACAACGGACCTGAACCTTAACTTGGAAAGAACAAGACTTATGACTGACACAGCGAGAATTACCAAACCGCCCACGGCGAACCGCGGCTGGCTCGTCACGTTTGCGGGCATGGGCGTCAACCTCGCCCTCGGCGTGCTCTACTCGTGGAGCGTCGTCAGCAAGGGCATTCCCAAAGAGTGGAACTGGACGGAAGCCGAAAAGTCCCTGCCCTACTCGGTGGCGTGCCTGGTGTTTTCACTGATCATGGTGCCCGCCGGTCGGATGCAGGACCGCATCGGCCCGCGCATCGTGGCAACGGTCGGCGGCGTGATGGTGGGACTGGGCATGATCCTGGCCAGTTTCACGACTTCGCCCATCGGTTACATCCTTGGCTTCGGTCTCCTGGCCGGCGCAGGCATCGGTTGCGGCTACGCCTCGACAACACCTCCGGCCGTGAAGTGGTTCGCTGCCGCGCGCACGGGCATGATCGCGGGCCTCGTCGTGGCGGGGTTTGGCCTGGCCAGCGTGTATGTGGCGCCACTGGCGCAAGCGTTGATCGGCTCCTACGGCGTGCCGACAACCATGCTGGCGTTGGGCATCGGTTTCCTTGTGGTGGTGGTGGGATTATCGCAACTCCTGATGCCACCGCCCAAAGGATACATCCCGGCGGGCACGGTCCCGCCAGCACCCGGCGCGGCCGCCAAACGCAGCGATTTCACACCCGGCGAAGTGCTCAAGACATGGCAGTTCTATGTGCTGTGGTTTATGTATGTCTGCGGCGCCGGCGCGGGGCTGATGATCATTTCCAAACTGGCAAAAATCGTCGATGTCCAGGCCGGTCTGAAGCTGGGCTTCGTGCTGGTCGCGGTCCTGGCCGTGGGCAATGGCGGCGGACGCATCATCGCCGGCACCTTGTCCGACAAGATTGGGCGCAAGGCGACCCTGTTCATCTGTTTCGTCCTGCAGGCAATTCTGATCATGCTGCTGTCGCAAGCCACGACGGGCAGCGTGCTGGGAACAACGCCAGCCCTCGTGGTGCTGTCCGCCCTGATCGGCGCGAACTATGGAGCCAACCTTGCGCTGTTCCCGTCAGTCACGAAGGACTACTACGGTTTGAAAAACTTCGGCGTGAACTATGGGCTGGTCTTCACTGCGTGGGGTCTGGGCGGCTTCATGCTTTCGCTGCTCGCCGGCAAGGTCTATGACCAGACGCAGACTTTCACTTTCGCCTACTATTGTTCGGCCGTGCTCCTCGTCGCGGCAGCCGCAGTGACGTTCCTGGTCAAGCCGCCGCCGCCGAAAAGCGGCGCGGACGTGCCGGAACCGGTGCCGGCAAAATAAACAACGGCATCGGATTTTTTTCATCACCGACAAAATCGCCTAGAAACATCAATTTACCAGACGGGAGGGCCGTGCTGTTGCGCGGCCAGCATGCCCGGCTCTCTGCCAAGGAGCCGTTACTGGATTCATCACGGCGGATAATCCATGCGTTGACAATAATTAAAATCTTGACTCAATCCCGCAATTTTGATTGAGTGCAAAACGGAGCGTATGTCGAGATTGGGACGACACCCGCCGCGCTGACAGCTCTACGCTCGGTGCCGTGCTGCCATGATAATGATGACAGCAATCAAATGCGGCAAAAATATGAAAGTTCAGAATTCCTTTTCGACCACCACCAACCCGAACACACTGGCCGGGCGTTTAAGAAGCGACTGTGTCGCGAGACTATTGCCGTTGTTGCTACTCCTGGCGCTGCCCGCTGCGGTGCAAGCCCAATACGATACCATGTACACCGGGGGCTCGGTCATGATCGTCAGGTACAACGGTGCTGGCGGTAATGTGATCATCCCCCGCACTATCGGTGGCCTGCCGGTCACCAGCATCGGAGGCGGGGCGTTCTCTGGCTGCACCAACCTGACCAGCGTCACGATCCCCAACAGCGTCACAAGAATTTTGGGCACGCCATTCTCAGGCTGCACCAGCCTGACCGCAATAACAATGGAGTCCAATGACTACTTTAGCAGTATGGATGGGGTCTTGTTCAATCGTTACAAGACCACTCTCATCGAATGTCCTGGGGGCAAAGCCGGAAGCTACACAGTCCCCGACAGCGTCACCAACATCGGGAGCTATGCGTTCTCTTACTGCACCAGCCTGACCAGCGTCACGATTGGAACCAACGTCATCAGTATCGGGAGCTGTGCGTTCTCTTGCTGCACCAGCCTGACCGCGATAACAGCAGATGCGTCCAACCCCTTCTACAGCAGCGTGGATGGCGTCTTGTTCGACAAAAGCCAGAACACGCTTTGTGCATACCCTGGGGGCAAAGCCGGAGGCTACACAATCCCCAGCAGCGTCACCAGCATCGAAGGCGGGGCGTTCTCAGGCTGTACCAGCCTGACCAACGTCACGATTCCCGACAGCTTTACCAGTATAGGGGATGCCGCGTTCTATTCCTGCTACGGCCTGACCAGCGTCACGATTCCCGACAGCGTTACCAGCATCGGGTCCTCTGCGTTTTATTTCTGTACCAGCCTGACCTATGTCATGATCCCCGACAGCGTCACTAGCATCGGGGACGATGCGTTCGAGTCCTGCATCAGCCTGACCAGCGTCATGATCGGCAACAGCGTCACTAGCATCGGGGACTATGCGTTCTATTACTGCACCAGCCTGACCAGCGTCACGATCCCCAACAGTGTCATCAACATCGGATGGTATGCGTTCCAATCCTGTACCAGCCTGACCAACGTCACGATCCCCGACAGCGTCACCAGCATCGGGTCCGAGACGTTCTATCGCTGCACCAGCCTGACGAGCGTCACAATCCCCAACAGTGTCACCAACATCGGGTACGACGCGTTCTTTTACTGCACCAGCCTGACAGCGATAACTTTGGATATAAACAATCCCGCCTATAGCAGCGTGGATGGCGTCTTGTTCGACAAAAGCCAGAACACGCTTTGTGCATACCCAGAGGGCAAAGCCGGTGGCTACACGATCCCCGACAGCGTCACTAGCATCGGGGGCTATGCGTTCTATTACTGCACCAGCCTGACCAACGTCACGATCCCCGACAGCGTTACCAACATCGGGGACTATGCGTTCTCTTCCTGCACTAGCCTGATGAGCGTCACGATCCCCGACAGTGTCGCTAGCATCGGGGACCATGCGTTCTATTACTGCACCAACCTGATGAGTGTCACGATCCCCGACAGCGTCACGAGCATCGGGGGCCATGCATTCTCTTGCTGCACCAGCCTGATGAGCGTCACGATCCCCGACAGCGTCACCAGCATCGGGGACTGGGCATTCTGGTCCTGCTCCAGCCTGACCAACATCACGATCCCCGGCAGCGTCACCAGCATTGGAGACCAGGCGTTCTATCACTGCACCAGTCTGACCAGCGTCTATTTCCGAGGTGACGCCCCCAGCCTCGGTTCGTCTGTGTTCGACAGTGACAACAATGCGACCGTCTATTACTTGCCGGGGACTACGGGATGGGGCACGACATTTGCCGGTCTTCCGACGGTGCTGTGGAAGCCGCAGGTGCAGACCACCGATGCCAGCTTCGGCGTGAGGACCAATCAATTTGGTTTTAATATCAACTGGGCCAGTGGCCAAATTGTCGTGGTGGAAGCCTGCACGGATTTGGCCAATCCCCTCTGGTCTCCAGTGGGAACCAATACGCTGACCAGCGGCTCGTCCTATTTCAGCGATCCAGACTGGACGAATTATCCCAGCCGTTTCTACCGCCTCCGCTCGCCGTGAGGCGCGAGCGTGCGTAATGAAAACTTTGGAACAGAAGCAAACTCCGATGAATCGCGAGCAGGCGAAGGGAACGAAGGGGGTCACTTTGTTTCCTTCGTTATCTTCCGTAGAAATCCCGGTGCGTTCCGACCTTTCGTGTCATTTGTGTATTTCGTGGTTTAATTCTCTGCCGCCACTCCAGGGCTTGTAAATTTTCCCGGGGATGTTATTCCCGGGGCGTTGCCCCGGGCTATTTTCTGTCAGCCTTGCAGGCTTACAATTGGTGCGAATTCGTGCAATTCGCGTAAAGACTTTTGGGGCTAGTAGTCTGCGTGGGCGGGCATTCCCAGACCTCGGATCGAGGACGAGGACCCGCCTTCGCCCGGCTACGGCGGGCAGGCGAGGACGAGGACGAGGACGAAAATGAGTGGGGGGAAGCAACGAATGGTGCTTCTTTGGCAAAAAAGGTGAGGGTGTCCGGGCGGCGTTAATTTAACCTGATTTAAGTGTCGTCGGTCGCCGGAGAAGCTCTTATGAGCGGACCGGCGTGATGGCCATTTTCGATGTCGCAGTGATGTTAGATTTGTTACATTTTTCTCAAATATGAGCACAAGACCCAAACTTACCGTTGATGCCAATGAAGGCGTCGCCAACGTAGCCTACCGCCTGAACGAGGTGATGGCCATTTATCCCATCACACCGTCATCGCCGATGGCCGAGTTTTGCGATCAATGGGCGTCCGAGAACCGAAAAAACCTCTGGGGCACCATCCCCTCGATCGTGGAGTTGCAGAGCGAAGGCGGCGCGGTGGGCAGCGTGCACGGCGCGTTGCAGACCGGCTCGCTCGCCACCACGTTCACGGCGTCGCAGGGCCTGCTGCTGATGATTCCCAACATGTTCAAAATCGCGGGTGAACTCGAGCCTGCCGTTTTCCATGTGACCGCCCGCACGCTGGCCACCCATGCGCTCTCGATTTTCGGCGATCACAGCGACGTGATGTCGGTGCGTTCGACGGGCTGGGGCATGCTGGCGTCGGCGAGTGTGCAGGAGGCCGTGGATTTCGCGCTCATCGCACAGGCGGCCACGCTGCGCTCGCGGATTCCGTTCGTGCATTTCTTCGACGGCTTCCGCACCTCGCACGAGGTGCAGAAGATTGAGATGCTGACCGACGACGACCTGCGGGCGTTGATTGACGACAAGTTGATTGCCGGACTTCGCGCGCGGGCGATGTCGCCGGATCGGCCGGTGCTGCGCGGCACGGCGCAAAATCCCGATGCCTTCTTCCAGGGCCGCGAGGCGTGCAACAAGTTTTACACGGCCTGCCCGCAAATCGTGCAGGACGTCATGGATCAATTCGCGAAGGTGGTGGGCCGCGCCTACAAATTGTTCGATTACGTCGGCGCGCCGGATGCCGAGCGCGTGGTCGTGTTGATGGGTTCCGGTTGCGAGGCGGCGCATGAAACAGTGGATTATCTCGTGAAAAAGGGCGAGAAAGTCGGCGTGCTGAAAGTGCGGTTGTACCGGCCTTTTGACACGTGCAAATTCGTCGAGGCATTGCCGGCCAGCGTGAAGTCCATCGCGGTTCTGGATCGCACCAAGGAGCCGGGCGCGACGGGCGAACCGCTTTATCAGGACGCCGTCACCGCGCTGGCGGAAGGATTGATGAACGGCATCGGCAAGCTGAAGGCGATGCCGAAAGTGGTCGGCGGACGATACGGTTTGTCGTCCAAGGAATTCACACCGGCGATGGTCAAGGCGGTGTTCGACAATCTCAAGGAGAAGCAGCCGAAAAGTCATTTCACCGTGGGCATCACCGACGACGTTTCCCACACCAGCCTGCCGGTGGATGCGGAATTTTCGACCGAACCGGACAATGTGATTCGTGCGATGTTTTACGGCTTGGGCGCGGACGGCACGGTGGGCGCGAACAAGAATTCCATCAAGATCATCGGCGAAGGCACGGAAAATTTTGCGCAGGGCTACTTCGTCTATGATTCCAAGAAATCCGGCAGCATGACGGTGTCGCACCTGCGTTTCGGGCCGGAGCCGATCCGCTCCACCTATCTCGTCAGCCGCGCGAATTTCGTGGCGTGCCATCTGCCGACGTTCCTGGAGAAATTCGACATGGTGAAGCCGCTGATTCCCGGCGGCACGTTCCTGCTCAACACGCCCTATTCGAAGGACGAAATCTGGGCCAAGCTGCCGACGCCGTTGCAGGAGCAGCTCATCGCCAAGAAAGCAAAGTTTTTCGTGATTGACGCGACGAAGGTGGCGCGCGACAGCGGCATGGGCGGACGCATCAACACCATCATGCAGGTTTGTTTCTTCGCGTTGTCCGGTGTGCTCCCCCGCGACAAGGCCATCGAGTCTATCAAGTATTCCATCAAGAAGACCTACGGCAAAAAAGGCGAGGAAGTCGTGGCCATGAACCTCAAGGCGGTGGACAACACGCTGGAGCATTTGCACGAAGTGCCGGTGACCAGCCGCGTGAACGGCAGCGGCGGGTTGTTGCCGCCGGTCACGCCCAACGCGCCGCAATTCGTGAAGGACGTCCTGGGCCGGCTCACCGCCGGCGAGGGCGACGACCTGCCCGTGAGCGCGTTTCCGGTGGACGGCACGTTCCCGACCGGCACGGCGCAATACGAGAAGCGCAACCTCGCGCTGGACATTCCGGTTTGGGACGAGAAGGTTTGCATCCAATGCCTGAAGTGCGTGGCGATTTGTCCGCACGCGACGATCCGGGCGAAAGTTTATGAACTGGCGGCGCTCAAAGGCGCGCCGGCAACGTTCAAGAGCGTGGACTCCCGAGTCCCCGACTTCAAAGGGTTGAAATTCACGCTGCAAATCGCCGCCGAGGATTGCACCGGCTGCGCGCTGTGCGTGGATGTTTGCCCCGCGCGCAACAAGGCCGAGGCCAAGCTCAAGGCCATCAACATGCGTCCGCAGGCGCCGTTGCGCACGCAGGAACGGGACAACTGGAATTTCTTCATCGCCTTGCCCGAGTTCGACCGGCGCAAACTCAAGGTCACGCAGCTCCGCCAGCAACAATTCATGCGGCCGTTGTTCGAGTTCAGCGGCGCGTGCGCGGGCTGCGGCGAGACGCCCTACATCAAGATGCTCACACAGCTTTTCGGCGACCGCGCCATCATCGGCAACGCCACCGGCTGCTCCTCGATTTACGGCGGCAACCTACCGACCACACCTTACGCCATGGACAAATCCGGCCGCGGCCCGACGTGGAACAATTCGCTCTTCGAGGATGCCGCCGAGTTCGGCCTCGGCTTCCGCGTTTCGCTTGACAAGCAAAAGGAATTCGCAGTGGAACTGGTGAAGAAACTCGCGCCGCAACTGGGCGACGACCTCGTGAGCGGCATCGTCAACGCCGTTCAGACTGATGAAACCGGGATTTACGAACAGCGCGAGCGCGTGGCCGCCTTGAAGCAGAAGCTGGCCAGGCTGGACGCTCCCGAGGCGAAACTGCTGCTGCCCCTCGCCGACACGCTCGTCAAAAAGAGCGTGTGGATTCTGGGCGGCGACGGCTGGGCCTACGACATCGGCTACGGCGGCCTGGACCACGTGCTGGCGAGCGGGCGCGACGTGAACGTGCTCGTGCTTGACACCGAGGTGTATTCCAACACCGGCGGACAGATGTCCAAGAGCACGCCGCGCGGCGCGGTGGCCAAGTTTGCCGCCGGCGGCAAACCGATGTGCAAGAAAGACCTCGGCCTGATCGCGATGACCTACGGCAATATTTACGTGGCCAGCGTCGCAATGGGCGCGAAGGACGAGCAGGCGCTGCGCGCGTTTGTGGAGGCGGAATCGTATCCCGGCCCGTCGCTCATCATCGCTTACAGCCATTGCATTGCGCACGGCATCGCGGTGGACATGGGCGTGGGCGCGCGCCAGCAGAAGCTCGCGGTGGAATCCGGCCAGTGGCTGTTGTATCGCTTTGACCCGAGACGGGCCGCAGCGGGCGAGAATCCGCTTCAGTTGGATTCACAGGCGGCGAAAACCAAACTGCAGGATTATTTGCTCTCGGAAAACCGTTTCAAGATGCTGACGAAGAGCAAACCCGAAGAGGCGAAAAAGCTCTTCGCCCAGGCCCAGGTGGATGCCGACCACCGTTGGAAATTCTATCATTTTCTGGCGGAACGCGACACCAAGGCCGGCAGTGACCAGCCCGCGTCGCCCCAGGCCGCGGCCACGGCGGACCAACAACCATGAACCATTGATGATTGATGATTGATGATTGATGATTTTTTCACCAGGCCAACGCCGGAGCAAATATGAGCCCAATCGAACTGAAAGAAAGGACCATTCAATTCGCCGTCCGGGTCCTCAAATTTGCTGACGCTCTTCCGAATAAACCGTCGGGAAGAACGATTGCTGGTCAGGTGGCGCGCAGCGGCTGCTCGGTGGCGTCGAATTATCGCGCCGCACTTCGCGGGAAATCGCACGCGGACTTCATCAACAAAATTACCATTGTTCTGGAAGAAGCTGACGAAACGGATTTTTGGATTGAAATTGCGAAACGAGCGGCACTGGTTTCTTCGAAGCGAGTTGGGAATTTGCAGGCGGAAGCCGTTGAGTTGATTAAAATATTCAGCGCCACACGACGGACGGCCCGCAATCATAAATCGTAAATCTTAAATCATAAATATATGCCTATGGACCTGACCACGACTTATCTCGGTTTGAAACTGCGCACGCCGCTGGTGCCGTCGGCCTCGCCGCTATCGGATGAAATTGACAACATCAAATGCATGGAAGACGCCGGCGCGTCGGCGGTGGTGCTTTATTCCCTGTTCGAGGAGCAACTGCGCCAGGAGCGCCTGGAGTTGCACCATCACATGGAACACGGCACGTTCAGCTTCCCGGAAGCGCTGACTTATTTCCCGGAGCCGGAGGAATATCACCTCGGTCCGGAGGAATATCTCAAACACATTGCCAACGCGAAAAAGTCGGTGAAAATCCCCATCATCGCGAGTTTGAACGGCTCGTCGCCCGGCGGCTGGACGCAATATGCCAGGCTGGTTCAACAGGCGGGCGCCGATGCGCTGGAGTTGAACATCTATTACATCCCCACCAACATGAACCTGCCCGCCGGGGAGATCGAGCAGACCTATTTTGACATCCTTAAAGCCGTGAAGTCGGAGGTCACGATTCCGGTGGCGGTGAAGCTCAGCCCGTTCTTCACCAACTTTGCCAACATGGCCAAGCGGCTGAACGAGGCCGGGGCGGATGGGCTGGTGCTGTTCAACCGGTTTTATCAGCCGGACATTGATTTGGACACGCTGGAAGTGAAACCCAACATTTTGTTGAGCACGCCCATGGCCATGCGCGTTCCATTGCGCTGGATTGCCATCCTTTACGGTCATCTCAAATGCAGTCTGGCGGCCACCAGCGGCATCCATCGCGCGCCCGACGTTTTGAAAATGCTCATGGCCGGGGCGGATGTGACGATGCTCTGCTCCACGCTCATCCGGCACGGCGTCGGGCACATCAAAGTCATCGAGAGCGAACTCGTCGCGTGGATGGAAGAACATGAATACGAATCCGTCACGCAACTCAAGGGCAGCCTGAGCCAGAAAAATTGCCCGGCGCCCAGCGCCTTCGAGCGCGCGCAATACATGCGGGCCATCTCAAAATATTCCTTGCCGTAACGGATTTTCTCAACGCCAAGACGCCAAGCCCTAAAAGGTAGGGCGCGTCACTCCGTGCGCGCCGCATTCGTTGCCGCGAAAGGGACAAAGTTCAACCACAGATCCCGCAGTGCAGGACCGATTGGAGCGCCGATTTCCAAATCGGCACGGCCCGCCCCCTTTTTGATCCGCAGATTCCGCAGAGGAACGCAGATTTCTTAACGCAGAGGTGCGGAGAACGCAGAGGCACGCAAAGAAGCCATGCGATGCCAAAGCGGCTTTCGTCTTCGCCTATAGCAGTTCATGTGGAAACCTCGCGGATGCTTCGTCTGCTCGCCAAGCGCCAGCGGGGTGATGCAGTCCAAGACGCATCGCGTATTTCAGGAATGATTATACCGCGCACAGCGTCTTGGAGAGTCCACCCTCCGCAGTACTGCTACGGAGGACGGGCGGCGGCCCTCCGCCGCTTTTCTCAGAGCAGATTATCGCGTGGTCAGCGTCTTTCGCAGTTGGAAAATCTGCGTCCATCGGCGAAATCTGCGGATGAAGTTTGGGCTCTCGCAGAGCTTCGCCCGCTGATTCGAGGACGAGAACGATCCGCCTTCGTCAAGACTACGGCGGACAGGGGACGAGGACGAAGCGGGTTTTTAGAACACTTCAGCCTTGAGACCGGACACGTGACGCACGGTGTGCGCGATGTGGGAAAGCGTTTTCAACGGCAGATGTCCGCACTCCGCGTGAAACATCGGCCGCGTGGCGGAGTAAATCTGCACGAGGGGAATGTTCGCACCCGCCGCCTTCAATTCCTTGAGCCGATGCGCGTATTCCTCGATTTCCTTGGACGGCGGCTCTTCGCCGTTGATGGCCGGGAACAGGCTTTGGATGATCACCGGGCGCTGGCGGGCCACCAGCAGGATGTTGGATAGCACTTTCTCCAGCGGCACGTCCGACCGGTCCACCCGGTTGAAAAACGCCTGCGTGCCGCCGTCGAGCTTCGCCCAGATTTCGTCGGACTTCGTGAAATGTTTCAACCCCTGCTGTACCTGGGGCCGGTCCAGCCCGGTGGCATTCGTAATCAGCACGATTTTGAAGAACGGAAATTCGCCCAGCGCCCGGATGTGCACGATGGACTCGACGGCCTCGGCAAAATTCGGCGCGAGGGTCGGTTCGCCGTCGCCGCTCAAGGCCACGTGACGCAGCGTGAACAATTCCTCCGGCAGCGCGGAACACCACGGACGTTCGTGCAATTTTCCCGCCAGCACGAACGCGAGCGTTTTGTGAAGCTCGGCGGCCATCGCGTCCAAGTCCAGCCTCGTCTCGCGCGGCGGGGTCCGGCGGTCCACCTCGCAATAGAGACAGTTAAAATTGCACAGCTTGTCCGGGTTCATGTTCACGCCCAGCGACAAACCGTGGGCGCGTGCCGAAATCACCGCATACACAAAGCGGTTGTTGAGAAAATCGCGCGGGCAGCCGAAGGCCGTCTCCGGAATCGCAAGGCGTTCTTTCCCGTTCCCGTTGAATGATCCGGCGGCGGTCGAGTTCAAGTGTTTTTGACTGGCTGCTTCCACAATTCTCACCGGCACGTTAAACCGGCGGCGGAACCGTCACTACACGGCTCTTGGCAAAATGCCCACATTCCTTGCCCCGGGGGTTGTGAAGGAGGTCGTGTTGCCGAAATCCCGGAGCGCGGGTTGTCTCAACCCGCAGCCGGTGGCAGGGGGTGGTGGCCGTGCGAATTTTTGTTATTTCGTGTTCCCGGCTGCTGCGGCTTGAGACAAGCCGCGCTCCGTTTTAGTGTCCGTTCTTTTGAGCGACACGTCCGGGGGAATGTGCCGGGTGAAGAATTCCCGGCATTCATGCGGGAATTCCAAGTCAATCCACGTTTTGTCCGCGACTAGCGGCGCGGCTTGCCGTTACGCATGGAATCCAGCGCCGCGAGGGTGCGCTGGTAAATTTCCTCCGGCGTGCCCTCGGCCTCGATGGTCACCAGCAGACCGCGTTGCTGGTAGAAGTCGGTCAGCGGTTTGGTGTTCTTTTCGTAAACCTCCATGCGCACGCGGACGGCTTCAGGCCGGTCGTCCTCGCGCTGCTGAAGTTTTGTCCCGCAATGATCGCAAACGCCTTCCACGCGCGGCGGCAGCGCGGTCACGTGGAAAACCACCTTGCATTTCGGGCAGGTGCGCCGGCCGCTCAGGCGCGCGACAACTTTTTCGATGGGCAAATCGTAATTCAACACGGCATCGAGCGGGATTTGCTCCTGTGCCAGGATTTTGGCGAAGGCCTCCGCCTGCGCAACCGTGCGCGGAAATCCATCGAGCAAAAACCCGCCGGGGCAACGGAGGCAGGTGATGCGCTCGCGGACGAGGTCGAGCACGGTCTGGTCGGGGACCAGATCGCCGCGTTTCATGTAGCCGAGCGCGGCTTCCAGCGCCGGGCTGCGCTCGTGGGCGGCCAGGCTTTTGGCCGCGCGGAAGATGTCGCCGGTGGACAGGTGGCAGGTGCCCAGCCGTTCGCAGAGCAATTCGGCCTGGGTTCCCTTGCCCACGCCCGGCGCACCGAGGAGCACCAGACGAAAAACACGCGCTGGCAGCGGCGGGAGAATTTCGCACTTGGCCGCGCCGCCCTGGATCCAGGCCACTCGAATAAGTTGTGTACTCATATCATTTCCATGAAAAATTTAATTCCGACACACACAACGTGTTGTGAAGACGATGCTGATTCAAGGGATATTTAAATCCAAGCCAATAAATACACTGTCTTTGCCAAAAATGGATGAAAGAAGGTTGGGAAATGGCTTCGATGGGGAAATCCGGCCGTCAAATCGGGGAGCTGCGGCGGCGCGCCGCGTGGCAAAATTTGATGCAATAAAGCCAAACTTTGCTTTTCAGCAGGGTGGCGAGTCGGGTATACCATTGCCCGTGCAAGTCGTCGCCGCCTGTCTCCGACAGGCTTCCGCAAAGTTGCAATTGGTTTCAGATGGGCCCCGCTCCCACGGAGCGCGGGCGGCTGCGATTTCCAAATTGAAAGAAATTTTACTATGAAAAATTACGCTCCAGCAGACATCCGTAACTTCGCCGTCGTCGGTCACGCCTCGTCCGGCAAGACGATGCTCTGCGAGGCGATGCTCGCGTGCGGCGGCGTCATCAACCGCATGGGCCGCATTGCCGACGGTTCCACCGTGTCTGATTATCACGTCAGCGAAAAGAACCGGCAGATTTCCGTCTCGGCGTCGCTGCTGCACACGGAGTGGGCGGGAAAGAAGCTCAACATCATTGACACCCCGGGTTATCTCGACTTCATCAGTGAAGGACTGGGCGCGTTGCGCGTCGGCGATTTCGCGCTGGTGGTGATTCATGCGCAACACGGTGTCGGCGTCGGCACCGACCGGGTGTGGGATTACGCGACCCGCTACGGCATCCCGAAAATGATCGTGGTAAACGCGGTGGACAAGGAGAACGTGGATTTCGACGCGGTGGTGCGCCAGGTGCAGGAGCGGTTTAGCCGGCACGTTTTTCCGTTGAGCGTGCCGATGAATCCCGGCCCCGGCTTCAACCGGGTGCTGGACGTGTTGCGCAATGAAATTGTGACCTACGCGACTGATTCCAGCGGCAAATACAAGGAAGAGCCGGCCACCGGCGAATGGGAGGCGAAGGTCAAGGAATTACACCGCCAATTGATCGAACACATCGCCGAGTCCGACGACGAGTTGATGAACAAGTTTTTCGAGCAGGGCAGTCTTTCGGAGGAGGAATTTCGCGCCGGCATCCACGCGGCGGTGCAAAAGGAACAGTTGATTCCGCTGTTTTGCACTTCGGCGGAAAACAACATCGGCGTCGCGCGCCTGATGGATTTCATCGCCAAATACGGCTCATCACCCGTGGACCGCAAGAAGGTGAAGGCCGTCAACGCCAACGACGCGGAGGTGGAGGTCGGCTTGGATGATTCTGAACCGGTGCTTTATATTTTCAAGACGATGTCCGAGGCGCATTTTGGCGAACTGTCGTTCTTCCGTGTCTATTCGGGATCGGTCTCCACCGGCATGGACCTGTACAACAGCGACCGCAAAACCAACGAACGCATCGGGCAGATTTACCTGCTCAACGGCCAGAACCGCGAGGCGGTCAACACCCTCGGCCCCGGGGACATTGCTGCGGCCGTCAAACTCAAGGACACGCACACCGGCAACACGCTGTGCCACGCCAAGAAGGCCGTGCGGTTGCCGAAAGTCGTTTATCCCAAGCCCAACATCCACGCGTCACTGGTCGCCAAGGTGAAGGGCGAGGAGGACAAAATCGCCTCCGGCCTCGCCGCGTTGCACAATGAAGACCCCACGTTCATTTACGTCGTTGACGCGGAACTGCATCAGACCATCATTTCCGCCCAGGGCGAACTGCATCTGGAAGTCGTGGCCGACCGCCTCCGCCGCCGGCACAACGTCCATGTGGAACTGGGCGAACCGCGCGTGCGTTACCGCGAAACAATCCGGGGCAGGGGCGACTCAAAATATCGCCACAAAAAGCAGACCGGCGGCGCGGGACAATTCGCCGAGGTCTGGATGCGCATCGAACCCAAGCCGCGTGACTCGGGCGTCGAATTCACCAATTCGCTGGTTGGCCAGAACGTGGACCGCGTGTTCGTGCCGTCGGTCGAGAAGGGTGTCAATCAAGCCTGCAACGAAGGTATCATCGCCGGCTGCCGCGTCACGGACGTGAAGATTGATTTTTACGACGGCAAGATGCACCCGGTGGATTCCAAGGACATCGCGTTCCAGATCGCCGGTTATTTTGCATTCAAGGAGTCGTTCCAGGCCGCCAAGCCGTGCCTGCTGGAGCCGATCAACAACGTCGAGATTCAGATCCCGGAGGATTGCATGGGCAAGGTGATGGGCGACCTTTCCAGCCGGCGCGGCCGGATTCAGGGCATTGAGGCCGACGGCGGTTTCCAGGTGATCAAGGCGCAGGTTCCGGTGAAGGATCTTTATCACTATTCCAGCATTCTTCGTTCGCTGACCGGCGGGCGCGGCGTGCATACGGAGGATTTCAGCCACTACGAAGAAATGCCCCGCGACGCTGCGGAAAAGGTGATTGAAGAAGCGAAGAAAAGAAAAGCCGCCGCCGAATCGCATTAAAGCGACCAACCGGCGGCGCCGGCCAAAGCCGGCAAGACCTGACGCTTATTGCACCGCGACCGTGGCGCGGCTGACTGCGGAATAGAGGGCGTCCTTGAGTTTGGCGCGTTTGAACTTCAGTTCATCAATCTCCTGGTCGGTGGCGAACTCAATTTCCTCCTCAATCCGGCAGACGGCGTCATCCAAATGGTGGTATTCCTCAAACATCTGGCGGAATTTATTGTCGCTCAGGCGCAGGTGCCGGACGGTTTCGCGATGTTCGGGGAATTCACTCAGGAAGGGATGATGTATGTCCATAGACTCTTAAGTTTCAAGTTTGACAGTTTACTCACCACTGCGTTTGAACTTAGACAATAAATTTTTTCTGTCAAGCGCCTTGCGGCAGAATGGCCGATTTTTTACGCGAGCTGGCTTAAATCACAGGTCATGGCGCCGGCCGCCGGATACGAGCAAGGTGGCAGATGCAAATGATGCGTTTTTGTTGGTAAAATGGATGGCGGATGCCGCCATCTGGCCCGTCCCGGTGGTTCTTCGGCTGAAAGCCGGCACCGCTTTGGAAGCCCGGTCCGCAGTCGAAAAGCGGCGGCGGGCCGCCGCCCGTCCTCTCCATCCTCCGTAGCAGGGCTACTGCGGAGGACGGGCGTAGCAGTACTGCGGAGGGTGGACACTCCAAGACGCCGTGCGCGATACGATGATTCCTGAGAAACGCGAAGCGTCTTGGAGTGCGCCAGCCCTCTGGCGCTTTGCAAGAAAACGAATGTCCGCGAGATTCCTGAATGAACTTTTGTGCGCCAATGACAATGTGCCCGCGCCACTTTCTTTTTCTTTTCCCCAAGCGGCCAGACTGAAATCGCGCCGGGTTCACCGCGCCGCGTCATGCGGCAGGGCGAACACCAGAAAGTATTCCCGCGGCAGAAAAGTGAAACGTTCCACCAACCGAAAGCCGGCCGCCTGAAGTTCCGTCACAACCTGCTCTTCCGGGAGACGATATTTTTTGGGCGGTCCCGGCGCGTCGGCGTCCGGACGGTATTCCAGGATGGCAACGCGCCCGTTTGCCTTGAGTGCCCGGCGCAACCGCTCCAGGTAAACCGCGCGATCGCTGATTTCCTTGTAAACGCTCGAGAAAAAGGCCAGGTCGCACGAACCGTCCGGCAGCCGGGGGTCATCGAACTCGCCGCGGATCACCGTCACGTTGGTCAGGGCGCGCTGCTCCACCCGTTGGGTCAGCTTGCGGATCATCACGGGTTGCACGTCGGTGGCGTAAACGTGGCCGTTGGTCCCGACGCGCCGGGAGAACTTCTCTGTGAAGTAGCCCCCGCCCGCGCCAATGTCCGCCACGACCTGTCCTGGGGACACCTCCAGCGCATCGAGCACCTGCTCCGGCATCTGCCATTGGTCCCGCTTCGGTGATTCCAGATAGAAAAGGTAGAAGGGATTGAAAACGTTGTGCCCGTGATAATCGGTCATGGTCGGACCGCAGGAAACCATCAGCCACGGCAGCAACAACACCAGCCAGGGCAGAACGGAGGGGCTGCGGAGTTTCATAACGATTGTCTTGCCAGGCTGCATAATTTCAAAACGTTACAATTTCCATGGGGTCGCAGTGTAAGCCGCGCCGGGCGGTAAGGCCAGTTTCTTGTTTCCCTTGAGCCGCAATTGGGCGCAACTTGACACCACCGCCATTTTTTCTCCCTCTCCTCCTCCCGCCCTGCGGGAAGGAGAGGGGCGCCCGTCCTCCGTAGCAGTACTGCGGAGGGTGGAGGGTGAGGAGGCCGATTATTCAAGCTCAAATCCCCTCGCCCCAGCCCTCTCCCCGCTCGAGCGGGGAGAGGGAGTCGGCAGCAGTGTCAAGTTGCGCCCGCCGCAATTCGTTCATTCCCCCTTTGGGTGTTCTGCGTCTTTGCGCGGGGCCTTCCGTTTGTTTCGCTTTCTTTTCTTTTCCATCAACGCCTGTGCCGCATAATGGAGCCGCCAACTTTATGACGAAAGTTCCACTCTCAGAGCTAACGGATCGGATGAAACGTTTCCGGGCGCGGATGGATGCGGAGCACCCGAATTGGGAACTGGCCGCGTTTTTTGGCCGGGTCAATCAATACTATTTCACCGGCACGATGCAGGACGGGTTGCTGCTGGTCCCCCGCGACGGCGAACCGGTCTTCTGGGTGCGCCGAAGTTTCGAGCGGGCCGGCGCCGAATCGCTCTTTCCCGACATCCGCCCCATGAAAAGTTTCCGCGATGCCGTACCGGCGGTGCCGCCGGTTGCGGCACGGCAGGCCATCCATCTCGAAACCGAGCTGGTTCCGCTCGCGTTGGTCCAACGTTTTCGAAAACATTTCGCCTGCAAAGAGGTGGCGTCGCTCGATGCGACAATCGCCCGGGTGCGCGCGGTCAAAAGCCCGTACGAACTGGCCATCATGGAACGGTGTGGCGCAATCCACCAACGCATCATGGAAGAAAACGTGCCGGCGATGCTGCGCGAGGGAATGAACGAGGCGGAGTTTGCCTGTGAACTTTATTCGCTCCTCGTGCGCGAGGGGCATCAGGGCACCATACGCTTCGGCATGTTCAACGTGGACGTCGCCGTGGCGCAACTGGGCTTCGGGGAGAATTCAATTTATCCCACCAGCTTCGACGGGCCGGGCGGATGTGTGGGCATTGGTCCCGCCGCGCCGGTGCTGGGCAGTCGCGACCGCAAGCTCCAAAAGGGCGACCTTGTATTCGTGGATGTTGGCTGCGCCATGGACGGCTATCACACCGACAAGACGATGGTCTATATGTTTGGCCGGCCGCTGCCGGATGGGGTGATTGCGGTCCACCGGCGTTGCGTGGAACTCGAGCGCCGGCTGGCATCGTTGCTGAAACCCGGGGCGATACCGTCAGCGATTTATGCCGATGTCATGGGAAGTCTCGACCCGGAATTTCTGAAGAATTTCATGGGCTTTGGCAATCGTCGGGCGAATTTTCTCGGCCATGGGGTGGGATTGCAGATTGATGAACCGCCGGTGATTGCCGAAGGTTTTGACGAACCGCTGGCCGGAGGCATGGTGCTGGCACTCGAACCGAAGAAGGGCGTGCCGGGCGTGGGAATGGTGGGGACGGAAAACACGTATCTGGTCACGCCCGAAGGCGGCCGGAGTCTCACCGGCAGCCACCCCGGCCTGCTCTTGGTTTGAAAAGCTGCTCGATATCAGGCAGCTACTCGAAACACGCCGACTTGTCCCGCCGTAGTCCCGCTTTGCGGGACGAAGGTGGAAGTCACCGTGCCGTCGCGGGATGATTGGGAAAAGGATTGGGAGGAAAAATCCCACAACAGAGTCCCATCGAAGCAACCACCCGGCCTTACGGCTTGTCGTTATGAATTACAATCTGTTCGGCCATACGAGAAACCAGTGGAAGATATTTCCAAATCTTTATGTCATTAGCTCTCGTGGGTAAAATGACTCGACTTTCCCGCTTTTCACGTGCATGAACTAGGCAATTTCGGATCTTTGTAACTTGGTCGATAAGTTTTGGTGTCCACATTTCACACCAGCCTTCTTCGGTTAAGTCAGATGAGATTAATTTCGGAACTACAAATCCTCCCTCAAAGGTTAAATCAGCGCAAAAAAACTTTTTATTTTGTTCGATGTCCTTCCATAAGATTTTTGGCTCGCAAAATTCCTCAATTACTCTGCGAATGCGTCCCTCTTCATTTTGAGCCGCATCGGTGAGCACTGAAAGTAGTTCACTGACACGTTCATCCGCACAATTAATGAACGAAGGGGAACGCAATAATCGTGTCAGGGAACTTTTAGTTTTGGCATCAATAAAATAAAACCCCGCATATTCAAAAACTTGGTAGTAATATATAAATGCAAATCTTGGTTCGCTTGATCGGGCAACTTCAATCAGTCGTAACAATATATTGTCTGTAGGTTTAAAAGAAAGCTCCGCCGGAAAACATCCTTCCACATAACGCAACGGCTCTACGGCTCTTTCTTTTATATCTTCTGTCGGGCGTACTACAATAATTGGAGATTTCCTATCGTAGTACCTCATAAGCAGATTTAGATGTGTCGAAAATAATTCCCAGTCAATTTCCTTCAACGGGACAGAAGATTTAACAAAAAAGCAACGTGGGACACGCTTTTGGAAAAATTCTTTTACCTGGTCCGGCAATTCTTTAATTCGTTGGCAATCTCGAAAGGCGACTAGTTGCGGAACTGTTTGTTCCAAACCACTTGGCAATCGACGATAGTATTTAGAAATCAAAAAAAGTTGTTTGGATGGTTCACGAAAGACACATTCAAAAGCAACTCCTTGGAAATGAAATTTAAAGGCCCTGTCAACATATCCAGACTCTCTTTCGTTTTTGGGGTCTAAAAACGCAAAAATAAATTCTGCCTCGTTTTTGTCGAGATGCATCAGTGCGTCAAAACGAGGGTTTATCAGAAGGTGCTGAAGCTGTTCAATAGCAGCTGTATCGTTTAATGGAATTGAAATCTGGCCGTCTTCTTGTCCCCACGGTTGATTAATAATAAGTTTATCATCTTCCTTTGAAATTTTGACGTGAGGATTGTTTGAGGAAAACTTTTTAACACCTGAAGGATATGAGGAATCGCTTTCCATAATTGTTTCATAATTTGAATCGAAATATGATGTGTTGCCAAGCAAATTTCGCCAGCAACAGCCCATTTGCACACGTTGTGCTTCCTCGCAATGAGAACTGAATCCAAAAGGCCGACGAAGTCATTCCAGCCTCCGCTTGGATCTGCTATGTTCAGCGCCTCCTCCTCGCTGTATTTTCGGCGAGCCTGTATGATATAAAGTGGGTTCTTCGCGGAAAATTCCTCCATCTTCAACCCAAGCTAAGTCTCTCCCAATTAGAAGCTCGTTCATCTCAGCATGATGGGTGTTTTTCATCGCTACCGGCTTCGTCGCAAAACCATGTCGCTTCGCAAGGGCGCAAACCTCCTCGGCGTTGTCGTAGGTCAATAGAAAGTCGCCACGGAGTTTTTCGCAAAGTGAGAACAAACGTTCGTGGTCAACTTCGCAATGCGTGTAAAGTCGTGACCCGGCGCTTTTGCCGCCAGCCGTGTAAGGAGGATCAATGAAGAACACAGCGTCCGGTTCGTTCTGAAAACGTGCGAGTTCTTCAAAAGCGTCGCTGTGTTTGAATTCGATTCGGTGTGCAATGTACCCGATGTCCGTTATTCGCTTGGCGATGGTTTGTGGATACCAGCGGGAGACAATGCCCTTCCCGTTTTCACCATGCTTGAGGACACCAGCCCCTTCAGCTAGGATTCCGCCGTGCGCTGTCCGGTTTTTCAAGACTGTTTGGAAAGCAAGCTCGCGCTGGCTTCTTGGCGTCTTTGCAAATTCTGCTTTGGCTGATTCGATGGTGAGATCAAAAGAAAGGATGCGCTTTGCAAGCCACTCTGCATCACCGCCGAGAATCGTTTTCCAGACGGACGCAATCTGCTGATCGAGTTCCACCATGACAACTCGGTCGGCCAGTTGCTCGAAAGCGGCGGTCAAGCTGATGATTCCCCCACCAGCAAATGGTTCAACTAGAACCGCTGGCTGTCTGGGCAGACTCATCATCCAACGACGGAAAAGCGGCACGAGCCATGTCTTCCCGCCCGGATAGCGAAATGGGCTACGCTGAGGAACAGAAGCAACGTTTACTGGCTTCTCGCGTTCCTCAGTTTCAAATTCTGGCAGCAAAAAAGTCTGTGACATAACTCATTTGCCAAAAGGATTTTCAAGCGTCCGATTTATCGGCGGCGTTTCCAGTTTCTCATCAACCTTCGTCTGAAGCTGGCGCAAGAAATCTTCCATCTTGCCGGGGCGCGATTTCGTAATCTGGTTGAGAGCAGGTTCAAACCGGGTATAAACAGTCCGCTCGCGGAACATCTCGTAATGCACGCCGGCAGTTGTTGGCGGCTTCAAATCGTAAATCAGCCAAGCGATGTCAGCTTTCTCTTTCGGAACTTCAGGCAGTTTTGGAAGTGTATTAAAAAATCCTGTATTGAGAGCAACGGCGGTCTTCTTGCCCCATGCGTTGATGATACCGCCTTTGAAGATCAACTGCGGGGCTAGACGCTTACGGGAAGATGACAGGTAATCTGGCCGCGGATAATTTTCTTCAGTCGTCCAATCCATGCTAGCGTTTTTCGCGGGAGCTTCCATGTAATGCTCAAACGGATTCCGCACGTTCCCGGAAATGTAAACGGCCTGCACTTCCAGCGCGCCAAAATCATAAACCTTGCCCGTCTTGTCGTAAGCACAGAGGACGATGTCAATGTTGCCAGCTGAGCCGCCGTCGCCGTCTTTCAAGCGGACTTCCGTAAGTGTTGTCCATGTCGCACTGGCTGGGAAAAAGAAATCCGCCGCGTCGTCCGCAATCATCCAGCCTTGCCGGAAGCGAATCGGGCAAGTGATGACGACTTCGTTTTCCTGGAACACGCTGCAAACCCCAAGTGGGTCTTGCGCTTTGTCTTTCGTACAGTTCGGAACCTTGTTGTTGAACGGGCAAAGACGCTTTGTTCGATGGCGGTTCGCTCCAGCACTCATGTCGCTAACCGGAAACCCGAAAACTTCTGCAAGCGGATGAAGAATCTTTGCCATGCGGCGAGTGTGTGGCGAAATTCCAGCGGCGTCAATTCTCGCCTGTGGTAGGACAGCGGTTGGTTAAAACAACTCCCTCTCCACCGGCGCGGGGGCAGACCCGCCTTCGTTACCTTCGGCGCGGCAAATGAGGTCGGGATGCTCGTTGCGGACGTTGTTCACTTCACGGCTGACGGGATAACCGAGTTTTAAGGCGGTTCTCTAGCAATCACGTTCGCAACAGAGAGCACACTTTTGGATGTGAACAACTTGTTCTAGACAGGAAATGAGGTCGGCGTAGAGTGGTAATAAATCAGAAGGCCGGCATCGCAGACCCGGTGGGCCTCAGTTTTCAGCGTTCGTTTGGCTGCGTTCGCACGCTTTTGTTAAGTCACTTAAAATCAATTCAAAAACATCAAAAACTCAGGAGCACACCATGAAAAAATACCTCTCAATATCAATCGCAAGCATTTTGGCCTTAAGCGCCCCCGGTATCGCCAAGGCACAGTTTTCCATTACCGCCACCATTGGTGGCGTTCCCACTGTGAGCGGCGCTTCGTTAGAGAATTTTGACGAACCGACGCCGTCCATTCTGACACTTTCCGGTCCCGCCTATCTTGTCACGGGAACGGTCACGCCCGAGTTCAACTGCGCCCAGCCCTACTTCTCCGGTTCGACAGCAGCTTTTTTTGGCGAATCCCCGACCTATGGCCCAGATGACAGCCAATACGTCGCCGTCTGTTTTGACGGTTCGGCGACACTCAGCTTTTCAACCCCACAGCTTTATTTTGGACTCCTTTGGGGTTCAGTTGATACAGCCAACACCCTTACTTTCTACGACAGTGCGAATAACGTCATTGGTAGCGTTTCTGGGTACGACATTCCAATATACTATGGCGACAGCGGCCCGAGTGGTACCTTTTATGTCAACATTACTTCCACGACCCCATTTTCGAGTGTTGTCGTCAGCACTCCGGCTGCAAATGCATTCGAGTTCGATGATGTTGCTTACGCACAGGTAGTTCCAGAACCCGCCAGCCTGTCATTGCTGGCCGTCGGCATGTTTGGGATAACTCTCTTGCGTCGGCATCAGCGTTAATCCATTAAGGCATCCCGAAGTAAATTAAGAAGCAAAACTCCACCGGCCATAAAACCGGCAGGGTTTTTCATTTCAGCAGCCGGAACAATTGATTTGAGCCGCACCCAATGGTTTTTTCATTGGAGGGGAGAATTTTTGGCAAAGGCTGATTTTGTCAGAATTCTGACAGAAGAAAATGGATATAATAACATGGACGCCCCTCAAAACCCTTGATTTTAAATGGAGCCTGCTGTCAGGATTGAACTGATGACCCACGGTTTACAAAACCGTTGCTCTACCGCTGAGCCAAGCTGGCGTCTCCACAGCCAACATCTTTGCTTTGCCCGGGTTTCCGGTTGGACTAAAGAGATTGCGTACCCGTGCTGAAAGGTTTGATGACCGCCGCACCATGGGTTCCGCGCGGGCAGGTGACGATGGCCAGCACGGGTTTGCTGGCCGCCTCAACCGGTGGAAACCCCAGCGCCAACGCCAGATCCAGCAGCGGCTGCGCTCCCTCCAAACATCCCGCAACCGGCGCCGTCCGCACCACGCGCCCCGGCCACGCCGGATGCAACTGTTCCAGCAGGGATTGCGGCCCGTGAAAACAGACCGTGCCAACATGATCGCGCCCAAGGCCAGCCTGCCTGAGCGCGTCCTCAACGGCCTCTTCCAGCCCCCGCTCACCGGCGGCGCACGCGAAGCCGCAAATTTCAGCCAGAAGCTTCGCACCGCGCCGGCCGGCATGCCGCGCCGTTTCAAGCATCAGCACGACCGCGCCTTCGCCGGGCGGAATTGCATTTTCGCCGGAGAGCAAACCCGCTGAAAAGCTGTCCGCGAGAATGCGGTCCGAAAGTTCATCCACCGCGCCGCACAGGATGGCCCCGGTGTGGCCGCAACGCAGCGCGGCCAGGGCCGGCCCCAAACCGAGCAACCCCCCGCCCGGCCCGGGACTCAAGGTCAGGTTGTGGCCCGACAGCATGAGCGCGCGGCACACATTGCCCGCCACGGAACCGGGGACGATGTAGGGGAATGCCGTCAGTTGTGTCACCTGGCGGTTGTTCGACAGGAACGAAGTCAGATACTCCGACTCCGCCCACGACGGCCCGGCGGACAGATTCAGGAACAAACCCAGCTTCGCCAGTGCGGACGGCCTCTCGGAAAATCCCGCTTCCCGGATTGCCAGACGCGCCGCCACCGTGGCCCAACGGCTCGAACGGTCCATGTGCCGGAGGTCCAGTCGGCGGTCAAATGTTTCAATTCCTTTCTCATCCACCATCCCTGCAAGGAGAGGTGGAAGTCCGGGAATGGAAACGGTATGCACGACCGATTTACCGTTTCGCTGTTCGCGATCCAAAGCCTCCACGCCAATGCCCGCTGCGGAAACGACTCCGCACGCCGTGATGAAAATGGGTTCGCTTTCGTCACTGGTAGGGACGCGCTGCCGCGCGTCCTGGTCCCGCAAAGCGGGATCGGCCCTACCATGATCGGGATTCGACGACACCGCGAGCACCATACTCGCGTTATGTCCGCCAAATGCCGAGTTGTTGCTGAGGAAAACTTGCGGCGACGGCCAGGTCCGTCCGACCTCCGGCACGCAGTCCAGCGCGCAGCCTTCGCGCGGCCCGGTAAAGTTGGCGGTGGGCGGCAGGACGCCCGACTTCGCGCACACGATGCCGGCGATGGCTTCCACCGCCCCGGCCGCGCCCAGACAGTGGCCGACCATGCTCTTGGTGGAACTGATGGGCGTGCGTTCCGCCTGTGCGCCGAACACTTTGCGGACGGCTTTGGCCTCGGCCTTGTCGTTGGACTCGGTGCCTGTGCCGTGGGCGTTGATGTAAGAGATTTGTTCCGGCGAAAGTCCGGCATCGGCGAGCGCGCGTTGCATGGCCGTTGCCAGGCCACGTCCCCCCGGTTCGGGCGCGGAGCAATGAAACGCATCGTTGCTCATGCCCGAGCCGAGAATTTCAGCGCAGACAATCGCCCCGCGCTGGTGCGCGCCGGCAAGCGATTCCAGAAACACAAACGCCGCCGCCTCGCCCAGGTTCAATCCAAACGGCTTTGAAAACGGAGCGCACTTGCCTTCACTCGTCGCTTTGAGGCCCTCGAAACCGGCGAGCGTGCTGGTGGAAAAGGCGTCGGAACCGCCGGCCAGCGCCGCATCGAGCATCCCACACCGAATCAGGTCGGCCGCCAGCGCCATTGCCGCCGTGCTGGCGGAACAGGCGGTTACCACTGTTGTGGACAAACCTTGCACACCAAGTTCGCGGGCCAGCACTCGCGCGCCGGTGTAATACCGCTTGGCCAGCAACTCCTCTTCAGTCAACCGCGGGTCGCCGCGGATGATCCGCTCGTAGTGAGATTCGATGAGCAGCATCGGCCCGGAACACGTCGCGAAGATAAGCCCCAGCCGCCGGCCAAAATTTTCCGGGCACACGACGGCGGCCGCCAGCGCCTCGCGCGCTGCCACCATTGCCATCTGAATGTGCCGGTCGAACCCGGCCAGTTCCGGCAGCGGTTCCAGCGCAGCGGCGGCGGTCCCGGTCAGCAGTCCGGCATAGCGGGATTTGAAATGCGCCGCCCGGGGGTCGGTGATGGGCGACAAACAACAGACGCCCGCCGTGATGTTCCGCTGGAACTCGACGACGTTGGCGCCCGCGCCGGACAGCACGCCCAACCCCGTGATGACAACGCGGTGGCTCATGCTGGCGTTATGGCTGCCACCCTTTTCGCAGCGCCACGGCGAAGTTGTAGCCAACGTCACTGCTGGCGAGCGCGAGGATGTATTCCGGCGTCCCGCATCCTTCCCGCTGGTCCAGCTCGCTGACGCCCGTGCGTTGCGGCCACAGTTTGCCGCCGGTTGCCAGCGCTTCCAGCGCGGCGGCCAGACTCACCAGAATGGAGGCCGACTCAATGTAGCCGGTGTTGAATGTGGTCGTTACCAGCGGCAACTTTTTGAAATCCGGGCCAAACAATTCTTCGCACACCGTGATTACCTTGAGGTCCTGGCGATTGCCCTGCGGCGCCCAGACGATGAGTCCGATTTGCGATGGCGTCACTCCGGCGCGGGTGAGTGCGAGTTGCGCGGCGTGTTTCAAACCTGCCGGGCCGTTGTTCGGCGCGGTGAATCCCTCCGCGTCCATGCTCATGCCGTAACCGAGCACTTCCGCCAGCACGGCGGCGCCGCGCCCCAGCGCATTCGTGGCGGTTTCCAGCACCAGCGTGGCCGCGCCTTCGCCGAGCGCTTTCTGTTTTTCCCGGTCAAGCCGCAGGCGGTAATCCGACTCTTCCGCGCCCGCGTAGAGGAAGCCAATGCCGTCGTAGTTGTAAAACGTCTGCGCGTACACCTCGTCCGCCGCCCCTGCCAGGATGGCGCGGGCGCGTTTCCCGGCCAGCGCATCGAACGCATAGGCCAGACTTTGCAACCCGGCGTGCGGCCCGGCGGAGAGCGAGGCATTGACGCCTTTGAGATAAAGCGCGTTGGACACCCAGCCAGCAGTCGAGTTCGCCACGATGTTGGAAAAACTGGTGACGTTGGCCTGAAACGAATCGCTGCTGAACACGCTGTCCATGTGGCCCATTTCCGACGGGCCATTGCACACGCCCATGACCACTCCGATTTCCCCGGCATGGCCCGGCGAAACTTTCAACGCGGCGTGCTTCAGGGCCAGCCGGCTGGCAGCCACGGCAAACCGGCTGATGTGGTTCAAGCCCGCAAAATCAATCCGGCGGTCCACCTCGGCGGCTTTGAAGGACGCGACTTGTCCCACCAATCGCGCGCGTTCGGCCCGCAGCGGGAAGGCGGCCACGGGTGTCAGCCCCACGGCATGGTTGCGAAGCTGCGCCAGCGTTTTCTGGATGCCCAACCCCAGCGACGTGACCGCGCCGACGCCGGTGATGACCACGCGTTCGTTGATTTCCTTGCGCGCGGGTACGGGCGAATCCCACCTGGTCACAACCACCGCGGCGTTGTTGCCGCCGAAAGCGTAGTTCGCTGAAATGAAGGCGTCGTATTTTTTGGGGCGCGCTTCGTTCGGCACGAAGTCGAGCGCGCAACCGGGACGCGGCCCGCTGAAGTTGAGCGTGGGCGGAATGAAACCGGCGTTCATCGCCAGCAATTGCGCGGTGGCTTCCAGGATGCCGGTCACGCCCATGCAATGGCCGAAAAATGATTTGGTCGAAACTGCCGGCAGCGGATGTCCGTCCATGAACGCCGCCATGCCGCGCGCTTCGGCTTTGTCGTTGGCCTCGGTGCCGGAACCGTGCGCGTTGATGCAGCCGAGGTCGCTGATTGAAAGTCCGGAATCCTCCAGCGCAGCGCGCAAGGTGCGTTGCGCCCCCGAACCGCGCGGGTCAGGCGTGGTGGGATGATAGGCGTCGGACGTGGTCGCATGACCGGCGAGACGGCCGAGACAGCGCGCGTGGCGAAGAATCGCCTTCTCCATGTCCTCGACCACCCAGAAGCACGCGCCTTCGCCGACGTTCATGCCGTAGGGCGTGGAGAACGGCGCCATGCGGCCGGGCGCAGTGGCCTTGAGCGCGTCGAAACCGGACATGTTGGCCACGCAAAGAACATCCGCTCCGCCCACCAGCACGGTGTCGTAATAGCCGCGGTTGATGAGCGTTTGCGCCAGTCCCAGCGCGACAGTGGTGGAGGAACACGCGGTGGTGATGACCCACGTTTCGCCGCCGAACTTCAGCGCGCTGGCCAGCGCCTTGCCAAAACCGTAAAGCTGCGCCTGCAAGTTCATGCGCTCGTCGAAGGCGCGCGAACTGCGGCCGTGTTTCCAGGCGTATTCGGCTTCGGCGGAACAAAGCCCGCCGTTGCAGGTGCCAAGCACCAGCGCGATGTCGCGGCGGATTTCTTTTCCGTCCCGTTGCAGTCCGGCGTCGCGCAGCGCCCGGCGCGCGGCGGCGATGGCGTAGCGCAGGTAAAGGTCTTCGTATTCCTCGTTCTCGGCATCGGTGAGCCAGTCGCGCAGGTTGAGATGCTTCGCTTCGCCTCCCAGGTTGGAACGGAAATGGCGCGCGTCGAATCGCGTGATGGGCCGGATGCCATGCCGGCCGTTGCGCAACGCCTCCGTCACCGTGGACGCGTCGTTCCCGATGGGGCTGATGAGGCCAAGGCCCGTCACGACCGCTTGCTGGCGCACGCCCTGGCGTTGGAGCGGCTTGCCGACCACTTGCGCGCCATCCTTCCAGGTCGCGGGTTCGAGGTGCGCGGCGTGCTGCGTTTTCTGCGCGCGAAAGAATTCGCGCCAGAGCCGGATAAATTCTTCGCGCAGCCGCTCCGGGGTGAAATTCATGGGGCGCGCGACCACATGAGCGCCGTTGTAATGCGACCATTGATGGTCGAAGATGCGGCCCTGCCGTTTCATGCGGTCCCAGTGGACGGAGCCGGGATACGGCGTGAAAATGAAGAACTCCGCCGTGCGAATGCCGGCCTCCGCATACAACGCCAACACCCGGTCCACGACATCCGGTTCATCCCAGTCCCGGCCGATGCCGCAGGAACCGAAAAACCGGATGCCGCGGTCTTCCAGATTCCGGACGAGGTCCTTGAGCATCTGCCGCTCGCGGGCTTCGCCTTTGATGGCGCGGATGGAAACCGGGTCCACGTTCATCGTGCAGTAGAAATTCCGCACGCCGGCGCGGGTCGCCAGATCGAGAAAGCCGGTCTCGGTGTTCAACGCCATCGTGGAGGAGACGAAATACTTTTTGCCCAGCGGCTCCACCGCGCGGAACAGGGCGCGGGCATAGTCGTTGATTTTCCGCTGCGGAAAGAAAAGCGTGTCGTCGGCCAGATACACGTTCTCGTGTTTGAGCGAGCGCAGTTCCTCGACGACGCGTTCGATGGGCCGGAAGCGGATGCGCCCGCCCATTTGCGCCGGGAGCGAACACATGCCGCAGGTGTAGGAACAGCCCCGCGTCAGTTGCACGAGGTCTTCGTCCCAGTCGTAGAAATCGTTCGTGTAAAAAATCTCGCGCCTGGGAATCGGCTGCGCGGCCAGGTCGGCGGAACTGCCGCCCTGGTAAACCGGTTTCAAAGTGCCGGCTCGGGCGTCCGCAAGAATCCGCCGCCAGGTGGCCTCGCCTTCGCCAACGTTCACCGAGTCTGCATGTTTAAGACATTCCTCCACCATGAACGAGGGGAACAGCCCGCCCATGACGACCTTTTTGCCGCGGGCGCGAAAACCGTCGGCAATTTCAAACGCGCGGGTGGCCTGGGGTGTGAAGCAGTTGATGGCGACCAGGTCCGTTGGGGCGTCGAAGTTGAGTGTCTGCCCGCTGTTGTCATCCACCAGTTCGATTTCAACCTCCGGCGGCGTCAACGAGGCAAGGATGGGGATGCCCAGCGAAGGCGGGGTGGTGAAGTTGCCCAGGAAATAGTCCACCAGCCCCTGGTCCAGCTCCGGCAGGCCAGTGAGAAACTTTTCAAACCGGGGATAAACAAATGTGACTTTCAATTGGGCTCTGCCGGACCACCCGAGCGCGACGAGCGGGGTAACAGTACCGTTCGGACAAAACTGGACAAGAAATTTCTCTTTCACCACGGCTTCGCTTCCTCAACCCATCGCGTGCGCCGCGACGATTTGTTTCACCGGCGTTCCGTCACATCAATTAGTCATCCAAATAGCAATAACTATGGATTGACAGTCTTCATAATTTGTGAGTGAATGCAATTGTTGTGAAAAGTTCGCAGAAAACTGGCCGACGCTGCGGCACAGAAGGAGCGTCGTCGTCAAAAAGCAATTTCCTGTCAGTAATGGGGCACTGTTCAGAAAAGGCAAAAATATGAAAACTCAGGATGCCTTTGCGACCACAAGCGGCTCGAACACGATGGCCAGTCGTTTAATGGCTGCCTGCGTCGCGAGACTGCTGCCGCTGCTGCTGTTGGTGTTGCCCGCCGCGGTGCAAGCCCAAGACTACACTTGGACGACCAATGGCGATAACACGATCACCATCACGGGTTACACCGGTTCCGGCGGTGATGTGACCATCCCGGACACGATCACTGGCCTGCCGGTTACCAGCATCGGGAATCACGCGTTCATCTGCTCCCCCCTGACCAGCGTCATGATCGGCACCAACGTTACCAGCATCGGAGTCTCGGCGTTCCTTGGCTCCGGCCTGACCAGCGTCACGATAGGCAACAGCGTCACCAGCATCGGGGAGGGGGCGTTCGAAGCCTGCACCAGCCTAACCAGCGTTACGATCCCCAACAGTGTCACCAACATCGGGTACGATGCGTTCTATTCCTGTACCAGCCTGACCAGCGTCGCGATAGGCAACAGCGTCACCAGCATCGGAGTATGGGTGTTCTATTCCTGCACCAGCCTGACCAACGTCACGATCCCCAACAGCGTCACCAGCATCGGATACGAGGCGTTCTCTGGCTGCACTAGCCTGACCAGCGTCACGATCCCCAACAGCGTCACCGGCATCGGGCCTGGGGCGTTCCAAAACTGCACCAGCCTGACCAGTATCACGATCCCCAACAGCGTCACCAGCATCGGATACGAGGCGTTCTCTGGCTGCACCAGCCTGACCGGCGTTACGATCCCCGACAGCGTTACCAGCATCGAGGACTATGCGTTCGCTGGCTGCGCTAGCCTAACCAACGTCATCATCCCCGACAGCGTCACAAGCATCGGGGACTATGCCTTCGCTAGCTGCACCGGCCTGACCAACGCCATGATAGGCAACAGTGTCGCCAACCTCGGGAGATATGCGTTCTCTTCCTGCACCAGCCTGACTAGCGTCACGATTCCCAACAGCGTCACCAACATCGGGAACTATGCGTTCACTAGCTGCACTGGCCTGACCAACGCCATGATAGGCAACAGTGTCACCAGCATCGGGGATTATGCGTTCAATGACTGCGGTAGCCTGACCAGCGTCACAATTGGCAACAGTGTCACCAGCATTGGGGAGTGGGCGTTCTCTTGGTGCACCAACCTGAGCAGCGTGACGATCCCCGACAGCGTCACCAGCATCGGGTTTGTTGCGTTCTTTTGCTGCACTAACCTGACTAGCGTCACGATTGGCAACGGCGTCACCTACATTGGGGGCGGAGCATTTCAATACTGCATCAGCCTGACAGGAGTCTATTTCCAAGGCAATGCCCCCAACCTTGATTCTAGGTTGCGCGTCTTCGGCGGTGACAACAGTACAACTATCTATTACTTGCCGGGGACCACGGGCTGGGTCTCGACCTTTGGCGATTGTCCGACCGCGCTATGGTTCCTTCCGTACCCGCTGATTCTAAACTACGAACCAAGTTTTGGGGTGCGGACGAATCGGTTCGGTTTCATTATTTCTTGGGCAACTAACATCTCCGTCGTGGTGGACGCCTGCACAAACCTGACCAATACCGGCTGGTCTCCGGTGCAAACCAACACCCTCACCGGCGGCTGGTGTTATTTCAGCGATCCGGATTGGACGAATTATCCCGGTCGTTTCTACCGCCTCCGTTCGCCGTGAGAGGCGGGAGCGGCAGCTGATTTGAAGATGAAAATTTAATCAGACAACAATATGAAAATTCAGGATTCCTTTGCGACCACAAGCCGCCCGAACACGATGGCCGGGGGTTTAAAAACCGCCTGCGCCGCGAGACTGCTGCCGCTGCTGTTGATGGCGTTGCCTACAGCGGTGCAAGCCCAAGACTACACTTACACGACCAATGGCGACAACACGATCACCATTACGGGATACACCGGTTCCGGCGGGGCGGTGACCATCCCGGATACGATTTCTGGCCTGCCAGTCACCAGAATCGGAAGCTCCGCGTTCTATCAGTGCTTCAGCCTGAGAAGCATCACGATTGGCAACAGCGTCACCAGCATCGGAAACTCTGCGTTCTATCAGTGCATCGGCCTGAAGATCGTCACCATCTCCAACAACGTCACCAGCATCGGGCACAATGCGTTCTATTTCTGCAACAACCTGACCAACGTCACAATCGGCAGCAGTGTCACCAACATCGATTACAGTGCGTTCGCTAGCTGCTATAAACTGTCCCGCATCACGATTCCCAACAGCGTCACCAGCATCGGGCATGATGTTTTCTCCACCTGCACCAACCTGATCAGCGTCACGATTGGCAACGGCGTCACCAGCATCGGGGACTATGCGTTCTATGACTGCACCAAGCTGCCCAGCGTTACGATCCCCAACAGCGTCACCAACATCGGGATCTATGTGTTCTCTGGCTGCGCCAGCCTGTACAGCGTTGTGATTGGCACCAACGTCACCAGCATCGGGAGCTATGAGTTCTACAACTGCGCCAGCCTGAACAACATCACCATCCCCAACAGCGTCACCAGCATCGGGAGCTATGCGTTCTCTGGTTGCACCAGCCTGATGGGAGTCTATTTCCAGGGCAATGCCCCCGGCGTTGATTCGACTTTGTTCTCCGGAGACAACAATGAGACCGTCTATTACCTGCCGGAAACCACCGGCTGGGTATCGCCGTTCGGCGGTTGTCCGAGGGTGCTCTTGTCATACACTTTCACGACCAATAACGGCGCAATCACCATTACCGGATACATTGGTTCCGGCGGTGCGTTGACCATCCCTGGCACGATCAACAGCCTGCCGGTCACCGGCATCGGGGACTGGGCTTTCGCAGAGTGCTGGGGCCTGACCAGCGTCACCATCCCCAACGGCGTCACCAACATCGGATACGGTGCGTTTGAGAATTGCTCTGACCTGACCGGCATCACGATCCCCAACAGCGTCACCAGCATCGAGGACTGGGCTTTCGCGGAGTGCTGGGACCTGACCAGCGTCACGATCCCCAACAGCGTCACCAGCATGGGGGACTTTACGTTCTATGACTGCGCCAGCCTGACCAGTGTCATGCTCCCCAACGGCGTCACCAACATCGGGGTCTTGGCGTTCTATGACTGCACCAGTCTGACCAGCGTCACGATCCCCAACAGCGTCACCAGCATCGGGGACCAGGCGTTCTATTACTGTATCAGCCTGACCGGAGTCTATTTCCAAGGTAACGCCACCACCGCCCTCGGTTGGGAAGCGTTCGCCGATGACAACAACGCCACCGTCTATTATTTGCCGGGGACCACGGGCTGGGGCTCGACTTTTGGCGGTCTTCCGGTCGCGCCCTTGCCATACACTTACACGATCAACAATGGCACGATCACCATCACGAAATACACCGGTCCCGGTGGTGCGGTGACCTTCCCAGACAGGATCAATGGCCTGCCGGTCACCAGCATCGGGTATATGGCGTTCCATTATTGCACCAACCTGACCAGCGTCACCATCCCCAACAGTGTCACCAGCATCGGGAGTTTGGCGTTCGATTCCTGCACCAAACTGGCCAGCGTCACGATAGGCAACAGCGTCACCAGCATCGGGAGCTCTGCGTTCTTTAACTGTAGCAGCCTGACCAGCGTCACCATCCCCAACAGCGTCACCAGCATCAATGAGGGGGTATTCTCTGACTGCACGAGCCTGACCAATGTCACGATTCCCAACAGTATCACCAGCATCGGGGACTTTGCGTTCTCCGACTGCACCAGCCTGACCAGCGTGACGATTCCTGCCAGCGTCACCAACATCGAGGGATCGGCGTTCGATGCCTGCTACGGCCTGACGGCAATCAATGTGAATACGCTCAATTCCGTTTATAGCAGTGTGAATGGGGTTTTATTCGACAAGAGCCAGACAACGCTTATCCAGTGTCCGGAGGGCAAAGCCGGCAGCTACACGATTCCCAACGGCGTCACCAGCATTGGGGACTTTGCGTTCTATGACTGCATCAGCCTGACCAGCGTCACGATCCCCAGCAGTGTTACCAACCTAGGGAGCTATGCGTTCTCTGGCTGCACCAGCTTGATCGGAGTCCATTTCAATGGGAACGCCCCCAACGTTGATTCGTCTGTGTTCTTTGGTGATAATAATGCAACCGTTTATTACCTGCCGGGGACCACGGGCTGGGGCTCGACCTTTGGCGGTCGTCCGGCGGTGCTCCTGCCATACACTTACACGATCAACAACGGAACGATCACCATCACGGGTTACACCGGCTCCGGTGGTGCAGTGGCCATCCCGGACACGATCGATGGCCTGCCGGTCATCAGCATCGGGGACTCGGCTTTTTCTGGTAAATCCAGCGTGACCAGCGTGACGATTCCCAACAGCGTCACCAACATCGGAAACAGCACGTTCCAATCCTGCTCCAACCTGACCAGCGTTACGATTCCCAATAGCGTTACTAATATCGGAAGTTCTGCGTTCCGATCCTGCACCAGCTTGACCAATGTCACAATCGGCGACAGCGTCACCAGCATCGGAAGTTATGCGTTCTGGAGCTGCACCAAACTGGCCAGCGTGACGATCCCCAACAGTGTAACCAGCATCGGGGACCATGCGTTCGATTCCTGCCGCAGCCTGACCAATGTCACAATCGGCAGCGGCGTCACCAGCATCGGAAGTTCTGCGTTCCAAATCTGTAGCAGCCTGACCGGGATAACGGTGGATACAAATAATTCAGCCTATTCCAGTTTGGCTGGAGTCTTGTTCAACCAGAGCCAGACAACACTCATCCAATATCCGGAGGGCAAAGTCGGTAGTTACGCGATCCCCAACAGCGTCACCAGCATCGGGGGCTATGCGTTCTATTTTTGTGGAGGACTGACCAACGTCACGATCCCCGACAGCGTCACCACCATCGGCAACTCTGCGTTCGCTGTCTGCAGCCTGAGCAGCGTCACGATCCCCAACAGCGTCACCAGCATCGGGTCCTATGCGTTTGCTGGCTGCAGCCTGATCAATGTCACGATCCCCGACAGCGTCATTAGCATCGGGTACAGCACATTCGAAAACTGCTACAGCCTGACCAGCGTCACGATAGGCACCAACGTCACCAGCATCGGGGACTTTGCGTTTTATGACTGCACCGGCCTGTTAGCGATAACGGTGGATGCACTCAATCCCGCCTATTGCAGTGTGACTGGGGTCTTGTTCAACAAGAGCCGAACTACACTCATCCAATATCCTGCGGGCAAAGGCGGCAGCTACACAGTCCCCGACAGCGTCACCAGCATCGGGCTCAATGCGTTCTATTACTGCACTAACCTGACCAGCATCACGATTCCCAACAGTGTCACCAGCATCGGAGACTTTGCGTTCTATTACTGCACCAACCTGACCAGTATTACGATCCCCAACAGCGTCATTAGCATCGGGTACAGCACATTCGAAAACTGCTACAGCCTGACCAGCGTCACGATAGGCAGCAGCGTCACCAGCATCGGGAGCTATGCGTTCGAATCCTGTACCAACCTGAGGGGAGCCTATTTCCAGGGCAATGCCCCTGGCATTGGTTCGTATATATTCTACTTTGACAACAATGCGACCGTCTATTACCTGCCGGGTACCACGGGCTGGGGTTCGACCTTTGGCGGTCTTCCAACGGTGCTGTGGAACCCGCAGGTGCAGACCGGCGATGCCAGCTTCGGCGTGCGGACGAATCGGTTTGGCTTCAATATCGCTGGGAGCAGCAACCTGGTCATCGTGGTGGATGCCTGCACGAATCTGGCCAATCCCATCTGGTCTCCGGTGGGAACCAACACGCTCACCAGCAGCTCATCCTATTTCAGTGATCCGCAATGGACAAATTATCCCGGCCGTTTCTACCGCCTCCGTTCGCCGTGACGTGGGAATGCGGATTGGGCGTGGTGAATTTGGAGTGCGGCGACATGTCGCCGCTTCGAAAGCGCGGACATGTCCGCGCACTCCAAAATGACTCAGAAGAAATCTGTGTAATCGGCGTAATCTGCGGATTCAGGGCCTCACGCCGCTGGTGAACACCATGAAGCAAGAAGTGCGGGACAAAAATCCTGAAACAGAAGCAAACTCCGATAAATCGCGAGCAGGCGAAGAGAACAAAGTTATTCTCCGCTTTGTTTCCTTCGTTATCTTCTGTAGAAATCCGTACCCATCCGCGGTTTATTTGATGCCTTGGCTTTTCTGAAACTCAAGAGAGGTTCTTGATTCAATGCCGTGCGGCTCGATGCCTGCTTGCGCAAATTTTGCGCGCGGCACAACCGGATGAGCAGTAATTGCGCGGCGGTAATTTTCGTTTCCCTTGAAAAAAGTGCGTTTTCCCGCATGGCACATTCCTTGCGTTGATTGATTCGCGTCCATGGGACAGCACGCGTGTGTCGTCCGCGATAAAGCAAAATAACCATTCAACCACGAGAGGAAAATTCGATGAAAGCAACAAATCTGTTAACCATTTGCGGAGTGGCTGCTGCTCTGATGTTAAGTGCAGGCAATGTTTCCGCCCAAAATGATACTACCGGTGGCGGCGGCGGTGGTGGTGGCCGGGGCGGCCGCAACTTCGATCCGGCGCAAATGCAGCAACGCATGATGGATAACATCAAGGAGCAGCTCGGCTATACCAACGACACCGAATGGAATGCCGTTCAACCACTGTTTCAAAAAGTGATGGACGCGCGCCGTGATGTCGGGTTTGGCGGCGGCATGGGCCGGATGTTCCGCAATCGCAACAACAGCGACCAGGCCGGTGCCAACAATCGCCGCAATTTTGGCCCGCAACCCAGCCCGGAAGCCGAAGCCTTGCAGAAGGCCATTGATGACAATGCGCCCAAGGCGCAAATAAAAGCCGCGCTGGCAAAATATCAGGCATCACAAAAAACCAAGCGTGCCAAGCTTACCGAGGCCCAGGAAAACCTCCGCAAGGTGCTTAATACAAAACAGGAAGCCCAGGCCACCCTGCTCGGATTGCTCGAATAACCAGTACAAAAGTGGTAGGGACGGCTCGCCGAGCCGTCCGTGACCCCGCTCGAATAACCAATCGAAAAGAGAAGCTGACGTCCGAATAATATGGCTGAAACTCCCGTCCAAGACACTTCGTTGAAACAGTTGCTGGACCGCATGGTCGCGGCCCGGCAACTGTCTGCCCCTGACGCGGAGTCCCTCTTGCGCGCGAAGTCTCCCGCCCAAACCGAGGAGGACATCCTGCGCTGGCTGGCCAAGGAATACGATCTCGCCTACACGACGCTGGACGACGTGGAACCGGACCGTCAGCTTCTCTCCCTTTTTCCCGCCCGCATCCTGCTGAAGGAGGAACTCCTGCCGCTCAGGCGCCACAACGGCATCGTCGAGGTCGCCACCAGCCGTCTCTTCGCCACGCAGGGTCTCGACGCGCTGAAAACCATGACCGGCTTGAACCTCAAACCGGTGCTGGCCGTCAGCGAAGCCATCCAGCGTGAAATCAAAAAACGCCTCGGCGTCGGCGCGGACACGATTGGCACGCTCGATGAGGAAAAGGGATTTCAGGTCGTTGACGAAAATGCCGAGGACACCAATCTCGACGAGGCCGAGGAGGACGAAGCCTCGATCATCCGCTTCGTCAATCAGGTTTTGAAGGATGCCATCGAGCTGCGCGCGTCGGACATTCATCTCGAACCGTTTGAGGACGAGTTCCGCATCCGCTACCGCATTGACGGCGTGTTGCAGGACGTTTCCGTGCCCGCGCAACTCAAGCGTTTCCAGCCGGCCATCGTGTCGCGCGTCAAAATTTTGAGCCACCTCAACATCGCGGAAAAACGCCTGCCGCAGGACGGCCGCATCAAAATCCGCCTCGACGACGCCGAGGTGGACATCCGGGTCTCGGTGATTCCGATGCTGCACGGCGAGGCCGTGGTCATGCGTTTGCTCCGGCAAAACGCCACGCTGCGCGGTATGGGCGAACTGAACATGGACCGGCGCGAACTCGACTGTTTCCGGCGCGTCCTCCAACTACCGCACGGCATCATCCTCGTCACCGGCCCCACCGGCAGCGGCAAAACCTCAACCCTCTACACCGCCCTCAACGAAATCAACGATTTCGTCCGCAAAATCATCACCGTGGAAGACCCGGTCGAATATCAGCTCAAGGGCGTCAACCAGATCCAGGTCAACGAAAAGTCCGGCCTCACCTTCGCGCGCGGACTGCGCTCGATTTTGCGCCACGACCCGGACGTGATTCTCATCGGCGAAATCCGCGATCAGGAAACCGCGCAAATCGCCGTCCAGGCCTCCCTCACCGGCCACTTGGTTTTCTCCACCCTGCACACGAACGACGCTCCGGGCGCCGTCACCCGCCTCGTGGACATGGGGGTCGAACCGTATCTGGTGGCGTCGTCGCTCGAAGCCGTGCTCGCGCAACGTCTCGTGCGCGTGCTTTGCACGCATTGCAAACAGATTGACGACTCGCCCACTGCGCAGGCTTTCAAGGCGCGGCTGGGCATTCCCGCCGGGGTCACCATTTACAAATCTGTCGGCTGCCGCGAATGCCGCAACACTGGCTTCCATGGCCGCCACGCGATTTTTGAGTGGATGGACAGCGACAGCGAAATCCGCCAGTTGGTATTGAAAAACGCCTCGAGCGATCAGATCCGCGACGCCGCCCGGCGCGCCGGCATGAAAACGCTGGCCGAGGACGGCTGGCGCCTGGTCCGGCAGGGCATCACCACCGTCGAAGAAGTTTTAAGTGTAACCACCGCCAAGGAGGTGGAACGGACGACGAAAAATGAAACGCTGGATGACGCGGGGCCATCTCCAGCGAGCATTGCGGTATCGAGGTAATATGATGAAATCCGAAATCCTAATGACTAATGCCGAAAAAGGCTCGAATTCCAAAGTCCGAATTCCGGCAACCACGTCATCTTTTAAAAATTCGATGTGGATTTTGGGTTTGGGGATTCATTCGTCATTCGTCATTCGTCATTCGTCATTTTGAAATATGCCCACCTTTTCCTACAGAGCGCTGCAAGCCGACGGCACCATGGCCGAAGGGCAGCTTGACGCCCCGGGCCGGCCCGACGCGTTGCGGCAGGTGGAGACGCTCGGCCTGCGTCCGGTCAGCCTGGCCGAAAAGGCCGTGGCCGCGCCGTCGAAAAACGGCCCCCCGTTGTCGGCGTCATTGGGAAATCTTTCCTTCAAGTTCGAATCGAAAAAGGTTTCCGCGAAGGACCTGGAAAATTTCACGCGCCTGCTCTCCAGCCTGCTCGCGGCGGGTGTGCCCCTGAGCCGCGCGCTGGTCATTCTTTACAAGGAAGCCTCCTCGCCCGCCGCCCAGGCCAAGTGGAAGGAAGTCCACGACCTGGTCATTGACGGCATGTCGCTGGCCGACGCGATGGCGAAATCGCCGGAAACTTTTCCGCGCGTCTATGTCGCCATGGTGGAAGCCGGCGAAGCGGGCGGGTTTCTCGACGTGGTGCTGGCGCAAATCGCCGATTTCCAATCGCGGGAAAAGGAGCTGAAATCCAAGGTGACGACCGCGATGGTTTATCCGTGCATCCTGTTGGTGCTGGCGCTGGTGGTACTCACGGTGTTGCTGGTTTTCTTCATCCCGAAATTCCAGAAGGTCTTCAGCAGCGTGCATGGCGCCCTGCCGTTGATCACGCAGTTCATCATCGGCGTCAGTCACGCCGTCCGTTCCTACGGATTGTTTATCGCGGCGGCTCTGGTGGTCGGCGGCTTCCTCGTTCGCGCTTGGTTCGCTTCTGAAAAGGGGCGCCGGGTCTGGGAAAACCTGGTTTTGCAATCGCCCGTCGTCGGCCCGCTGACCGCGCAATTTGCCATGGCGCGGTTCTGCCGGATGCTGGGCACCCTGCTCGGGGCGGGCGTGCCGCTCGTGCAGGGCCTGAACGTTGCCCGCAAATCCATCGGCAACCAGATTCTCGTGGACGCCGTCTCGCAATCCATCGAGCGCGTCCAGCAAGGCGGGCGGCTCGGCCAGAGCTTGGCGGATTGCAAGGACCTCTTTCCCGGCTCCGTCCTGGAAATGGTTTCCGTGGCCGAGGAAAGCGGCAAGCTCGACGCCGAACTCGTCCGCATCGCGAGCGTGACCGAGGCGGATCTGGACCGGCATCTAAAAACAGCGGTGGCCTTCGCCGAACCGCTGATGCTGTTTTTCATCGCCGGGTTCATCGGCATCATTTTCATCGGCATGTTGCTGCCGGTGTTCTCATTGCAGGATTACATCAAATAAAATGCGAAATTTATGAAAATCCAAAACCAACTCCAAACTCCGAACCCCGCCGCGTGGCGAAGCTTTACGCGGTCCGAAATCCGAAATTGTCGCCGCGCTTTCACCCTCGTCGAAATGCTGCTGGTTATCACCATCATCGGCATTCTGGCGGCACTGGTGATTCCCAAAATGGTGGGCCGCAGCGAACAGGCGCGCCAGACGGCCGTGCGCGCCGACCTTTCGTCCATCAAGACTGCCCTCGACGCGTTCGAGGTGGACAACGGTTTTTACCCCAAGAGCCTGCAGGATTTGCTCCAGGCACCCAACAACGCCAAAAACTGGCACGGACCGTATCTCGACAAGGTCCCGCAGGACCCGTGGAGCAACAACTACCTTTATTACTATCCCGGCAAACACAACCAGAATTCCTATGACCTGCTGTCCGTCGGGCCGGACGGCAAGGAAGGATCGGAAGATGACATTGGCAACTGGACAACCAAATAAATGAAATTGCGAATCACAGGTGACAAGTGGCAAGTGACAAGTGACAAGAGAAGCAGTTCGATGCGTGGGCCGCAATCATGTCACGTGTCACGTGTCACGTGTCACTTTGCTTTCACGCTCGTCGAGCTGCTGCTCGTCCTGGCGCTGCTGGTCGTCATCACCTCGCTCGTGGCGCCGGCCATGTCGAATTTCATCCGCGCCCGCGCCCTGGACTCCGAGGCGCGCCGGCTCTTCGCGCTGATGCACGCGGGCCAGAGCCGCGCGGTTTCGGAAGGCCTGCCGATGATGCTTTGGGTGGACGAAAAAAAGGGCGCCTACGGACTCGAAGCGGAGACACCTCCGAAGAACGGCGATCCAAAAGCGGAAAATCTGACCGTGGACGAAAATGTGCAGATTGCGGTCTTGAATGCCGGGAAAACCGCCGTGACGACGTTCCAGAATTTGCCCGCCATCCGCTTTTTGGCGGACGGCACCATTGATGAAAACAGTCCGCAAACATTGCGCCTCATAGACGCCAAAGGCAATGCCCTCTGGCTGGTCGAGGCGCGCACCCGCATGGGTTATGAAATTCGGAACACAGAAAAGTGACCAGTGGCGGGTGACAAGTGACATGAAAACGCTCGCCAGGCAACGGAGAATCTCGTGTCACGTGTCACGTGTCACGTGTCACAATTCTGCCTTCACGCTGGCCGAGGTGCTGGCGGCGCTGCTGTTCCTGGCCATCGTGATCCCGGCGGCCGTGGAGGCGCTGCACCTGGCCAGCCTTGCCGGCGAGGTCGCCGTCCGCAAAGGCGCCGCGGCGCGCGTGGCGGACCGTATTTTAAACGAAAGCCTCGTGCTGACCAACTGGAACACAGGCACGCTGAGTGGAACCGTCACCGAAGGCGCGCAGGAATTCCGCTGGACGTTGACCAGCCAGACCTGGCCGGTGGATGCCATGACCCTGCTCACCGCGGAGGTGAAGTATTACGCCAAGGGCCGTGATTATTCCGTGAAACTGTACACGCTGGCCAATCCGCAAACGCTGACAACGACGATGGGTTCGCACCAATGAAAATCAACCCCTCCAGGAATAAATTGCCGGTGACCGATGGCCAGTGGCTCGTTGGCCGGCGGAGCGCGGTTTCGTTGCTGAATTCACTTCGCAATCCGCACTTTGCAATCCGCAATTCGCTGGCGTTCACGCTCGTCGAGATGATCCTGGCGGTGGGCGTTGCCGCCATCGTGCTGGTGGCCATCAACGCCGTGTTTTTCAGCGCCTTGCACCTCCGCGAGGTCACCCAAGCCGTGGTGGACGACGCCACGCCCCTGACCCAGGCGCTCACCATCCTGCACCGCGACCTGCAATGCGTCGTGCCGCCGGAGCCCAACGGCGTTTTGACCGGCGATTTCAAGGCCGGCAATGTGACCAGCCTCGGCCTCAGCCTGCCCGTGGCCGTCGAAATGTTCACCGCCACCGGCGTCCTGCATGAAAACGAACCGTGGGGCGACATCCAACGGGTCACCTACGAATTGAAAGACCCCGCCACCCGCACCGCCACCGGCAAGGACCTCGTCCGCAGCGTCACGCGCAATCTATTGAGCGCGGCCACGCCGGACATCCAGGACCAGCTGCTGCTGAGCGGTGTCGAAAGCATCAGGTTTTCATGTTTCGACGGCACGCAATGGTTTGATGCCTGGGACACCACCGACACCACCTCGGCCAGCACCAACCTGCCGGTCGCCGTCCAGGTCCTCATCCAGATGGCGGGAAACAACAGCGACAACACGCGCCCGCAGCCGGTTCAAATCCTGGTGCCAATTGATTCGCAATCGCGCACGAACACCTGAAATGAAACTGCACCCATCCAAATTGCCATCGAATGCCCGGCGCGAAAACGCCCGTGTGTCGCTGAAGCGTAGCGAAGATGCATCGGTGCTCATTCTCGTGCTTTGGATTTCCATCGGGCTGGTCAGCATCGCGCTTTATTTTGCGAATTCCATGACCTTTGAACTCCGCGCCTCGGACAACCGCGCCACCGGCATCGCGGCGGAACAGGCCATCGAGGGCGCGGCGCGCTACGTCGGTTACGTGCTCTCGAATTTTGCCACGAATGGCGCGGTGCCCAACAACACCCAGTTTTCCTGCGAGGCCGTGCCGGTGGGCGACGCGCATTTCTGGCTCATTGGCCGCGACCCATCCGGCGCGCTTTCCACTGAACCGTATTTCGGCCTGGTGGATGAAGCCTCCAAATTGAGTCTGAACCGTGCCGGCACCAACGCACTTTCCTATCTGCCCAACATGACACTCGATTTCGCAAACGCGATTGTGGATTGGCGCAACACCAACAGCGGCGCCTATTCGCTGAATTATTCGTCGCTGGGATATGTGGACAAAAATTATCCGTTCGAGACAGTGGACGAATTGCGGCTGGTGTACGGCTCGACCATGGATTTGCTGGTGGGCGAGGACGTCAATCGCAACGGCGTGCTCGACACCAGCAAAAAGGACCTGAACGGCAACGGCACGCTGGATCCAGGCCTGTTTGAATACGTCACTGTTTACAGCCGCCAGCCGAACTTTCATTCCGACGGCTCGTCGCTGACGAACGTGAACTTGGCGACCGAAGTCCAATTGCGGACGTTTTTCCAGAATGCCGGCGTCGGCAACGCGGGCGGCCTTGCCAGCTCTATTTACAACCACATTCACCCTCGAAACGGCCCGGCGAACCTATTCTCGGGTGTTTTGGATTTTTGTTTATTCAGCCGGAATCAGGGCATGAGTTCGGTTGACTTTGCAAAAATTTACTATGATGTCACCACCACCACCAATCTTTACACCAACGGCTTGCTGAACATCAACACCGCCGGTGCGACTGTGATGGAGGCATTGTTCATGGGGCTGGGCGTTGACCAGAACACGGCGCAAGGCGCGGCGCAAACGCTTGTCACCTACCGCCAGCAAAATCCCAACAACCTCAACGCCATTTCCTGGATCGTGGACGCGCTCGGCAACACCAGCCCGGTCGTTCAAGCCTTGCGGAACGCGAACCGCGATTATATCACCACGCAAGGTTTTCAATTCACGGCGGACATCGCGGCGGTCGGCCCGTTCGGGCGCGGTTACCGGCGGGTGAAATTCATTTTCGACATCAGCGAAGGCACGCCCAAAATCATTTATCGCCAGGACCTCAGCCGGCTCGGCTGGGCGCTCGGGGAAAAAGCCCGCGCCGCCTGGGTCGCCAAGGCAACGCAATGAAAAATTTTACCACGAAATACACGAACCACACGAAAGGAAAACAAGCATGAACATTATCCACAAACTTGAAAGCTATGAGATCATGGGCGCGTGTTTTGAAGTGTACAAGGAAAAGGGCAATGGATTCCTTGAAACGGTTTATCAGGAGTGCCTGGAAATTGAATTCGCCGGGCGGAAAATTCCTTTCAAGGTCCAGCCTGAATTATCGCTGACTTACAAAGGCCGCACGCTCAAAAGCAAATTCAAACCGGATTTTATCTGCTACGACAAAATTGTGGTTGAGTTGAAGGCGGTGACCGCACTGACCGACGAACATCGCGCGCAAGTTCAAAATTACCTTCGTGCCACCGGCATGAAACTCGGTCTGCTGGTGAACTTTGGCCATTATCCGAAACTCGAATATGAACGCATCGTTCTCTAAATCGTTTCGTGTTTTTCGTGTGTTTCGTGGTTTAAAACACCAATGAACAAGATTCCCAAAATCAATTTTTCGCGACGTAAAAAGTTGACGGGCCTGCTCGGACTCAACCTCGATGGCAGCCGCCTCGACGGTGTCGTGCTCCGCCGCACCAACGGCTCCCTTCAGCTCCAGCAGTCGTTCTCGGCCACACTCTCGCTCGACCCGCTCACCGCGGCACCCGAATTGGTCGGACGCGAAATCCGCAACCATCTCGACGCCGCCGGTGTGCGCGAACGCCGCTGCGTGGTGGGCGTGCCATTGAAGTGGACGCTCACGGCCCAGACCGAATTGCCGCCCCTGCCGGCGGAGGATGCCGCGAGCCTGTTGCAACTGGAGGCGGAACGCGGATTTCCCTGCGACGTCACAACGTTGCGGCTTGCCCACTCACGCTGCCCGTTGCCGGCCGGCAAACAACACGTGACCCTGGCGGGTATTCTCAACAGCCAGCTTACCTCGCTGGAACAGGTCCTGGCGGCGGCAAAGTTAAAACCGCTCAGCTTCTCGCCCGGACTGGCCGCTTTACAATCCCCGGCGGCGGAAACCTCCAACGGCGTGCTGGCCCTGGCCATCGGCGAAAGCCAGGTGTCCCTGCAAATCACCTGCGGCGGCGGCGTGGCGGCCCTCCGCACGCTGGAAGGCGCCATCGAAAATGAAGGCTCACGGCGCACCCTCCACACCGGTTTCGTCGCGCGGGAGGTTCGCATCACGCTCGGGCAGTTGCCTGCCGGATTGCGCGAATCCGTCCGCCGCATCCGCATTTTCGGCCCGCACGATTTGGCGCAACAACTCGCCGACGAGTTGGAATTGCGATTTGAACCGGCAGGCTTGGGCGTCGAACCGGTCACGAAGTATGCGCCGGACGAATTCGGCGTACTGCTTCCGCCTGACGCGCCTGTTTCCCCGGCCTTCAGCCTGGCCGCCCGGCTGCTGACGGAACAAACGCCAGCCTTCGAATTCCTGCCGCCTAAACCGACGGCCCTGCAGCAAATCATCACCAAATATTCCTCCGGCCGGCTGCGCTCTGCCGGCGCGACGGCCGCCGGCATCGTCGCCATCATCGGCGGATTGTTTTTGTTCCAGGAAATCCAGCTCATCTGGCTGCGTTCGCAATGGTCGGGAATGTCGGCCAAGGTCAGGGAATTGGACGGCATCCAGCAGCAAATCCAGAAATACCGTCCGTGGTTCGACGAGTCGTTCCGCAGCCTGAGCATTTTAAAGCGGCTTACGACGGCGTTCCCCGAGGACGGCGCCGTCACGGCCAAGACGGTGGAAATCCGCAACGGCAACGTGGTGAACTGTTCCGGCACGGCGCGGGACAACGCCGCCTTGCTGCGGATGTTGAGCCAGTTGCGCGCGGCGGACGGCGTGACCGACTTGAAGGTGGACCAGATCCGCGGCAAATCGCCGATGCAATTCACATTTGACTTTCATTGGAACAAAGGAGGCGGCAATGAAAATTGAAAACCGCCAGCAATTGTTGATGGCGCTGACCATCGCGGTGGGCGTGCTTTACGCGGCCGACCAGGTGGTCATTGAACCGATGTTCGGATGGTGGAAGACGCGGGCAAAAACGGTCGCCGAACTGCGCGCGCAGGTGACCAACGGCCGGCGGTTGATCAAGCGCGAGGCCGGTCTTCGCGGCCGCTGGAGCCAGATGCGCACGAACACCCTGCCGGACAATCCTTCGCTGGCGGAGCAGCAGACGCTCAAGGCCTTTGACAGTTGGGCCCGGGAAAGCGGCGCCGACGTCACCGGCATCACGCCCCAGTGGAACAACGATTCGCCGGACTACCTCACGCTCAACTGCCGACTCGAGGCGGCCGGCGACCTCGGCACCCTCAGCCGGCTGGTTTACGACCTCGAAAAAGATCCGATGGCGTTCAAACTTGAATCGGTCGAACTCAGCACCCGCGACAACACCGGCCAGCAACTCACCCTCAATCTGCAGGTCAGCGGGCTGGTGCTCGTTTCGCAATCCCAATCCAAACCATGAACCTGGCACGATATAACCCAGCAAGTCGCAGGCTACGGACGGCCGCCGTGCTCGCCGCGCTCGGGGCGCTCCTGGCCAATGGCCGGTCGGCCGCCGCGCAGATGACCAACGCCCCCGCCGCCATGAATGCCACGGATTTTTCGTCGTTCCAGATCGTCGTGGACCGGAACATATTTAATCCCAACCGTTATGCACATACATCGCGCAGCCGCGGGCGCTCAACCTCCCCGTCGGCGCCCTGGTTTTCGCTGGTCGGCACGATGAGCAGCCGGCAGGGCATGCTCGCCTTCTTTGACGGGAACGATTCCGATTATCGCAAGGTCCTTTCCCCGGGCGGAGTCATTGCCGGTTACAAGGTGGTGGAAATCACGCTGCACGGCGTCAAGCTGGAAGCCGCCGGCAAGCCGGTGGCAATGAAGGTGGGCGCGCAAATGCGGCAGGCAGTCAAAGGCGAATGGCAACTGGCCGACTCGGGCGAATTGCCGGCCGCCACGGCCGGGAACGAATCATCGGCGGCGGACGAAACGCCCGCACCCGGCGTGGCTTCGGGCTCCGCCGGTGAACCCAATGACGTCCTCAAGAAACTCATGCAACAAAGAGAACAGGAATTAAAATGAAAACCTTGATTCTACGAACCCTCGTGACACTGGGCATTTCGGGACTGCTCATATCGGTGGCCGCGCAGCCGGCCCCGGGCGGAACACCGGACGACAACAATGCCGCGGTCGCTCCACCCCCGCCTCCACCGGAGGCAATGGCACCGCCGCCGGACGAAGGCGCGATGAACGAAGCGCCGGCGGCCAGCCAGTCCGCCGCGCCAACGACAGGCGTTCAACCCGCCACACCTAAAAAAACGGCCATGGCGGCGGTCATTCCAACCGTGGTGCAGGCTTCCACCCTCGCGCCGACCATCGGCACGAATTATGACGAATTGAGTTTGAACTTTCGCAATGCGCCGCTGGAGCTGGTCCTGAATTATCTCAGCGACGCCGCGGGGTTCATCATCGTGATGGACACGCAGGTCCGGGGCAATGTGAGCGTCATCAGCAGCCATCCGATGACCCGGAATGAGGCGGTGGACCTGCTCAATGCCGTCCTGAACAAAAACGGCTACGCCGCCATCCGCGACGGACGGACACTGACGATTCTGGACAAGAACGACGCGAAGACGCGGAACATCCCGGTCAAAACCAGCAACAACCCGGACAGCATTCCGAACAACGCCGAGATCGTCACACAAATCATTCCCATCCGGTTCGTGGAAGCCCGGCAACTGGTGACGGATTTATCGTCGTTCGTTTCGCCCCAGGCGACGATTGTGGCGAATGAAGCCGGGAACTCCATTGTGGTCACCGACACGCAATCGAACATCCGGCATCTCACCGAAATCATCCGGGCGATTGACAACAGCGCCGAGGGGGAAACGGAAATCCGGGTGTTTCACCTGACCCACGCCAGTCCGGCCGACGTGGCCAGTGAATTGAGCCAGATTTTCCCGTCGAGCGGCACCTCGAGTGGCCAGGTCCAGTCGCCCTTCCGGTTCGGTGGAGGAGCTGGTGGTCAGGGCGGGGGCGGTCCGGGCGGGTTCTTTCAGCGGATGATGGCGGCGAACGCCGCCAGTGGCACGGGTGGCAGCCAAAACACCCGGATCCAAAAGCAGACACAGGTCATTGCTGTGGCGGACCTGCGCACTTCATCCGTCATCGTGACCGCTTCCAAGGATTTGATGCAGGAAATTGCCGGTATGATGACCCAGTTGGATGTGCCTTCGGACCGCGACCAGGGCGTCTATGTTTTCCAGATGAAAAACGGCGATCCGCAGCAGGCGTTGACCGTGCTGCAAAACATGTTCCAGAGCAGCAGCACTTCACGCAGCGGCACGAGTACGAGTTCGTCGCAAAACAGCGCGCTCCAGCAACGTGCTGTGAATGGCACAACCACGATGGGCTCGACTACTACCACCACCGGAGTGAGTGGCACCGGTTACAGCAGTGGCGGCACACGGCAGTTCTAAAACATGCAAAATTTTTCAATAAAAAGGCAAATTATGAAAACAAACTGTTTCAAAAAACATCTCGGCGGCGTTCTGATTGTTCTTTTCTGCGCCGCAATGGAAATCCAAGCGCAGCAACGCGGCGGTGGCGGCGGCGGATTCGGCGGCTTTGGCGGATTCGGCGGCTTTGGCGGCGGGGGTGGAAGCCGCAACACCACCGCCAGCACCAGCACCAGCCAATACAACAACAACGGCACGGTGGGCAGCGCGGTCATTTCCGTGGACCCGGTGACGCACAACATCATCGTCATCGCCGACAAGGAAACCAGCGAGCAAATCGGCAGGGTTGTCGCCAGCCTCGACGCGCCCGAACCGCAGGTGCTCATCAAGGTCGTCTTCCTCGAAGTGCAGGACAACAAATCGTCCGCCATTGGTGTTCAAGGCACCTACACCGGCGTCAACAAGAACTATTCACAAATCATCGGCTATGTGACCAATTACACTGCTGGCAGTCCTGCCGGCAGTGCCGGTACCATTACCCCGGTCAGCCAGACCTTGAGTGTGAACAATAACTTTGGTCTGCCCCAGGCCCTGGCGGGAGCGGCCGGGAATGGCGGTCTCTATCAATTCATGGGCAGCGATTTCAATGCGACGCTCCAGGCCATCGCCACCGCCGGCAAGGCGCAGGTGCTGTCGCGCCCGTCCATTCTCGCGCGCGACGGCCAGATGGCGGAGATTGTCGTCGGCCAGAGCGTCTATCTGCCCAGCGGCGTCAGTTTCAGCGCGGTCGGCAATAGCGCCACCACCGTTCCGACCATCAACGGAACCTATCAAAACGTCGGCATCCAACTGGACGTCACGCCGTTCATCGGGGCGAACAATCTGATTCAAATGATTCTCCAGCCGCAAATAACGTCCATTGACACCTCGACGCCCGGCCAGGTCATCGAAGGCGGCAGCATCATTTCGTCCGCCGTGTATGCGCCCAACATCAACAAACGTTCCGCCAACACCGTGGTCGTGACTCCCGACGGGCAGCCCGTCGTCATCGGCGGCCTCATTGCCAATGAAAAGTCCTCCAACGACAGCAAAATCCCGATTCTGGGCGACATTCCGCTGCTCGGCCAGCTTTTCAGGTTCAGCGCCAAGTCGAACCAGAAAAGTGAGTTGTTGATATTCCTCACACCGCACATTGTCCAGATGCCGTCGCAGCTTGCCGCGTTGTCCGCAAATGAAACCGGCCAGTCGCAGCTCATCACCAATTCGATTCCTGAACAGGAGCTGGATCGGTTCCTGGAACGAGTGCCGGTGAAAAAGAACCGGTAGTGTGTGGTCACAGAAAAAACTTTACCATGCCGGATGAAATAAGAACCTCTCACCCGGCCCCGCTTTGTGCGGACCACCCTCTCCCCATCCAGCGGAGAGAGGGCAGGGCGAGGGCTCGTGAGTTTGAACACGATTGTGGGTGACTAAACCGAATTTATGGAACTAAACCGCCGCCGCACCTTGATTTACGGCCTCCTGCTGGGGGTCTGGGTGCTGGTCGTTGTCTGGCAGCTGGCCGAGCACCTGCGCGTCCGGGAAGAAGCCCGCGCCGCGCTCGTCAACCGGGCCAAGGACATTTCCACCACCCTCGGCATCGTCCTCCGGTCGCAGCGCCGTTTTGGCGGCGTGGTTTCCAAGGAACGGCTCGAAGCCTCGCTCACGGAACTGGTCCGGCAGGAGAAGGTGGAATTGAACGGCATCGCGCTGTTGAACGCCGCGGGCGAGATGGTCGCTTCCGCCGGAACGGGAATTGATCTTCCAGCCCGGGGCGCCGCGGGCACGACGGAAAAATGGAATGCGCAGACCGTCACCCTCGTGAATCCGGTGGACCTCGGCACCAACCTCACCTACGACATCGAGGGCACCAACCTGCCCATCATCCTGTCCCGACAGGATTTCACCAATCGCTTTGCCGCCACCAACCGCCTGGGTGGACCACGGCGTGGGCCGCCGCCTGAACCCGCGCCCGGTGAAAATCCCACCAATTTTACCGCCGGGCCCGGAGAACCTCCGCCGCCGCCGCCGGACAATGACACGAACCGGATGCGCTCCCGTGAAGGCGGCTTCCGTTCCCGCTTTGGACGTCCCCGCTGGATGAGCGAGGAGGAATACCAGACCCTCCGTGAAAAAATGGGCGTGCATAGTTTTGTCATCGTCATGTCCACCCGGACACTCCACGAAGCCTTTGACCACGACCTCTGGCTGCGGTCCATCATTGCTGTCCTGGCCACCATTTCGGTCGTCGGCTCGGGACTGGCCTGGCGCAGTGTGACCCGGTCCGCCGAACTCCAAATCCGCCTCATCCGCGCCAGCGAATTGAATTCGCATCTCCGGGAAATGAACCTGGCCGCCGCGGGCCTGGCGCACGAAACCCGCAACCCGCTCAACATCATCCGCGGCATGGCCCAGATGATTTCCAAACAAAAGGAAACCCCGGCGGAAATCCGGGAAAAGGTCTGCGCCATTGTGGATGAGACCGACAAGGTGACCGCGCAGTTGAACGAATTCATCAACTACTCGCGTCCGCGCGAAATCCGCCGCTCGAAGCTGGCGCTGGATTCCGTTGTGAACGAGGTCGTGCGCGCGCTGGCCTACGACATCGAGGAAAAGAAAATCAAGCTGGAAACGAAGGGCGAACCGATGACCATCGAGGCGGACGAACAATTGCTCCGCCAGGCGCTGTTCAACCTCGTGCTCAACGCCATTCAGGCGGTGGGCGAGAATGGCCGGATACAAATCATGACCGAGAAGGTCAGCGCGTCCGAGGCGGCCGTGAAGGTGGGTGACGACGGCCCCGGCGTTCCGCCCGAACGCCGCCAGGAAATTTTCAAGCCTTACTTCACGACCAATCAAAAGGGCACCGGGCTGGGATTGGCCGTGGTCCAGCAGATCGTTTTGACGCACGGCTGGGAAATTGAGTGTCAGGCCAACCAACCCAAAGGCGCCCTGTTTTGCATCACCCATTTGAAGGTCGTTGCCTGATTCATGCGGAATGAATGGGTTGCCGGAGATTTATGAATGGCGACGGAGCTCGAACCTGCCAGCGCCGTAGGCGCGACATCTCTGTAGAAACACACCGCCATAATTTCCCAAGCTCCGTAGGAGCGGCATATTCGGGAAATCATTCCTCGCCGGTGTTGAAAATGTATCGCCGGTCATAATCCACAGCGAACTTCTCCAGCAACTCGACGTATTCCTCGCGGAATGATTTCTTCGCGTGATGTTTTTGCTGGTTCTCGATGTAACGAATCACTGTGCCAAGCTGCGAACGCGAATGGGAAAACGCGCCAAAACCTTCCTGCCACGAAAATTTTCCGGCGACCCAACGCTTTTCATTGATGAATTTTGAGGAATTGGCCTTCACATCGCGCACCAAATCCGAAAGTGACATGTCCGGCTTCAAGCCAACAAGCAAATGCAGGTGATCCGGCATGTTGTTTATCGCAATCAGCTTTTGCTTCCGCGCGAAGACGATGCCCGTGATGTATTTTTGAAGCTCGTCATTGTGATCCGACTTGATGAGGCTTTGCCTGCCTTCGACCGCAAACACGACGTGGATGTAGATTTGCGTGCAGGTGTTGGCCATGCGCGGAAGATGCCGCTCCTGACGGAGCTTGAAAACTATTTTTGTTTAGATTCTACAAAGATGTCGCGCCTACGGCGCTGGCATCTCGCCGGCAAATTCCGGTTTTCGGCTCCCGGCTGGCCAGCGGGACGCTCAATTCCTGTGGACAAGCCGGAAAGCCGGGAATAGAGTCCAAATCGTGAACCGGGATGGACAGCACTTTTGTGGCATACTTATCTGTTTGGCCCTTTACCCGACGTGACATCACTTCCGGCAAAACTATGAAATCACTACAAATTACATTATTCATAATCGCCAATGTCATATTCATTACCCAAAGTGGACGTGACGTACATCAGTTGATCTGGGGCTCCGAGCCTTCCATCTTGGATCAGTTCAAGCCTGAAACGACCAAGGCACGATCCGAGAAGAAAACCGAGGTACTTGTGGATGAATATCGTAACGCAAACGAGCAGGTTCGTGCACTCGAAAAAGGGAAGGGATGGAAAGAAGTGCAGGATATTCGCCAGGAACATGAGGAGCTTTACCAAAAGAAAGACGCGCTGCATTCAGAAATATCTGAGCGAGAGACGAAAAAGCGGGAGTTTAGGGACGTTTGGGTTTTCACAGCCTTTGGAGCGGCTCTTATCATTCTAGGCACAGTCTTATATCGCTTGCGAGCAGTGTGGCCAGGCTTGTCCATTGTAATTGCAGGATTCACCATCTTTGAGTATTGGGCCAGTCCTTCATTCTTTGGTGGTGCTGGTGCCGAATTTCATGCGCTGCTCGTTAGCAAGACAGTGCTTACTGTCATTGCTCTTGTGGCTTTGTATGTGGTGTGGCGAGTTATGAAGGTGAATACAAGGATTTCACCAGATGAAACAAAGGCTTAAATCGCTGCATCTATCTGTATGAAATGGACAGCTATCTTTTTCAATCTGTTGGCGGCTGTTGTCTTTCTCTTTCTCGGCTCGGTCGCGTTGTCGATTCATCGAGTACACAGTTACAGCATGTATCGAGAATTCGTTTCTGTCGGCGCAGTGGATGAGGAGAAGCTTAAGACACTTGCACAGCCGCCCGGCTTACCGCCGAGTTCTCATTATGATATGCCAGCTAGGATGCAGCAGATTGGGAATGCTGAGTCTTGGTTTCGGCGTATTTCGACTTTGGCCGCCACAGCATGTATACTCAACGCAGCAGCTGTCTACTTTTTAGCAAGGAAGCATGAAATCCCTGACGCTTCCTGTGAAGGTTCCGATGCCAAACATTAGGTGAGAAGTTTCTTTTCTAAAAAGCGTTTTTGTTTTTCCCGCAGCATCTCCGTCCGTATCTGCGCTTCCCGGTTGGGGAAAACGGGAGGATGCGCCGGGTGCATCAAAAACACCCGCAAAATTTCTTTTGGCCGCCGCCCGGTTTGTCTAGCCTTGCCCCGTGGCAACCGAACCGAAACCCGTCAAATCACCACGCATCCTCATCGTGGATGACGACCCGGGACAGCGCAGCCTGTTGAACACCTTCCTCCGCACCCAGGGATTTGAGACCGTCACGGCGGATTCCGGCCAGCACGCCCTTGAAACCCTCCGCACCGGGAAATTCGACATGATGATTTCCGACGTGCGGATGCCGGGACTTTCCGGGCTGGAAACCTTGCGACTGGCGCGCCAGGAACATGCCACCCTGCCCGTCCTGCTCGTCACCGCGTTCACCGACGTTCGCGATGCCGTCGCCGCCATGCGCGACGGCGCGGTGAATTATCTAGCCAAGCCGATTGATCTGGATGAACTGATGGCTTGCGTCCGCCAGGCCATCGGCATTGCCGAATCCGCTCAGTTGCACCTCGCCCGGGAGCAGCCATTGCCGGATTTTGTGGTCGCCCGCAGCCCACTCATGCAGGCCGTGTTCCGTGACGCAGCGCTGATTGCCCCGTCCGAGACCCGCGTGCTGATCACCGGCGAAAGCGGTGTGGGCAAGGAAATCGTGGCCGATGTCATCCATGCGTGGAGCCCGCGCGCGGCGGGTCCCCTGATCAAGGTCAACTGCGCCGCCATTCCCGAAACGCTTCTGGAAAGCGAATTGTTCGGGCACGAAAAGGGTTCATTCACCGGCGCACACGCCCAGCGCCTCGGCCGTTTTGAACAGGCGAACGCCGGCACCATTCTCTTGGATGAAATCGCCGAGATGTCGTCGCCGCTTCAAGCCAAGCTGCTGCGCGTGACGCAGGACGGGTGCTTCCAGCGCATCGGCTCAAACCGCGAAATTCAAACCAACGCGCGCATCCTGGCCTCGAGCAATCGCGTGCTCGACGATGAAGTCAAAGCCGGCCGTTTTCGCGAGGACTTGTTTTACCGTTTGAACGTGGTGGAACTGAACGTGCCGCCGTTGCGCGAGCGGCGCGAGGACATTTTGCCGCTGGCCGGCCGGTTCATCGAGGAATTTACCAAGGGCCGCGCGCGGTTTTCGGACACGGTCTCCGCCTGTCTGGAACGCTATCCCTGGCCCGGCAACGTGCGCGAGTTGCGCAACGCGATGGAACGGGCGGTGTTGCTGGCCCGCAGCGAACTGATTCTGCCGGAACATCTGCCCACGCGCGTGCGCGACGCCGCGGACAAACCAGCCACCGCCGAAGCCGGCGACCTGGAGCGGCTGGAGGAAATCGAGCGGCAGGCCATCATGCAGGCGTTGCGCCTGCACAAGTCCAACCGGACCGAAACCGCCAAGGCGCTGGGCATCAGCCGCCGGGCGCTGATTTACAAGCTCCAGCGCTTCCGGGAACTGGGATATAAAATCGAATAGGAAATCAGGCAACTTTAACCGTTCGTGCAGCAGGCTTTGGGGCACAATTCCAAGGCGGTGCACCATGCCTACTCGAAACACGCCGACTTGTCCCGCCGTAGCCTTGGCGAAGGCGGAAGTCACCGTGCCGTCGCTGAATGATTGGGAAAAGGAATGGTGGAAAAATTCACAACGCAACGTGCAACCAAAGTTGTTGCCGGTGGATTTCCGGTCGCCGTTGGTTGCAATCGCGCAATCGAATTAGTGTCTGGCCAATGGAAACCAAGCCGCTGTGCAGACCGTACGGGCATCTGCCAGGGTCCATACTTGACTGAAAAATGGCGCACTCTTTACAAGTGCTCCGGTCTGCGCAAAACTCTTTTAATCAGCATGCGTTTTGAATTTCATGAATAGTCGTTGGGCAACCATCGTCGCGGCATCCTTGGTGGCTTTTGCCAGCCTCGTGATAGCGTGGCAGTTTAGGCATCGGACTGATAAAGGAGGATCGATGGTCCTTTCAACCGTCGTCCAGTCCTTTCTTCGAGGGGAGCACCTGGCAAAGATTACTAATATCGTGGACCGGAGCGGGGAAATTAACACTGCCTCAGCGACGGGCAGGTATCATGATTTGGTGTTGCCAGGTGATGCGCGTGTGTTCATGACGGACATGACGGGTCCTACCAATTATTACAATAAAATTGGGGATTATTATTACATAACTTACTATCTCTTCCCTCGTGAAATCGGCGTGAGTGTGGATCAGCCAACCCACATGACCAAGGACGGCTTTCTGGGCCGGACGGCTGAATCCGATGAGGAAATTCTTGCCCATGGATTCGATGTAAGAATGGATTTTATATCCGACATTGTGACTTCCAAAGGGCTTCGCAATCTTTCCATCAGAGACCCGGTCAATCCGGATTGGTTTGACTCCTATTTTGACCTGGTCATCGCGTTCCTGCTTCCATTGTTGACGGCGTTGGCAGGAATGTGGCTGTTCCGTTTTTTGTTCCCATCCCTGAGTATGCAGATGCCGCTGCTGGAACAACTGACGTATGGTCTGGGACTGGGGATGATGGCCGTGGCCGCATTCACGCTGGGGATTAAACTGTGCGGCTGGCACGGATACCATCTGGTGTTCCTCACGACTGCCGTGGGCGCCATCGCGGAAATCTGGCGCAACCGCAAAGCCTATTGGACTGGGATGGCCGATGCTTGCAGGAAAATGGTTCACCGTCCCGTCATCATGGCTGTTTTTGTGGCCGGAGCGCTGGTATTCCTGGCTCTCTTCCGTCTGGCCGGGTTGCAGGGGATTGTGGATTACGACTCGATAATGGGATGGTTGCTCAAGGCGAAGATAATACACCTCTACACCGGAAGCGAGATGGTGCAATGGTTTTCCAATCCGCGTCTGGCACATGCACATCTCGACTATCCGACGCTCGTACCTTCGCTGCATGCGGCCACGTTTGACTCGCTCGGGCATGTGGATGAATTTGTCACCAAGTTCTGGCCCACCTGGATGCTGCTGTTTCTTCTCGCCGCTCTGGCCTCTTTGAACCGCAGTGGAAAAGGCCGGTTTTACGCCCCGCATTTCGCCCTCCTGGGTCTGCTGTTATTGCCGGACACTCAGAAATATGTCCAGATGGAAGGCGGAGTTTTGCCCATGGTCTTCTTCACCGTCATGGGCTTTGTGCAATGCGCTTTGTGGCTGGCCGGGAAAAATCCCGCCCGGCTCGGTCTTGGTCTGACGCTTTTGTTTGGGGCGGCCATGTCGAAGTTTGAGGGTTTCATATTTCTGGCACTCGTGGGAACTTGGCTGCTGCTGCTGCCTTCGGCCCGACCCTCATTGAAACCGTCGCCACGCGTCTGGCGGGGGTTGGCGTTCTGCCTGCTGGCGGCTTTGCCCTTTATCTGCCTGCGTCGTCAAATACCCATAGTGAACTATGAATCGAATTGGACGGGTTACGCCCTGCACAATCCCGGCACCACGTTTTCAAACTGTCCGTGGATTTTCATGATTCTGCTCGCCCGATTGTTTATGAACCCTGACTTCGCAAACTGGAGTGATGAAGGCGGACAGCTTCATTGGATTGGCAAATGGGGCGGCCTTTCCTCGTTGTATAATCCTTCGACGCTCGGACTGGCATGGCTTTGCCTGTTGCTGACGGTGGCGCTCTGGTTTGCCCTTCCCAGCCGCCGTCAAATTGCCGTCTGGATTCTGGCCATGTTTCTCGGGGCCGTGGCTGCGTTAAGCGGTGTGTTTGCCAGTTTCGCCAACATCTTCAGTCTGGACGACACAGTAATTTATTATACGGCTGATTTCGCCGGAGCCCGATACCTTTTGCCCATGCTGTTGGCTTGGTTCGCCACGATGATGACCATGTTTTTTGCAGACCTGCCATCGGCCGCATCCATGCTTGCACCGGGCACTACCGTCGCAGACCCGCCGGCATCTGTCGATTCTCCCGTTGGTGGAGAAGCCGGCCCGAAGACATTGAAAAAATAGCGCGGATGTCCGGGCGATTTGTAGCCGCGGACGTCAGTCCGCGCTCATCAGAAGAAGTTTGCGCCGACGGATGTCGGCGGCTACTGCGTTTTTCGTCTTTAATCATTGGCGCCGCGAACGGGCATGGCAGGACATCTGCCAGGGTCCATACTTGACTGAAATGGCGCACTCTTTACAGTGCTCCGGTCTGCGCCAAACTCTTTTAATCAGCATGCGTTTTGAATTCCATGATAGTCGTTGGGCAGCCCTCGTCGCAGCATCCCTGGTAGCTTTTGCCAGCCTCGTGATAACCTGGCAGTTTGTGCATCGGGCTGATAAAGGAGGAACGGAGGGCCTTTCAGCCATCGTCCAGTCCTTTCTTCGAGGGGAACAATTGGCGAAGATTTCTGATATTTCGGAAAGAGACGGCCGAATTATTTCAGCTTCTGGAGCAGATCGACACCTTGATTTGGTGCTGCCAAAAGATGCGCGTATTTTCATGACGGACATGACTGGCCCCACCAATTACAGCCGGATTATGTATTATTATTTCACGACCTATTACTTGTTTCCGCGTGAGGTGGGAACGAGCCTGGATCATATAACCCGATTAACCAAGGATGGCTTTCTCGGTAAGACATCTGAGTCCGATGAGGAAATTCTTTCCAACGGCTTCGATGTAAGAATGGATTTTATATCCGACATTGTGACTTCCAAAGGGCTTCGCAATCTTTCCATCAGAGACCCGGTCAATCCGGATTGGTTTGACTCTTATTTTGACCTGGTCATCGCGTTCTTGCTCCCTTTGTTGACAACCTTGGCGGGGATGTGGCTGTTCCGCTTTTTGTTCCCCATACTGAGTGAGCGGATGCCGTTGCTGGAACAACTGGCGTATGGTCTGGGTCTGGGAATGATGGCCGTGGCGGCACTCACGCTGGGCGTCAAATTGAGTGGTTTTTCAGGGCGAGGCTTGATTCTCTCTGTGACCGCTGTGGGCGGCATCGCGGAAATGTGGCGCAACCGCAAAGCCTATTTGACCGGGATTATTGACGGTTACTGGAGGATAATTCGCAGTCCCGTTGCCATTGCGCTTTTAGTGGCTGGATTACTGGTGTTCCTGATTCTCTTCCGTCTGGCCGGGTTGCAGGGGATTGTAGATTACGACGCGGTCATAGCATGGTTGCTCAAGGCGAAGATAATACACCTCTACACCGGAAGCGAAATGGTGCAATGGTTTTCCAATCCGCGTCTGGCTGATGCGCATCTGGATTATCCGACACTCGTGCCTTCGCTGCATGCCGCCACGTTTGACTCGCTTGGTCATGTGGATGAATTTGTCACCAAGTTCTGGCCCACTTGGATGCTGTTATTTTTCCTGGCCGCACTGGCCTCATTGAATCAGGGCGGAAAAAGACTGTTTCACGCTCCGAATTTCGCCCTCCTGGGTCTGCTGTTATTGCCGGCCACCCAGAAATATGTCCAATTCGAAGGCGGAGTTTTGCCCATGGTCTTCTTCACCGTCCTGGGCTTTGTGCAATGCGCTTTGTGGCTGGCCGGGAAAAATCCCGCCCGGCTTGGGCTTGGACTGACGCTTTTGTTTGGGGCGGCCATGTCAAAGTTTGAGGGTTTCATATTTCTGGCCCTGCTGGGAAGCTGGCTGCTGTTGCTGCCTTCGGCCCGGCCCCCCTTGAAACTATTGCCACGCTTCTGGCGGCCAGTGATGTTCTGCCTGCTGGCGGCTTTGCCCTTTATCTGCCTGCGTCATCAAATACCCATAGTGAACTATGAATCGAATTGGGCAGGTCACGTTCTGCTCCATCCAACCATCCTGCTTTCAACCCTCTCCAATTGGCTCCGCCTCTTCAAAGTCGAGCTGGCGCGATTGTTTGTAAATCCCGCCTTTGCCAGCTGGAATGGTGAAGGCGGACAGCTTCATTGGATCGGCAAATGGAGCGGCCTTTCATCATTGTATAATCCTTCGACGCTCGGACTGGCATGGCTGTGCCTGTTGCTGACGGTGGCGCTTT
>JBEKYY010000013.1:0-87134 GCA_049510395.1 Verrucomicrobiota bacterium
CTCGCCGGATTACAGGGGCTGGCTGACGGCGACGCGATGAGGTGGATGCTCAAGGCGAAGATCATCCACCTCTACACCGGGAGCGAGATGGTGCAATGGTTTTCCAATCCGCGCCTGGCGTATGCGCATCTGGATTATCCGACACTCGTGCCTTCGCTGCATGCAGCCACGTATGACTCGCTCGGGCATGTGGATGAATTTGTCACCAAGTTCTGGCCCACCTGGATGCTGCTGTTTCTTCTGGTCGCTTTAGCCTCGTTGAACCGTGCCGGAAAAAGCCGGTTCCATGCCTCGTCATTTGCACTCCTGGGTTTATTGTTGTTACCGGCGGTGCAAAGATACGTCCAGTGGGAAGGCAGCACCCTGCCGATGATCTTCTTCACCGTGATGGGCTTCGTGCAATGTGCTTTCTGGCTGGTGGGAAAAGACCGCGCCCGGCTTGGGCTGGGTCTGACACTGTTATTTGGTGGAGCCATGACACATCTCGAGGGGTTTATTTTTCTGGCGTTGGTGGGAGGCTGGATTTTACTGCTGCCTTCGGCCCGACCCTCATTGAAACCGTCGTCACGCGTCTGGCGGGTGCTGGCGTTCTGTTTTCTGGCGGCCCTGCCCTTCGTCTGCTTGCGCGTCCAGATACCGGTTTTGAACTACGAATCGGGTTGGGCCGGTTACGCTCTGCACAATCCCGGCACCATGCTTTCGAACTGGCCCGGCATTTTCATGATTCTGCTCGCCCGATTGTTTTTAAGCCCCGACTTCGCCAACTGGAGTGATGAAGGCGGACGACTCCACTGGGTCGGCAGATGGGATGGTCTTTCATCGTTGTATAATCCTTCGACCCTCGGACTGGCTTGGCTGTGCCTGTTGCTGACGGTTGCGCTCTGGTTAGCCGTTCCCGCCCGGCGCCCGGTTGTTGCATGGATGCTAGCGATGCTGGTCGGCGCCACGGCCGCGTTGAGCGGAGTGTTTGTCAGCTTTGTCAGCATCAAGGGTCTAAGCGAAGCGGTCTATTTAACCAATGATGTGACCGGAGGACGGTATCTTCTTCCAGTGTTATTGGCTTGGTTTGCCACGACACTGACCATGTTTTTTGCGGATCTGCCTTCGTCTGCATCAACTCCAGGCACGGATGCGACCCTTCCTTGCTCACCGGCATCCGTCGGGTCTCCCGTTGGTGGGGAAGCCGGCCCGAAGACGTTGAAAAAATAGCGCGGATGTCCGGGTGATTTGTAGCCGCGGACGTCAGTCCGCGCTCATCAGAAGAAGTTTGCGCCGACGGATGTCGGCGTCTACTGCGTTTTTCGTCTTTAATCATTGGCGCCGCGAACGGGCATGGCAGGACATCTGCCAGGGTCCATGCTTGACTGAAATGGCGCACTCTTTACAGTGCTCCGGTCTGCGCAAGACTCTTTTAATCAGCATGCGCTTTTGAATTCCATGAATAGTCGTTGGGCAGCCATCGTCGCGGCATCCCTGGTAGCTTTTGCCAGCCTCGTGATAACCTGGCAGGTCAGGCATTACAATGATGTTGCGGATCCGTATCCGTCCCTGGCGATGTCCATTCTTCGAGGGGAACAATTGGCGGTGATTTCTGATATTTCGGAAAGAGACGGCCAAATCACTTCAGAATCCGGAAGAGATCGGCACATTGATTTAGTGCTGCCAAAAGATGCGCGTATTTTCATAACGGATATGATCGGACCCACCAACTACGGCAAGACTGGGTTTTATTTTTGGACGACCTATTACTTGTTTCCGCGTGAGGTGGGAACGAGCCTGGATCATATAACCCGCATAACCAAGGACGGCTTTCTCGGCAAGACATCCGAGTCCGATCAGGGAATTCTCACCAACGGATTCGATGTAAGAATGGATATTATATCTGACATTGGGACTATCAGACCACTTGGCAACCTTCCCCTCAGAGACCCGGTCAATCCGGATTGGTTTGACTCAAATTCCGACCTTGTCATTGCTTTTCTACTTCCTTTGTTGACCACCCTGGCGGGGATATGGCTGTTTCGTTTTTTGTTTCCCATGCTGAGTGAGCGGATGCCGTTGCTGGAACAACTGGCGTATGGTCTGGGTCTGGGAATGATGGCCGTGGCGGCACTCACGCTGGGCGTCAAATTGTGCGGTTTTCACGGGCGGGGGCTGATTCTCATTGTAACTGCCGTTGGGGCAATTGCGGAAATATGGCGCGACCGCAAGGTCCTGTTAACAAAGATTACTGACAGCTACTGGAAGTTGGTTCGCAGTCCCATTACGGCCATCTTCGTGATAATCGGGTTGCTGGTGTTTCTGATTCTTTTCCGCATCGTCGGGCTAGAGGGGCTGGTTGACGGCGACGCGATGAGGTGGATGCTCAAGGCGAAGATAATTCACCTCTACACCGGAAGCGAGATCGTGCAATGGTTTTCCAACCCGCGTCTGGCATATGCGCATCTGGACTATCCGACGCTCGTGCCCTCGCTGCATTCGGCCACGTATGACTCGCTCGGTCATGTGGATGATTTTGTCACCAAGTTCTGGCCTACCTGGATGCTGTTCTTTCTTCTGGCCGCCCTGGCCTCCCTGAACCGTGCCGGGAACAATTGGCGGCATGTCGCATCATTCGCTCTCCTGGGTTTGTTGCTTTTGCCGGCCACCCAAGAGTACGTTCAATGTGAAGGCAGCACCCTGCCGATGATCTTCTTCACCGTGCTGGGCTTCGTGCAATGTGCTTTCTGGCTGGTGGGAAAAGACCGCGCCCGGCTTGGCCTCGGGCTGACGCTTTTATTTGGGGCGGCCATGTCAAAGTTTGAAGGTTTCATATTTCTGGCCCTGGTGGGAAGCTGGCTGCTGCTGCTGCCTTCGGCGCGGCCTTCGTTGAAGCTGTCGCCGCCCTTCTAGCGGATACTGGCGTTCTGGGTTTTGGCGATCCTGCCCTACGTCTGCTTGCGCGTCCGGATACCTTCTTTGGAATATGAAACGGGTTGGGCGGGTTACGCCCTGCACAATCCCGGCGCCACGGTATTGAACTGGCCCGGCATTTTCATGATTCTGCTCACCCGATTGTTTGTGAACCAGGATTTCGCCAACTGGAGTGATGCAGGCGGACGGTTTCACTGGATCGGCCGATGGAATGGTCTTTCATCATTGAATAATCATTCGACACTCTGTCTGGCCTGGCTGTGCCTGTTGCTGACGGTTGCGCTCTGGTTTGCTGTTCCCGCCCGGCGCCGGGTCGTCGCTTGGATGCTCGCGATGCTGATGGGCGCCGCAGCGGCGTTCAGCGGGATATTTGTCAGCTTTATCGGCATCAAAGGTCTAAGCGAAGCGATTAATTATACCGTTGATGTGGCTGCGGGACGATATTTATTGCCCATGCTGCTGGCGTGGTTCGCCACCATCATGACCATGTTTTTTGCCGAGTCGCCTTCGGCCACCACTGCTGACCGGAGCCTCCCAGTGTTGAAACACGGTTACTGGCTGGCAGTTGGCGCGGTTTTGATATTGGTTTTAGGAGTATTTGTCTTGCCGAAAAATGAATCTCCTTTGCCGGAGAATCCGTTGCAAAGTGCAACGGCTGCAAATTCCCTGAACGGTTCCGAAGACAACTCACTCGAAAATCCCGAGTTGCAGAAGAGAATGGCACAGGCCATTCAGTTGGACAAGGCTGGAAAGTTCGCCGAGGCTCTTCAAGCGTATCGTGAGGCCGCCCGCCTCTATCCCAATGAGCCTATGGCATTGAACAATCTGGCCTGGAGCCTGGCGGCAAATCCCCGGCCGGAATTGCGTAACGGCAAGGAAGCTGTGCAGCTTGCCAGCCAGGCGGTCGAGTTGACCGGCCAGCAACAAGCGATTCCCCTGGCGACTCTCGCTGCCGCCTATGCCGAAGACGGCCAGTTTGACAAGGCCGTTGAAATGGCTAAAAAGGCGTGCGCCATCGCCTTGTTGAACGACCACCCGGAAATAGCCGCGGTAAACGAACAATTGTTAAAACTATATTCCGCAGGCAAAGCGGTCGGCTTGACGAATGGACCGTAGCGGGAGTCCCTTTGCGACGAGAACTGAATGCAAAAAGGCCGACGAAGTCGTTCCAGCCTCCGCTACCAATCAGGAACGAAGGCATCTTGCGACGAGAGCGGCGTTGGGTTCGCAGCTCGTTTAACTGAGAATTCAACGCTGTTTTGGTCGCACCATTCAATTCTGCGGAGTGACGAAACTTGGCTGCCGGAATGGAACGGCAACCTGGGCGGAGTGCAGCGGTGGCGCAGTTCGGTCGCGGCGGTGTTTTGGGGCAAGCCAGTCTTTCGGCTTGTCGGCAGCTTGGCATTACCGGCGTCACGCTCCACAGCTACCGTTATGCGTGGGCGGAACGGGCCAAGACAGTCGGCTACCCGGAACGGTTCGCACAGGAGGCATTAGGGCACAACAGCAAAGCGGTTCATCGCGCCTACGCGAAACGCGCCCTGATGAAAATTCCGTCACTGGAAGATTACGAAAAACATGTAGGAACAACTCACGCGTGAATCCACGTTAAATTCGCAGGGTTGAAAATAAGATTGACAAAGGTTTGAAGATGTGAAACGGTAAATTTGTTACACAAAAGTGTAAGTCATGAAACTGCTGCTGTTGCTGCTGTTGTTGACACTGCCCATCGTGGCTCAAGCCCAATTCACTTTTACTACCACTAACGGCACGATCACCATCACGGGATACACTGGTCCGGGTGGTGCGGTGACCATCCCCAGCACGATCAACGGCCTGCCGGTCACCAGCATCGGGGACCGTGCGTTCTATAACTGCACCAGCCTGATTAGCGTGACGATCCCCAACAGCGTCACCAACATCGAGGACGGATCGTTCAATTACTGTCCCAGCTTGACGACAATAACAGTGGATATCAACAATCCCGCTTACAGCAGCGTGGCTGGGGTTTTGTTCAACAAGAGCCAAACCACGCTCATCCAATATCCAGGCGGTATAGCCGGAGCCTACACGATCCCCAACACTGTCACCAACATCGAGGCATATGCGTTCGAAGACTGCACCAACCTAACCAGCGTCATGATTCCCGACAGCGTCACCGCCATCGGAGATGTGGCGTTCGATAACTGCACCAGCCTGAGCAGCGTTACGATCCCAAACAGTGTCACCAGTATCGGAGGCAATGCGTTCTCTTTCTGCACCAGCCTGACCAACGTCACGATCCCCGGCAGCGTTGCCATTATCGGAAGCGCGGCATTCGAAGAATGCACCAGCCTGACCAATGTGACGATCGGAAATGGTGTCACCAGCATAGGAAACGGTGCGTTCAATATCTGCGCCAGTCTGAACAACGTCATGATTCCCAACAGTGTCACTAACATCGGGGATGGGGCGTTTGCTTGGTGCACCAGCCTGACCAGCGTCACGATCGGCAACGGGGTTACCAGCATCGGAGGCCCTACGTTCGGTGTGTTCGCTTACTGCACCAGCCTTAGCAGCGTCACGATCCCCAACAGCGTTACCAGCATCGGGGCCAATGCGTTTGATCACTGCACCAGTCTGACCCACATCACAATCCCCATTAGCGTCACCAGCATCGGAGCCTGCGCGTTCGTTAGCTGCACCAGCCTGTCCAGCCTCACGATTCCCAACAGCGTCACCAACATCGGGGACTTGGCCTTCGCTTGGTCCACCAACCTGGCAGGAGTCTATTTCCAAGGGAACGCCCCCAGCCTTGGTTCGTATGTGTTTGAAAACAAAGTGACCGTCTATTATTTGCCGGGGACCACGGGCTGGGGCTCGACCTTTGGTGGTCGTCCGACAGCGCTATGGCATCTTCCGTACCCGCTGATTCTGAACTACGAACCAAGTTTTGGGATTCGGACGAATCAGTTCGGTTTCATCATCTCCTGGGCAACCAACATCTCCGTCGTGGTGGACGCCTGCACGAACCTGGCCAATCCCGGCTGGTCTCCGGTGCGAACCAACACCCTCACCGGCGGCTGGTGTTATTTCAGCGATCCCCAGTGGACGAATTATCCCGCCCGTTTCTATCGCCTCCGCTCGCCGTGACGTAGCTGTTCTGCGACGAATTCACCGGATGGTTTTTCTTGGCGGCATTTCTCTTTTGCCAGTGCTGATTCAACGCATTCGTGACCTTCGCCAGCCACGCCCGGTCTTGGACCTGTTCCAGCAGTTCCGACGCGGCAAAAAACTTGATGCCGTTCGCTGCAGGATTCCCCAACGGCTTGAGCAGGCGCGCGGTGATGAGGATCGGCACATCATGCGGCTGGTAATTAAGCACCCAGCCAGCCGCAGTGATCTGCAGTCTGTGGGACTGCGCGAATCTGAACGGGTTGAAGTTTTACTAGCGGGTACCATGGAATTGTTGGACGATACCGTTCATGAAATTGTCCCCGCATCCGTGTAACCGCGATGACCTGCTCCCAGTCGCCTGTGCCAGGCTGGCTGACGATGGCAGCGAGTGTCGTGCATCATCTTTGCACCGGTGAAGGCGATGAAATCTGAAACCCAGCAAGGCAGATCAAACATTTGAAACGGCAGACTGAGTTGAATCTGCGAATCCGGAAAAAGGAGATTTCCGGTGTCATCGCTTTGGCGGGGCTGCTCCTCCTGTTGCAGTTCTGCGCGTCCTGCCGTTCCACCGCACCCTTCCCGTCCGTTGACTTGTCCGAACCGGGCTGGCGGGTCCAACAAGGCCAGGCCGTCTGGAAATTCGCGAAGAACAAACCTGAACTGGCAGGGGAAATTACTTTTGCGCAGCACGCCGATGGACGGTGTCTGATGGAATTTTCCAAAACGCCGTTCCCGCTGGTACAGGCGAAGGTCAGCGTCACGCGATGGGAGATTGAATTCCCGCCGCAGAAACTTCACTTCAGCGGCGGCGGCCAACCTCCGGCGCGGCTGATGTGGTTGCAATTGATGCAGGCATTGACCGGAAAGCCGGTGGCGCCGCCGTGGCATTTTGAATTGCGCCCCAATGGCGGCTGGCGGCTGGAAAACCCGCTTCGGGGCGAAAGCGTGGAAGGATACTTGGAGCCATGAAATCCCGGTGGCGTCTCGCGTGGTGGGGTTTGTTGCTCCTGCTCCTTGGCCTGGGGTTGAGCCGGCTGCGGTTTGACGCGGAGATTTTGAATCTGCTGCCCACCGACCAGCCGACGGTGCAGGGCTTGAAGCTTTATCAGGAACACTTCGCCAACGCCCGGGAACTCATCATTACCCTGCGCGCTCCCGACGGCGAGCAGGCGGAACGGCTGGCGGGCGCACTGGCGACGCGCTTGCGGCAGGAAACCAATCTCATCGCTGGCGTGTCGTGGCAGGCACCGTGGATGGAACATCCCGAACAGGCGGCGGAGATCGTGGCGTGTCTGTGGTTCAATCAGCCGCCGGAATCCTTTGGCACGCTGACCAACCGGCTCGCGCCCGACCAGCTTCAGTCGGTCCTGGCGGAGACGCGCGAAGTGCTCGCCACGTCGCTCTCGCCGATGGACATCGCCCGGCGCGCGTTCGATCCCTACGACCTGCTCAGCGTGCCCGCGCTGGCCAATTTCAGCGGGCTTTCCGCGGAACAAGGTCAACGGGCGTTTGCCTCGGCGGACGGAACCTTCCGGCTGATTTACGTCCAGGCGCGAACCGACCTCGGCGGTTATCGCGAGTGTGCGAGCTGGTTGAAAGCGGTGCAGGACGCGGTGGCGAGCGTTCGCACCAATCAAGCGGATTGGGCCGGGGTGGTGCTGCGTTACACCGGGCGGCCGGCGTTTGTGACGGAAATCGCCACCCACATGCAGCGCGACTTGAGCGGTTCGGTGACGGCCACGGCGATAATCATCGCGCTGTTGTTCTGGCTGATGCACCGGCGCTGGCTACCGGTGTTGTGGCTGCTGGCGTTGCTGGCGTTGATTCTCGTCGCCACGATTGCGCTGGGCGGTCTGATTTTGGGACCGATTTGCGTGGTGAGCATGGGCTTCGCGGCGGTGTTGCTGGGACTGGCGGTGGATTACGCGGTGGTGCATTACCAGGAGGCTCTGGCGCATCCGCAATTGTCGGTGCCGGAGATCCGCCGCGCCATTGCGCCGAGTATTCTGTGGGCGGCCATCACCACAATCAGCGCGTTTCTGGTGTTGAATTTCGGCGGGCTGCCCGGCCTGGCGCAGCTCGGTTCGCTGGTGGCCATCGGCGTGGCACTGGCCGCGCTGGTCATGGTGATGGCGTATCTGCCGCCGCTGTTTCCGGGACGGCGGAACGCGCCGGCCCATCTGCCCAAACCGGCGTGGTGGACGTTTCTGCTGCCGCCGAAAGAAACGGCCGCCGCACCACCAAATTCAATGGGATCGTCCGGCTCACGCGCCGCATTTGGGGGCACGATCCTCGTCCTGATTTTTACGGGCGCGGTGTTGTCTGTCCGCCAGCCGCAGTTGGACCGGACCGCAAATGCGTTGCGCCCGCAACAAGCCGAGGCGGAGACGGCTCTGAATGAACTCACGGCGTCCATGGGCATCCCGCGCGACCCGATTTGGGTCATCGTGGGCGGCAGCGACGAAGGCCAGGTCTATGAGCGTCTGTGCAAGGCAGAGGCGCTGCTGAAGCGGGCGGTTTCAAACGAGATGATCAGCGGCTACCTGCTGCCGACGGCGCTGTGGCCACGCCCGGAATGTCAGGCGGCCAACCGCGCAACAGCCAGCTTGCTGGGCGCGCAGGGCCAGTTGCTGCGCGAGACGGCGGTGCGCGCCGGTTTTGAAACCAACGCCTTGTTCCTGACCGAGGAACTGGTGCGCGCCTGGGCGCGCATCGGAGACAGTTCCGGCGTCGTCTGGCCGACTAACTCGATGAGCCGGTGGGTGCTCAAACAATTTGTTGCCCGCACTCCAAACGAGTGGCTGGCGATGGGATTGGTCTATCCGGCCACCAATCACGTCGCCAGAGCGTCACTGGCGGATTTGTCGGCGCAAATGGCGCCGGACCGGATTTTGCTTTCCGGCTGGGAATTGTTGGGCGCCACAACGCTTCAGCGCGTGCAAGGCAGGCTGTGGCTGCTCGTGGTCCCGATGGTCGGGCTGGTGCTGGTTTCGCTGTGGCTGGCGTTTCGGCGCATCACCGAGGTGCTGCTCGGCGTGGCGGTGCTGCTCCTGAGTGGCCTCTGCCTGCTGACGACGATGGCCCTGGCCGGCTGGTCGTGGAATTTGCTGAACCTGATGGCGCTGCCGCTGGTGCTGGGCACCGGCGTGGACTATGGCATCTTCATCCAACTGGCCCTGCGCCGGCACGGCGGCGACACGCGATTGGTGCGGCGTTCAGTGGGCCGCGCGCTGTTGTTGTGCGGCGGAACGGCCATTACCGGGTTTGGTTCGCTGGCGTGGTCCGGCAATGCCGGCATGGCCAGCCTGGGCAAAGTGTGCGCGGTGGGAATCGCCGCCAACATGCTGATCGCGATTTTCCTGCTGCCCGCCTGGTGGGCGTGGGTGAATCGGAAGGCTGAAGGCAGAAGGCTAAAGGCTGAAGGAAATCCGAAGTCCGAAAACGGCGATGGGCTATCACGCGTAGCGTCAGGCCCTGCCCTCAACCCTCAACCACCTGTCCTCCATAGCCCCGGCGACGGAGGATCAACCCTCAACCCTTCATCTTTCTATCGCGCCGGGCTGTGGCGGCTCGGGTTGGTCGTCGCGCGGATTTTGCCGGCCTTTGTCTTCAACGCTTTTTGCCTGCTCATTGCGGAATGCTACTACCGGCTCCACCGTGAGCGGCGGGAGGCGGTCTTTCAAAACCTGTTGCCGGCGTTGCAAGGCGACCAGGCGGCGGCACGCAGAACCGCGCACCGGCTCTTTCGCCAATTCGCTTTGAAAATGGCGGACGTATGGCGCTACGAGAGCGGCGTCCTGAAGCAAAACTGGTTGAATGAACAGAAGGATTGGGACCACTTCGAAGCCGTCAAGGCGCGGGGACAGGGCGTCCTGCTGATCACGCCCCACCTCGGTAATTGGGAACTCGGCGGGCCGCTGCTGGCCCATCACGGCTACAAACTGCTGGCCCTCACCCAGGCCGAACCCGACGACGCCCTCACTCAACTCCGCATGACATCGCGCGCCCGGTGGGGCATTGAGACGCTCGTGGTGGGCACCGACGGTTTTGCCTTCGTGGAAATCATCAAGAGGCTTCAATCGGGCGCCATCGTCGCAATGCTCATTGACCGTCCGCCTGCGCCCAGCGCCGTGACCGTGGAGCTTTTTGGACAACCCTTTCAGGCTTCTGTCGCCGCCGCCGAACTGGCGCGGGCTTCGGGCTGCGCGCTGCTGGGTGTCACGCTCACACGTTCCGGCGCCGGCTACACCGCCCACGTCCTCCCGGAAATCACTTACGACCGCCGGGCGCTGGGTACACGCGAAGCGCGCCGGGAACTCACCGGAAAAATCATGCGTGTATTTGAGCCGGAAATTCGCCAGCATCTGGATCAATGGTATCACTTCGTTCCCATCCGGCCGGAGAAAACGTAGCCGCAGCGTTTCCCCTGTGGGGCACGTTGTCCGCCTTGCTGTTCCTCGTTGCCGTCCTCTCCGCCCGCGCCGCCGAGCAGAGTCCCGTTCTCGATACCTGGTTTTCCGCGCAGACCAATCTCCACAGCTTTACCGCGGACGTTATTCAAACGCGGACCCTCAAAGTGCTTTCGCAGCCGCTGGTGTCCACAGGCAAGGTCTGGGTGGTCATTCCCAACCGGTTCCGCTGGGAAATCGGCCAGCCCGCGCAAACCATCGCGCTGCGCCAGCCCGACACACTGTTCCTCATTTACCCCCGGCTGAAGCGCGCCGAGAAATACCCGCTCAACGACAACCAACCCGGTCCGTGGCGCGACGCGCTGGCGCTGCTGGACGCGAGCTTCCCCCGCAGCCGGGCGGACCTCGAATCGCGCTTCCGCGTGCTGTCAGTCACTCAAACCAACGCGAACTGGGAAATAACGCTGCAACCAAAAAATGCGCTGGCCCGCCAGATGATGGCGGAAATCGGCATCACCGTTCGCACGAACGATTGTTTGCTCGCCGCCACGGAAATGAAATTCGCGGACGGCTCCCGCATGAGAAACGACTTCACCAACGTCGTGCTGAACCCGGTGCTCGGCGAAGAAATCTTTGACGCAAAGCTGGATCCCGGCGTCACGGTGGTCGAACCATTGCGGCAGTGACATGATCTTCGCGGGTCATCGGGAAACGCGCCAGCGTCGTGGAGTGCGGCGGTCCTCCTCCGCTCTTTGCATGTGGCCTCGACCCTTAACTGCGAGTACAGGAGGAACTTCATCGCACCACTCCAAAGCGCCAGAGGACTGGCGCACTCCAAGACGCTTCGCGTAATTCGCAGGTCATCGTGAAACGCACCAGCGTCCTGGAGTGCGGTGGCCCTCCGCCGCTTTCACCCTGACAAGCAACTTCCTTTTACGCTTCACACCTGACACCGGTCCCGGCATCGTAACCTCATGCCCGAACCCCGGACGCCCTGGCCGCATGCGCCCACGCATCAGCTTGCGACGCGCGGGACTTACTTCGTTACAGCGGCAACCTACCACAAGGCGCATCATTTTTGCGGCGCGCGGCGACTGCGCGTGTTGCAGCGCGGCCTGCTCACGGTGGCGCAACAATTCGGCTGGCAACTGGAAGCCTGGGCGGTCTTTTCCAATCATTACCATTTTGTCGGCCATTCGCCCGCCGCCGCCGCCGACGCCACCAGCTTGAGCGCGATGTTGAGCCTGCTGCACGTCAAGATGGCGGGTTGGGTGAACAAACTCGATGCCACTCCTGCACGACAGGTTTGGTTCAACTTTCGGGATACGCGGCTCACGCACCAGCGCTCGTATCTGGCGCGACTCAACTATGTGCATCAAAACGCAGTGAAACACGGACTCGTGCCGGTAGCTTGTCAGTATCCGTGGTGCTCCGCAGCGTGGTTTGAACGAACGGCCTCTCCGGCGATGGTGAAATCCATCTACCGCTTCAAGACGGAGCGCATGGCAGTGGGGGATGAATTTGAAACCGATCCTGATTGGCAGGCATAACGAAAAGCGCCAGAGGGCTGGCGCACTCCAGGACGCTTCGCGACTGCTGTAGCGCATGGAATCTCGCGATAGCGTCAGATCAACGAGGGGTGTCACCGCGCCGGTGTTCGAGAAACCGCTTGCGCCATTCCACGCGCGAAATTTTGCCGCGCAGGCTTCGGCTCAGGGTATCAACGAACCACCATTCCCGCGGTACCTGCCAGGCCGGAAGCCGGGCGAGCAGCGATTGTTTCAAATCCTCTGCCGTGACGGGTTCGTTGGAGACAATGCACGCCACGATGTTTTCACCACGGTCCGCATCGCTGCTCGGCACGCCAAAGACGAGACACTCCCCGACGGATTTGTGCAGCCGCAGCGCCTCCTCGATGTGGGCTGGCGAAATCTTCCGCCCCGCCACGTTGATCTGGTCGTTCAAGCGTCCGCGCAGATGGACAAGTCCATGTTTCAATTCCGCGAGGTCGCTCGTTTGAAAACGTCCGGCTCCCAGCGCGGGAGCCGCCTCCGGCCAATACGTCTCGCCCACGGCCCGGCTGCGCACTTCCAGACAACCGTCCTCGTTGACGGTCAGTTCCACATTTTGCATGGGCGCACCGACGCAGGTGTCGTCCGTGCGCGGAAAGTCCGTGGCGTCGAAAGCAATGCCGCCACACTCGGACGAACCGTAAAAGTTGTGAATCTTGATTCCGCTCGACTCGAAAACCACCTGTTCCAAGCCCGCCGGCAGCGGCGCGCCCGCCGAAATCGCGAGGCGGATGTTGCGCGGAATCGCTCCGGCCTCGTGCCACGCGCGCCAGAGCGCGGGGACTCCGGGCAGAGTGAGGGCTGGTTCTCCTCTGGCCGCGCGGCGGATTGCCTCCGGCAATGGCGACGGCGCAATAATCAAGGGAATGCCGTGCAACAGGAGAGGCAACACCAGGTTCGAGAACCCGTAGGAATGGGCCAGCGAAATGGCGCCGAGGTTGGGCCAGTCCGGACGCAGTCCCATCGTGGCCACGATATTCGCGGCATCGGCGGCCAATTGCTCCGCGGTGAACGCCACCGCGCGTGGCACACCGGCGGTGGCGGAAGTGGTTTTAAGGTGAACACAGGGTGCGGGCGGCAGTGGAACCGCCGGCGGCGACTGGTCCGGTTCCAGCGGACAAACGATGGAATGAGACTGCCACGCGCGGAGCACGGTGAGCACGAATTCAGCGGTGTGCCCTTGCGGATAAACGATTGCGCCTGACCGGTTGGGAGAGCTATCCGCCGCGCACACCAGTTCGGCGAAACTCCATTGCCGACCCGAAGAAAGCTCGCGAAGCGCGACGTCTTTCCCCCGCTCTTGTGCCACTTTGCGCCAGCGTTCGTAAAGCATTGTCAGGTTCGTAACTCATGGCTAGTCTTCGGCGCAAGCATGATTTCGCAAGCATCGCGCCCGCAACGACAGTTCCAGTTTGAGCGAGACACATTTGCTTTTGCGAATGGACTGGTCTGGGAATACCGATTCGATCCGGCAACGGGCAAAACAACCACCTTCCGCAATGAACCGGCACCCGCTTACGCCCATCGTTGTTTTGTCATGGTGCGCTCGGCGCGGCAGTTCTTCTATCACGCGCGGTTTGAGCCGGCCCGGGCGGTGGCCGATGAGCGGACTTACCACGGACTGATTCGTGAAGTCGTTTCCCGCAGTCCGCGCCGGCCCAGCGCGGACCCGGACAAACTGCTGATTCCCGGCTACGACAGCCTGCGGTCGTTCAGCCAGGCGCAGGCGCCGCTCTTGCAGGCGGAGTGCGGCGGAGCGTGGCAATCTTATTTCCTGCGCAGTCATTGGCGGATGATTTTGCCGATGTCACGCGGGCATCAGGAGCGCATGGCCCGGCATTTGGTGGAGGTGTTTCCGAAGCGGATTGCGCCCATCGTTCACCTGGTGCGCTTCCCGCAACTCACCATCAACCACGGCATCGTGTTGTTCGATTTCACCGAGACGGGAGCGGAAATCCGATTCGCAGCCTACGACCCGAATGTTCCGGATCATCCGGTGGAACTGACTTACAACCGCGCAAAAAGAACGTTCTTCTTCCCGCGCAATCATTATTGGAATGGCGGACGCGTGGACGTGGTGGAGGTGTACCGCGGCTGGCTCTACTGAGAAGGGGCGGGCACATTCACCGCCGGGTCGGGTCGGCGCCGGCCGGGTTGCCAGAAAACCAGACCGAAAAAGACCAGTCCACACCCGTTGATGCCGGCAATGTAGCCCAGCTTGTAACCCCGGCCTGTGTTCGTCGTTGCGTAGATCGGAACGTCCCATCCCAAGAGCAGACTGGGCGCCGCCACCGGCATCAAGGCGCCATGCAAAGCCCCCATCCAGAAGCCCGCCGTCTGGTCCGGACGGTAGAACCGGGGTGCGGCCCAGTTGTAGGCCAATCCGAAAATCAGCCCTGCGCCCACCAGACTGACGATCTTTAGGGACCATTTTCGCAACCTAAATGACCCGGCTGAATCTTGCGCTTGCGATGGAGTGACAGACGCCATGGATGCAAAGCTTGAGGGTGGAAGACTGACTACAGCAAGAATCATTTTTGCTGCGACAGTTCCGGCAGTCGCGCGGGAAGACCTTCGGAAAAGCGCAGGAGCAGATTGTGTCCGATTTTATCGTCCCAGTTGAAGTTGCTGGAAAGCACCACCACCGCAATGCGTTTGTCCACATTGAGTCCGATGTAACCATTGTATCCCGAAACCATGCCGTGCTTGTAAAGGAGTGTCACCCGGCCGTTGTCGAAGTGGTTGACCAGCCAGCCGAGCGCCACGTCTTCGTCGGGCGTCTTGAGCTGGACCTGATGCGTCTCGGCCAGGCGTGGTTCAAGCGGGTCGTTGAGCAATCCCAGGTTCGCCCGGGCGAAGATCAGCAAATCGTTGACGGTGGAATACAGCCCCCCGGTGGCCCGCATGATTTCGCCCATATCCCATGATTCGGTGGGGGTGTTGCGCTGAATGAATTTGGGCTGATCGCCCACGTGCCCGACCGCCAGGCGCTTTTGCTGGTCGGCATTGAGATAAAACGTGGTGTCTCTCATATTCAGTGGCCGGCAAATCTTCTCCGCGATCAAATCTGGCAGCGACCGGCCGGTCTTGATTTCAATCAGATGAGCCAGCAGGGCGACGCCGATGTTTGAATACACATACTCGCGCTTTCCTTTGGGCTTGATGTGGCAGGTGCGCAGATATTCATAAAGATAGGCTTTGTCAATGTAGCCGTAGAGGTTGTGTCCGGTGAAAAGATAGCACGCAAAATACCGCATTTGGGTGAGATCCGCCGGCTGGCGCGGCAAGCCGCCCGTGTGAGTCACCAGTTCCTGAAGCGTCAAATCCCCAATGTCCTTGTTCAGGGGAATCTCCGGCGGCAAAATGCTGCGCACGGTGTCCTCGTAATGCAACTGGCCTTCATCCACCAGGATGGCCAGCACGGAAGCGACGAACAGTTTGGAAAGGGAGCCGATCTGGAAAACATCATCGCCGGTGGGTGATTGGGCATCGCCGGGGCGTCCGGAAAGGCCGTAGCCGAAGTTCCAGGTGGAGCCATCCGGGGCCAGCACCCCGACGGCCATGCTGTAAATCTCGCCGCTGGCGATCAGTGGTTGCGCGAGCCGATCCACCTCCTCCTTGATGCTGCCGCCGGCTTGAAGCCGGGCTGCGGCCGGCATTGGATCGGAAACGACACGCGAGGAGAATGTCTTGCAGGATGTTCCCAGAAGCGCAGTGCCAAGCAAGAGGAGGATCGCGGGTCTGAACATCATTGCCCGCAGTAATCCGGAGGAGCGTTTCAGGCTGGCGCCCGTCTCCGGCGGGCGACGGGGCCGCAAGACGGATGGACTGTCGCAGCCTCCGCGTCGGCTGAAAGCCCGGAGGATTAGAGCAGTTCCAGTTAACACCGGCACAATTTGATACGCCTCTGGGAAAAGCGGCGGAGGGCCGCCGCAGTCCAGGACGCTGCGCGTGACACGATGATTCTTGAAATACGCAAAGCGTCTTGGAGTGCGCCTGTCCTCTGGCGCTTTGCCAGAAGACGAAATGTCCGCGAGATTTCCGCAGGAACTTTCGTGCGCTAGTGACAATATGAACTTCCATAGCCGGAAAACCATTGCGGCAAATCCCCGCAACGAAGGGGAGCCCGTGTTTCTACACGCCGCCCGTGAGGTGCTCAAACAAAAGTAAGACTTCATTGTCCCGAAAACTTGGGCGGCAGAGTGGCATAAGCGAACCGACAGTCAAGCCGCTGGCGGCATCGGTAGTGTCCTCATTTGCTATTTTTCGGAGCGCGGATTGTCCTCAATCCGCAGCGCGTGGCCAGCCAGATACGCATCTTAATAAAGCCAACGCCGTCAGGTCTGACGCAGCCGCTGCGAGTTGGGACAACTCGCACTCCGGTCAAATTAGGACACTGCGACGGAACGCCGCATTCATGCGGCAGCGGGCCCGCACAACTTAACATCCTGCTGGATAAATCCGGCGTTCCTGCCGAAACGATGCGACTGGATTTTTTGCAGTATCAAGGTGCGACCGGGAGGGATTGCGCGCCAGTTGAACCCGCCATCAGGACTTTGGCGTTGCGCACCGTTTGTCTTTTGCGTTGCTTTGCCAAGGAGCGGGTCAATATCCTCCGTGCAAATGCCTTATCCCGTCAAACTGGATGACCTGACGGCCCGCGGCGCAAAGCAAACTGCCTTGCACGAACGCGCGGCGGTGACCGCCCTGCAAATCTTCGGGCGCAAGGTCTTTGTACGCGCGGTCATCGAGGTTTCCAACTTCTGCCGCGAGAACTGCTGCTACTGCGGCATGCGCCGCGACAACCGCAACCTGGCCCGCGCCCGCGCCCGCCACGATGAACTCGCAGAGTTGCTCATCCACCACCGGCCACCCGCCGTCACCGACGTGAATATTCAGGCCGGCGAAGACCCGGTGGCCGCGCGTGAAATCGTCCGGCCGCTGGTTCGCACGCTGCGGCGTGAAACCAATCTCGGCATCAGCGTCTGCCTCGGCACGCTTGATTACGCCATTTACGAGGAGCTGAAAGCCGCCGGCGCCTCCGTTTATATCCTGAAGTTCGAGACCGCCGACTCGTATAAATACAATCAAGTTCAAGCTCCAGGCAACCTGGCAGAGCGGTTGAATCACATCCGGTGGCTCTCGGCAAATGGATGGAAAGTCAGTTCCGGCTTCATCGCGGGGTTCCCGGGACAGGGCGAATCGGAACTGTTGAATAACATCCGGCTGGCAGGCGAACTTCCATTGCACGGCAGCAGTGTCAGCCCGTTTGTGCCCGGCAATGACACCCCGCTGTCCGCCGCCGTGCCCGGCAACGTGGAAGCCACTTTGAACTGCATGGCCATCATGCGCCTCATGCGGCCGAATTGGGTGATCCCGGCAGTGAGCGCGCTCAACTTGGCCCAGACTGGCAGCGGCTACCGCCGTGGTCTCCGCGCCGGCGCAAACATGGTGACCATCAATCTGACCCCGCCCGATCTCCGGCAAAATTACGTGATCTACAAGCGCGACCGTTTCATCATGGACGAGGAACGCGTGCTGTCCGCCATCACGGCGGAAGGGTTTGTCCCCTCCCGCCAAAGTCTGGCGGAATTCTATCGTGACGGAGTCGTCCGCGAAGCCATTCAGCCGGAAGCCAGGTTCGCGGGCTGAGTATTTGCATGGCCAGCAAAATTCTTCTCATCAGCCTTAATCGCTGCGTTTCACCCGACCCGGTTTTTCCGCTGGGACTGGCGCATCTCAACGCGGCGTTGCGGCACGCCGGGCATGAGACGCGGTGGATTGATTACAACGTGAACGGCGAGTCGCTGCCGGAAACGCTGGCCGGGTTCCGCCCCGATTTCACCGGCATTTCATTGCGCAACATTGACGACGTGCTGATCCGGCAACGGGAAACCTACTACGACGGACTGGCTCCGCTGCGGGACACCATTCGCCGGCACAGCAACTGTCCGATCATCCTGGGGGGAAGCGGATTCAGCATTTTCCCGGAGAAGCTGCTGGAGTTGTCGCAGGCCGACTTCGGGATTTGCGGCGAAGGCGACAGCAGCCTGGTGTCGCTGATTGCCGCGCTGGAGAGCGGTGGCGCACCCAACGCCATCCCCGGCCTGGTCTTCCGGCGGGACGGACGGATCGTCGTCAATCCCGCCACCTCCGGCGTGCCGGATCTGGAATTGAGCGGGGCGGATCGTCCGGCGCACATCGCCGATTTCTATCTCCGCACGGGCCGGATGCTGAACCTGCAAACCCAGCGCGGGTGCGCATTCAAATGCTGCTATTGCACCTATCCGCTGATCGAAGGCCGCCGCCACCGCCGGCGTCCACCGGAACTGGTCGCGGCCGAGTTCGAGCAACTCCAGCGCCTCGGCGCCCGGCACGCCTTCATTGTGGATTCCGTCTTCAACTCTTCGCCCGGCCATATTGCCGGGATTTGCGAGGCCATGCTCCGGCGCAACCTGAAGATTTCCTGGAGCTGCTTTCTCCGGCCCCAGGGATTGACGCCGGAGTTGCTCAAGCTGATGGCGCGGGCGGGCTTGACGCATATTGAATTCGGTTCCGACAGCCTGTGCGACGAGGTGCTGGAGGCCTACCAGAAGGGGTTCACCTTTGCCGATGTGCTGGTGTCAAGCGAACTGGCCGCGCAGGAGAAAATTGATTACTGCCATTTCCTGATTTGCGGCGGGCCGGGAGAAACCCGCGCCACGCTCCAGACGGCGTTCGAGAATTCAAAGCGGCTCCCCGGCGCGGTCTTCATGGCCGTGGTCGGCATGAGGATTTATCCGGGGACGCAGGTTTGCGAACGCGCCATCGCTGAAGGCCGGATCACCCGCGACACCGACCTGCTGCCACCCGGTTACTATGTGTCGCCCCACCTGACCGCCGACGCGATCTTCGCGCAACTCCAGGAGTTCTCCCGTCTTTCGCCCAGTTGGATTCCGGGTGACCCCGGACCGGCGTATCTCAGTCTCATCGAGCGGCTGCGCAAACGGGGCACGGTTGGCCCGTTGTGGGGCTACTTTTCCATGGCCCAACGCCTGTGGCCGCAAGGCCCTGCCGGAGGTCCTATGCCATGAAACGTCTCCTGCTCGTCACGCCGCTCGCCAGCAAAAGTTTGATGGGCGCCGGCTTCTGGTTCCGCGTGCCGTGCCTGGCCCTGTTGAAAATCGCCGCGCTCACGCCCGCCGACTGGCAGGTCACGATCATTGACGAAAAGGTCGAACCGCTCGACCTGAACCAGGACGTGGACCTGGTCGGCGTTTCCGCGCTGACCACGACGGTTCAGCGCGGCTACGAAATCGCCGATCACTTTCGCCGCCGGGGCATCAAGGTCGTCATGGGCGGCATGCATGTCTCGTGTCTGCCCGACGAGGCGCTGCAACATTGCGACAGCGTGGTTGTCGGCGAGGCGGAAGTACTGTGGCCTGCGCTGCTGGAAGACTTCCAGAAAAACGATTTGAAGCGCATCTACCGTCACGGGGACGAACTCCCCTCCATCGAGCATTTGCCGACGCCGGATTGGGAACTGTATCGCCCGAAGAATTACCTGCCGATCCACATGGTTGAAACCACGCGCGGCTGCCCGCTGGACTGCGAATTCTGCGCCGTAACCAGTGCGTTTGGCGGGCGGTACCGCAACCGCTCGCCCGACGAGGTGCTGGCGGAGCTGCGCGGCCTGCGTCCATTCACGGGACTGCTCACGCTCAAGAACTGCGTGTTCTTCGTGGATGACAACATCATCAGCAATCGCGCCTACGCCCGGGAATTTTTCACCCGCATTGCCGGCCTCAAGCTGAACTGGTTTGGGCAGTCCTCGATGAACATTGCCAACGACCCGGAGATTTTGAAGCTTTGCGAGAGAAGCGGCTGCACCGGCATCTTCATCGGGTTTGAAACCCTTTCCACGGAAACACTCTCCTCCATCGGCAGGAAGCCCAACCGCCCGGAAAATTACCTGGAAGTCGTCAAGAAACTCCACGACCACGGCATCGGTATTGACGGCTCGTTCGTCTTCGGGTTTGACACCGACGACGCGGGCGTCTTCGACCGCACGGTGGAGTTTGTACTCAAGGCCAAACTGGAAGTGGTTTATTTTTCCATCCTGACGCCGTATCCCGGCACGCGTCTTTACCGGCGGTTGGTGGAGGAGGACCGCATCTTGACGCGCGACTGGTCCATCTATGACGCGAACCATGTCGTCTATCGCCCCAAGACCTTCATCCCGGATCAACTGCTGGATGGCTACCAGCGCGCGTTGAAGGAGGTGTATTCCTACCCCGCCATCTTCAAGCGGCTGTGGGGCACGACGGCGTGGAAAAACTTTTTCTGGCCAATGAACGTAGGGTTCCGTCAAGGCGTTAAAAAATTGTGCCGCCAGAAGAAAACCGGCCTCCCATGACCAGGCCTGCCACATCATGCGGAAATCTCGCGGACCTTTCGTCTGTTGGCAAAGCGCCAGAGGGCTGGCGCACTCCAAGACGCTTCGCGTATTTCAGGAATCATCGTGTCGCGCACAGCGTTTTGGACTGCGGCGGCCCTCCGCCGCTTTTCCCAGAGGCATATCATACTGTGCCAATGTTAACGGGAACGCTATAAACCATCATGCTTTTCCCCGCCCCCAGTCCACCGTCACCGCCTCCTCGCGTGGTCATCACCGGCGTGGGCATCGTCACGGCCCTGGGCCTGGGATGGAAGCCGAACGCGGAAGGGTTTCGCGCCGGGCGCACCGCCTTCCGTCCGGTGACGCTTTTTGATGTCAGCCGCCAGCGCGTCAAGGTTGCGGCGGAAGCGGACCTGCCCGCGGCGCTGCCGGCGTCACGCCTCTCCGCGCGCCAAACCGGACGGCTCGACCGCGCCAGCACCATGCTGTTGCTGGCGGCGCTCGAAGCGTGGCAGCAAGCCGGCTGGGAACCTTCCGGCCATCTCCCGCTAATCCTCGGCACCACCTCCGGCGGGATGTCGCTTGGTGAAGACTACTTCCGCCAGGCCGTGCAATCGCCACGCCGGCACCGCCGTCAGCCCACGCGCGCCCTTTACTATCAATCACAAACGCAGGGGCGCATCGTGTTGGATGCGCTGGGCATTGGCGGGCCGGTCACCATCATCTCGAATGCCTGCGCCTCCGGCGGCAACGCCATCGGCCACGCGCTGGAATTGCTGCGCCGCGGCTGCGCCACGCAGGTGCTCGCCGGTGGTTACGACGGTCTCAATCAACTCGTTTTCTCCGGCTTCGACTCCTTGCAGACACTCTCGCCAACACTTTGCCGGCCTTTCGACGCGCACCGCGATGGACTGGCGATCGGCGAAGGCGCCGCCCTGATGGCGCTCGAAACGCTGGAGTCGGCGCACCAGCGCGGCGCGGTCATCCTCGGCGAACTTGCCGGCTACGGCGCAACCATAGATTTGTACCATCTTACCCAACCGCATCCGCAAGGCGATGCGGCGCTGGTGGCGATGACCCGGGCATGTGAGATGGCCGGAGTGACGCCGGCGGACATTGATTACATCAACGCCCATGGCACCGGCACGCCGCTCAACGACATCTCGGAGGCCGCCGCCATTCAACGTTGGGCGGGCAATCGCGCCGCAACCTTGCCGGTGAGTTCCACGAAGGCCAGCATTGGCCACCTGCTCGGCGCGGCAGGCGCAGTGGAAGCGGTGGTTTGCCTGATGACTCTGCGCGAGCAATGGCTGCCGCCGGAAGTCGCGTTTGAAACGCCCGATGTCGCGTGCGCCTTTCCGGTGGTGCGAGAACCGCGCGACGCGCCGGTGAACGTCGCGCTTTCCAATTCCTTCGGCTTCGGCGGCGTTAACGCCACCCTCGTCCTGCGGAGGTGGGCATGAGCCGCGTGTTTGTCTGCGGATTGGGCGCGGTTTCTCCGGCGGGCTGGACGGTCGCGGCCATGCGCGAAGCACTGGACAAGGGACAGCCGCTCCCTATTCAGCCATTGGAACGGCCCGGCTGGACGAAGCCGTTGTCATCCCGCCTGGTTCCAAACCCGGCTCAACGCCTGGCTTTCCTGGGCCACCCACGGCTGCGGCGCACCAGTCCAGTCACGCACTATGCCGCTGCCGCCGCGCTGGAGGCCGTGGCAAAAGTGCGAACCGGCAACGATCCAGATTCAAGGCTTGGCATCATCGTCTGCCTTCAATCGGGTTGTGTGAATTACTCTTACCGCTTCTTCGACGAGACATTGAAAGATCCCACCACGGCCAGTCCGCTGCTGTTTCCTGAAACCGTCTTTGCCGCGCCCGCCAGCCATGTCGCCTCATTGCTGGGCAATGCGCCGCTGGTCTATACGCTCCTGGGTGATCCAGCCTCGTTCCTGCAAGCGCTGGGCCTGGGCGTGGAATGGTTGGAGGAAAAACGGGTCGATGCCTGCCTAGTCATTGGAGCCGAGGAAACCAACTGGCTGCGGGCAGACGCGCTGTGGCACCTCGATCATCGGGCCATCATCAGCGGCGGAGCGGGAGCCGTGTGCCTGAGCCTTGACCCTGCATGGTCGGCCGGCGTCGAATTGGAACGGATCACCGCCATCCACACTTACACCGCGATCCGGTCGCAGTCGCAGGCGGCGCTGGCCATGCGCGCGGAGCTGCCTGCCGGTTCGCCCGAACAACTTCTGTGCGACGGCATCGGCGACAGCCCGCGCACCGACGCCCCGGAAATTGCCGCGTGGCGCGACTGGTCCGGACCACGCCTCAGTCCGAAGCGGATTCTCGGCGAGGGCCTCATGGCTGCGGGCGCGTGGCAGTGCGTGGCGTCCTGCGACGCCGTGGCCGGTGGCCGCTTTGCGGCAGCCATCGCCAGCCTCGTCGGCTGCAACCAGCACGCCATCGGCGCGCGGTTCGTGCGCGGCGCGCGGGGAATTTCGCATTTGCCCGCTACTCCCCCAACGGGCAGCATCGCGCCATGAGTTTGAGGGTTGTCTTTGTCACCGGGGCGAACGGCGGTCTGGGCCAGGCCATCGCGCAGGCTTTTCTCGCGGAGTCGCCGGACAACTTCATCTGGCTGGCGGTCCATTCGCGCCGCGAACGCGCGGATGAGATGACGCGAAAGAACCCGGATCGTTGCCGCTGCGTGCCGCTCGACGTGGTTTCCCGCGAATCCTGGCAAAAAGCCGTCGGGGAAATCCTGGGCGTTCACGCGCGGCTCGATGTGCTGGTGAACAACGCCGGCATCCACGAGGATGCGTTGCTCGGCACCATGCCGGTGGTCGCCTGGGATCGTGTGCTGGCAACGAACCTCGACAGTGTTTTTCACGGCTGCCAGGCCGTGCTCCCGGCGATGATCAGCCAGCACTCCGGCCGCATCGTGAACATCGCTTCCTTGAGCGCGCTGCTGGCGCCGGCGGGCCAGACCAACTATGCCGCCGCCAAGGCCGGCGTGCTCGCGTTCACGCAATCGCTCGCCAAGGAAGTGGCCCGCATTGGCATCACTGTGAATGCGGTCTGCCCCGGTTACATCGAGACGGAGGCATTGGCGCGGATGGACGAGAACGAACGCAAAACCATGCAGACTCGCGTGCCCATGCGCCGTCTGGGCCGGCCGGAGGAAGTCGCGGCGGCGGTGCGTTTTCTGGCTTGCTTGGAAGCCGGCTACATCACAGGCTCAATGCTGAAAGTGGACGGCGGAATTTTGTAATGAACAGCACAGCAACGCTTGCACAGGACATCAAGCAGATGATGGTCGAAAATCTCATGCTGCAAATCACCGCGGACGAAATCGGCGATGAACAGGCTTTGTTCGGCCCCGGCAGCCTCGGTTTGGACTCCGTGGATGCCCTCCAGTTGGTCGTGGCCCTGGACAAGAAATACGGGCTGAAGATTCCCGATCCCGACACCGCGCGCCAGGTGCTTCAAAGCGTGAAAACGATGACCGACTCCGTGGCCGCGCACCTTAACCCCTCGTTTTCGCAGCCAAACCACAACTGACAAACAATACAAACTCATAGGAACTCATGAAAAAAATCAAGTTCCTCGAGAGAACATCGTTACTTGTCTCTGCATTTGTCGCTGGCGTACTTCTCACCGGATGCGCCACGAGCAAAACCGAGCAGACGGCGGTTGACGCGTCCGCCAATCAGATTCCCAATACGGATCACATCGTCCGACTCTCGAAGGATCAACGCATCACCCAACCGCTGCCGGACAAGGTGCTGGTAAATTTTCACCGCGTGTCGTGGTACAGCCCAACGCACCGGTATGCCATCTTCAATGGTGAAGGCCTGTTCATCTGCGACCTGCCCGCGAGTGCCGGCTTCCAATATGTGTGCGATCCCGGTCAGCAGGTTTTCATCGGTTGGGCCTTCGGCGTGTCCGTGGTTCAGGCCGATCTCGCACCCGGCAAGGTGTACGACATCATGGTGGATCCCGGTTGGGGTGGGATGATTGCCGGCGCACAAATCCGTCTCCATCCCCTGACTAGGAACGACAGACGCCGCGCCAACCTCGCAGAGTATGAGGAACGGGAAGACCTCGTTTCACAAATCCGTACCCGCCATGTGGTTGACTTTGAGAACCGCGAACGGGCGCATGTAGAGGACATCAAGCGTGATTTCCTGGGCGGCAAGAAAACAAGACAGGTTCAGCACCTGGGGACGGAGGATTGCCGATAAGAGGATTTGCTCTGTTCGCGGACTGTGGCCCAAAACTCTTGCTCGAACCAGAGTCATATACTACAATGCTCTCATATTAGCTGCTTCAAAACGTGAAAACTATGACCGAATCCGTGGCCGCGCACCTTAACCCCTCGTTTTCGCAGCCAAACCGCAGTTAACGAATCCAACAAACATTAAAAAAACATCATGAAAACCATCCTCAAATCCATCGGGTTGATCGCCGTGCTCGTCACCGCCATCGCGCTCTTGGGCGGCACGGTTGCCCGGGGTCAGGACACGAACACCCTCACCAAGGCGGAAAAAAAGAAGGCCGCCAAGGAAGCCAAGCAGGCCGCCAAGGAAGCCAAGGCCGCCAAGGGTCGCAACTATGCCGCCAATCCGACCAAGGTGAAATTTGGCGAATTCAAGGCCGTTGAAGTCAAAGCTACAGAAATCACAGAAAAACAATACCAAAAGCCGGGTAACGAAAAATCCGCCGCAAAGATTGACGAGATGCTCCAGACGCAGTTGAAATATATTTTCCCCAACCTCAAGGTGATTCCGGCCGGCGGTGAATTTTCCAAGGGCAAGGAACGGACGCTGCAAATAACTCCGTCCATCACGCTGATTCGCATTGTTTCCACCGGTTCCCGCGTCTGGCTCGGCGCCATGGCGGGCGGCTCGGATCTGGTCATGCACGTTGATTACCGGGACAGTTCGACCGGGGAAATCATCGCCAATCCGGACTTCTGGAAGGGCAACAACGCCTGGGCGGGTGGTTGGTCCGTGGGCGCCGCCGACAACCAGATTCGTGACGCGACCGTGTCACAGATCGTAGCCTACACGAGCGGCAACAAATAGGAATTCCCTTCGAAGTTTGCCGACAGGAAATCGGGCCGGGCACCAAACAGAAAGGCGGTCCGTGGGTCGGACTGTAAATTCAAACGAAAGGTCATCACAATGAAACATCAGAATAAAATAATTAGTTTACTGGGGTGTGGAGCATTGCTCCTGGCCGCCCTGTTTCTCAGCGGCTGTGCTTCTGCCACCCGTGTCAGCAAGTATAACACTGCCTCGTCAGGCCCCCCGTCATCACCACCAACTGGTAAGGCGCTGGTATGCATTCATCGTCCAAAAGGATTTGTTGGCGGCAAAATGTATGCACCGGTTTGGGTTGACACGCGGTTCATCGCCAGTCTTGGTAATGGCCATTCGGTTGCCTGTGTTTGCGAACCGGGCAAGCATTACTTCATGAGTTTCTCGGCTGAAATAACCGCGTGTATTGAAGCGGAATTACTCGCAGATCAAACCTATGACCTTTGGATCGATCGTTATATGGGAACGTTTGTCAATAGCTTCAAAATCAAGCCGCTTCATCAGGATGACAAGACGCGGAAGCTGGTCGCAGAATGGACCAAGCAGAATCGTTGGATCGAGCCTGCTGCATCGGCGACGGATTATGAGCATGTTAAGCTGGAAAACATGGGCCAAAGCATATGGCAATCCGGGGGATTAGGCGCTGTGTACGCATCGCAGCCAGTCAGCCAGGAAAAAATCCTGCAATTGCATCAGGAATTCACCTCTGGAAAACGGCAGGACAAACTTCAGCACCTTGCTTCAGACGATCACCGCTGAAATGACCATGCGGTTCAGCGGACCGGCCTGGTCGCGATCACGAGGGCGTTTGAACCCAGCCCCGCGTCCTTCCTGATTTCAATCTGCTCAAAACCCGCCTCGCGCAGCAACGCGAGATGGGTTTTCTCGTTTTCAAAATGCAGTCCGTGACGGGTTTTGTTCTGGCCGAAACGCACCGCCCATTTCTCCGACCAGGCCACGCGGTTGTGCCGCGAAGTTTCTTCCGCGCAGGCGTCGCGCACGATGAGACAACCGCCGGGGCGCAACGCCTGAAAGACCTTGCGCAGCACCTCCGCCTTCAACTCGCGCGGGAAGTAGTGCAGCACATCGCATAGCAGCACACAGTCGCAGGCGGGATATTCGGGCCATTCCAAAATATCGCGCTGCTCGAAGGCCACGCCCGGGTTGAAGCGGGCGGTCGCCTGTGCAACCCGGATTTTGTCCGCGTCAAAATCCACCCCCGACACGGTGCGTTCCGGCTCGAAGAGCGTGAGCCAGTGCGCCATGATGCCATAGCCGCAACCTAAATCGAGAATCCTCGCCTGTTGCGGCACCGCGTCCTCGACAGCTTTGAAGAGCGGATCGGTTTTCATTTTCCAAAAAACAAACTGCGTCACGTAGGGCCCTTGATAGCGATAAAGCCTGCTGACTTCGTTGCGTTTCGATGAAAGGCTGGGGATTCCTGGAGCAGCGGATGTGAGTCCGCTCATTTTCTCTTTCGAAGAAGTCAGAGCCGACTCGCGTCGGCTGTTACCACAAGAAGAACGCGTCCCTATCCAGCGCATGCACGGCGGCACAAGAAACAGTGTGGCCAGCAAACTGAAACTGATGCCCAGCAGTGCCGTCAGACCCACGGAGAAGAGCGCCGGATGCCGCGCCAGTACCAGCACGCCCACGCCGAACAGCGTGGTGAGCGCGCAAATGGTCACCGCGCCGCCGGTGGAGGCCGTCCGCTTCGTGTAACCGCGCAACGGTTCCAGTTCGGCCATGACCATGAACAGGCTGTAATCCCCCCCGACGCCAACGACAAAAATCACGAAGATGAAGTTGGACATGTCAATGGGCAGGCCCAGAAGTCCGAGCGTGCCCAGCGCCCAGAACACGCCCGCCGCCATCGGCAGCAGCGTGATCAACACCAGTTCCAGCCGCCCCAGCAGCAGAAACAGCAGCAACGCGTTCAACACCGCCACCAGCACGCCAAAGACGGGCAGCGCGCTTTTTGCGATGCGGGCAATTTGATCCGTCAACGCCGCCTTGTTCAAGAGCAATGCCCCCGGCATTTCCTTCAGCACGGCCTCGCGCAACCGCAGGAAACTCTGACGATCGGACGCCTTGACGAGCGTGCAAATGGAAACGCTCCCATCCCGCTCACTCCAGTAATCACTCAGCAACCGGTCCAAAGACGAGGCGGCCCCGGCCAGCGAATCGGGCGGCGGGGCAGTGGCTGCCAGCCGTTCCAGAAACGGATTAAACGCGTTCGCACGAAAACCCAGGCTGCCCGCCACGCTCGCCAGCGAATGGTCCAGGTCACCGCGACGTTCCTCCGTCCAAAACGCCCGCCAGTCGCGGAAATTGCTCCGGCGCGTTTGTTCGGACGGAAACAGCGGCGCAATCGAGGAGAACGAATCAATGGCCCGCTGTTCCTGCAAGGTCCGCAGCACCGCGCAGACCTGTTCGTTCTTTTGCAACGCCTCTTCCCGGCTGGCGCCCGTCACCACCACCGTTGTCAGCGAAAGAGCTTTCCCCCAAACCGCGCGCACCAGATCGTCGTCGCGTCGCGTCTCCGCGGTCACGCCGTTGAGCCGCGCGAGGTCGCCCTCGAACCGCAACCGCACCACGCCCGCCACGCACAAGCCGGAAAACAGCAGCAGCAACGGCAACACCACCCGCGCGCGGTGATCGCGCCAGTCAAACAAACGCTGCATGACCGTCGTCAGCGGCAGCCTCCGGCCACCGCCCGCCGCGCCCACGGGAATGAACAGCGGCAACACCACCAGCGCAAACACCGCCGCCAGCCCCACCCCCACCGCGCCGAACAATCCCAGTTGCCGATGCCCTGACACCGGCGAGAAGAACATGGCGAAAAAGGCGGCCATGGTCGTCAACGCGCCGAAAGTGAGCGTCGGCGCCAGTTGCGCCACGGCCTGCGCCAGTTGGAGCCGGGTGGCGGGCGGCGAATCGTCCATGTGATAGAGCACGTAGATGCCGTAATCCACCGTGACACCAATCAGGATGCTGCCACAGCCGATGGCGATGGCCGACACCACGTCACCGGTGAAATGAAATGCCAGCAACGCACCGAGCACCCCGAAGACCGTGGGTGCCAGCCCCAACAACGCCAGCCAGCGCCGGCGGTAAGCCGCGCACATCAACAACGCCACGGCAACGGTTGCAATGACACTCGTGCGCGTGGTGTCTTCGCGAATCATCGTCGCGTTATCCAGCGCCACGCGATGGGCGCCGGTGATGGCGATGCGCACCGAGCCGGCCGGAAACTGCGTTTCAACCCTCCGCGCTGCGCTCAGCACCGAGCTCATCAGCGACGCGCTTTGACGGAGTTCGGACGGGCGAAAACCCGGCACGGCGCTGATGAGAATATGGCGGCCGTCCGCGCTGGTGATGCGCCCGGCCACGATGTACGCGTCGCCGATGCCCGCCTGCAACGCGCGCAAACGCAGCGACACCACATCGCCCAAACCCGCCGGATCGGTTTGCGCCACTTCCTTGAGCATCAGTCCTTGCGGCTGGCTCATGGTTTTTTTCATCCAGGCCAGCCGTTGTTCCAGCGCGGGGGTTTGCAGGCGGCCTTCGAGTTCGTGCAGTTCATTCGAGTTGAGCAACACCGGAAGTTGCGCCTGCAGTTGCTCGAACATTTCCTGCATGTCCATCGCCTCGATGTTGTAGCGGAAGCCGCTTAGCTCCGGAATCTCCCGCAACGCGGCGTGCATCTGATCGGCCGCCTGCGTCAGCCGCTCCGGCTCCAGGGCCGTCGTCTGGACATCCACGAAAAGCCGGTCGGCCTGGCGGACGTGCTTCAACGCTTCCACCTGTTCCGCGATGGCCGGAACGGACATCGGCAGCATGTCGGTGAAATCCTCGTTCAACTTCAAGCGTCGGCTCAACAACGCCGAGCTGGCGGCGAACAGCACCATCAACAACAGCACGGCCACGCGGTGCCGCGCGAGAAACAGGTGCAGGCGAACGAGCGGGCCAGACATGGTTTGCATCCCCTGTCCCGCTGCCGACGATTCCTTCATTGCTGCCGGCTGGCCCCGCCAGATTCTGGCCACGAGATAAGCGGCCAGTGTTCCCAGCGCGCCCACCAGCACGGCGAGCACCACGCTGCCAACAAACCATTCGCCAATGTACACAGGGATTTGCCGGGCCGCGTCCTTCGGCGAAAGCTCGATGAGCAACCCCGTGTGCAAGTAGTGGCCGAGCACCAGCCCCGCCGCCAGGATGAAAGGCGCAGCCAGCGGAAAGGAAATGTTGCTGGCACTCAAGGCGATGGCTTTGTTGAGCCGAAGCCGGTGCGCCAGCAATGCCGCCACGACCATCTGCCAGCCCCAGATTGGCGCAATGCCGCAAAACAAACCCAGCCCCACCGCCGCCGCCAGGCGGCCCGGCGTCTGCGTATGTTCCGAAAACAAGTGGTGCAGCACCGTGCGCACGCGCTGGCGTTTCGGCAGATCGCGCAGTTCGCCGCGGACCATCACCCGGCGCAACAACGCCGGCGTGCAGAAGGCCAGCATCGCCAGCCGCGAGTGGGCGCGTGAAATCTGGACGGTGTCCCGCCACGGCTGAAAGTGCGACAACTTTGAAGTCGGGGCCCGGTAATCGCTCGTGACCGGCAGCGCCACCAGCGGCATGCCCGCCCACGCGGCCAGCACCATCACTTCCAGTTCGTAGGCGTAACGCTTCGCCTTCACGTGCAAACGCTCCAGCGCCTTGAGCGGATAACACCGGTAGCCACATTGCGTGTCGGCGAGCACCACGCCCGTTTCAAAACGAAACCAGAAAGTGGAGAACGCATTGGAAAGCCGGCGTTCGCGCGGCGCTCCTTCTTTCTTCAAATCGCGCACACCGATGATGAACGCCTCCGGTTCGCTCCGGCACGCCGCAGCGAACGCGTCCAGTTCCGCCGTCGAATGCTGGCCGTCGGCGTCAATCGTTATCGCATGGGTGAACCCCAGCTCCCGCGCCCGGTCGAAACCCGCGCACAGCGCCGCCGCCTTGCCCTGGTTGAACGGGAGCGTGATCACCGTGATGCCGGTTTCCGCCGCCAGGATGGTTGGCGTCTCATCCGTTGAACCGTCGTTCACCACGATGACGGGGAATCGGGATTTTGCCTCGCGCACGACCTGCTGAACGGTGTGGCTGTGATTGAAGACCGGAACCACAACGCAGAGGCGCGGGGCGGACGGCGATTGAATGTCGGTTGTCGCTTGCGGGGTCAAGCGCCGGCCTTCCCATTTTCGCGCAGGTCCACGAAGAAGCGCCGCTTCCGTGTGCCTTCGGGCATCTGGAGCGACTCAATCTCGGCTGGCGCCGCGAGCGTCAGTTCCGGCGCCACTTTCGCCGCTCCCTGGAATTGCTCCCGCAGCCTGCCCAGGGTCGTCTTCGCCGTCCCGGCGCAGGCGAGCCGCACTTCGACCAGGTCGGAGTTGTCTTCGCCGCGCCGCGCGATGATGACGTAAGACTGAACTTCCGGCGCGGCATCCAGCACGGCTTTCAGTGTCGAGGGAAAAATCGTCGTGCCCTTGAACTTCAGCTTCTGGCCCTTGCGGCCAACAATGGGGCCGATGCGCAACGTTCGGCGTCCGCAGCCGCACGGCTCGCGGAAAATTGCGGCGCAGTCGCCGGTGCGGTAACGAATCAGCGGCATGGCTTCGACGCCGAAGGTCGTGGCGGTGAGTTCGCCAACCTGTCCATCCGGCACCGGCTGGCCGGAATCATCGAGCGCTTCCACGTGCAGCAATTCCGGGTGCAGATGTCCGCCGCGACCGGCTTCGCACTCGCAGAGTGACGCGGCCAGTTCCGTGTTGCCGTAGGTGGAGAACACGCGGGCGTTCCACCGGCGCTCGAGGAGTTCGCCGGCGCGATTGAGCGACCAGTCCGGCTGGCGAATCGGTTCGCCGATGCAGATGAGCTTGCGCACGCCAAAGCCGGCCAGGTTGAGTCCGGCTTCCGCCGCCTTGTCCGCCAGCAGGCCGAGGAACGACGGCACGCCCACGACGGCGGTCGCGCGGGTGCGTTGCAGCAGTTCCAGGTGCATCACCGGCGTCGCCGACCCCACGCGCACGATGGAGCAGCCCAGCATCCGCAGTCCCATAAAGTAAGCCATGCCGGCGATGAAACAACGATCCAGCGTGACCGCCAGCACCACGGTGTCGGACGCGGTGAGGCCGGCGCAGCGGAACGAGTGATATTCGTTGAGCGCCAGCCGCTGCATATCCGAATCGGTCAGCATATAAACCATCGGCTGGCCCATGGAACCGCTCGTGGTGACAATGTCCACCACCTGCTCCTGCGGCACGCAGAGGAACGCTTCGGTATTCCTGGACAACACCTCCTTGCCGATGGCGGGAATCTCACCAATCCGTTCAAACGGGACCGGTTTCTTTGGGGAGAGGCCGGCACGGCGGAAGTGTTCGCGGTAAAAGGGTGAGTGCGCGAAGGCATGACGGAAAGTCCGGCTCCATGCCTTTTGCTGGATGGCGGCAATTTGCTTGCTGGTGAGCAGGTCTTCGGGAAACGGCCTCATGCGCATCGCCTACAATGATTCAGGGCTGACGGGCTTCGAATCGGCACGGCCTTCGCCCGGCAGACAAGCCACCATCAGCCAGACCAGCGCCGCGGGAGTTATGAAAAGCTTCGAAAGTCTCACTGTTCCGGCTTTATAGCCCGCCGCACTTCAATTCGGCAAGCATCATTTGGCCCGAACTGGGTGCAAAGTAACACGGTATCTGGAGCGCGGCTTGTCCCAAGCCGCAGCACCGGCAAATGCCAGAGCCAGTTGGAAAGTTTTTATGAACCGGTTTCCGCAAATGGACCTGCTGCGAGTTGGGACAACTCGCGCTCCGGTGGTCGTACAGATACAGTGTTGTTTTGCACCCACCCGAACTCCGAAATTGCCGGCGGCTCAGGATTTCGTTTGCAGGGCGTGGATGGCATCCTGCGCGTCTTTTTGAACCTTCGGGTTGGGATCCTTCAACAAGGGTTCGATGGAAGGAATCACATCCTTGTTTCCCAGAACGGCCAGGGTCCGGCAGGCATCGCGCATGACAAAAGGATCGGAATTTTTGAGGCATGGAATTATTTGCGGCACCGTCTGTGGCGCTTCGAGCCCGCGCAGTGCCTTCAAACCGTCCATTACCGTCTTCGGGTCGGATGACTTCAAAAACGCACAAATGCTGTCAATCTCGGCGCTGTCCAGCTTGGCATGAAGCGCACCCAGGTAACGGGCGGCCTTCCTCTGCACCATGAGCCGTGAATCTGTCAGGAGTTTCTTCGCCGCTGGAAAAGATTTTGTGCTGGTGGGATATTGCTTCTCCAGTCTCAGCAGAGCCTTGGTGACGACTTGCTCATTCGGAGACGACAAATCTGTGATGAGTTTGTCTTCATCCAAGGGTCCCGCGAGCAACGGCGTTGAGGGGTTGAGGACCAGCGATATTAACGCTCCGGCAAGAATCCATCTGCAAAGGCTTTTCATGATTGTTTTGTGATTTTTTGGTTGTTGTTTCGCCTGCAACGACTGTAGGGAAGACTAGCGAAGCTTCATTCACAATGTCAACCATGCCAACGAAACTACCTGCCAGGTTGGCACATTTAATCCACTGCCCATGATATGATGTCGCCAAGGCAGCGATCCTGAAACTGAATCCGGCTTTCGCAATGTCTGGTTCCGCGGGATCGAAGACTCGGAGCGGAAATTCAGAAAGTGCCGCTGAACCAGCCGGTTTTGGGGGTTACCAGACCGGCTGGCGCCGCTGATGTCTCACCAGTTTGTGCCGAGCCCGAGCCCGAAGTACTGCTCGGTCTCGTTGTAGAACTGCCCCAGCATCACACGACCGCAGCGCAACTCGAAAAACAGTCGCGAGGCTTCCAGCGCCTTGCCTTTGCCCTTCGGCCCGATGAAGAAGCCGGCCTGAATCGCCGCGTCCGGGTTCCAGGAGCGCCACTCCCACGCTTCCGCATCCAACGCCACATACCCGCGCTCCCAAGGTGGCAGTCGGGTGAGTTCCACCCCCGCGTGGAATCCGGCACTGCGCAGTTTTTCCGGCTTTGCCCAAGGCTGGCCGATGACGCCGCCATACAGACGCAGCCATTCTTCACCGGTCCACGAAGCGGTCAGGCGCACCCCGTTCACATTGTAATCAATCCGCTCGCGCTCGCCGCGGTCCAGCATCTCGTCCCCGAGATGCGAGCTTTCGTGATAGAAGAAAAACTCGTAGGCCGTGCGCTTGAACCGTATGCCATACACGCCGCCGCCGCGCACATCCGTCGCCCACATGTCGAACGACCCGGAGTTGAACTGGAACCGGGTGGCCACGCCAAAACGCGGTCCCATGCTTTGAAACGACGACTCGTTGGTTCGCTGCCACACGGAGACATCGGTTCCCAGGTTGAAATCCCACACGTCCTGCCCGTGATCGGTGAACGCCCACACCGAGCGCAACCCATCCTCCTTCGGGGCAGCCAGGCTCAGCGGCAACGCGCGCTGGGTGCCACCGAACCAGACCGTCTCGCCCGCGCGAAGCGCGCCTGGCAAAAGCAGGAGGAGGCACGTGAAAAACGTTGTAACGAGCATGCTCCGGCGAACAGGTTGGTTTTTCACAGTCAGTAATTTTGGATTCTTCATGGCCTGTCGCATTTTGTTCACCTAATCGCCCGCGTCTTCCCTTTCCTTATGGGCCAACTAACAATCTATTGCAGTCCCGGCGTCAAGCCGAATATGCTTGGCCAATCATGATTGGACTGAACGGACACGCGCTCACGATCCCCGGCCTGTGGCAGATTGCCCATCGGCAAACCGGATGCGGGCTGACCGATCCGGCCCGCAAGCTTATGCGCCAGAGCCGGGCGCTCGTCGAGAAAGTGGCCGCCGAACCGCGTGCCGTTTATGGCATCAACACCGGCTTCGGCCCGCTCAGCGGCACGCGCGTCTCGCCGGAGGATTTGCAGCGGCACCAGCTCAACCTCCTGCACCATTTGTCCGTTGGACAGGGCGAACTCTTCTCCACCGAGGAAACCCGCGCCATCATGGCGGCCCGGGCCAATGCCCTGGCGCGCGGGTTTTCCGGCATCCGCCCGGAAGTTGTCGAATTGCTCGTCGCCGCCCTCAATCGCGACCTCCTTCCGGAAATTCCGTGTGAAGGTTCGGTCGGAGCCAGTGGCGACCTCGCGCCGCTGGCTCACATGGCTCGGCTCCTGGTCGGTTTGGGACACGTTCGCGCCGGCAAAAAACGGCTCCCGGCCACAAAGGCTTTGAAGCAACACGGCTTGAAGCCGGTCGTCCTGCAATGCAAGGAAGGGCTCGCGCTGGTCAACGGAACGTCCGTGATGGCCGCGCTGGCCGCGCTGGCCACACATGAAGCGGGTGTGCTGTTGAGTTGGGCGGAGTTGCTGACCGCGTGTTTGTTCCAGGTGCTCTGGGCGTCGCCGGAGGCTCTCTGCGAGCAGGTTCACAAGGCGCGCGGATTTCGCGGACAATCGGCAGTGGCCGACCGGATGGCCCGGCATCTGCGCACGCATCCCCGGTTCCGCCGCGAGATTGATGAGCACGCGTGGGGTTCCCACGCCAAGCCGGTGGAGCCGGGCGTGGAGATTCAAGACCCGTATTCCGTGCGTTGCGCACCGCAAATCCTCGGCGCGTTTCAGGAAGCGCTCTGGCACATTGAAAGTGTGGTCACCCGCGAACTCAACGCCTCGACGGACAACCCCCTCGTTTTCCCGCAAACCCAGTCCGTCATTCACTGCGGCAATTTCTACGGCCAGCAAATCTCGATGGTGTGTGATTACCTCCGCCTTTGCCTCGCGAAAACCGCGCTGCTGCTCGAACGCCAGCTCGAACGGCTCGTGAACTGGCGTTACAGCCAGGGTCTGCCGCCGCTGCTCTCGGGGGGCGACCCCGGATTGAACTCCGGTTTCATGGGCGTCCAACTGCTGGCCACGTCGCTGGCCGCCGAATGCCGGATGCTCAGCGCCCCTGCCTCGGTGCAAACCATTCCGACCAACGCCAACAACCAGGATGTGGTCAGCATGGGTTGCATCTCCGCCCGGCTCACCCGCCAGTTGACGGACAAGCTGTGGAAAATTCTCGCGGCTCAAAGTCTGGCCCTCGTTCAGGCGGCGGATTTGCGCGGGCGCAAGCAGAACGTCATGGGTGGCGATTATCGCAAACTCCACAAGCTGGTCCGGGGCGTCTCGTCGCAACTCACCGATGACCGGCCGCTGTTTGAGGACATCGCCCGAGTCCGCGATCTTCTGCAATCGTCCGCCGCACAGGACCATCTCCTTTCCGCAAGACCAACACCCCACAAGCTACCATGAAAAAAAACCTTCTATTCGCTGGTTTGTTGATGAGTCTATTGCTGTTGGTTGGCTGCCAAAGCGAAGCAGACAAGGAAGAACGAATGTTGCTCCGAAAACAACATCGTTTCGAAGCAAAGGAACGCCAGGCTAGAGTGGATGAACGCCTTTCATCTCAAGCACAGCTCGCTGAACAGAACAGACTTCAACACAAATACCTCCGCTTTAGCACCGTCGAATTGAAAATGATGTATTCAAAGTACTCGGAAAAGTCCTCCAGTTCGGATCGAGTAGTGGAGATTGAACGAGAATTGCGCCGCCGCTGGAAAGCTGGTGACGCCGATGCGCAGCTGCCACAGTTTGAGGATAGTTCCGTGCCAGCAGCTTCCAAGTGATGGACACCCGCACCTCCGATTCCGCGCGCTGGACCGGCCGCACGCGCGGCGGCTATTTCGGGAACTGGTTCTTCGTGCAGTTGATCCGTGTGCTGGGGCTGCGCGGCGCTTATGCGTGGCTGGTGTTTGTGGCCGCGTATTTCACCTTCGCCAGCCCGCGTTCCTACCGCGCTTCCGTGAATTACCTCCAGCGCGTGTTGGGGCCAAAGCCCTGGTGGCAGCGTCCGTTGCTCGTGTATCGCCACTTCTTTTCCTTCGGTGTCACGCTGCTGGACCGGCTGGCGGTCGTGATCGGCCGGCACCAGATGAGTTGCACCTTTGAAGGCGAGGAGCGTTTCCGGGAATTCCTCAACCAGGGCAAAGGCATCATCCTGCTCGGCGCGCACGTGGGCGGTTGGGAAATGGGCGGGCACCTGCTGGGCCGCTTTGGCATCCCGGTCAATCTCGTCGTGCTGGAAAAAGAGCAGGAGCACATCCGCCGCCTCTTCGACCGCGCCCTGGAGGGCAAACAATTCCGCATCCTGACCGCCGACGAGAACCCGCTGCGCAGCGTGCCGATCATGGCGGCGTTGCGGCGCGGGGAAATGGTGGGCTTGCACGGCGACCGCGCGTTTGGCGGGGCGGATTTGACAGTGTCGTTTCTCGGGGGCCAGGCGCGTTTTCCCATCGGCGCGTATCATCTGGCCGCCGTGACCGGCGCGCCCATCTTTCAGGTCTTCGCCGTCCGCGAACGCATTGGACAGTATCGTTTCTTCACGTTTCCACCGCAGTTTGTCGCCCGCGACGCCGTGCGACGGAATCCGGCGGCACTGCGCGAGTGCGTCGAGCATTATGCCGTGCGGTTGGAGTCCGTGCTCCGGCAGTATCCGTATCAATGGTATAACATCTACGACTTCTGGGAGGCGGATGCCTCCGGCGGAAGCGTGACACAAACACAATGAAAAATTTCAAAGTCAGGACGTTGGCGTTTCCATGGCAGTTCATATTGTCATTGGCACACGAAAGTTCATGCGAAAACTTCGCGGACACTTTGTTTTCATGCAAAGCGCCAGAGGACTGGCGCACTCCAGGACGCTTCGCGGATTTCTGGGATCATCGTGTCGCGCACAGCGTCTTGGACTGCGGCGGCCCTCCGCCGCTTTTCCCAGAGGCATACCAAACTGTGCCCATGTTTACTTCTGTCCCTGGAGTCCACCGCCGTTCTCCCTAACCAATCAATCCCATGCCTTCTCCAAACTCACGCATCACCCTGAACAACGCGCCATCAGTTCCCCGGCCATTCTTGGAGGAAAAAACGCTGATCCGCGTGCGCTTCAACGAAGTGGACGCCATGCGGATCGTGTGGCACGGGCACTATGTCGGCTATTTCGAGGAGGCGCGGCGCGCGTTTGGCCGGCGCTACGGCGTGGACTACACGGTAATGTTCGAGCACAACACCCCGGCGCCGGTCGTTCAACTTCACGTGGACTACTATGCGCCAGCGCGCATGAGCGACGTGCTCGAAGTGACCGCCCGGCTGTTCAAATCCGAGAGCGCTAAACTGGAATTTGAATATGAAATTTACCGGCAGGGCGACACCACGCTGCTGGCGACCGGCAGCAGTGTGCAGGTTTTCACCAACACCGCCGGCGAATTGCTGCTGACCTGGCCGCCGTACATGGTTGAACTGCTCAAAAAATGGGAGCCTCTCTGGAAACAACCCTGAGCCAGCCCCGCGCAGCCGTGGCCGGGTGCGGCGCCATTTGCGCCACCGGAGCCGGCATTGGGACGCTCGCCGATGCGTTGCGCGACAACCGCAGCGCCCTGCGCGCGCGCGAGGCGTTTGCGGGCAAACGCTATCAAACCACCGTCGCAGGCTGGGTGCCGGAAGAAACCATCGCGCAACTCGCCACACACGACCCGGAGCATGCCGATGCGCACGCGTTCCTGATGGCCGATGCGGCCTTGCAGGAAGCGGGAAAGAATCTCCCGACCGCGGCCGCCGGACGTCGGGCGCTCGTGTTGTCCACGACCAAGGCCGACATTCTGGCGATGGAACGAGTGTTCCACCGGCAGCCCTGTTCCCGGACGGTCCACCGCCACATCCTGCCCCGGTTGCTTGCCGACGATCTGGCGGCGGCGCATCAGGTGCGCGGCCCGGTGCAATGCGTTTCCGCCGCGTGCATCTCCGGCCTGCTGGCGTTGCAGCAAGGCGCGTCGCTCATCGAGCGCGGCGCGGCGGATGTGGTGCTGGTCGCGGGCGTGGACCTCGTCTCGCACTTCGTGCTGGCTGGCTTCACGTCGTTGAAGTCCCTCGACGCCGAAGGTTGCCGCCCGTTTGACAGCCGGCGCACGGGATTGAGTCTGGGCGAAGGCGCGGGCGCGGTGGCGTTGGTGCGCCGCGACCTGCTGCCGTCGCCGGTCTGGACAATTGCGGGCTGGGGCAGCAGCAACGACGCGAACCATCTCACCGGCCCTTCGCGGGACGGTTCCGGCTTGGTACTGGCGATCAACCGCGCGCTCCAGCGGGCTGCCGTGGCGACCGGCGGTATTGATTACCTCCACGCTCACGGCACCGGCACGCTTTACAACGACAACATGGAATCGCTCGCCCTGCGCACTGTGTTTGGCAAGAATGTTCCGCCATGCAGTTCGAGCAAAGGCATTTTTGGCCACACGTTGGGCGCGGCGGGTGTTCTCGAAACCATCCTGTGCCTGCTGGCAGCGCGTTCCAACACGCTGCCCGGCACACCGCGCCTGCTCGAACGCGATCCGGTTGCGCCTCAATCCATGCTCCTGCGGCCACAACCCGCCACCCGATTGCGCTGCATGCTAAAAATCAACTCCGGCTTCGGCGGTGCCAACGCCGCGCTGGTGCTGCGGAAAGACCCGGCATGAGCGACATCGTCATCAAAGCGGCGGGCTGGCTTGGCCCGGAGGGTTTCGGAAACGACCTCGCTGGCCTGGCAAACTGGCCCGCGCCGCTCGGCGAGGCGTTGCGTCGCGGCGAGTTGGAGGAACTCCGCTGGTCCGAGTTATTCGACTCGGAGGCAGAGCGGTTTGCGCGGATGGACTGGTTGAGCCGTCTCGGACTCATGGCGGTGGAGTTGCTCGACGCGCGTTTTGAAACATGGGACGCGCAAGACCGGGAACAAACGGGCATCTGCGTGGAAACCGCCACCGGCTGCCTGACCAGCGACGCGGAATTCCTCCGGCTGCCCCGGCCCACCGTGTTCACCTACACACTGCCCAGTACGGTCATCGGTGAAATCTGCATCCGCCATCGCTTCAAAGGCCCGATGCTGTGCCTCATGTCCTCCGGCAAATCCACACGCGCCACGATTGATGAAGCAGCGGGCTGGCTGCGCGAAGGCTCGGCCAAGGCGTGCCTCTGCGTCAGTTGCGAAGCGGTGTCCCCGGACGTCGCCGCGCTGCTCCCGCCGGACCTGGCGCTGGAAAACAAGTGGCAGGCGTGCGCCCTGTTGCTCGGCCGGAAATCGGGCGCCCCCCGCCAACATGCGCTCGGCAAGGGCACTTTGACTGAAACCTGCCGTCATCTTTGCCGCGCCGCCAGACGCTGTTAAACGAAACTTTTATGGAAGCACTCGTTGAAGAACTGAAAAACAAAATCATCGCGGCGTTGAGCTTGGAGGACATCAAACCGGCGGACATCAAAGCCGACGAACCGATTTTCGGCACGGGTCTGGGGTTGGACTCGATTGACAGCCTCGAACTCGTGTCCATGCTGGAACGCGACTACGGCATCCTGATTGAGGAGATGAGCGTGGCGCAGAAGGCGTTTGCCTCCGTGCGAACTCTCGCTGAATTCGTCGCCAAAAACCGCAAGAACTGAGCTGTATCCATGCAGAAGACTTTCAACGCCAAGACGCAAAGGAGCGAAGGCGCAAAGGTTTTGGACTGCGGTGGCAGCCTGCCAAGGCGAAGCGCAGCGAAGACTGGAGCGCAGCGGCGACACCGCTTTTCGACTGCGGACAGAGCTCCCAAAGCGGCGTGCCCCGAAAGCTTTCGGGGTTCCCGCCGCAGTCCCAAAAGATTTGGTTGTGGCTTGGCCTCTTTGCAGTTCTATGTCACAGGATCGCGCATTTCTGACAACAATTTTCTGCGTGGGGTATCGTACGTCCTTTTCACCAACGGATGAAAGGTTCCAACTGATGGAAAAAATATTCTGTCAAAAAATCCGTTGGTACTTTTCATCCGTTGGCAAGCATCGTTCTCCGCCCATGGGCTTTGGTTGCGGCTTGGCCGCGCTGCACCTTGGCGTTGAATTCCGGCTGAATAGTTACGGCTGAAAGCGCGTTATGTCGTCACATCACCCAGTTGTCGTCACCGGCCTCGGCGTCATCACCGCCGCGGGGTGCGGTGTGTCTGCAGTGTGGGACGCCCTGCGCGCGGGCCGCAGCGGTTTGGGGCCGCTGACGCTCTTCGCCTCCCCGCGTCATGGCCGGCATCTGGTCGGCCAGGTGTGCGTGGACGTGGACGCCCTAGCCGGCAACGTGCGCGGCTCGCGCTCGGACAAGCTCGCGTGGATTGCGACACAAGAAGCGGTGAAGCAGGCGGGACTGGAACCCGGTCTCCGCTCCTTGGCGTCCGAACGCGTCGGCGTGGCCTTCGGCTCCACCGTCGCGGGCATGTTGGGCACGGAGGAAGTCCTTCGCCGTTTGTTGCGTGAAGACCGGCAGCGCTTCGGCCCGTTCCGCTTTCACGAATGCGCGTCGGCCACCGAATTGTGCGCGCGGCAGCTCGGCGTGCGCGGGCCGTGCCTCACTTTTTCCACGGCGTGTTCGGCGGGCGCGATGGCCATCGCGGCGGCGGCGGAAATGATTGAGAGCGGCGAGGCCGACGTAATGGTTGCGGGCGGCGCGGATTCGTTGTCGCGGCTGACGCTGAATGGTTTTGGCTCGCTGCTGTTGCTGGACCCCAACGGCTGCCGGCCTTTCGATGCCGCCCGCACCGGCATCAGTCTCGGTGAAGGCGCCGGGGTGCTCGTGCTGGAAGCGGAAGCCACGGCACGGGCGCGCGGCGCGAAAATTCTGGCCCGGCTGTCGGGCTGGGGCGCGAGTTGCGACGCCAGCCACACCACCGCGCCGCATCCCGAAGGCGATGGCGCGCTCGCGGCGATGCGTCTGGCGCTGGAACGAAGCGGCCTGCCGCCCGGCGGCATCAATTATGTGAGCGCGCACGGCACCGGCACGCCCGACAATGACGCGATGGAGGCAAAAGCGTTGCGCCGCTTGTTTGGCGAATCCGTGCCGCCGTTTTCGTCGGTGAAGCGGTTCTTCGGCCACACGCTGGCCGCGAGCGGCGCGATCAAGGCGGTGGTCTGCATCCGGGCACTCCAGGAGCAGGCCGTTCCCGCCAGTCTCGGCTGCGACACAACCGACCCGAAGATCGGACTGGAACCGGTGCGCCAGTTTCGCGAACTGCCGCTCGAACACATCCTGAGCAATTCATTCGGCTTCGGCGGAAACAACGCGGCGCTCGTGTTTTCACGGGCGGAAAGGCTGAAAAGCGGGAATGGTGGAGTGCTGGAATATTGGAGCCAGGCCGATCCGCCACCTGTCCCATCACTCCATCACTCCATCACTCCATCGGATTCTCCCCTTCGCCTCGCCGTGGTGAGCACGGGCGTGGTGAGCGCCGCCGGCAATTCGCTGGAAGAAGTCGGGCGGACCTTCCGGGCTGGTGGCGCGGTGCCGGTCGTGACTGAGTTGCGTGCGCCGCTGCGGGGTGGCCTGGTTCCCGCGTATGCCTGTGGCGAGTTCGGCGCAACGGAGATGATTCTCCCGGCCCGGCGGCGGAAGCTGGGCCGGCTCCAGCAGATGGCGCTCGTGGCCGCGCGCCGCAGTCTGGCGGCAGGCGGGCTGTCCGCGTTGCCGCCGGAACGCACGTGCATCACGGTCGGCACCGGCCTGGGGTGTTTGAATGAGACGGCGCTGTTCGTGGAGAACATGCTGGTCAACGAGGAGCGCGCCCCGCTGCCGACGCGTTTCACCAATTCAGTTCACAACGCCTGCGCCTCGAATTTGGCCATCGAACTAGGATTGAAAGGGCTGAACTCCACGCCCACGCACCAGGAGATTTCGTTTGAAACGGCGTTGTGGCAGAGCGCGTGGGAAATCAGCCGTGGCCGCGCCGACTTCGCGCTCGCCGGTGGCGCGGATGAATTGAATTCGTATGTGCTCGCGGCCGGTGCGCGCTGGGGTTGGTGGGATGCCGCCACGCCTGCGTTGCGACCGTTTGCCGAAGGCTTGCACAAAAAACAACGGCCCTTGCCCGGTGAAGGCGCGGCGGTGTTTTTGCTGGCCGACGCGAATAAAGCGCCGAACCCGCTGGCGCAAGTGGCGGCGATCCGGCTGGGGCGATTCGCGGGGTTGCCGGGCGGCGGCATTGATGCGAAGGCGGAAGCGGCGTGGATTTGCGAAACGCTGGAACGCAACGGGCTTTCGCTTGCGGAGATGGACGCGGTGTTATGCGGTGCGAACGGCTGGCAACCGCTGGACCAGATGTATCGCACAGTTGCGAACCGCCTCGCGCAACTGGCGGGCCGGACAATTCCGTGTGGCGCTTACAAACATTGCTGCGGCGAGTATTACAGCGCGTCGGCTTTTGGATTGTTGACGGCAGTCGGCATGGTGCGCGGGGAAATTTCATTTGCGCACTGCTATCCAACTGTATCGGACCCGCGCACTGCTCCTGTTTTTCTCCCTCTCCTCCCCAAAGGAGGAGAGGGCCGGGGTGAGGAGCCCGTTATTTCCCAGATCAAATCCCCTCTCCCCAGCCCTCTCCCCGCTCAGGCGGGGCGAGGGAGTCGGGATAGTGTCAAGATGCGCTCGCCGCGCAATGTGTTGCTTTACACCCTCAGTCCCGGCGGTTGCCGGGCAATGTGCTGCGTATGCGCCTGACCCGGTTCCAGTGGATTATTGCAGCGACGCTGCTGGCGGCGGCGCTGATTGTCGTCACATGCTCCGGCGCATGGTGCCTCCTCTGGCTTTCCTTGTTGTTCAGCATTTCTGGAACATGCGTCGGTCTGGGAGTTTCGTTTCCGCAATGGCAGCTTTTTGGCAAATGCCTGTGCCGCGTTCAGACAAATCAGAAGCTCGTCGCGCTGACCTTCGACGACGGGCCTGATCCTGACAGCACGCCGGCGTTGCTCGACCTGCTGGCCCGGCGGAACATTCGCGCGACGTTCTTCTGCATCGGCGAACGGGTGGCCCGCCAGCCGGAGTTGGCGCGGCGCATCGCAGCCGAAGGGCATTCCATAGAAAACCATTCGCACCGCCACCAATTCTGGACGAATCTGCTGGCCGAAGAAAAACTCGAGGCCGACCTCGCGCAAGCACAGGAGGAAATCCGCCGGGTTTCGGGGCGAACCCCGGCGTGGTTTCGACCGCCGATGGGGCTGACCAATCCGCGCGTGTTTCGCGTCACGCGCAAACTGGGTCTGCGGATGGCCGGCTACACGGCGCGCGGCCTGGATCTGCGGGCGGACGGGCCGGAACGGATTGTCGCGCGGCTGCGGCGCGGATTGCGACCCGGCGCGATTCTGCTGTTGCACGACGGCGGCGTGCCGGCGGCGCGGTTGACGGCCACGGTGACGGCGCTCATGGACATGCTTCAGACCGAAGGCTACCATTGCGTCCGGCTCGATGAATTGGTTTCAAACGAGACAAAATCATGAAACGGCGATTCAACAAAATTGTTCAAGTCCGGAAGAGCAACCTTGTTCGGTTTGAGCCATCGCCAAAAACAAGGACACCGAAGTCAACCATCGGCAAACCATGAAAATCTATTTCCAGATCATTTTCATTTCCTTGCTCATCCTTCCATCGGCGCAGTCCACCGAGCCAGTGTATGACGGCAAGGCGTTGAGCGAGTGGCTGCTGGCGTTGGACGCCAGCCTCTCGGATGAGGAACAGATCGCGGCCACACAGCAAAACGTGGATCCAGCCAAATTGATTGAGCAAAAAAAAAGCCGTGCCCAAGAAGCCATCCGACAGATTGGGACCAACGGCCTGCCGACGTTGCTGGACATCATCAGTGTCGAGCAATGGGACCGAAAAAAGGTGCTGGGCAAGCTCAAGAGCAAGGATTTTCAGAAAGCTGCCGGGAACAAAGATATTCCGACAGAAGTCTTCAGGAGTTTGGCCGTGGATGGGTTTGGGATTTTGGGAACCAACGCCGAGCCGGCGATTCCGCAACTGACCAAGTTGTTGTACGGAAGCCCCGAATGCCAGTCGGAAGTGGCTTGCGCCTTGGTGCATATCGGCCCCAAAGGTTTCGCTGTACTGACCAATGCCACGAACAACGACGACTTGGTGGGAGTTTTGGTTCAAACGATCGGTCAGAAGGGCGGAGGTGATGTTAAGACTGTTACCCGGATATTGATCAGCGCCCTCAAGGATTCGAGCGCGGCAGTTCGTGGCAATGCGGCTTACTTTCTTTCCGGCAAGGATGCGACGTTGGCCGTGCCGGCTTTGATTCCGATGCTGGACGACAGTCAGGAATATCCGCGGCAACGTGCGGCTCTTGCGCTGGGCAGTTTTGGGCCGGCGGCGAAGAGTGCGGTTCCAAAACTGTGGTCGGTTTACACGAACAGCCCAGACGTTTTTGTCATGGGTGCGTTGAAGGCGATAGATAAGGAGGTGGCAAGACAGGCGGAGGAATTTCTAGTCAACAGCGGACCGTTGAATGACGCCCGCAAAGGCTATACGAGAACGAAGCTGACAAATGGATTGGAACTGATCGTAGGAGGTTGGATTCACACTGAAATTCCCATTGTCACCAACCGCTATCTTTCCAGCGCGGAATTGCTTGATCCGGTAACGGGGAAGTGGATGAAAACCGGCGAGATGCACATCGCGCGCGTTGGTCATGCCGCTGTCTTATTGCGCGACGGCAGGGTGCTGGTAGCCGGTGGACGCGTTAAAGGGAACAACGCACTTTCAAGCGCAGAGCTGTATGATCCAACCACCGGAGTATGGAAGGAGACCAGTTCGATGAACGCCGCACACCGCACGGCTTGTGGAATTCTGCAATCCAATGGGAGGGTCCTGATTTTTTCTGGCCGCGGCAATCGTAACAGTCCGGCTACCGACAAGGAACTATACAATCCTGCTACGGAAACTTGGAAAACAATTCCAGAGGAACCGGCTTTTGACAAAGCTTTGTACAATGATTATACCGACACGTGGGCACTTCCGCCACGCCACAAAGATTATGAATGAACGGGAAATTATGAAATCCTGGAAAGCTAAAGTTCAGATTTTTTTGTGCGTGCTGATCGTGCAGATGGGTCTGTCCCTTTGTCTTGCCCACGATAACGTAACGATGCATCCGCCAATTTCTGACAGCGTCACGCAAACGACAAATCCGCCGCCAGTTTCCCTGGAGGAAGTCAGCCGCGCGATGGCGAAGGCCAAGACGGTGTTCACCCGCTTTGTGCAGGAACGGCATCTGGCGCTCTTCAACGAGCCGCTGCGGTCCGAAGGTTGTCTTTGCTTCGAAAAGCCGGGGCGCGTCCGATGGGAAATCACCAGCCCATACCAGTCCATTTTGGTTTCAGACGGTTTGGGCGTGGCGCAGTTTGAGTGGCTGGATGAGAAGTGGAGGAAGCTCGACGCCGGACTCGCGGGCGCGATGCAAAATGTGGTCGCCCAGATCGCCGCCGTGATGGAGGGCCGTTACGCGAGCGACAGCCGGGATTACACGGTAACACTGGCCGACAGCCCTGAAGGGCCCGTCATCACGCTCGTGCCACGCAACGAAACGATGCGAAAGATGATGCATGCCATCGAGGTTCATCTGGCGGCGGACCTGAAAGGCACGCGCCGGATTGTGCTGCGGGAAACCGGCGGGGATTTCACGGACATCCGCTTCAGCGAACAGGTCATCGGCCTCGAACTGCCGCCGCGGACGTTTGACCGGAATGCGCCGCTGGACTTGGCGGACATCCTGCAAGCCGTAGCGAAAGCCAAAGCGCAGCCCTGAATGTCGAACGTGATTTCCATGCTACTAGAGGTCATGCGGAAATCCTGCGGATGTTTTGTCTTCTTGCAAAGCGCCAGAGGACTGGCGCACTCCAAGACGCTTCGCGTATTTCAGGAATCATCATGCCGCGCGCAGCGTCTTGGAGTGCGGCGGCCCTCCGCCGCTTTTTCCAGCGGCATATTCAACGGCTCCGATGTTAATTGGAACTACAGCAGCTGGAAAAGAATATCGCGCCTCCTCTCCCCGGCCCTCTCCTCCTTTGGGGGAGGAGAGGGAGTTGGCCCGCTACAATCGTTGTTCAGTTGCATCCGGGCGAAAGCCGGTCTGCTCGCATTTGCCTGCCTGTTGTCGGGTTGCATTTCGCCGCGTCCTTATCCGGTGGCGCCACTGGCGGGAATACCGGCGCAGGAGGCTGAACGGATGGCGCGTCAAAACCTCGCCAGCCTGTTCCCGCTGCAATATCGCTCGGTGCAACGCGCCCTCATCACCGTGGCAGGCAAACAGTTCACCTGTGACGGCGTGCTCGAGGTGTCAACAAACGATGGCTGGTACCTCGCCATCGTGAGTAATCTGGGGCTGGTGGCCGGGCTGCGCGTGAACCGGGACGGTTCGTGCGAGGTGCTCCAGGTGACGCCCTTGTTCCGCGAATTCTGGACCCGGCAATTCGTGGCGCGGGACGTGCGCCGGCTGTTCATTCCGCCACCAGAGTTCGTTTCCGCCGGGCGTTTGGCTGACGGACGGCTGGCTTGCGAAACCGTGCCGGAATCCGACGGCGCGGTGGTGCGTTACGTCTTCAGCGCCGACGGCCAACAGTGGCAGGAACTGGAAGTTTCGCGCGGTGGCTGCCGGGAGTATCACGCCTTGCTGCGCGGTTATCGCGCCTTTGCCGGGCACGCGCGCGAAGTGCCTGCGGAAATTGAAGTGCACGCGGAGAGCTACCAGCTTCACTTACGGCTGGTGGAACTTAACCTGAAGAATGAAATCGCACCGGAGGCCGCGCAATGAGTCGTGCCTTGAGCAAACCTCGCCGCTGGCTGCGCCGACTGTCGTGGGCTGCTGGAATTCTGGTTGCGCTGCTGTTGCTGGCGTCGCTGGTCATGCTGGGGTTGATGCACCGCTGGGTGGCGCGTCCCCCGCAACTGGCCCGGGAACCTGCGATGCTTCATGAGTCCGTGAAGGTGCAGGGCGACCGGGTTTATCTGGGCCGCAACTGGTTTGAGCGCCGCGATGGATTGCCGGTGCTGTATCTGACCGGAACACCGTTTGAGATGGGTTATGCCAATGGCGTGCTGACGGAGAAATACATTCACCGGCAGGAAGACGCCGTCCTCGATTTGCTGCACCAGGTGGCGCCGTATCAATGGACGCAGTTCATGCTGAAGTTTTTGATCACTTACAAGAACCGTCACCTGTCCGACGCGATTCCGGAGGCTTACCGGATGGAAATCTTCGGCTTGAGCCGCGGCTGCCCGGATACGCATCCCCGCGTAGGCCCGTTCTACCATCGCATCCTGAACTACCACGCGGCCCAGGATATTTCCTACATGCTGATGAACAGCCCGCTGATTCGGGGCGGCTGCACGGCCTTTGGCGCATGGGCGCCGGTGACGCACGACGGGCATCTGCTGCTGGGACGCAACTTTGACTGGGAGGCCGCGCCGGTGTTTGACGAGGACCGCATGGTCATCATTTGCGAACCCGACGAGGGCATCCCTTTCATCTCGCTGGCGTGGGCCGGCATGGCGGGCTGCGTCTCGGCGATGAACCGGGCCGGGCTGGCCGTTACGGTCAACGGCGCGCCGTCGCAATTGCCCGCCGACACCGGGGCGCCAACGAGCATCGTCGCCCGTGACGTGGTGCAACACGCGTCGAACATCAAGGAGGCGGTTGAAATCATCCGGCGGTATCGGGTCTTTGTGTCGGCGCAATTTCTGGTCGGCAGCCGGCAGGACGGGCGCTTCGTGGTGGTGGAGAAGACGCCGGAGCAAACGGTCGTCCGCGAATCCTCCGACGCCGGATTCACGGTCTGCGCGAACCATTACATGACAGCGGCGCTCACGAACGACCCGACCAACCTGAAATATTTGCAGGCCGACACTTCGTTGCCGCGCTACGCACGGATGGCCGGGTTGCTCCAGCGGAACACCGGCACGCTCGATGCCACGCGATCCGCCCTCATCCTGCGTGATCGGGAACTTCCCGGCGACCGTTTTGCCGGCAACGGCCATCGCAGTTCGCTCAATCCGCTCATCGCCACACACTCGGTCATCATGGATTTGACCGGCGGGATTTTTTGGTCCGCCACACCGCCGCACCAGTTGGGCCGGTTCATCGCCTTCGACGTCAACGACCCGGAAAAAGCGCTGCCGGAGCTGGCCGTGGCCGGGGACCCGATGCTGACCGATGGCGAATATGAAATCTATCTCGCCGCGAAGGCCGGTTTGAGCGACGGCTGGCTGGCGTTGAAGCAGGGCGACCTTGTCGCAGCCATCCATTGCGCGCAACTGGCGGAGAAAAACAATCCGGGCTTTTACCAGAACTCCTGGCTGCTGGCCGAAGTGTTGTTCCGGCAGGGCAAATACCCGGAAGCAGCGGCGGCGTGCCGCAAAGCGCTGGAAGGCAAACCGGCCCTGGCCCGCGAACGGCGGCGGATCGAACAACTCCTCACCCAGGCGGAAACGCAAAAATGAAAACCGGCAACGAACGTTTCTTCCCGCTGACGGTGCTGCGGTTTTCCATCGGCTACGGCAGTTATCTGGTTTCGAAAATCGTCTTTGTGCTGGCCGCCCTGCCGCTCGTCTTCGTCTTGTGGCCGTTTCCACGGGCCAAATACCGGTTGCTCCAGGCAGTGATACACCATTACCTGGCGTTTTTCAGCCGTACCTGGCTTCCGGCCATTGGCGTGTACCGGGTAGTCGAAATCGCGGGTCGGGAACGGGCGTTAACCGTCCGTCCGGCAGTTTGCGTGGCGAACCACCGCGGGTTCATGGATTCAATTTTATTGCTGGGACTGATGCCGCGCACAGGGGTGTTGATCAAATCCCGCGACACCCGGCAGCCGATGTACGGGCTGCTGGCACGGCACTTCGACCTGGTGAGCGTGGACCGTCATTCGCTGAACTCCGTATCCGCCTCGCTTGACCGGTGCCGCCGCGTGCTCGACGCCGGGAAAAATTTGTTGATCTTTCCGGAAGGGACACGCGCCCGCAGCGGACGTTTGCAGCATTTTAACCGCATCGCGTTTGATCTGGCGCTGGCTGCCGGCGTGCCCGTGGTGCCCGTGGTCATTCATTCCACCCAGCCGTTCATGGCAAAATTGCCGGGCAGCATCTTTCCCCGCCGCCAAAACGATTACCGCATTCGATTTCTTGACCCGGAGATTCCGCACCCCGATGATGACGCCGACGCGCTGTGCGACCGTGTCCATCGCCGCATGGCGCAAGAACTCAATACGCTGGACGCCGGCACGGTTTGGGAAACCAGGCGGGTCGCCGGCGACGACACTGCAATAAAAGAACCCTCAGCCACCAAAACCCCATGACCGACCAACCGCTCTTCGAGTTGCCCGAACTCCTGTCCATCCTGCCACATCGCCCGCCGTTTCTGTTTGTGGACCGGGTGATGAAGCTGGAGCCGCACAAACTCATCATTGCCGAGCGCACGCTGCGTCCGGACGAACCGCAGTTTGCCGGCCACTTCCCGGGCCGCGCCATCATGCCGGGCGTGCTGGTCACCGAGGCGCTGGCCCAAACCAGCGGACTGCTGCTGGGCTTGAGCGAGCGCGCCACCGGCGCCGCGCCTCCCGAACAACCCCAAATGTTTTTTCTCGCCGCCAACACCATGAAATACAAGCATCCCGCCGCGCCCGGCGACGTGCTCGTGCTGCGGGCCGAGAGTGACAAAAACTTCGGTGCGCTTTTCCGTTTCAACGTCGAGGCGACAGCGGGACGAAACCTCGTGGCCTCCGGCTCGCTCACGCTCGCCTTGGTTTCGGGCAAACGACCGTAAACATTACGCCATGAAAGTTCTTCTCCTTCGCGGCAACCCCCGCCAGACCGGCTACACGCAGCGGCTCGCCGACCTCTTTCTTCGTGGCTTGCGCGAGGCCGGTGCCATGGTGACCGACGTGGATTTGACGGCGCAGAACATCCTGCCGTGCCTGGGCTGTTTTCATTGCTGGGTGGTCGCTCCCGGCCAGTGCGTTCATCCCGATGCGATGGACGGATTGCTGGAACAGGTGCTCGACGCGGACGTTCTGGTGTGTGCAACACCGATTTATTATTTTTCTATGAGTTCCAGCATGAAGCTGTTCTTCGAGCGCACGTTTCCGCTGGCCAAGCAAGGGCTGGTGCCGTCCAGCCGCGGACTGACGCGCAACAGCATTCGTTACCCGGAACGGTGGCAGGGCAAGAAAATCATCACACTTGTCACCGGCGCGTTGCGCGACTTGGAAGTTTACCGGCCAGCCAACGAAACCTTTCAACTCATCGCGGACAGCCTCGACTTGGAACTCGGCGGCCAATTGACCCGTCCTGAAGCTTACCTGCTGGATTACCCCCTCTCGAAACCCAAGACGCTGAAGCGCATTGAAGCGGCTTTCGTTCAGGCGGGCAAGGAGGCGGGCACGACGGGGCGGTTGTCCGCCAAAACGATGGAGGAGGCATCCCTCCCGCTTTCTCCCAGCGCGGACCACTTCCGCACTTATTCCAATGTATATTGGACGCAGGCGATGACGATGGGCACGGACGGCCAGGTGCCGGCGCTGGTGCAGGCCCGCGTGGGATCGGACGTGCGTATTCTGATGCGGGAGATGGCGCGCTATCTGAATCCGCGCGCCGCCGCCCGGTTGCGGGCCATCCTCCAATTTGATTTTCCCGATGAGAAACTCCACTTCCGGCTCACAATTGATCGCGGGAAATGCGCGCTGGAGGAAGCCCGCACTGAACGCCCCGATTTGCGAGTGAGTTGCCAGGCGGGTCTCTGGGCGCAGATTTTCATGCGGCAACTCGACGTGCGCGAGGCGCTGAAAGACCGCCGCCTCGTGTTGGAAGGAGACAAATCGCTCTTTACGCGGCTGGACCGGCTGTTTCCCCCACCTTCAGCCTGAGGAGATGGAAGATTGTGCGGCACTGCTTTGCGGACCGGAATCGCCCCGGTTGACCTGATGCGCGCCAGCGTCTTGGAGTGCGCCAGCCCTCTGGCGCTTTTGTGGGTGGGTGAGGAAGCGGATATACTGTCGCCGCGTGCCAGGTTCAATTAAGCCTGCCGAAAGCGGTGGAGGGCCACCGCACTCCAAGACGCTGCGCGACTGCTGTAGCGCACGGAATGGTTCCAAGGGTGCCGGAAGCGATTTTTGCACGCTTGGAGTGGTGCAGCATTTCAACCCGCCAATTCCCGCAGTATCTCAATCATCCGCCGGTTGGTCGCAGGGTCCTTGACCGCGATGCGCACGGCGCGGTCGCCGAGTTGAGAACCCATCGCCGACGCATCGCGCAGGAACAGCCCGCGTTCCCGGCAGCGGGCAATCACCGTGACGGCGTTCGGCCCGTTGTCCGGCAGATGGCAAAGGAGAAAGTTGGCCATGCCGGGAATCACAGTCCAATTCAACGCTCGCAACGCCCCGGCCAGCTCCGTCCGCAAGGCGTGAGTCTCGCGATAGCGCAGGGCGTAGTAATTCGCGTCTTTCAGCGCTTCCACGGCGGCAACTTGTCCCGGCAGGCTCACAGCCCACGGCGGAGTGAGCGGGCGCAGCGGTTCGAGTTGATGCGGCCCGGCGCAGAGATACGCCACACGCACGCCGCTCAACGCATAGACCTTGGACATGGATTTGCAGACGATGACGTTCTCGGAACTCGCGGCGAATTGCTCCAGCGACTGGTCCGGGCCGGCGTATTCCACGTAGGTTTCGTCCACCCAAATCCGCGTGGCTGCCGGGGCGTAACGCAGGACGTGAATCAATTCCTCGCGGCCCACGTGCTGGCTGGTCGGGCTGTTGGGATTGACCAGCACGACCAGGTCGAAATTCTCCGCCAGTCGCGCCGCTAGGTGGACCGGGTCCAGCCGGTAATTCTCGTCGCGCTGAAGCGCCAGCCGTTCTGCGTGACAGCCGATGACGCCCTCCAGCACATGCGGATATTCTCCGTAAGTCGGATCGAGAATCAGCACTCGCGAGTCGGGCCGCAGCCATTGTCGCAATGCCCGGTAGATTAAATCCGAAGAACCAGCGCCGGGCAGAACGCACTCCGGCCGGACGCCTCGCGCTTGGGCAATGACGCGAACCAATCCCTCGCAACCGGTCGGCGGCGAGGTTTTCAGCAGCCACGGCAGGTGCTTCTGCAATGCGGCGGTAATTCCCGGCGATGGCGGAAACCAGGCGTCCAGAACGTCGGCGTTGATGACAGATTCGGAGCGTTCGAGCGCATCGAATTCTTCTCCCACAGCCGTAAAGAATTCGCCGCCATGAAAACAGCCCGCCGGCGTGCGGAACGGATAACTCAACTTCCAATCCAGCTCGGTTTCCACGCGCCGCAGCATGTCGCGTATGCCGTGGAGTGCCTCGTGGATGTCCGGCATCGTGGCCTGTAACAGGTGGTAAGTGACCGCTCCGGCCTGCAACGTGCGGCCGGCGTCCTTCAGCCCGACGCGCAGATACATGCTCAAGACTTCATGGCGTCCGATGGCCATGATGCGTGTTCCGCCGTGGGATTCCACCCAGCGAAACGCCGCATACATGAGCGTGAGAGCCAGCAATGTGCGGCGCGAGGATCGCGGGATGGTGAGGATGCGGACCTCGTAAAGCTTGTCATCAACCGCGAAGGGCAGTTCCTGCCGCTTCAAATACTTGTCCACGGAATAAAGCCCGTGGCCCGGCGGTGTGATGGAGACGAAACCGTGAATATCTTTGCCGTCGGTGGCGACGAGATAGAGATTGAACGCATCAAGCGCGTCCGTAAGGCGTCCGTCGGCCTGGAGCGCGTATTGGTCCAGCTCGCGCGCATAGACTTCGTGGCGCAGGCGGTAGATGGCTTCGCGTTCCTCATCCGTGGCCACGCGCACGGTCAATTTGCGGCCACCGCGGGCAAGGCGGTCGGGTTTGGGCGCCTTGCCATCGGGCATCAAAGCAATCTGGCGCGTGCGAAACGCGCCCATGTCCACCTGATACCAGAACGGCTTGCGCGCGTCAGCGTTGATGCCCCGCGAATTCATCGCCGGATTCTATGGAGTCCAAAGCCAAATCACAATCCCATCATCCCGGTTTGAGTCACCGCGCTGCGCCTGTTCCAGCGGCCAACTCGACCCCGCGCAGATTGTTGATGTTGCAGACGCGGGTTTCGTTGCCGAAACCGTTTGCCCGCGCCAGGCCGGACAACACTCGTCCGGGACCGATCTCAAAAAGCGTGGTGACGCCGGCTTGCATTTCGTGAAGCCGGTCCATGCAGGAGCGCCAGAGCACCGGCCCCGCAATCAATTCGACGATGAGCGAGCGGATTCGCGCCGGGTCCGATTCGCGCGTGGCCGAAGCGTTCAGCAGCAGAACGGCGCGCGGTGGCCGGAACGAAAAGGGTTGCAGCGCCGATTCAAACTGCGCCCGCGCTTCTTTCATCATCGGACTATGCCAGGGCCCGGCGACCGTCAGCGAACGGCATCGGCCAAGTTGTTCGCGGGTGATAAAAGTTGCGCATCGCTCCAAGCCGGCGCGGTCGCCCGACAACACAATTTGGGTTGGGGCATTGTCGTTGGCGAGGACTGCGCCATGGTCGGGGACTGCCTTCGCGAGCCAATTGAGAATCCGTTCCCGATTCGAGGTGGTGACCGCCATCATGCCGCCTTGCACTTGAGCCGACGCTTGCTCCATTAAATCACCTCTTCTGGCCGCAATCTCGATGGCGTCTTCAAACGTCACGACGCCCGCAGCCGCAAGGGCGGTTATCTCGCCGAGGGAATGACCCAACACCACGTCCGGCTTGACGCCACGTTCGATGAGTCGCCGGCAGTAGCCCAGGGACACGGCGACCAGCAGCGGTTGGAGAAACTTTGTCCGCACGAGTGTTTTCTCAGGACCACGCAGACAGATGGGTTCGAGGTTTTCACCCACACACTGGCTCGCGTGCTCGACGAGCGCGCGAAACGCCGGGTCGGATTTGAACAAGTCCGCGCCCATGCCGACTTCCTGGGAGCCTTGGCCGGGAAACAGGAAGGTGTTCATCCGATCCGCGAATGGTTACGCAGCGGCGGCGGTCAGGCCGCCGTCCACGACGATGGTTTGTCCCGCGATGTAGGAGGCTTCATCCGAGGCCAGGAACGTCGCGACAGCGGCCACTTCCGAAGGTTTGCCGAAGCGATGGAGCACGATGCGTTCGAGGTTCCGCTCGCGAATGGCCCGCGGCACTTTGGCCGTCATGTCGGTTTCGATGAAGCCCGGCGCAACGGTGTTGACGCGGATGCCCTTGGCACCCAGTTCGGCGGCCAGCGCCCGCGCGAAGGCGAGCAAGGCGCCTTTGGCCGCGCAGTAATTGGTCTGGCCCGCCACGCCCACCAGGCCGGCGATGGACGCGATGTTGACGATGACGCCCTGCCGCGCGCCGAGCATGGGCCGGCTGACGGCCTTGCACCAGCGATAAACGCCGTTGAGGTTCGTATCAATGACCTTGTTCCAATCGCTGGCGGGCATGAGCATCAGGAACTGGTCGCTCGTAATTCCGGCGTTGTTGACCAGCACGTCCAGCTTGCCGGCGGCGGCCACAATGTGTTCCACCGCCGCGGGAATGGCCGCATCGTCGGTCTGGGAACACTTGATTTTCTCCGCGCCGCAGGCGGCGGCGACTTCCTGCGCGAGATCATCGCGCTGGTGATAGGTGAAAAAGACGCGCGCGCCCAGCGCCGCGAACCGTTCGACGATGGCGCGTCCAATCCCGCGCGAGCCCCCGGTGACCACGACAACTTTATTTTCAAATGGAAGACTCATAATCATTCTCCACGCGACGCCGGGTTTTCCCGGGGTTCCGGCCACGGAACGCCGTTACTTCAGCGCCTGATACTTTTTCCACACCGACTCGGGCCATTCCTTCACCAATTGGTTGGTCCGCTGGTCCACCAGGGTGACGACCGTCTCGCCCCAGGCCATCTCCGTGCGCAACTTTTCGTGCAGCAGGTAATGTTTAAAGGTGAGCTTGCCCTCATACACGGGCTGGACGCGATGCGTGGTGTGGAGTTGCAGGGGCATCCCGAATCTTACCGGTTTGCGATAGTGACAGACGTTTTGCACGACCGGCAGGGCGACGCCGAGTTTGAACGCTTCGTCCAGCGGCAGGACTTCCAGGAGGATTTCCATGCGCCCGGCTTCGAACCAGAGGAAGTAAGCTGCGTTGTGCGCCACACCCATCATGTCAATTTGATGAAACGCGGGCGTGAGCGACAACTTGCGCTTGAGGAGTCGTGATTGAGCCGGTGCGGCGGGTGTCAAAGCACGAATTGCCGGTGGCGCGTCAGCCAATCGCTTTTCAAGTTTGTTGTTCACATCTCATCCAACTTCACCATCAGGCTTTTGGGCATGATGGGCGGCATGGAAATCGTGCGCACGGACGGGCCATCGGCTGCCGCCAGACGAAACGACAGGCCGGAATAAGCCAGTTCCGCCGGAAACACGGCCAGCCCGAGCGGCTGCTCCAGGACGAACGAAAAAGCATCCGCCACCACCTCCGCCACGGCCCGGCCATCGTGGAAAATTTGCGCTCCGGTGACGAGCTGGTCGCACCCGCGTTCGGCGGCCACGCCGACAATCTTCTTCCGAATCCCCTGGGCACGGCGGCGCTTGATTGCTTCGCAGCCGCGGAAATTATCCTTGTCGAAATCAATCATCCATTGCAGGCCCAGCACCAGCGGGTCGCGCACGCGCAATCCCTCGGCGTGAATATTGAAAAAGCGCCCTTCCAGCCGCAGGTCGTCGTGCGCGTCCACGCCGCACCGCCGGCCGCCGCATTTTTCCACGGCCGGCGCGAGCGTGTCGAACACGGCTGGCGCGACCGCCTGCGGCACGAGCAGCAGATAACCGAATTCGGAAGTCTTGCCTGCGCGAAAGAGGCGCACAGACTGGTTCTGAAACGGATACACTTCGATGGACAGATACGGCAGTCCGAGAACATCCGCCCCGAAAATCTCTTTCGCGATTTCCCACGCTTTGAAACCGTCCAGGCTCAACAACCCGTGGCTGGTGGTGAGGTCTTCCATGCCGGCCGCCGCGGCGCCATGGGCTTGCATCACGCGGTCAATCTCCGCGTCCGGCACGATGCTTTCGCAAAGCAGAATGAATTCCTCGTCGTTGTTGGCCACGTAACAGTCACCCACCAACAGGCCGTCGTCGTCGGCCAGAAACGTGTGCAGGACGCGGCCAAAGCGCACCTTGGGCACGTTTCCCGCCAGCAACCCGTCGAGAAAATCCAGCCCCTGTTCCGCGGGGATGCGGTATTTGCGGGTGAAGGAAAAATCAGTCAGCCCCACGGTATCGCGCACGGCACGGCATTCGGTCTGTTTGTCAGCCACTCGCGCCACAACTTCCACGCCGTAACGTTCGCGTAAAACCGTGCCCTTGCCGGCGAACCGGTCTTTCAGCGGCGAAGTCCTCACGCGGCCACCCCTTTCCGCTCCTGCTGCTCAATGACGAAGTCCACCACGGTGTTGATGGAGCGCAAGACGGCGATGTTCTCATCCGGGATCTTGATTTTGAAACAGCTTTCGATGCACAGGATGATTTCGAGCGCATCAAGCGAGTCCAGCCCCAGCCCGGAGCCGAGCAGTGAAATGTCCTCGTGCAAATCCTCGGGTGTGAAAGGCAGGTTCAACCTTCGGATCAACTCCTCCTTGAAGGTCGTGATTACCAGCGCCCGCCGCGCGATACTCTGACTTATCGGTTCCGGCGCCGTGACGCCATGCTTCAATAACATAAAAAAGTAGAACGGTGCTCTGAATGCAAAGCGTGTGAATTATTGCCGGGTTCGCCCGGTGTGACAACAATTTTGAGGAAAACCCCGTGCCCGGCAACAAAAACCCCCGCCGCGATGGAGGAATTCGCGGCGGGGAATATGAACTGCATCGGCAAACAAAAACCGGCCGGATCAGAAAACAACCGACAGTGCAACGGTGAAACCCGGGCAGGTCACTTTTTCTGAATGGGAGGCATAAGGCTTGGTGAGTTGATCGGTGTATTTGACTTTGATTTTAGACGTATCGTACCCCACCTCAAGGCTCATGCCCACCGCCTTGGTGCGCCAGAGTTCAAACCCCACGGCCCCGAAACCTCCGACTTGAGAAGATCCAAGATTGTCGCCACCGGCAAACGGATATTTGACTCCGGCACGCACATAAGGCGCAAATGTGGCCTTGGGCCAGGGGGTGTAACGGACAAAAGCACCCACCGGCACAACATAGGAAAATTTCACATTATCAGAGGATTCTCCGTAACCGTAATACGTTTTTTCATCCACGATAACAAACATGGTGGGACCAACAGTCACACCCGCGCCGATGCCACCGATGGAAGTTTCCCACTCGTAATAGGGATTCAGGACCAGTCCCACCGGGATATCAATCTTGGTCACGTCAAAACCATCCTGCTTGTAGAAATCATACAGTTTATCCGTGGCATCGTGAATGCCGGAGGCATAGGAAATGCCCACCGGGAAATAAAACTTGCCTTCGGCACGGGCCGACGATGACAGGCCGATGCCTGCGATGACTGCAATTGCACAAGATACGAGACGAATCGTTTTCATTGTTTCCTTTCTATTCCGACGGTTTGCTTGGTTAAGGCGGTTTTGAACAGCTTATTCATACTTTTCTATTCGTTTGGTGCTTCTGAGTTTCCACAGCAATCTCACCAGGAGACTGCCATCGCAACCAATTTGAGCTTTTCTAATAGAACTGCCATCTCCGCGTCAATACATTTTTAACACTAATGTGCAGTCGGTTCCATGCGGCGAGGAAACCACCGCAAGCACTGGCTTGTCACCCGAAGCAGTCGGCTGTGACCGCAACGCCACGGCCAGATTCAGTAAAGGTTGGGTTTGGTGTTCGTTGCCAGTCACCTGACTCGTGAACCATTATTGCTGCGCCTGCAGTTTGGAAGTGGAGCCAGCTGTCAGGATTGAACTGACGACCCACGGTTTACAAAACCGTTGCTCTACCGCTGAGCTAAGCTGGCGCCTCCACAGCCAACATCTTTTGCTTTGTCCGGTTTCCTGTCAAGCTCGCCGGAGCCAAGGTGATGTTGGTGTCTTAATTTGAATTTTACGTTGAAAGCCGGAGCGCGAGTTGTCCCAACTTGCAGCTTTTCCGACCTGTCCAGCCGCTGCGGATTGAGGACAATCCGCGCTCCTGGGAGCGGAGAACAGTGGTAGTGTTAAACTGCGCCTGCTTTACTCGTTGCCCCAGTATATTTTGACGTGAATGAAGCCGAGTTTGACCGCTTCAACGGGCAATGATGGATTGAGTTCCAGGACCTTGATGTGGCCCGGTTTCACAAATGGTTTGAGCGCGGCAAAGTTGACCGTGCCGGAGCCGGGCGTGGCATGGTCGTGCGCGGGAAACTGCACGTCATGAACGTGAAATCCGGCCAGGCGCGCGGTGAGCGATTCGAGATGCTGTGTGTGGTGAAGGAAGCCGAGGTTTTCCTTGATTTGCGCGTGGCCGACGTCGTGCCAGTAAACCACGTTCGGGCTGTCAAAGTCGCGGAAGAAATGCTCGAAGTCGCTTTCCAAGGGAATTTCCTCGAGCGCCTGCCGGTTTTCGATGCCGAGTTTGAGGCCGCATTTTTCGGCTTCGGGCAGAATTTTGCGCAACGTTTCGTAAGCGCGCTCGACGGCTTTTCCCTTGTTGGCTTCGCGTTTGGCGGCGGCTTCGGCGCGGAGCTTTTCGTATTTGGGCGATTTTTGCCCGTCGCGTTCGAGCATTCCGGTCAGTTTTTCGGTGTAATCCTTCAAGTTCATGCTGCCGAGGTGCAGCACGACAGCCGGCGCCTTGACGCGTTCGGCCAGTTCAAAGGTCTTGAGCGTGTACTTGATCGCCAGTTCGCGCTGGTGCGCCCGCTCGTCGGAAAATTCGTAGAGGTTCGGCGAGGCATGATTCACGCCCAGTGGCAGCGGACAAAAATTATGGAGGCTGGAAATTTTAATCTCGCCCGCGTCCACGGCTTCCAGGATGCCGGGCAGGAGACCGAGCCGGATGCCGTGGCTGAGTTCGGCGTATTCAAAGCCGAGGTCGCGGATTTCGCGCAGCATGGCGCGACCGTCCGTGTGGCGTTGGGAATTCCAGCAGGTGGAAAGTGAGTACATACACGCGGTTAAAATAAAAGACCGGGCGGCATCGTAATCAGATGCGCCCGGTTATGGAAATTACAAAATTACAGGTCGGCGTAGCGCGCGCTGAGCATCGCGGAAAAGCGCGCAGCTTTTTCCTTGCGACGCCGCTTTTCACTCGGCTTTTCAAAATGCCGGTGATTGCGCACGACCTTGAGGGTTCCTTCGCGGTCGACCTTTTTCTTCAGTCGCCGCAACGCACGTTCCACTGGTTCGCCTTTTTTTAATCTAATTTCGGTCAACGCAACTCACTTCCTTTCTGGGGGCGAGAAAATCCGCTCGCGGGCGGGGCTCGCAAATGGGCGCGTAGAATAGTTTTTCCGTCGCCGTTGTCAATGCGCAAAAGCAGACGCAAAAGCGGGTGCGCACCTTGACATGGCATCGGTTTTCTCCCTCTCCGCCAACGGAGTTGGGGGAGAGGGAGTTGGTGGCAGCATCACGATGCGTCCAAAAGCGGACGGTTGCTTTTACCCGCGGCAAAGTTATTCTGCCCCCATGATTAAAGGAAAAAGGCCGGCCAAACCCGCCGATTTGGAGTTACAACGCCGCATCCAGGAACTCATCGCTTTCAAAGGCGGTGGCCACAATGAAAACGAAGTTGCCGACATCGTCGAAAACGCGCTCAAGCTGCTGGCTGACGTGAAGGAAACCGGCGACGTGCGGGTGATCCAGACCGCTCTGCGCGAATTGCGTTATGCCTTCCGCCTCTTCGCGCCGTATGCGCACGTTCGCAAGGTCACCATTTTCGGCTCGGCCCGGACGCAATCGGGCAAGGTGGAATATCAACAGGCCGTGGATTTCGGGCGCAAGATTGTGAAAGCCGGCTTCATGGTCATCACCGGCGCCGGACCGGGCATCATGCAGGCCGGGCACGAAGGCGCCGGGACCGCAAACAGTTTCGGGGTGAACATCCGTTTGCCGTGGGAACAAAGCGCGAATCCGGTCATTCGCGAGGACAAAAAACTGGTGACGTTCAAATACTTTTTCACGCGCAAATTGATTTTCATCCGGCATTCGGACGCCATCGTGCTTTTCCCCGGCGGCTTCGGCACGCTCGACGAGGGATACGAGGCGCTCACGCTCATGCAAACCGGCAAGAGCCAGCTCATGCCGCTTGTGCTCGTGGATTCCCCCGGCGGCACGTATTGGAAGACATGGGACAAAAACGTCCGCGAACACCTGCTCCGCAACCAGTTGATTTCGCCCGACGATTTGAATCTTTACCGGATCACCGACGACACCAACGAAGCGGTGAAAATCATCACGCGCTTTTACCGGAATTTCCAATCCACCCGCTTCGTGAAGGATTTATTCATCATCCGGCTCAAAAACGCGCCGTCGGATTCCGCCCTGGCCGCGATGAACGAAGACTTCGCCGACATCATCAATGGAGAGCCCATCAAATGCATCAAACCGACGCCGGAAGAAGTTGAAGGCCGGGACAGCCTGGACCTGGCGCGCATCGCGTTCGGCTTCAACCGCCGCGATTACGGCCGCCTGCGGCAATTGATTGACGTGCTGAACGGGTTGTGAGGGTAGGGACGCGCAGTCGACACTTTCCGCGCTTGACGGCCGCATTTCTTCCCCCTCTCCGCCAACGAAGTTGGGGGAGAGGTGGCATGTTTCAAAGCGGTGCTCGTGGAGGCTGAATCAATACATCAGCCTTCGGCGGAAGAAAGCGATGGTTTTGAACCTTCCGCACCACAGCCACACAACCCGTTCGCCGATGCAAAGCGTTCCAGATTTCCAACAGGATGCCTTCGCGGTTTTTTCGCCATTGATGATTCCAAAAGCGCAATTCTTCGATGCCCTCTGACGCCAGAAATTTATCACGTTCCTCGTCACGCTGGCGTTGCTCAGGCAGCCCATGCTGGAACCCGTCCAGCTCGATGGATAACTTTGCGGTGGGACAATAAAAATCGAGAAAGTATTTCCCCAGCGGATGCTGGCGGCGAAATTTGAATCCCGCAAAACGCCCCGCTCGTAAAGCGCGCCACAAATCCTTTTCTTCGTCGGTTTGTTCACGACGGAGACGGCGGGCATTACCGATGGGATTCATGGACGCAGCGTAAATCATAATTTTTGAAAGACAACTCCTCTCCCTTGCCCTCTCCCCGCGCTGCGCGCGGAGAGAGGGAATGGAACCGGCTTCAACGGTTTGCACGTTGGCTAAAACTATTCTCCCTCTCCGCCGTCACCGACGGGGGAGAGGGACGGGGAGAGGTGGCGCTTTAGCTCAAATCCCCTCTCCCTGTCCCTCTCCCCGCTTTGCGGGGCGAGGGGATAAGAACGAGAAACGTTTGTTCCCTGGTTGCTTGATTGTTCATCCTCACCGCACTCGACAGTTTGCGTTCCGGTTGCTAGCGTTCGGCCATGAATTTTCTGGTCACCGGCGGGGCCGGCTTCATCGGTTCGCACGTTTGCGAACGTCTCCTGCACGACGGCCACGCAGTCTGGACGTTCGACGACCTCAATCCGTTTTACGACCCGCAACTCAAACGCCGGAACCTTCGCGACATCCAGTCACTCGCCAAACCATTTGAATTTGTCCACGGCGATCTGACCAACCGTGCCGCGCTCGACAATCTGTTTGACAGTGTGAAGTTCGACCAGGTCATCCACCTGGCCGCCCGCGCCGGTGTGCGGCCCAGCCTTGAAGAACCGGCGCTCTACCAGCGCGTTAACGTCGAAGGCACGGTCAATATTCTGGAAGCTGCGCGGAATCATCGCGTCAAAAAAGTCATCATCGCCTCGTCATCATCGGTCTATGGCGTGAACTCCAAGGTGCCGTTCAGTGAGAGCGACCCGATTTTTTCCGCCATTTCGCCTTACGCCGCCAGCAAGCTCGCCTGCGAAGCGCTCGGCCACGTTTATCATCACGTTTACGGCATGGACGTGGCCGTGCTTCGCTTGTTCACGGTTTATGGTCCGCGCCAGCGGCCCGACCTGGCCATCCGCAAGTTTGCGACGCTCATTCACGCCGGCAAACCGATTCCGGTCTTTGGCGATGGCAGCATGGCGCGCGATTACACCTACATCACCGATGCGCTCGACGGCATCATCGCCTGCACGCAAAAGGAATTCGGCTTTGAAATATTCAACCTCGGCGAGTCACAAACCGTGAAACTGAGCCGCGTCATCGAATTGCTCGAAGCCGCGCTCGGCAGGAAAACCGTCATTGACCGCCAGCCGCTGCAGCCCGGCGACGTGCCGGTCACGTTTGCCGACATTACGAAAGCGCGCGCCAGGCTGGGCTATAATCCGCAGGTCAGAATCGAGCCGGGCATCAAATTATTTATAGATTGGTTTCGGAAAACTGTTTAGAATTCCGGCATGAAATCGGAAGCGCCGTTTACACGCCCCTCGTTGAAGGAAGCTCTCGACGCCTGGAAAAAAGTGCTCGCCGAACGCGGTTTCGCAACGGACATCATCTGGATTTTCGCGGAAAATCTTTGCGTTGAAAAATCGCGCGCCGAGCAGGGTGGCTTTCATTTTGGTTTTCAAACCCGGTTTACGCCGCCGCCCGAGGATGCGCTCGACACCGCGTTCGCCCATTTTTCCGAATCCAACAAACCGGTGGTTTTTTACCGGCTCGGCGAACGTCCGGGCAAGTCCGTCTGCGCTTTGCTGTGCGATTCGTGGTTTGAGCGCCGGAGAGATGCCGACGGGTTTTTGCGCCGCGACGACTGGCGGGTCTTGTTTTATCCCGGCCAGAAGGATGAAATCGAGGAAGTCACCGATCTGACCCGCTGGTTGCGGCGCGTCAAACGCGACCGTGCGTTTCATGATCTGGATTTTTGCATGGCGCTGGAGGCGATTGACGAGATCAAAATTTACGGCCGTGTGCTCATGCCTTACGAACGCCTGGCCGAAGCCATGCTTGGCCGCCTCCGCCGGTTTTTGGGACAGCCCGCTTGACACCGGGCGCCCCGGCGCGTTTTTTTGCTGTCAAATCCCAGGACAAATCCTGTCTTGCGTGCCTTTTTCGCGTCATCTTTTTGTTCATTCCCCGCCGGCATCCGGTGGCCCGGCCAATGCTCGACTGCATGGCATGACTAAAATTGCTTACAACGTGAGCAGGAAGAGCCATATTTTTAATACTGCGCTCGTCCCGGCCAACCACTCGGAAGAGGCCCGGTTTGGCGCGATTGATGGGGCAGTCATTATCTTCTTTCTCCTCTGCGTCGCGGGATTCATCTGTTTCCTCGTGGCCTAAAGGCTTCGGTTTAGGGTGAGATCGCGGAAGGTGCTTGCTTCGGCCTGAAAAATGGCCGCTGGCGGCCTCACAAAAAACCGTCCTTTCCTCCGCAGCGTCGCCACCCCATTTCGGGGTTGACTCTCCGCCCAGGCCGTTTTCACTTTGCTTTCGCCGGCGGCGCGTTGGTCTTGAACGCAGAGCGCAACAGCCAATGGTGTTTCAGTCCCTGAACAAAATCATCGGCATCAGTGACGGTTTTGGAAATCCCGCCCAGCATGTTCGTGTTCGCCTGGACCTGCGCGTTGAGATTGCTCGTGATGTCTGCGAGGTGCATGAGCAGCGTATCCACATTCGTTAAGCTGCACTGCAATTGGTCGTTACCATTCGTGCCCAGCGCCCAGACCCCAAGTCCGCCCGGCCCGCGCAATTGACCGCTGATCATCGCAAAATTCGTAATCATCGGCCGCGCTTCAACAATGGTCGTGTTGAGATTCGACGTGGCGTCCGCCGCGTTGTCCAGCACGATGGCGATTTTGTTCGTCAGCTCAAGGATTCCCGGCAAGGCCGACTGCACCTGTGAGACCATCGCCTGCAACTGGTCGGAAACCGGCGGCGTTTCCACGGCGCGCAGCCAGGCGGTGTCGTCGCCGGGCTTGAAAATCTTGTAATGATGATAACGCCCGTCCCACGACGCCACGATGCGCTTGCGATTCACGGTGTTGTTGTAGGCATAAATGGCATCCGGCTTCAACGCTGCGATGATCTGCAGATTCGACACGGTCAACGTGTCGTAAGCACGGAAAACGATGTTGGAATTGGCATCAAAGACATCTTGGGAAAGCTGCCACCGGCCGGGTTCGGCGGCGACGTCCCGCGCAAGTTCGTCAAGATCGGTGAACATTGTCACCGGCTGTGTGACGCAGATGGCGTAGCCGTTCGTCGCGCGTGTGACTTCAAGCTGCCGCTGGTTTAGAAATCCGGCGGCGTTGATTTTTGCATACGAGCCGCCGGTCCAGATGTAACGGAAGAACGGATCGAGAATTTCAAATTCAACGCGCACATTGTGCTGATCACCCGGCGGCATCGCGTGAATCAGCGTAATCTGACCGACTGGAAAACCCATCATCACCACGGAGTCGCCCACGTTCAAACCGGCCGAACTTTGGACGTAGGTGTGAAACGGCGCCTTGATGACGAACCAGCCCTTCCGCTCCGCCGTGTGGTAAATGTAATAGCCGAAGCCGAACACCAGCAGCACCGCCGCCAGAAACACAAACCAGCCCACGGCGCGTTCCATGCGGCTCAGGCGCGTTCGTAATTGCGGGGTCAAATCTTGTAGTGCCATGTCTGCCTCACATTGTTTCCTCGACCGGGACGGCCTGCAATTCTTTTACGACCGGGTCCTTCGACGCTTCCACGTCGCTCCAGGAACCGAGCGGGGAAAATTTTTTGTCATGCAACAGCGCGAACTTCCGTTGTGCGTTCTGCCACGGGCGCAAATCGTCCGTGGTTGCGGCCAGCGTCAACGGCCGGCCGCCGAGCCAGTTGTGTCCGCGCCCCAACTGGTCCAGAAAGCGCAGCCACCATTGCCGGTGCCGCGCATCCAGCCAGCTCAGCGGGTTGTCCAGCAGCAACAACTCCGGCTTGAGTGCCAGCGCCCGGGCCAGCGCCGCGCGTTGCAGCCAGTTGCCGCTGATGTTCGCCGGCGTGATGTCGGCCAGCGGCGTCAATTCCATCAATTTCAGCAGCGTCTGTACTTCCGACGCCGCCGCGCCGGCGGACAAATTCCGATGATATTGCAAAGGCAACGCCACATTCTCGCGGATTGTCAAATGATTGAACAAATGCCCGCCTTCGAAGACAAATCCCACGCGCAGCCGCTCGGCCAGTTCCGCCTCGCCGAAGATCCGGGTGTCCCTCCCAAAAAGCCGGCAACTGCCCTTGACCGGCGACATCAACCCGGCGGTCAGCATCAGAAAATCGCTCTTGCCCGAATGTTGCTGCCCGGCGATGACCCAGAATTCACCGGGGGCCACCGTCCAGTTCGCGTCCTCAACCACGATAAAGCTGACGTCGCGCATGGTCCCAACGCTGACACCGCGCATCTCAATCGCCGCCTGGTTCTGGTTTTCGCTCATGTGACGAGATAAAGCAGGATGAACAGCGCATCAATCAGGATGCACACGATGACGCCCTGCGTTACCGCGCGCACCGCCACGCGCGAGACCTCTTCGAGCCGCAACGGCTGCGCCAGCCCGTAATAGCACGTCACAATGGCGATGAAAAACCCGAACCCGAGTGTTTTCAGCGCCAGCAGTGCAAAATCCAGCCAGTTCAACGCCTCGGCCAGTTGTTTGAAATACTCCCCCGGGGTCAGGGGCACGTCCTGCAAAAATGCCCACAAATAACCGCTCCCCAGCGCGCCGATGATCAAATAAACCGTCAGCGCAAAAGTCCCCGCCATCATCCCCCACACCCGCGGCACGATCAGGTAATGCACCGGGTCAATGCCCAATGCCTCCAGTGCTTCGACCTCGCCCATGGCGCGGGCCGTGCCGAGTTCAATCACGTGTGCCGTCCCCACCCGCGCCAGCACCAGCATCGCGGTCAGCAGCGGCCCCAGCTCGCGCACCACCACAATCACCATGGTCGAGCCGAGGTAACCCGTCGCGCCCACCCGTGCCAGAGCAGACACCGTCTGCCCGATGACGAGAAATCCCAGGGCGGCGGCAATGAACAAAAACATCGGCAACAGCGCCACGCCGGCGCGGACGATTTCCTGCCGGATGCGCGGCCCCGTCACGTTTCGCGCCACGCCGGATTTTTTCAACATGACCCCCAGCGTGATCAAGGCAAATGCGCCCAGCCCCTGGATGGTGAGGAGCAACAGGAACAATTTCCGGCCCAGCAGGTCGGTGTAGGATTTTGACAGGGCGGCCCGGCGAAACACCTGCGTGTTCGTCAATTCAAAGGCCTTGGCCAGGTTCCCGCGCATCCCGGCAGCGTAAAACTCCGCCGTCAGCCGGTCAAAAAGGTTTTTTTCACGCAAAGACGCAAAGGCGCAAAGCCGCAAAAATTTTCCTTGCTTGGCGCCTTTGCTTCTTGACGCCTTTGCGGTAAATATTTCCGCGTGACACCGGCCGAAGCCAAAAAACGCCACGCCCAGCTCGTCGCGGAAATCCGCCGCCACGACCGCGCCTATTACGCGCTCGCCCAGCCGGTGATCAGCGACAATGAATACGACCGGCTCTATCACGAACTGCTCGACCTCGAAAAACAATTCCCCGACCTCGCCACGCCCGATTCGCCCAGCCGGCGTGTCGGCGGCGAGCCGCTCAAGGAATTCAAAACGGTGCGCCACGTCGTGCCGATGATGAGCCTTGAAAACACCTATTCGCAGGAGGAAGTGCGCGATTTCGTGAAGCGCGTCCAAAAACTTTTGCCGGACGAAAAGCTGGAATGGGTCGTCGAACCGAAGGTGGACGGTGTGGCGGTGAGTTTGCGCTACGAAAACGGCGTGTTCACCACCGGCGCGACTCGCGGCGACGGCACCACCGGCGACGACATCACCGCCAATCTCAAAACCATTCGCAGCGTGCCGCTAAAAATTGGGAGGGACGGCGTGTCGCCGTCCCCAATCAACATCCTCGAAGTCCGCGGCGAAATTTTCCTGCCGCGCGCCGGCTTTGAAAAATTGAACGCCGAGCGCAAATCCGCCGGCGAGGAAATGTTCGCCAACCCGCGCAACGCCGCCGCCGGCTCTCTTAAACAGCTCGACCCCAAAATCGTCGCCAAACGCCCGCTCGACACCATCCTGTACGGCATTGGGCAAATTGCAAGTGGCACAGGCTTCCAGGCTGTGATTAAAACTCAAGCCGGGCTTCTTGATTATTTACAATCCCTCGGTTTCAAAACACCGGAGCGCACCTGGTTCTGCCGTTCCGAAGACGATCTTCTCGCCGCCATTGCCGAACTCGACAAGGTTCGTAAAAAATTCCCCTACGAAACCGACGGCGCGGTCATCAAGCTGAACTCTTTCGAGCAACAACGCCGCGTCGGCGCAACGGCCAAGGCGCCGCGCTGGGCCATTGCCTACAAATACGCGCCCGAACAGGCCGAGACCAAACTCAAAGCCATCACCATCCAGGTCGGTCGCACCGGTGCGCTCACACCCGTCGCCGAACTCGAACCCGTTTTTCTTGCCGGCAGCACCATCAGCCGCGCCACGCTGCACAACGAGGATTACATCCGCGAAAAGGACATCCGCATCGGGGACACCGTCGTCATCGAAAAAGCCGGCGAAGTCATTCCGGCAGTTGTGAGCGTGGTTTTAAAAAAACGCATCGGCAGTGGGAAAAGTTTTCATTTCCCCAAAACCTGTCCCGAATGCGGCTCAAAGGTGGCCAAGGAAATCGGCGGCGATGAAGAGGAAGGCTCCATCTGGCGGTGTGTGAATCCCGATTGTCCGGCGCAGGTGCGCGGGCGGCTCGAACACTGGTGTGCACGCGGTGCAATGGACATCGAAGGCGGCGGCGAAGTGCTCGTGGCGCAACTTGTCAAAAACGGCCTCGTCCATGACGTGGCGGATTTGTATTCGCTCAAATTGGAACCGGTTGCAGCGCTGGAACGCATGGGCGAGAAGTCCGCGAAGAATTTTATTGATGCCCTGGCGGCCAGCAAATCGTGCGATCTGTGGCGGCTGTTGTTTGGCCTCGGCATTTTGCACGTCGGTGCCGGCGTGGCCAAATCGCTCGCGCGGCATTTCCCGACGCTCGACGACATTTTTGCCGCGAATGCGGAACAATTGACGGAAGCCGACGACATCGGCGAAGTCATCGCGCAAAGCCTCGGGCAATGGCACGGCGAATCGCGAAACCAAAAACTCATCGAACGATTGCGCGCGGCCGGGTTGAATTTTAAATCCGAACTTTACCAACCCGCAGCCAAAGCGGGTCCGTTGGCCGGGAAAACGTTCGTGCTCACTGGCACGCTGCCGACGCTGACGCGCGAGGAAGCCACGGCGAAGATTGAAGCTGCCGGCGGCAAGGTCAGCGGCAGTGTGAGCAAGAAAACGGATTACGTTCTGGCGGGCGAAGAAGCCGGTTCCAAGCTCGACAAGGCCCAAAAGCTCGGCGTGAAGATTATCAGCGAAGCGGAATTTTTGAAGATGGGTGGATAATTGGTAGGGCTGCGTTGCTCCGCAGCCCAAATATACGGGGCGGCGCGGCAGCGCCGCCCTACCAGCTCAATACACGCGGACAAGCTGTCCGCGCTCCTATCCCAACCGATGTCTGAATTCCGCACAGGCCTTCATCACATCGTTTGCGTTCAAAATCGCCGACACTACACAAACGCGCTTTGCGCCGGCTGCCAACACGTCATCCAGCGTCCGCAAATTGATGCCGCCGATGGCAAACCACGGAATCTTCACGTTCTCCGCCGCCCAGCGGACGTATTCCAGCGTCACCGGTTTCGCCGTCGGTTTGGTGCCCGTCGCATAGACCGGCCCGATGGCGATGTAATCCGGTCCGGCGGCCAGCGCGCGTTCCGCCTGCTCGGGAGCGTGCGTCGAAAGACCGATCCGCACTTCGGGTAGGGTCGCACCGCCGGGGCGACCGGGCGGACGCCGCAGCGCGGCGTCCCTACCTTTGAGTTGAGAGACGTGCGTGTGCCCGGCGTCAAAAAAATCTTCCTGTCCTAGGTGGCAAAATTCCGCGCCGGTTTCGCGCGCGATGTCCAGATGGTCGTTGATGACCAACCCGACATTCGCGCGCCGCGTGACGGGCAGAATCCTTTCGGCCATGCGGCGGATTTCATCCGGCGTGGATTTTTTGGCCCGGAGCTGGATCAAATCCGCGCCGCCGTCGCAGAGTTGTTGCGCAATGACTTCCGGCGCGCGGCCATGGAAGTAAGCCGTGTCCACGAACGCGTAAAGCCGGCAGTCCGCGAGCGGTTTCATGGAGATAATTTAACCACGAAACACACGAAACACACGAAAGAGTTCGGGGAATCCGGAAAGTCCAGATGCTTCGCGAATTTGGGGCGCAATCGTTTGTGAATGACGCCTCTGGTGAGGTGGGGCTCATGTTTGGAGTGCGGTGACATGTCACCGCTTTCCAAAGCGCCGACACGTCGGCGCAGTCCGAAACTAAAGCAAAAACGGCGGCGGGAAAATTTCCCCGCCGCCGGGAGCGTTGGTAAAACCTTACTTCACGCCGACGAGATAACCGAAGCGTTCGCGGAACTGATTGGGCGTCATGGAAACAACGGCGGCAAGCCGGGAGAGCTGGTTCGCGTCTTCGAAGTCTTCGCGTTCCAATCGGATCATGTAATGGCAGGCGCATTCGTAGGCTTCGCCGTCCACATTGACCGGGCGCGTTTGCATGCGGCCGGTCTTCGGATTGAGCATTTTGTCGAACGGCAGCGGAATCATTTTGCCATCCACGAAGCTGATGATGGCGCCGTATTTTTCGGCTTCGGGCGAAAGCAGAAATTTCACCGCGGCATAACCGAGGTCGCGCGTGTATTCGGCATCGAACGGAATCGGGTCGGCGCAGCGGAGTTCGTAACCGAGATCCTTGTCAATGAACGCCATTTTAATGCCGAGCTTTTCGAGACGCGCGGTCAGCAGCTCTTTCATCAGACGGCCAAATTCAATTTCACCGAGACGCAAATGGCCGTGCTCGTCGCGAGCGACTTTGCCGAAACGTTCCAAATGTCCGTCGGGTAGCGCCTTGACCAGGCCCTTTTCGCCCATCGCTTCGATAAGGCCTTCAGCGAGAATGACGATGCCGTATTGCGTACCATTGGCGCGGCGCTTGATGATGGAACCGATGATGATGTCGCAGACTTCATCAATCGTGACCTGCCGTCCGCGAAATTCCTCCGGAATGATGGCAAGCGTGGCCGCAGCGGCCTTGGCGATGCCGAGCGCGAGATGTCCCGCCGCGCGTCCCATGCTGATGATGAGATACCAGCGCGAAGTGGTGCGCGCGTCCTCGGCGAGATTGCGGACGATTTGGACCCCGTAGTGCCGCGCGGTTTCAAATCCAAATGTCGGCGTCGAACCGGGCAGCGGCAGATCGTTGTCAATCGTCTTGGGCACGTGCGCGACCTTGATGCGGCCTTTGCTTTGTTTGGCCACGACGCTGGCGGAAAACGCCGTGTCGTCGCCGCCGATGGTGACCAGCGCGGTGATGCCCAGCTTTTCAAAAACGCTGAAGACATTTTTCATCTGCGTTTCCGACTTCGTGGGATTCGTGCGGGCGGTTCCCAGGATGGAGCCGCCGCGCAGATGGATTTCCCTCACGTCAGGGATCGCCAGCGGCCGGCAATACTGCGCCTCGCCCTGCGCGAGCCACTTGAAGCCGTCCCGGAAGCCGATGACTTCGTAGCCCTGGTTGATGCCTTCGATGGTGGCCGCCGCGATGACGCCGTTGATGCCCGGCGCCGGGCCGCCACCGACCAAAACTCCCAATTTGCCTTCGCTCATTAAATTAGTTTGTTAGTTGTAAAAACCGAAACTGCCATAAAATGCGCAAGCACCGGAAAGAATTCAATTCCATTCTTGCCGTAATCAAACCACAATTTGCCGAAATGAAACCAGCTGTTTTTCTCGACCGCGACGGGGTGTTGATTGAGGAAAGGAATTATCTGCACCGCGTCGAGGACGTGGCCTTCCTCCCCGGGGTGGTGGCGGCACTGAAGCGTCTCTCGGATGCCGGGTTCAAACTGTTCATCGTCTCCAACCAGTCCGGTGTCGGGCGCGGTTACTTCACGCTTGCCGACGTGGAGCGCGTCAACGAGCATTTGTGCCGGGAACTGGCGCGCGATGGCGTGCGCCCGGAGAAAATTTACATCGCGCCCGAGGCGCCCGACCAACCGAGCCGCGGACGCAAGCCGTCACCGCAGTTTTTGTTCGACGCGCGCGACGAGTTCGGCGTGGACCTGGCGCAGAGTTACATGATCGGCGACAAGCTGATTGATTTGGAATGCGGCTGGAACGCCGGCGTCAAAAAAAGCATCCTGGTTCGCACCGGCTATGGCGCAAAACTTGAACGGAAATCGCTGGAACCACTCAAACTTGCGGTGATTGTGGACGATTTGAACGGCGCAGCGGATTGGATTTTGAAACAAACCGGGTAGGGCTGGCTCTTCCACCCTCCGCAGTACTGCTACGGAGGACAGGCCGAGTCGGCTGTTCGGCGCGCTGCGGAGAGCGCGCCCTACCAAAAAAGATTTTATGTGCGGCATCATCGGATACGTCGGTAAAAAAGTGGTCTCGCCCATCCTGCTCGAAGGATTGCGGCGGCTGGAATATCGCGGCTACGACAGCGCGGGCGTGGCCGTGCTGGATGGCGACGAACTGCTCGTGCGCAAGAAAAAGGGCAAAATTAGCGAAGGTCTCGCCCACCTTCTGAAATCCCAACCGGTCGCGGGAAATCTCGGCATCGGCCACACCCGCTGGGCCACGCACGGCCCGCCGTCCGATATCAATTCCCATCCGCACCTCGACCAATCCGGCCGGATTGCTGTCGTCCATAACGGCGTCATCGAAAATTTCGATGTGCTCCGGCAAAAACTGCTCGCCACCGGCCACAAATTCAAATCCGGCACCGACACCGAAGTGCTCGCACATCTCATTGGTGATTATTACCAGAAACGGCAAAAAGTAGCGCAGCCGTCCCGGCTGCACTTGAAAAAAGCAGGCGAGACGCCTGCGCTACTGACCCAAGCAGTCTGCGATGCGCTGCGCGAAGTCATCGGCACCTACGGCATTGCAGTGATTTGCGCCGACCAGCCCGACACCATCGTCGGCGCGCGGCGCGGTTCGCCGCTCATCATCGGAATCGGCACCGGTGAAAATTTTCTCGCCAGCGACGCCAACGCCATCGTCGCCCACACCAAAAAGGTTGTTTATCTCAATGACTACGACGTGGCGACCGTGACGAGCGCGCGCTTCGACGTGTTGAACCTCGGCACCGACACCGCCAACGTCCAGGTGAGCAAGCTGGAGTTCAGCCAGGAGGACGCCGTGCGCGGGAAATACAAGCATTTCATGCTCAAGGAAATTTTCGAGCAACCGCGCACCGTGGAAAACGCCCTGCGCGGACGCGTGGACAAGGAAGGCGCGACTGCCAAGTTCGGCGGCCTGAATCTGACGTCCGCCGAGTTGCGCGCGATTGACCGCATTGTCATCGCTGCCAGCGGCACGAGCTGGCACGCGGCGCTGGTGGGCGAATATTTGATTGAGGAACTCGCGCAAATTCCGGTCGAGGTCGAGTTCGCGCACGAATTTTGTTACCGCAACGCGCCGCTCGAAAAAAACACCGTCCTGCTGGTCATCTCGCAGTCCGGCGAGACCGCGGACACGCTCGCCGCGTTGCGCGAAGCCAAACGCCGCGGCCATCGCGCGCTCGCCATCGTCAACGTCGTCGGCAGCACCGTCGCGCGCGAATCCGACGGCGGCATTTACATGCATGCCGGCCCGGAAATCGGCGTTGCCTCGACCAAGGCCTTTGTTTCCACGCTCGCAATTCTGGCGCTGCTGGCCGTGCATCTGGGCCGGATGCGAAATCTTTCCGCCCGGCGGGCGCTGGAGATTCTGCACGCGCTGGAGGCCGTGCCCAAACAGCTCGAAGCCATCCTCGCGCAAAACAACGCGTTCAAGAAACTAGCGAAGAAATATGCGAAGGCCGACGATTTCTTTTTCCTCAGTCGCGGCTACACATTCCCGATTGCACTGGAAGGCGCACTCAAGCTGAAGGAAATTTCCTACATTCACGCCGAGGGATATTCCGCGGCGGAAATGAAGCACGGCCCGATTGCGTTGATTGACCCGCAGACGCCGACGGTCTTTCTCGTGCCGCAGGATTCGATGTATGACAAGACGATGGCGAACCTGGCGATGATTCGCGCGCGTAAAGGCCCCATCATCGCGCTGGCCACCGAAGGCGACAAACAAATCGGCAAGGTGGCCAACGACGTGATTTTCCTGCCCAAGACGCTGGAACCGATATATCCGATCCTGGCGAGCGTGCCACTGCAGTTGTTTGCGTATCACATCGCCGTCGTGCGCGGCTGCGACGTGGACAAGCCGCGCAACCTGGCCAAGAGCGTGACGGTGGAGTGATCGTATGAAAATTTGGGCGGTAGCTTTCAAGAAGCGTTAGCGGGTGAATTATCCCGCAATTCTATGCTGAAACTCATCGAAAAAATGGTGTTGGCGGGACCGAAAAGAAAATTTCGATTAAACATGGATAAAAAGGAGGAGGCTATACTAGGTGCACTCGAAAGTATTTCCTCCGTCCGCGAGAAAGCCGAAAAGCTGCAATTTACACACGTAGTTCAACTTTACAATGCAAGTCAGTATTGCCTGATTTGCGATCTCGATCTATCCATCCTTATTTTCAATCTCACAATGGCTGACACACAATGGCGTAAAAAGCTTTACGCTCGTTTACTGGCGATGACGCTTGTTGAATCTGTCGAAGATATTGCACAACTACTTGGAAAACGATTTAGAGATAATTTGGACAAAGCCACGACAGGTGGCGACTACAAGCAAAAATTAAATCCAATTGTTAAGAATCTAACTGAATTTAAAATAAAGCATGAACGCGCCCTTCGAGAAATCCGAAACATCGCTGCCGCTCACAGAGATCAAGACGCCAAACATCAATTGGCTACCATCAACAAGGTTGATCCTAAAATTTTGACGAATCTGGCATTCGAATTCGTTGGTTTACTCTCACCTTTTACAAAATTGATGACAAACCTGATGAACGACATGGGTAAACAATGGAAATTAGCTGCAAAAGTGATTGACACTGCATTTTCATGAAAATGGCCGGCACCATTCCTACGCGTCTGCGCCGCAGGCAAGCCAAGAAATCTGATGAAGTGCATGCTAATGGAACGATCGTGCGCCCTTTTCGTGTCAAAGATTTCGATACGGTCATCGCCTTGTGGCGGTGCACCGAGGGCGTGGGGCTGAACGAGTCCGACACGCGCCGCGCCATCGCTGCGTTTCTGCGGCGCAACCCGAATCTCAGTTTCGTTGCGGAAAACGATGGGCGGATCATTGGTGCTGTACTGTGCGGTCACGATGGACGGCGCGGTTACCTGCATCATCTGGCGGTGGCAAAACGCCATCGGTGTCGCGGCATCGGCCGGCAACTCGTGAATGCCTGTCTGACGAAGCTTCGCAAGGCTGGCATCTCCAAATGCAATATTTTTATCTTCGCCAACAACGCTGCCGGGATGAAGTTCTGGGCGCACAACGGCTGGAACTTGCGAACGGAATTGCGGTTGATGCAAATTCCTTTGGAAGATGGACGCAGTGCGGGCGGGGACTGCCCATGCTGAACGGTTTTGCAAAGTGGACAAGCCCAGAAATCTGTCCAAGAGCGTGACGGTGGAGTGAGCTGGATGAAAGTCCGGTTGACAAATGTAATCTCCGCGGTTACTTATTAACCATCGATTATGCGAACGAGTTGTCGCTTTGCCATGGCCGTGCACGTGCTGGCCGTCCTCGCTTACAAGGAGGGCGACCGGGTCACGTCGTCCATGCTGGCCGCCAGCGTCAACACCAATCCCGTTATCATCCGGCGGCTCCTCCTGTCGTTGCAGCGGGCCCGGCTGGTGGAGACCCGCAAGGGGGCCGGGTCCGGCTCCCGTTTAAGCCGTTCCCCGGGCCGCATCAATCTGGCTGAAGTCTATCGGGCCGTGGAAGACGTTGAGCCTTTTGCCAGTCCCGCCCGAAAAGCCAACACGGCCTGCCCGGTGGGCCATTGCATCCGGGAAACGTTGAACCGGGTCTTTGCGTCGGCGGAGAATGCCATGGAACGGGACCTGGAGAAAACCACGCTGGCCGGGGTGATTGGCATGATCAAGGCCGCGTGTCCGTGTGCCGCAAAAAAAACCGTTTGACAGTCTCTTTTTTTGTGAGAATATGTAACTGTTGTTATTACATTAAATAGGAAAGGAGAAAAGATGAGACCAACAAGCACAAACAGAAATCGAGGAAGCGGTGGATTGCTCCGGAAAGCCTGCGGGGCGTCCTGCCGGAAGATCCGGGCGCAGATTGCCGGGGTCAAAGAGGCGATCTTTGCGGAATACAGCCGCGTGTTTTCGGCGCCGGAACAGCTGGTCCGGCTGGCCCTGAATGAAGCCGAGGCGGCAGCCTGGCAAACAAAGTATCCGCACCTGTTTTTCCCCACCCTCGCGGCGGAGAAAGTCCGGGCGGTGGCCGCGTGGAATGCCCGTCAGCAATCCGTGCGGGAGAACAGCCCGGTCATCGTCCTGGCGGCGTAACCGGTTACTAAGCTTTCCGAACAACGAAACAATTGTATGAGAACCGCATTGAAAACAAACCGATTTGCGCGAGGCTCAACGGTCAAATCCGTTCGCATTCCCTTGAACGGGGTGCGTTCGCCACGGCGATTACGATTACCAGCGCCTGAAACCACAGTTGCCCGCACGCCGGCGGCCCCGAACGGCGCGCCAGCGGAACCCGTGGCATCGGAATCAATCAGTGGCGACACGTTGCAATTGTATCTGCGCGAAATCGGGCAGGTGAAATTGATCACGCCGCAGGAGGAAATCGCCCTCGCGAAGCGGATTAAAAAAGGCGACCGGAAGGCGCGAGAGAAGATGATCACGGCCAATCTGCGGCTGGTGGTGAAGATCGCCCGCGATTACGAAGGCCTGGGGCTTCCGCTGCTCGACCTGATCAATGAGGGCAACATCGGCCTGATGAAGGGCGTCGCGCGGTTCAATCCCCGCAAAGGCGCGAAGCTTTCCACCTACGCCTCGTGGTGGATCAAGCAATGCATCATGCGGGCGCTGGCCAACCAATCCAAAACCATCCGGTTGCCCGTGCATGTGGTGAACAAGGTGGCGCACATCCGGAAGGCGGAGGTGAAGCTGCGGGAGGCGTTCGACCGGGACCCGACGGACCGGGAGGTGGCGGACCATCTGGGACTCAATCCGCGCCGCATCCAGGAGTATCGCGACGCGTCCAAGGCGCCCATTTCACTCGACGCCCCGGTTGGGGCCGACGAGCCAAAACAGATTTCCGAAGTTGTGGCCGACGCGAACGCCGCGGCGCCGTTCGACCGGCTCATCCGGGAAAACGACTCGGAGCTGGTCCGGGAAGTTCTGGCCACGCTCACGTCCCGGGAAAACAAGATTCTGGCCATGCGGTTCGGTCTAGATGATGGCCGGCCCAAGACGTTGGAAGAAATCGGCGACCGGCTGGGGGTCACGCGTGAACGCATCCGGCAGATCCAAGAGGAAGCGTTGAAAAAAATGCGCGTAAAAATCACCGAACACGAGACACCCGCCGTCGAAATCGAGGTCATGGCGGTATGAACGGCGAATGAAATTTATGGTATTCATTAATTCGGCTTGTCGCGCTCATCTAGCTTCTGAACGAGTTTTTTGGCTCGATCTGACAAGAGAAGCTTTGCCTCGAAACGCTTGAGAAACTTTACTGTTTGCTCTGCACGATTGAGGTCCGCAAGAAATTGTGCTTCGTCTTCTTTCCATTTGTCGATATCGGACAAAATGAATTTGTAGTGGATAAAAGCGTTCCGACGCTCGGAGATTCGGACGATTGTGTTCAAGTGACGAGAAGGAATCTCTACCTTGTGGATGAGAGAGAGAAGCCAGCTAAATTTGCCTTTTAGAGATGTCTCCCGCAGCATTTGCCGCCTTCCGTTTTCATCGAGAGGGCGCAGTCTTCTGGTGAGGGTTCCGTTAATCCAATGTTCGAACCAAGTGGCGTAAAATAAAAATGCTTCCTCAAAAGCTTTTTGCTTTGTGAATATTCGAGCCTGTTTAAGCAAACCTACTTTGTGGTCAATCGACATCATCATCGGGTGCTGTTTAGACCACTTTAGTGCGTGGTCAAACAGCTCCTTGAGGACTTGTTCGTCCGTTTTGCCATTCGGATCGACGATGCCTTCTTCCAGAAATTGCCTGCAAAGGCTATTCACAAGGTCGCGGCCAAACGCTTGATCACGTTTGGTTAGTTTCAACTCCTTTGACTGAAGTTTTGCTTTCACTTTTTGAACTCCTTTTGGCTTGGTGTTTTCTCAGTGATCATTGATTTCTAGACACAAAGAGTGTGCGGATTCAAAAATAACTACAAGGTTTTGAAATTGGATTCAAAAGAGGGGCGAGCTTTGACGCCCTCCCGCCCGTTGTTTCATTCATTCAGGAACAGATTCCATTCCGCGACGCCGTGGGCGTTGCGGATGAGCGCCGATACTGGCGCGTCAAAGCAAAGCGACGCGGCTCGCGGGTACGCTCGCCCCACCGAAAACTACAATTGTACCATGACCCCGGGCGTTAACTGATGGCGCTGCGGAGGACGTCGAACATTTTTTTGCCGGCGTCTGGATTTACCGGCTGTTTGTCTTTGGCGTCGGCGTCTTCCACCAGTTCGGGCGGCAGTTCCTTGAGAAACCGCGACGGATGGCACGGCATCAACTGGCCGTAGCGCATCCGGCCCGCGCAATGGCCGACCCGCCATCCGAATTGTGAATAACTTGTGCTGGCATTTTGAGCGCGGTATGTCATGAGTTGGATTGCGCGACGAAAGAGTCTCGCTCCAAGTACCGGTTTGAGATCCTTGTGCCGGGGCGTCAGGATTTGCTCTACGGAGCAGTCAATCCCGCTTGCGGGAGCGCCGATCTCCTTAGACCTTTCGCCGCGCATCTCTCTTTCACCCGAACGTGTTGCCGTTCCAGCCCCAGTTGCCGCCGGGGACGTCGGTGAAGTTCAGGTAAATGTGGTCCGGCGGCACGCCGAGGGATTCTTTCAACAAACTGCCAATCTTCTGCGCGAGTTGTTGATTCACGTTGCCACCCAGGCCGCCAATGCTGCGGATGTCCACAAACGCGGCGTCACCCGGTTTGCCGGACATGAGGATGGCGGCGGGGCTGACGACGACCATGACGTATTGTTCCGGTTTGCCAATCGTCCCGGCCACGATTTTGGAGAGGGACGCGAGCAGCGATTTCTTTTTGTCGTCGGCAAGCGCGACGGTGGTTTCGAGTTTCAGCAATGGCATAAAGTTACCTTTGGTTCAATGTTATGGAGGAAGATTAAGATTAAAACACCACCCGATTCCAGTTTTACAGAGAAGATTTTTTTGGCAAATGGGCGGAAACAGGTTAAGCAAGCAGGATGATACGGCAAAGGTTGTGCTGGTTGCTCCTGCCCGTGCTGCTGGTTTTGAGCACGGCGGGCTGCGGCTCGTTCATGGCCCACCGGATGACGCAGGCGCCGAACACGTATCCCAAGTGGTTCGCGCCCAAAGCGCCCGTGGCGGTGGCATTCAGTCCGAAATTTCTCACGAACTTTCCGAAACGATTCGTGGACGTTGGCCTGCCACCGGCGCGGCTGTGTTATCGCATCGTCGAGCCGGCGGATTATCACCTGGAAATTTCCTCGACCAACTGGCTGGAGCACGGCCGGAAACAGTTCGAGTTCACCTTCCATGCCGACCTGCCCGGCGGATCGAACGTCTGGACTTCGGCGCCGCGCGGCACGGTGGTGTTGCTGCATGGTTACGGGCTGGCCCAGTTTTCGATGGCGCCCTGGGCATTGCGGCTGGCGCAGGAGGGCTGGCGGTGTGTGCTGGTGGACCTGCGCGGACATGGCAAATCCACCGGCAAACGGATTTATTTCGGCGTGCAGGAGGCGCACGATCTGAACCAGCTCCTCGACGAACTGGCGCGCGACGGCCGGTTGAAAGAACCGGTGGCGGCGTTCGGCGAGTCTTACGGCGCGGCGCTGGCGTTGCGCTGGAAGACAGTCGAGCCGCGCGTCCACACGGTGGTGGCCATTGCGCCCTACGCCGGATTGTCCAATGCCGTCCTGAACCTCTGCCACGAATACGCCGGCTGGATGCCGGAAGCGTTTATCAAGGCCGGGTTAAAAAAACTGCCTTCCGTTTTGAACGTCCCCGCCGATGAACTCAACACCACCACCGAACTGATCCGGCACCCGGTCACGGCGCTTTTTGTGGCCGGGGTGGAGGATGAGATTACGCCGGTGGCTGACGTGGAACAATTGCGCGCGTTGGCAGCGCCCGGCAGCGAGTTGATTGTGGTGCCCGAGGCCACGCACGAGGCGGCGACGTATTTTTTTGCCGACCTGGTCCCGCCGGTGTTGACTTGGCTGTCGGGAACGAGCGGGCCGGGTAAATCCATTGATTCACCTGCCAGCGCCAATGCTCCAATCTCCTCCCCGTGACAAATAATACAATGGGTAGGGCGGTGCTGCTCCGCCGCCGGGGATGATGGCCGAGGAGCACGGCCATTGCTGTTGGTGAGATTGAGGCAAACCGGCAGGTTTGCCCTACCGTCATTGGTGGATGTGTCGAGTTGCACTCATGGAGCCCCTACAAGTTGAAGGTTGATTGCCGGTTTGAATCTGGGAAATTACGGGGAATCATGGCTGCTCCAATATCCTTTCCCTGGCAATGGCTCTGCGCGGGGCAGGAAATTTTTCCGGCCATGCTGGAGGCCATGGCGGCGGCGCAGAAATCCATCCGGCTGGAAATTTATATTTATTCCGACGGAAAGCTGGGACGGCAATTTTTGGGAGCGTTGCTGGCGGCGGCGCAGCGCGGCGTGCGCGTCCAAATCCTGGTGGATGCGCTCGGTTCGTGGCTGTTGCCGGATGATTTTTTTGAGCCGCTCGTTGCCGCCGGTGCGGAAGTGCGCCGCTTCAATCATCTCCATCTCTGGCGGTTCGGGGTGCGCAATCATCGCAAGCTGCTGGTTTGCGATGACGCCACGATGGTCATTGGCGGATTCAATGTGGCCGATGAATACGATGGCGACGGCGTGACGCGCGGCTGGTGCGACGTGGGCGTCCGGATTGAAAATCCCGCCCTGGCCGGGGAGCTGGTGGCATCGTTCGATGAATTGTTCGCGCTGTCGGATTTTCGCCGCAACCCGCTGATGCGATTGCGCGCATTCAAACGCAAACGCAAACCGCCCCAAATACCGGCCGGGGAATTATTGCTGAGTCATCCCGGTCGCGGGGCCAGCCCTTTTCAAACCGCGTTGTATCAGGATCTGGCCGTGGCCCGCGAGGTGCGGATCGTGAGCGCGTATTTTCTGCCGACCCGGCGGCTGCGACGGGATTTGATGCGCGTGGCGCGGCGCGGCGGACGCGTGCAACTGATTCTGCCCGGCCAATCCGACGTCCTGGTTTCGCAACTGGCGGGCCGGAGTTTGTATCGCCGCCTGATGAAAGCCGGCGTGGAGATTTACGAGTATCAACCACAGATTCTGCATGCCAAGCTGGTTCTCAGCGACGGGGCAGTTTACATCGGCTCCTCCAATCTCGACATTCGCAGCCTCAATCTGAACTACGAACTGATGCTGCGTCTCGAAGACGAGCCGGTTACCGTTGCAGCGCGGGAAATTTTTGAGCGCCTGCTAAAACACTCTCGACGAATCGAGCTTCACCAATGGCGGAAGTCACAGACCTTCTGGCAGCGTTGGCAAAATCACTGGGCGCATTTTTTACTGACCCGAATCGATCCCTTGGTCGCCTTGCGCCAGTTTCGCACGATGAAAGGATGAATCGCTTTCAATGGCGGCAGCGGCAAAAGGATTTGGCTTGCAGGTCTTGATGGCCAAAGCGTAAGTTTCAACTCAATGAGAAGCTTTCTAAGCGCCGTCTTCAATTACATTACTGGCCTGCGTTCGACCCGCACCGCCGCACCGAAAGGCGGCGCAATTCCTGGCAGATTTCTAGAATATAAAGCCAAAGCCGAGCAGGGAGATGCTGAAGCTCAATTCGATCTGGGCTTCTGCTATGATGATGGCCGGGGCGTAGCGAAGGATTATGGTGAGGCGGTGAAGTGGTATCGCAAGGCCGCCGAGCAGAATTTCGCCCCGGCTCAATTCAATCTGGGCTACTGCTACGCCAATGGCCAGGGCGTGAGGAAGGATAAAGAGGAGGCGGTGAAGTGGTATCGCAAAGCCGCCGAACAGAATTACACCCCGGCTCAATCCAATCTGGGCTGCTGCTATGACAGTGGCCAGGGCGTGGCGACGGATTATGTTGAGGCGGTGAAGTGGTATCGCAAGGCCGCCGAGCAGGGTCACATCGAGGCTCAATTCAATCTGGGCTACTGCTACACCAATGGCCAGGGCGTGGCGAAGAATAAAGTGGAGGCGTATGCGTGGTTTAGCATGGCTGCCAAGGCGGATTCAGATGCAGCAGAGAGCCGCGATCTTCTGAGAAAGGAGTTGACTCCTCAACAATTCACAGATGCTCAAAAGCGGATAAAAGAGTTGCGCTGGCAAATCTCGGCCAAGTCCAAACCTTCCAATCCATGAGTGCAGTGGTCGAGCCGTAAATTTTGCGAAGCGGGCGGGCGATTTCAACGCCGCGAAACAAGGTATCCGGCTGGGGGGATACATCTGGAGCGGGCCGCTGGAGCGTGAGAGGATGACGCCTGAAACCAGACGTGCTCCGTCAGACGCATACGAAACTTTGCTGCCGGAATGGAGCGATAACCGGAGCGAGCGCAGGGGTGGCGGAGTTCGGTCGTGTCGGGAGAGGTCACGGATCTTCTTGAGTGGTTGAACGGTTTGCCGCGATTTGATAAAAGGGGGGCATGAGTGGGTTGGTGCTGGCGGGTTGGCGCGAGCTGGTCCGAAAGCCGGCTGGAAACCGGCGTTCCTACCGGCGGCGGCGGGTTGTTGTTGGCACAGAGGTTTCTGTTCCCGAAAATTTCCCGGGTCAAACCAAAGGATGTTTATGAACTTCATGATAAACTTTTTTCTCATTGGTGCGGTGAGCGGTGAACCGATAGAACGCTTGTCCCGCGTCAAGCGGTCAAGATGGTTCATCCTGGCGGGCGCGATCACGGCGGCAGCGCTGATGGCAGTGCTGTTGGCGTCGGTGGAACGAAAAACGTCTCTTGGCGATGAACGCCAGGCGCAGGTCGAAACGCCCAAGGCCGTCACAAAACAACTGGTGCGGGAGCCGGCCGTGGCGGGGCTGTTTTATCCGAAAGACCCGGCCGAATTGTCACGCATGATTGACCGTCTGCTCGCCGCCGCACCCATCGTCCCGGTTGGAGACCTTAAAGCCATCGTTTGTCCCCATGCCGGCTACGAGTTTTCCGGCCCGACCGCGGCCTACGCCTACAAAAACCTGGTTGGACGCCGGTTCGACACGGTAATCATTCTGGCTCCGAGCCATTACGCGCTTTTTGACGGGGCGTCGGTACCGGCGGTGGATGCCTATCGCACGCCGCTCGGGCTGGTGCCAATCTCTCCCAAAGCCCGGGCGCTGGCAAAAATCAGTCCCTGCCTCAGCGAGCCTTGTTGTCCGGTGCAACGTCCCGCCTGGTGGCCGCAGTCATCCAAGCCGGCGCCCGACCCGGGCAAGGACACGCCGGATACCTGGGAACATTCCGCCGAAGTCCAGGTCCCATTTTTGCAAAAGGTTTTGACAAATTTCGCCATTTTGCCGGTGGTGATCGGCAACGCGGATCCGGCGCAGGTGGCGCGGGCGGTGGCGACACAACTCGACGACAAAACCCTGCTCGTGGTGAGTTCGGATTTGAGCCATTACCATCCTTATGACGATGCCAAAGCGCTGGATGACCGTTGCGTCAAGGCAGTGTGCAGTCTGGACATCGGGGCCATGGAAAACCAGGAGGCATGTGGCAAACTTCCCATTCTAGCGCTGCTGCACCTGGCACGCCAGAATGGATGGCAGGCGCGGTTGCTGGATTATCGCAACAGCGGCGACACCTCGGGCGACAAGAGCCACGGTGTTGTTGGTTACAGCGCCATCGCATTCTACGCGCCCGCACAGGAAAATTACGCGGCTCCGGAAAGAAAATTACTGCTGGACCTGGCCCGCCGAACCCTGACCTGTGTGGTGACCAATCCGGACTTGTCAGGATTTGAGGCCAACGCCAGGAGCATGCCGCCCAAATTATCGGAAACCAGGGCCTGTTTCGTGACATTGACGGAAAATGGCGAGTTGCGGGGTTGCATCGGCCACATTTCGCCGCAGGAATCACTTTATCAGGCCGTGGTGGACAACGCGCGGAACGCGGCCATCCGCGACCCGCGCTTCCTGCCGGTGCAGCCCGGTGAAGCGGGCAAAATCAAAATCGAAATCAGCGTGTTGACCGAGCCGAAGCCGTTGCCGTTCACTTCACCGGAAGATTTGCTGGCGAAATTGCAGCCCGGCAAGGATGGCGTGGTGCTCAAGCTTGACGGCCGTGGCGCGACATTTCTGCCCCAGGTCTGGGAACAACTGCCGGACAAGGTCGAGTTCCTGAATCACCTTTCCGAAAAGGCGGGCTGCGCGCCCGGGGATTGGCGCAAACCCGGCACCTCCGTCCTCATCTATCACGTCGAAGCATTCAAGGAATCGGAAAAGTAAAAGGAATGTTTGATGGCCGCTGACACCCCGAATCTCCCGCCTGCTGACCGTGGCCGGCTGCCGGTGCTTTGGGCGCTCGCCGGGTTGGGAATGGCCTCGGTGATGACGCAGTTGGCGCTGATGCGCGAGTTGCTCTGCGCCTTTGCGGGTAATGAAATGGTGCTGGGCATCGCGCTCGGCCTCTGGCTGCTGCTCACGGGCCTGGGAACTTCGCTGGGCCGGACGGCTGACAAACTCCGCAATCCCCTGGCCGTCCTGTTCACCGCGCAAATCTTCATCGCCGTAATTCCATTGGCGCAGGTGTTTGCCGTCCGTGCCCTGCGCAACGTGGTCTTTGTGCGGGGCGCGGAGGTGGGCGTGACGGGAACCGTCCTGAGCGCCGCGGTTTTGTTGCTGCCGTTTTGCATCGTCGCCGGGTACACCCTGACGCTGGCGTGCTCGATTCTCAACCGGCGCGGCGACGCGTCGGGCGCGGGCCGCGTCTATGTCGCCGACAGCCTGGGCAGCGTGGTCGGCGGCGCGCTGTTCAGCTTCGTGTTGGTGCGGTTTCTCGACCACATCGCACTGCTCGCCGTGCCGGCCCTGTTGAACCTCACAGCCGCGGCATGGCTTGGTAAAGCAATATCGCACCCCCTCGCCCCGTCCCTCTCCCCCGCCGCCGGCGGGGGAGAGGGTGGTCCGCACGAAGCGGGACCGGGTGAGGGGGAACCTGGAAAAGCACCAGTGGTTCCACTTGCAAATCCGCTGCACTGGGAGATTTTCATTTTGATACTGGCCGCGGGCATTGCCGCTTTCGTCTGGCTCGTCCACTCCGACGCGCTCTCGACCTCGCTCCAATTCCCCGGCCAGAACGTCTTGTTCCGCGCCAACTCGCCTTACGGCCGGCTGGTGGTCACGGAATCGGGGGGCGAGACCAATTTCATCGAGAACGGCATCGCTATTGTGTCCACACCGAACGTCGAGCAGGTGGAGGAAGCCGCGCACTATGCCATGGCCCAGCGGCCCGATGCGCGGCGGGTGCTGCTGGTTTCAGGCGGCGTTGCCGGAGTGGCGAAGGAAATCCTCAAATACAACGTCGCCGGGGTGGACTGCGTGGAACTCGACCCGCTCGTCATCGAAACCGGCCGCCGCTTCCTGCCGGAGCACTTCGCCGATCCGCGCATCTGGGTGATTGCCACCGACGCGCGGCAATTCGTGCGGCAGACGACCAACCGCTACGACGTCGTCATCCTCGCGCTGCCCGACCCGTCCACGGCACAGCTCAACCGCTTCTTCACGGTCGAGTTTTTCAGCGGGGTCAAACGGGTGCTGGCCGATGGCGGCGTGCTCTCGTTCGCACTGGGCCGTTACGAAAACTATGTAAGCCCAGAACTGGCGCAACTGCTGGCTTCGGCGCACTGGTCGTTGAAACAGTCGTTCGCCAACATTCTGGTGTTGCCCGGAGGCCGGGTTTTCTTCCTCGCGTCCGACGGCCCACTGCACGGCGACATCGCCGCACAAGTCGAAGTGCATGGCATTCTGACGAAGCTCGTGAACCGGCATTATCTCGACGCCATGTTCACCGCCGACCGGATGGCAGACATCCAGCGTGCGGTGTCGCAACCCGCCGCGATGAACCGGGATTTCAGTCCGATGCTTTACTTTTACCACCTGCGCCATTGGATGAGTCAGTTCACCTTGAGCTTCGGCGCGCTGCAAGCGGTGCTGTTGCTGTTGCTGCTCGTGTATCTCATTCGATTGCCTGTCCTCTCCATCCTCCGTAGCAGAGCTACTGCGGAGGACGGGCGTAGCACTGCGAAGGATGGACGCGGACCGGCGCTCGTGCTCTTTGCGTCGGGCTTCGCGGGGTCGGCGCTGGAGGTCGTGCTGCTGCTGGCCTTTCAGGTTTTGTGCGGCTCGGTCTATCATCAGGTTGGCGTGATCGTGACGGTTTTCATGGTTGGGCTGGCGGTTGGGGCGGCGTGGGCGAATCGAGCGCCTACAAACCTTGAAGAAGGTAGGGCGGGCTGTCCTCAGCACGCCGCTACGGCGCGCTCGGAGAGCGCGCCCTACCAAAGACAGGCAAGATGCCTGCGCTACCTTGCTTTTGCCATTGCCGCACTTGCGTTGCTGCTGCCGGCACTCCTGTTTTCACTCAATCGTCTGAGCAGCGCAGTTCCCGCGTTTGTTGTCATTCAAGCCGTCATCGCGCTGCTGACTTTGATTCTCGCGGTGCTGGTCGGCGCGCAGTTCCCGCTGGCAAACCAACTGCAGTTCGACGGCACGGCAACGGGCGCGTCACAGCTTTACACGGCGGATTTCGTGGGCGCAGCCCTCGGCGCGCTGCTGGCGAGCACGCTGTTGATACCGTTGCTGGGTGTAACAGGCGTTTGCCTGCTGACGGCGGCGCTAAACGTCTTCAGTGGAGTACTCGTGCGCGGCAGGAGTGCCACCGCACGTGTCGGGTATGAGTGGAAGTGAAGTCAATGGCCGGGATGGGACTGACCTTAACGATTCAGTGCCAGCAAAATAGCAGGTTCGGGAATCGACGGCGTCCAACCGTTGCCAGTTTCCTGGCCTGAAAGATTGACTGAGGCTCCGCCCCTTTTCAGCGATTTGGAAGACGCCTCCAAAATGCGGACCAATTCAAGACCTTGTTTGCCACCGGTCAAGGGGGTTGTCCCCTGATTGATGCAATCCAGAAAATGCTGGCATTCAGTTTTTAACGGTTCCTCCTGTTTGATGTAAGGAACGTGAACATCCCCGTAGTGATAAGCATAATGAAATTCAGCGAAGGTGTCATAATGGGGCGGTCTTTCAACTCGCGCGTCGAAAACCCGGATTTTCTCGAGTGGTGAAACGTCGTCGTAAACGATCATTTTTTTGCTGCCCACAATGGTCATTTCCCTGATTTTTCTTGGATCGAGCCAACTGCTTTGAATGATGGCCGAGCGATCTCCCGGGAAATTGAGC
>JBEKYY010000014.1:0-83963 GCA_049510395.1 Verrucomicrobiota bacterium
ACAAGATTTTCGACCCTTTTTTCACCACGAAAGACGTGGGTGAAGGAATGGGGCTGGGGTTGAGCATCTGCTACCGCATCGTGCAGGAGTCCGGGGGAAGGATTTCGGTGAAAACGGAGCCGGGAAAGTTCTGTGAATTTACGCTGGAATTCCCCGTCAGGACAAATCAGGCAACCAACTGAAAGCCGGACATGGAAAATCTCTACGACTATAAAAAATTCGCCATCCTCTACGTGGATGATGAGGAAATGTCTTTAAAATACTTCACCCGCGCCTTTGGGGATCGGTTTCGGATTTTGACGGCGGCCAATGCCCAGGACGGCCTCAAACTGTTCGAACAGCACGCCGACGAAATCGGCCTGCTGCTGACCGACCAGCGGATGCCCGGGGAAAAAGGCGTCTGGCTTTTGGAGCGGGCGCGGCAATTGCGCCCGCATGTTTTGCGCATGCTGGTCACGGCTTACGCGGACATGGACGCCGCCATCGCCGCCGTCAACAGCGGCGCGATTTACAAATACGTCACCAAACCCTGGGACCCGCCGCAATTCGAGCTCACGCTCAAGCAGGGCCTGGAATTTTTCATGGTGCAGGCCGAACGCGACCAGTTGCTCCGCGAAAAAATGTCCGTGTTGCGCAACATGATGATCGCCGACCGCATTGTGAGCCTCGGCCTGCTGGCCGCCGGGTTGAGCCATCATATCCGCAACTCGCTTGTCGCGGTAAAAACCTTTCTCGACCTCGCGCCCGCGAAAATGGCCGAGGAAAAAACGGATTTGAACGCCCTGCGCAACCCCGAATTTTGGAAGGAGTATCACCAGAACGTCCAGTCGCAGATTGAAAAAATCAACAGCCTGCTCAAGGACCTTTGGGCGGCGTCGGAAAACAATGCCTCGTCGCAATTCGCCGACGAAGTATTGCTGCACCAGGCCGTCAGTGCGGTGCTGGCCCCGCTCAAGGACCAATTCGCCGCCCGGCGGATCGAAATTGACAACACGATTCCCGATTCGTTGCCTGCGCTGCATGTGGACCAGCCGAAATTTTACCGGCTGTTTGAATTGTTGCTGAAGGACGAACTGGACATGCTGCCCGCCGGCAGCCGCATCACCTTATCGGCGGAATTGAAGAATGCCGGGGCCAAACCGGAAATCGTCGTTCAAATCAGCGACAACGGGCCGGGCCTGCCGGAGGAAGCTTTGCGCGTCATCTTCGATCCGTTTGTTGTGCGTAGCAGCGTGCCGTCCGAATACGGCATCAATCTGATTGCCTGCTTTTTCATCGTCCACCATCACGGCGGCAAAATCGAAGCCAAAAGCCAGCACGGTTACGGCACGACGTTCACCCTCCACCTGCCGCTCAAGTCCGAACCGGTCGTTTCATCGCCGTCCGACACGGAATTCCTTCAAAAAGCGCTGCTGAACGAAAATCTTTGGGAAAAACTGCTCGCCAGTGGATAATTTCCCGGTTTTACGCCATAAAATCCGCATCATTGCTTCAAGATTCCATTGACCTTTTGGCTTGAATTGTGGAATATACCCGGACAGAAGTGGCAACCGAGTATTGGCATCTTTTCTTGGAAGTGCGATGAAAACCATTTTGGTATTGTCTCCTCATCCGGATTTCGCCGAAACAATTCGCGCGAGTCTGAATCCGGAACAATGCCAGGTCGTTCATCGCCTCAATGTTGATGAAGCCGAGCCGCTGCTTGTGCATGGACTTGCCGACGCCTGCATTCTCGACGTGGATTTGATGGGCGTCGAAGGCGTCTGGGTCATCGAACGCCTCCGCCGCCGCGACGCCAAATCCCCCCTCATTGCTTACACGGCCAACACCCAATCCGAGTGGGAAGAGGAGGCTTTTTTGCGCGGCGTCACCCACGTGCTGGCGAAACCCGTTCGCAGCCGGCTTTTGAATTCGTTGTTGGAACGTTTATGGAATGCGCCGGCAACCCAGCGCCCGACACAAGCGCCTCCGCCACCCGCGCCGATGCCATCGCGAACCCCGTTTTTCCAAACGCCCGAACTGTCGCCCAACCGCGTCATCAACGCGTCACAAACGCTTGATGTGCTGAGCAATTTTTCGTCCATACTCACCCATTCGCTGGACGCCGAGGCGATGTTGAAACAATTTCTGCTGTTCCTCCGCGAAATTCTCAGTGTCAACCGCGCTGCCATCTTCCTGAACCGTCCCTCGCCGTTCGCGGAAACAACCTTGCCGGAGGACAGCCGTCGGTTGCGTGCCGTCGCCGCCATCGGCCTTTCGCCGGGTTTGCTCGAACATTTGGGACTCTCGCTCGATTCCGGCATCGGCGGCCAGCTTTCCCGGCTCGGCCGGATTCTCCGCCGCGACAGCGACGAGGCGCGCGCCGACGTCGAAACGCAAAAGGAATTTGAATTGCTCGGCGCGCAGGTCGCCGTGCCCATTCCCGACCGTGAAGCGATTGCCGGCGTGGCCGTTTTCGATGTGCGCATCACCGGCGAACCGCTGGTCAACGCCGAACTGGAGCTCATTTTCCATCTGCTGGAACAGGTCGGCCTCGCCCTCTGCAATATCGAACTGCATGACCGGCTGGCCGGCAACCATGAGATGATGACCGACGTGCTGCGCGAACTCAGCAGCGCGTGCATTGTCGTCGGACGCGACCTGAAAGTGCTCCACGCGAACAAGGCTGCGCGCCGCCACTTCGGCCAGAAAAACAAACGCACCGGCGATCTCGAATTCAGCGATTTGCCGCAGGTGCTCGGCGCGAAAATCTATCAAGTCCTGAAAACCGGCGCGGCGATGGGGCCCTATCGCTACGAACCGGAAAATTCGCCGGGCACGGTTTACAGCGTCAGTGTCGTGCCGTTTCGGCATGGGAATTCCACCGTGCCCATTTCGGCGTTGCTGACCGCCGATGATCTCACCCAGACCGAACAGTTGCGCCGCCTGGAAGTCGAGGCCGCCAACCTGCGCCTCATCAAATCCATGGCCGACCGGCTCGCGCACGAAATCGGCAACGCGCTCGTGCCGCTGGCCACGCACCAGCAGTTGCTCGCGGAGAAATACAAGGACCGGGAATTCCGCGAATCACTCGACCAGGCCCTCGCCGACGGCGTCAAGCGCGTCACGCGGCTGATCAATCAAATGCGTTTTCTCGCGCGCGAAGGGCACATCGAACAGGAGACTTTCACCGTCGGGAAATTGATCGAGGAAGCCTATCAGGAAGCGCGCCAACATCAGTCCGCCGATGCCGGCAAGATGCAATTTGAAACCGTTGGCAAACCCGTTGTCATTACCGGCGACCGCGCCGCGCTCAAACACGCGCTGGCTGAAATCATGCTCAATGCGCTTCAGGCGAATCCCAAGGAGCCGAAAATCGGCGTCACATTGCACACCGATGCCAATCGCGCCGGCGCGCCGGACGTTCAGATTGAGGTTCAGGACAACGGGGCCGGCTTTACCGCTGAGGCTGCGCGAAAAGCGCCCGCGCCGTTTTTCACCACGCGCAACGTTGGTTTGGGTCTGGGATTGACCGTCAGCCGGAAAATCATCGAAACGCATCACGGCAAGCTGGAAATTGTTCCGCCGCAGGCCGGCCAGCCCGGGGTCGTCCGCGTTTCATTGCCGGCGGACTCCGGCATTTCCACCGCGGTCTGAGCGCCAGACTAGACGCCGTTGTCGCCGATGGCCTCGACCGGACAGCCCTCCTTGGCTTCTTTGCAGCGGGCTTCCTCTTCCGGCGATGCCGGTTGTTTGTAGACAAGTGAGTATCCGCCGTCGTCGTTGCGTTTGAAATTATCCGGCGCCGTCTCGCGGCACAGGTCGCAGTCAATGCACTGGTTGTCCACGTAGTATTTGCCCGGGACGTTTTCGGGATAGCGATTTGCAGCGTCAGCCATAAAATCAGTCTTGAATTTAAAATGCAATATGGCGGCCCGGCCGGACAATGGCAAGTCCATTTCAGTTTTTTCATCTCGGTTCCTTTCGACTTCATCAACCCGGAAAATACCATCGAAGCGGCGCTGAAAAGCCTCGTAAAACAGGGCCGTCTGAAATCTGGCGCCACCGCGGTCATCGTCGGCTCCATCCTCGTCGGCGAACAAATCGTGGACGCCGTGCAAATGCGGGTGGTGTAGACGCATTCGGGTGCTTTGTGCGGCGGCAGAAAAAACTTTCATCGCTGTGGAAGTGCATTAAAATAGCGACCATGCGGTTGTTGCCCTCTGGTGCCAAGACGCCGAACAGAATACTGGCCTGGCTGGCGGCCAATCCGTGCTGGGTGCTCACCCTGATGACGCTGGTTACGCTCAGTCTCTTTGTTACCAAGCCATTCAATATTGACGACCCGCTTTTCATCTGGGTGGCCCGAAACATTCAAGCTCAACCCGGCCGTCCCTATGATTTTAGCGTCAATTGGTACGGTCGGGCACAACCGATGTGGGAAACCACGAAGAACCCTCCGCTTGCCTGTTATTACCTGGCCGTTGGCGCCACCATCCTGGGTTGGAGCGAATCCGCATTGCACGCGGTCTTTGTGCTGCCGGTGCTGGCCGCGATCCTGGGAACGTATCGCCTGGCAAAACGCTTTTGCAGCCGACCGGTGTTGGCCGCCAGCATAACCTTGTTCACCCCGGTTTTCCTGGTTTCCAGCACGACGCTGATGTGCGACGTGCTGATGCTGGCCTTCTGGGTCTGGGCGATTGTGCTATGGCTTGAAGGGACAGACCATAATGATCCGTTGCGTCTGTCCGGGGCCGCGCTCTTAATAGGGATGGCGGCTCTTACGAAGTACTACGGGATCTGTCTCCTGCCATTGCTGGCCGCGTGGAGCCTGCTGGGCAAACATCGGATAAAGAACTGGGTGGGTTACTTCATTATTCCGGTGGGGATCCTGGCTGTCTACCTGATAACCATGCAGGCGCTTTACGGACACGGCCTGCTGTCAGACGCAGGCAATTATGCCGTGGGGTTCCGAAAATCGGTCAACCCAGCCCAGGCGCAAGCCGTGCTGACCGCGCTGGCCTTCACCGGCGGGTGTCTGGCGGTGTCGGTTTTCTTCACACCCATTTTATGGCGACCCGCCACGCTGGCGATGGGAATGGCAATCTCGGTGCTTGTCACCGCCCTGTTATGCGTCGGAACTCCCGTCGCCAAACAATTCGCCTCGTCGGATGCCACCTCGCCCAACGCTGTTGCGATGCAACTTGTCTTTTGGGGAGCCGGCGGAATCAGCGTATTGGCGCTGGCGGCGGCGGACGTTTGCAAACGGCGCGATGCCGATTCGTCGCTGCTGGGATTATGGCTGGGGGGAACATTTGTTTTCACAGCCCTCTTCAACTGGACCATTAACGGCCGCTCGATTCTCCCCATGGCGGTTCCCACAGGAATTTTCATCGCCCGTCGACTCGATCAACGGGCCGGCGAAGGAGTGAAGATTACGCGGGCAATGATTATAGCGCCCTTGGCAACTGGCGCGGTACTGGCCTTGTTGGTGGCCAGATCAGACTTCCTGCTCGCGTGGGCGGTGCGTCAGACCGCACAGGAAGCACAAGCCCGATACGGCCATGGCAATCACACGTTCTGGTTTCAAGGACATCATGGGTTTCAATACTACATGGAAGCAGCCGGTGCATCGGCATTGGATTTTGACAATAGTGTACAATCAGGTGATTACGTGGCCATTCCTTTAAATAATCCGAATACTTATCCAGTAGATGAGACGCTCGTAACCCAACAAAAAAGTATCCTTGTTCCCGGTCCAAACTGGCTGACGACCATGAACATGAGTGTGGGTGCAGGTTTTTATACATCCCTTTGCGGTCCGTTGCCGTTTGCCTTTGGCCGGGTGCCGCCGGAACAAGTGCTTGTTTATTTGGTTAATCTTCCTCTAAGTGCGTCCGGAACCAACTCCACCGGAACCGCGAAATAACACCGGCTACGGCTGGCTCCGGCCGCGTCACTCAAAAATTTACGCGTTGTGCCCCGGCAATGAAGCGGCCGGCGGCCCGACCCTGAGTTGGAGCGTTACTCCGTTTGTCGTCCCCTTTGACCTCATCAACCCGGAAAATACCATCGAAGCGGCGCTGAAAATCCTCGTGAAACAGGGCCGTCTGAAATCCAGCGCCACCGCGGTCATCGTCGGCTCCATCCGCGTCGGCGAACAAATCGTGAACGCCGTGCAGATGCGGGTGGTGTAATTAAATCCCCAACGCCTTCACCGCTGCCGTGGCAAGGTTGAGCATCGTGTTTGGAAACAAACCGATCCAGAACATTCCGGCGATGCAAATCGCGATGGTAACCTTGGCCGGGCCGGAAAGTAAAATCGGCGACAAATCCGCCGGCGCGTCCTTGCTCCAGTAAATCGCGCGGATGACGCCGCCATAGTAGTAAAGCGAGATCACCACGCCCGCGAGCGCCGTGAACGCGAGGCAATAGTAACCCGGATTCGTCGCGCCTTGTTCCAGAACGGCTTTCAGCAACAAAAACTTCCCGAAAAATCCGGCCATGGGCGGAATGCCCGCCAGCGACACCATCGCCAGCGTCATCGTCGTGGCCAGCAGCGGCGAACGCTGATTCAATCCGGCCAGTGCGGAAATGTCTTCACTGTCCAGATGCCGCATCACGAGGCAAATGACCGTGAACGCCCCCAGCACCGTGAACAGATAACCGCTCAGGTAATAAAGAATCGCCGCCTGACCACTCGCGCTCAACGCCGCCACGCCCAGCAGCAGATAACCCGCGTGCGCAATGCTCGAATAACCCAGCAGACGTTTGACGTTTTGCTGTGGGATCGCGCACAAGTTGCCGTAAAGAATCGTGATGCCGGAGATGATGATGAGCGGGTTCGCCCAATGCGCCGTTACGCCTGGAATTGCCGTGAACAAAACGCGCAGCAATAAAACGAACCCGGCGGCCTTTGAGCCAACAGCCAGGAAAGCCGTCGTCGGTGTCGGCGCGCCTTGATAAACGTCCGGCACCCAGATCTGGAACGGGAACGCTGCGATCTTGAAACCGAGCCCCACCAGCACCAGCACCACGCCGAGCAGGAATATTTTATTCCCGGCAAATTGAGCTGCGACCAATGCCAGTTCGTTGAAGTTGAGCTTGCCGGTCGTCCCCCACACCAGCGCGATGCCATAAACCATGAACGCCGATGATAACGCGCCGAGTATCAGGTATTTCACACCCGCTTCGAGCGACACGAGCCGGTTGCGTTGAAAGCTCGTGAGCACGTAAAACGTGACGGTGATCAGCTCAATGGAGACGAACAGCATCACGAAGTTGTTCGCCGACGCGGCAAACAACATTCCCGACAGCGCGAAGACGATAAGCGAATAATATTCCGAAATGCCAGTGGCCATGCAGTCGGAAAATTCTGCCGACATGAACAGCACGAGAATGGCGGCGACGATGAAAAAGCGTTTGAAAAACACCGCCAACCCGTCTTCGACGAACATGCCGTTGAAGGCGGTACCGGTGGCACCATTGTTCCAATTCATGACCAGCAACACCGCCAGCGCCGCCGCTGCCGCGTAGCCAAGGAAGCGCTTGCGTTCGGCGGGCATCCAAAAATCCGCGAGCATCAGCACGAGGCCGAGGCCGATCACCCAGATTTCCAGATTGAGCAGGGATGCGTTCATCAATTCAAAATCGTATTACTTTCCAAAGCGCGGACGGAAATATTGTGTAGCACCCGCGTCTCGCGGGTTGTTTCGGGCGTCACGCCCGAAACTGTTCGCTGACCCAGCTTGCTGTCTTTCGTCTGATCAAAACCAATCGTGCGCGCGCCGACGCAATTCGGCGGGACGCCGAATTGAACCTGCGAGACGCGGGTGCTACCCACAGCAACCGTTTCACCTCGTACCATTTTCACAATCTTCTCCACGTCCGGCGTGATTTTTTCCGTCAGCAATCGCGGGAAGCAGCCAAACACCAGCAAGCTGGCGAGCAGCAACGCGTAGGGCAGTTTGCGCCAGACGTGCGTTGCGTCGGGAATGCCCGACCACTTTTCCGGCAATGGGCCGTGCAAAACGTTTCGCATCGCGCGCAGCATGTAGAGCGCGCCGATCAGCAACGCGCCCCAAACTGCCAGCACTGTCACGAACGGAAAGACCTTCCACGCCCCAAAGAACACTGTGATTTCACCGACAAAATTCGCGAACCCCGGCAAACCGCAACTGGCCAGCGCCGCCATCAACAGCGCAGTGCCGATGAACGGCAGTTTACGCGCCAGCCCGCCGAGTTCCTTCATCTCCAGCGTGCCGGTCTGCCGGTAAATGTAGCCGCTCAAGCCGAACGTCAGCGCGGCAAGAAATCCGTGCGCGATCATGATGATCACCGCGCCGGTTACGCCAATGAGATTCAGGCTCGCGATGCCGAGGAAGATGAAACCCATGTGCGCCACGCTGGAATTGCCGATGAGCAGGTTCAGGTTGCGTTGCCGCATTGCCACCCAGCCGACGTAAAGAATGTTGCCGAGACAGAGCCAGGCGAGAATTTGCATCCAGTGTTGCGCCGCCTGCGGCAGCAACGGCAGCGCGATGCGAATCAAACCATAGAGACCAAACTTCTTCAGCACTCCCGCGTGCAGCATGGCCGTTGGCGACGGCGCGGAACCATAACCCAGCGGCGCCCAGGTGTGGAACGGCCAGAGCGAAACCAAAATGCCAAAACCGAACAACAGTAGCGGGAAGATAAAGTTCTGCGAGTGCGCCGCCAGCGGATGCGCCTGGACGTATTCGGTGAGTTTCGGGATGTCGAACGTGTTCGCGCCGGATTGCAGGTAAAGCGCGATGAGGCCGATGAGCGCAATCAGGGCGCCGATGCTGAGGTAAAGCGTGATCTGGAACGTCGCGTAGTTCTTCCGTTCGCCGCGGCCCCAGACGCCGATCATGATGAACGTCGGCACCAGCGCGAGTTCATGCAGGAAATAAAAGAAGAACAAATCCAGCGACGCGAACGCACCAAGGATGCCGCCGGTCATCACAAGCAGCAGAATGTAAAATTCCTTCTCTCGTGACTGGATTTCAAACGAGCAACACGCCGCCGCAAACGCCACGATTGCACCCATCAAAATCAATCCGACGTTCAAGCCGTCCACGCCGACGTGATAACTGATGCCAAGTGATTCGACCCACGGGATTTGCTGCTCGAACTGATAGCCCGCATGACCGGTGACAAACTGGCAAAACATTTTCACCGCCAGCAGCATCGAAATGAACGTGGCGAGCAGGGCGACGGCACGGATGATGACACGGTAATTGCGCGGCACGAACACCAGCACCATCGCCGCCAACAACGGCCAACCGAAAATGTAAGTCAAAGGTGACATTTCTTTTTTAACGCAAAGACGCAAAGGCGCAAAGGCGCAAAGGAAATACTTTCCATTCTCTGCGTCTTGACGTCCTGGCGTCTTGGCGTTTAATCAAAACGGTTTTCAATTTTGGCCGTCTTTCTAGTTCTTTCGCTTTAGCTGTGGTTTAAAATCCACAGCTTCCGGTAATCCATTCACAACCCGGTGAACTCCGTTCTTCACAAACTGCTCGCCGAAGTTGATGGCCAGTCCCAATTTCAAGCCCGTCAGTCGCAGATACGTCAGCATTTGGGCTTCGAAGATTGGATTCCATTCGGTAACAGCTTTGTTGTCCACAAGCACCAGGCCTTCAACCTTCATATCGAGCCGAAGCGGTTTGCTGAGGACGCGGCCTTTGTAGGTAATCCGAACGGGAAGCTGACGCTCCACCTTCAAGCCGCGCAGTCTCAACTCTTCAGCCAAGGCTTCCTCATAAACGTCTTCAAGCAAGCCCGGGCCGCCAAGTTCGCGATGTACCTCAATCGCGGCGTCCACGATAATCTTGGCTATCTCATTCTCTGTCATGCCAGCCTGCCTTTCTTAAACACCCAGACGAAAAAAACCCAGGCCGCCAAGGAAAAGCAGTCGCTTTCCAGTTTGCGTCTTCGCGTCTTTGCGTCTTTGCGTTGAATATCAGAGTTCATTTTCCTAAAACGAACCAGAGCACCACGGCCACGCCGAGCGCGAACAGGAAGGCGTAGGTCTGGAGATTGCCGGTTTGCATGAGGCGTAGCGCCCGGCCGGAAATATCCGTGCCGCCGCGTACCAGGCCGATGCAGGCCCAATCCACCAGCCAGCGGTCAATCCAATCCATCACCGCCGCGATGAAATCATGCACGCGGATGAAAGTGGCCTCATAAATCTCGTCAAAGTAAAACTTGTTTTTCATCGCAGTGGCAAAACCACCAAGCTTGGCGGGCAGCGGATCGTTCGCGGCGTTCTGATACAACCTCTGTGCAGTGAAAAAGCCGGTCGCAACAAAAGCAAAACCAATCAGCGTTCCTACCAGTGAATGCGTAATCGGCTCAAGGAGCCTTTGCATCAGCGAGGCACCGGATTCGCCGGGTGAAAATTGGGCCGTGTAAATCTCACTGATGGGAATGACCCCGCCAATGACCGTGAACACCGCGAGCACAATCAACGGCCAAGTCATCACGGCGGGCGATTCGTGCGCGTGTTCGGCAGCTTCAGTCTTCGCTTTACCGAGAAACGCAACATAGAACAGCCGGAACATGTAGAACGTTGTCAAACCGGCCACCGCCGCGCCGAGCAGGAAAAGGGGAACATTTTTTTGTTCAAGCGCCTGCGCCAGAATTGAATCCTTGGAGTAAAATCCGCTGAAGGGCGGCACGCCGCTCAAGGCCAGTGTGCCGATCAAAAACGTCCAGAACGTGACGCCCATTTTTTTGCACAAGCCGCCCATCCTCCAGATGTCCTGCTCATGATGTAGCGCAATAATGACCGAGCCGGCGCCGAGGAACAGCAACGCCTTGAAAAACGCGTGCGTGGTCAAATGGAACATCGCGGGCGTCGGGCCGCTTAAGCCGACGGCCATGACCATGTAGCCGAGTTGCGAGATGGTCGAGTAGGCGAGGATGCGTTTGATGTCGTTTTGCTGGACGGCGATGAGCGCCGTGAGCAATGCAGTAAAGCCACCGATGTAAGCGATGACCTGCAGTGCCGTCGGGTCGAGCAGGAAAATAATCCGGCAAAGCATATAAACACCGGCGGCCACCATTGTCGCTGCGTGGATCAATGCGCTGACCGGTGTTGGGCCTTCCATCGCATCGGGCAACCAGACGTGCAGCGGAAACTGTGCAGACTTGCCAATCGCACCGCAGAAAATCAGCAGACCGACAATGCTGGCAAGGGTCCCGAGCGCCGCAGGATTGGCAACGAGAGTTTGTTGGAGCGTGCTGAAATTCAGTGAGCCAAGCGCGGTCCACATCACCAAGATGCCGAGCAGGAAACCGAAGTCACCAAGGCGGTTGGTGAAAAACGCTTTTTTGGCTGCGTCCGCCGCACTGGGTTTTTCAAACCAGAAACCGATGAGCAGATAGCTGGACACACCGACGAGTTCCCAGAAGATGAAAAGCTGGATGAAATTATTCGCCAGTACGACGCCGAGCATCGAGAACGCGAACAGGCTCATGAACGCGAAGAAGCGTGAGAACCCGCGGTCTTCACGCATGTAGCCGAACGAGTAGATGTGAATCGCCCCGCCCACGCCGGTGACGATGAGCATCATCATCAGGCTCAACGCATCGAGCTTCAGGCCGAAATCGATGTTCAGATTGCCGATGGACAACCAGTTGGTCGTCAGTTCGGAAGGCATGGGTGCCCAGCCATTGGCCGCGATGAAAACAATCGTGAGGACAAAGCCGATGACAACGGCGCCGATGGACAGGAGCGCGCTGGTGGTGCGGCAACGCAGGGTGAAAAGCGTTATCACCGTCGCTGCCAGCAGCGGCAGAAACAAAATCAACCAAGGTAACGCTTCGTATTTCATCAAAGTTTCATCGTGGTCAGGTCTTCGACGTGCGCGGTCTGGCGTTTGCGGTAGAGCGCGACGATGAGCGCCAGGCCGACCGAGACTTCCGCCGCGGCGACGGTGATGATGAAGAAGACCAGCACCTGGCCGTTGAGGTTGTTGTTGAACCGCGAAAAGGCGACGAGCGCGAGGTTCGCCGCATTGAGCATCAGCTCCAGCGACATGTAAATCACCAGCAGATTGCGGCGCGTGACCACGCCGAGCAGGCCGAGCGCGAATAACAGCGCGCTCACGACAAGATAATGTTCGAGTCCGGGTGTCATACAGCGGAGTGATGGAGTAATGGAGTAATGGAGTGATGGAGCCCGCATTTTTGCAGCACTCCAACTCTCCAACTCTCCAATACTTCGTTTTCTCTTCTCATTTCAAATCCTTTTTGCTCAATAAAATCACGCCCATCATCGCCACGAGCAGCAGCACGGAGACGACTTCAAACGGCAGCAGATATTGCGTGAACAATAATTTGCCGAGCGCGGCGGGTTCGCCTTCCAGCATCGGCGCCGGCAAATTGGCGCTGGGGCTGGTTGTCACCAACACTTTCAGAAAAATGGTCGCGATGGCGCCGACGGAGACCAATCCGCCGATCAGTCCGAACTTTTTGGCCCGGCGGCGTTCCTCCTCCTTCAAATCGAGCAGCATGATGACAAAGAGGAACAGCACCATGACCGCGCCCGCGTAGACGAGGATTTGCACCGCCGTGAGGAAGAACGCGTGCAGCAACACGAACAGCCCGGCCATCGAAATGATGGTCAACACGAGAAACATGGCGCTGGTGACTGGGTTGCGGCTGAACGGATTGGCGATTACCAGCACGCCGCACAGCAGCGTCAGGAACGCGAACACGTAAAATAAAATGTCAGGCAGTCCCATTGCTTTGGATTAAACCTTCACCGGAAAGCCTTCCTGTTCCCTCGCTTCTTCCAGTTTGTGTTTCCATTTCTGAACACCGGCGTGCGTGCCACCGAGTTCGAGCAACTTTTGCATGTTGTAAATCATTTCTTCGCGGTTCGTGCCGGTGAGCGAATAATCCTTTTGCAGGAAAATCGCCTCCTCCGGGCAGACTTCCTGGCAAAAGCCGCAAAAAATGCAGCGGAGCATGTCGATCTCGAATTCGAGCGGCATCTTCTCGGCATTCGGACGGTCGGCTGGCGGGCCAGCCGGACCAGGCGGAATGATTTTGATGGCCTTGGGCGGACAGACGAATTCGCAAAGCTGGCACGAGACGCATTTGGTGTTGCCGTCTTGGTCGCGCACGAGATACGGCGCTCCGCGGTAGCCTTCGGGCACAACACACTTTTCCTCGGGATATTGCATCGTCACCTTCCGCTTGAAGAAGTGACGGAGCGTGACTTTGAATCCGCTGGCAATCGCCGGCAGATAAAGCCGTTCCCAAAGATTCAGCCTTTTACGTTTAACTATCATCTTCAATTCTCTCGCGTGCGAACAAACCGATTCGCGCAATTCCTGCTCTCATTAACACCCCGCTTCAGCGGGGTGCAAGTCAGCCGGGTGAGCGGAAACCGTTTCAACGGTTTTAGTCTTTGCGCCACTCCAGCCCGTATCGTTCGACGAACAATTTCAATTCCTCGACAAAATCCTGCTTCCGATGGTGTTCCTCCTGATTCGCAATGTAGGCGCAAACTTCCGCGATGCCCGACTCCGAGACAGAGAATACGCCGTAACCACGTCCCCAACCAAACTTGCCCGCGATCAGATTGCTCTCGTTGATCCAGTGCGACGAGCCACCCTTGAACAACTGCATGACTTCCTCGATGGAAAGATTCGTTGGCAAGTCTATCAACGCGTGAACGTGGTCGGCGTTCACAAAATTGATCTTCATGTGGATGCTTTTCTGCTTCGCATAATCCGTCAAGAACTGTGAAAGCTTCACCGCCGCAGACTTGGTCAGCAATGGACGACGCTCCAGCGTTGCCCACACCGGGTGTAGCCAGACACGCGAATAGGAATGGAGGAACATAGGCTTGACTCATTTCCACTGTCTTTCTACCGCGTGGGAAACTGTTAAAACAGTTTTTCGTCTTTCGCCCGTTACCAACACCCCGCTGAAGCAGGGTGTTAATGAGTGACGACAACCGTAATTTGTTAGTCCGGTATTCATCATTTCGCTTGCATCCACAAAATCACCGCCGTTACCACAATGTTCGCCAGCGCCAGCGGCAAAAACCGGCGCCAGCCCAAATCCATCAACTGATCATACCGGAAGCGCGGCCACATCCAGCGCACCCAGATAAAAAGCAGCAGGAACACAAACACCTTCGCCAAAAAGATCGCGATGTGTGCGATGCCGCCCAACAACGTTGTCGCGGTCTGGTCGAGGCCGAACCATGGCAGTGTCCAGCCGCCGAAAAACAACGTCACCATCATCGCCGACGCAAGAATCATGTTCGCGTATTCGCCCATGAAAAACAGTGCAAATTTGATGGAGCTGTATTCGACGTTGTAGCCGCCGGCCAGTTCCTGCTCGGCTTCCGGCAGATCGAATGGTGTGCGGTTGGTTTCGGCAAAAGCCGCGCCGATGAAAATTGCGAACGCCAGAGGTTGCTTGAACAGCAGCCAGTGCCACCAGGCGCCGGCCTGATAGCTGACCACGTCATTGAGATTCAAACTGCCGACGAGCAGGAAAATCGGAATGACCGACAGGCCCATGGAGATTTCGTAGGAAATCATCTGCGCGCTTGACCGGATGCCGCCGAGGAACGGGTATTTCGAGTTCGCCGCATAACCCGCCAGCACAATGCTGTAAACGCCGAGCGATACGATGCCGAACGTATAAAGAATGCCTACATTCAGATTGGCCAGCACCATCGGCTGATGGCCAATCTTCGATCCAAACGGAATGACAGCGAGGTTAAGAATGGCCGGCATCAGGGCAATGGCCGGTGCCAGGAAGAAATAAATCTTGCGCACGTGCGCCGGCGTGAACTCCTCCTTGAAAAACGCCTTCACCGCGTCCGCCACCGGTTGCAGCAGGCCCAGCGGCCCGACGCGATTCGGTCCCAGCCGGTCCTGCATGAACGCGCACACGCGCCGTTCGACCAGCACGATGTACGCTACCATCGTCATCAGGACGGCAAACACCGCCACCACCTTTACCGCCGTGAAGAGGGCGAATTGTTGCGCGTCGCTCAAGTTATTTAACCAATCAATCATTTAAAATCTTCACCGTCACACCCGTGTCGCCGAGACCCGCCCACGTCAATCCGTGGAACGCGGGCACGTCCTTCGCCATTTCGTTGAACAAACCTTCGATGGTCAGGAATCCGTCCTGGCCGGTAACGTTGTAAACCAGGTCGTGTAAAAATTCCCATTCGGGCCTTGCCTCGCCGGGCGGCTCGACAGCTTTCATGAATTTCTGGACGCGGCCCTTCGTGTTTATGAACGTGCCGCGTTTCTCGGCGTGGGCGCAGCCGGGCAACAAATAATGCGCCAGCTTCGTCGTCGCGTTCGGCAAAATGTCGCTCACCACGAGCGTCTCGAGCTCACCCAGCAAATCCGCGCCGATGCCGTGCTTCGTGACATCCTCGCCAAAGACGATGAGTGTCTTGATTTTGCCGGCGCGGATGCCGTCGGCAATTTTCGGCAAATGGCTTCCCATCGGGCTGGCGGCGATACCGGTCATTTGCGCTCCGTTCGTGTTCGGATTTTTGTCCGCACTCACGAGCAGCTTGTCGCCCTCGCCCACGCGCGGGATGGAATCACTGACCGCGCCGAATTTCGCCTTCAATTTTGAAAGCAGCCAAAGTTCCTCGTTGGTCTGCCGCGCCGAGGTGATAATGGCGACCGAGCCTGCTTGGACTTTCTTGAGTTTTTCCGCAACATCGCTCAAAGCCGCCGGCCAGGTCGCTTTTTCACTTCTGCCCTCTGACTTCTGACTTCTGACTTCCCTCAGCCGGTCCTTGCAGCCAATCCATTTGTAATTCAGCCGCCCGGCGTCGCACATCCACGGGCCGTTGACGGCGTCGTTTTCGCGCGGCGTGTAGCGGTAAATTTTCCCCTCGCGCGACCCGATGAGAATGTTGCAGCCGGTCGCGCAACTGGTGCAGATACTTTTGGTTTCCTTGAGGAACCAAACACGCATCTGGAACCGGAAATCCTTCGATGTGAGCGCGCCCACCGGACAAATATCCACCGTGTTCAGCGTGTAATTGTTGTCGAAAGCTTTGCCCGGATAAGCCGTGAGCGTGTTGAAACTACCGCGATTGACAACGCCGAGCGCGTCATCACCCACAATGTCCTTCGTAAACCGGATGCAGCGCGTGCATAGGATGCAGCGCTCGTCGTCGAGCACAATGCGTGGGCCGAGGTCAACGGCCTTGGGTTTGTGAACCTTGGCCTCCACAAAGCGGCTGGCTGACTGGCCGTAGTCCACCGAGTATTCCTGCAACTTGCATTCACCTGCCTGGTCGCAGATGGGGCAATCGAGCGGATGGTTGATGAGCAAAAATTCGAGCATGCCTTCGCGCATTTGTTTCACGCCGGGTGTGTTCGTGTAAATCTCCATGCCAGGTGAAACCGGTGTGGCACAGGCAATGGCCGGGTGCGGCGATTTGACGACTTTCGCCGTGCCATCGGGATTCAAAAGCGGTTTGCGGTCCGGGCCGAGAGCGGGGGTGCCGAACTCAACAAGGCACATGCGGCAATTGCCGGCGATGGGCAGCTTCGGATGATAGCAATAATGCGGCACGTCCGTCTTCGCCAGTTCGCACGCTTGGATCATGGTCGTGGGTGTCAGTTTGCCCGACCAATCGGCCATGAGGCGCGGCACCTCAATCTCGCGGCCATCCACCTTCACCCTGATTTTTTCAATCACGGTCGGTACGGGCTTGGTTTCGGTTGTGGCTGCGGTGGACATCGTTCAAATCACATTAAAGCCGGGAAAATATTGTGTAGCGCCCGCGTCTCGCGGGCCGGTTTCGGTGTCCCGCCGAAACCACAGGCACACTGACCACGACCGAATTGAATTCAGGCGAGACGCCTGAATCAACCCGCGGGACGCGGGTGCTACAGACATAAAATGGATCGTCATTTTTCCCATTAGTGCGTACTTGCTACCGACCTTGTCTCTTCGACTGGTGCGGCAGTTTCCTTCGCACGCCGCTCTTCATCAGCGGTGCCTCTGGCCACGAATTCGTCCTTGAACTTGGCCACGAAACTTTGCACCGGCCACGAGCAGGCCTCGCCAAAGGCGCAAATCGTCCGGCCGCCGGGGATGTTGTCAGCGATCTGTATGAGATAATCGGCATCCTGCGGCCAGCCTTCACCGTGCGTCAGGCGGTGCAGCGCCTTGCTCAGCCAGAGCGAGCCTTCGCGGCAGGGCGTACACTGGCCGCAGCTTTCGTGTGCGTAAAATTCGGCGATGTTCGCCAGCGCCTCGACAATGTCGGTCGAGTCGTCCATCACGATGATGGCGCTGGAACCACTCATGGAGCCAGCCTGGATCAACGAATCGAAATCGTAGGGCAAATCGAGCATGTCCACTTCCTTGCCCTTGATTTTGAACTTCTCGCCCGCCTTGAAAACCTTGGCCGAGGACCCGCCGGGGATGACCGCCTTCAATGAACGACCGGGACGCAGTCCCCCGCCGAAATTCGCGTCGAAAATCAACTGCCCGATGGTTGCCTTGCCAGTTTCGATTTCGTAATAACCCGGCTTTTTGACGTGGCCGCTAAGGCTGACTATGCGGGTGCCGGTGTTGTTGGGCGTGCCGAGCTTGGCGAATTCCGCGCCGCCCATGGCAACAATGTGCTTCACGTTGCAGAGCGTCTCGACGTTGTTGACGATGGTCGGGCACATCCACAGGCCCAACACCGCGGGGAAATACGGCGGTTTGATGCGCGGATACGGCCGCTTGCCTTCGAGCGATTCGATGAGGCCGGTTTCCTCGCCGCAAATGTAGGCGCCCGCGCCGCGGTGGATGTAAATCTCCAGATCGTAACCGGTGCCCAAAATGTTTTTGCCGAGAAAATTCTTCGCGCGGGCTTCCTGCAGGCACTTGTTAAGGAGCTTCGCGCCATCGGGCATTTCGCCGCGGATGTAAATGTAGGCCAGCTTCACGTCGTTCGCGAAGCAGGAGAGTATCATGCCCTCGATCAACTGGTGCGGGTCCTTGTAGATGATCTGCCGGTCTTTGAACGTGCCCGGCTCGGATTCGTCCGCGTTGCAAATGAGGTAGATCGGTTTGCCGCTCTTGTGGTCCACGAAACTCCATTTCAACCCGCACGAAAAACCCGCACCACCACGACCACGCAGGCCGGAGATCATGACTTCCTGGCGGATTTGTTCCTGCGCGTTCTGCGTTTTGCCGTCGGGCAAGGACTTGGGCTGAATCGCGAGCGCCTTTTTAAGCGCGTCGTAGCCGCCATGACGCAAACAGCATTCGATGTCCGGCGTGTAACCCGGTTCATCGGCGTGCTTAAGAATGAGGCGATATTCCAAGGGCATATCAAATGTGGCACAGGCCTCTGGCCGGTGATGGAAATGTTGACCGATACACAGGCTGGAAGCCTGTGCCACGTTGCCGGCTTGACTGACCAATGAAACCCTTTAGCCTGTCCAACGCTCCGGCTTGCCCGATGGTGTAACGGTAGCACAGCAGACTCTGGATCTGTTTGTCATGGTTCAAATCCATGTCGGGCAGCCAACTTTCAATTGCGGATTGGCGATTGCGGATTGTGGAACACAGTTTCTTCATTTGCACTTCCCCACGATTTCATCGGCTTTGGCATGACTCACGCCTTCGTAAAAGGCGTCATTGCACATCATCACTGGCGCGGTGCCGCAACTGGCGAGGCATTCGACGAATTCGACCGTAAATTTTTCGTCTTTCGTCGTTTGCGGGCCGTGCGCGTGCGCGTCCAGGCCCAGCTTCTCGCAAAAATGTTTGTGAAGTTCATGCGCGCCGCCTAAAGCGCAACTTAGCGTCCGGCAAACCTTGATCTGGTATTTGCCCATCGGTTGCTGACGGAGCATCGGATAAAACGTCACGAGTTCGTAAACATTGATGGGCTGCAATTCGAGTTTCTTTGCCGTCCATTCGACCGCTTCCTGCGAAATCCAGCCGAAATGTTCCTGGATGGCGTGCAGCACCATCAGCGATGCCGCACGCTTGACCGGGTAATGCGTGATTAGCTCGTCAATTTCGCCTATGAGGTTTGTTGGAATTGTGAAAGCCATTTCAATTTTTAACGCAAAGGCGCAAAGGCGCGGGAAAAAAGATTGGGTAGCACCCGCGTCTCGCGGGTTGTTTCGGGCGTCGCGCCCGAAACCTTTTGCGAGCACAGCTTGCCGTTGTTCGTCCGATCAATGTCAATCGTGCACTCGCGGCGGCAATTCGGCGGGACGCCGAATTGAACCCGCCGGAGGCGGGTGCCACCTGCAGCTTTTGTTAATTTTGTCTTCACTTCTTGATCTCCCTGTGTCTCTGCGTCTTCGCGATGAAATCTTTCATCGGTCACACTCCCCCATTACGAAATCGAGCGAGCCGAGAATCGCTGTTATGTCGCTCATCATGTGACCCGGCAACAAGTGCGACAAAATGCTCAGGTTCACAAACGAGGGCGAGCGGATTTTCAGTCGGTACGGCGTGCCGCCGCCACGGCTGTGAATGTAAAAACCGAGTTCACCTTTCGGGTTCTCGTGGCCGAAATAAATTTCACCGGGCGGGACGTTCATGTCCTGGGTCACGAGCATGAACTGGTGAATCAACTCCTCCATGCCCGACAGCACCTTGTCCTTCGGCGGCAGAACGATTTTGCCGTCGGCCACGTTGACCGGCTCCTTTGACTGGTTGTCGAAACCGCCGGGAATTTTGTCCAGGCACTGATGCAAAATGCGCACGCTCTGGCGCATTTCCTCCATGCGCACGAGGTAACGGTCATAACAATCGCCCACCGAGCCGAGCGGTACCTCGAACTGCAAATCCGGGTAGCAAAGATACGGCTGCGCCTTGCGGAGATCGTAATCCACGCCGCTGCCGCGCAAGTTCGGCCCGCTCAAACCGTAGTCAATCGCATCAACCTTCGAAATGACGCCCACGTCTCGAGTGCGGTCCACCCAGATTTTGTTGCGCGTGAGCAGCGTCTCCATCTCGGCGATGTTGACGACGACTTCGTTGAGGAACTTGCGGACAGCATCGCACCAGCCGGGGGGGGTGTCGCGCGACACGCCGCCGATGCGCGTGTAACTGGTCGTGAACCGCGCGCCGGTGAGCGATTCGCAGAGATTATAGATTTTTTCGCGCTCCGTGAACGTGAGCAGAAAAACTGTGACCGCGCCGAGGTCCAATCCAAACGCGCCAAGGCCAAGCAGGTGCGACGAAATGCGCGCCAATTCGCAGCACATCACACGGATGTATTGGCAGCGCGGCGGCAAATTCTTTTCAATGCCAAGCAATTTCTCCACCGCGAGCGCGTAAGCGACGTTGTTGGCCAGCGGCGCGAGATAATCCAGCCGGTCCGTGTAAGGGATGAACTGGGTGTAGGTCATGTTCTCGGCGATTTTTTCGTCGCCGCGATGCAAATAACCCACATCCGGGCTGGCCGTGGTGATGAGCTCGCCGTCGAGTTCGAGCACGATGCGGAGCACGCCGTGGGTGGCGGGATGCGACGGACCCATGTTCAGGACCATTTTCTCGCCTTGCATATCACGCAATTCCTCGACCGCATCGCTTGCGCGTGCGGCGGGGTCGCGAATTTCAGTTTCTTGAACCGTGCTCATTCGTTCAATGGCGAGTTGGAAATCGGAAACCAAAAATACAACGTCCAGTACCGTCCAATAAGCTCATGCCTTTCCGCCAGTTGGTTGAGCAAGAACTGGGGTTGTTCACTTTCAATGTAGGCCTCATGGCCGTTGCGAATCCGCATTTTGCACTCGTACCATATGTTTCCATCCTCACGAGTCTTCTCTGCAAAAACCCAAATTTTGGAATGACGAATGAGATTAAAAACGCGTTGGAAAATTTCCGGACGGAGCTTTTTTGCTCGGACGAAACGAACCAAATCCGACTTGAGTCTTTCACCCTTAACTGCTTGGGCAAGCAATTCAGAAGGGCCATCGCTTTGCGCACGATCTTCGGCAAATGCTTGGACAGCAGCTTGTCCGAGCCGGTTTCGCCTGCCCTTGTCATAATCAATTCGCGAACGTGACATAAACTTTGAGTCATTTCGCTGAGTTTTCCGGCGTCCGCACGCGCGGTTCGCGTTCAATGGCATCCTTGCCGCCCGGCGCAGTCACGAACGGCCCGCCTTCGAGCGGCGCGGCCTGGGTGAATGCGACTTCGGGAACCTGGGTTGGCTTGCCGGCCAGCGGGAAATCCTTCCGCAACGGGAAATACGGATAGCCTTCCCACATCAAAATCCGCCGCAAATCGGGATGACCGCGAAAGCGGATACCCATCATGTCGTAGATTTCGCGCTCATGCCAGTTTGCCGTGCGCCACACTCCGATGACGGTCGGCAATTCGGATTTTTCCTCGCTCACGGCGGTTTTAAGCCGCAATTCACGGCCGTTTGCGAGGCTGCGCAGATGATAAACTACTGTCCAGCGCAGGTCTTCGCCGTAATTATCGAGGCTGCTGATGTCCACGAGAAAATCGAAGCCCAATTCCTTTCTGGCGAATTCGCACACTTCCGCGATTTGTTCCGCGTCGGCGAGTTGGGTGGTGATTTCGCCGCGGAACTCCACCGGTTCGGAGAGCAGGTTCCCGAACTTGGCTTTGAGTTGTTTGGCTGAATCGAGCGTACTCACGGGCAGGGAATGGAGTGTTGGAGTGCTGGAGTGCTGGAGTATTGGAGGTCCGGAGAACCATCACTCCAAAACTCCATCGCTCCAATTCCGTATCCGTGTTTATCCGTGTTCATCCGTGGTTGGAAATTCAACCCGCTTTCTTCAGCGTCGCCAGCGACGGCTCGCGCTGAATCTTGCCCTGAAGTTTGATGAGCGCATCGAGCAAGGCTTCGGGCCGGGGCGGACAGCCGGCCACATAAACATCCACCGGGATGATGTTATCCACGCCCTGCAGCACGGAGTAACTACGATACATGCCGCCGGTCGAGGCGCAGGCGCCCATGGCGATGACCCATTTCGGCTCGGCCATTTGGTCGTAAATGCGCTTGACCGCCATCGCCATTTTGTAGGTGACCGTCCCGGCAACGATCATCACATCGGATTGCCGCGGCGAAAAGCGCATGACCTCCGAACCGAAGCGCGCAATATCGAACCGGCTCGCGCCGGCGGCCATCAATTCAATGGCGCAACAGGCCAGGCCCATCGGCATCGGCCAAAGGGAGTTTTTGCGAAACCAATTCAAGGCCGCATCAATGCGCGTGATGATGACGTCGCCTTCAATTTTAGAATCGTAGCTGATTTCACTCCATGTTTGCATAAACATACGCCTCAAAAGGGGCGCGCAAGCTAACCTAAACAGCGGTTACAATAGGAACAAGTTAAATTGTGAATCGGTTCACGAACTGTCACACAAATTTAACAAGGCTGATTGCGATGTTTCTGTTATCAACTTGCGCTTGTGAGCCGCGCCAGATTGCGTAGAATCAAAAACCGCGTTCGTTTTGAATAATGAAAACGTTTGCCGAATTGAATTTTCCGGGACGACTTATCGCCGTCGAGGGCCTCGACGGGTCGGGCAAGTCCACGCAGATTTATCTGCTCAAGCGCTGGCTGGAAGCCGAGGGTATCAAGGTCTATTTCAGCGAGTGGAACTCGTCGGAACTGGTGAAGTCGGCCACGAGCAAGGGCAAAAAGCGCGAACTGCTCACGCCAACGACTTTCAGCCTCATCCACGCCACGGATTTCGCCGATCGCTACGAGCGCCATTTGCTGCCGCTGCTGCGCGCGGGTTACGTGGTCTTGTGCGACCGTTACATTTTCACCGCGTTCGCGCGCGATGTAACGCGCGGCTGCCCGTCCGACTGGGTGCGCGGCATTTATAATTTCGCGGCCCAGCCCGACCTCACGTTTTTCTTCAAGGCGGATTTGGAAGTGTCGCTCAACCGCATTCTCGAAGGCCGTCCGAAGCTGAAGTTTTTCGAGGCGGGCATGGATTTGGGCTTGTCGAAGGATCCCTACGAGAGCTTCCGCATTTTCCAAGGCCGCATTTTGGAGCAATACATGGCTATCAGCGGCGAATTCAATTTCGTGGTGATGGATGCCAATCAGCACGTGGAAAAACAGCAAGCGCGCGTGCGCAAGCTGGTGGCCGAACGCATTGATTTGAAAAAATTCAAACGCCGCAGCCCGTTGCCGCTGCCGCCACCCGCCCCGGCTGGCAGCAGGGCAACGGAGGTGGAAGAGGATTCGGCCGTATGAATACCAAACCCGAAATCACAAACCGACGCCGCCGATTTTACGGCCACGGCATTCCCGGCGTCCGGCTGGAGGACCTCACAGGCAGGTTGATCGTGGTTGAAGGCGCGGACGGTTCGGGCCGCTCCACGCAAATTGCGCGGTTGGTGTACAGCCTCGAAACCGGCGGCCACGCCACGGTACAGGTCGGTTTGAAACGCTCCACACTCGTGAGTTTCGAACTCGAAGGGGCGCAGGAAGGAAATATTTTAAGCCGGACGACGCTGAGTTTGTTTTACGCGACGGATTTTGCCGACCAGTTGGAAAACATCATTTTGCCGGCGCTCAAGGCGGGTTTCATCGTGCTGGCCGATCGTTACATATACACGCTCATGGCGCGCGACATGGTGCGCGGCATGGATGAGGCGTGGCTGAAAAATCTTTATGGCATCGCGCTCGAACCCGACGCGGTGTTTTATCTTTCCGTCGAGCCGGAGGAACTGGTGCAGCGCAATCTCGCCAAAAGCGCGACGCTGGATTATTGGGAAAGCGGCATGGATCTCGGCCTGTCGCGCGACATGTTCGACAGCTTTGTGAAATATCAGACGGCGATTCAGACCGTGTTCCGGCGTTTGCAAAAGACCTACGACTTCAACATCGTGGACGCCAACCGCTCCATAGATTCGGTCACCGGGGAATTGCGCAAAAAAATTGGAGTGTTGCTGAACGGAAAATAAAGATCAAACGCCCGGTGGCGGGTTGGTTGGCTCCAACATCGGCGGTTTGTTTGTGGGTAACGGCGAATTTGCCGGCGGTTGCGGGCGATGTCCTGCCGGTCGAAACCGTTTCATCAACCCTTCAAACTGTTTCACCTGCTCCGGCGTCAGTTCGACACGGATCTGCTGGTTAACGTCCTGCATTACCTTGCGCATCTGGGGCGCGACATTGGTCCATAGCTCGTGGTTACGTTCTTGGCCAGCCACGACGATTTTAGCGATGGTGTCGCGTTGTTTTGGCGTGAGATGAAGCGACTTGTCGAGCTGGTGGACAAAGTCCTTGCTTAATCTTTCCGCGAGTTGTGGAAGAGGGACTTCCGGCGGAGGGGTTGGTCCGTGATTGTCTGCCGGCGGGTGGGTGTTGGGACCGGCGGACGGTGGTTCAACATGGCTCGGCGGCCGGCCGTTCACGTGATGGACCAGCAGCCCGCCGGTGATCACCCCTGCGCCAAAAATCACCAGGGCGGCCAGAATGATTTTCCATGAATTCATTGTGGTTGATCGCTTTGGTCCACGGACGCCAGCAGCGTGTTTTCAAAATTCTGGGAAAGATCGTCGGCGTTGGTCGAAGCCTCCGGATTGAAAAATGCCCACGCGCCGAGCAGCAAGGCGATTGCCACGCACGACACAGCGGCCCGCCAAAGCCCGCGCATCCACAACACCAAGGGATCGGTTGCGGCGCGAGCCGCGAGCAGGGCCATCACGCGCTTTTCAAACGCATACGGCACGCGGTCGCCCGGCGGGTTGGCGCGGGCGGCGGCGAGCAATTTCTTATGCAGTTCAGCGATGTTCATACGAACCCCGGTTTTTTAGACGGCGTCTTGTGGGGTCGGGTTACAGATACTTGTCCATTGCCATTTTGGCGAGGATCCTTCGCATTTCGGCCCGCGCCCGAAACGCGCGCACTTTCACCAGTGGCACCGACCAGCCGGTGAGTTGGGCGATTTCCTTGACCGGACGGTCTTCGATTTCGAGCAACGTGATGACCAGCCGCGCCTGGGGCGAAAGCCGTTCCAGAACGCGCTCGATGAGCAACTTGGCCGCCTCCGCGTTTTCGGAGGCGGTTTCCGGCTGCGCCACGAACCGCTCCAGCCAGTCGTTTTCCGGCCCGGTCAAATCTGAAAACGACGACTCGCGATTGCGCTGATGGCCACGCAAAAAATCGTAGCACGTCCGCACCGTCAACCGCATGAGCCAGTGTTCAAACGGAGATTCACCGCGGAAACTTTCGAGTTTTTCAAACGCCTTGAGCCAGACCTCCTGCGAGATGTCTTCGACCTCGCTTTCGCGGCGCGCATAACGGCGGGCGGTGGCAAAGACCCGTGGCGAATACCTCTGCACCAGCGGTTCGAAACTGGCGGCATTGCCTCGCAACACTGCGTCAATCAGATCCGCTTCAGTTTGTTTCATCACGCGCGAGTCTGCCAAAAAACCGGCCCCGGCCAAAGTCAAAAGCCGTTTTGAAGCCGGGCGGTCAAGACCGTGTGATGTGGAGCGCTGCCTCCAGGTCGTGGGAGAATTGTGAAAAAGATTCGCCGATTTTGCGGGGTTGTTCGGCCAGTGTGTTCCACATTTGTTCGGTAACTGCCGGCCGGTGGCGAATCAATGCCACCGTGGCGCCAATCAGCGAAAGACTGTTGTTCATGTCATGTCGCAACGTGGAGAGTTTCTGGTTCAACTCGCCGATTTGCTCCATGCTCAGGGTGACGGGTTTGGTGGGCTTGGCCATGATGAAATAATCGTTAATATTTGGGGGATAGCCAGCGGATTTCGTGCCAGAACTGGATCATGGTGCCACGGATTGCGCTGTCGGAAAGAAGTGTCCTAATTTGAAATTCAGCGGTAATCACCGTCTGTAAAAAACCTGTGCAAGTAATACGTTGCTATCACAATTAAAACAACGGCGATACTGATAATAGCTGTGGTCATCTTCCCCCTTTTAAATCGCTTACCATAGTTAAAGTTCCCCCCAATCTGCTTTTGTCAAATCATAACCTGCGGAGCGATGTAGGAGCGGATTGTGAAAAATGCCCGCCGGCCAACAACAACACATGGAGCCAACCGGCGGGCGGCCTAGAGGCCGTGCCAAAGGGGATTGGCACAGGGAAAATGTCAGCATTCCGGCTGCCAAAACCTGGGGCATGGGTTGCCAGATTGTGAAGCCTAAATGCGGGGGTCGGTTGCTGGAGGCAAAGAAGGAAAACCCGCCGATTAACCCCAACCCTAAGGGGCTAACCGGCGGATGACTGACGAATGTGCCAGTTGCTGGCACAGGGAAAATGTCAGCATTCCGGCTGCCAAAACCTGGTAACGGTGCCCTAGATTGTGCTAACCTTTTCAAGTAATTCTGCGACTGTCCAAGCGTGGCTGTCAATTTGCTGGCCTGTGCCGGTGCCTGCTTGGTTGTTGTGTGCTTCCAGCAAGAGTTCCAATAGTCCTGATTTGGCGAAGGTGGTCGCAGCTTGGTCGAAACTTTCGGCGCCACTCAAGGCCGTAATTCTGGCAATTATCGCGACGAACGAGAATCAAAAGAAGACATTGTCATGAAATTTGGTTTTATCATGGCCAGTCCGGCCAAAGAACTCCAAGCCTCCGCAAGCGAAGCTCATCCTCGGAGCGGTTTTATGTCTTCTCATTTTCACATCGGTCCCGGCCAATCTGATGTGCAACCAACCGGCCAAGCGGCTGTCCGGGCCGAAGCTCGAAGTTGGCAAGGAGCAAAGGCTGGTGGAATAAACTTGGATGTGTGCGTGGCCCGGCGCAAAATAGCTTCGGTTCGGGCCCGTAGCTCAGTTGGTTAGAGCAAGCGACTCATAATCGCTGGGTCCTCGGTTCAAGTCCGAGCGGGCCCACCAGCCCCGAAAGCTTTCGGGGCTGCCGCGCCGTAGCGGAAGCGAAGGCGGGCTACGACGCACAACTTTTCACAAACGCTCCGAACTACGGCTCGGCAAGCCGGCATATCACAGCGGAGGGTGAAGACTGCCGCGCCGTAGCGGAAGCGAAGGCGGGTTATACGGCCCGAAACTGGAGCGTTTTGTGCCGGGCCGCGCACGCGACAAGTTTATTCCGCAGGTCTCACGCCATCCAGGTCTTCAATTTCCAAAAAACCGTGCAACTGGCGGATGCGCGTGGGGTGGCGCATTTTGCGGAGCGCCTTGGCCTCGATCTGCCGGATGCGCTCACGGGTGACACTGAATTGCAGCCCAACTTCCTCGAGCGTGCGCGCGCAACCGTCGCCCAGGCCAAAGCGCAGTTCCAGCACCTTCCGCTCGCGCTCGGTCAGGCTGCACAACACGTCGCCGAGTTTGTCCTTGAGCAGGCTGAAACTGGTGATATTGAGGGGATTGTCGGCGGCCTTGTCCTCAATGAAATCGCCGAAGTTGGCGTCATCAGTGTCGCCGACCGGTGATTGCAGTGAAATGGGCTGTTGCGCCATTTTCAAAACGGCGCGCACGCGGTCCACAGGGATTTGTATCTCGTCGGCGATTTCCTCAGGCGTCGGTTCGCGGCCAAAATCCTGCAGCAGACGTTTTTGGGTGCGCATGAGCTTGTTGATGATTTCGATCATGTGCACCGGGATGCGAATGGTCCGCGCCTGATCGGCGATGCTGCGCGTGATGGCCTGGCGGATCCACCACGTGGCGTAGGTGGAAAATTTGTAGCCGCGGCGATATTCAAATCTCTCGACTGCCTTCATCAAACCCATGTTGCCTTCCTGGATCAGGTCGAGAAACGACAAGCCACGGTTCGTGTATTTTTTGGCGATGGAAATGACGAGACGCAAGTTGGCCTCGACCATTTCGGTTTTGGCCTGGAGCGCCCGGGTGGAAAATTCGCACAGGCGGTCAAAGGTTACGAGGTAATCCGCATGCGGCATCCGGACAAATTCCTCGAGCGCCTTGATTTTTTGCCGTTCGGCTTCCACCAGATGCCGCTGGGCGGTGGATTCGCGCTGCGCCTCGGCGTCGGCCAGCGCGCGCAGGCTGTATTGCAATTTGTCGTGAATGTTTTCGGCCACGAGCGCCATTTCCTCAATCACTTTTTGCTTGCACCAAAATCTGGGGAACATCCTTTGCAGTTTTCGATCCAGCCGTTTGAACGCCGCCAGCGCGCGATTCTGTTTGGACTTGTTATGCGTGTCCCGCCACGCGGTGTATTTCTCATCCACCTCCCGGTCAATTTTCCGAACCTGCACGACCAGCCGGTGCAGCGCGCGCAAATGCGCGTTCCGATTGTCCACTTTCTTGTCGAGAATGACGCGGTCAAACCGTTCCCGCGGCGGCTCGACCAGGAGTTTTTCCCCCAGCGCGATGTGTTCCTTGCCGGCGAAACCAAGGCTGTAAATGATTTTGCGGACTTCATTTTCGGCGGCTTCGATGCGTTTGGAAATTTCAACTTCCTGTTCGCGTGTCAGCAACGCCACCTGTCCCATCTGTTTGAGATACATCCGCACCGGGTCATCCAGAATGTCCAGCCGCGTGGTGTCTTCCTCTTCGGTTCCAGGGGTTTTGACGCGATCCACCTCCGCTTGATCCACGATTTCGATGTCGAGACTGCGAAGTTTGGCGAAAATATGATCCAACTTTTCCGGTTCAATAGCGCTTTCCGGCAGCGCTTCGCTGATGTCACCGTAGGTCAGACGCCCCTGTTCCTGTGCGAGGCGGACGAGTTCCTTGATTTTTTCTGAAAATTCCGCGTCGGAATCAGCTTGGGACGAGCCGTTGCGCAACGGGGACACAGCAGAATGGAAAGCTTTGTCAGTGAACACCGCGCCGTCGGGCCTTCCTTTCTTCGGGGACAAATCCACCTCGGGTTTCCGAACCTTCGATTTTGACATACGCGTTCAACACTTCCGGTTCGTCACCGAAAGCAATTAGGAATATGGAACGACTGGTCGAACTCGTCAAGCGGGGAAATGCTTTTTTTGCAGCCGCGACTGGGAAATTGCGGCGGCAAAAATTTTTATATGTCAAAAGCGATGTAAATTTCGTGTTTTTTGAGATGTTCCAGTATCATTTCCACCGTGCGGTCAATCGCGCCGAGATTTTCATGAATGACCCGATGCGCGTTGCGCCCCAACTCCGCGCGGCGGTTTTCATCGGCAAGCAATCCGGCAATGGCACCTTCCAATCCTGCCGGGTCGCGTACTTGAATCGCGCCTTTCTGCTCGACAAAACTCCGCGTAATGTCGGCGAAGTTTTGCATGTTCGGCCCCAAAACCATCGCCTTGCCCAGCGCGCCCGGCTCAATCGGATTTTGCCCACCGACGGCGGTGAGACTTTTGCCGACGAACACCACCGTCGCGTTTTGGTAAAAAAATCGCAATTCACCGGTGGTGTTGACCAACAGGCAATCCACCTCGCCTTCGTGAAGCTGCGTGTTCGTAATAATGTCATTGCGGTAAATAAATTTCACGCCGCGCTCGTGCAACTGCCGCCCAACCTCCTTGGCGCGCTCGAAATGCCGCGGCACGAGCACGAGAAACAGTTTTGGAAACCGTGCGCGCAGCCGTTGCGCAATCTCCGCCAGAAGAATTTCCTCGCCCGCGTGCGTGCTGCCGCCAATTAAAATCGGCGCGTCCGGCGGCACGCCGATTTGCCGCAGCATCGTCGGCACGTCGAGCGCGTGGCGTTCTTTCAGTTTGGCCGCGTCGAATTTCAAGTTGCCCACGATGCGGATGGCTTCAGGCCGGCAACCGACTTCCTGCAGGCGCTTGGCATCGGTTTCATTTTGCGCGCCGACGCCGGCAAACGAAGCGAAGAGCGGTCGGAATAAACGGCCAAATCGTTTGTAACCCCGATAGGAGCGGTCGGACAACCGCGCATTGGCCAGAAAAAGCGGGATGCCCAGATCGCAGGCGCGCCAGAGGAAGTTGGGCCAGATTTCCGCCTCGACAAGCACGATGGCTATTGGGTTGATGATGGCCAGCGCGCGGTTGACGTATTTCCACCGGTCAATCGGATAGTAAATTTTGCTGATGTGCGTGGGCAATCGGTTGCGCAATTCGCCCATGCCGGTTGTCGTCGTGGTGGACACCACGATTTTGATGTTGGGCACGTGTGGTTCGAGCGCGTGAATGAGTTGCGTACACAAATTGACTTCGCCGACACTGACGGCGTGAATCCAAATGACATGGCGGTTGGTGAGCACTTGTTTGAGTCCCCCGCTGTAATGTCCGAAGCGCTCGCGAAGGCCGGGACGCCAGTTGCCGCGCCGCCACATCCGCATGAAGTAATACGGCGAAGACAGCACGAAAAAAATCGTGAACAGGATGTTGTATAATATGCGCACCCGAAGTCCCCAATTCCTGACAGGCATACTCTCCTGAAAAAAGACGCCGGGCGCAAAGAAAATGTTTCACGATGGCAGCTTTTTCAGTCGCGAAAGAAAATGAGCCAGATGGCCAGCAGCATCGGCAACAGGAAGGGCAGCGTGAATTTCAAAACGAATCCGGGAAACGTCGGCGTGCGGATTTTCTGCTGATCGGCGACGGCTTTAACCATGAAATTCGGCCCGTTGCCGATGTAAGTGGCCGCGCCAAAAAACACCGCTCCGATGCTGATGGCCAGCAGATTCAAGGCGTGCTGGTTCAGCAGTTCTCCAACGTCCTTCGCGCCAACCGCGCCGAAAAGCGCGTTAAGAAAACCGAGATATGCTGGCGCGTTGTCAAGCACGCCGGACAACGCGCCCGCGCCCCAGAAAAACCCCCCGGGCGCGAAGTTTGGGCCGAGCCATTCGCCCGCGTTTTGATTAAGCCAGTCGAGCGCGGGCATCATCGTCGCAAAAATTCCGGCGAACAAAACAGCGATTTCCTGAATCGGATGAAAGTTGAAATCGTTCGCCGCGTGAATGGATTTCGGGGATGTGAAATAGGAAGCGATGGCCGCGGCAACCATGAGCGCTTCACGCGCAAAAATCGGCCTGGTCACAAAAACCGCACCGAGAATGACGGCGAGGAAAAACAAATTCGGCAGTCCGTCCAACCGCCACGTTTCATGCGCGGTTTCCTGCTCGCGCACTTTGCGCGGCGCCCGGGTGAAGTCGATCCGGTCCACGACGTAAAACATCGCGAGCAGAATTCCGACGCCCGTCGCCCATATCGGCCAGCAATTTTTTGCGACCCACCAAAACGGCACACCCTGCAAGTAGCCGAGAAACAACGGCGGATCACCGATGGGTGTCAGACAGCCGCCGACATTGGCCACGATGAAGATGAAAAAGGCGATGTGATGCGCCGTGACGCGATATCGGTTCATTTGAATCCACGGGCGAATCAGCAGCATTGCCGCGCCGGTCGTGCCTAAAAAATTGGCGGCAACCGCGCCAATGAACAAAAAAATGACGTTGGCCGACGGCGTGGCTTCGCCTTTGACGCGGATGTGAATGCCACCGGAAACGACAAAGAGCGAACCAATGAGCGCGATGAAACTGATGTAATCGTGCGTGGTGTGCCACACGCGCGCCGATGCCTGCAAACCCAGGAAATAATAGCCGAGCGTGATTGCGCCAAAGCCAAGCGACACTTTTGTGTAATGCCGCAGCCACCATTTGGCCGCCAGCAACGGCGTGAGCGCCATCGCGCCCAGCAACAGCGCAAACGGCAAAATCATCCACGGATTTGGCGCGATGACTTCGTGGCTCATGCGCCGGAAGGTTGCTTAGGCGCACCGAAGCGGGTCAAATAGAAACGATCTGAATTTGCGTTGAAGTTGCGTTCCGGTTTGACAACAATCCGCTTATTCATTCGTTGCATGAGGTTGCAACCGAACCGGGAAACGATTGATTGCTCAATTTGTGTTTGTGAAAATGTCCATTTTAAAATTTGCTCGTTTGGCTGCTTTGACTGTCGGAGCGACTCTGCCATTGGCAGGGGTACAAAATTTGTCGGCGACGGAAAACGTCCCGCACGCGCCGTTTGCGGAATGGGCGGATTTGCCCGCGCCAGGGCAGTTGGTCGCGGGATTTTTTTATGATGAATCAGAGTCGTATCACATCTGGGCGAACGGTGGACAACGCTACAACATTGATTCTCCAAGCGGCGGCGAACATTACGGGATTGACATCAATCAAGGCTATTTCACGTTTCAATACGGCATCAACCAAAACTGGGCGGCGGACTTAAACATCGGTGCGACGACGACCGGCTGGCGTACGTTCAATTATCAGGGCCAGACCGCGTCCGCGCCAGCCGTCCGCTCGACGACGGGTTTGATGGATTATTCCTTTGGAGTACGCTACCAGATTTTCAATGAAGCCGCCGACACCAATTCGGCGTGGATTCCGACGCTGACGTTCCGCGCCGGCGCGGTGCTGCCGGGGACTTACAGCCAGAATTTTCCGTTTGCGCCAGGCGTGCGTTCAGCGGCAATCGAACCGGAACTGCTGGCGAAGAAACATTTCGGCTGGCCGGGCTTCGGCGCGTATGCCGACGCGTTGTACCGCTGGAACCGCACGACGGCCAACGACCAGGTTATCGCCTCGGTCGGCTTCTCCCAACAAATCAAAGGCTGGGAGTTGGACGCGGGCTACCGCCACTTGCAGACGATTGGCGGTGTGGATTTGGTCTATAATCCAACCACCGGCCAAATTTCAACCACCGGTTCCGATCCCAATTCTTTTGCCGAGTTGCGCGAAATCAATGATTCCATCGAGGCCGGGTTCAGCTACACAACCCCCAAATGGCATATCAAGTATTCGTTTTACACCCGCACCGTTTTCGACGGGAACAACAGCGATCAAAAATTCTGGATTGGGGGTGGTATCGAAATGCCCTTCCAGATTTTCAAGCGCGATTGAACCCTGTTCGCTCGCGCCACTGATGTGAGTCAAATTTGCTTGTTCCCCGCCGGCTGATTTGTTCCATTGCCGCCCATGACGCAACCATCCGTCGCGCCGCCGCCCGTCCGGCCCCGGCTTTTCCAGCGACATTGGACTTGGTGGTTCATGGTGGCGGTGCTGGTGGTGGTCGCCGTCGCCCGGCTTCGTTTGTTGAATTTTCCGCTCGAACGCGACGAAGGCGAATACGCCTATGCCGGCCAGCTCATGCTGCAGGGCATCCCACCTTACCAACTCACCTACAACATGAAGTTCCCCGGCACGTATGCGGCTTATGCGGCCATCATGGCGTTGTTCGGCCCGACTCCGGCGGGCATTCATTTTGGCGTGCTGTGCATGACGACGCTGACGGCGCTGATGCTTTTCTGGCTGGGCAAACAAATTCTCGACTGGACGGCAGGGATGGTCGCCGCCACTTCCTACGCCGTGATGGCTGCCAGCCCTGCAATGCTGGGACTGGCCGGGCACGCCACGCATTTCGCCGCGTTCTTTGCCACCGCCGGCTTGTGCCTGGTGTGGAAAACGCGGCAAAATGGTCGCGGGTTGACGGTATTCGCGGCGGGTTGCCTGTTCGGCCTGGCGATTTTGATGAAGCAACACGCCGTCCTCATCGGTTTGTGGGCGGCGGTTGCCTTCGTCGTTGATCGGCTTTCCCAGACTTCATTGCCAGCAGTCAAACGGCTCGGGCCGGTGGCGTTGCTAGGTGCCGGACTGGTGCTGCCGTTTGGTTTGTGTTGTTTGATCCTCTGGCACGCGGGTGTTTTTGAGAAATTTTGGTTTTGGACGATTGATTATGCCCGACAGTACGAATCGGTCGTCCTCATTAACCAGGCACCGCAATTGTTTTGGGAACGCCTTTGCCGCCTGGCCGGAGCGGATCCGCTGTTATGGTTGGTTGCCATCACCGGCCTGGGGCTGGTCTGGTGTGATGACCGGTTGCGGCCAGTGCGGCTCTGGCTCCTGGGATTCAGTCTGGCGTCGGCATTGACCGTCGTTCCCGGGTTTTATTTTCGGAAGCACTATTTTCTTCTGGCCCTGCCGACGGCGGCGTTGCTGGCCGGTTGTGCCGTTAGCGAAGCCAGCCGGCTGGGAAACTCCCAAGCTGGAACTTCCCGGTTCGGCGGCTGGCCGGTCTGGTGCTATGCGCTGATGGTGGCGATAACGATCATGACCAGGAGTGACATCTGGTTTGTGAAAACACCTGTCCAAATTGCGCGCACCGTGTATGGTGCCGATCCGTTGCCGGAATCGGAGATCATTGCCAAATATATCTACAACAACTCGTCGCCGGACGCGCGCGTGGCCGTACTCGGCTCGGAACCGGAAATTTATTTTCTCGCCCGCCGCCGCTCGGCCACGGGCTACATTTACACTTACGGTTTGATGGAGGAGCAACCGTTTGCCCGGCAAATGCAGGATGAGATGATTCGCGAGATTGGTGATCATCCGCCCGAATTCATTGTTTTTGCCGACAACCCCCTGTCGTGGGCGCGCAAGCCCGCTTCAGACCCGAAAATTTTCAATTGGTGGGATTCTTATCAAACCAACTATACACTGGTCGGAATGGCTGACATCATTTCGCCAACGCAAACCGTTTATGCTTTGGGTGCGAAATGGGTTGCGCGCTATGGCAATGATATTCATGGGAGCGGCCTGGAGGTTTATCAACGTAAAACCACCGTGAACAGTCATTGAATAAATCATGGCCGCCCCGCCTCAAAAAACATTTTTGCGCCAGACTGAATGGATGGTGGCGATTTTGGCCACGGTCGCCGCCGTCTGGTTGCATTTCTTTTATCTGATTCATGCCGGAGGCCTCTGGCGCGACGAGGTCAATCTGGTCAATTTGGCCGGCCGCCATTCCCTCAACGACATGGCCAGGGATTCGTTCCCGGTCTTGATGCCGTTGACCGTCCGCGGGTGGGTGGCTGTCGGACTTGGCCGGAGCGATGAGGGCCTGCGTTTTCTGGGGGCCTTGATCGGCCTGGGAATGGTGGCGGCGCTTTGGGTGTCCGCGTGGATGACGCGACGTTCGACGCCACTGCTGGGTCTCGCGTTGTTTGCGCTCAACAGCACCGTCATTATATTCGGAGATTCCCTGCGTGGATATGGTTTGGGGAGCCTGCTGATTATGCTCACAGTGGCAGCCGCTTGGGCCTTTCTCCGCTGTTCCTCGCCGGTGCGGGCAGGATGGCTGGCATTGTCCGCAGTGTTGAGCGTGCAGACACTTTACCAAAACGCCGTTTTCGTCGGTGCCATTTGCATCGGTTCCTGGGCGGTGTGTGCATGGCGCAAGGCGTGGCGGGCGGCAACACTGATACTTGGTGCCGGTCTGATTACGGCCATGTCGCTTTCGCCCTACGTGCCAATGCTTGTTTCCGGGCGGTCTACGGTGGAAGTGCTGCGAACCGACTTGCACTTTAAATACGTCCTGGACAACCTTGCTGTCGCCGCCGGGTTCCCATTGGGAATATATGCCTGCGTGTGGGTGCTGCTCGCGATAACGGGCATCGCCTCTGGCGGCGCAGTGTTGTGTCGCAAAATGGAAGCGCCCGACCAACCCGGCCGCGATGTGACGGCGGAAGATGCGCGCTTGTTTGCCGGAACAACGATGATTACCGCCGGCGCGGGGTTTGCGGGCTTTCTTTGGTGGGCGGGGTTGCCGACCCAACCATGGTATTTTGTTCCGCTCTTGGCTTTGGTGGCGGCGTGTTTTGATGCCGGGTTGCCGTCTTTGCCCCGGCTTGCGCGCGTGGTGTTCTTTGGTTTTGTTGCGGCCACAACTTTGATTGCCATCCCTGCCGCTCAACGGGATTTGCATTATAATCGTTTCACAAATGTTGACTTGTTGTCGCGACAATTGATCGTGGAAGCCGCGCCGGAAGATTACGTGGTGGTCACGCCCTGGTATTGCGGCATCAGTTTCGACCGCTATTTCAAAAGTTCGACGCCATGGACAACGTTGCCGCCGCTGGCGGATCATTCGACGCACCGTTACGATTTGGTTCGAATCCAGATGCAAAATACGGACGCGATTCAGCCTGTGCTGGACCAAATCGCAACGACGCTTCGATCCGGCCGGCGGGTGTGGGTGGTTTCCGAGGCGGGTTTGATGGATGTTCCCGAGCCGGGAACGCCGTCGCCATACAATCTTCCGCCGCCGCCGTTGAAATCCTGGGGTTGGTCGAGCCTGCCTTACACACTGGAATGGTTGTCTCAAACCGCCCATTTCCTCGGCAATCACAGCCGTCAGTTCGAGCGGGTGAAAACCCTCACGCCGGGCAATTTACATATCAATGAAAATCTGGATTTGTTTGTCGCCAGCGGCTGGAAAGATTCCAGCCAGCCCGTCTCCACCCCGAATTCGGAAACGAACAAACCGTGATTCCGCAGGTGCCTCCGACTTGACGATCCCGGTTCCCGCTGCGAATGTCCCTTTGCTTGGCGCAAAACGCGGCAGCCTCGGCGACAAGCAGCTTGTTCGCTGACATCTCGAAAGCTCCTGCTGTGCAATCCCTGGCGCGGCGACTGGAGAATGGCGGAGTGCTGACTTATGCCGGCGTCAGCCAGGCGGCGCAGCCGTTTTTTGCGGCCCTGCTCCGTAAAATTTTCCCGGGCTGCCCGATTGTCGTCGTGACCGACAACCTTAAGACGCAGGAAAGTTTTCAACAAGACCTGGAGACGTGGCTGGGCGCGCCGCCGCTGTTTTACCCGGCTTGGGACGTGCTGCCGCACGAAGGCAAACTCCCGCATGCCGACACCATCAGCGACCGGCTCCAAACGCTGGTTACCTTGTTACTTGATGCAGCATGCAACCCGCAACACGTGCCATTGGTTGTCACCAGCGTCACCGCGCTTTTGCAAAAAACTTTTCCACCCGGTGAAATTCAAAAACGCACCCGCACGCTTGCCCGCGGCGATAAAATCAATCCCCTCGACTTGATCAAATGGCTTGAAGAGCAAAGCTGCGAACCGGAAGCCCAGGTCACGCAAAAGGGTGAAATCGCCCTGCGCGGCGGAATTCTCGACGTTTGGCCGCTCACCAGTCCGTGGCCGGTGCGGCTCGAATTTTTCGGCGATGAACTTGAATCCCTGCGCCACTTCGATCCGCTCACGCAAATTTCGCGCGAAGAAATTTTGAGCGTCACCTTACCGCCCGGCGGTGAGCTGGGCCTCCTCAAGTCCAAAGTCCAAAGTCCAAAGTCCAAAGACTCGAAGATGGGAACCCTGCTCGATTTTCTTCCACGCGAAACCATTTTTATTCTGTGCGAACCCGAGTCGCTTGCTGTTCATGCCGAAACTTACGCGCAACAAATTCCCCTCAGCGATCCCTTTTTCATTCCGTGGCCCGATTTACTCGCCCAACTCGCAGCAAAACAAATCACCGCAATCTGCGTCGCCGAAGCCGAGAAAACGGACACTGCCAATACGCAATTTCAAAGTCTCGACGCCTTTCGTCCGCTCGGCGAACGCGCGCCGGACCCGCAAATCGCCGAGGCGCAACGCCGCGAATTCTTCAACCAGCTTCACCGCTGGCTCCGCCAGGGCCATGCTGTTCATGTCTTCTGCAACAACGACGGCGAGCGGCAACGGTTTGGAGAAATTTGGGAGGAGCTTGGTCTTGGTAACGTAGGACAGGCTTCCAGCCTGTCTCCATCTGAAGGCAAAACTGGTTGGGAGAATGGAAACAGGCTGGAAGCCTGTCCTACATTACACATCGGTACGCTCGCCAGGGGTTTTTTTTGCGAAGCAGCAAAACTCGTTGTCGTCACCGACGCGGAAATTTTTGGCCGCTACAAAATTCAGCGGCCACGCCGGTTGAAGTCCCCACACGCGCTGGCCACCCATTCCGTCCTCGACATTGACTTCACCGAACTGGAAGAAGGCGACTTTGTCGTTCATATCCAATACGGCATCGGTCGCTACCTCGGGCTGAAGAATCTTCCGGCAACAAGCCGAATTCCCAACTCCGAACTCCCAACTCCGAACTCCGGCACGGAGTGCCTCGTCATCGAATACGCGCCCCGCAATCCCGGTGACGAACCGCCGAAACTTTACGTGCCCGTCACCGAGGCGCATCTCGTCGGCAAATACGTTGGCGTTGGCAAGGTGCGTCCGCCGCTCAATACGCTCGGCGGCACGCGCTGGAACAAGGCGAAGAAACAGGCCGAGCGCGCCGTCCGTGATGTCGCCGCCGAACTATTGCAAATCCAAGCCGTGCGCGAATCGCAGGCCGGCCATGCCTTTCCGGCGGACGTGCCGTGGCAGCGCGAGTTCGAAGGTTCGTTCATTTTCGAGGAAACACCGGACCAGCTTCGCGCCGTCGGCGAAACGAAATCCGACATGGAACGTCCCAAGCCGATGGACCGTTTGATTTGCGGCGACGTGGGTTTTGGCAAGACGGAGGTAGCCATTCGCGCTGCGTTCAAAGCCGTGATGGGCGGGAAGCAGGTTGCCGTGCTGGTGCCGACGACGGTGCTGGCGCAACAGCATTTCAACACGTTCCGCGAGCGCATGGCGGATTACCCGGTGCGCATCGAACTGCTTTCGCGCTTTCGCACGCATCGCGAACAACAGCGCGTCGTCAGGGATTTGGCGGCCGGCGCGGTGGACATCGTCATCGGCACGCACCGGCTGATCCAAAGCGATATCGGGTTCAAAGAACTCGGGCTGGTGGTGATTGACGAGGAGCAACGCTTCGGCGTGCTACACAAGGAAAAGTTCAAGCGGTTGCGCACGCTGGTGGATGTGCTGACACTCAGCGCCACGCCAATCCCGCGGACGCTTTATCTCGCGCTCACCGGTGCGCGCGACATGAGCACCATCCAGACACCGCCGCACGACCGCCTGCCGGTCGAGACCATCGTTGTGCAATACGACGAACGCGTCATCCGCGACGCCATCCAGCGCGAGCTGAATCGCGGCGGGCAGGTCTTCTTTCTGCACAACCGCGTGATGACCATTGAAATCATGCGGTCGAAATTGCAGACATTGGTGCCCCAAGCGCGCATCGTCGTCGGCCACGGCCAGATGGAATCGGACGTGCTTGAGGAAGTGATGACGAAGTTTGTCAACGGCGAGGCGGACGTGCTGCTTTCGACGACCATCATCGAGAGCGGACTCGATATTCCGAATGCGAACACCATCATCATTGACCGCGCGGACCGCTTTGGTCTGAGCGATCTTTACCAATTGCGCGGGCGGGTCGGGCGTTACAAGCATCAAGCTTACGCCTACCTGCTGTTGCCGCGCCACGTGCGCTTGTTGACCGACGTGCGCAAACGCATCAGTGCCATTCGGCAGTACTCCACGCTCGGCAGCGGATTCAAAATCGCCATGCGCGACCTCGAAATCCGCGGCGCGGGCAACCTGCTCGGCTCGGAACAAAGCGGCCACATCACCGCCGTCGGCTTTGAACTTTACTGCCAGTTGCTCAAGCAAAGCGTTGCTGTGCTCAAAGGCGAAAAAGTCAAACCCCGCGTTGACATCAGCATGAAGCTGGATTTTTTAGAGATGACTGGGAGGAACGGCGTGCCGCCATCTCAAAATATGGGGACTGCGACACGCAGTCCCTCCCAAAACGAAAATGTTGCCGCGTTGCCGCACAACTACATTACCGGATCGCAACATCGCATCGAAATTTACCGCAAGCTGGCGCAAGCCAACGAAAAATCCGCGCTGGAAAGTTTGCAGAAAGAACTGCGCGACCGCTTCGGCCCATTGCCGTCGGCGGTGGAATTATTGCTGCAAGTGGCCGAATTAAAAATTCTCGCCAGTGAAAAATCCGTGACGAATATTGAAGTCAAAGAGGACAAACTGATGCTCACACGCCACGGCGATTTCATCACGCTCGGCGGAAAATTTCCAAGATTGTTGCGCAAAGACGCCAAGGCACGGCTGAAGGAAATCAGGAAACTGTTGCTGGCGATTTGAAATTCAGCATTGCCTTTCACCTCACGGGCGGGCAGTTATTTGCTTTGAAGTCGGGGCGTAGCGCTGGTAGCGCGCTTGTTTCGAGTGCTTCGATTGACCTGTTGTGCGTATAAAAAAACAAGAATTTATGGCGGAATCAATCATTGCGACAAAGAAGCCCCTGAAAAATTTGAACAAGGGACAGTATCTTGATTGGGACTGCTGTGACAGAGGGTTCGACGCATCGCCTCTCAAGTCGTTAACTGACGCGTGACAGTTCAACAAGCCAATCTCAAAACCATGTCCCCGATGCGACTGCCAAAGCCGGGGGCAGAAACCGCTGTGGCCTTGGCCGGTACTGCGTTCTCGGCGATCTTGCTGGTTCTAACGGCGATGTACGCGGGACCGCTGTGGCGCGATGAGATCAACACCCTCAACGTGGCGCAGATGCCCTCGCTGAAGGAGTTCTGGAACAATCTGACGTTCGAGTCGTTTCCACCTCTCTGGCCGCTGCTTCTGCGCGGGTGTGGCTTTCTGGGGCTGGCGGGCAGTGACGCGAGCGTCCGCGTCTTGGGGCTGTACGTAGGGCTGTTCTTCCTCGCTTCGCTGTGGTTGTGCTCGCGCTGGATTGGCGGTCGCGCACCGATCCTGAGTGTTGCATTGCTGGGCAGTCTGCCAGCGTTTGTCTTCATCATGGGATCGAACCGGGCTTATGGTCTGGCGAATTGTCTGCTCGTGCTCAGTTTTGGAACGATCTGGCGAATGGTGGAGTTTCCGTCAAAGTCGCGGGTTCTTTTGGCAGGTCTCGCCAGCATTCTTTTCGCGCATTGCGTTTATTATGACGTGGTGTTCCTGTGCGCGATGCTGTCCGGCGGAGCCATTGTGGCGATTCGACGACGGCAGTGGAAGACATTGGGGGCACTGGTGGGGATCGGGGCCGTGTCTGGCGCATCCATGGTGATATACTTGCCCATCATCCACCGAGGCGCGGCTTACGTGCCGATGATCCGTCAACCGTTCTTCGATTCCTCAGTCCTCTGGTATGGACTCTGCAATGCCCTAGCGGCCCGGAGCAACGCTCAATCCGGGGGACCCAACGGCCCGCAGGTCTGGCTCTGGGTTGTGCTTCTGTTGGGCGGATCAGTTGTGGCAGTCGTAATGCAGCGGGCACACAAGCGTCAGGCGTCCAACCAAGAGGCTACCGCAGCGGTCGCTGTCCGGGCCCGCACCGACCTGGCACTGTTCTGTGTCGTGAGCATGCTTTTCGGAATCATGGGGTATTTCGCTTTTCTGCTGAAGTTACAGTATGTTATGCAGACGTGGTATTATGTTGGAATCCTTGGTTTATGCGCAATTTCGCTCGATGGAATATTGGGCGCAAACTGGCCCACGCTACGCCCTTGGGGGCTGCTCCGTATCGGATTCATGATGGTAATGATGACCTGGGGTGCAAGGTCAGCGTGGGAGGAAGCGCATACCCGACGGAGCAATGTGGATTTAATTGCCGATGTTCTCGGCAAGAATGCCTCGGAGGGGGATCTAATCGTGGTGGACAACGCGTGGGATGGGATCACCTTCGACCGGTATTATCAAGGCCGGGCCCATTGGGTGACAGTGCCTCCGATTGACTCACACAAGGTGCATCGCAACGACCTGGTAGTGGAAAAGATGAAGCAACAGGATCCGATGGCTCCGGTGCTGCGTGAGATTACCAACACCTTGCGCAACGGTAACAGTGTCTGGCTGGTGGGACATGTGATAGTCGTGCATCCGAGGCCGTTGTCACCGCTGCCGCCACCACCGAGGCCGCCGACCAAGTGGTGGTTCGGGTCGTACATTGGGTGCTTGAGTGCGCAAGCTACGACGCAACTGCTAAATCATGCACTGCAAGAAAAGGTTCTGGATATACCGGTGGACGGGCCGGTGAGCTGCCTGGAGAACCTGCCCGTGGTACGGTTCTCGGGCTACAAGTCTGACGCGAACTGACCAACCTGTCGCCTGGAGGAATTTAGTCGCAACAACACATGATCAGGTGAGTATAAGGTATGCGAAGCAGGTCATGTCGGAGATGGAGTTCCACCTTCGAGAAGCGCGCCAAGGCCAACCGCAGGTATTCCTCACGGGTGCGGACAAATTTGCCACGGTCTTTTGCAAGCAACCAACGTGCTATATGTGATTGTTGGGGGACATAGCATCCATCATAAGTGACAAGGCGTCCGGTGGGGCGCAGAGCCAGGCGGGCCAAATCAAACAACCTGGCTGCTTGCGCATCGTCCAAATGGTGGATCATGCCTATGGCCAGAACCAGGTCAAAAGTACCCTGCTCCCCCTCAATCGTAGCCAGGCCTACGTCTCCGCAACAAAAGCGCCCTCTGGCTCCGAAGCGCTTCCTTGCCGAACAGATATATTCCGGGCTTATGTCGAGTCCCGTGTAGTTGACCGCCGGGAGGTAATTCAAAACGTCTGCCGGTCCACACCCAATGTCGAGAATTTTGTCCCCGGGAGCTGGTTTTACGTACTCAGCCAGATAAGTTCTCCAAGCAGACTCCCCTCCCACCATTGACCGGAAAAGCCGGTAACTGGCCGGGAGATTCAGGAGCAATGAAAGTTTTTTAATAATTTTCACGGCTGAAACTGCCGGACGACCGCTATCACCTGATCCTGATCGCTCTGACTGAGGCTGTTGTAAAAGGGCAAACGGATCAGACGCTCGCTTTTCTGTTCACTCACCGGACAAGCCCCATTCCGCCCCCCCATGCGCTGGCCCATGGGGGAAAGGTGGAGCGGCACATAATGAAACACGCTGAGAATGCCGCGTGACTTCAGAAATGAAATGAGTGCCTGGCGCTTTTCCAAAGACGGCATGACCAGGTAATACATGTGGTAGGATTGCTCGCAGTGGGCTGGCACCACAGGACAGCCAATCCCGCGTTCCTGTGCCCAGTCGCGCAGGCGCTGGTCGTAATACTCCCCAATACGCTGTCGTTGCGCCTGGATGGTTTGCCATACTTCCAGCTGGGCGTAAAGAAAGGCCGCCAGCACGTCACTCATCACATAACTCGAGCCAATGTCCACCCAGGAATATTTGTCCACCTGTCCGCGAAAAAAACGGCTGCGATTCGTCCCTTTTTCGCGAATGATCTCAGCCCGCTCGATCAAACGCGCGTCGTTGATGAGCAGCGCGCCGCCTTCGCCGCAGGTGATATTCTTGGTTTCATGAAAACTCTGGGCCGCCAAGCAACCGAAGGTGCCCAGCCAGCGGCCGCGGAACTTGCCGAATAATCCGTGCGCATTGTCTTCCACCACGGACAAACCGTGTCGGGCGGCAATCCCCCCAATCACATCCATCTCGCAACCCACCCCGGCATAATGCACCGGGACAACCGCTTTCGTTCGGGAAGAGATAAGGCCTTCCAGCTGCTGCTCGTCCAGATTCAGCGTGTCGGGCCGGATGTCGGCAAAAATAATTCGGGCTCCTCGCAACGCGAAGGCATTTGCCGTGGACACGAAGGTAAATGAGGGGACAATCACTTCGTCACCGGGCTGGATGTCAAGGAGCAGGGCGCACATCTCGAGCGCGTGAGTGCACGAGGTGGTTACCATCACCTTTGGTACACCCAGCACCTGCTCCAGAAATGCGTGGCATTTTTTTGAATAAGTTTGGTCTCCGGCAATCTGGCCGATGGTCATTGTCCTGGAAATGTGTTCCAGTTCCCGGCCCATGAGCGTGGATCGGTTAAACGGGATTGGATAACTTTGGTCCATTTGATCTGGTTGGTCTGGTTTATCGCCCGGGCATGGTTGCTAATCCAAAATCGGATACCACTTATGATACCAGAGCTGTAGGTCCCGGGTCAGAAAACCGCACTGCTGGTAAAGATGCTGGGCCGCCCGATTATTTCCTTGGGTAACGACCGTCACCTCATGCGCGCCTTGCGTCCTGAACCAGTCAATCGCAGCCAGAACCAGGCTTTTGCCAATGCCTTTCCCGCGAACCTCCGGACAGACACCGACCAGACCGATTTGCCCTTGCCGGCTGGCCAAATCCAGGTGGCAGGAGACATAACCCAAAGGTTGATTGGCTGCCGAGGCAGCCACCAATACGATTTGGGCGCGACCCTGAGCTTCCAGGGTGATCCAGGTCGAATAAAGGTCTTCCGCGCGTTGACGTGGAAAATGCGAATCTTTGAAAAAACGTGTTTCCCTGTGTCCCATCCGGGCCATTGCCTGCAATCCTGGCAGGTCATCGGGTTGAACCGGTCGGATGCTGGCACCCGCAGGTGGGGTGGGACGAGCTGGGTCGTGTGCATTCATCACCACGCGTTCAAAGGTGATACGAATATCAACCAGCCCAAAGCCATGCTGTTCGGCAGTTTGGATGGTCGCGGGGTCATCTGCCCGTGACAGGAAATACAGGCCCCGAATACGATGGCTCCGGCTCCAGTCATCGATTTGCTGTGCCTGCTCCTCCTTCAGCGTATCGCTGCAGACGCGGGCGATGCGACAGCGGAAAAACTCGGTGTCCCATGGCAGCAACTCACAAGGAGCAGGATTGGGTACGCTCATGGCATCACCTCGTCACGGGGGCAATTTCCTCACGGACGGTGTAAGTTGGACGCTCCATCATTCGGAAATGCATCCGTGCCAGGTACTCTCCAATGATACCCAGAGCCAGCAACTGGGCGCCTGAAAAGATTACTATGATTGACGCCAGAAAGGTGAATCCTTGTACGTTGGTGCCGTACAGCAGATACCGTCCAACGACGAACGCCAGAATAATTCCACCAAAGGCCGTGCACAAAAAACCCATGAGATTGGCCAATTGCAAGGGCAGGGTTGAAAAACCGGTCATCATGTTCATCGCGTGCCGGAACAGCATGCCAAAAGTGTAGTTCGAAGTGCCTGCCTGACGGGGATCGTGCCGGACTTGAATGGCAACAAACCGGGCGGTGGCCCAGGTCAGCACGACGTCGATGGAAATAAACGGGCTATGATAGTGCACAAACGCATCGCGGGCCTGCGTTCGAAACGCGCGAAAGGCCGACACATGGCGGGCCGTTTCGGCTCCCATGGATCTCTGGAGGGCCAGCTTGGTCAATCCCGAAGCGATATCCCTCAATAAACCGTGCTGTTGGTGTTCGGGAAAACCATAAACCACCTCGAAACCCTCATCGAGTTTGGCCAGCAGCTTGTGGATTTCTTCCGGTGGATGCTCCAGGTCGTCGTCCATCGTCACCAAGGTGTCGAACCGGGCCGCCCGAACACCGCAGAGGAGCGCATTGTGCTGGCCGTAATTTCGCATCAGATCAATCCCGCGCACCCAGCCATGCTCCGCGGCGAGCCGTCGTATCACCCGCCAGCTTTGGTCCCGGCTACCGTCATTGACCAGCACCAGTTCGTATTCGCGTGCCACTGAGGTCAGGACCGGTTGCAGGCGTTTAACCAATTCAGGCAGCGTCAATTCGCTGTTATAGACCGGAACGACGACCGAGATCGAGGGCCGCGTGACATCACTGGTTGACATTAGAAAATCCCTTTGGTTTGTAGGATGAGAGTTCGGCCACGGCAAGACAAGAAGTTCCGCAGGGAATGCTCCGTCCGCGGGCAATCCGGGCCAGTTCCCAGTGCCAGACACGCTCCATGATCGCCCGCCCCTTGGGACGGTGCTGGCTGGAGTAGCTCCGGGCGAGCTGCTGCCGATGGCCAAAAAAACTCGGCAGAGATCGGCAAAAGAACAATGGAAGGGGCAGAGGAGAAAACATCTTGCTCATAAACAGCGGCCGGAAACCAGCGCGCTCTAATGCCTGCCGCAAGCTGGCGAATGTGTAGCGACGGAAGTGCCCGGCCTGCACATCAGCATCCGACCACAGCCAGCGTCCCGCCGGCACGGTGAGGTAGATGCGGCCATCGGCGGCGAGACAGCGGCGAACCTCGCACAAAAACTCCTGCTCGTCGTCCATATGTTCCATCACGTCGAAGAACCCGATGGCCGGGAGTGATCCGTCGCGGAAACGCGCCTCTTTCAACGTCGCGTGCACCACCGTGCGCAATCCGCGCGCCTGCGCATGGCGGATGCCGTCGGCCCACGCTTCGACCAGGACCACGGGCAAGCCTCCCTCCGACTGCAGCGCCGCGGCCACAAAGCCGTTGCCGCCACCAATGTCGAAGAACGGACCGGCGGCGGGAAACTGCCGGAGCAAGGCCAACAGACACGCGTTGCGATGCATGAACCAGAACGAGTTGTCCTCAAGCGCAAAGCAGGCGTTGTTGCCCGCCGCAGGGTAGGAAACCGGCTCCGTGCCGCGCCCGCGCCAAACTCCGTCTGGGTTGCATTGCAAGCCATCCGCGAAAAGCGTGAGGTCGAACGACGATCGGCCATCCTGCGGACTACTTGAAGGAGTTTGAGTTTCAGCCATTGAATTCACGGTTTGAACCAGCAAGAAAACCTGAAAGGGTCTTGGAATTCCAACCTTTCATCGGCCATTTTCAATCCAGCATCCATTGATGCTGTCAATGCCCAAGACCGGATGCGTTGTCACGTCAAAAAGCAAACCTGTGAAATTCGGCGTTGCCTTTCGCGGCGCGGGTGGGCAAACTATTAAACTCTGATGTCGGGGCGTAGCGTAGCCTGGCTAGCGCGCTTGTTTCGGGTACAAGAGGTCGTGAGTTCGAATCTCACCGCCCCGACCATCTCTCAATTTTCGATTGCGGATTGCGGATTGCGGAATGGAAAATCAAACCAATCTTCTCGTTGTATTGCGTTCCATCGTCAAACTGCTCGACTTGGCGGAACTTTTCCCGCGTTCGCAGCCGTTGGAAGTCGAACTCGGCTGCGGCGATGCTTCATTCCTTGCCGATTACGCCCGGCAGCATCCGGATCGGAATTTCATCGGCGTCGAGCGGCTCCTCGGCCGCATGCGCAAGCTGGATCGCAAAGGCCGCCGCGCCAGGCTGACGAATTTGCGCGGCGTGCAGATCGAATCGTCTTATTTTTTGCAATATCTTTTGCCGCCTCATTCGGCATCCGCGTTGCACGTTTATTTTCCCGATCCCTGGCCGAAGAAAAGGCACCATAAAAACCGGCTCATCAACGAATCGTTTCCGCGACTGGCCCGGGCTGCGCTCGCTCCGGGGGGCGAGGTTTATTTGCGAACCGACGATAAAGATTATTTTGCCCAAATGACCGGGGTGTTTGGCGCGAGCAGGGAGTTTCAGCAGATTGAAACGCCGCCGGTGCTGGCGGAGTTGCTCACGGATTTCGAGCGGGAATTTCGCGCACGCGGAATCCAGACGTTGCGCGCGGCGTATCGAACAAAATTGTAGAAGCCGGCATGAGAAGGCTCTGACTTCAAAATCGGGAATCGGAAATAAATGGAGCCTCGTTACCCCGGCGGCTACAAATTTTTTTACACATCAATCACCGGCCCCTCGTCATCGGATTTTTTGGGCGGTGGCTGGCGGCGCGAAAAGGTGACTCGCGTGCTACCTGTGCCGGTCAAAATGTTCAGCATGACCGACACGACGCTGATGATAAAGGCGCCGAAAAACGCCGACCAGAACGTGTCCACCGTGAATTGCAGTCCCCACAGTCCCATCAGCCAACCGATGCCATAAAGCAGCAGTGCGTTGATGACGAACGTGAACAGCCCGAGCGTGAAAATCAGCAGCGGCAGCGCAAAGAACATCAGGATGGGCCGGATGAACGCGTTCAGAATCCCCAGCAGCGCGGAGGCGATCAACAAATCGCTCCAACGGCCGAAGTGGATGCCCGGCACGATGTAATAAGCCACCAGTACCGCAAGGGTATTGATGAGCCAAACTTCCAAAAAACGCAGAGATCGTTTTGTTCCAGACTGCATATTCGCATGATAAAAATCAGGGCTCCACAAAGTGCGGCAACTGGCATTGAAAAACAAGATGCAAACAAATTGGCATGAATGGCCTGTGAATAACTTTTCGAGGTGACCCCGTTCTGAGGCACGCGGTATGCGTACTTTGATGGGAATATGCACAAAAACTCATTCGATGCCCCTGAAACTCGTAATGAGGTTGAAATAACGCTTGATGGTCTGGCGGTGGAACTGCCGTTCGGGCACCACTCCCTTAACGCCATTCGCTGCCATCTCGAAACGCTTGCCTTGGAAAGACACCGCATTCTATATTCCTTAAGCGTTGATGGGCGGCCGGTAAACCTTACCCTGCCATTGCTTAATCAAAGAATTTTTTGCCGCGTCGAGGCCGGGACAGTCGCTTTGGAAGAGACTTCTCTCCTGCTGCTCAAGAAGGCGTTTCAACAAACTGATCTCGCCCGGGAATGCGTCGAAATTGCTTTCACACTTGTCCTCATCAACAATGGCCGGGTGGCGCATGAGGTCTGGTGGAATCTGGCCGCGGTTCTCAAAGAGCCGGTGATTACCCTGAGCCTGTTGCCGGAAAATACTTGCGAGCCATTTGATAATCGCACGTCGCTTGCCCAGCTCCGCAAGTGGCAGCTTGAACAAATCGCCGCCATTATCAGGGAGGTGAACGAAGCCTGCCAATCGGAAGACACCATTCCGCTCTCCAACGCGCTGGAAAACCGCGTGCTGCCGTGGCTGCAAAGCCTGAGTGAACTCATCAGCCTGTGGCATGAAACCACCCTGGCCGGTTCGCGTCTCGGCATCAGTAGCGCGGTTTCTTGATCCAAAACGAACGGATCCTGCCGCGAAATTCTTCGGTGTGAACCTTTGGCCTGCTACAGGTTTGCTTGTTTGACGCCGTGTCCGGGATTCATTACCGCGTTGACTCGAGTGTAAAATATAACCCTGTCGAGCAGCGGGCAGGAGTGGGGTTGAGACGGATCACCAGCCTCGACCGTTCAAATGCGGCAAAGCAGCCAATAACAAGATGATTAATTATCGTTGCGTCTTCGGCTTTGTCACAGGTGCGGAAACGTCTTCGGGCATTTTGGTGTTGTCCTCAATGACTTTTGACAGCAAGGCCAGAGCGTGACGCGCCTTCTGCTCCTCCGGAGTCAGGTTACTCCCGCTAGCCAGGCGGTCCATGCGTTTTTCGACTTCTTTCAGCGCGGTAGCCCACTCGTCAATATGCTCTCTCAACGCCTGGCCTTCCGGATCGTTTTTCATGCAGTCAGCAATCACCTTGTCGAAATCAGGCAGGACCTTTCTGATGGCGTCCCGATCGCCTGCGTTTTCCAACAACGTCTTGATCTCGGCTTTGTGATCATCAATCAGCTTGTCAATCTGATTGCCCAAATCCTTGCCAAGCGAATTGCAATACCCCTCATACTCCGTTTCCAATGACCGCTGCAATTCCTTCCGGTAAACGGGCAATTCCCCGATCAGATAGTCGGGCACCTGGTGGATGATGTGGGGAATTTCCCACTCGACCTTCGCGGCGAGGATCGGGCCATCTTTCACGGCGTGCTGGGTCAGCATGCCGCTGGCGACCTCTGCGGCATCGATCGGCCGGAAAAACCTGACCATGATGGTGCTGATGGTGCCGATGTAAGCCCCGACAAATAAAATCAGGACAATGCAGATAATCTGCGTGCGTTTGAGGAGTTGCCGGGCTTTGGGCAGTTCTTGGGCAAGATAAGCGGCCACAACTGCTTCCCCGGTCTGGGCGGCTTCTTTAGGAGCTGCGGCAGGAGATGGTTCTGTTTTCATTTCTTTGTCTCCTTGGTCTTTTTAGGTTCAGGCTTCTTGGATGGCACGGCCTTGGCTTTGGCGGGTTCTGGAGGAGCCAGGTCTTTGAATTCATGGACGAACACATCCATGAACATAAAAGCCACCTGCCAGGCATCGACGTCCTTGCTGACACCAACCGGCTCGGTTTTTTGAATTTTCTCGAGATTGACCAGAATGCTTTGGACGGAGTTTAAATGGGGGTTGAATAGGTTCTCGCCACTCTGGGCGAATTGGTCGCTGGCTTCGAGGGCCAGGTTGTTCAGCAAAGTGTCTATCTGCTTGTCATAAACGCCGGGAAACATATTGCGCAATTTGCCCTCCCGCTTTTGCAGGACGCCGCTGACGGTCTGGTCGAGAACTTTTCCCGCCCGAACCGTAAGCTCGTTGCCCATTTGATCCAGTTCGTTCAGGGCGACATCGGCAACTTCCGGCGCGCGCCCGTTGATTTCTTTCAGTTCCTTCTCGACCGCCGGTTTAAGACGGTCGACCGCACGCCCGGCGATTTTCTGGACGATGGGCAGGAGGTCCCGTTGCAGATTGGTGCTCAGGTTGCTGACAAACACCTCCTGCCGCGGGCCGGCGAGGGTGAGGCTGTAAACCGACTCAATGATGGCACTCACGCCGGCAATCACGATGGCGAGCATGGCGATGATTGTGAGGAGGCGGAAGCGGTATGTTTGGCGATGGAGTTTTTCCAGTTCTTGGATGAGTTGTTTGGCTTCTTCTGTGCTCATAATTCAATTATTTTAGTGCAACAGTTGGAAAACGCCTTAACTAACGACTGGTAATAACGGGATTGGTACCAATCAGCGAACGTGCCTACAAGTAAAATCTGCATAAATATTTAAATGTTACTTAAGAAGCCAAGGTCATCTTTGCTGGGAAAACATACGCTTTTCAACTGCTTGGCGGATTCATGTAACTCATCACCTGCACCGTTTCCCTTCCTTCACCGGCTGGCAACTGTTGATGATGCGCCCCAAATCAGGCCGGGGAGGGAGGCTGTTTTCCGGTGCGAATCGGCGGCAGGCCGCCGACTTCCGCCAGTGTTGGATTGCGCGGGCGATACTCGGGCAGCCGCTGGCGTTTTGACGCCGGCTTCGAACGATAATGGTGCGAATGCCGCTGACGATGGTGCGTGCGAAAAACCGCCCACGCGAAAACCGCCAGTGCAACCAGGAAAAGGGCGCCGAAATAAAAAAGGACTTGAGCAACGGTGGATCCGGAGGGAATCAACGCCCGAATTGAATTCTCCTCACCGATACGAAATGCGCCGGCCAAAAAACCTGGAGTAATCATGGTTGACCAATTTCCTTTCCCGCCGGAACGGCTTTGTCTTTATCGTTGCAGGTGTCCGCGCCGGTGTTCAAACGTTGCATTTGACAGCACAGAACGTGCCGGGCATTTCTCATCTGTCCGGCGGTTTTTGGGGTCAATCTGAAATATTACGCTCAATACGCTCAAGCATGGCTTGGCCGGTCTTTCTTCCGGTCAATTGCCGGTTGGACTTTCGCCTCCCTGACCGGTCGGCCGCCGTCAATCATCCGTTTGAGTTCCTTGATCTGGTCGCGCAGCAGGGCGGCCTTCTCGAATTTAAGCTCGTTCGCGGCGGCAAGCATTTCGTCTTCGAGTTCGTTGATCGTTTCGGTGAGGTCCACGTCCATGCCGGCGTCGTGGAGGACGGCATCGGCTTCCTTGCGCTTCGATTCGTAGGTGGCGAGGCTTTCCTCGACCGCGCGACTGACGCTGCGCGGCGTGATGTTGTGCTTGCGGTTATATTCGAGCTGACGCTTGCGGCGGTATTCGGTGACGGCCAGAAATTTTTTAATGCTGTTGGTCATCACGTCGGCGTAGAGAATTACTTCGCCGTTGAGATGCCGCGCGGCGCGGCCGGCGGTCTGAATCAGGCTCGTCTCGCTGCGCAGAAAACCTTCCTTGTCGGCGTCAAGAATCGCCACGAGCGAGACTTCCGGCAGGTCCAGGCCTTCGCGGAGCAGATTGATGCCGACCAGCACGTCAAATTCGCCCTTGCGGAGGGCGCGCAGGATTTCTACGCGCTCGATGGCGTCAATCTCGCTGTGCAGATAGCGCACGTTCACGCCTATGCCGCGCAGATAGTCGGTGAGTTCCTCGGCGGTGCGCTTGGTGAGCGTGGTCACGAGCACGCGTTCCTTAGTGTCGGCGCGCTTGCGGCATTCCTCAATGAGGTCATCAATCTGGCCTTTGAGCGGTTTGAGTGTGACCTTCGGGTCAACGAGTCCGGTGGGACGCACGACAAGTTCCGTGACGCCGGGTTGCTGTAACGTAGCGCAGGTGTCTCGCCTGCTTCCTGATGAATGCGACTCAAGCTGTGCAGGCGGGACGCCTGCGCTACTTTGCCGTACCCACTCGATTTCCCGCGGCGCGGGGGTCGCGCTGACGTAAATCGTCTGGTTTTGCATGGACTGGAATTCCAGAAAATTCAACGGGCGATTGTCCAGCGCGCTCGGCAGGCGGAACCCGTAGTCCACGAGCACGGTCTTGCGCGAGCGGTCACCTTCATACATCCCGCCGATTTGCGGCACGGTGGCGTGCGATTCGTCAATCACCAGCAGATAATCATTCGGGAAAAAATCAAATAACGTGCAGGGCTGCGAGCCGGGTGCGCGCCCGGCGATATGGCGCGAGTAGTTCTCGATGCCGGAGCAAACGCCCATTTCCTCCATCATTTCCAGATCATATTCCGTCCGTTGCTTGATGCGCTGGGCTTCGAGCAGCTTGCTGTGTTTCTCGAACCAGGCGATGCGTTCGCCAAGCTCTTCGCGGATGGCGAGGATGGCGCGTTTCATCTTGTCGCCGGTGGTGACGAATTGTTTCGCCGGGAAAATGGTGACGGCGTCGAGCGGCTCAATTTTGTTGCCCGTCAACGGTTCGAATCGCGTGAGGCGTTCGATTTGATCGCCGAAAAATTCCACGCGCAGCCCGTCTTCGCGCCCGGCGGGGCGAAGTTCCACCGTGTCGCCGCGCACGCGGAACTGACCGCGGATAAACTCGATGTCATTCCGGTCGTAAAGCAGGTCCACGAGGCGCGCGAGGAATTGTTCGCGTGACAATTCCATCCCGACGCGAACCGGAATGACCATGGCGGTGTAATCCTCCTTGCTGCCGATGCCGTAAATGCACGAAACGCTGGCGACGACAATCACATCCCGGCGCGAGAAGAGCGAACTCATCGTCGAAAGCCGCAGCCGCTCGATCTCCTCGTTTCGGCTCGAATCCTTTTCAATAAACGTGTCCGTGCGCGGGATGTAGGCTTCCGGCTGGTAGTAATCGAAGTAACTGACGAAGTATTCGACGGCGTTGCGGGGGAAAAAGCCCTTGAACTCGGCGTAAAGCTGCGCGGCGAGCGTCTTGTTGTGCGAAATGACCAGCGTGGGCTTGTCCACGTTCTTGATGACGTTGGCGACGGTGAACGTCTTGCCCGAGCCGGTAACGCCGAGCAGCACTTGATGTTTCGCGCCGGACAGCAAGCCGTTAGTCAGCTTCGCAATCGCCTGTGGCTGATCACCGGCGGGTTGGTAGGGCGCGACGAGTTCGAACATGCCACGCGAAAGTAGGAGCGGAGTTGCCGGCTGTCAACGCAGGCTTCGAGATTGAAATGGCGATGGGTTTGCGTAAGCTCCGTGGCCACAGACCATGAAAACCTTGTTCACGCTGGCGATGGTTGCTTCGTTCCCGTTTTTCCTGCACGCGGAAATGTCAGCGCCGATTCCGCTCTGGCCGAACGGTGCGCCCGGTGCGCTGAGCGGCACGAGCAACGATATCCCCACGCTCACGCCGTATTTGCCCTACTCCATCCTGCCGGGCGGGACGACTGGTGCGGCGATGGTGATTTGTCCGGGCGGCGCCTACGGCCATCTCGCGCCGCATGAGGGAAAGAATTACGCGCTTTGGTTGAATCAGCATGGCGTGACCTGCTTCGTGTTGAAATACCGGCTTGGTACGAGCGGCTACCGGTATCCGGCGATGCTGCAGGACGCGGCGCGCGCGATGCGGTTGGTGCGGGCGCGGGCGGCGGACTGGAAGATTGACCCGAAGCGCGTGGGCATCATGGGTTCATCGGCGGGCGGGCATCTGGCGTCCACGCTGATGACACATTTTGATTTGGGCAACACGAACGCCGCCGACCCGATTGAACGCCAAAGCTCGCGCCCGGACATCGGCATCCTTTGCTATCCGGCCATCACGATGGGCGAATACGCGCATCAGGTTTCAAAAACCAATTTGCTCGGCACTCATCCGCCGCCGGAACTGGTCAAGCTGCTTTCCAACGAATTGCAGGTGACAACGAACACGCCGCCTTGTTTCATCTGGCAGACTTTCGAAGACAAAACGGTTCCGGTGGAGAACAGCCTGATGTTCGCCGAGGCGTTGCGTAAAAATCATGTGCCATTTGATTTGCACATCTACCAAAAGGGCAAACACGGTTTGGGACTCAACGACAACCCTCCGTTCGCACATCCGCATCCGTGGGCGAACGACTGCTTGTTCTGGCTGAAGGAACAGGGGTTTGTGCAGTGATTTGGCAAACAAAGCCGGCAGTTGCCGGTGTCTCAGTTTAGGAATTGGACAGTCTGACTAACACCAAGTCATGATGCTTTGGGGTGCCAGGGTTCGTTGATTCTCTCACCGGATTTCCCCCCAATTCTTGGCATTGGCTATGCTGGCAATTTTTAAGAAAGTGCTATGAATATTGTGAATCCGTCGAATCCTTTCCAAATCCCGTCTTGTTTGCAGAGGGCGGACAGTCAACAACGTCGTAGGGAGCGGTTTAAAAAGGGATTTATTGCTGCTGTGGTTGCCGTCGTAATCCTGCTGGTCGGGCTGTTAATTGAAGGCTGTATGAGCGAACAGACCACGACCCCGCCCCCGGCCAAAAAGGTTACACAATCAACGGGGGTGCCAGCGTCCTGGACAAACCCGGCTTTGATGGTGGAGCAGAAGCCAAAGCCAGTTCCGCAACCGAATCTTAACGCAACCACCCGGACCGCACCGCCCGTTGCCAGGGAGAATGCAGTGACCGCCACCCATCCCGAGACACTTTACGTGGTCAAATCCGGTGATAACTTGACCCGCATTGCCAAAGGCCACGGAACAACGGTAAAAGCCCTTAAAGCGGCCAACGGTTTGGAGAACGACCGCATCGTTGTCGGTGCAAAACTGAAAATACCCGCGGCTTAAGCACCGATTGTTTACCCTCGCCTGAAATCCTTCTCCAGGAAGGGCGGAATTAATTTCGTTTTGGTTTCATTTTCTGCTTGCTTTACCTGCCGTTAAGTCTATTTTCCCGTTTGCCTGAACGCCGCGGGTGCGGACCCGTCCTCTGCAGCAGTACTGCGGAGGGTGGATGTTCATTAAGGCTGAGAAACAACAGTTAACATACAACCTAACATTCAACCCTCCGTTGCCACGGCAGCGTTCGGTGGTTAGGCAATGGAGTCTTCGAAGTCCGTTTCATCGGACGACCAAGCCTCCCGCAGTTCAACCTGGAATAGTTATGCTCACGATGGAAGAAGCCATGAAGCAAAGCGCGATGCGTTTTGCCGTCGGCGAAATTGTCAAAGGTGCCATCATCGAAGTCCGCCCGAAGGAAGTTTTGGTGGACATCGGTTACAAAAGCGAAGGCGTCATCCCCACCAATGAATTTGTGGACGCCAGCGCGCTCAAGGTCGGCGACCAGATCGATGTCCTTATTGAAAAACTCGAGAACAAGGACGGCACGGTCGAACTTTCGCACGAAAAGGCCGAGTTCAAGAAAAATTGGGAGCGCATCCTCACCATTTGCAACGAGGGCGGCACGATTCAGGGCAAGGTCAAGTCAATCGTCAAAGGCGGCCTGGTCGTCAACATTGGCGTCGAGGCGTTTTTGCCCGCGTCGCAAATTGATGTCATCACGCCGAGGAACCTCGCGCAATTCGTCAACAACACCTATGAATTCAAGGTCGTCAAAATCAATCAGGAGCGGCAGAACATCGTGCTCTCGCGCCGCGAATTGATCGAGCAGGAGCGCAACGAAAAACGCGCCCGGCTGCTGGCTGAAATGGTGCCAGGCGACATCCGCAAGGGCACGGTCAAGAACATCACCGATTTCGGCGCGTTCATCGAGTTGAACGGCATTGACGGCCTGCTCCACATCACGGACATGAGCTGGGGCCGCATCAATCACCCGTCGGAACTCCTCAAGGTCGGCCAGGAAATTGACGTGGTCGTGCTCGACGTGAACAAGGAAAAGGAGCGCGTCAGCCTCGGCCTCAAGCAAAAAATGGCCAACCCATGGGACAGCATCGAGACCAAATATCCCGTCGGCGCGAAGGTCAAGGGCAAGGTCGTCAGCCTTGTGCCTTACGGCGCCTTTGTGCAACTGGAGATGGGGGTCGAAGGTCTCGTTCACGTCACCGAGTTGTCGTGGACCAAGCGCGTGGCCAAGCCCAGTGATGTGCTCAAACAGGACCAGGAAATTGAGGCCATTGTGCTCGGCATCAACCGGGAAGAGCAGAAAATTTCCCTTGGTATCCGCCAGTTGGAATCCAATCCGTGGGACAATGCCGAAGCGAAATACGCGGTCAACGCCCGGGTCAAAGGCAAGGTGCGCAACCTCACCAGCTACGGTGCGTTTGTGGAATTGGAAGAGGGCATTGACGGCATGATTCACGTGTCCGATGTGTCGTGGACGCGCAAAATCAATCACCCGTCCGAAATCCTCAAGAAAGGCGACGAAGTCGAGGCCGTCGTGCTCGAAGTGGACCGCCCGAACCAGCGCATCGCGCTGGGCATCAAACAGCTCTCGCAAGACCCGTGGGCGAACATTGACCAGCTTTACAAGGTCGGCGATGTCGTCACCGGCAAGGTCACCAAGCTCGCGAGCTTCGGCGCGTTCATCGGTTTGCAACACGACATTGACGGGCTCGTGCACATCTCGCAGGTCAGCGAGGAGCGCGTGGACAAAATCAAAAACGTGCTCAAGGCCGGCCAGGATGTGACCGCCCGCGTCATCAAGATTGACAAGGGTGAACGCCGTATCGGCCTTTCCATCAAGGCCGCCAGCTACACTGACGAACAGCTCAAGGAAGAGCAGAAAATATTCGATGCCCTCAAGCCCGGCGAAGACCTCGTGGCGTTGCAACACGCCTTCGACGCTGCCGACGAGGCCCGGGAGGACGAAAAACCCGAGTAATCACTCGAACAACTGAATTCACACGCAGGCGGACCACAACGGTCCGCCTGTTTTATTTCGGAGGGGCGAGCTCTGCGAGCCCCAATCATTCAAGAACTCGTGTAACTTCATCCCTTCGTGGAAACCAGCGAGCGATGCTGGTAATGCAGGATTTTGAACTCCGGCGTGTCGCGGATTTCTTCAGCCAGCACGAATCGGTCTTCAAACGGCGGGAAAAACGCATCGCCTGCCACCTCGCGTTTGACCAGCGTGAGGTAAAGATCGGAGCAGCGCGGCAATATTTGCGCGTAAATTTCCGCGCCGCCGCAGATGAAAATTTCATTGGGGAATTCCGACGGATCCAGCCGCTCCAGCGAGTTGAAAATCAGCAGGTCTGTCTTTTGGTCCTTCTCCAGTCTGCTGAAATGAAACTGGTAGGCGCGCTTGAGATAACGGCCGCCGCGCCACTCGTGATACTCGCCAAAAATTTCCGGATGATTTTTGATGAGCCGCTGTGGATGCCGCGTCAGGATCAGGTTCTTCCGGTTTGGCAGCGGCTGGCCCAGGCTTTCAAACGTCTTGCGCCCCATGACGATGACGTTGCCCATCGTCATTTTTTTGAACCACTTGAAATCCTCCGGCAGATGCCACGGAATTTTGCCGCCCGCGCCAATCACGCGGTTCAGCGACATTGCGGCGATGGCCTTGAAGTGTTTCATTTAGCTAATGCCACGTTTTGCGAGGAGAGTCTTTAGCTCAACAACAGCACTTTTGCATTTGCTGTAATCCTCCTTAATTCGAGCGAATTGAGTAGCCATCCATTTAATATAAAGTTTTCGTTTTTCCACCAAGTAAACGTCATGCGGTGCGAATCGTAATTGCGATTCAATTTGATCCACGTTAGAAATATAATCGTTATTGATTTTAAGATCCTCAATGAGCCGTTTGGTCTCGGCGTAAGCGAGAATTATTTGCCGAGAGACTTTACTATCAATTTTCCCTAAATGGACTGAATTATTGTGAAAAATGGTGAACCAATCTTGGGTGAGCGACAGTCGAACCGACAGGGTTTCACTTTGTTCAAGTTCTTTTTGATATTTTCCCATTCCATCTTCATACATTTTGCCCAAAGTTTCTAGCTCATAGAAAATTGCCCGCAAAATTTTTTCTTCAAATTCATTTTCGTCTTTCACCCTTCGGCGTTTTTCAAGAAGTTGAATCACCACACCGGCGATAATGCCCGCAAGTGCGGCAATGAAACCGCCTAGAATCATGTCCGGCTTAAACCATTTGTTTTCTGTTGCTTGCCTCAGAATATTCAAGGTTTCTTGTTCGGGTTTGACGACGATAGTGTTCGTTAGAGTAATAAGAGTCGGCTTGACGATTTCAATTTTGCTTTGGAGTACTTGTCTGGGAGTGGCTGTTGGCAGATGATTTGTCTGACAAAAGAGATTTCCGGCCAAAAAAACGACAGCGAATGTTAGGCCGCCGAAGATATTTTTTATTTTGCTCATTTGGATGACCCCTTAATTTTTCTAAACCGCTATCGGCGCTTTGATGGCCGGATGGGGATCATAGCCAACCAGTTCAAAATCCTCAAACTTGAAGTCGTCGATGTTTTTCACCGCCGGATTCAATTTCATTTGTGGCAGAGGACGCGGTTCGCGCGACAGTTGCAGCTTCGCCTGTTCGACGTGGTTGCTGTAAAGATGCAAATCGCCGAAGGTGTGGATGAAGTCGCCTGGCTTCAGACTACAGACCTGCGCGACCATCAGCGTGAGCAGCGCGTAGCTGGCGATGTTGAACGGTACGCCCAGGAAAATATCAGCGCTGCGCTGGTAAAGCTGGCAGCTCAACTCGCCATCAATCACGTAAAATTGGAACAGCGCATGGCACGGCGCCAAAGCCATCTGCCCGATTTCGCCCGGATTCCACGCACTGACGATGTGCCGCCGGCTGTCGGGGTTCTTTTTTATCTGCTCGATGACCTGATCAATTTGATTGAGCGAACGCCCATCGGGTGTGCGCCAGTCGCACCATTGCGCGCCATAAACGCGGCCCAGGTTGCCGTCCTTGTCCGCCCATTCGTCCCATATCGTCACGCCGTGTTCGTTGAGATATTTGACGTTCGTGTCGCCGCGCAAAAACCAGAGCAACTCGTAAATGATGGATTTGGTGTGGACTTTCTTGGTTGTGAGCAGCGGGAAATTTTTCCGCAAATCAAACCGCGCCTGCGCGCCGAAGACAGAAAACGTGCCCGTGCCGGTGCGGTCAGCCTTGGGTTTTCCGTGCTCCAGAACGTGTCGCAGCAAATCGAGGTACTGAATCATCGCGGAGAAAATTTAACCACGAAATAAGCGAAGAAAAAAGAAATTTAGCCAAGGAAAATCTTTTTAGCCATGGATGAAACACGGATTGAACACGGAAAGCTTAACTTAATTTGTTCAAATAACTTTCGCCTGCGCCAAGCGGAACACATGACGGGTCGTGTTGTGAACCATCATCGCCAGTTTCCAGCTTGAAAGTTTCCCATGCAGCTTTTCGGCGTGAGTCTTCACCGTAGAATTGACTTAACCATTGTTCAACTTCCCATTTTGACGATTGCGCCAAGTCCATTCTGTTCCAAAATCGTAAAATCATTATTTGTCGCGGCGTCGGCATCTGTTCTCTGGCAAGCGATTCGTGTTGCTTCGCCTGTAATTGTGGAATGAGCATTTCTGCATCCGCTCTGGAAAGTTCTGCTGGCGGATTTCCACCAAGGTCACGAATGTATTGGAATTGCTTTTCGGTTGCTTTTGTAGAACCCAATAATTCTTGTATTAAGTTTGAGGCATCCCATCGCGTTATGTCTGGCGGTGGGTTTCCACCAAGAGCGCGAATGTATTCGAGTTGTCTTTCGCTCGGTTGGCTTTTTAATTTTGATTGTAGCGCATACGCTTCTGCTCTTGTTATTCCGGGCGGAGGATTACCTCCAAACTCACGGATTCGTTTAAGCATAGACTTTCTAGCCGGTAATTTTTCTGAAAATTCTTCTGAATTGATTTCTGCCATCTGAATACGCCTTGGAAGAACTCGGATAATCGCATTTTGCATTTTGTCTGCGTTTTCAGGAGTTATGTTTCCATAACTCAAAACATCTCTCGTAATTTCCAAGAGAAAACCAACCGCTGGAATTTCAGAATCAGCTTTTGCTTCCAACCATTCGTTTAATCGGCGCACGCCAGCGTCAGTGCCAAAACCTTCTTTTTCAATTTCAACCAGCAAGCCAATCAGTTCTTTTACCAGTGGAGTCTCACATTGCGCTTTTGTCAGAATTACCGTCTTTGATTTCTGCGAGCGGGGCGTTTGCTGGTCTGTTGTAATTTTCTTTTGAAGTTGTTTCGCTTTGATGAACGCTTCCAGCGTGGCCGGTGTAAAGCGAACGCCGGTTTCAGGATTCATCAATTTGAAACGTGGGTCGGCGATGTAGCGCCGGGCGTCATCAAGACTCATTGCCATGTCTTGGTCGCCTTCATGGTATAATTTGGCAGCTATATCATCATTTTGGTGTTTGCCAACTGACCTGATTTGATCTTCGGTCAAGTCTGGCGCACTCGCTGCGGGAAGTTCGTCGTCCACACGTTCCTGTAAAATTGGTATGAAAATTTTTGTTTCCAAACCGCAATGTGGACACGGCACGATGCTGTTCTCCTCGGCAAATTCATTCGCATCAAATTCAATATGTCCGTCGCAATGCTGACATTGGCAAGTAACGTAGCGAGGCGCAGATTGTTTACTCGGTTGGGTCATTCAAATTGCGACTTTATTTTGCCATCCATTTTCTGTCCAGCGTTCTTTGGCGCACGGATTGCATCTGTGAAAATCCGTGAAATCCGTGTTGTTGATTTTTGGAATTGAAATCGGCTCGCCACGCCGGGCATTTATTGTGAAACTGTGTGCGTCATGCGAATTCTCGCCCTTGATCACGGGACCAAGCGCATCGGCGTGGCGGTGAGCGATGAAACCAAAACCATCGCGCAGCCGCTGGAATTCATTCCCGCCGAACCGTTCGCGGATTTCCTGGCGCGGCTCCGGCAATTAATCCGCGAAAAAGAAGTCGAATTGATCCTCGTCGGCCTGCCGCGCAACATGGACGGCTCCTACGGCCCGGCGGCGGAAAAAGTACAGACGTTTGTCACCGCGCTGAAGGATGCCGTGGTCGTCCCGGTCAAAACCTTGGATGAACGGCTGACGTCGGCGCAGGCGAACCGGGTGTTGATCCAGGGCGGCGTGCGCCGGGACAAACGCAAGGTGAAGGTGGACAAAATGGCGGCGGCGATTCTCCTTCAGGGTTATCTGGATGGAATTTGAGCCACAGATGAACACAGATAGGCTCAGATTCTTTCTTTTTATCTGAGTTTCATCTGTGTCAATCTGTGGCTGAAAATGTCGGCTTTAAAAAAGTTCAAACTGACCATCGCCTACGACGGCACAGGCTATGAAGGCTGGCAGGTGCAGAAAACCGGGACCGGCGTGCAGGAAATCGTCGAAACGGCGCTGGGAAAATTGTTCCCGAGCAAACCGCGCTTGCACAGCGCCAGTCGCACGGATACCGGCGTTCATGCGCTCGGCATGGTCGCGCATTTTGAAATTCCCGGCGCCGAATCCAAAATGTCTGCGCGCAGGCTTGCGCTGGCGATCAACGCGTGGCTGCCGGAAGACATTCGCGTGTCATCAGTCACGCGCGCGCCGAAGGATTTCCATGCCCGCTTCGACACGGCGGGCAAGCAATATCGCTACTTTGTCTGGAACCACACGGCCATGAATCCGCTGCTTCGCCACAGCGCCTGGCAGGTTACGCGTCCGCTCAATTTAAAAGCCATGCGCGCCGCCGCGCCGTTGTTTGTCGGGCGGCGTGATTTTAAATCGTTCGCCGCCAGCCGGAATTACGAGATGAAATCCACCGTGCGCCGGCTCACCCGCTGTGACATCAAAAAGTCCGGCCCGCAACTGACGTTCATCATCGAAGGCGATGGGTTTCTTTACAAAATGTGCCGCGGCATCGTGGGGACGCTGGTGCAGATCGGCCTGGGCAAATTTCCGGCGGATGAAATCCGGCGGATGCTGGAGAAAAAGGACCGGCGCGTGGGCGGCATGACCGCGCCGGCGCATGGGTTGGTGCTGTGGAAGGTATTTTATTCAACGCAAAGACGCAAGGACGCCAAGGCGCTAAGAAAATGAGAACAGAATTTAAGAACGTTGTGTGTAGCACCCGCCTCCGGCGGGTTCAATTCGGCGTCCCGCCGAATTGCCACGATGCGCACACGTTCGGGTTTGCCCGGGTAAACAGTGGCAATCTGTATTGGCAAACAGTTTCGGGCGCGACGCCCGAAACAACCCGCGAGACGCGGGTGCTACACTATAATTACCCGATGTTTTCGTATTTTCGCTCCTTTGTTGTTAATTTGAAATGAACATAGTTTTGGTTGAACCGGAAATCCCGCCGAACACGGGCAACGTGGCGCGCCTTTGTGCAGCCACGAAGACGGCGCTGCATTTGATTGAGCCGTTCGGATTCAAGCTCGATGACGCGCAACTCAAGCGCGCGGGCATGGATTACTGGCAGCACGTCGAATGGCATCGGTGGCCGAACTGGAAGGCGTTTGAAGAGAAACTTCCGGCGAACGCGCGGTTCTGGTTCGTCGAATCGGGCGGGCCGAAGATCTACACCGAGGCTAAATTCCTGGCGGACGATTATCTGGTTTTCGGGCGCGAGACCGCCGGGTTGCCGAAGCAGCTGCTGGAACAAAGCCGTGACCACTGGCTGCGGATTCCGATGTTCAACAACAAATCGCGTTCACTGAATCTGTCGAACTGTGCGGCGCTGGTATTATTTGAGGCACTGAGACAACAAAGATTCAAGGGCGAGATTCGTTAACCAGTCAACTCACTTTGCTTTCCAACCTTTTGACTTCTTCTTTAATCAGTTCCGTCGTCCGGTGTTTGGCCAGATAAACCTGGTCAATGGATATGCCGAAGGTGGCGGCCACTTTTTCGGGTGGCCATTCCTTGTTCACATACAGGTCGAAGATTTGATACTTTTGCGGGTCAAGCCGGCGTTTGACTGTTGCCATGGCGGCATCGAGCAGGTTCTTTTCCCATTCCGCGTTCCACAGCGCGTCCAAATCCCGACATGTCGGATCGGCCACTTTGTCCACCGTACGGGTGCCGGTCGCGGTGTCCTCGGAAGCTGGATGGCCGGCGGCGAAAGGACCGCGCTTGCGGAGCTGGTCGGTAATGCGCCAGCGGGTCATGTTCAGGAGCCAGGTCTTGAAGGAGCCAATCGCTGGATCATATTCAAAGGTGGGCATGTGCTTGGCGACCGAGATCATCGTTTCCTGCACCACGTCCTGCGCTTCGGCCGCGGTCAAGCCACCTTTGATGGCGACGCCATAGATGAGTTTCCAGTACGTGTCAAAAAAATCCTGCCAACTCGACTGATCCTGCCAGTCTTTGAGGCGTTGAATCAAAGTTGCGCGCGTCGGAATCAATTCATCCATCGGCTCTGCCATGTAACCAGTAATGAGGTCTTGAGTCGTGGTTGGCAATAAAATACACCGTCATCCCGAAAAAAGTTGAAGAAAAAGGTGTTATATGTTTGTCTGGGCTCCATTCATCGGTCAGATGCGCAAATTTATAAAAACGCTTGAACTTATTTCCTAAAGCCGGTCGCGGCCTGGTGCTGGCCGTAATTTTTTGGGGTTTCTTGGCTTGCGTCGAGGAGTCTTGTGCGCAGCCGATGGCCGGCGGTGGGGCCACGAACGAAATTCGGATTGTGGAACTTCAAGGCACGGCGGAGGTCGCTGCTGCCACCGCCACGATCTGGATGCCGGCGCGAGCCAACCAAATTCTGCGCCCGTTTGACCGGTTGCGCACCGGCGCCAACAGCCGGATGGCACTCCTTTGGTCGGATCGGAGTGTGGTGTCTTTCGGCGCTTTGACGGAACTCGAAGTGTCGCCGCCGGATTCAGCCGGTGCGCAATGCGGGCTGCATTTGCTCCGGGGCATTGTCTCCTTTTTCCATCGGGACCAACCGGGACGCATCCGGGTCATCACCCGCGGCGCTGTTGCCGGCGTGGAGGGCACGGAATTTGTCGTGGCTGCGGATGAAACGGAGCGCACGACCCTGTCCGTGATTGACGGCGAGGTTCGGTTTGGCAACGAACTAGCCACACTCCTGCTGACCAACGGCCAGCAGGCCGTCGTCGAGCCGGGCCAAGCTCCCGTTCGCACTGCCGGGTTCATTGCCAACAACGTTCTGCAATGGTGCTTTTACTACCCGGCGGTGATTGATCCGGCTGATTTGCCGTTCACGCCTGAAGAGCAACAGATCCTCGGCGAATCCCTCCAAGCCTACTGCTCGGGCGATCTGCTGGTGGCGCTGGCCAAATATCCCGCCGGGCGACAGCCCGGCTCCGCCGCCGAGCGGGCTTATTACGCCGGTCTGCTGTTGAGTGTCGGACAGGTTGAGCTGGCCGAAACGGTGCTTGCTTCATTGTCCGGTGCTGATGCCTCCAGCCGCCCACAACGGATTGCCGCGGCGCTCCGCCGGCTCATCGCTGCTGTGAAGCGACAGCCGAATCCTGCGGAGGCCCGTCTGCAACTGGCCACGGAATTTCTGGTGAACTCCTACTATGAACAGTCGCGCGCCATCCCCGGAATTTCATTGCCGGCCGCGCTGGATTCAGCCCGGCGGGCCGTGACCAACTCGCCGGATTTCGGTTTTGCCTGGGAGCGGGTGGCGGAACTGGAATTTAGTTTTGGCCGTACCTGCCGCGCGTTCGACGCCTTGGACAAAAGCCTGACGCTCGCGCCGCGCAATGCCCAGGCGCTCGCGTTGAAGGGATTTCTGCTTGCTGCGCAAAATCACATTGGCGACGCCATTGGCTGGTTCAATCAAGCGCTAGCCGTGGACTCCGCCCTCGGCAACGCATGGCTGGGTCGCGGTCTGTGCCGCATCCGCCGCGGCGACACGGCTGGCGGGCGCGAAGACCTGCTGGTGGCCGCGGCGCTCGAGCCGCAGCGCGCCGGGTTGCGAAGTTATCTGGGCAAGGCTTACGCGGATGCGGGCGATTACCCGCGTGCCACCCGGGAGCTTCAACTGGCGAAAAAATTGGATCCCAACGACCCGACGGCGTGGCTTTATTTTGCCTTGCTTAACCAGGAGAACAACCGGATCAACGACGCAATTCGTGATTTGGAAAAATCGCAGGAATTAAATGACAACCGGAGCGTTTATCGCTCACAATTGCTGCTGGATCAGGACCAGGCAGTGCGCAGCGCCAATCTGGCCGCGATGTACAAGGACGCGGGCATGGATGATGTGGCCGTGCGCGAGGCGTCCCGCGCGGTGAATGATGATTACGCGAATTATTCCGCGCATCATTTCGTGGCGGACAGCTATCATGAACTTGTTGATCCGAACGGGATTGGTCTGCGGTACGAGACCCCGGCCAAAAGTGAATATCTGGTTGCCAATTTGCTGGCCCCGGTGAGCGCCGGCATGTTTTCGCCCACCATTTCACAACAGGAATACTCCCCGTTGTTCGAGCGCGACCGGCTCGGGGTCGTTTCGAGCACGGAATATCTGAGCCGCGGGGCGTGGACGCAGTCGGGCGCGCAATTCGGCGTGTTTGGAAACTTCAGCTACGACGTGGAGGCATTCTATCGCACCGACCCCGGTCAACGGGGGAACAATGACATCGAAGAGCGGCAACTTTCTCTAACGGCCAAGCAGCAGATTACGCCGCAGGACAGTGTTTATTTCAAGATCCAACAATACGAGGCCGAAAGTGGAGACCTGTCCCTATACTACAGTCAAAACATGGCCAGTTCGACTTATCGGTTGAACGAAGAGCAGAACCCGATCATTAACCTCGGCTATCATCACGAATGGAGTCCTGGGATCCACACTTTGTTTTTTGTGGCCCGACTTTACGACAAGACCTCTGTCACCAACTTCACGCAGTCTTCCCTCTTTGAAGGGTATGACGATATCCCCTCTTTGATTGCAGCGGAGAACATAACAATGAGCGAGCATTTTACGGGCAAATTGGAAATTTATTCGGGAGAACTGCAGCAGATTTGGGAAGGGTCTTCACACACGACCATTGTCGGCACGCGCATCCAGTACGGTCATTTTCATACCACCGTTCTGCAAGACAATCCATCTTACTATGTTGCCTCTTATTTTCCCGAACCTCCAGCACCATCTTTACAACAGGACATTACCTCCCTGTTCAAGCGCATCAGTTTTTACGGCTATCATCAATGGCAGATTTTCGAGCCGCTGCAATTGATCGGCGGACTGGCGTATGACCGGATCACCTACCCGGAAAATTTTCGGAGCGCGCCAATTTCAGGAAACGAAACGACGGCGGATCAGGTTTCTCCCAAGGCTGGCCTGATTTGGACGCCGCTGGATGACACCGTCTTCCGTTTTGCCTATACCCGCTCACTGGCCGGAGCGAGTCTGGACCAAAGCTACCAAATCGAGCCTTCACAGGTGGCGGGTTTCGTCCAATCGTTCCGCAGCATCATTCCCGAATCCATCGCCGGGGCAAATGCCGGGGCCGAATTTGAAACCTACAACTTTTCTCTGGAACAAAAATTCAGCACCGGAACTTACCTGGGCATTTCCGGTGAGATATTGAACTCCACCGTTCATCGGATTGTTGGCGCATTTCAATATTATCCTTACTCCACCCTGCCGGAGTTGCAGTTTCCCGTTCCATCCGAACTGCGCGAACATTTGGATTATCAGGAAAAATCACTGCTGTTCACCGCCAACCAGTTGCTGGGCCGGGAATGGTCGCTCGGCGCGCGCTATCGCCTCACGCAAGCGGTATTGCATGACGATTTCCCCGATGTACCGGTCAGCCCGTCCTATATTGATAATCCGATAATTCCAAGACAGCGGACCGAGGGGGTTTTGCACCAATTGAGTTTGTCGGCGATTTACAACCATCCCTGCGGTTTGTTTGCCCGGGGCGAAGCGCTCTGGGAGGCGCAGTCCAACGAAGGCTACAACCCCGCAGAACCGGGTGATGAATTCTGGCAGTTCAATGCGCTTGTCGGCTATCGTTTTCTGCATCGCAAAGGCGAAGTCACGCTCGGTTTGCTCAACCTCACCGACCAAAACTATAATCTCAGCCCGCTCAACCTTTACAACGAACTGCCGCGTTCGCGCACCCTGACCCTGCGCCTGCAGTTGAGTTTCTAGGCAAAAAAACCGGGCCGAACTTTGGTTCCGCCCGGTTTCTTTTTGGACGCGTATTCTCGTTTTCCAACCGCGCCTAGGGATTAAACCCGATCAGGACGATGGGATAGTTGGTTGTCGGCACATTGTTGGGGAAATAGATTGAGAACCTGTAACTGGAGCTGATTGGCGGGTTGGGAATGGTAACACTGGTTTGACCACACCCACTATCAAAACTTCTCCCCTGATATACGACTTTTGTATCTGTCCGTCCGCTGCCATCGGAAGCCGTAAAGATGGTTGTCGAGTTGGTAGCGGGCGACCAACCCCAGCCCTGTGAAACTGTCTTGGTATAATTGACGTAGCCGGCGTAACTGCCTGGACAGGTTCCTTGGGTGCCGCCACTGGCTTTGGGTGCGCCGTACAGAGTGATCTGGTCTCCACCCATGACAGAAGAAGTCATCACATTCAAAGACGCCGCGCGGGTCGGCACTGCATCTCCGCCACTCTGGGAAACATTACATGAGTATGATGCCGCGTCACTGACCCCGACGTTCTCAATGGTCAAAGTGCTGTTGGTTTGTCCCTCAATGTCAACTCCGTTGGACTGCCATTGATAACTATCGGCATTGATTGCCTGCACCGATAATACGGCATTCGAGCCCACGGTAACGGCTTGGTCTACTGGTTGAGCCGTTATCGTTGGAAACTCAGACTGATCAAGAGCGTCGGTCGTTTGGGCCTGAACACTGTTTCCTGTAATGACCACCAATCCTGTGATTGCTACCAATGTGATAATGTGGGGGATTTTTTTATTCATAGGTTTTTTTGGTTGTTTGCTGTCATTCTCCCTGCGCCCGACAACCCCTAGAATCTGTACAGCAGTTTTTCTACTCTCAGGCGGATACTGAGTAATACGCAATAACCAGGCCAATCTTTCAGACATTTTGGCTGAATTATTATGATGTAAAGACAGAACCGATTGGCCGCCACGCGTCATTCATTTCCCTCTTTTCAACTGATGGTGTGAAAAATCGCTGATTTCCCCGCCATATTTTTCTAAACTCAGGCAGCGGTGAAGGTCAAAGCCATCGGACAACATGAATTTTTCAAATCCGCGCTGGGGGCGGCGTTGGCGGTGCTTTGCGGTTTAATGTTGTGGAAGATGCCGCTGGGTGAGCCTTGGGTGAACGCCAGCTACGATTATTTGTTCCGCTTCGGCGCGCATGCGGCCACCAACCGGGTGACCCTGATCCTGATGGATAATGAGGCGTACGATTACTTTCACCAAATGCGCGGACAGCCGTGGGACCGCGGATTGCACGCCCGGTTGCTGAACCGGCTGGCGGATGATGGTTGCCCCCTCGTGGTATTCGACGCTTTCTTTCGGCAACCACAACCACACGATCCCACGCAAGATGAAGCCCTGGCCGAAGCGATGCGGCGGCAACACAGCATCGTGTTGATGGCCGAGCAGGCGCAAGTAACACACCCGACGCTGGCCGGGGCGCAGCCCATCCTGCCGTCAGAACCATTTCTCAGCGCCGCCGGAACGAATTGGGGCGTCGCCTGGCTGGATCCCGACCTCGACTCGATTGTGCGCCGACATTGGCCATTTCCATCGCCGGGTACTTATCCAAGCCTGCCTTGGACCGCCGCGCAACTGGCCGGGCCGCCGTTGAGTGAGGTTCCGCAGGAACGGTGGTTGCGCTACTATGGCCGCGATGGCGCATGGACCAGATTGAGTTACCGGTTCGCGCTGACTCAACCGACGAACTATTTCCGCGGTCAGATTGTATTCATCGGCACGGCGCCAAAAACATCGGTGCCCGATGGCGAAACCGACAAATTTCGCACCCCCTATGCGCGCTGGACGGGAGAATCAACCGGTGGCGTGGAAATCCAAGCCGGCTCTTTTCTGAACCTGATGAATGGCGACTGGTTGCGGCGGCCGGCTTGGTGGTTGGAGGCATTGGTGCTGGTGACCGCCGGATTGTTGCTGGGCGGCGGATTGTGCCGGGTGCGCCTGCTGGTGGCCTGTGCGGTTGCGGCGGTGGTTGCCTTGGTGGTGGCATTCGGGGCGATTTCCTGGAGTTACTTCACCAATTATTGGTTTCCCTGGTTGGTGATTGCCGGCGGACAAGTGCCCTGTGCCCTGGCTTGGGCGCTGGCAGCCGGAATGCATCACGCGCTCGAAAAAAGGACAGTTTCAGTTTCCCTGTCATTTCCCCACCCTGCGGCTGCCGTCGAGACCCTGCCGGATGCTCCGGATTACAAATTGTTCAATCCCCCCTTTGGCGAGGGTGCCTATGGAAAAGTCTGGCTGGCGCGGAATGCGACCGGACAATGGCGGGCGTTGAAAGTGGTCTATCTGGCGAACTTCGACCAGAACACCGATCCCTACGAGCGCGAATTCAACGGCATCAAAAAATACCAGCCGGTTTCCGACAAACATCCGGGCCTGTTGCGCGTTGAATTTGTCAGTGAGAAGCAGGCGGGATATTTCTATTACGTGATGGAGCTGGGTGACCCGCTGGAGCCGGGTTGGGAACAGGAGCCTTCCACCTACAAACCGCGTGATTTGGTGAGTGAACGCGCCCGGTCCCGTGGACGGAGACTGCCGGTGCGGGAATGCGTGCGGATCGGGCTGGCCCTGAGCGACGCCCTTGATTTTCTCCATCGCCAGGGGCTTACGCATCGCGACATCAAGCCGCAGAACATTATTTTTGTAAACGGCCAGCCCAAGCTGGCGGATATGGGACTCATCACCGAAATCAGGCCTCCCGACCAGGAGCGAACATTGGTGGGCACGCCCGGCTATATGCCGCCACCACCGGAACGTCCGGGCACACCGCAGGCGGATATTTATGCCCTGGGCATGGTGCTTTACGTGCTCAGTACCGGCCGCAATGCGGCTTATTTCCCGGAGATTGCCACAACCTTGGTTGAAGGCGGGGATCCGGCGGATTTCTTTCCGTTGAACAACGTCATCCTCAAGGCTTGTCAACCGGATCCGACTCAACGTTATGAATCGGCATCGGAGATGCACCTCGCCTTGGAAAAGGCCCGAAAAGAATTGGAACCGGATTGAACATCGGTTCCTTGCACCCGCGATTTTTTCAAAAATTTCAACCAGCCGGGCGCGCCGTGTCCAGACAGCTCCGCACGGTTTTCGTAAGGCTTTCCAATGAAAATGGTTTGGGTAAAATATGACTGTGGGGTTGAATTTTCCCTGGCAGATCAGAATTGTACCCACTCATCAGTATCACTTTCAGACTCGGCCGGTCCCCCCTTAATCGGTCTGCCAATTCCCAGCCATTAAGGCCGCCAGGCATGATGAAATCGGTCAGCAACAAATCAATTTGTGAAGCGTTTGTCTTCCAAACATTCAAAGCTTCCAGACCATTGGAAGCTTCCCATATTTGATAACCTGATCCTTCCAAAAAGCTTCGCGTGACTGTTCTGACGTCAGCATCGTCTTCGACCAACAATATTTTTTCATGCCCACCGGCAGGAATCGCTTTCGTTTGAGGTGTTGATTTTTTTGCCGCGCCGGAAGCGCTGGCTGGCAGAAAAATTTTGAAAGTAGTTCCATTCCCAACCTGGCTGGATACTTCGATCCAGCCCCGATGTTGTTTGACGATGCCATAGACCGTCGCCAGGCCGAAACCGGCGCCTTTGCCGGCTTCCTTGGTGGTAAAGAATGGTTCGAAAATCCGCGGCAAATATTCCGGGTAGATGCCCGTTCCCGTATCGCCTACTGCGATACAGACAAACTTGCCAGTTTGCGCTTCCGGATGGGTTTCAGCGTGGGAGGCATCGATGCTGACGGCCTCCGTGGTAATGACAATTGACCCACCTTGAGGCATGGCATCGCGGGCATTGACGATCAAATTCAGGAGAAGCTGCTCGATCATGCCGATATCCGCGTTGACGAAGGGCAGATTCTCGGCGCAACGGCACTGTAGGGCAATTTGCTCGCCAATGACACGCTTGAGCATTTTGGTAAAACTGCTGATGACGTGGTTTAGATTGAGGGGTTGAAATTGAACGACCTGTTTCCGCCCGAAAGCGAGCAATTGGCGGGTTAAATCCGCGGCGCGTTCGGTGGCGTCGGTGATCTGTTTAAGACATTGGCGGTTTTCCTCCTTGAGTTGACTTTCATCCATCAGCACCAATTGAACATTGCCATGGATGACGGTGAGAAGGTTGTTGAAATCATGGGCGATGCCGCCGGCGAGTTGTCCAATCGCTTCCATTTTTCGCGCCTGATGCAATTGTTCCTTGCGCTGTTTTTGTTTGGTGATGTCTTGTTTTACAGCGATAAAATGGCTGATTTCTCCGTTGCTCCTCTGGATGGGCGTGATGGTCATTTCCTCGTTATAGAGGGTTCCATCTTTGCGCCGGTTGATTAATTCGCCCTGCCAGACCCGGCCCGTCAGGATGGTGTTCCAGAGTGCCCTGAAAAAATCGGCATCGTGTTTGCCGGAGTTGAGAAAACCGGGGGTTTTGCCCAGAATTTCCTCCAAGGCATAACCGGTCATTGCACAAAAAGCCCTGTTGCCGAAAAGAATTTTCCCCGCCGCGTCCGTCAGGATTATGCCATTGGCAACGGCCTCCAGGGCGCTGGATTGAACACGCACCCGCTCTTCCGCCCGTTGCCGTTCCTTTCGTTCGTGGGCTTCGCGCAACGCACGGCGGACAGCCGGCCCCAGCCGATTGAGGCGATTTTTAAGAACAAAATCCGTGGCGCCTGATTTCAGGCTTTCCACAACCTGTTCTTCTCCGATGGTTCCAGCGACAAAAATGAATGGCGTGTCCGGCTGAAGTTCCCTGCTGGCGCTGAGTGCGGCAATTCCGCTGTAAGCCAGGAGAGTAAAATCCGAGATGATCAAATCATATTGGGATTGTTCCAATGCCGCCTGAAATTCCTCTTTGGATTTTGCATGAGTTATCTGGCACACCAACCCCTCTTTAATCAACGTTTTTTCCAGCAGTTGCCGGTCGCGAAGGTTGTCTTCTAAAAGCAAAATGTGCATGGGACATCAGGGTTGTTTCTTGCAGGCGGCAGGCGGGTAAGGGAATAAAATTTCTGTTTCGTCCCGTTTCCGTTGTATGGAATCCGTGCCATTGCTTTTTTATTTTATGAATACCAGCCCCGTCCTTATTCCCTTTACCCTTTTATCCCTAGCCCTGAGGATCGGGGCTGGTATAAAACGTTGCCATCGCGGCTTCACGATTGATTTGCAACCATTCGCGATCGCTTGTTTTCAGTGAAACCGCAATGTCGGTTAAAATTACTAACACCGCACTACAGCTCTTACGTTTGTAAATTCAGAATCTTTCAAAAATTTTCAGCTTCGACAAAGATTGGGCAGGTTGGTTTTTCGTCTCGGGACCTAATTTTGAAAAATCAAGCAGGCTGACCGAAAAAATATTCGCCGTTGTCACCCAAACAGGCATGGGATAGGGTGCCCATGGTCGGGGCGGTTGGCGCAGTGGTAGCGCAGCTCCTTTACACGGAGACGGTCGGGGGTTCGAATCCCTCATCGCCCACCATCTTCAAGAGTTGCCTTACAGAAGACGCTTTCGTTGCGGCATCTGCTTGCGCCTTGTGCTGAACCCATCCTGAAAATCCTTCGTGAGGTTTATGAGATAATATAAATGAAATCCTGCGCTTGGTTCCCCAAGAGGCATTTTCAATGGCGCGTTCACGAGCACGGCTGCGTTTTAAGTTGTTGGAGACGACCGCGCAGGGCGAAGGTAAGCGCTTTGACAGTGATCTCCGAAGTGAGGAACGGCTTTCCCATCAGATCGTCGCCACCGTTGCGAATCATTTGTGTGCGCGCGTTGAAGTCGCTCTGTCGGGTGACAAAGACCACCGGAGTGGTGCGGTTGGGAACGGTGTCGCGAATTCTTGAGCAGACCTCAAATCCGTCCATGCCGGGCATTAACACGTCCAGAAAAATCACGTCGAATGGTTTTCCCAACGCCAGGGCAAGCGCCGTCTCTCCGTTCTCCGCGCTTTCCGGCTTTTTAAAAGCCGTTTGCAGGGCGCCGACGAGAGTCCGGCGTGCCACGAGATCATCGTCCACCACCAACATGTGAATCGGCGGATTGATGGCCAGGTCCGCTTTCATTCCCGGTAAACACAAGTCATTGAGCAAATCCACTGCGGTGGCCACAGTGGCCAGCGTGGATGGAGTGGCATGCCTGGGATTCTGCAGCATTTTTCTGAACAGCCCTTCCAGTGCGGCACTCATTTGATAAGCTGGATGCACCACCTTAGGGGCAGGCCTGGGAATCAATGAATTCATGCGCAGGAAGCCATCCACCAGCAAGGTCTGTCGCGTTACCTCAAGGAAGCCATCCACCGGCAAGGTCTGTCGCGTTTCCACATTCGAGATCTGAAGCATTGTCTGACAAAGTTCCCGCAGCGGTCCAAGTTGTTTTGACGCGCGGGCCAGGAAGGCATTGGTGATTTCGTCCATCTCCGGCGGTGGCGGCGTTGAAAGCGGCGGTCGCGCGGCGATGGTGAAACTTGGAACGGGACGCGGACTATCCGTGACCGTCACCAACAAATCCGCCGTGTCCCGGGTCTGGTCGGGTTTCGGGAGAGGTTTCTGAGTGTGCCCCCGGAGACGCCCATGCAACGCGAATGTGAGTGCCTTGACGGTGACTTCAAAAATGAGAAACGGTTTCCCCATGAGATCGTTGCCGCCGCTAAGGGTTGACTTGCAGCGCACGTCGAAGTCGCTCGGGTGGGTGACAAAGACCACCGGAGTGGTACGGTTGGGAACGGTGTCGCGAATTTTTGTGCAAAGCTCAAAGCCGTCCATGCCCGGCATTTGCACGTCGAGGAAGATGACGTCGTAAGCTTGCCGAGTGGCCTGGGCCAAAGCCGCTTCGCCGTCCACTGCGAGGTCCGGCTGGCTGAATGCTTTTCCCAGCGAGTAGGACAGGGCCTGGCGGCTTATCCAATCGTCATCCACGACCAAAAAACTGAGGGGACGATCCGTCAGGAGATCCGGCTGCAATCCCGGCACGCACAAGTCGTCCAGCAAATCCAGGCCACCCGCGACGGTTCGCAGTGTGGAAGGCGTAACGTTTCTGATTTTTTCGGTGAGCTGTTTGAGCAGTCCCTCCAGGGCGGAAGCCGCCTGCCACACCGGAAGCGCCTCCGGCAATCCAGCCTCGTCTTTCAGCACGCCCATCTCGAAATACAGATTCGTCAGCAATTGTTGCCGAACGGGGTCGCTCGACTCCCGACTGATGTCCTGAAGAAGCTTTCGCTGCGTGACGAGGAGCTCTTTGGCCCGCACATAAAATTCGTTGATCGGATCGTCCTTCCCAGGCAAATCGGTGCGTGGTGATGCAGCCGGACCGACTCGGAGCGCCTTAAGGAACCCGGCAAAGGCTTCTTCCTCCGCGCGAACTCTTGCCGAAAGATCCCTCCCGGCGGCCGGGGCAAGCACCCACGGGTTGAACTGCTGGTTGATGGCAACGAGAACATTGGGGGCAAATCTTCGGACAATCAGAACCCCGGTAAGGACGAACGCGGCGGCGAAAAAAAACATCTGCAATACGTTTCCGGACGAGGCGGTTGGAGGGGGTGATGGGGCAGCCACTATTTTCGGACCATTGACCAAACTCGCAGTGGCGGACCTTGGAACATTTTCGCCAATCGCATCAGGAATTGGCACACGCTTGCGGTAGCTCTCCTGGCGTTCCTTGGTGGTGCGTTGGTCTATGTCCCATTGAATGGATCCCGGCTGCGGTGGTGGCGTCTCGAATTCGCGAGTATTCGTATCCGTGGCTCCGGGCAAGGGAAGGCACCAAAGTCCGGCCGTAAAGAGAATCAGGGACGGCTTAATCCACGACGCGCGTGCCACACCAGGAACCATCCGATGGGCGAAGCCTTTCGCAGCCATTTTGAACTGATTTATCAGCCCAAATGGAATCAGCCGGGCTGCCGCTTGCGACCGCAAGGCAACTGCCAATCTGTCGCATGCTGATTTCGGTCCCATTTTTTCTGGTCATGCATGAAGTTCAACCCGTCCGGCGAACTTTTCCGCTGGCTGCGGAATTACGGCGCCACATTTTGGCCGGGAGCCACGTTGGCCCATTGACTACGAATCACCAGCAGCAAACTTGGTGTCTTCGGCGGAAGCTTGGTCGGGTCGTCGAAGTTGGAGTCATAAGCCCAGTTGCGGGTGGGTGGATCATAATAGTGTTTGGTGTAGTTTATTCCGTTCCAAACATTGGTGGCGTAGAGGCTCGGAAACATTTTCACCATCGAACCATTATAGGTGAATTTGATTGTTCCCCAGGATTCCAGAAAACGCGGAAAGTTTTCCATGCCGCCGCTGTACTGACCCGAGGTCGTATCGACGGTCCCGGTCAGAAAGGCGGCGTTGACTGTGGTGGGTGCGGCACCTTGCATGCTGGCGCTGTTCCCGTCCTGCCAAGCGTCGGAAAGAATTGTGATGGCGTCGCCCACCAGCGAAGCTGGCCGGGTGGTGGAGGTGTTGGTGGTTCCGAGATTCGCAGTATTCAGTTGGTTGTAGTCGCCTTGAACGTAAAGCGGACGTCCCGTGGCCACGGTAAGCCCGGTCGTCGGCAGTTGAAGTCCATTGCGCACGCGAACAGCTCCCAGGCTGGTGGCCGGCAATGTGCGCTGGTCCCATACATATACGGAAGTCAGATTCGACCCAATGAGTGCGGAGCGCAGATTGGAATTGGTCAGGCTCCAGGCCGTGAGCTTCCCGATATTTATATCAATGGGCTGGACCGTTTTGCCCTCACGCGCGTCCCAAAAGCTGTTTGCGGTCGAGACAAACGCCTGCAACTCATTAGTCGGAATTAGGGTCTTAAAGCCATTAAAATGCCCGCTGGTTGCGCTGACCACCCAATTGTTCGAAACGACCAACAGCATGTCACACTGATTGTAATACCGCAGCCGCCCGATGGGTGAGTCGGGGTCTTCGCTGGCGGAGTTCGGCGGCTCGATGATTTCCCGGATAGCTTCCGGGGTGTTGGTGGTTCCGATGGGCAGCGTCAATGCCGAGACCGGAGAGACTTTTTGGTCCGGATGCATATAAACCACACTGCCGGCCGGTGTGCCTGGTGGTGTGCCGCGGGGATCGAGCGGGTCCCGATGAAACAGGATGCTCTTAACGGCGGTGACACTGGATTCAAACGTCAGAGTGTTGTCCGGTTCGACATAGAGTTTCCCGTTGGAATGCACGCGTCCGGTAATGTTGAAAGGCTTGCCGCAGCCGATTTCCATTTCACCTGAGGAATACATGGCGAACTGGAAAATGGGGATGCTGGCCAATTGCAATTGCTGAAGCACTCCAGCAGTGACTTGCTGCGGACTGGCAGTATCCTGCGCGTGTGACACGATCGTGTATGTCGAAGCAAACCCCTTCAAGCCGGCATAAGTCGAGTTCGTCACGATGTAACTGGTTCCAGGCGAGCGTTGCACATAAGTCTGGCCAATATTACCGTTGCCATCATCGAATACCCATGTGCTCCAGTACGAGGAGTCCGACGATGTGGGCACCGTGTTCTGGCGATAGAGGCTCAGGTTGTTGCTGACCAGACTTTCGCCGCCGTACAGGAAGTCCCGGCTAATCTGGCTCACCACCTTTTCCGTGGCCGCTTCTGCCGCCGCGACCGACCGGTTATATTGGATGGAACGGTACGTCAATCGGGTGTTGCTGGCCAACCATGACATCGCCGCGGCCAGCAAGGCCAGGGCAACGGCGCTCATAATCAGCGTCAATATCATGGCGTTGCCGGTTTGTTTCGTCCTTTGAGTTGTAGAGGTGGTCTTCATGTTCATTGCAAGGCGCGCCGGGTCATGGAGGTTTCCAGTTTGTAATAATCCGCGCCCAGCATGAAACGCGCAGGTTGATTGAATTCAAGAGTAAGGTGAATCACGCGGTTGTTTTCGTTGTTGGTCAGCACATTCCCCGAAAAGTTTTGCGCGGCAAATATCATGATGTTGGTGATCGAATCGGCCAGAACCTCAGCGGTGCCCGTCTGGTCCGTGGTTCGCCGGAAGGTCTGATCCGATGGATTGACAAAATAGATGATGTAGTTGTTGGTGTTCGAGGTCGGATAAATGAGGAGGGCGGTGCCCTGCTGCGTTTCCCCATCCAACAGTCCCTCGAAAACACCGTTCGTCGTAATATTGCCGACCCACACGGAATCACAGCCGCGGACTTCAGCCGTTATTTTTTCGATCGTTTCGCGGGACCACGTCGTGACGTTAAGCTTGGTTTCAGTGACTTGAAACATCTTCAAGCCAAACAGATTCGCGGAGATGACTGCCCCGATCACCAGTAGAAACACCGTCATCGCAATGAGGATTTCCGGCAAGGTGAAGCCTTTGTCCGGCATTGGACATCTGCCGCAGCCTAAACCTGAAAATGGAGCTTGAAGCTTCATTGGTCGGGGGCTCGAATGGTTTCAATTGTGTTGGTGATCACCTCGGCTCCCCTGAATTGCCAGATGCAATCCACCCGAATTTTCTTGATCGGTGGGGTGAGTGAAATCTGGGAAATCGTCGTCTGAATTGTGGCAGACGTGCCCTCTGAACCTGATCCGGGCATATCCAATGAGACGACCTTGTCGGGAAAATTCGTGGCCACCAACTGGTCCACGGTCGGCCAAACGGATGTATCCCATTTGGCACTTAGTGTCTCCTCGATGCGTTCCATCGCCCTGGCGCTCGCCGCCTGAACCAGTTCGGCCTTTACTGCGGCCGTCGTGCAGTAGATATACCCTGCGACGATTCCCCCCACTGTCAGCCCTGTGATGGCCAAAGCGATGACCACCTCAACTAGCATCATTCCCGCCCGGCCTCGCGGCGGGAATTGAACGACTTTTTGATTTAAAAACCTTGTTTTCATCGAATTATGACCTGCCCGTCAACCGGAGCATTAGCTTTGCCTACGCAAAGAATTCCCCTTAAATTCCAACTTTCCGGGGCAAATTCAGCACATTTCGGTCCAATTAAAAAGACAACGGGAGTATGTACTTAATGCAAATTGGCAGGTATCATTAGGTGCAAAAATAACGGTCTTGTTTTGGCTCTTAAATGAGAGGAATCGTCACCCCTGTTCGTCACCCCCAGCGGGAAAAATTGGATCCAATTGGGTCCATTTGAGTACACCTTCTGGTAACAGGAAAACAGCAGAATCAGACCGTCAGTCCAAGTGATTCCCGATAGGACCAAATGAGTCCAAGAAAACCCGGTCTTCGTGTAAACGAGACGCGCTAGCCCCTGCACCAAGCGCCCGACCAAAACCACCTTATCAAAACTGCGTCGGTTGGCAATGTTGGACGAGGCGCTTCACTTTTTCGCAATCAACGTTCCATCCCGCCGTAAACGCATTTTTTGTTCCCGCCATTCAACGGTATTTCCCAAAAACGCGCCGGCCCAAATCGCCGCTTGCTGCAAATCTTTTACCGGCACCAGCCACGGCGGCGCAATGTTGTCGCGCGATTGCATGAATCGGTGCTGGAGATTTTGCGCCAGGACAATGCGGATGAGCAAACAAACGACAGCGATGAGCGGAGCGTAAAGTGTTTTCGACGAGATGAGCGATGCGATCAGCCACAGCAGCGGCCAGAGCGAGGCGTTGGACAGGATGCTGAAAAAATACGGCATGGGCCGGCAGACGCGGATGGTGCGTGCCCAGCGCAGTTGATGTTTCCAGACATCACACCAGTTCACTGGCGCGTCCCAACATTCCACAACGACGGGGCAAAGCGCGATGCGATGGCCGCGCTGCGCGATGCGATGGCCTAGCTGATAATCGTCCGCGAGGCAATTCGCCAATGCGGCGAAGCCGCCGATTTCTTCGAGCAATTTGCGGCGCGTGAGCATCGCCGCGCCGAGGGCGAAGTCGGGCGGCTTGAGGTTGGTGGATTGCAAAACCTGGCTCCAGAAATCTGCGTTGATGGCAACGGCCTCGCAACGCATGGCGGTCGTCGCGGGATTCGCCAGCCGGTAAAAACAACTGACCAGGCCGTTTTCGGGATCGCGCAGCGGCGCGACGACGTTCGCGAGAAAATCCGGAGGCACGCGCACATCGGCATCGCTGACAAGAATCAGCGGATATTTGGCCAGCCGTTCGAGTTGAATAAGGGTTGAGACTTTGCCGTTGGCGCCGAGTAATTCAGCGCAGACGACGAGTTGCGCGTCGCGACCGGGATTTTTTTCAATGAGTTCGCGGGCGATTTTGCAAACCGGATCACTGGCGTCAGCGACGCCGAAAAGAATTTGAATCCGGCCGGCGTAATTTTGATTAAACCAGCTTTGAAGCGATTCGGCGGTGGTGGCGTTGCAGCCTTTGAGTGGTTTGAGGAGGGTGATTGCGGGCCTTCGCTCCGCCGCGAGCGTCGGAGCTTCGTCCACGCAGCCCGGGGTGAAAGATGGTTCAGGGATACGCTGGTGCAGCGGAAAGTGCCGGCCGGCGAGCCATTGCCAGAGCACAAGGGCAAGACTCAACAGTGCCAGGGCAGCGAGAATGGCTTCGAGAAAATTCACCGGCGGAAAACAAACCGCAAATCAGGCGTTGCCGCCAGACATTTTGTTTTCGGGATGTTCGTCGAGGACGAGCACGCCATGCGGCGGAAGGTCGTAGTTGCCGGAAAAAGTGTTGCCCGTGAGGAAATCGTGCATGGGCTTGTAAAATTGGATGCGCACGGGCGAGTTTTGGTGGTTGAGCAAAAAGAAGACGCGCGTGCCCTCCTTCTGGCGCATGCTGACTTCAATGTTTTCAGGAACTTTAAGCAGGGGTTGCAGGCCACACATCTGCCGCAGCCACGAAACGAGGTCGTTATAAAAATGCTGGTGGCTCATTGTGCCGATGTAAATGGCTTTGCCGAGGCCGAAGTTGTTCATGGTCACGGCGGGATGTCCGGCGTAAAAGTCCTTCGCGTAAGTCGCCAAAATCTGGCAACCCTTCGGCTCGATGATGTCGCACCAAAGCCGCGCCGGATGCAAATGGCTGGTCGGGAACGCACCTTTGAAGGTGAGGTGATTTTCCTCGCCGGGTGGAATGGGGTCGAATTCCAAAACTTCCAGGCCGAACATATCAATCATGTCATTTGGGTAGCCGGTGTCGGGCACGATGCAATTGGCATTGACGAGGCCGGTGTTGAATGTGCCGACGAGCGTGCCGCCATTTTGCACGTAAAGTTTGAGCCGGTCAGCCTCGCCGGCGGACAGCAGGTGCAGTGATGGTGCGAAAACGATTTTGTATTGCGAAAGGTCTTCCGTTGGCCGCGCAAAATCCACGGAGATGTTGCGGTCGTGAATGGCGTTGTAAATGAGTTGAATGTGCTCGCGGAGATTGAAAAATTTGTTCGGCTGCATCGGCTGTTGCAGTATCCAGTCGTTGTCGTGCGTGTAAAGAATGCAGGCATCGGCCACGATCCTGGTGTCTTTGATGGCGGGGGCGAGCAATTTCAACTCCTCGCCGATCTGGCTGATTTCCTTGAAAACGCGGGTATTCCCTTCCAGGTGGTGCGGCAGCACCGCGCCGGAAAATTTTCCGTTCCCGATGCGCGACTGCCGCCAGCGATAATAAAACACGCCGCAGGCGCCGCGCGCGATCAACTGGTAGGTGAACAGCCGGATGACGCCGGGACGCACGAGCGAGTTGACATCCTGCCAGTTGACCTGCCCGGCTTTTTGTTCGATGACCCAAAAACTGCAATCGCCGTCGGGGGTCTTGATATCCGACTTTTTCAGCGAGCGGAGGATGTCTATGTCGCAGGCGAGTTCGGAGGATTTGGTTTTGATGGCCGCGTTGCTTTCAACCGAAACGAAGTCCACGGCGGCGGCCATGTCGAAGTGATCGAATTTCCGGCGGAGCGCGCGCAGGTTGACGGTGACGGGATGGTCGGGGCAAATTTCATGCAAAACATCGGCCTGCATCCGGACAAAGGCAATGATGGCATCGCTGCAAAAACGGTTCCAGTCCAGCTGTAGCGCAGGATTGTGCGCGGTCGGCGCATACATGGGCATCGGCACTTCGTCGAAGGAGGAAATAATCTGTCCACAATAACGCAAACCCAGGCAGTTGTTGAGGCGCTCGATGGTTTCGTATTTCAACTTGAGCCAGTTTTGCCATTCCAGGCGCGAATCTTCGTTGAAAGACCACTCGGTTTGATGACCACCGAGACCGCTGTCAATCTGCCAGGCAATCAGTTGGGGATGATCACCCAAGGCCTGGGCCATGTTTTCAACCAGGCGCTTGGAGGCATTCCAAAAAACGTCGTTGTTGAAGCAAACGGCGCGGCGCGTGCCTTCGTGCTTGACCCGGCCATACTCGTCGATCGGTAGAATTTCCGGATGTTTTTTGGCCAGCCAGATGGGCGGCGCGGCGGTGGGTGTGCCGAGAACGACTTTGATATTGTGCTGCTCCATGATGTCCATCACGCGGCGGAGCCAGAGAAAATCGTATTGGTCCGCTTCGGGTTCGCATAGTCCCCAGGAGAATTCGCCGATGCGGACAACGTTGATGCCGGCCGCGGTCATCAATTCAGCATCACGTTCCCAAGCGCCCTCGGGGGCGTCGGCGGTGCCGGCGTAAGGGAATACCCACTGCTCAGGATAATAGTCAGCGCCAAAAAACATAACCTTGACTCACGGCTTCAATCGGAGTCTAAAAGCAGACCGCCGCACATGCAATCTAAAAATCGCAGATGCGCCTCCACCTGCGGCGCCGAAGTAGTGGACCAAAATGTAACTGCTGGAGTGACGTTAGGATTGTGGTTTGTTGACAGCGGTATTTGTATTAGATTCGTCCCTTTTCACCCCTGATTCCCAGCAATTCGCCCCTGATTTCAGCCGTTTCGTCCCTAATTTATTAATTTTTGGACAGTCACGCACAATACTTACGCGTTCATGTAACAAGGTGAGTTTTGTGATTGCCTTTTAAAAGCGGTCGCACGCTCCCCCCCCAAAAATTAAGCTCATGTCTGGAAACTGTCTAAAACTCAAGGTGTCAGGTTGTGTATTGTCGATACTCAGATGCTGCTCGTTCCTTTCGAACGCAGTGCATGCACAGACGCCACAGAACTTTAATATCGCGCTCAGGAAGGAGAAGTTGGTGATGTTTCGGAAGCAAAAGAAAATATTGTTTGCTTTTTCCCTGTTGTTGAATGCAATCCCTGTCCCTCAACTTCAGGCGGCGGCGATAACCTTCTCAGGTCCAGAACTCCTCGGGAAACCGACCGATACGTCAATTACAATCAATGTGGTTCCCCAGGCAAATGCCAACATATACTATGAATACGGCACAACTTCAGGAGTGTATACCAACCAAACAACGCCCGGACTTGCCGCCGCCAACGAGCCTTATGAAATCGTAATCAGCGGCCTTCAGCCCGACACACGGTATTACTACCGCATGCAGTATGAGGCAACCAGCGATCCTGGCAATTGGGTCATACGAAGCGAGCACACGTTCCATACGCAGCGTAAACCAGGCGATACCTTTACCTTCACCATAACTTCCGATTCACACGCCATGTTTAACACTGCCCATCAAAATGCGATGACAAACATCTTAAACGAGAACCCCGATTTCCATCTCGACCTTGGTGATACCTTCTCCACGGATAACACGACTTCTCAAAGTCAAGTCAATACTAAATATCTGGCGTACCGCGTGCCAGAGTACATGGGTCATATTGGTCATTCGGTTCCGATTTTCCTGTCGTCAGGAAACCACGAGAACGAAGAGGGCTGGAACCTGGACGATACTCCTTTCAGTATTGCCCAGGGGAGCATCCAGGCCCGGAAACTGTACTTCCCAACCCCGATCAACGATGGGTTCTATTCCGCCAATACCGATCCACTGGCGGCCATTAACGCAGCCATATATGGCGACCAGTACCGGGAGGACTATTATGCCTGGACCTGGGGAGACGCGCTGTTCGTTGTCATCGACCCTTTCCAGTACACGACGAACCTGCCGTATACCCCCACGGCCGGCGAAGGAACAGATGATACAAAAACCGGTAACCAGTGGAGCTGGACCTTGGGTAAACAACAATACCAGTGGTTCAAGCAGACCTTGGAAAACAGCCATGCCAAATACAAGTTTATCTTTTCCCATCACATGCTTGGCGGGATTACAAATGGACCTATCGGGGGGGCTGAAGCGGGTTACGTCCGTGGCGGTGCCGAGGCGGCTGCATATTTTGAGTGGGGAGGAAATAACGCTGACGGAACGCCGGGATTTTCAAGTCATCGTAATGCGGCAGACTTTGGTACGAAACCAATCCACCAGTTGATGGTGGAAAATGGCGTCAGTGCTTACTTCCACGGTCACGATCACCAGTATGTCTACGAGACGCGCGATGGCATCGTCTACCAGTTGGTTCCCCCGCCCGCTACGGGCGTTAACGCATTCAGCGGCGTCTATACTGCGGGTGATCATGGTACATACAATACAATCAAGATCCTGCCCAGCACGGGTCATCTGCGGGTCACAGTCACCCCAACTCAGGCGACTGTGGATTACATCTCATCTTCCTCCACCGCTGGGACGGTCAATTACTCATACACCATCGCTCCCAACGGACCAGCCGAGACGAACTACACCATCACAGCAACGGCCGGGGCCAACGGTAGCATCAGCCCCTCCGGCGCAGTGGGAGTTCCCACAGGAAGCAACCAAAGCTTCACGATTACCCCGAATGGCGGATATGTGGTGGCTGATGTGTTGGTAGATGACATCTCCCAAGGAGCAGTAACAAGCTACTCTTTTACGAATGTGGTTGCGGACCACACAATCTCAGCCAGTTTTGCGGTAGTTGCCTCTGGAGGCGTCATTACCTACTTGGGTGATGTCGGCGGTGTCTCGTCGAATACGCTTGGCACGAACTTGAATATCGCCGTGGGCGCAGGCGGGGTGGCGGCCGGGAACACCATCGTTGTCGGTTTTGCCTCCCGCGGTTCGTCCACCTACACCGCGCCGGTCGTTACCGATAGTAAAACCAACACCTACAGCCTGGCAACCAATGCCATCACCTATGGGCATGGGCGTTCGTACATTTATTTCGCCCACGTTAAAAATGCTTTGGTGAATG
>JBEKYY010000015.1:0-101082 GCA_049510395.1 Verrucomicrobiota bacterium
ATCGGGCGCGGCACGCGCGTGCGCGACGACTACGGCAAGCTCTGGTTCAACATCCTCGACTACACCGGCACGGCCACGCGCAACTTTGCCGACCCGACCTTTGACGGCGACCCCGCCTTTGCAACGCAGGAAGAAATTGACGAATACGGGAAAACCAAAAGCACCGAAGTGGAAACGCCGGAACAACCGGAAGATGAAGGCGGCGAAATTAACGAATCGCCAGAGGTCGTTATCGTGGACGGCCCACCAACCGAGCGCCGTAAATACTATTTTGACGGTGGACAGGTGGAGATTGCCGCGCAACTTGTTTACGAATTGGATTCCGACGGCAAGCAACTGCGAGTGGTTAAACTCACGGACTACACTGCCGAGAAAGTGCGGATACTCTGCGCCAGCCCGGACGAACTGCGCGCCCGCTGGGCGGATGCCGGCCAGCGCGCCGACATCATCCAGCAACTGGCCGAGCGCGGGATTGATTTCCAGCAAGTGGCCGCGCAGGCGGGTAAGCCGGATGCCGACCCGTTCGACCTGTTATGCCATCTCGCCTTCAACGCACCGGTGCTCACCCGACGCCAGCGCGCCGACTGCGTGAAGAAGCAGCAAGCGGCCTTCTTCAACTATTTCGCTCCGGAAGCCCGCGAAATCCTGAACGACCTGTTGGAAAAATACGCTGTTGACGGCGAACTCCAGTTCACTCTGCCCGACGTGCTAAAACTCCCGCCGATTTCACAGCATGGCAACGTGAACGAAATCATTGGCAAGTTCGGCGGCGCGGACCAACTCCGCAACGCCGTGAAACAACTGCAAACGCTGCTGTATGCGGCTTGAGTCAACGTATGAGCCTTGACTAACTCTGGCGAATCCAAATGCGAGACGACTTCTCAAAACAGATCAAAACCAATCTTTCGGAACGCGTTGGAATGCTCTGCTCAAATCCAAACTGCCGAAAGTTAACTAGCGGCCCTCGATCTGACCCAAATAAGTCAGTAAGGATTGGTGTAGCCGCACACATAACGGCAGCCAGCCCTGGCGGGCCACGTTACGATAAATCACTTTCACAACGGGAACGCAGTTCAGCGGCAAATGGGATCTGGTTGTGTCAGAACTGTGCGAAGTTAGTTGATAACGATGCAGTTCAATACACCGTTGAATTACTGCGAAGTTGGAAAGGCATTAGCGAAAAGTCTGCACTGCGCCGCGTGGAAGGACTTTCCAATCGGAGAAAACTTAACACTTCGCTCGTTCACCACCATGGACTTTTGGAAAGGATTAAATGTCCAACCTGCCGGAAGATCGTCGAGCAAGTCGTTGATAAGATGGTCGGATCTTCAGCAACACCTGTCTGCCAAACATGCGGGCGGTTTCACGTAACTCGCGATCGCGAGGGGACACTCGTTGTTCGCCGATGGGGTGGCACATTAAAAAAACGATTCATTACATGTCCAAAGTGCGCCAATAAATTAGCGGTCCGCAAGGACATCAAGAAACCGTATTTTAAACCTTGCTTGGACTGCGAGTCATTGCTCCGAGTTCATAGTCTCGGAATTACAGCAACCCCACTGAGTGCAATCCAAGCAGGCGGCTTCACAAAGGAAAGCAACGGCATGCAGTTGCTTTCCTGCCCAAATTGTCACGGGGTAAAGGCAATGACTTTAGGCGCTAACAAGCACCAAATGCTGTTTGCTCAATGCCCGAAATGCAGAGTATTTCTGAAGCACCCTTCGCCAATTTTTCCTTGCAACGAGAAGGAGGAGGGAACGCCAAAGCGTAGTCGCCCCGTGAAGCGCGGGAGCAGACGTCGTCGAGTTGGTGGGGATTCGACCTGAAAAATTAAAATGCCACAGACACACACATCCTCTCCCACCACCGCCCAATCGCTCGGCGCACTCCTGAAATCCGCGCGCGACATCATGCGCAAGGACAAGGGGCTCAATGGCGACCTCGACCGCCTGCCGATGCTCACCTGGATCATGTTCCTGAAGTTCCTCGATGACTTGGAGCTTCAGCGCGAGGGCGAGGCCAAACTCGCCACGAAAAAGTTCAAGCCAGTCATCGAACCGCCCTACCGGTGGCGCGATTGGGCTGCCAAGTCCGACGGCATCACCGGCGACGAACTGCTCGCTTTCATCAATAACGAGGAAACCACCTTGCCCAACGGCAAGAAAGGCGCTGGACTGTTCCGTTACTTGCGCACACTCACCAGTTCCAACGGTGACGACCGGCGCGATGTTGTCGCCACCGTGTTCAAAGGCGTGCAGAACCGCATGGTGAGCGGGTACCTGTTGCGCGATGTCATCAACAAGCTCAATGGTATCCACTTCACCGCCAGCGACGAGTTGCACACGCTCGGGGCGCTCTACGAATCCATGCTGCGCGAAATGCGCGATGCGGCGGGCGATTCCGGCGAGTTTTACACCCCGCGTCCCGTCGTGCGGTTCATGGTCGCCGTTACCGACCCGCGCCTCGGCGAAACCGTGCTCGACCCCGCCTGCGGCACGGGCGGCTTCCTCGTCGAAGCGTTCAATCATCTTTCCAAGCAGGTCAAAACCGTGGCCGACCGCCGCGTCTTGCAGGAGAAAAGTCTGTTCGGCTGCGAACCCAAGACGTTGCCGTACCTGCTTTGCCAGATGAATCTGCTCCTGCACGGCCTCGACGCTCCGCAGATTGACCCCGGCAACTCGCTCCGCTTCAAGCTCACCGACATCGGTGAACGCGACCGAGTGGACGTAATCCTCACCAACCCGCCCTTTGGCGGCGAGGAGGAGAAGGGCATCCAGGGCAATTTCCCCGAAGACAAACAAACTGCCGAAACCGCGCTGCTGTTCCTGCAACTCATCATGCGCAAGTTGCGAAAGGTAGGGCGCGGAGTCCCTTCCGCGCCGCCCGCCCGTGCCGCAGTGGTCGTTCCCAACGGCACGCTGTTTGGCGACGGCGTGTGTGCGCGCATCAAGGAGGAACTGCTCAAGGAATTTAACCTCCATACCATTGTCCGCCTGCCCAACGGCGTGTTTGCGCCCTACACCGGCATCCCGACGAACATCCTGTTCTTCGACCGGTCCGGCCCGACACGCGAAGTCTGGTATTACGAACAACCGTTGCCCGAAGGCCGGAAGAACTACACCAAAACCGCGCCCATCCAATTCGAGGAATTCGCCGATTGCATAAAATGGTGGGATAAACGAAAAGAAAACGAACGTGCCTGGAAGGTGCCTGCCGTCGAACTGCTGGCCAACGGCTGCAACCTCGACCGCAAGAATCCACGCGCGAAGGAAGACATCACGCACCTGCCGCCCGCCCAACTGGCCGCCGACATACTGACGAAAGAGCAGCGCATCGCGGATATTATGGGCAATATCCAGAGTCTTCTGGGGAAATAGGGCGCATGAGCAAGTGGCAAACAGCAAAGTTGGGAGACTTGCTCACGTTGAGGCGTGACCGAGTTGAGCTATTGTTCGGTACAACCTACAAACGCATCACAGTAAAACTTAGCGGGCTAGGTGTTGTCTTGCGTGACGAAGTGGACGGCAGTGCAATCAAGTCAGAAGTCCAGTTCATCGCTCGTGCGGGACAATTTGTAGCCTCCAAAATTGATGCGCGGAATGGTTCATTCGGTCTCGTTCCACCGCATCTTGATGGCAGCGTTGTTTCGGGGAATTTTCTTACCTTTGACTGTAATCCCGACCGGCTGCTTCCAAAATTTATCGAATACTACGCTAATCGTCCGACATTCTGGGAGCAATGCTCGCAAATTAGTGAAGGAACAACGAATCGAGTTCCCGTTAGAGTGGAACAATTCATGGAGTTGCCGATTCAACTGCCGCCGTTGGCGGAGCAGCAGCGGCTGGTGGCGCGGATTGAGGGACTGGCCGCCCAAATCCACGAGGCCCGCACCCTCCGCCACCAAGCCGCCGAAGAGGCCGAGGCATTTGTTACGAGTGTTCACGACAGTTTATCAGGCAGTAGAAAGAAGAAGCTCGGAGATATTTTGAAGCTTGATGAAGATGAAGTCCCAATCGAGATAACCGGTAGCTATTCACAAGTGGGCGTGAAAAGTTTCGGCGGCGGACTATTCCCAAAAGGCGCGGTAGAAGGAACGGGCACCACCTACCGCACGTTCAACCGTCTTTACGACGGTGCGTTTCTATTAAGCCAGGTGAAAGGATGGGAAGGAGCCGTTGCAATCTGTCCGCCTGAATTGGCTGGCTGGTTTGTGTCACCGGAATATCGCACTTTTCGCTGTATCCCAACGGAATCACGAGCGCGATACTTGGCGCCGTTGGTTCGCACAGAATGGTTCTGGAGCAAACTGGCAAATGCAACACGTGGCGTTGGCGCACGGCGCGAGCGCACACGGCCAGAGCAGTTTCTGAATATCGAGCTGCCAATGCCCGATGTTGAAAAGCAAAAATATGGCGAGGTGTTGTTTGCGGAGGTGGGCGTACTGAAGCGCGTGCAAGCCGAGACGGCCGCCGAGTTGGATGCGTTGCTCCCCGCCATTCTGGACAAAGCCTTCAAAGGAGAATTGTGATTTATGGCAAAGATTAAGGCTCGGGCCTTTTTGGACAAAGAGACTGGAATGAAGCTGTTCCCTGACATATACACGCAACGCACTCCAGATGCCGGATGGAGCGTGGTTCAAGCGGCGACGCTTCTTTCTGAAGGGAAAAAGAAACAGTGTGATTCACTAATAATTTACGCAGCACTGGAGTTACGGCTCGCAATCGAACAACTTATTTTCACAGTCATCGCCATTGGCAAAGGGCGCAAGCTCGACGACGATACGCTCAAGGAGTGTCGCAAAAAGGATGGGCTTTTTCGCATATTAGAGGAAGTGTCTCCGAAATACTCTTTACGCTGCAGGTTCTCCAATGCTCTTTCTTCCTTTTACCCAGGGTTGCCACAAGTAGCGGAATGGGATGTCCGCTCCTTTCGACGTTATTCCACCGATCTGTCTGAGCTGTGCCACTCGCAGCTGATTATCCGAGACATGGCCGATGACCCCGCCGCTTGGAATACGCGAATTTCTCTGCTCGAAGAAGTCTATCACTTTTTGGAAGCAGGTATGAAGAAGGGCACCTGTGTTTTGGAAATCAAAGAGAGCGAACCTGTGGTTAAAGACCTCTGGGAAAAGTTTTCCAGTGGTGCTATTGACGTTGAGAAGCTCAAGAGTCGGTATGCTCTCGTTAAACCCGTTTTGGACTCGCGCAGAATATACCGACCATGAAGCAATATTCTCGATTCAGAATTTGCGAGCAGCGCCGGATCGTGTCCGAGCTGGACGCGCTGAAGCGCCTGCAAGCCGAGACCGCGCCACACCATGATCTGAGAATTTTTAACCAAAACCAATGTATGATTAAACAACTTTTGCTCACCCTGATTTTTTTGAGCACTATCAACCTCTCTTGTTCAGTGCAGCCAACGTCTTCTCCCGCTGTTGTCCCAATTTCGGTAACCTCCACGTCCAGCACATCGCCGCTGACTCCGCAGCAACTAGGTCCCGCGACGAATACTCCTCTTGCTTCACCACCACTTCAACAAAGTCAGCCGAACTGTCAAAACATCCTAAGCAAAATGTCAATCGACAGTTGGATATTGCTAATAAGCGCCTTAGGCGAAATCGCAATTGCCGTTGTTATCTGGATCGAGTGGGAAGGCAGCCGTTTGGACAAATTTCTTGAGGACTCAGGGGAAAGAAACAAAAAACGAAGTGAAATATATTCAGAATATTGTGGTTTGAGTTGTCCGGAGAATATGCAAAGAAATCAGATGTTTAAGAAGATACTCGGTTCAAAGGGAAAAAGCGATTTGAGAGAGCTTTGCGACGAAAATATTCGCCTTTTCAGCAGGGTCGGTGCTCGGTTACCGAGGCTGCCTCATTTGCGAAATCGAGTGCTGGATTGGCATGTAGTCGTGTTCCTTTGGGAGATACTTGGGCCATACGTTGAGGAGAGGAGACGTGCGGCGGGACCTTCTTATGCAAAACCGTTCCTAGAATACGCTTTCGCGTCAGTGGAACATCTGCTGGAACAGAAGCGCAACGAATGGGTGATTGTTGACCCAGACATGGCTAGAAAGAACAACGTCACTTTGACGCGAGATCACCTGACTCAGATGAAAGTTGAATTGAAAAAGAGCTTGAAACAATAATGGTGAAGGGAGTGATCCGAGAATTGTGAACGCGCCAGCTATAAAAAGAGAGTTTCCGCTGGCACAAGTTTATGGGTTGCTGGAACCAGGCCCGGTCGTGCTGGTCACCACGGTCCGCGCAGGACGAGCGAACCACGTAAAAGGCCGGGCGCCTCACGTGGCAAACGTCATGCCCCTGTCGTGGCATACGATGAAAGGGTCGGTCCTAGAATTGTTATATGGCTAAAAAAAGAGAGTTTCCGCTGGCACAAGTTTATGGGTTGCTGGAACCAGGCCCGGTCGTGCTGGTCACCACGGCCCGCGCGGGTCGGGCGTGAAAGTGAAAGGGTCAGTGAAAGGGTCAGTCCTAGAATTATGACATTTTTCCGCATCCTGAAAATCAAACACTGGAAGTCATGAAACACCTGCAAGCCGAGACCGCGCCTGCGAAGGAGAATTATGAAGCCAAAGAGGCCGATTGAAACCCTGATTTTGAACGTTCGCAATCAGAAGGTGATTCTGGATGCGGACCTGGCGGAGCTTTACGGTGTGCCGACCTATCGTTTCAACGAAGCGTTCAAACGCAACCGGGAGCGATTTCCCGATGATTTCGCGTTTCAGCTTACGGCAAAAGAATTTGCCGGCTTGAGGTCGCAAATGACGGCTGCGAACTCATCGCAAATTGCGATAAGTTCGTCACAAGCTGTTGAAAGCAAAGGTCCTGTGCCGAACTGGTCACAATTTGTGACCAGTTCCAAAAAGCATCGGGGCGCTTCCTATCGTCCGTGGGCCTTCACCGAACACGGGGCCATCATGGCGGCGACGGTGTTGAACAGTCCCGAAGCCGTGGCGATGAGCGTATTTGTGGTGCGAGCGTTCATGCAGATGCGCGAGCAACTGGCGGCCAACGCGGCCATCCTCAAACGGCTGGCGGAAATTGACGAGACGCTGCTGGAACACGATTCAGCGTTGCGCGTCATCTGGACAAAGTTGCAGCCGCTGCTCGCGCCGCCGCCCGAACCGCCGAGGCGCCGGATTGGTTTTAACACCGACGTCAAATGATCACGCGAAGCCATCCGCACTTGCGCCTTCATCCGCCTTCATCTGATTTTGGCGCGACGAGAAGACGAATTGTTATATGGCTAAAAAAGAGAGTTTCCTCTGGCACAAGTTTATGGGTTGCTGGAACCAGGCCCGGTCGTCATGCAGGGTCCTTCCGACGAACCGGCGGACAAATTACTTGAGTGGATTCGTTTGAAGTAAAACAATCCACCCAAGCCCGGCAAGTGCAAATGAACAACATCGGCGGCGAATCCAGGTTCATCGGTTTTCTCGACGAGTGCGGCGATCACTCGATGGAGAAGATTGACAAGGATTTTCCGCTGTTTGTGCTGGCGCTGGTCGTCTTCGAGCGAAGTGTTTATGCTGAGAAACTCATTCCAGCGATGAGCGCGTTGAAGCTGCGTTATTGGAATCACGAAGGCGTGAATCTGCACAGCCGGGAAATCCGCAAGCAATTCGGGCCGTTTTCATTTCTGCATCACCCGGAGAAGCGGCAGCGTTTTATCGCGGACATCAGCCAGTTGATGGAGACGATGCCGTTCACGCTGTTCGTGACCGGTATCAAGAAACAGGCGCATCAGGAAAAGTATGGCAGTCATGCCGCGAATCCCTACGAACTGGCGCTGACCTTCACGCTTGAACGTGTTCTATATTTCCTCTGGGGCGAAAAGGAAATGCAACTGCCCATTGTGGCGGAAGCACGGGGCAAACAAGAAGACAAAAGCCTGGAACTGGCTTTTCTGCGAACCATGTCGGCGGGGACACAGTTCGTCAAGGCGGAGGATTTCAAAACCTTGACCTGCCCGCTGGTCTTCCGCTCGAAGCACGACAACATCGCGGGGACGCAGATTGCGGATTTGTGTGCGTACCCCTGCGCACGGCATATTTTGGAACGGCAAAAACCGAATCCGGCATTTCAGATCGTGCGGAAGCATTTTTACGCCGGAACGCCTTTTGGCGGATTCAAGGTTTTCCCCTGAAAAGCAAATGAGCGCATCCGGTAAACCAGACACGCCCACCGACCGAGAAATCCCAGTCCGGAGATACCATCGTCAAATATGACGCTGCTGTCAAGCACAAGTTTTAACAAAATCGTGAGAGGATCCTGGAATTGTGATATGGCTAAAAAACGAGAGTTTCCCCTGGCACAGGTGTATGGGTTGCTGGAACCCGGCCCGGTCGTGCTGGTCACCACGGCCCGCGCAGGACGGGCGAACCACGTAAAAGGCCGGGCGCCTCACGTGGCAAACGTCATGTTCCTGAAAAATACGGCGTTGAATTTGACGAGGCGTATGTGTGGAATTGAAGTTGATGCAGTGTTGCTACAGCAGCACAACGCCAGCACTACACCGGCACGCCACCACTACAACGCCCGTGCAACGAAAGGATTTCAGTGGATGCAACCATTTCATCCGTCGGTGAAACGGGTGGATTGGCTTAAAAAGCGGTATTTGCTGGGTATTTTCGCTGAAATATCGCTTGAGTTTACTGGAAACATGGAGTTTACTGCACAGTAAACAACAGCCAATGAGTAAACAAAATACCATTACCACGGAAGCACAGTTGCGTGAAGCCGTCCGCGAGCATTGGACGCGGGATTCGGCGTTGAACTGGCGTTGGAAGGAATGGGAACCCCACCATGATCAGGGAATTGACGCCATTGGGGAACTGATTTTGGACAAACAGCGCGTCACGTTTGCGGTGGAATTCAAATTGAATCCGGCGGCGCGAGACGTGGAATTTCTGGCCAAACAAAAACATCAATACCCGTTGCTGCTCATCGCGCCGAACATTTCGGAGACCCTGGTGCGGTTGTGTCGTGAGAAAGGCGTGAACTGCGCCGACTTGAATGGAAGATTGTGGCTGCGTACGAAAGGTTTGCTGGTGGAACGCAGCGCGAAGAGTCCGCGTTTTCGTCCAGCAGTCGTATCACCGGATCCTTTCTCGGTGAAAAGCTCGCGGCTGGTGCGGACATTGCTGAGTCAGCGTGGGCGTGAATGGATTCACAAGGAGTTGGTGAAGCGCACGGGTTTGAGCAAGGGTTTGGTGTCGCGGCTGACGCGACATCTGGTCGAACAAGGCCTGTTGGCGCAGGAGGAGCGGGCATTGAAAGTGAAACAATGGGATGGGTTGCTCGATGCCTGGGCGGCACAGGATGACTGGCAAAAGCGAACGACGTTGCGCCAGTATTCATTATTGGAATCGGACTTGGAGGAGGTTGCGCGACGTTTGTTGAAAATTTTTCCTTGCGGTGAAGCGCTGGTGTTCACCCAGTGGTTTGCCGCCAACCTGCGGCATCCTTACACAATTCCGCCGGTGGTGTCAGCTTATGCAACAAGGTTTCCGGGGGAACAAATCGAGCGCGAGTTGGGAGCGCGGCAGGTGACGGACGGCGGCACATTGTGGCTGGTTGTGCCAAAGGATGACGGGGTCTTCCGCGAAACGCAGCGGGTGGGCGAGTTCACGCTGGCGTGCGATGCGCAAATTTATCTCGATCTGGTGCGCGCCGGCTTGCGCGGTCCTGATCAGGCGCAGGCATTGCGGGAGTGGAACGGATTTGGACGGGTGAAAGCATGAGCAGATTCGCCAGCTTCGCCGAGTATCCGCCTCGCAGTCTGGCGGGTGCGGAAGCGGCGTTGTTGACGGCATGGGTTTCGTTGGAAAGATTTCATGCTGAATTCGTACTCGTGGGCGGGTTGGCGGTGAAGTATCTGACCAAGCAGGGCGGCGGCTTGCTTCCAGGCCCTGTGACGATGGACGTGGATTTTGGAGTCACGTTCGCAGCCGAGGGCGGGCAATATGGAACCATTGCGGATGATTTGGCGGGTCAGGGATTTAAGCGTGACAAGAAGGGGCGATATGTTCGGCAGTTCGAGACGATGCCCGTTTTCATTGATTTCCTCACGGAGCATTCGACGGCAACCGAGGGCACAGCAATGGTTGATGGCGTGCCAGCGGGTATCTTTCCCGGCGTGGCCAGAGCATTGGCAACACGTCGCAACGTAATGGTTGAAGGTAAAGATTTGTTTGGAGTGGTACAAAAGGTGGTTGTACCGGTAGCGGGCATTGGCGCGTTACTGGTGCTCAAGCTGAATGCATTTGCCGGGAGACAGCAGCCGAAGGATGCGTATGATATTTTACTGGGTGTGAGCCGACATGTGGACGGGCCGGAAGCAGCCATCGCGGCATTTCAAACCGAGGCGGACGCAAATAACCGAGGCTACTCACGGGCAATAGCGACGTTGAAAAGACATTTCTCCGATGCAGACCAGAGCGGACCGCTCCGTTGCGCTGCGTTTGCTTTGGACGGGCAAACCGGATTTGATGATCGCTCAACGCGGCAGCGCCAAATCGTCGAGCAGATGGTGACAATCGGCCAAGCACTGCTGGGTGAAAAATGAACTGTTACCCCGAACGGGACGCAGATGTTTACAGCGCCGCAGCCTGATTTGCAGCCCACGAGAGGGTCGGTGCTAGAATTGTGATATGGCTAAAAAAAGAGAGTTTCCGCTGGCGCAGGTTTATGGATTGCTCGAACCCGGCCCGGTCGTGCTGGTCACAACGGCCCGCACGGGACGAGCGAACCACGTAAAAGGCCGGGCGCCTCACGTGGCAAACGTCATGCCCATGTCGTGGCATACGATGATGGAGTTTGTACCGCCGCTCGTGGGCTGCGTCATCAGCAGCCAAAACCACACGTTTGACATTTTACGGGCGACCGGTGAATGCGTGATCAATGTGCCGACGGTGGAATTGGCGAAAAAGGTGGTGGGTTGCGGAAACACTTCCGGTCAGTCGGTGGACAAGTTCAAAACCTTTGGCCTCACGCCGGTTGCCGCGTCGGTCGTCCAGGCCCCGCTCATCGCCGAGTGTTATGCCAATCTGGAATGCAAGGTGTTTGATCTAAAACTGGTCACCCGATACAACTTTTTCATCCTGGAGGTGGTCAAGGCGTGGATTGATCCGCGTCGGAAGCGGCCCCGGACGATTCATCATCAGGGGGAGGGCGTGTTTGTGGTTCCGGGCCGGACGCTCAAGCTGCCTTCCCCAAAAACTTCCCTCCGCACTAAATGAAGGCTAAGGGCTGAAGGCTAAATGCTAAAGTGGCGGGGGATCGTAAAAAGGCTGAAGGCTGAAGGGTTAAAAGATATGATTGAGCAAAGATAGGATTTAAAACCAAGAACGGAGCAGAAAGGCTAAAGGCTAAAACAACATGAAAAATCAACCGCAGGATTTAAAACCGAGAACGAAGGCGTTTGCGCTTCGGGTCATCCGTATGTATTCCAAACTGCCGAAGAACGACACGGTTGCGCAGGTGCTTGGCAAGCAGGTTCTTCGTTCCGGAACGTCCGTTGGCGCGAACTACCGCGAGGCATCGCGTGGCCGATCGAAAGCCGAGTTCACGTCCAAGATCGGCGATTGTCTCAAGGAGATCGAAGAAACCGAGTATTGGCTCGAATTGCTCGTGGACAGCGGTTGCGTTCCCGACTCACAGATGGCCGAACTGCTCGACGAAACCCGCCAACTCATCGCCATATTCACAACCATAGATAAAAAAGCCAAAGGCTAAAGTTTATGAACAGATTTCTAGCGCCATTCAAGTTTCAGCATTCAGCCTTGAGCCTTTAGCCTTTCGGCCATGAACCACGACCCCGAACATGTTGGTCAGTTGCCCACCGAGCCAACGGGAATGCCGGTGAGGGATGCCATTGCGCGGCGGGTGAGTTGCCGCGCCTATCAACCCATGCCGGTTCCCGAGGCGCACGTGATGCAAATCCTGGAGGCCGCCCGGCTCGCTCCGTCGGCTTGCAACCTGCAACCGTGGCGATTTGCCGTGGTGCGCGACCTCGATTTGCGACGGCGAATCGTGGAAGACGGCTTCCTGCCCGGCATCAAGATGACGTGGGCGATTAACGCCCCGGTCCACGTGGTCATCGGCATGCAACGCTCCTTCGTGACACACCAGCTCGCGGCCTCGGTTTCGGGCGTGGATTATCCTTGGGTGGACATTGGCATCGCAGGCGAGCATCTGGTGCTGGCGGCGACGGAACTCGGCCTGGGCACCTGCTGGATCGGCTGGATCAGACCGCGGGTGGTGGGCAAGATTGTGGGCTGGCCCGGGTCCGTGAAGCCGGTGGTCGTCATCACGGTAGGTTACCCGTCCGATCCCGATGCGTGGATACCGCCCGCCTCCCGCCGCAAACCGCTGGCTGAACTGTTGCGGTGGTTGTGAATTTTAGGAGTGGTTGAGAGTTGATCCGCCGTCGTTGGCACTTTGGCGCGACAAGGAGTTGAGGGTTGAAGGGGAAGAGTTTCGGACGCCCCGGCCCGGCTGCGCCATAGGCTTCGCCGCGGCGAGCGGTGCGTCCCTACCTTTGTGTTCTTTGCTCGTCCTCCGTAGCAGTACTACTGCGGAGGGTGGACGTTCTTTGCGGTTAAATCTGTGTTTATCTGTGCTAATCCGTGGTTAAAAAATCCTGCGCCTTCTGCGCCTTTTTGCGGCCAACAAATTATGTCGTGTTGCCGCTGCGAATCTGCAATTTGAGGCTGGATTTTCAGCGACGGTTTGGCTGACACTTGCCTGGCCACCCGGCAACCAACATGAGCGAACCCAACCCGTCCCACTCCCGCACGTCCAGCGTGAGCAGCATCCTGATGCGCACGCGCGGTTTCCTCCGCACCCAGTTGTGGGTCTGGCCGCTGGTCGCGGCGCTGGTGCTCGTGTTCATCGGCGTCTGGCTGCGCGTGAAAATGGAGGGCGCCACCAAACAGCAGATTGCCGACATGCTCCAGACCATCCTGAACGCCAACACCGAGGCGCTCCATTCGTGGTCGGTCACCATGAAAACGGACGCGGAAAATCTCGCGGAGGACGACCGCGTGCGCGAACTCGTCGCCGGTCTGATTCGACAGGCAAAATCCAGCACCCAGGTCCAGGCGGCGTTGCTGACGGCGCCGCAACTTTCCGCATTGCGCGCCCACCTCAAACCCGTGCTCGAACGCCGCGGCTTCAGCGGGTTCGTGGTGCTGGACACGAACTTTCTGGTGGTCGCTTCGGCGCGCAACCAGCTCGTGGGCATGCAATCGCCCCCCGGCAACGCGGAACAGATGGCCCCGTGCCTGGCTGGCAAGGCCTTGGTCACGCGGCCATTCCCCAGCGTGGCGCTGTTGCCGAACCAGCAAGGCAACCTGCGCACCGGCGTGCCCACCATGTTTGCCGTCGCACCCGTCCGGTCGGCCGACGGCCAGATCATCGCCATCCTTGCGCTGCGCATCGCGCCGGACACGGACTTCACGCGCATCCTCGCCACGGCCCGCGCCGGCCAGACTGGCGAGACCTATGCCTTCGGTCGCGACGGCAAACAACTTTCCGAAAGCCGCTTCGACAACGACCTCAAGCGCCTGGGATTGATACCGGACGCGCCGGACGCGCGCTCGACCCTGACCCTGGAGTTGCGCGATCCGCTGGTGGATCTCAGCCAGGGACGCCAGTCGCCCAAGCGCCGCACGGAACTGCCGTTCACCCATGCGGTCAGCGAGGCCCTGGACGGCCACGCGGGCGTGGATGTCAATGGTTACCGCGATTACCGGGGCGTGCCGGTGGTGGGCGCGTGGACGTGGGTGGACGATTTCGACATGGGGCTGGTCACGGAGATGGCCCGGGCCGAGGCGTTCCGGGCGTTGCGAATCCTGCGGGTGGGTTTCTGGTCCATCTTCGGACTGCTGATGATCGGGGCGGTGCTGGTTTATGTGCTGATGCGCCTGGCCAACCGGCTGCATGCCGCGGCCCGGAAGGCGGCCTTGAAGGCCAAACAACTTGGTCAATACGCGCTGGATGACAAGATTGGCGAGGGCGCGTTCGGCTCGGTTTATCGCGCCCACCATGCGCTGATGCGCCGGCCGGTCGCGGTGAAATTGTTGCAGACGGAAAAGTTGGACCAGTCCAGCGCCGCGCGTTTTGAGCGGGAAGTGCAATTGACCAGCCAGTTGACCCACCCGAACACGATCACCCTCTACGATTACGGCCACACACCCGAAGGCATTTTCTACTACGCGATGGAATATCTCGACGGCCTGACCGTCGACCGGCTGGTAAAGCAATACGGCGCGCAACCGGAAGGCCGGGTGATTGCCATCCTGCGGCAGGTCTGCGGCTCGCTCGCCGAAGCGCACGCCATCGGCCTGGTGCATCGCGACATCAAACCGGCCAACGTGTTTCTGACGCAGCGCGGCGGCGTGACGGACTTCGTCAAGGTGCTCGACTTCGGCCTCGTGAAAGTACGCGACCCCCAGGGCAGGGCCGAATTGACCATGGCCGAAGCCACGCTTGGCACACCGCTCTACATGTCGCCGGAGACCGTGGAACACCCCGATGAGGTGGATGCGCGCAGCGATCTCTACTCGTTGGGGGCGGTGGGTTATTTCCTCGTCACCGGCGAGGCGCTGTTCGACAGTCTCACGCTGGGCGAAGTGCTGATGCACCAGGTGAAGGACCTGCCTGTGCGTCCTTCGGAGCGGTTGGGCAAGCCCGTGTCCCCGGATTTGGAGGGACTGTTGATGCGCTGCCTGGCCAAAAACCCCGCGTCGCGTCCGGTCAATGCCCGCGAACTCGACGACGCGCTGGCCCGCTGCCGGAGCACGGCGGACTGGACGCGTGAGCTGGCCGACGAGTGGTGGCGCAAACTTGCTGCCATTCAAAGTGAGAAAACCGTGGTGACCCCCCCGCCTGCGGCAAAATGACCGCGTAAAGCTGCGCCACGCGGCAAGTCCGCGTAAAGCATGCGCCACGCGGCAAAAAAGAGATCAATGACACTTTTTTCCCATGCTTGGTTTGGCGCCCCGGGTCTCGGGTTTGGCGTCTTTGTGGTGAAAAACGGACGCCCCGTCCGCCTCCAGACGGTTACGGCGTGACAAGGCGGTGCGTCCCTACCTTTCGTGAAAAATCGAGGACGAGGACGAGAACGAGGACGAAGGAAGGAAACATCCAACATCGACCCGGCTTCTCCCGCCTCGGCGGGATTCGCCGCGGCAAGACGCCGAACGCCGAACATCGAAGGAACAAGGGTTGCTTTTTTTCTTTGGTAGGGACGGCTGGCCCAGCCGTCCGTTCAGAGCGGTCGTCTCGGCCCGTCCTCCGTAGCAGTACTGCGGAGGGTGGACGAGACGACCCTACCTTTCGTGTCCATCCGCCCGTCCTCCGTCCCGCAATGCGGGACTACGAAGGGTGGAGTGAACAGGCGTGTATTTCGTGGTTCACGGTTTGAAGTGCGGGCGGTTGCGTGTCGTCCCTGGCGGGACTAGAGTCACTGTATGAACCCACTCGCCAAACTGAGCGAGCTGACGGACGCTCTCGAGTTCGAGTCCGTGGATCGGCGCACCTATTTTGACCGGCACACCGGCCGGATCGTCAGCGTGGCGGACCGCATCCTGAGCGCCGTGGAAGAGGGCGATGACGAAGCGTTGAGGAGCCTGCCCGGCTGGCAGAAGGAAGAAGTCGAAACGGCACGGGCGATTGTGAACCACAGCGGCGACCGCTTCATTGATCCGCCGGGCAAGTTTGAGTTCAACGAATACCGTCACATGGAGCGATTCATCGGGGCATTGCCCGACGTGAAAGCCGCAGAAGAGCTTTGGCGTGCGATCAAGGGCCACGGCGCTTTCCACCATTTCAAGGACGCGCTTTACCGGCTGGGGATTCAGGACCAATGGTTCGGATACCGTGACCAGGCCATTAAGGCGTTCGTGATCGGCTGGGCCGAGGCGAACAACGTGCCCTACGAAGATGACATCAAAGACCGAAAACACTGACGGCGTCTTGTTCGCGCTGGCCGACCCGATTGAAGCACGGCAAGCCAAAGGGGAAATGCTAAAGGCTGAAGGCTGAAGGCTGAAGGCTAAGGGCTAAAGGCGAGAAGTTGAGGCTTGAAATCAGGGCTTATCAGCGCATAGTCACAGTGGCGGCGCGTTTGGAGTGTTGGGCGCAGAAGTTCAAACGTGTCCTACACAGTTACGCATCAAAACGTAGTGATGCCCGTTCCAGTGCGCGGGTCTCGGTCTGGAGAACCAATGAAAGATAAAGACAAACTGGTAGCGCTAATCCGCCTTCGGGATTTGCTGTATTTTGGCGTACGGCCAACCGTGCGCGAGAGCGGATTTTCGGCAGAAATCGTTCAAGAGCTGGCCAAAGAACAGCTTATACAGTTAGGAGACAAACAGTTTTGCGACGATCCCGGCAGATATGTAATTGAAGAAATCTTGCCAGCCGGGTATTCCTTTATCTCGCAGCAGCACGCGCTCCGCAACCCACACAACCCGTAGCGACTCAATCTGCCTATACGCTTCACGCTATGGAACTGCCGGACGAAAAGGGAACCTACATCCTGATTGCCTCGGTTTTGCAAATGAAGCGCCTGAAGATAGGGCGCTTGGGAACCTACGACCTCCTTCCTGGCTTTTACGCTTATGTGGGGAGTGCGTTTGGTCCCGGTGGCATCCGGGCGCGGATACATCATCACTTGGCATCAGTGGCCGAACCGCATTGGCACATAGATTACCTGCTTGGATATGCTGAGCCAGTCGAGGTCTGGTATGCCCTTTCGGGTCGGAAACTGGAGCAGGACCTGGCGGAACTGCTGGAACAGGCGTCCGGGTTTCGGATGCCGATCCACCGCTTTGGCTCATCGGATTACCGGCGCAGCCGGACCAGCCACCTGTTTTATTCCAAACGCCGACCTTCATTCCGCCGGTTCCAACACCAGGTGAGTGAGAGGTTCGGTGCCGATATGGTCGTCGAGCAGTATCGAATTGGACCGGAGCAGCCTGCGAGCGATCAACTCAGCCCATAAAATGAACTGGCTGACCATTGATAGTGCTTTTCTGAGGATCGATGCGAACCGAACAGATCAGCCTGCCCGGTGCTGTGGTGGCGGCAAGTGCCCGCCGCAAATCGCCCGCCGAAACCAAAACGGTAGGACCACCAACCAGGATGAATCGTGCCTGCTGGAATCGGTTGTCTATGATCCACGGCCGCAAAACAGATGTCCTCCACGTGCCCTTCTTGCGAACAGCAACTCTGCGGGTCCAGGTACCATCTTGAGTCTTAAAAGTGCTCATGGCGCACGATGCCTCATTTGAAGCAGTGTATCCGTCGTGCCGTCGCGGGCAAGGTTGGATTTTTGAAAAGAAAAGTGAAAAGTCCCTGGTTTTGACACATTTCTCCCCTGACCGGTTTTACGGACTGGTTGATCCGTCTTCGCCAAGGCTACGACGGGACAGGGAGTTGAGGGTTCCGCGTAAAAGGCTTTCACCTTCGCCTGGCTATGGTGGACAGGTTACCTCACGCGGCGAGAAGCCCAATCATCATTGCAACTCCTCCCATTGGACACTCGTTGAACGGCGGCCCGTCTCGAAGAATTCTCTGACAATCTCCCGGGCCTGTGATGTCGGGATGAGATTGTGTCGGGGTATCTCGGTGTGACGCGTGTTGAGGAAGAAAAAAACAACTCCGCGCTTTGCCTGATCACCGCCGACGGTGATGAGACAGGACTCGGGCGCGCCCGGCTCCGGGCGCTTGACATGGACAAAGCTCTCGTGCAGGCCAATCCCGATTCCGACCTGGTAACCATGGACATAGATGACAACAATGATGGGATGCCCCGGGGTGCAACGCGCTGCGACCTGGTGGAGCGCCTGGTCAAGCTCATGGCACGTCGAAACCGTGGCCGGAGGCTCTGTTTCTGACCATTGCACTGTCGCGGTGATGTCGCTCATGGGCGGACGCGTGCTGCTGCCTGACGGTCCAAAGCTCTAACCCCATCGGGCGGATGAGGCAAGAACCAATGCGCGAGCGATGGGAAACATCGAACATCGAACATCCAACATCCAACGTCGAACATCCAATGTCAGACAAAGGGGAAGGCCACGTAAAAGGCGCCGCCTCACGTGGGAGTGAACGAAGAAGAAAAGATCGTTTCCAATCTTTGTGAAGGGGTCAGTGATCGGTTTGTGGCTTGGGGTTTCCGAACCGGCTTTCGCCTTGCCTGAATGGCCCCGGCGAGGAGAATCTTCCGCCCGACATGCTGACAGACAACATTCTGGATTTGATCGGCCACACGCCTTTGGTCCGCCTCAAGAACGAGCCCATCTTCGCCAAGGCCGAGTTCCTCAATCCCGGCGGCAGCATCAAGGACCGCGTCGCGCTGGCCATGATCGAGGGCGCCGAGCGGGATGGCCGGCTGCGGCCCAATTCGATCATCGTCGAACCCACCTCCGGCAACACCGGCATCGGCATCGCACTGGTCGGACGGCTCAAGGGTTACCAGGTCCGCATCGTCATGCCGGAAAACATGAGTGAGGAGCGCAAAAAGCTGATCCGCAGCCTGGGCGCCGAACGCTATTTCAGCACGGCGCTGATGTGAAGCCCAACCCTCAGATGCAATCCAATGACCAGCCTCAACGTGCCGGCGCTGAAGGCCGCCTTCATTATGGTTTCGTTGTCCTGGGTCTGGTGATTCTCGTGGTGTTCAGCGCGCTGGGGCTGGCGCGGTTTGGTTACACGAGCATTTTGCCGGCGATGCAGGAGGCGTTGAAACTTTCCAACACGCAAACCGGTGTGCTGCAGTCGTGGAACCTGGTCGGTTACCTGGTGACAGTGGTGTTCTCCGGCATCCTGGCGGCGCGCTTCGGACCGCGCGTGGTGATAGCCGTGGGCCTGCTGGTCGTCGCGGCAGGCATGGGGCTGACCGGATTGATCCCGACGTTTGGCGCGGCCTGCGCCGGGCGGTTCCTGGCCGGCGTGGGCGGCGCGAGCAGTAACGTGCCGGCAATGGCTTTGTTGTCATCCTGGTTCGGCGCCCGGCGGCGCGGACTGGCGGCAGGCGCGGGGGTGGGCGGCTCGAGCGTCGCCCTGATCGTCACCGGACCCTTGATTCCCGCGATTTTGCAGCGCTACGGGGCGGACGGCTGGCGGGTAAGCTGGTATGCGCTCGCGGCCTTGACCCTGCTCGTATTCGTTGCGGCTGCCTTGTTCCTGCGCAACCGCCCGGCGGAAAAGGGCCTGCGCCCCATCGGCGAATCGGAGGCCGAACGCAACTCCAGCCCGGCGGCAGTTGCCGCCTCCGCGCTGGATTGGGGATCGGTGTACCGCTCGGGGCAGCTCTGGAAACTGGCGGGCATCTACTTCGGCTTTGGTTTTTCCTACATCATCTACTCGACGTTCTTTGTCCGGTATCTGACGGGCGAGGCCGGCTTCAGCCGGGCCGGAGCCGGCGCGTTGTGGATGCAGGTGGGGATGGTTTCGATGGTCAGCGGTTTCCTGTGGGGCAGCGTATCGGATCGGTGGGGCCGGCGGATGGCACTGCTGTGGGTGTTCGGTTTGCAAGGAGCGTCGTTTCTGTTGTTCGGTCTGAGCCGGGAAGGATGGGGCGTGTATTTGTCCGCCGGATTGTTTTCCCTCACGGCCTGGAGTGTACCGGCACTGATGGCGGCATTGTGCGGCGATCTGTTCGGGGCGCGCCTGGCCCCGGCGGCGCTGGGATTGATGACCCTGGTATTTGGGCTGGGCCAGGCGCTGGGACCGTACCTGGCGGGCGTCATCGCGGACGCCACGCACTCCTTTGCGCCGGCGTTTCTCCTGGCTGGCGCGGTCGCGTTGCTGGTGGGCGGTGGCGGGTCGCTCATGCTGCAACGAGGACTGGGGCGGGTGAAAGTCGAAGGCTAAAAACAGGGCGGTGCAGGGCGGTGGAAAAACATCCAACCCTTCGTCGCCCCGCTCTGCGGGGCTATGCAGGGCAGGCATCCAACTCCGACTTGCGTCGCGGAGCGATGCTTGAATCTTTTCGCCGGTGTTGGTTTCAACCGTCGCTCCGCGACTGCACAAAAACTGAGATACGCCCTTGATGGATTGCGATTCAATTTTTATTGCCGAACAACGCGCCGGCAATTAGTGTCAGCGTTGGTGACTGGACATTTGTGCCAGCCAACGCAACATTTAAGACCAAAGACGTATGACAAGGAAACCTCTCGCAGGCGCGGAATTGAACGGGCTGGTTGCGGGCTTGAAAAAGTTGTCCCGCAATTTGTGGTGGAGCTGGGACCAGGAGGCGCAGGATTTATTCCAAGAACTCTCGCCGCGCAGCTGGCAAAATCTTTATCACAACGCCGCCGCCATTTTGCGCGAAGTCTCGGAATACGAACTGCGCGTGCGCCTGCAGGACGCCGACTTTGAGCATCGCGCCCTGACCGTGCTGCTCAATTTCGAGTCGTATCTCGAGAGCAAAACCACCTGGGGACATGTGAACGCGCCGCAATTGTTCCAAAATCCCGTCGCTTATTTTTCCGCCGAATTTGGTTTTCACGAGTCGCTGCCGATTTCGGCGGGCGGCCTCGGCATCCTGGCCGGCGACCATGCGAAATCCGCCAGCGACCTCGGTCTCGGCTTCGTCGGCGTCGGTTTGTTTTACCGCGAAGGCTATTTCCAACAGGCCATTGATTCGAACAACTGGCAGACCGAATTTTACAATCTGGTGGACCCGCAAAACGTGCCGCTCGAACCCGTGCTGGACGCCAACGGCCAGCCGCTTGTGTGCGACGTGGAAATTGACATGAACCGCGTCTTCTTTCAGGCCTGGCGCGTGAACGTCGGGCGCGTGCCGGTCTATTTGCTGGACGCCAACCGCCCGGAAAACGGCGAGCATTTCCGCGATTTGACCGCGCGCGTTTATGGCGGCGACGGCACGATACGCATCATGCAGGAAATATTGCTCGGCATCGGCGGCGTGCGCCTGCTGCGCAAGCTCGGCGTGCAACCTTCGGTCTTTCACATGAACGAGGGCCACGCGGCCTTCCTGACGCTGGAATTGATCCGCGAAAAAATGGCTGCTGGACAAAAATTTGCCGACGCGGTCGCCGCGACCAGGGCGCAATGTATTTTCACCACCCACACGCCAGTTGAAGCCGGACATGACCGCTTCGCTCCGGAATTGATGGACTACGCGTTCCTGCTTTACCAGCAGCAATTGCCCGTGCCGTTTGAGGACATCCTGCCGCTGGGCCGTGTGCATCCCGAAAACGCGCACGAGCCATTTTGCATGACCGTCCTCGCGCTCAAATTGTCGCGCGCCGCCAACGGCGTGAGCGAACTGCACGGCGACGTCAGCCGCCACATGTGGCAATGCCTTTATCCCGACACGCCCGTCGAAAAAGTTCCCATCGGCCACATCACCAACGGCATTCACATGCTCGGCTGGATGAAAGGTTCGGTGCGCCAGTTCTGGCGGGAAAAAATGAAGGACAAGCGGGAGGGCGTGGTCAAGATGTGGAACGAAAAATATGGACACGATTGGGCGGCGGCGATTCACCACGCTGAATTCTGGAAAAAAATGGCCGACCCGTCGTTCGTTTCCGATGAGGAACTTTGGGCGTTGCGCTACAAACTGCGGCGCGAGATGATTGAATTCGTCCGCCGCCGCCTGCTGCACCAAACCCAGCGCATCGCGCCCGGCGATTACATCCGCTTCGAACATTTGCTCAGCGTTGATGCGCTGACCATCGGCTTCGCGCGGCGCTTCGCCACTTACAAACGCGCGCCGCTGATTTTCCAGCAGTTCGACAACATCGTGAAACTCGCGCACGACAAGCAGCGTCCGGTGCAATTTATTTTCGCCGGCAAGGCGCATCCTCGTGACGACGAAGGGAAACGCTTCATCCAGCAAATCATTCACCTCAGCAAACAGGGCGAATTGGCGGGCAGTGTGGTGTTTGTCGAAAACTACGACATTCACATCGCGCGGCAGATGGTTTCCGGCTGCGACGTGTGGCTGAACAACCCGCGCCGCCCGCTGGAAGCGTCCGGCACCAGCGGCATGAAGGCCGGCTGCAATGGCTGCCTGAATTTCAGCATCCTCGACGGCTGGTGGCGCGAAGGCTACGACGGCACCAACGGTTTTGCCATCGGCGAGGACTCCAACCCCAATAACGTCGAGGAACAGGACCGCGTGGACAGCGCCAATCTTTACCGGATGCTCACCGAACAGGTCATTCCAATGTTCTACGACCGCGACGAACAAGGCATTCCGTGCCAGTGGATTCAGCGCATCCGGCGCGCGATGGTCACGCTCGTGCCGCATTTCACCACCGACCGCATGGTCAAGGAATACACGCGGAAGTATTATCTGACGAAGTGAATGAAAGGTAGGGCGCGTCACTCCGTGCGCGCCGTTTTTGGTATTGGGACGAGCGGCGGGCAGAGGACTGCCCGCCCTACCAAATCAATAAACCAACATCAGCGCCGCCGCCTGATGTGCCGACTTCACCACGTCGTTGAATTTCCAGCCTTGCGCTTAGGCACGTCGTTCGTAATCTTTCCGCCGCTTTATTATGAACTACAAAATTTCTAAACGCGCCGCTGCGTTGTCGCCGTCGCTCACACTCGCCATTGACGCCAAGGCCAAGGCCATGAAGGCCGCGGGCGAAGACGTTGTCGGCTTCGGCGCGGGCGAGCCGGATTTCGACACGCCGCAACACATCAAGGACGCCGCCGCCAAGGCGCTCGCCGCCGGGTTTACCAAATACACGCCATCCAGCGGCATCCCGGAATTGCGCCAGGCCATCGCCGACAAGTTCAAGCGCGAAAACGGTCTCACTTACAAACCATCGCAGGTCATCGTGAGTTGCGGCGGCAAACATTCGTGTTACAACGTCATTCTGGCGACGTGCCAGGAGGGCGATGAAGTGCTCATTCCCGCGCCGTATTGGTTAAGCTATCCGGAAATGGTGAAGCTCGCGAGCGCGAAACCGGTGATTCTTCAAACCACCGACAAGACCGAATTCAAAGTCACACCCGCGCAACTCCGCGCCGCCATCACGCCGCGCACCCGCCTGTTCATCCTGAATTCGCCGAGCAATCCGACCGGCTGTGTTTATACGCCGGAGGAAATCAAGGCGCTGGGCGACGTTTGCGTGGAAAAGGGCGTGCTCATCATGAGCGACGAAATTTACGAGCACCTGCTTTATGACGGCGCAGTGCACAAAAGCGTTGCCAGCTTCTCGCCTGCGCACCAGGAACACACCATCATCGTTCACGGATTCGCCAAGACTTGGAGCATGACCGGCTGGCGGCTTGGCTTCCTCGCCGCGCCGGAGCCGATTGCCAAAGTCATTGACGCCGTGCAAAGCCACAGCACGAGCAACCCGACGTCGTTCGCGCAGAAGGGTGCGCTGGCCGCGATCACCGGTTCAATGGATCATTTGAAAGCCTGGCTGAGTGAATTCGACAAACGCCGCCATTTCGCGCACCAGAAATTGAACAGCATTCCGGGCATTTCGTGCGTCAACGCGAAGGGCGCGTTTTATCTGTTTCCGAACATTTCCAAGACCGGTCTCAAGTCCACCGACTTCTGCGCGAAGTTGCTCGAAGCGGAGAAGGTCGCCGCCGTACCCGGCATCGCCTTCGGCGCGGACGATTACATCCGCATCAGTTACGCCACCAGCATGGCGAACCTTGAGAAGGGCTTGGAGCGCATCGAGCGGTTCTGCCGGACGCTGGTGAAATAATCACATCATTTGGGTGGCAGGGCGGTGCTGTCCGTCTTCGCTCTACTTCGACGAGACAAGCCGCGCCGCCGGAATTTATGGCCGTGCGGCCCGTCCTCCGTAGCAGAGCTACTGCGGAGGGTGGACAGCGCGGCCCTGTCTGTTTATCCACAGCATTCTGCGAAAAAGAGTCCACTTTTCTGTCATCCAGGCCCCAGCCATGGAATTCCGTCGGGCGCAACTTGGCACTACCACCGACTCCCTCTCCCCGCCCGAGCGGGGAGAGGGCTGGGGCGAGGGGATTTGAGCTTGAATAATCGGCCTCCTCACCCCGCCCCTCTCCTCCTTTGGGGAGGAGAGGGAGAAGACAATCCGGCGTATGTGGTGGTCCAAACCGTCATTCAAAAAGAAGTTTGTCCAAATCAAGGGAGGTTGGAGCCCTCTCCAAGTGTGGGAACTGCTTGGTGTGCCAAAGGAAACGGAGGAAACGGAGATACCTTTGGGTTCGGATTGGGTCAACCAACCCGGCATGACGTTCCGGATGAAAGCCGGGGACCCGGTACAGCAGTGGATGTTTGAAGACAATGGTGAGTTTTATTATCTCTGGTTCGCCAAGGTGAGCTACGCCGACGAAGATCCCTGGCGGGTGACACTCACCAAAAAAATGCCCCGCAGGATATCGGCATAGGCCAAGGAACCGGTTGGGCGACAGCTTTCGGGGCAGACTGCCGCTACAAACCTCACGTTAAGAAATCGCCCTGAAGCGTCTGCATCAGATCACGATAGGTGGTCATCAGTTTTCCGGGCAATTCGGCTGACGCTTTCCCGCCAGATAAATCAACTGACTCGCTCATGACCCGTTTATAGCGCTGACTCAACGCGAGTTGCCCGTCATCCGAACCTATACAGCGTAAAAGTTCACAAACTTTTCCCACCTGACGTTTGGCTTGGGCAATCATTTCCAACACCGCATCGGCGCCAAGCTCACCAGCCTGAACGCGCTTCAACAAACCACATTCAAACGCCCGGCAATACGCGGGACGTTCGTTGTAAATCCGGCAAAGCTTGCCATCGAAACAGGCGCACGGCTGCACGAAAGCCCGTTGGCGGCCTTTTTTCTCCAACGACAACCCAAGTTCAGCCAGCCGTTGGACGTCATCGCCCTTGCGCAATTCCACGTCGGCAAACAAGACACCATTGCAGCACAAGCCGCAGTTGGGACAGAGCTGCGAAACAAAATCGGGTGAAGTGTTTTTGTTCATGGCGGGCTATCAATCATCATCCCTCTCCCGGCCGGTGGCCACCCTCTCCCCGCCCAGCGGGGAGAGGGACGGGGCGAGGGGTTCGTTTACTTCGCATATTTAATCCCTAATTTCATCGCCACAGATGTTTCGGATATTTCCGTTGCAACTCGGATTTGATGCGCGGATAGTGCTCGCGCCAGAAACCAGCAAGGTCTTGCGTAATCTGTATCGGCTTCATGCCCGGAGTCAGAATGTGAACCAGCACCGGCACACGCCCCAGCGCAATCTTCGGCGTCTGGGTCACGTCGTAAAGCTCCTGGATGCGCAACGAAATATACGGCGAGCCGGTTGCCTCGTAAGCCACCTTCGGCGTGCGGCCGTTCGGCAGCGTCAACCGTTCCGGCGCGTGCTTGTCCAGCAACCCGCGTTGCGCCTCGGACAGCCAGGACATCACGACCGGCTTCACTTCGCGTTCCTTGATGTCCTTGTAACTCACCGCGCCGTGGCAAAGCTGACCGATGATGTGCTTGCGATCGTCTTCGGTGATAGGCGGAAGCTGGAGCTCGGGGCAATGCTGGCAAAGCAGGCGCAGCCGCAACAGCCATTGCTCGACACTGTGATCCCAATTCGGCAACGGCAATCGTCCGGCAATAATCTCATCGGCCAGCAATCGTGCCGCCAAGTCGGCCGGCGGCGGTTCAACGCGTTTGGCCGACAGCGCCAGGCCGCGAAACTTCAACAGTTCCGCGGCTTGCACCCGTTTCGCCGTCGAATCGAACTGGACGTGCAAATCGGATTCCATGTCTTCCGGGAACAGTTCGTTCAACCAGTCTGCTTCAATTGCGGTGGCCAGGGAAAGAATGGTGTTCACTTCCCTGCCCTCGACTTCGCGGACTTCGGCGGCAACAAACAAGGGACTGTGTTGCACGGCGCTTTCGCGCGCCAGCACACCGCGACGATTGTGAACCAGTTCGCAACGGAGTGTGTCCTGGTCAAGCCGGCGCGCCACGCGGTCGCTGAACCCGATGAGGATGCACTTCTGCAAAGCCTCGTCCTTCGCCTCGCGCGGTTTCACATCGAGACCTTCGTCTTTGGCGATGCGAAGGAACTGTTCGAACAACGGCCCAACCTGCCGGGCGGTGACAGCATGGATGCCGAGCCGGCGGCAGGCGTCGAGGCGGAATTGGTTTTTGGCTGCATAAGTCCACGCGCGCATGAGAATCCAGAAATCCGACGACGCCTTCTGCCCCAGCAAATCCTCGCGGAGTGAGTTTGTGTCATGGTCCACATTGCGCAGCAGCAAATCGCGCCCCTGCGTGAGCGCGGCAACGAGGCAGGCCTGGTGGACGCAGCCGTATTCCTGCGCCGCGAGCAACATGCGCGAGTAACGCGGGTGCAGGGGAAACGCGAGCATCTTGCGGCCGATGGGGGTGATTTGTAGTGGCTCATCATTTTGGTAGGGCGCGATCTCCGTATCGCGCCTCGGCGGGCTGGGGACAGCCCGCCCTACCTTTGTCAACGCCCCCAAATCCAGCAACAATTCCTCAGCATGGGTCAGGCTTTGTTCATTTGGCGGTTCCAGCCAGCGGAATTTCCGCAGATCATCCACGCCGGCAGCTTTGAGCGTGAGCACCACTTCGGCCAGGTCGAGCCGCTTGATTTCCGGCAGTTCCTGAACCAGCCGGTGGCCATGTTCTTCCCGCGACCAAAGCCTCATGCAAACGCCCGGTGCGGTGCGACCCGCCCGACCCGTGCGCTGGTCGGCGGATGATTGGCTGATTTTCTCGATGAGCAGCGTGTTGATGCCGCGATACGGATCGTAACGCGGAATGCGCGCCAAGCCGCTGTCAATCACCAGCCGGATGCCGTCAATGGTCAGCGACGTCTCGGCGACGTTGGTGGAAACGACCACTTTGCGCTGGCCGTAACGCGCCACCGCGGCGTCCTGGTCTTTGGGGGAAAGTTCGCCGTGCAACGGAAGCAGAATAAAACCTTTCGACTCCGAAGTGTGACGGATGGCCTCAATGGTCTGCGAAATCTCATAACCGCCCGGCATGAACACCAGCACGTCGCCTTCGCCGCCGGAACTGACGTAATGGCTGAAAGCCTCGGCCGCCTGCTCCCAAACCGGCCGTTTGTCCGTGTATCCCGGCTTTGCGGCGTATTTAACTTCAACCGGGAACACGCGGCCTTCGGAAGAGAGGATAGAACAGGAAAAATTTGATTGAGATGATTCGTGCCCCTCGCCCCGTCCCTCTCCCCGCCTAGCGGGGAGAGGGTGTCCGCAGGACGGGAGAGGGGCCGTCTCGATGTCATTCATGTATTTGCCCAACAATTCGGCGTCGAGCGTGGCGGACATGACGATGAGATTCAGGTCGGGCTGGTGCTGCTCCTGCAAGTCAAGCGCGCGCGCCAGCGTGATGTCGCCGTAAAGATGCCGTTCGTGAAATTCGTCGAAGATGAGGACCGAAACGCCGCGCAAATTCGGATCGTCAATCATTTGCCGCAATAAGACGCCTTCCGTTACAAAACGGATTTTCGTCTGCGGCGATGTGATATTTTCAAAGCGGATTTGGTAGCCAACTTCGTTGCCAAGCTGGACGCCGAGTTCCTGCGCAACGCGCGACGCGAGCAATCGCGTGGCCAGCCGCCGCGGCTGAAGAATCACGACCTGCCCACCGCCGAGCAGTCCATGCCGGAGCAGCATCTGGGGAACCTGCGTGGATTTGCCGGAACCGGTCGGCGCGGACAAAATCAGCCGCCGGCCGGTTTTCAGCCGGGCGATGATGTCGCGCTCGATTTCGTAAATGGGCAGTCGGTCGGCCATGCATGACGATTTCCCAACTCAAGCGAGAACCCAGCCGGGTTTGATTTCCTCGTCGAAGGTTGAAGCCGGAATTGGCTGCGTCAATTTTCGTTCGGCCAGAATGCCCACCATCGCCGCGTTGTCGGTGCACAGACATTTTTCCGCGAGACGCAGCTCGAAACCTTCGCGCTCGCACGCACGGGCCAGTTCGCGGCGCAAGGCGCGATTGCAGGTGACGCCTCCGGAGGCGGTCACACAACGGACATGGTTTCGTTTCGCGGCGCGGATGGTTTTCTTCACGAGCACTTCGACAATCGCCGCCTGGATGCTGGCGCACAAATCGCGCACCTGTTGCGCGTCGTACAAAATCCCCGGGTGATCGCGGAGAAAATAGCGGACGGAGGTTTTCAGGCCGCTGAAACTGAAGTCGTCACCGGGGTCATTGAGCAGCGGGCGCGGGAAGTCGAACGCCTTTGGATTCCCCTGCTCTGCCAGCCGGTCAATTTCCGGTCCGGCGGGATATGGCAGCCCCATGAGCTTGCCGGTTTTGTCGAAACATTCACCCGCCGCGTCGTCCACCGTCGAGCCCAGCACCTGATGTTTCAGTTCCGATTCCACCCACACGAGCATCGTATGCCCACCGCTGACGATGAGCGAAACGTTTGGTTGAAAGGCGGTGAAGTCGGCAAAGAAAGTTCCGTCGGTATTCCCACCCCTCTCCCGGTCTCCGACCACCCTCTCCCCGCCGGGCGGGGAGAGGGACGGGGCGAGGGGCCCCGATTTTTGAGAAATCCAGGGCGAATACAAATGCGCTTCATGATGGTTGATGCCGACGAATGGCTTGCGCAAGGCGAACGCGACAGCTTGCGCGGCCTTGAATCCGACGAGTAGAGCCATTGGCAGGCCCGGTCCTTGCGTGGCGGCAACCGCGTCGAGTTGTCCCGGTTGCACCCCCGCATCGCGTAACGCGGTTTGCACGACGGGAATCAAGTTCCGCAGATGTTCGCGGGCGGCAAGTTCCGGCACGACGCCGCCGTATTCGGCGTGCAACTTGATTTGCGAGGAGACGGCGCTGGACAAAACCCTGCCGTCGCGCACGACCGCGGCGCTGGTTTCGTCGCAGGAAGTTTCAAGAGCCAAAAGAATCATGCGTGCTGAAATTCAAGCTTTAATCTGTCATACCAATTCCCAGAGACAATCGGTGATAGGTAGGGCGGCGCTGTCCGTCTTCGCTCTACTTCGACGAGACAAGCCGCGCCGCCGGGTATGATGGCCGCGCAGCCCGTCCTCCGTAGCAGAGTTACTGCGGAGGGTGGACAGCGCGGCCCTACCTTATTTCGCGGCCATTTTTTCCGCCCCATCCGCGCGTCCGCTATAAAGCATGATGCCCTTGAGCAAGTCCCGGGCGCGTTCGAGTTGGATGTCATGAACGTTTTCGATGCTGACGCGATTGGTTTCGCTGAGGGATGCCATCCCGCCGGGCGCGCGTTTCAGCACCAAAGCCGCTTCCTGTTCCTCGGTCATGGGCACTTCAATGTCCGGCGTGATGCCACGCTGGTGAATGACCTTGTGACTGGGCGTGTAATATTTGGCGGTTGTGAGTTTCAGCGCCGAGCCGTCATCGAGCGGAAAAATGCTCTGCACCGAGCCTTTGCCGAAGGTTTTCTCGCCGAGAATGACCGCGCGGTGCAAATCCTGCAAACAGCCGGTGACGATTTCCGCCGCGCTCGCGCTGCCGAGATTGACCAGCACGACCATCGGCTTTGGGGAACCATCCTTGTTGGTAAATTCATCGCCGCTGCCGGCGGCGCGGCGGACGGAATTCTGGCCCGGATCGCGTCCTTCGGTGGTGACGACCAGCTGGCCGCGAGGCAGAAATTTCCCACAAACTTCCACCGCCTCATCCAGCAAGCCACCGGGATTCCAGCGCAAATCAATAATCAATGCCTTCATCCCCTCCGCTTTCAGCTTGTTCAAGGCGGCTTCGAGTTCTTCGCCGGCTTTGTCGCCGAATTCCGTGATGCGGACGTAGCCAATTTTGTCATCACCGAGCGGGAATTCCTTTTTGCTGTTGATGTCCTTTACCCTGTCCATTTTGATGATGGCGCGTGTGAGCGTGAAATCCTTCACCAGGCCCGACGATGGACGCTGAATGGTCAACGTTACCTTCGTGTCCGGCTCGCCACGAAGCCGTTTCACCGCGTCCGGCAACGACATTTTCTCCGTGCTCTTGCCGTCAATTTTAATGATGCGATCACCGGACAAAATTCCCGCGCGAAATCCCGGCGTATCCTCCATCGGCGCGATGACGGTCACATAATTGTCCCTCATCGAAACGACGAGGCCGAGTCCGCCGAATCGTCCTTCCGTGTCGTTCTGCAATTGCCGGTAATCATTCACGTCCATGAATTCGCTGTGAGGATCCAGCGAGCCGACCATGCCCTTGAGCGACAAGTAAACCAGGTCGTGATACGTCAGATTCTGGCCGTCCACATACTCCTTGCGTACCTTTTCAAGCACGTTGGCGAACAACTCCAGATTCGGATACACCGCGTCCTGCTTGCCCGCCGCGTGCGCCGACCCCAGATAAATCCGCGCGCCAATCGCCAGATTCAATACCAGCACCACAATCACCAAGCCATAAATCAAACGTCGTCTCATAAACAGGGTAAAACTACCACAAAGGCGTCCGGACACCAAGTATTGGGAAACGGTTTGTATCCTGGCGGTTCAAAATCAAATTTCACCTTTCAACAACGTCTCAATGAATGATAAATCGGCCGGTACCGTAACTTTCGGATTCGGCGCCACGCTGGACACAAGCCGGACCGGCTGGCCAATCAATTCACACGCCGCCGTGTCGTCTGTGAATATAAATTTGCGACGGCGCGCTTCCGCCAACGCCCGGCGAATCACCTCGACCCGAAACGTCTGGGGTGTTTGCACCGTCCAAAGCCGCGACCGGTCGAGCGTGCGCTGAATGAATCTGCCGTCGTCGGATTCCTTGATGGTGTCCGTTACCGGTTGTGCCGCCACCGCGGCGCCGCTTTCATCCGCCGCCTTGACCGTTGCGGCTATCAACTCCCCGCTCGTGCAGGGGCGCGCCGCATCCTGAATGGCCACAATTTCCGACGTCACCGACAACGCCTCCAGCCCGTTCCAAACTGAATCCTGCCGTTCCGTCCCGCCAGCAATGACACGAAATGGTTTTTGAAAATGAAATTTTGCCGCGAGTTCCGAGAAGTTTTTTCCCATCCCGTCGCGGACGACGAGAATAATTTCGCCGATGCATTTCGCGTCATCAAACCGCTGCCAGGTGTGCGCGACGACCGGGCGTCCGGCCACTTCGAGAAACAATTTGTCCACACCCGCGCCCATGCGGATGCCTTTGCCGGCGGCGACAAGAATGGCGGCGTTCATGCAGTAAAACTGTTGTTTGCCGGTTGCAGACGCAAGCGCGGCCGCAACGAAATTTTCCCGTCAATTCAGCCCAACCGCCAGACGATGCGTGCCTTGTTCAAATCGTACTGCGACATTTCCATTTTCACGCGGTCGCCCACGGTGAGACGGACAAATCGTTTGCGCATCTTGCCGGAGATTGTCGCGAGGACCTGGTGTTTATTGTCCAGTTCAACGCGAAACATCGTCCCGGCCAGCACCGTCAAAATGCGTCCCTCGATCTGTATGTGTTCTTCCATGAAAGACGCCGGATTTTATCCAAGGAAGCACCGTGAAAGCCAATAAAAAACCGCGCCATAAAACGGCACGGGACGACGCTCATTAAGAACGTCGCCCCGGCCAAAGCTGCTTGCGGTGATGATTAATAACGATCCCGGCGTCCGCCACCGCCACCGAAGTCGCGGCGCGGGCCGCGGTCACCACGGGGACGCTCTTCTTTCGGACGGGCGATATTAACCGTCAATTGACGTTCGCCCAGCGTCGCGCCGTTCATGGCTGCGATCGCTTTTTGTGCTTCCTCGGGTGTGGACATTGTGACGAAGGCAAAGCCGCGCGAGCGGCCGCTCATCCGGTCCATCATGAGGTTGGCTTCGACGACCGTGCCGTGGGCGGCAAACGCCTCCTGCAGGTCATTTTCAGTGGTGTTGAAGGAAAGATTTCCGACAAACAGTTTCGTGCTCATTTAATGATTTGCTGTTCAAGACCAACCGTTTTTCCAGACTGTTCCCGACCATCGGGTCTCAAATCATCACTGAACCACGTTCACTTGAAGATTATCCATGCCTTGAAAGGACAAGTTGTCCAACAGACGGCGCAAGTGTAGCCATTCCCGAAATAATTGCAAGTAATTTTTAAAATTCTTCACGCCGCCGGGCGCACCCTGGCACAACCACCAACCAACGGTCTGAGTCGGCTTGACAGCGGTGCCCGGTCGCGCCCCGCGCTGCCCGCCAACCCAGCACTTTTAATTGCATCGCGCGACCCGCCACCATCGGCAATCCGCCTTGACTGAAATGGAGCACTCCTTACAGTGCTGCGGCCTGCATAAAGCTCAGTGAATTGGCATGCACCGTAAACTGTATGAATAGCCGTTGGCTGCCTCCAATCAACGTGTCTCTGATGGCTTTCGCCAGCCTCGTGATAGCATGGCAGTTTCTACACTATGACCGGAAGCTTTTCGGATCTGGATCATATGGACCATTGTCATCCGTCGCCCAGTCCTGCATCCGAGGGGAACAAATGGCGAAGATTTCTGATATCGTAAAAAGAGACCAAATAATCATACGTGCCTCCGGGTTATGTCGTTATGTCGATTTGGTACTGCCAAAAGATGCACGGGTCTTCATGCCAGACATGACCGGTCTCACCAACTCCGGCAAGATGATGTATTATTATTACGTAATTTACTATCTCCTCCCCCGTGAAGTCGGCGTGAGCGTGGATCAGCCAACCCGCATAACCAAGGACGGCTTTCTGGGCAGGACTGTTGAATCTGATCAGGAAATTCTCACCAACGGATACGACGCGATAATAGACTTTCCGCCTGATGAAACGTTAACTCTCAGACTTCTCAGACCGCTGAGCGAATTCCCCATCAAGGAACCAGTCAACCCGGAATGGTTTGACTCCTATTTTGACACGGTCATCGCGTTTTTGCTTCCTTTGTTAACCACCTTGGCGGGAATGTGGCTGTTTCGCTTTTTGTTCCCCACCCTGGGCGGACAAATGCCGCTGCTGGAACAACTGGCGCATGGTCTGGGACTGGGGATGATGGCCGTGGCCGCACTCACGCTGGGCATCAAACTGTGCGGCTGGCACGGATACCATCTGGTGTTCCTTCTGACCGTCGTGGGCGGCATTGCGGAAATGTGGCACAACCGCAAAGCCTATTTGACCGGGACAATTGACGGTTACTGGAAGATGATTCGCTGCCCGGGTCTCATTGCCATTTTAGTGACAGGGTTGCTGGTGTTCCTGATTCTCTTCCGTCTCGCCGGGTTGCAGGGACTCACGGAATACGACGCCGTGTTTGTGTGGTTGCTCAAGGCGAAGATAATCCACCTCTACACCGGAAGCGAGATCGTGCAATGGTTTTCCAATCCGCGTCTGGCGTATGCGCATCTGGACTATCCGATGCTCGTGCCTTCGCTGCATGCAGCCACGTATGACTCGCTCGGTCATGTGGATGAATTTGTCACCAAGTTCTGGCCCACCTGGATGCTGCTGTTTCTTCTGGGCGCCCTGGCGTCGTTGAACCGTGCCGGAAAAAGCTGGTTCCATGCCCCGCATTTCGGTCTCCTGGGTTTGTTGTTATTGCCGGTCACCCAGATGTACGTCCAGTGGGAAGGCGGCACCCTGCCGATGATTTTCTTCACCGTCCTGGGTTTCGTGCAATGTGCTTTCTGGCTGGTTGGAAAAGACCGCGCCCGGCTCGGCCTCGGGCTGATATTGTTGTTTGGGGGAGCCATGGCAAAGTTCGAAGGTTTCATATTTCTGGCACTGGTGGGAAGCTGGTTGCTGCTGCTGCCTTCAGCCCGACCTTCATTGAAACCGTCACCACGCCTCTGGCGGATGTTGGTGTTCTGTTTTCTAGCGGCCTTGCCCTTCGCCTGCTTGCGCGTCCAGATACCTTCTTTGCACTACGAATCGGGTTGGGCTGGTTACGCTGTGCGCAATCCTGGCACCACGCTTTCGAACTGGCCCGGCATTTTCATAATTCTGCTCGCCCGATTGTTTGTGAACCCCAACTTCGCAAACTGGAGTGGTGAAGGTGAACGGCTCCACTGGATCGGCCGATGGGATGGCTTTTCATCGTTGTATAACCATTTGACACTCGGTTTGGCATGGCTGTGCCTGTTGCTGACGGTTGTGCTCTGGTTTGCTGTTCCCGCCCGGCGCCGGGTCATCGTCTGGATTCTGGCGATGCTGGTCGGCGCCACAGCCGTGTTCAGCGGAGTGTTTGCCAGCTTTATCAGCATCAAAGGTCTAAGCAAAGCGATTAGTTCTTATATCAATGATGAGGGCTGGGGACGGTATTTTTTGCCAATGCTGCTGGCTTGGTTCACCACGATGATGACCATGCTTTTTGCGGATCTGCCTTCGTCAGCATCAACTTCAGGCACGGATGCGACCGCTCCTTACCCGCCGGCATCTGTCAGTTCTCCCGTTGGTGGGGAAACCGACCTGAAGACGCCGAAGAAATAATATGGATCTGCAGCCACGCCTGAACCGGCAGGGGCATCTCGCGGGATGTCATGTGACATTCACGGACGGAAATTAAATCCTGTCAGTTTAAAGAAGAGAACCTACGCCGCCCGCCAATCGAGCACTTTCAACTGCACCGTGCGGCGGCCATTGAATTCATTGACCTGCGGTGCGAATGCCAGATCAAATTTCCCGACGGGCAACGACTTGTCACCACCATTCCACCAAACCGCCTCGAGCGTCACGGCGCCATCTGTCACCCAAAGTTTGACGTGTTGTTTGTCCGCGCCCATGCGCCGGAGCGGGCGTTGGTGCGTGACGCTGCGCGCGCAAAATTGCACCGGTGGATTCCCCTGCCCGGCCGGCTTCAAGCGCGCCAGTTCGCCGAGCGATTCCAAGGTCATTTCGTCCAAACCAACTTCTGCATCAAGGTGCAACGGCGGTTGCAAATCTTCCGGCTTCAAAGCGCGGCGCGCCAGTTCATTCAACCGCTGCCGCAGCGCGTCCACTTTGTCCGGCTGAAGGCTCAAGCCCGCCGCCATCGCATGACCGCCGTGCCGCACGAGCAAATCACCGCATTCACACAACGCGGCGGCCAGATCAAAACCCGCAATGCTGCGTCCCGAACCGCGCCATTCATCACCTTCACCGCCGAGAATGATCGTGGGGCGGTAAAATTGTTGAAGCACACGCGACGCGACGATGCCGACAACGCCGATGTGCCAGAGCAATTGCCCCTCGACGATGACGAAATCAGCCTGCGGATCGAATTTTGATTTAACGACACCGACGACTTCTTCGACGATGCCACGTTCAATTTTCTGGCGTTCACGGTTTCGCGAGTCGAGGTTTTGGGCGATGGGCATGGCCCCCGCCAAATCGCGCGCGAGCAGCAAATTCAGCGATTCCTCCGCAGTTTCGAGCCGGCCGGCGGCATTCAGGCGCGGGGCCAGTTGAAAACCCACTTCGTAAGCGCCGAGGGCGGGCGGGCATTGCGCGACCTGCTTAAGCGCAATCAAACCGGGCCGCTGCGTCAGGTTGAGGCGTTGCAACCCGGCGGAAATGAGAATCCGATTTTCACCGGTCAATGGCACAAGGTCGGCAATAGTGCCGAGCGCAACCAAATCGAGCAGTGGCCGCAAGTCAAATTCCGCCGCGCCAGGCAAGCCCATTTCGCGTCCGCGTTTGACCAGCGCATGGGCCAGTTTGAAGGCCAGACCGACAGAGCAAAGTTCGGTAAAGGCGGTTGAGGGTTGAGGGTTAAGAGTTGAGAGTTGCGGGTTGACCAGTGCCACCGCGTCAGGTGCCGGACTTGAAACCTGGTGATGATCGAGGACGATGACATCCACGCCGCGTGAGCGCAGGTCACGGATGGTTTCCACGGCGGTTGACCCGCAGTCCACCGCGAGCAGTAATTTTACCGGAAATTTTTTGAGGCAATTTTCGACGCCATCGGCGCTAAGGCCATAGCCTTCGTCCATGCGGTTCGGCAGATAAAAATCCACCTTCCAGCCAAGAGGACGCAGAACTTCGACGAGGAGCGCGGTGGATGTCACGCCGTCCACGTCATAATCGCCGAAGATGACAAGCAATTCATTTTGTTCGCGAGCGTGGAGTAATCGCTCAACGGCGACGGTCATGTTCGGGAGTAAAAAGGGGTCGGCAAGGTTCTTGAGGCGCGGCGAGAGAAAATTTTCAATGGCGGACGGTTCTCCCGCCAGGTGCGGGACGCGATTGAGCAGGCATTGCGCGAGCAAGGGCGGGATTTTGAGCTGCGCCGCCAGTTGCCCGGCAAGGAGCGGTTGCGGCGGCGCGAGCGACCAGCGGAATTTCATTGCGGCTTACGGTTTTGACGAATTGCCCGCGCCGATGCGTTTCTCCCGTTCCGCGACCATGACGGACAGCACGATGGCGATCACAATGATCGTGGCAACCGTCATCAACGAAACGCCCGTCGGGATTTCGACCTGAAACCCTTTCGGTTCCTGGCCGTGCGGATCGAGAAGCATTTTTACGCCGACAAAGGCTAGCACGAGCGACAAACCGATTTTCAAATAGCGAAAATAACCGAGCGCGCCCGCCAGCATAAAATACATCGAGCGCAGGCCGACGATGGCAAAAATGTTTGAGGTAAAAACGATGAAGGCCTTGCGCGTGACGGAAAAAACCGCCGGGACGGAATCCACGGCGAAAATCAAATCGGTCGTCTCGATGAGCAGCAGCACAAGCGCCAGCGGGGTGAGCGCGGAGCGGCCATCGAGCCGGGTGAAAAATTTCTGCCCATCAAGGTCCGGCGAAACGGCGAAAAATTTTCGCGCGAGCCGCAGCGCGAGGTTTTTTTCCGGCTGCACGGTTTCCTTGCCGGAAAAAAGCATCTTAATGCCGGCAAAAACGAGAAACGCGCCAAAGACATAAAGCACCCAGTCGAATTGGTTGATCAGTCCCACGCCGGCGGCAATCATCGCGCCACGCATGATGAGCGCGCCGAGAATGCCCCAAAACAGCAGCCGATGCTGGAATTGAACCGGAATGCGAAACCACGCAAAAATGAGCGCGATGACAAGGATATTGTCGAGCGACAGCGAAAGTTCGATGATATAACCGGTGGTGAATTGAATCGCCTCCTCCTGTCCGCGCCAATGTGCCATGGCCCCGGCAAAAGCCATTGCCAGCGCAAACCAAACCACACTCCAGGCGGCCGCTTCCTTGAATTTGACGACCCGCGCGTGGCGGTGAAACAAGCCGAGGTCGAGCGCGAGAAAAATCAGCACGCAAAGAATGAAACCCGCCCAGTGCCATGGCGTGATTTCAACGGAATCGGGCATGGCTCTTTTACGCCGTCAGACGCGCGCCGTCGCTGTATTTTGCATCGTCACCTGCGAACCGCCGATGGCCGGACGCTCGCCTTTGTGCAACCACAACACCAGCGCGCTGGCGATGTAGATGCTCGAATACGTGCCGGTGAGGATGCCGATGAGGAAGGTGAACGCGAAGTCGTTGATGACGCCACCGCCAAACAGATACAACGCCGTCGTGGCCAGAAACACCGTGCCGGAGGTGATGAGCGTCCGGCTCAACGTCTGGTTGAGCGCCTGGTTGATGATTTCCCGGAACGAACCGCGCACGCCCATTTTTAAATCCTCCCGGATGCGGTCGAAAATGACGATGGTGTCGTTGGTGGAGAAGCCGATGATGGTCAGGATGGCCGCCACGACGGTGGCGTTGAATTCGCGGCCCGAAATGCCATTGGCAATGCAATAGCAGCCGATGGTCATGAACACGTCGTGAATGACTGCAACCACGGCGCCAACGGCGAACGAAAATTCATAACGAAACGCAACGTAAACCAGGATGCCGAACAGCGACAAGAGACAGGCGATGATGGCTGACTGCAGGATTTCCCGGCCAACCGTGGCCCCGACCTGCTGCTGCCCGATGAGCTTGAATTGCGCCTGGGGAAATTTCTCAACCAGTGCCGTCACGATTTTCCCGGCGGAGCCGGTTGACGTGGTCACCCGCAACGTTTCCGCGCCGCCGCCGACCATGTCTTTTTGATACTGGATTTGGGAGTCTTTTTCGCCCGTGGCGGTCAGGACATTGCGGATCTGCTCCACATCCAGCTTTTGCGTAAAGGTCAACGTGGTGCTGTCGCCGCCCATGAAATCCACGCCAAACAATTTCGCACCGCGACCAAAGATGCCATAACCCATGCCGATGAGGATGATCGTCCAGGACAAAATAAACGCCGGCTTGGCGAGTCGCATGAAATCGAGTTTGGTGGCACGGATGAGGTGGAACATCCGAAGGGTTTTGATCCAGTTGCGGTCGAGCAGGAAATTGAAGATCAGCCGGGTCACCACGAGCGCGGTGAACAGGCTGGCCGCCACACCAATGGTCAGCGTGACACCGAAACCCTTGACTTCGCCCGTGCCCATGAAAATCAGGATGATGGATGAAATCAGCGTGGTGACGTGCGAGTCAAAAATCGTGCCGAAGGCGCGGGCGTAACCGGCGGCGATGGCGCCGCGCAATGATTTGCCCTTGGCCAGTTCTTCGCGGATGCGCTCGTAAATCAGCACGTTGGCGTCCACCGCCATGCCGACGGTAAGCACCGCGCCCGCGATGCCCGGCAGGGTCAGCGTGGTGCCAATGGAGCACATCACCCCCAGTAGAATGATGATGTTGGTGACCAGCGCGATGTTGGCCACGATGCCCGCGAGCAAATAATAGCAAAGCATGAATCCGGAAACCAAAAGCACGCCGACAATGGAAGCGGTGATACCGCTGTGAATCGAGTCCCGGCCCAGCGTTGGGTCAACGTCGTAGGAGGAATCAATGACCAAGGGCGCACGCAACGGGTTTTGCAGTACATTGGCCAGTTGCAAGGCTTGCTCGGGTGTGAAGCGCCCGGTGATCTGCCCGCTGCCCGTTTCAATCGCGCTTTGGATCACCGGCGCGGAATACAGTTCGCCGTCCAGTATGATGGCCAGGCGCTGCCCGATGTTGTTGCGGGTGACCTCAGCGAACCGTTTCGCGCCTTCGCTGTTCAGCCGGAAATCAATTTGCGGCTCGCCCAGGTTGCCGCGCACCGCCATTGCATTTTCAATGATATCCCCGGCCAGATGGTTCTCCGGCTTTTTCCTGACAATGACCTGTTCGACGGTCGGTTTACCATTGACCTGCGGTTCGATGCGCTTGAGCAATTCGTAGCCGGGTGGAATCGGCTCGTTGTTTCTGATGATCTCGTCGCTGTCTTCCTTCACCATCCGGAATTCCAGATACGCAGCTTTTTGAATCTGCGCCTTGGCGCTTTCCTTGTTGGCCTCGGACAATCCCGGCAACTGGATTAAAATGCGGTTGCCCCCCGCCGGCTGGATGATGGGTTCGGCCACTCCGAAAGCGTCCACGCGTTTGCGGAGCACTTCGACCGCCTGCGACAAGGCGCCTTCCGCCCGGGCCATGTTGGTGGTTGTTTGAACAACGCCCATGCTGTTGGTCGTGGTCTCGATATAAACCAAACGGTTGGTGTCCATTTCCACGAGGAACGACGTGCCGCCCTGCAAATCCAGGCCGAGTTTGATCTTGCCTGATGCGTCACGTTGAAGCTGGTTGAGGATGAAGATGTTTGGGTACAACTGATTCTTTGAATCGTAAAATGGGAAATACGGCACAATGTTGTTGGTGCCGATGGCCTCCTGCAGATTGGCGAACTCGCGTTCGGGACGCGCCTGTTGCAACGGCTGGACCCGCTGCACGATGGCCGCAAAGTTCGTGTCCCGGTTCATCGCCCGCGTTTCAAACTCCTGCACCAGGCTGCGCGACGTCGGCGGGTACATTTCGTAAAACGACCAGCAGACCAGCAGAACAACAAAAAGAATTATCCAGGGATTGTTTCGGCTCATGGTTGGCTCAGGATTCTACGGCATCGCCGCCTTCGAGAATTTCTGTGACTGAAGATTTGGTGACTTCCATTTTGGCGTCCATCGAACGGAGAGAAACGGTCCGGTCCTTCACCGTGATGACGACGCCGATGATGCCGCTGGACGTGACGACCTTGTCGCCCGACTTGAGGTTGGCAATCAATTTAGCCTGCTGCTTGGCGCGCTGCTGCTGCGGACGAATCAAAATGAAGTAAAACACAATGACCAGCAGAATCATCGGGGCAAACGTCATCCAAACGGGCTGCTGCGGTTGGCCCGTTTGCGGCGCAGTTGCCTGGGCCAAAATTCCGCTTGCGCGATATATGTCCTGATATATGTCCATTAATTGAAAAGTGGCCGCACACTTTAATACAGCGCGCGCATTTGGCAAGCGTTATTGGCCACGGGTCATGGGCCACTTTTAAAGAACACAAAGAAGATTCACCTTGCTTAAGCACCAATAATAACATATGTTTAAATTTAACTTAGGGACACCATGGCTTATGACCGCTGCGCGACTTAAAACGGTTGCTCTTCTGGCAATACCCGTTTTTGCCATTGGGGGATTTGTTTTGGATCTGTTCACCCCACTGGGAATTTCCGATTGGGTTTGGTATTTCATTCCCCTGCTGTTATCGGTTTATGTCGGCGGCCGGCTTTTACCCATTTTGCTCGCCGCCGTTTTCTCGTTGCTGATACTGGCGGGGTTCTTTTTTTCCCCGCCGGGGATTGATCCTCATTTGGCGATGTTCAGCCGTTTGATGGGCATCAGCGTGTTATGGGTGATGGCAATCGTGATTTCGCAACGCAAACGGGCGGATGAAGAAGTCCGCAAGTTATCGCTCGCCGTCGAACATAGTCCGGTTTCCATCATCATCACCGACAAGGCGGGTAACATCGAATATGTCAACCCGAAGTTCATGGAAGTGACGGGCTATTCGGCCAGGGAAGTGATCGGCAAAAATCCCCGCATTTTGAAGTCGGGCGAAATGCCGCCTGAAAATTACAAGCGACTGTGGGAGACGATCATCGCTGGCGGGGAGTGGCGCGGAGAATTTCACAACCGGAAGAAGAACGGCGAACTTTATTGGGAGTGGGCTTCCATTTCCCCCATCTACGACGCCGATGGTCACATCGCTCATTTCCTGGCCATCAAAGAAGATATTTCCGAGCGCAAGCGGACCGAAAAGGAATTCAAAGAGAGCAAAATACGATTTGAGTCGCTGTTTGAAGACGCTCCGGTGGGGTATCACGAGCTGGATGATGCGGGACGCATCACACGGGTTAATCGCACTGAATTGGCCATGCTGGGATATACCATCGAGGAAATGGTGGGACGCTTCGTGTGGGATTTTGTTGCCGAACGGGAGAAAGCCCGGGAAGCGGTCATGGCCAGGCTGACGGGGAAAACGCCCGGGACCGACTTGGTGGAACGAAACTATCGGCGAAAGGATGGCGTGTTTCTGCCGGTCATGATTGAGAACCGGATTCTGCGCAATGAAAACGGGCGCGTTACCGGCATCCGCTCCACCCTTCAGGACATCACCGAGCGCAAGCGGATGGAGCGCTCCCTGGCGGAGACGCTCGATTTTAACCAGAGAATCGTCTCGGACGCTCCAGCGGGGATTCTCGTCTTCAAGGCGTCCGGTCAATGCGTATTGGCCAACGAGGCAGCCGCCAAGACGATCAACGCCACTGTGCCTCAAATTTTGAACCAGAATTTTCGGCAGCTCGAATCGTGGCGCGATTCGGGCATGCTCAAGACGGCGGAAAAAACACTGGCCACCGGACGCCCGCAACAGTGTGAATCTCATTTCATCAGCACCTTTGGCAAGGAAGTCTGGCTGGTCTGTCAATTCAGTCCCTTTGTCCGGGGCGATGAACCTCACCTGCTTCTTCTTTTCAACGACATCACCGAAAAGCAAAAGCTCGAAGCCCAGTTCCTGCGTTCTCAGCGCATGGAAAGCATTGGCACCCTGGCGGGCGGCATCGCCCACGACCTCAACAATGTGCTGACACCACTCCTCGTCGCGGTGCAGGTGTTAAAGGAAAAAATCACCGATGACGACGGGCAACAACTGCTGCGCGTTCTGGAAGCCAACGTCCAGCGCGGTGCGAGCCTCGTGAAACAAGTGCTGGCTTTCGGGCGCGGAGTCACCGGCGAGCGCGCCATGGTTTATCCCGCTCACGTCGTCCGCGAAATCAAGCAGATTGTCCATGAAACCTTCCCCAAATCAGTGAAGTTTGAATTCCACTCACCCGACAACCTCTGGACCATCATCGGCGACCCGACCCAACTTCACCAGGTCCTGTTGAATCTCTGCGTCAACGCACGCGACGCCATGCCCAAAGGCGGCGCACTGGCCATCCACATGGAAAATGTGATGTTCGACGAAATCTATGCCGGCATGAATCTGGAAGCCCGGCCCGGCCCGTACGTGTGCATCAAAGTGGAGGACACCGGCACGGGAATTCCGAAGGCGATACAGGACAAGATATTCGATCCTTTCTTTACCACCAAAGCACTCGGCAAAGGCACCGGTCTGGGTCTGTCCACCACTTTGGCCATCGTCAAAAGTCACGGCGGTTTCATCAACTGTCACAGCACACCAGGCAAGGGCACGGTATTCGAAGTCTATTTCCCAGCCAACACCACGCCGGATGACGCGGAAGACGCGATCATGGAACAATCCAAACTGCCGCGCGGCCATAATGAACTGGTGCTGGTCGTGGATGACGAGGAGCCGATTCGCAAACTTGCGCAAAAAGTGCTGACCCGTTTTGGCTACCGCGTCCTGCTCGCGGCTGATGGCGCTGAAGCAGTCTCTATTTACGCACCCCGGCAGAAGGAAGTTGACGTGGTCATCACTGACATGGCCATGCCCATCATGGACGGCCCGGCCACCATTATTGCTCTCAAAGCCATCAATTCGAAAGTCAAGATCGTCAGTTCAACCGGCTTGGCCTCCGATGGTGGCGTGGCCATGGCAAAGAACGCCGGCATCCAATATTTTATTCCCAAGCCCTACACCGCCGAGACCATGCTTAATACACTGCATGAAGTTCTTCATGGGAACTCTGCAAACGGAAACCGGCCAACGGATTGAAAAAGTCTGTCGTATTATCAACCTCCAAGAGGATTAAACTTCTGCTCGTGCGAAACAAACTGGCCACTGGCCGCCCGCAGGATTTGGTGGATGTGGAACGGATTGGCAGCAAGAAATAGAACTTCGGACGGATTCAACGCATCGAGCGCCGTCGGCGCGGTATATTTGTAGTTTTGCGATGATAATACATTCTAGCTCCGTTCAGGAGCGGCATCATCGGGAAAAGAACGGAATATGTCGCCCCCACGGGGCTGGGGATTTTATTGGTATCGTCTGGCTACAAAGATACCGCTCCTGACGGATCTGAAGACGCGCCGCCGTCGATGGCATGATTTTCAAATTGGGCTGGCTGGGTATCAGTGGTGTGTAAGCAGGACATCTTCGGTAATGCCCATCTGATGATACGTCTCGTAATTAACTGACTGTAGTAATTGCCCACTCTCGGCAAAGATCCAAATGCTGTCATTACTGATTACCACCATCACGTTTTTTTTCTCTGGGATAATCGCATAAAAAAGGAATTTGCTGGGTTCTCCCCTAAACAACGCCTGCCCGCTGCTGGTTTTATATCCACTGAGAGAGATTTCGGTAGAACCTTGTTTTAATGGGAAAGATTCGACTCGTCTAAACCGACCGTCCTTAATCCACGTTTGGAGTTCTGCTTCCGCGGACAAATCTTTAATTTTTTCTGCCGGGCCAAATTGTTCAAGCTTCCGCTCTACAACTGCGCGGTAGGCTTCACAGTAAACGGTAGCGGTTACTCCTGGTCTCATCCTCTCAGTTTTAAGGCCATTTGCTACACTGTAGCATCCGTCACCTGAAGCGCCGAACATAGCTGGATCGGATCGGAGTGTATACCAAAGCGCCTCACCCTTCGACCAGTCTCGCTCTGCATTTGCCCGACCGGTTGCGCGTGCAGCTTGGAAAGCAACGGCCCGATAGGTAAAAGGAAAGGCCACAGCGAGTCCGAAAATAGCTACAGCAAGGAATATTCTCCGACGATTAATGGAACTGGCGTTATCGCAGATATGAAGGAATTGGAACAAACGTTGACTTTCTTTTTCGACGACAAAAGCAATCAAAAGGTTTAGCGGTCCACAGGGAAAGAGGGTGGTCAAAAGCATTTCACTAAACGTTACACAGTTGGGGACCATCCAGACAATAGTTCCGGAAAAGAAGTATGTGGAAAGAAGCGTATAAATGATGACAATCCTTTTGCGCGAGGAGGAAGCGCGGTCAAACAGACCCGAAAGAATAATTGGCACAATCCAGAGCCAAGGCATGGCAAGCCAAAAAGGGTCTATCTCGGGAAATCCGCGCCGTGCGATTGCAGGCCAGCAGAGACAAGCATAAACCGGAATGGATGCAGCCAGTACTGCAACTGAAATCCAACGTTGGTTATCTATGCCCTTTCGCATGGCAAAATCGCTTGTGAGGCAAAAAATATTTGCCAGTGTTCAATGTGCAACTGTTTCCAATTTCTCCGGCTCGACCCACTTGTTGTGTTCCTTGATGAGGTCCACCAGCCGGTCCACGGCCTCGGCTTCCGGGATGTTGAATTTGATGGGCGTCTTGCCAACGTAAAGGTTGATCTTGCCGGGCGCGCCGCCCACGTAACCGAAGTCGGAGTCCGCCATTTCGCCGGGGCCGTTCACGATGCAGCCCATGATGGCAATTTTTACACCCTTGAGATGTTCCGTGCGCGATTTGATGCGCGCCGTCACCGTCTGCAAATTGAACAACGTGCGCCCGCAACTTGGGCACGCGACGTAATCGGTCTTGAATGAGCGGCAGCCCGCCGCCTGCAAAATGTTGTAGGCCAGCCGCAGCGATTGTCCGCCACCGGCCTCGCCGCGAATCAAAATCGCATCGCCGATGCCATCCGCTAGCAGCGAACCAATGACCACCGACGCCCGTAACAGGGCGATCTTTGGCTCCAGTAGCGCAGGCGTCTCGCCTGCATTACCAGCGGCAGGCGGGACGCCTGCGCTACCGAAATTGATGCAATCTTTCGACAAAATCGGATTGTTCCGGCCAAGGCGTTTCAACTTCGCCGCAAGCAAACGAAACGCAGTAATAGCAGGCAGATTTATGCCATTCTTCACGGTAACGAGTTGGGTTTCACAGTTAACGTCGAAATCTTTTGTCGGGTCAATCTCGGCAATATTGAGGTCTTCGTAAACCGCCTCCGGTTTCACGTCGTCCTTCGGGCGAATCTTCGGCGCGACCTTGTCCCACGTCGCCCGCGTGACCACGACGCGGATGAGTTGTTCGCCGCCGCATTTCACACCGTCGGCCAGTTCAATTTCCGGCGTTTTGCGACGCTCGAAGTGGAATGGGTCGAACGGAAAAGAGTAGTCCAGGCTTCCAGCCTGGACAGGCAGGCGGGACGCCTGCGCTACGTTAAGAGTCAGGCCGGGAATCTGCGCCAGCAAATCGGTGCAGACTTCGATTTCACGCGGTGAATCCTCCGTGAGCGAGACACGAATCGTGTCGCCCAAACCATCGCACAGCAACGAGCCGATGCCGATGGCGCTCTTGATGCGGCCGTCCTCACCCTCGCCCGCTTCAGTGACGCCGAGGTGAATCGGGTAATTCCACGATTGCGGATTGCGGATTGCGGATTGCGGATTGAATTCTTCCTCGTCCAATGCATTCAATCGCGCAACCAAAAGGCGATAACATTCAATCATTATCTTGGGATTGGATGACTTCATCGAGAACTTGAAGTTGTGGAAGTTGTGCTTGCGGCAGATGCGGGCGAACTCCAGCGCGCTCTCGACCATGCCCAGCGGCGTGTCGCCGTAGCGATTCATGATCCGGTCGCTCAATGAGCCGTGGTTGGTGCCGATGCGCAGGCAGCGTTTCCGGCGGATGCATTCCAGCACCAGCGGCGTGAATTTTTCCTCGATGCGCTTCAGCTCGGCGGTGTATTGCTCGTCAGTGTATTCCTTGGTCGCAAATTTTTTTGAGTCGGCGTAGTTGCCGGGATTGACGCGCACGACCTCAACCCATTTCACCGCCTCCATCGCCGCTTCCGGTTTGAAATGGATATCCGCCACAATCGGCACGAAACAGCCGCGTTTATGCAGTTCGGCGACGATGTTCTGCAGGTTCGCCGCATCCTTCACCGTCGGCGCGGTGATGCGGACGAGCTGGCAGCCGACGGCAACGAGATCGAGCGTCTGCTTCACGCATTCGGCGGTATCCATCGTGTCGCAGGTGAGCATGGACTGTTTCACGACGGGATGGTCGCCTCCGATGATGACCCCGCCGCGCGCCGGATCGCCGATGACGACCTCGCGGGTCTTTCGCCGTTGATAAAAAATTGGGGATTCGCAGTAACGCACGTTGGGAAGCTATTTTGCCGGCGCGGTTGCCGCGGGCTGCGCAGACTGCTGGATTTGCACGTCGTTTTTGAACATCGCGTGGAACAGCGAAAACCGTTTGATGTCGAAAAACGTCACGTAAAGCATGAATGAAATCAGCAACATCGCGAAGCCGGTGTTGGTGTATTCAACGAATTTCACGCTCAAAGGCCGGCGGCGAATTTTTTCGATGATTGCCATCAAAATGTGTCCGCCGTCGAGCACGGGAATGGGCAGCAAATTGATGATTGCGAGGTTGATGTTGAGCAACACCAGAAAACTCAAGGCCAGGCGATAATCGCTGTTCACCTGCTTGGCGAGCATGGCGAGGATGCCGACCGGCCCGGACAAATCTTTTGCGCCCACGCCCGTTTCCCGCGAATGAATGAGCGCGCCGATGACCGCGAATGTTTTATCTATCTCGTTGCGCACTTGTTCCAACGGCGTCGGGCCTGGTTTTTGGACAATATAAATTTGCGTCGAACTCACACCCAGTGCGATGCCGATTCTTCCGCTCTTTGTCGTTGGATCAGCCGTCGGCGTGATGTTAAGCGCCACTTTTTGCGCGCCGCGATCGACCCACATTTCGGTGGGTTGTCCGCCGCGCTTGCGAATAAGGTCAATCAGTTGATCGCGGCTGGCGATGGGCACACCGGCAAAGGAGATGATGCGATCACCCTGCTTCAAACCAGCTCTTTCCGCCACGCTGCCGGTAATAACTTCCATTATCTCGGGATGGTCGCGCGGCTCGAGATTGAGCAGCTTCAGGCCAATGGCATTGTCGGCTGTTGCCCGGAGTTGATACGTGATTTCCCTGCCGTCATGTTCAATGACGACCGGCAGCACGCTCGTGCGCGCCACCACCGTGTCCAGCACCACGTCCTGCCAGGATTTCACCTTCTCGCCATTCACCGACACAATGCGGTCGCCTTCCTGAATGCCGAGTTTGGCTTCCGCCGATGCCGGTTCGACATAGCCGATGATGGCCGGATTTACCGAAATTGGCAGGCCGACAAAATAAATCACCGTGGCGATGGCGAACGCAAAAACAACATTCATGAACGGTCCGGCGAAGGCGACGGGAATTTTGTGCCAGGGCGACGCCGGCGGGACCTTTTCCGCCGACTGACCTTCGAGCGCCTCGGAGGTGACCATCTGCGGCAGCTTCACAAAACCACCGGCTGGAATCCAACGGATCGAGTATTCAATGCCATCGCGCTTCCAACTGTGAATTTTCGGGCCAAAGCCGATGGCGAATTCCTCGACCTTCATGCCCAGCTTCCGCGCGACCCAGAAATGGCCAAATTCATGGATGAAAATGGCCGCGCCAAACAAAACCAGCACGGCGGCAATTACGTAAATAACATTCAAAATGGTCATGATAAAAAATCAGCCCCCCAACTCAGGGACAATGTGATTATATCAGGGAAAACTCTGCCCGCAATCACGGCTTTTCCACCGGTTAAATGACAAATGACGAATGACAAATGGCAAAAGCGGAGTCGAAGTATTTTTTGATGCGAGTCATATCCTGGTGTTGCGCCAGATGCGACTGAAGATGCGATGTAACGCGTCCGCTTCGCGCCAGATTTCCCGAGCTTCCGATTTCAGAGCTGGTTCAGCAACCGCGACCATGCGCAGGAAGAATTTGGCTTCCCGCGCTTCCTTCCGGCAAGTGCCGATGCGGTGCTTGAAATCAGGCTTGGAAACACCATCATCCGCCTCGCAGTAATTTGCGCCAACACTTGTTCCCGCTCCCACCAACTGGTCAATCAGCCGATTGTTGACCGGGCTGTGCGGAATCTTCTTTGCAAAACGAACGATGGTTTCGCCGAAACACGCGGTTCGTTCCTCCAAATCATAGACCATTGCTGGCGATTCTTCGTGCAATGCAAGTGCATCGTACACTGGAACAATTTCCCAAAACGCCAGTTCTCTGGACGAGCAATCTTTCAGACTTTCTGTTATTCCATTCGTCATTTGTCATTCGTCATTATCAACGCCTCGCGCCGCGCCCAGGCATCAGCTTCCAAGATCTGTTCCAGTGTCGGGTGCAACACAACTTGGTGTGCGTCCATCACGTTGCGAACGGTTTCCGTGATTTGCGGGAAATTGATTTTGCGATTTACGAACGCTTCCACCGCCACCTCATTCGCCGCGTTCAACACCGCCGGCAATGTGCCGCCCGTCTCCCCTGCCCGGCGCGCAAGTTTCAGCGCTGAAAAACGTTCCATGTCCGGCTCCTCAAACGTCAGGCTGCCCAGCTTCGCGAAATTGGTCTGCACCCGCTCGCTCGGCGCGCGGTCGGGATACGTCAAGGCATATTGAATCGGCAGGCACATGTCCGGCGTGGAAAGCTGCGCCAGCAGCGCTCCATCCACAAATTCCACCATGGAGTGAACGATGCTTTGCGGATGCACCAGCACGCCCACGCGCTCGATGCCGATGTCGAACAGCCAGCGAGCTTCAATCATTTCCAGTCCCTTGTTGAACAGCGTCGCCGAGTCTATGGTGATTTTTTTGCCCATGACCCACGACGGATGTTTGAGCGCGCGCTCGACGGTGATGTTGGGAAATTCCTCCTTCGGCGTGTTGCGAAACGGTCCACCGGACGCCGTCAGCCAGAGTTTACGGACGGAACTGGACGGCTTGCCATCGAGACACTGAAAAATCGCCGAATGTTCGCTGTCCACGGCGAGCACGCGAACGCCGTGTTTGCGCGCCTCGCTCATCACGATTTCGCCGGCCATCACAAGAATTTCCTTCGATGCGATGGCGATGTCCTTGCCTGCGCGAATCGCGGCAAGCGCGGGCTTCAATCCCGCCGTGCCGACAATGGCAATGAGCACGATGTCCGCCGCCGGCAGCGTGGCGAGTTTGATCAAGCCTTCGTCGCCCGAATAAACCTGTGTCGCCGCCCCGAAGAATTTCCCCAAATCGCCGGCCTTTTCGGGATTGTTGATTGAAACAGCCTCCGGCCGGTGTTTGCGCGCCTGTTCGAGCAACAATTCGGCGTTGTTCCCGGCGGCCAAGCCCAGCAGCCGGATGCGGTCCGGCAAATCCTCGGCCACCTTGACGGTGCTGGTGCCGATGGAGCCGGTCGAACCGAGTAAAACAACGTTTTTCATTTTAGCCACAGATGAACACAGATTGACACAGATATGAATCAAAAGACCATACGTTTGTATTCCACCCGTTCACGTCCAAAGTTGATCAGATAGCCAAGCCTCATTCCGGTGCTACAAAGCTCATTGAGTAGTTGGGCTTCATGAACGGATTGATAAGCTGGATCGGTTTTCAACTCGACAACTATTTTGTCTTCGACCAGCAGGTCCGCCGCGTAATCACCGACAATGACCCCTTTGAATTGAACCTGGATCTTCGGCTCAAGCTCCACTTTGACACCGCGAGATTGGAGTTCCAGCTGCATCGCGCGCTGATAAACGCGTTCCAAGAAACCATAACCGAGGATATTGTGAACCTCAAAAGCCGCACCAATGATCTGCTGAGTAACCGGCTGTAATGAATAATCCTTTGTTCCGGTTAAAATCTGTGTTTCATCTGTGTTCATCTGTGGCTCAAGGATGCGTTAAAATATGCCGCAAATAGAGATACATGATGGGCGCATTGAACAGCAAACTGTCCAGCAAGTCGAGGATGCCGCCGATGCCGGGAAACAGTCCGCCGGAATCTTTCACGCCCGCTTCGCGTTTGAAGAGTGATTCAATCAAGTCACCGATGACCGCCGTCAAACCCAGCAGCATGCCGAGCACAACGGCGTGGAACCGGTGCATGCCGGCCATCCGGTCTCCCAGAAAATGCACAAAGACCAGGCTCGTCACCGTCGAAAGCAAGATGGCGCCGCCAAACCCCTCCCACGTTTTGCCGGGGCTGATGCGCGGAATCATTTTGTGTCGGCCGATGAGCGAGCCGACGACATAGGCCCCGGTGTCGCTGAATTTCGTCACGATAATGAAGTAAAGGACGTAAAACCTGCCGTCCACGCCGGGGAAAAAATTGATTTTCTGGATGAAGTTTAACAGCCACGGCACATACATCAGGCCAAACAACGTCGTGGAAATCGCCAGAATACCCGTGGTGTTGCTGCGCGAAACGAACTGCCTGACGCACAGGCCCAGCACAAACAGGATGATGAAACCCGTTTCAAAGTCGTTGGGCCGGGCCGGTGAGTCATAAACCCCAACATAGCCCATGGTGACGGACGAAATTTGCCCCGTCAGTTGCAAAAACGTGCCGGCCATGAGCAGCACGCCGCCGAGCAAACCGCACCATTTGAAGCAGACAAGATCACGTTTTTCAGCCAGCCCGTAAAATTCCGCGAGCCCGACCGTCGCCAGAAACACCATGATCAGAATGAAAACGCCGTCGGAAATCAGCCGGGTGCGGGAAAACAATGCCATGAGAATCACCGTCCAGAGAATCACCGTGGTGATCAACCGACGGAGAAACACTTGTGCCTTCGAGGGCGTTTTGGCCACAACAGCCGTGTCGGACATGCGTCTGGAAAATAGCAAGAGCAGCGGGAATTGCCAACACCGACTTCTGCCGCGTGTTTCCACCCATTTGCATGAACCGGGAAACATTCAACGCTCAACATTCAACATCGAACATTCAAGGGAAGGCATCATTCGGCGTTGTGTTCGGTAACCCATTGCTTCAGGTCAGAGGTATGACCGATGTAGCGGTTTCCGGGATGACTGACACTTTCAATTATGTAGGTATAATACATCAGCCAAAGTTGCCCGAGATGGCCTGCCATCCGTAGCTCGGAACATCCGACCAAAGTCCTCCTTCGCCAAGGCTATGGAGGACACCATCCTTCGCTCGGAACCGCTGTCGCTGTTCCGAGCGAAGGATGGTGGAGCCGACAGGAATCGAACCTGCGACCTTCTCATTGCGAACGAGACGCTCTGCCAACTGAGCTACGACCCCATCCACGTCAGCCGCAAATAGCTTCGCCGAAATGGTCGCCGGGTGCAACCGTTAAGTGAACGCGCCAGCATCCGAATCAGCTGCCCGTGCGTCTGATCGTTGGATTTTTTATTCGACAAACTGCCGAATAGTTTCAAATTTTGAAGCGAGGATGACGGAAGAACAAATGATTCGTCTGAATAAATTCATCAGGCCATGAAAACATCTTTGAAAGACAAATGGGTCTTGATCACCGGCGCATCGAGTGGATTTGGCGCGGCGGCGGCACGGGCGTTTGGCGTGGAAGGCGCAAAACTTTTGCTCGGTGCCCGCCGCACCGACCGCCTGGAAAAAGTCGCCGCCGAAGCGCGCCAGGCGGGCGCGACGGAGGCGCATTTTCACGTTTTGGACGTGACCAAAACGCCGAGTGTGGAAACGTTCGTCGCCTGGGCGCGGAGGAAAATGGGCGGACAAAGGGATTTGCACGTTTTGATCAACAATGCCGGTGGCGCGCACGGCCAGGACAGCGTCGCCGAGGGCAAGGATGCGGATTGGGAGACGACATTGCAGACAAACGTGCTCGGCGTGTTGCGCGTGACGCGTGCGGCGCTGCCGTTGATGCCGCACGACGCGGGCGCGAGCATTATCAACATCGGTTCCAACGCCGGTCACGCGGCTTACGAAGGCGCCGCAGCGTATTGCGCAGCCAAGGCAGGTGAATTGCAAATCACCCGCGTGCTGCGATTCGAATTGAACGGCACGGGCATTCGTGTCAGCACCGTTGACCCGGGCATGGTAAAAACGGATTTTTCACTCGTGCGTTTCAAAGGCAACGCCGAACAAGCGGAAAAAGTTTACGAAGGCATAAATCCCCTGACGGCGGAAGACATCGCGGATATTTTGGTCTGGGTTGCCAGCCGCCCGCCACACGTGAACATTGACGAACTGCTCGTCAAGCCGGTTGACCAGGCGGCTATGCACAAAATTTACCGGCGCAAGGCAGGGTAATTTTCAAATTCCGCGATTCGCGCGCCACAGCAGTACTGCCCCGACGGCTTGAAAGATAAAATTCGGCAGCCAGAGAATCAATTGCGGTACAAGCTCAGGCTGCGCCGCCAACTGTCCAGCGGCGATGATGAAGCTGTAATAAACCAGCACCAGGATGAGGGCGATGGCAACGCCGACGTTGGTCTCCCGCCGGTGCATGCGGATGCCAAGGGGAATCCCCACCAGCGTAAAACCAAAACACGCGAATGAAAACGCGATCTCGCGGTTCATGGCCACACGGATTGCGGAAATTTCCCGCTGCATTTTGATGCGAATGGGCTCGGTAAAATCGTTTCGCGGTTCGTCCGAAGATACGGGGGCGGCAAACAGCAGGTCGAGAGCGTGTTCGCGATTACGCAACCTCTCCCGCAACTGCGAGAAGGTCATGTCGTTGATGGGAGGCTGATACTCCCGGCTGGCGGACTGATTTGTCGGATAGAGATTGGGAGAAGTCCATGCCCCGGCGGACATGATTACTCCGCGTTTCGTCACGCTGCGAGATTGGACCAGATGCAGGAACATTTCCTTGTTGGTTGAATCTATTTCGAGATTTCCGCTTGGTGCGGTGATGGTCATGGAAATGTTCGTTCCGTTTTCAATGACCAGGATCATCACGTCCTTTAATTTTCCGCCACGGTTTTTTTCCGTGTAAAAAAAATAGTTGGTTGAAACCGGAATAAACCGGCCTTCAGGCAATTGGGCGTTCATCAGTTCAGTCCGAACCTGGAAAAGCAAATTCTTGTAGGCCACACGGGAATGCGGACCGAGGTCCGTGTTGATCCAGGCGCTGAGACCGCAGCAGAAAAGGCTTAACCACAAAATGGGCGTGATGAGCGAAAGCAGGCTGACGCCGCTGGCGCGCGCGGCGGTGAGCTCCTGATCCGCGCTGAAACGGCCGAACACCAGCAGTGTCGCCGTCAGCAAACCCATGGGCAGCGCAAAAACCCACACAAAAGGAATCAACAGGCTGATGGCCTGAAAGACAATGCCGAGACGCGCCTGGCCGTTTATGAGCAGGCTCAAAATCTCCTTGATGACATTGCCGAGCAACAGCACAAACGTGAAAACTGCCACCGTCAGCACCAACGAGGCGAGCACCTGGCCGGTCAGATATTTGTGCAGCGTTTTCAAGCGTCTGGCAAAACCCTAGAGCCAAAACACAAAATCGGAAACCCTAAAATTAAACTGGCCTGCCATCCGCAGCTCGGAACTCATGGAGAAAAGTTCTCGCTATGAATGATTGACTGGCTTGCCGAGCCATAGCCCGCTGACAGTGCGTCGTACCAGCCCGCCTACGCGCTATGCGCTTTGGCGCGGCAGCCTTCGTCCTCGCTTCGCTGTGGGCGAAGGCTGGTGGCTGGGGGCGGAATTGAACCGCCGACACAAGGATTTTCAGTCCTCTGCTCTACCAACTGAGCTACCCAGCCAACCACGGTCGCGCATTAAACCTCGCATTTGACCCGTTGGCAAGGCGCAATGTTGAATCTGGGGGAAGAGGGGCGCATCGCGAGCAGAAACCGTTTGATCCGCCAACGTGCAAAATTTGAGATGATGCTGGGCTGCTTGCGGCACAGTGAAATTCCCGCCGAGTTGAACGGCGAACTTGAAAAAAATAAGTGACGCCGAACAAATCCGGATTGATACACGCTAACGACCACGCGCCAGCGGCGCGCGGTAGCTCAACCGAAAACTGAAAGGGCAGTGGCCGTTGGCTCCAGCGCGAGGCTGTGTGAAAGCTTCTGCCGCGTTTTTCCGCTTGACATTCCCACCCACCCCCTAACACGCTCCCACACGGTAACGGCGGTCAACAACTAGTACTAGATTAACCTGAAGGCATTGAGGAAAACAATATGAACATTGCAAAATTAAATTCACTGGTTTGTCGGTTGTTCTTTGCTATAGCTTTGGTGCTCTTTGCTATCTCTGTTTTGGCAAGAGCGGCGGCCTTTATGGGACACCCGTTTCTCGGCGATGCCTACACGCCGGGACGGTTGTTCGAACTTGCTTCTCTACTTGTGATTTTCGTGATAGCGTTGCTGTTGAGGGAAATCAGAGAAGAGCTGAAAAAGAACAAGTAGTTTCCAGCTTCGGGCGATATAGTTGTAGCCACTTTCGCCGCCTTCGGCGTTCTTGCCCTGTTCTTCCCTCCGCCCGGGCAATACTACCCCGGTTGATGGGTGTTCGGGCGCGTGGAACTGGGCAAATGCCCTTTTAAAAAACCTGTGAACAAACTTCAAAAAAACCTTGACGGATTCCTGTCTATAAAAAGTTATTCACATCCAACGAAGGCACTCTTTATTGAGAGTTTGATTGATTGACTGAGAGGTTCATTGCCGACCCGTTAGGACTGATTCCGCTGGCGCTCACGAAGAAAATTTTCCGGGCAGGACCGGCTGGTTCTCAGCAAAGACTTCTGTGGACGCTATATCCGTGCGTTGGCAATACAGTTTGTTTTTGGGACATAAAAAAGAACGTAAAACCATCAGAGACTTCCCAATTTTCAGGTATTTTTGAGTTGGTATGCACGATGCTTGGAATCGGGCGTGCTGTATACTAAATCTTCCAGGCTGTTGCCCCTGCTGACGGATCCGGAACATATCCATCGTTTTTTCGTTCTCCTCCTGGCTCTGGCTGCGACTTTAATATTTTGGCTGGAATCAGCGGTGACTCCACCGATGGTCAGTCACAATCAATCAACGGCACGGACGCCTGCCGTGGCCCGCAATGATTCGGCAACCAGTTCCACACCTTGCGCTTCCGCTCCCGACCTCCAATCCCGGGCAGCGGTGTTGAAACCCAACGATCAAAACGCCACCGTTTTTTCGTATGATTCCCGTCTCGAAAAACAGAACGAGTCCAATCAGCGCGATTTGTTTCAGTTGATTCACAAAAAATTGAGCGCAAACGGGCGCACGGGCAAATGGGTGGATGTCGCAGCCGGATACGGACAGATTTGTGGGGTTGAAGCCGGCATCGGGGAAAACGAAGTGGAATTGGAGCGACCGAGTCGTGCCTACCTCAAGGCCAGTTTCAGCTTTTGATGCTCCGAAATGGTTCCTCCCCCACGCGAGCTGCCGGTTTCAGCGAGCGCCCGGACTTTGTTTTTAATCGCGCCGGCGGCTCGTTCATGTTAATCAGTTTTCATCCATGTTTAAAATTCTCAACAACCGCGCGCGCGAATTTCTTAACGCCACCGCCTGGAGCAACGCCGCCAGTGAGCCTCTCACCGGCGATGCCTCCGCCCGGAAATATTTCCGCCTGCGCCGGGACCAACAAAGCGCAGTTCTGATGGATGCGTCGCAAAACCTGGATAGCGTGCCGCCGTTCATCCGCATCAACCAACATCTCCAACAGATCGGTTTCAGCGTGCCCAACATCCTGGCCCGGGACGAGAAACAGGGCTTCCTGTTGCTGGAGGATTTTGGCGACGACATCTTTTCCCGCTTGCTGGACAACCAGAGCGATGCGGAAAAGCTTTTTACCCTGGGCACCGATGTTTTGATTGCCTTGCACCAGCATCCCCGGGCAATTCCCAAGGATCTCCGGGCGTATCATCCAGAAAAAATGCTGGCCGACATCGAGTTGTTCCTCGAATGGTGTACGCCGACAATCTCCGACCCCGGGCGGGAGGAATTCCGGACCGTCTGGCGCGATGTCCTGCCGGTTGCGCATCAGGTTCCTATCTCGCTTCTGTTACGGGATTATCATGTAGCCAACCTGATGTTGCTGCCCGGCCGTGAGGGTATCCAGCAGGCCGGGCTCCTAGATTTTCAGGATGCGTATCAGGGCCCGATTACGTACGACCTAGTGTCGCTGCTCGAGGATGCCCGGCACGATGTTCCGGATGAACTTAAGGAGAAGATGGTGGCGCGTTACCTGGCCCGGGCCCCTGCCCTCGACCGGAAGGCTTTTGAAACTTCCATGGCCATTCTGGCAGCGTTGCGGCACACGCGCATCTTGGCCATTTTTGAACGGTTAAGCCGGCACGAGGGGAAGCACGATTACAAGAAACTTCATTCACCGCGGGTGGAACGCCTGTTGCAAAGGGCCTTGCGCCATCCCATGCTGGCCGGCGTGAAACGATGGATGGAATGTTATGCACGGTAAGATTAAGAAAGCCATGGTTCTGTCCGCTGGTTATGGCACACGGTTGAAGCCGTTGACGAACCGAATGCCCAAACCGCTCGTCCCGGTAGCCGGCAAACCGATGATTGAATACGCACTCGATAAGCTGTGGGCGTATGGGATCAGGGAAGTCATCATCAACGTCTCGCACTTCAAGGACCAATTAACCGCCTATTTGTCCGCCTTCAATGACCTGACCATCAAAATCTCAGAAGAAGCCGAACCCTTGGAAACGGGCGGTGGTTTGAAGAAGGCGCTGCCACTTCTGGGTCACGAGCCCTTCTTCACTATCAACAGCGACATCATCTGGACGGATAAACAGGAAGGAGCGCTGGATCGTCTGACACGTTATTGGGACGACGCCAAAATGGATTTTCTGCTTCTCACGCAATCCAAGGCCAAAGCCATCGGGTATGACAAGGGCGAAGATCATCTTTTCATCAAACCCGGCAACACAATTGATTGGAACGAGCGGGAGGCGCCTTACATCATCGCCGGCATCGGGATCATGCATCCCCGCATTTTATTGAATGCTCCGGACGGGAAATTCACCGTCAAAATCCTCTGGCACCAGGCACTCAATCAAAACCGCCTTGCGTGCCTGCCGCATCACGGCCAATGGTTCCAGACCGGCACCATTGAGGATATCCAAACAGCCGAAAAACATTTGATGCGGCATGGAGGCTGTCCCTAAAATGAGCCGGCGCAGGCGGTCAGGTTCCAGCCTGAACCGTGACAAACGTGAGATGATTTTGAACCGGTTTATTCCTGCCGATGGCAGAAGTTTCCGGCACGCAGCATGGAAGTCGCCTGTCGGTGCTGGCTGCAATTGCAGCCTGAATCGGAGCTATACCAGAGATCTGTGCTGTTGCGACGCAATTCACGACCAACCTCGCGTTTGACCCATTGGCAGGGTTAAATGGAACTGTTGTCACATTACCGGCACGCCGGGCGTCGGATGACCGATTATGGAAACTCAATCATCATTGCCGCAAACGCCAGCCGCAGTTACCACTGGGAAAAGTTGGATTTGGCTGCCGGTTCTTGCCCTGTTGTTGAGCTTTGTCACCTTGTGTGTCACAAGCGCCCGGCAGAAATCCGCCACCTACGATGAAACCCATTATCTGGGTGCCGGAAATTACCTCTTGGGATTCCACCGCTGGAACCGTACCGACAGCCTGCTGCATCCGGTTTTCTGGACCGTCTGGCACGATCTTCCGCTGTTGGCAGTGTCCGGTCCTAAAAATATCTGGGCCGAGGCGGACGGGACCATCCGGGGTCAGGAAATCATCGCCTTGCGATCGGATGACACGTTGTTGAATGCCTGCCGGTTTGTGCTGCTGCCATTCGCCGTCGTGCTCGGTCTCGTCGTCTTCTGCTGGTCGCAGAAGCTTTATGGGGATGTGGGCGGAGTTGTGTCCCTCGTGTTTTTTTGTTTTTGTCCGAACCTCCTGGCCCATGCGCCGCTGATCACGCCGGACATGACGTTAAGCTGCTTTGCCGTACTAACCGCCTGGCGGTTGTGGAACCTGGCAAAATACCCCGGCGCCCGCAATCTGTTGTATGCGGGTGCGGCCTTGGGACTGATGTTGCTGACCAAATACACTGCCCTGCTCCTGCTCCCGTTTTTCTTCGCCAGCGACTTTGCATATCGCGCGGCGGCCGGCCAGATCAACTGCCGATCCGGGCGGAGCCTTTGGCAGGAATTGCGCCACTGGCCAGCGCTCCTAGGCATGGGTTTCCTCCTGGTCTGGGCCGCATACGGGTTTCAGGTCGGCGGATTTGCGCTGCCTTCGGGTAAATGGCTCACCATCGTGGCCGCCCCGTACTTTCAAGGGGTGGTCTTTCAATACCTGCAATCCCGGTCGCCACATTCGTTTTTCCTGATGGGCATGCATTCCGGCACGGGCTGGTGGTATTATTTTCTAGTCGTTTGCCTCATCAAAATTCCTGTCTCCATTCTCATTCTTCTCGCGGGACTCGTGCTGGCCCGGCGAAAACTGGGAATGACATGGCGTCCGGATGAACTGTACCTGGTCATGCCTTTTGTCCTGATGTTCATCTATCTCTCCTTTTTCAACACCATTCAAAACGGGTTCCGCTATCTGCTGCCAGTTTATCCCCTCTTGTTCATCTGGCTCGGCAACTATGGAGCGGCCCTGCGGCGGAGCGTCATCACGCGAATCGCCGTTGGTTTCCTGGCCTTCTGGACCATTGCCGGCACACTCCGGACCTGGCCCGATTACCTCGCGTACTTCAATGAATTCATTGGCGGACCCCGGAACGGATACCATTGGCTGGGCGACTCAAATTTGGATTGGGGGCAGGATCTGAAGGAGTTGAAGCGCTTCATGGTTCAGCGCGGCATCGACCGCGTCCGACTCAGTTACTTCGGAACGGCGGACCCCGCCCACTACGGCATCAATTACGAATATCTTCCCTCGGCCAATAGCGGTTTGCGACCCTCACCGGCCCTGCACGAAGGCGAATCGCCATCCCGTTTCATCGCCCTCAGCGCCTACCAGTATCAAGGCATCGATTTTCCAGACAAAAACTTCTACCGGTTCTTCTATCAGTACATTCCCAATGACCTGATTGGCCGTTCGATCCTGTTTTTCGATCTTAAGGCATTGACTCCCCGCACCCAGGCGCCCTTGCCACTTAAGTTGCGTCAGCTCGTGGGGCTGGCAACCAATGCCGCCCCGGTCGATTCCTGTCCCTGAAAAGCCGCGCGACACGGTTTTCCCGATTGACTCGCCGCGGGAGCGGAATAGCCTTGCCCAAAATGGGCCGGGCCGGGGCGGTCAGGCCCGCCGGAACGGCGGTAAACGTGAGATGATTTTAAACCGATTTATTTCTGCTGATGGCAGAAGTGTCCAGTACGCAGCATGGGGAGTCGTGTTGTTGGTGCTGATTCATCTGTGCTGGTTGCAATTACGACCGGAATCGGAGCTGCACCAGATCTGTGCTATTGCACAGCGAACCACGTCCAGCCGCGCGGCAATGTGTGAGCAAATCGACCGGATTGTAGATCGGCCGGGCAATGGCAACGTGCTGTTGAAGCTGGCCGGGTACGCAAAGACAAACCCAGTTGTCGAAAATTCCCTGAGCTTTATTTATTATCGGACAAGTTACGCTTTATATCCAAGGCGGATGTACGTTGCCCCGGCTGACAAAGTCATCAATAACGGCGGGGACATTTTGCGGGTCGAATTCAGTCCCAGCCCACAATGGTTGCAAGAGCATGATGTCCGCTCCGTGTTGGTATTTGGCAACGACAACAACGGCGGGGAGACGCTACGGTCGGAGATTCTACCGCCTCGAGATGGTCGGGCTGGGATGCCGGCCGACAAATCAGGAGGCAACTGATGGCACTCCTGGCCTGTTGCTTTTATCTGCTGTTGATTGTGCTGGTGGGGTACACGCTGCTCTCGGTCATCCATCCCTCAAGCCAGATGACGATCGTTCAATTGTTTGGGCTCGGTCCGGCCGTCGGCGCTGGAACCATGGGCTTATTGCTGTTTTGGTCGTCATTGATCGGGTTCGCCCCCTCGCGGAAGATGTTGGAAATCATTGGCGTCTTGACGCTGGCCAGTCTGCTGGTCATGAAAAAAAAGAACCAACTGGCACGGGTAAAGGTCCGGACGACCGATTGGGAGAAAGGCGATGGGTGGATGGTCCTGCCGTTGGTCGTAACGGTGGCGGGGCTGGTGATGATTGTGGCGGTCGCCCTCTCGTTGCCATTGGTGGAGTGGGACGCATTCGCCATTTGGGGGTTCAAGGCGAAGGTGTTGACTCACGAAGCCCTGCGCTTTACCCCGGCCTATTTCCATGATCTGACCCTGAGCTACAGCCATTTGGATTATCCGCTGATGGTCCCGTTTCTGACGGCTGGCGCATATGCCGCGATGGGAATCGTTGATGACCAGATCGGGAAACTGGTGTCGGTATTTCTGGATGTTCTGATTGTGCCGATGGTGTACCTGGGACTGCGATGGAAACTACGGCGACTGCCGGCAGCGTACTTGAGCGCGATACTGACCATGCTGCCAGTGGTGTTCCGACAAGGGGGCGTAGGATGTGCGGATCTGTCGCTGGCGATGTTTTATGCCGGCAGCATTCTTTACGTGGCCAGATGGATTGACCGGCAACAATGGCCGGATCTCATCCTGGCAATCCTGTTCAGCGCCTTCGTTGCGTTCACGAAAAACGAAGGGGCGGTGTTGGCGTTGATGAATGGCGCGGTGATCCTGGGATTTGGGTTCTGGGGCGGTCGGCGGCGCGCCTGGGTTGGAGCAGCGGTTTTTTTCGCGGGCTTGCTGGCGATGGATGCGGCATGGTTGATCTGGAACCGGAGCCTACCGCGCACCCATGAAGATTACGGACCGAAATTATTGTCAATGGCACTGGTTACCCATTTGCCAAGATTGAAGGAAATTATTCCGGCGATGCTTGTGCAAACAACAGTATTCCATATTTGGGGTCTGTTGTGGATCATGGCAGGGGTGATGATGCTGTTGGGATGGCGGGCGTTGGCACGGCAATATGTGCTGGCCATGTGGGTTTTGCTTGGAATGCAGCTAATGGTTTATGCACTGGCGTACAGTGTGACACCGTGGGATCTCACCGTGCTGATGCCCATGACCATGGATCGGTTGCTGTTGCATGCGGTTCCGGCGGTCATTTTTCTGGCTGGCTGGCATTGGGCTGAGCTGGAAACAAGCCATCATGCTGGAAACTCTTGTAGCGGCGCTCTGTGAGCGCCGGTGGCATCAATGGCGCCCCGTGGACTGTGCGCAGAAAACATTTGACCCGCAACGCACAGGGGAGCAATTTCGCATCGAAACTCAGTAAGTAGGGGGAATCGTTGACAAAAGGCATGGCTTCGAGAGGTGCCGTAGCGACGCCACGCAGATGGCCTTGCGATTCCTGAAAGCGGCTATGAAACCAAATTGCCAGTCCACACTGGCGGGGAGCCAGCCATGAGCGCGGCCAGGGCATATTCACTTGCCAGGACCGACTCGCCGCCCACTCATCATAAGTTGCGATGCCCTTTGGGCGCGGCGATGTTTTCCAACCGGGCTTGGGATGAAATCGCCCGCAGCCTCAAGCTTTCCGGACGGGAGCTTCAAATTATCAAAGACGTTTTTGACGATTGCACCGAATTTGCCATTGCCGCCCATCTTGGCGTTTCACCCTGCACAATCCACACGCACTGTGAACGTTTGTATCACAAGCTGGCGGTGACCGACCGGGTGAAACTGGTCCTGCGCATCACGGACGAATTCCTCGCGCTGACGGTTGCCTCCGGAAGCATCCTGCCGCCCATCTGCGCCAACCGGTCTGCCGGCCGCTGTCCCCTGCGCCGGGCTTGAATTCAAATTCCGGGTTCTTGTTGCGCTGTCACACCGTCGCAGTGGGATTTCGCCTTCCTTGCCGCGCCATAGCGAAGCGACGGCGGGCCGGTCCATCGAAGTCCTGCAACACAGGACGAAGTTGGAAGCCTTTCCTGTCCTCCATAGCCTTGGCGAAGGAGGATCAACCTTCAACTCCCAACCTCTTCAGGTGTCCTCTGAACAGCCGACTGTCGGGAAAATAGCTGAAAGCGTAAAAGTTGACAAAATCAGCGGTCAGAAAAAAAGGTAATTATGAAGAATGCATTCAGAACTACGGCAGTGACTGCCCTCACACTGTTCGGCTGTGTGGTCGCAGCGCGCGCGGACTACATCGATCTGCCAATCAAATGGTCCCAACCTATTGGCTGGGATAATGGAGTGATTATTGGCGTTGACCGATTGTCTGATCATACGGTGAACACAGTCATGGCGAACGACTGGCTATGCAACGACCCGCACCCAATCGTTGCGGTAAGGTGGTGGGGCTCATACATTGGCAGCAGCACCGTTATCCCGACCGGTTATATTAATAATTTCGACATCAGCATTCACGCATCTGACGGGTCTGAGCTAAATCATCCGTCCAGCCTGCCAACGGACCTGTTGGCATTGTGGACAGACGTCACGGTCCAGCAAGAATTCGTTGGCTTTGACGTTTCGGGCGATGCAGTTTATCGGTACGATGCATACCTGCCGTCACCGTTCGACCAAACACCTGGGACGGAGTACTTCCTCGACATCGACCAGCCCACGGGGGAAAACTGGGGATGGCACGATGCAGATCTGCCGTATCCAGTGCTGGACTGGGCTGCCGTCGGCACGACGCACGCCGGTCCGTGGCAAACCTACGTACCTAACACCGAACTGGCCTTCGAACTCATGGTGCCTGAACCAAGCACACTGGCTATTGCTGGGTGGGGCATCGCCGTGTTGGCGTTTGCAGCCTATCGTCGCCGCGGCAAATAATTATTTAGTCGTTATTCGACGACGAAAAAGCCGAACCGGTTCTCCGGTTCGGCTTTTGCTTTGAACATCAAATAATCTGTAAAGGGGTAAAGGGGTCGGTTCTTATAATTGACAATTGTTGGTGGCTTGGTTAGTTTTCGGTTGTTGTTGGGACGAACTGACCGTTATGCCAAGACCACTGCGAGTTGAATTTGCCGGTGCCATCTACCATCTAATGAGCCGGGGAGACCGGTGTGAACCGATCTTCCTTGATGACGAGGATCGCAAGACTTTCCTCCGCACGCTGGGCGAGGCCTGCGAAAAGACCGGCTGGCAGGTCCATGCTTATTGCCTGATGGGAAATCACTTTCACTTGGTGGCCGAGACGCCGCAGCCCAACCTGGTGGCGGGCATGAAATGGTTCCTCGGCACTTACACCGGACGGTTTAATCGCCGGCATCAGTTCTTTGGGCATCTGTTCAGCGGACGCTACAAGTCGTTGGTCGTTGATGAGCGCACGCCAGGCTATTTGCGAACTGCTTGCGATTACGTGCATCTGAATCCGGTGCGGGCGGGGTTGGTGCGGGCGGACGCCCCGTTGTCGGCTTATCCGTGGAGCAGCTTTCCGCTTTATGTGTCCGTGAGACGCCGTCCGCCCTGGCTGCGCGTGGACCGCCTTCTGGGCGAACACGGAATTCAGAAGGATTCTGTCAAGGGTCGCATTGAGTTCCAGCGCCGGATGGAGCAGCGCCACAGCGAGGGTGAATCACCGGAGACGCTGGCCTCCCTGCGCCGAGGATGGCGTTTGGGCGCGGCGGATTTTCTCCAGCGTCTGACGGAGAAGCTCGGGCGTCGCGGCCAACCACACGAACTGGCTCGCGAACGGCGTGAGACGGACACGGAGCGCGCCGACCAGATCGTCCGGCAAGGCCTGCAAGAAGTAGGATGGTCTGAAGCGGATTTGGATCGTCACCCGAAGGGCCATCCTCACAAGACCACTCTTGCACACAAGCTCCGGCGCGAAACCCCGATGACGCGCGACTGGATTGCCAAGCGATTGCGCATCGGCAGTGCCAGCTACGTGTCGTATCTGTTGGCGAGGCCGTGACCGAGATTCGCTGACTGCTTCATGGTAGTGTGGCGATTGTCAATTGTAAGAACCGACCCCTAGGCGTCAATTTGCGGTTCCACTTTCTCCGGATCAACACCCAAGTTCTTGATCGCCTTGGCCACGTCTTCCCGTTTAACCAAGCCTTTTTCGGCCAGTGCGTAAAGCGTGGCGATTACCGTGGATTCCGCGTCCACTTCAAAAAAACGCCGCAGGCGGGCGCGGGTGTCGCTGCGGCCAAAACCGTCCGTGCCCAATGTCATCAAACCACCCGGCACCCACGGCGCTATCTGGTCGGGCACCAGCCGCATGTAGTCCGAAACCGCGACGAATGTCCCCTGCTCTTTCGCCAACAACGTCTCGATGTAGGATTTTTTCGGCGGGTCGGTCGGGTGCAGCATGTTCCAGCGTTTGCAGCGCAACGCATCGGTGCGGAGCAGTTTGTAGCTCGTTGCGCTCCAGACATCGGCGCTCACGCCGTAACGTTCGGCCAGAATTTCCTGCGCCTTGAGCGCCGAATTGATGATTGGTCCGCTGCCGAAGATATGAGCTTTCAAGGTCTCACTACCCTCACCCGGCCTCCGGCCACCCTCTCCCGTCGGACGGGAGAGGGGCTGGGGACCGGACTTGAATCTGTACAGCCCTTTCAAAATGCCGTCTTCGACGCCCGCCGGCATCGGCGGCATGGGATAATTTTCGTTGTAGAGCGTGAGGTAATAGAAAATGTCCTCGCCCTCGGCATACATCCGGCGCAGCCCATCGGCCACGATGACGGCGATTTCGTACGCGAACGCCGGGTCGTAAGCCAGCAGCGTCGGAATGGTGCCGGCATGGAGCAGGCTGTGGCCGTCTTGATGCTGGAGGCCCTCGCCGTTGAGTGTGGTGCGGCCGGCCGTCGCAGCGAGCAAAAAGCCCCTCGCCCGGATGTCGCCAGCCAGCCAGAACAAGTCGCCGACGCGCTGCGGGCCAAACATCGAATAATAAATGTAAAACGGAATCATCGGCACGCCATGTGTCGCGTAAGACGTGCCCGCCGCGATGAACGACGCCATTGAACCGGCTTCGGTGATGCCTTCTTCGAGAATTTGGCCGTTTTTCTTTTCGTTGTAGTAAAGCAACGAACTGCTGTCCACCGGCTCGTAAAGCTGTCCCTTGAATGAGTAAATGCCGATGTCCTTGAACAGCGCGTCGAGGCCGAACGTGCGCGCCTCGTCGGGAATGATGGGCACGATGTTTCGGCTCAAACCCTTGTGCCGCAGCAAGACGCTGATCAGCCGCACGAACGCCATTGTCGTCGAAACTTCCGTGCTCGAGCCTTTAAAAAACTCGGCGAAGAAATCGGGCTTGGGCACGTCGAGTGCCGGCGAACCGGGATTGACCTTGCGCGCGGGCAAAAAGCCGCCGAGCGTTTTGCGCCGTTCGAGCAGATATTTCGTCTCCATGCTGTCCGCCGGTGGACGATAAAACGGCGTTTCCGCAATGACTTCGTCACCGATCGGGATGTTGAATCTTGCCCGGAACTCGCGCAGTTCCTTCTCGTTTAATTTTTTCTGTTGGTGCGTGATGTTGCGGCCTTCACCGGCTTCGCCGAGGCCATAACCTTTCACCGTTTTGGCCAGAACCACCGTTGGCCGGCCCTTGTGCTCCACCGCCGCTTTGTAGGCGGCATGGACTTTGCGCGTGTCATGGCCACCGCGCAGCAGCTTGCGAATCTGGTCGTCGGTGAGATGATTCACCAGTTCGAGCAATTCGGGATATTTGCCGAAGAAATGCCGGCGCGTGTAGCTGCCCGGCTCGACGGAATATTTCTGGTAATCGCCGTCCATCGCCTCTTCCATGCGCTTGACCAGCAGGCCGGACTTGTCGCGCGCGAGCAAATCATCCCAATCGCTGCCCCAGATGAGCTTGATGACGTTCCAACCGGCACCGAGGAATGCGGCTTCGAGTTCCTGGATGATTTTGCCATTGCCGCGCACGGGGCCGTCCAGGCGCTGCAAATTGCAATTCACGACCCAGATCAGGTTGTCGAGGGTCTCACGCGAGGCGAGCGTAAGCGACCCGAGCGTTTCCGGCTCGTCCGTTTCGCCGTCACCGACAAAGCACCAGACTTTCGGCTCCTCCGTCCACTTCGCCAGGCCGCGTGCCTGGAGGTAGCGATTAAATCGCGCCTGATAAATGGACAGGATCGGGCCAAGCCCCATTGAGACCGTCGGGAATTGCCAGAACTCCGGCATCAGATACGGATGCGGATACGATGACAACCCGCCGCCTTCGGCGAGTTCCTGCCGGAAGTTTTGCAGATGTTTTTCATCCAAACGGCCTTCGAGAAATGCACGCGCATAAATGCCCGGCGCAGCGTGACCCTGGAAATAAACCATGTCGCCGGGAAAATTCTCCGTGCGTCCGCGGAAAAAGTGATTGAACCCAACCTCGTAAAGCGTCGCCGCCGAGGCGTAGGTGGAGATGTGGCCGCCGACATTGGTGGCAGAGTTGGCCTTGACCACCATCGCCATGGCGTTCCAGCGGATGTAGCTCTTGATCCGGCGCTCCATCTGCCAGTCGCCGGGGAACGACGGTTGTTGCTCCGGCGAAATCGTGTTGACGTAAGACGTATTGAAGCCGCGCGGCAACCCGTCCTGCGAAACACGCAGACGGTCGGCAAGTTTGTTCAGCAATTGTGCCGTCCGTTCCGGTCCCTGGTTTTCCAGGGCCAGATCAAAGACGGATTGCAGCGACTCCGCCCATTTGTCTCCCGAACCATGAATTTCTTTTTTCTCCATGTTTACTGTGTCATCCGCTATTTTCCCAATCTCACAAAAAAGCTCGGTAGGATTAAACCGGAACCTTACACTCAAAACCAGCGAAATCAACCGATGGCAAAATGAAATTGCTCGACCTGACGTTTCCCTGCCCGACCGAAAACCTGGCGTGCGACGAGGCGCTCCTTGACGCCGCGGAAGCCGGTGCCGGCGCCGAGGTGCTGCGCTTCTGGGAACCGCGCAAACATTTTGTCGTTGTCGGCTATGCAAACAAGGTGGCGACGGAGGTGAACGTCGCGGCGTGCGAAGCGCGCGGCACCCCGGTTCTGCGACGCTGTTCCGGCGGGGGCACCGTGGTGCAAGGCCCCGGCTGCCTTAACTACACGCTGGTTCTGCGAATTACCGCCGACGGTCCGCTCCACAACATCGGCATTGCCAACCAGTTCATCATGCGCCAAAACCGCGCGGCGCTGGAATCGGTTGTGAACCGGCCGGTGGCGGTGCGTGGTCATACGGATCTCGCCATCGGCGTACGCAAATTCTCCGGCAACTCCCAACGCCGCCGCAAACACTTCCTGCTTTTTCACGGAACATTTCTGTTGAACTTCGACCTTGAACTTATTGGTGAATTGCTGCACATGCCCTTGAAACAGCCCGACTACCGCGAAAACCGGCCGCATGACCGATTCCTGACCAACCTGAACGTGCCAGCAAATAAAGTGAAGGCGGCGTTACGACAAGCTTGGAAGGCGGAAGAACCATTAGATAATCCGCCATTGGAAAAGATTACGGCCCTGGCGCGGGATAAATACGCGGTCCACGCCTGGAACTTCAAATTTTAGTTTTGCCGGATGTAGCGCCGAGTGATTGGCTGCCACCAGCAACGGCGAAATTGGCCCGGCCGGCGAAATATCAACTGCATGGCTGCACTCCGTTGTTGGCGCTGTTTATCACAAAAAGTGAAATCAATTCATTTATCCGCCGGCTCCGCCGTCCACTCCATTGTAATCCTGTCGTGAAATTTCATGACAGGGTTTATATCCAGGCGGTAAAACCGAAGCTGTATCGGCAATCGGTAGCAAATCGTTGAGCCGGATTGGGTGCGGGCGGAGATGGTCATTGACATTACTTCCCGGCCAGCCAGCTGCGCCTGCCCGTCGGTGGAAGCAAGCAAGGCGAATGACATGGTATCTCCAATCACCGGCGATAATAAGAATCCACTGCGAGCCATGGCTGGAATCAAACGGAAGTCAAATTGTCGGCCGTCACGAAGGGATACGGTCAGCACTAAAATCGGCGGTTTGTATAGTGTCGAAACCATGGTTCCGATCAGAGATTTTTCCATCTCGATTTCAGCCCAGATCAGACCATTGGTTGCGGAAGGAGGGTTTACCGGTTCTCCAAAATGGATCGACGTTCTTTGGAGCGGGGTTAGATGATATTCCCTCGGTACCGCCGATCGCGACAGGAGCAGGCATGTCCCCAAAGCGTCATTGGTGTTTTTTATGTGGTACCGGGTCAAGTGGTACCGGGTCAACAATTCCGGCCAGGAACGGCCATCTTCCAATGCCGGAAAACGATGGTCGATCGGCTCTATTATAAACAGGAGGTTGCTGGCGGCACGGCCAGTCCGCAGCCAAGCGGCGTTCAACTCCGCCAATTCCGGTGTGTATGCGGAATAACTTTGCACGACCGGGCGCGCATGATAACGCAGGCCGTACGCGAAAAGGATGGCTTGATTCATGGAATAGATATCCCCTTCTCCCCCCATCGGTGGTATGGGGTATTTAGCTCGTACGTCCGCGAGACTTTTCTCATAAGCTTCCCGCAAATATCCCGGTTCGGAGAGCAACTTTATCGGTGCCAGAACACGGTGGATGTCGAGCGTCCGCGCCAACTGCTCTGGCAGTTGCTCCCGTGAAAAGCAGCGACTGAGCGTGGACGAAGCAAAAAACAAAATGACAACCAACAGGAGGAGGCTGGCCAAACGCACCGACTGCTTCGCCACTGGCCAGGCAATGGCCAGACCGGCCAATGAGGCGACTGAAAGGCCCATTACCGCAAAGGTTTCATGCTCGTCATTTCGCACATAACCACTTTTGAAACTGATGAACACGATTGCGACCAGGCCAAGCAAAGGAAGCATGCCGAAGAATCGGTGTCGCAACCAGGCTACATAACCGATCAAAGTGCACAGCAACGTCGCCATCATCAAAAAACATCCAGCGTTCTGAATTTCATTTTTTACGGTCCGCATCATCGCTTCCGTGTAACCACTGGTGATTCGCCACGAATTGAGAAAAAACAGTCCGAGTGAACTCAGATGCTGCCCGGCCACAATCCAAAAGCACAAAAAACTGGCTGCCAGCAGCGGCACAATCCACGGAAAGCGCCTGTGGCGGCAGATATTGTCCGCCGCAATAACGGCAACCACCATCACGCTTTCCATCAGCCCGGTGAACTTCACCAAGCTCAACAATCCCAATGACACCACCAGCAAGGCTTGTGTTGGTGAGAACGAACCCTCCTCCACGAAAAAATGCAGAAACAATAACAAGACCATCCAGGCGGTCAGCCGCGCATCAATATTATCTTCAACGGGCATACAGGCCATGCCGGTGAACCCGATCAACCAGAGCCAGGAAAACAGCAGGTTGTCCGACAGGTGGCGGGCCAACCGCCATCCCGCCCGCCAAAAGACCAGTGACAGCATTATCCACGCGATCACCGAAACCAGATGCGTCGGCGGGTAATATCCGTTGTTAAGAAACCCCCACGGCCCATAGGTAAAAACAATGTCCCGGCCAAACTGGAGATGCTGGTCAAAGGCCACATGCAAGGCTTGCACCCAGGAGACGTGGAAAAGTTCGCGATCGTTTGGCGGCGTGCAGGGTATGAATCGCGAGAACACATAAATGAGCGTGCTCCCCCCGGCCAGCCAGCGAACTGCCGTCGCCCAACAAGTATCTTTCCCGAAAGAATTCATAATGACTGTTCGCGTGCTGTTTGTTTTCGAAAGAGAATGCAATGGAATCAATACAGCAACAAGCAAACTCGGAATGGTCGCAGCTCTGGCGCGGGATAAATACGCCACGCGCGAGTGAAACCTGAAGTTTTGAATTCCTTGGGAAAGGTTGAACCCAAAACAAGCATCCCTGATGTCTTCATTCGCCCGATGGCCCGGTGTGAAAGCGGCAGCCGAAGTTTGCGGCCCGGGGCAACGACCACAACCCGGCATGACTATCGGGCACTCCTCACACATATCACGGCGGCTATCTGCTGCTCTTGCGGGATGGAAAGCACCCCATTGTCGTCAGTCGAAATAATATGGCCGATTCCGGCCCGGTCCATCGTCAGGTAGGCATAAGGGGAAAAGTCTATCCGCAGATAAGTCAGGTTCCATTCGTTGAGAAACTGTTCAGTCCCCGGCATAAAAAAAAGACCACTGGCCAGGCACAGGGCTGCGATCGGTCGGGCATGGACTATTTCTTTGGCCACCGCGATCTGCCTTTCCCGTGCATTCCGGTAGGGGCCATACAGCGTGTTAAGATAAATATAGCGGGTGGCCGAGACGCGCCGGGCGTAAAAAAGCACCTCGGGCTCCGCGCCGAATATGTAGACCCGGTCATCCGGCTTTGTCAGTTGGACAATTCGCCGGCCGATCTCGGGCATTTCAGCAAAATAATTGCCCGGGTAAATTTTTCTGACGGCTTCCGCCGGCGTGTAGGTGAAGAGGTACGGATAAATCGTGATCGCGGGAAGGATGATCAGCGTTACGCCCAACACCGCCTTCCGACCCCGGGCGGGAACCTTTCTCCAGAAGCGGGCACCGTATACCGCCTCGGCGCCAAGCACCCCGGCCAGGGAAATGACCGGAAGCAACTGCTGAAAGTAATGCGGGAAATAGAATCCGCTGGCGCTCACCCCGATCAGGCTCGTAACCAGCCATCCCGCCAAAAAAAGAAGCCACTTCGTCCGGCCGCTCAAGCCCAGTGCGACCATGCCCGTCGCGGCCAACGCCCAGACCAGCGCTTGCGCGTGTGAGAGGGTCGTCAGCGTTCGCAAGCACAAGATTCGACTTGGAGCCCAAGGCCTGGTGCGGACATATCCCAGATTTTGGGTAAAAACACAGTAAATGAAATCTCCCAGTCCCTGTTGGGAAAAAAAGTAGATGACCAGCAGTCCCCACACCGATGCCGCGCCCGCCGCCGACCACGCGGCAAAGGCCAGCGTGCCTCGCAGCCGGTTCCCTTCCGCAGCGAATATGGGATACATGGCGACGAGAAAAAACCAGTTCACCCCCGCGACCTGCTTGAATCCGACGGCGATCCCGGTCAAGACCCCGGAAAGGACCATGAGCGGAATCCGGTATCGGACCTTCGAAACCGCGGACAGGAACGCCAGTTGCGAGAGAATGAGCGGGAGCAGCATGAAAAGTTCCGTGTTTGCCGCCGTTCCTTCCGCCCGGGGATCGGCGGAAAGAATGGCGAACAGGACCGCCGCGCACCCCGCCAAAGGGACGCTCAGAAAGCGACGCGCCAGAAAAAACAGCGCGCACGCGGAAGCCGCCGAGAACAGCATTCCCATCGCATGGACTGAACGAATCGGGTCAAGCGGCAGGCTCAGGGCCAGCCGGTAAACCAGGTAAACGCCGGGCGGCTTTTGGTCAATCCAGTCACGATACGGAAGTTCATGGTATCCAAGCCGCCACGCGATATACGCATAAGCCCCTTCGTCCCGCTCGAACGGGATGCTGAGCAGCGGCACCCTGATTGCCGACGTGAGGAGAACAATGATGGCAATGAACAGGATCGTCCGCTTCACCGGCGTCGCCGCAGGTTGTGAGGCCCCGGGGAACATAATATTGTCAGAATGGCGATTCATGCTTTCGCCCTGGCCTCAGAGCCGCTTCGCCAGTTCCGCCTGGCTCCTGGCAAAAACCTCCTTGTGCAATGAATTGCCGTGAGCGTCCATCGTGACGACAGCGGGGAAATCTGCCACTTCAAATTCCCAGATCGCCTCCGGCGCGCCGAATTTTTCCATCAGGTAAACATTGCGGACTTTTTTGATGCACTCGGCCAGCACCTGTGCCGCGCCGCCGACCGCGTGCAGATACACGCACCCGAATCCCTTGCATGCCGCCAGCGTCCGGTCACCCATGCCGCCCTTGCCGATGACGCCGCGAATGCCGAACTCCTTGATGATTTGCGCCTGATATGGCTCTTCGCGGATGGAAGTAGTCGGGCCGGCGGCAGTGGCCTTCCAGGAACCATCGCTCTGTTTCATCACTACCGGGCCGCAGTGGTAAAGAATCCCATCGCGCAAATTCACGCCCGGCGGCAGCTTGCCGCCTTCGTGCAGATACTTGTGCACCGCGTCGCGCCCGGTGAACACGACGCCGGAAATTAACACCTCGCCGCCGACTTTCAACGCCCGGATTTTTTCTTCGGTGAAGGGAAAACTTAGTTTGATCATGGCTCGTTAATTCGTTGAATCGTTACACCGCGAATCATTGAAACAAATTTCGCAAATGCTTGCCGGCAACATTTCAGCGGAAATAAGCCGAAAAGTCCATGCAAACCGCCGCAAGCTTTTCCCTCTCCGCCTCGACCGGGGACCCGTCACGTGAGGCCAAAGGCCTTTTACGTGAAGGTCAGGGCGAGGTGTCGAATCCGATTGACCACGAGACACACCAAACATACGAAGCGGTCAGCTCGATGTCTTCAGTCAACGCTCAGGTTTTGTCAAAGGGGGTGGTTGCTTCGCCGCGGCTTCCTTCAAGCTAATCGCTCCAGCCAGATTGTTGCTTGCCCCGGCAAGGTCAGGCTTCAGCCTGAGAGCTTCGTGAAACTGACGGGTCGCCTCGTCCAATTGCCCCTTTTCGGCCAGCACGAAGCCGAGGTTGTTGTGCGCGGCTGCATTGTCGGGCTGGAGTTCAACGGTCTTTTGGAGGTGAATGATTGCCTCGTCCACTCGCCCTCTCTTGAAAAGAGCATTGCCGATATTAAATTGGACACTGGCATCGTCAGGATCGAGTTCCGCCGCCTTTTGTAAACAGGTTAGTGCCTCGTCTTCCTGTCCTATTTGGAGCAACGCATAGCCCAGATTTTTGTGGGCTAAATAGCAATTGGGATCGCACGCGATGATGCTCTGCCACAACGTTTCGACCCCGCCATACCTCCATCGCCAACTCAAGGCTCCCACCGCCAGCACCATTGCGACGCACAGCGCCGGGTCAAAAAACGATTTCCGCTTGCGAACAACACCAACAACGGTGATGAGCCCCGCCGCCGCCAGGGCCAGCGGACCCAGCCAGGCCAGATACTGAAAATGATCGACCAGGTCCCGTTTGGCACCGAATCTTTCATCATAGGCCAAGTCGAAGTAGCATCGCACCTCCTGGTTGTTTAACGCGGCAACTTTGCGGAACCAAGGGATGCTTTCCTCATAACTTTGTGCCGTCCCTGCACCCTGCAAATAACGCAATCCCAACGCCAGTTGCGCGCCGATGTGCCCCCTTTCAGCCGCTTCCCTGAACCAATAAAAGGCTTTCGGCCAATTCGTGGCTACACCCAGTCCTCTGTAATAACGGTTGCCCATCCTATACTGCGCCGCCGCCTCCCCCCGTTCCGCCCTGGTTCTCAACTCCGCCAGCATCCGCGCCTGATACCTCGGTTGGCGGCTTTCCAGCAGCGCATAACAATCCCAAGCCACCACGATGCTGGAAATCACCATCATTACCACCGCTATCAAGATCAGGCCCCTGTCGCTCCTTCGACACGCCCATGCGCTCTCACTCCTTACCGGTGCACTCTTCCCCGCGATCTGCTTCGGCGCATTCACACGACTCTTTCCGCTTCTGCCATGTTGGTCTGGACTGGAGCTGGACTGAAGACGCACAGCGGCATCCGCTGAACGCCGGGTCCGGCCCTGCGCGTATTCGCTTAAGATCAGGCAACTCAGCGGCAGCACCTGCATGAAGATGCGAACTTCACTAAATGCCCCATACATAAATTGCCCCACCAAATACGCCACGATCAACCACAGGTAAGGCCGGAACCGCTTTTCCCAGCCCAACACCAGCACCGCCACCAGCGTCCCCGCATTCGCAAAAAACACTTGAGTCGCTTTGTCCGAAAAAAGCAGTTTGAGGTTCCTAATCAAAAAATCCGCGCGCAGCAACTGCCTTACATCGGTGGAATCGCCCATCGCCAGAACCGCCGTCTTCAAGTGCAGGGTGTTTATCAGGTAACGCTTGCCCAAAATGTAAAAAGCCACCAGCCCCACAAAACTTAGAAGCCGCCAGCGCCATTTCCATCCCCGGCTGAACAGGCACAGGATCGCCCCCACCAGCACGGTCTCCTTGAAAAAACAACCCACGCCGATGGCCGCCAGCATCAGCATCCGATGCCCCCGCTCATGGAGCAAAACCGCCAGGGTCAGAAACACGGTCGCCGGCAGGTCCCACGGATAAAAATAAAAACCCGCCGCCGGAGCAAAATTGTAGAGCAGCCCGGCAAAGATGCCCAGGTTGACCAGCAAGGATTCCCGCACGGCGACAAGCATCGTCAGCAGCAGCACCAGCAGCCAAAATGCTTGGTACAGGCCAAATAGCATCGTGTACTGTTCAACTTGATAGCTGGCATCTGTGACTGACAAATCAAACAGCGACCCCGACAGCAACATGCCTGACAACCGGCCTTTCCACACATCGAACAACACGTCCAAGTGATAGGTTGACTTTGAACAGGCCGCAAAAACCCAGTTGTTCGTGTGATTATTTCCGACACCCAGAGCGAAGTTGCGGACCAGAAAGTAATAGCACACGGTCAGGCAAAGAATGACGAACAGCTCCAGAATCAATCGGGACTTCGTCAACCCCTGCTCCGCTGCCTGGTGTGAGCAGAAATCCGGCGGCCAAAGGTATCTCACCCATCGTGGCCAGCGGTGGGCTGCCTTGGGAACGCCGGAGTCGGGGGGCTTCGGGTCAGAGGAAGCGGCTGTCATGCATTAAACTTGTTGTCGATGCGATTATGCCCAAGGTTTATTCGCGTCTTTCTCAATACAACCATCCCTCAATTTTCCCATTCACATCCAACGTCACGCCCTGACGCCGGTACGCCCAGCACATATAGCTGATGCTGACGAAATAGGATGCGGGCAGACGGTTCGCCGCACAAATCTTCACGCCCAGCAACGTTGTCCTGCCGCCAAAACCCATCGGGCCGATGCCGAGTTCGTTCGCCGTCTTCAAAATGTCCTGTTCCAGCTTGTCCAGTCCGGGATTCGGATTTCGGTCTTCAAGTTTTCTAAGGAACTGCGTCTTGCTCAACTCGTACCCGGTTGCGCGGTCGCCGCCGATGCACACGCCAAGGATGCCTGGCCCGCAGCCTTTGCCCTGCGCCTGTAACACCGCGTCGAGAATCGCCTTGCGGCAGCCGTCGAGGTCGCGGTTCGCCTGGAGTTTTTCATTCGGCAACGAGTATTGCGCGCCGACGTTTTCGCAACCGCCACCCTTGAGCACGAGCCGCACGCTCAGTTCCGACGAGCGATGCTGATGAAAATGAAACGCGGGCGCGCCGGGTCCTACGTTCGTGCCGTCGTTCACGCTCGTGAGCGAATCAACCGAGTTCTGACGGAGAAAACCCTTCTTGGTCGCCAATTTCACCGCTTCCTTCGCCGTTTCCTCAAAAGTGAGCTGGTCAAAACCGACCGGGCAATCCACGTAAAACAGGATGCTGCCGGTGTCCTGGCAGATGGGCTGCGACTTGCGTTTGGCGAGCTGGATGTTCTGGTCAATGATCTTCAGCGCGCTCTCGGCGATGGTGCCCTTCTTTTCCTGTTCCAGCGAGGCGAGGATGGCCTGGTTGACGTCGTCGGGAATTTCCGCCGAGGTGCGCCGGATCAATTCCAGCAGGGAATTTTGCAATTCGCTCATAAACAAATCTGCGTCAGCGTAAACATGGACCGGGGCCGAGTCAATTTGTAGCGTCGAAGGTAGGACAGGTGTTCCGCCTGTCTCTGACATAAAAATGGAGACAGGCAGGATGCCTGTCCCACGCAGCCAGCACTTGACCGATGTGCCTTTCTTGCTTCAATTGGCTCATGCGCGCCATGCTCCTCGAAGTGCCGCGGCAACCGCTGCGGGCGGCGGATATTCCCACGCCAAAGCCCGATGCAACGCAGGTTCTGGTGAAGGTGTCTGCGTGCGCCGTCTGCCGCACGGATTTGCACGTCGTGGACGCCGAGCTTCCCAATCCAAAACTTCCGCTCGTGCCCGGACACGAAATTGTCGGCGTCATCGTCGAAAAAGGCAAAGGCGTTCAACGATTCAAAATCGGCGATCGCGTGGGCATTCCGTGGCTGGGCTGGACGTGCGGCGAGTGCGAATTTTGCCGCAGCGAACGCGAAAATCTGTGCGACCGCACGCGTTTCACCGGCTATACTTTGGATGGCGGCTACGCGGAATTTGCCGTCGCCGATGAACGATTTTGTTTTTCCATTTCCCAAAACTATTCCGACGCCGAGGCCGCTCCCCTGCTCTGCGCCGGGTTGATTGGGTACCGCTCGCTGGTCAAGACCGGTTCGGCGAAGCGCCTCGGCATTTACGGCTTTGGCGCAGCGGCGCACATCGTGGCCCAAATCGCGCGGCATCAGGGGCGCGAAATTTTTGCCTTCACCCGGCGGGGTGATTCGGAGGCGAAGGCATTTGCCAAATCGCTGGGCGCGGTTTGGGCCGGCGACTCCGAAACTTTGCCGCCGGAAAAATTGGGCGCCGCCATCATCTTCGCACCGGTTGGCCCGCTCGTGCCACTCGCGCTGCAGGCCGTTGCCAAAGGTGGCACGGTCGTCTGTGGCGGTATTCACATGAGCGATATTCCATCGTTTCCTTACGATTTGCTCTGGGAAGAACGGACGCTTTGTTCCGTGGCCAATCTCACACGGCGTGACGGCGCGGAATTTTTCACGCTGGCGCCACAGGTGCCGGTGCGCACGACGGTGCAAACGTTCCCGCTCGCCGAGGCCAACGCTGTTTTGAGCCGCCTGCGCAACGGCCAAATCCACGGCGCTGCCGTGCTGGTGCCATGATCTGGAAAAGCGTAGACCACCACTTCACCATCCCTGCCAAACGCCGGATCACCAGCGCATGGTGGAAACACGATTTCATCGGGGAATACTTGCCGCCGATTTCACTTCCTGAATAAATTGAGGCGCAAACCCATGAGCGAAACATCCGAAAACCGCGCATTCAACTGGTTTGCGCCCTTGCGTTTTGGAATCCTGCTGGCGCTGTTGATTTTAGCCACGTTCCCACAGGTTCTGCTCGGCCTGGAAACTTTTGTCATCCGCGACTACGGATTTTTCGCGTATCCCCTCGCCCATTTTCAGCGCGAATGTTTCCGACACGGGGAACTGCCATTCTGGAATCCCTACAACAATTGCGGCGTGCCGTTTCTCGCGCAATGGAACACCATGCCGCTCTACCCGGCGTCGCTGATTTACCTCCTGTTGCCGCTGCCATGGTCGTTGAGTTTTTTCTGCCTGCTGCATTTGTGGTTCGCGGGCTTCGGCATGTATTGCCTCGCCCGCCGCTGGACGGGCCTTCGCCGCGCCGAAGTATCGTCTGTATTAAACGTATGCAACGCCCGGCCGGTTTCGGCCCAGCTGTCTTGCAATGAAGCTACGGCCACGCAGGCAGGCAACAACTTTGCCGCCGCTTTCGCGGGTGTGGCCTTTGCGTTCAACGGCCTGACGCTCAACCTGCTCATGTGGCCAAGCCACATCGCCACATTCAGTTGGATGCCGTGGGTCGTGCTCGCGGTCGAGCTGGCATGGCGCGAAGGCCGGCAAAAAATCATTCTGGCCGCGTTTGCCGGCGCGCTGCAAATGCTCGCCGGCGGACCGGAAATTATTTTTCTCACGTGGATTTTGTTGCTGGCCATGTGGATTCAACAGTTTGTGAAAGGCGAATCACCCCGCGTCTCAATGTTCCGGCGGTTTCCACTGGTCGTAACACTGGTGATTGCGCTGGCGGCGGTGCAACTGCTGCCGTTCCTCGATCTCGCCGCCCATTCACAGCGGAGCACCGGATACGCGGATACGCGCTGGTCCATGCCCGGCTGGGGCTGGGCGAATTTTCTCGTGCCGATGGCTTTCGGACGCACCTGGACCGAAGGAGTGTTCTTCCAATACAACCAGTCGTGGACGTCGTCTTATTATCCCGGCATCGGCGCGCTCTGGCTGGCATTGCTGGCAGTTTGGATAATCCGGGAACGGCGCGTGTGGTTGCTTGGCGCGGTAGCGATGGCCGCCCTCGTTTTTGCGTTCGGTGAAAACACTTATGTCTATCCCGCCCTGCGTAAAATCATCCCGCAACTCAGCTTGATGACCTATCCAATCAAATACGTGATCTTCGTGGCATTGCTCACCCCGCTGCTCGCCGCGTTTGCTCTCACGCGGCAGCAGAATTTGCGAAGCGAAGAAAAATCGGCCTTTCGAATGCGCCTCATCCTGGTCGGGGCCATTTTGCTGGCGCTCATCGCGGGAATTCTTATTTGGGCGTGGCAATTCCCGTTTCCCACCGACGACGTCCACGCGACGTTGCTCAATGGATTGTCACGTGTATTTTTCCTGGTGCTGACCAGCGCGTTGCTGCTCGTTTTAATGCGGGAACCCAAAACCGGACTGCGCCGGATGGCGTCGCTGCTTTTGATCGTTGTCGCCTGGCTCGATGTGTTCACGCATGAGCCGGCGCAAAACCCGACGGTCCCGCCAAGCGTGTATGAATTGAATCTCGCCCGCATCAGACTGGCAATGCAGCCGCAGCCGGCGCTGGGCGAATCGCGCGCGATGGTCACGCCGGCGGCGGCGATGGACTTCATCCGCTTCGCGTTGAGCGATCCGAAAAATAATTACCTGGCGAAGCGGGTGGGTTATTGCGCGAACTGCAACACACTGGACGCCGTGCCCAAAGTGGACGGCTTCTTCTCGCTCACGCCCCGCGAAAGCGACGACTTGATTTCCCTGCTCTACGGCACGACCAACGCGGACTTTCCGCGACTGGAAGATTTCATGGGCGTCTCGCAAATCACCGCGCCGGATCAATTTTCCCGCTGGCAATCGCGCCGGACATTTCTGCAACTCGTGACCGCCGGGCAAAAACCCGCGTTTCTTGACGACCCCGGCACGTTACGCGCCCTGACGCAGCCGGATTTTGAGGGCGGCAAAATGGTCTTTCTGCCGCCCAAAACAAAATCCTTGGTGACAGTGACAAACCAAACTGCCGCCCGGGTGCTGAGTTCACAATTCAAAGCGCTGCGCGTGGACATTGAAGTCGAGGCTGCCGAACCGTCGCTCGTCGTCGTGGCGCAAACCTACTATCACGATTGGCGCGCTTCCGTGGACGGCAGGCCGGCGCCTTTGTTGCGGGCGAATCACGCATTTCAAGCCGTTCAAGTCCCGGCCGGGCGGCATTACATCCGGCTGGCATACGAAGACCGGGCGTTTCAATTCGGCGCGGCGGTCTCGATTTGCATGGTGGTGAATTGCTTCATTTGCCTGCACTTGCTGAGAAAGCCTCCGTTCCGCCCGCAACCTTGAGCGAACTATAATTAACACCCTGCTTTAGCGGGGTGGATAGGAAACATAACGGCGGCGTAACCGTTTCAACGGTTTTGTGGATGGAAACCGCTGAAGCGGTTCAATTCACATCCTCGCCGTTCCACACCCCGTTAAAACAGGGTGTTAATGAAAATAGCAAAAAAGTTCTTCTCGACAAACGACCCCTTTTTACGGATTCAAATGTGGCGGCGACAATGACCAAAACCAAACGCATCGGCATTTTGACGGCAGGCGGCGACAGCCCCGGCTTGAATGCCGCCATTCGCGGCGTCGGCAAAACCGCTCTCGGCTTTTACGGCATGGAGATCATCGGCTTTCGCGACGGCTTTCGCGGTTTGGTTACCGACCGGCGGCTGCGTCTCGATAGAAGCGTGCTGGCCGGAATCCTCACCGTCGGCGGCACCATCCTCGGCACCAGCCGCGACAAACCGCATCGCATGAAAATTGACGGCCGGACGGGTGACATGACCGGTGTCATCGTCAATAATTACAAGAAATATGGACTCGCCGCGCTCGTGTGTCTCGGCGGTGGCGGCACGCAAAAAAATGCGCTGCGTCTCTCGGAAGCCGGGCTCAACGTCATCTCCATCCCCAAAACCATTGACAACGACGTGGCGATGACGGACTCGTCCATCGGTTTCGCCACCGCGCTGGACATTGCCACGGAAACCATTGACCGCCTGCACAGCACGGCGCACAGTCATCATCGCATTGTAGTCGCGGAAATCATGGGGCATCGCGCGGGCTGGCTGGCGCTGGGCGCGGGCATTGCCGGCGGCGCGGACGTGATTTTGATTCCCGAAATTCCCTACCACGTTGATAAAATTGTTGAAGCCATTCGGCGTCGCAGCCGGCACGGAACCAATTTCAGCATTGTTGCCGTGGCCGAGGGCGCGATGAGCGTGGAAGATGCGCGCACCTTTACCACTGCCGAATACCGCAAGGAGAAGGCACTCAACCCGCGCGAGCGGAACGAAGCCAAGATGGAGCTGGCCGCGATTGAAGCCCGGCACGCCGGCAACACGCTCCGGCTCGCCAAACAGCTTGAGGAACTCACACACCTCGAATCGCGCGTCACCATCCTCGGTTACGTGCAACGCGGCGGCACGCCGTCGCCGGCGGACCGGTTGCTCGCCACGCGGTTCGGCAGCGCGTGCGCGGATTTGATTCACGAAAATGTTTTCGGTGTGATGGTGGCTTCGCGGGGCAATGGCACGGAAGCCGTGCCGCTGGTAAAAGTAGCCGGCAAGCGCAAAACCGTTCCGCCCAATCATTCCTGGGTCGAAACCGCGCGGCGCGTGGGAACGTGTTTGGGAGATTGAACGGTGTGCAGTTGGACACCATATCTGGAGCGCGGCTTGTCCCAAGCCGCAGCATCGGTAAATGCAGGGGTGGCTTGAAAAGTTTTATGAACCGGTCTCCACGAATGAAGCTGCTGCGAGTTGGGACAACTCGCGCTCCGATGGTCGTGCAGTTACAGTGTTGTTTAGCACTCGATTGAACGTGCGGTCTTTGCCGGCACGGGTTGGTGCCTGATTTCAAAACAAAAATTATGATGGACAGCAACTTACAACCGGAACACCTTGGCGACATGAATAATGATAGGCTGCAAAACAAGCCGTCCATTACAAGTTAGAACAGACGATGAAATGGTTTGAATCACTTAAAAACTTGGCACTTTTTAAACAGGCATGAAGCCACGTTCGAGTTTTGAAATGGGATTTTCTCTGATGGAATTGCTCGTGGTGATCGCTATCATCGCCATCCTTGCCGCCGTGTTGTTGTCTGTCCTGTTTGGCGCGAAAGCAGCCCAAGCAAAGCGAACGGCGTGTTTGAACAATCTGAAACAAATCAATCTGGGCGTCCACATGTATGCCGGGGACCATGGTGATACGTTGCCTAACACGGGCATTGCCACATTTATCACCTACAAAGAGGCTGTGAAAAGCTACGTCGGCCTGCACGGGCCGTCGTCATCGCAGGATAAAGTTTTCGCCTGTCCTGCCGACACGTATTATATTGATGAGTCTTCCCTTGCCTATGTGCCGCGTGGCCGGCACGAGCAAGTGGCTTATGATTTTTCGAGTTATGCGTTTGATGGCGGGAACCTGCTCGCCACCAACTATCCCAATTTCGCTTACAGCGGAATATTGCCCGGCATTGGCGGCCAAAAACTCAGTGCCATTAAAAATGCCGCTAAAACAGTCCTGGTTTTGGAAGCGTCGGCCCTCTTGCCCTATTCATGGCATCAGCCGAAATCATCAGCGCCCGGCGGTTGGCCGATGTTTAACGATGCCAGAAATATGGTCGGTTTCGTGGACGGCCACGTCAGCTACATCAAGATTTATTGGAACAGCACGATTCGCTATCCCAACGGGTGCATCTCAATCGCAGCTTATTACGATCCGCCCGCAGGATATGATTACCAATGGAGTGGAGATTGATCACTCGAAATTCGCCGCCGATAGGACTTTTAGCCGGCAGCTTATGAATAACTTCGGATAACCTGTATTTGGACAGGCTGCATATTTTAAGTTTTTCTCGCAGCATTCACCCCTCCGAAAATGTTTCAGGCTTTGAGCACCGTTGCGCCCGCCGCCGGATGCGAGATAAACATCGTCGCTTCGATGCCGGTTTTTTCCCTAGGCGTGTTCGCCAGTGTTGAACCGGGAGTGTGTCTGTCCCCAGACCCAACAGGAAATCCCAAAGGGATTTCATCATTCAGCCCAGCGTTGTCACGATGAAATCGTGGCTACGCTGGGTGGTGAATTTTAAATTGAAATCAACCCTGAAGGGGTTGAATCAAATCGCGGCGAAACGGTGATGAAACCCCGTTGGGGTTGATGAATTTTGGATGACGACCCAGGGTAGTCGCTTTGCTCCAACCCTGGGCTGAAGGATTGAATCCCGTTGGGATTTTGATTTGCCGGTCAAGTTTTCCTCGCAGCGTTCACCCCTCCGAAAAAGTTTCAAGCTTTGAGCACCGTTGCACCCGCCACAAAAAAATGACCGTTTCGCTGGCAATCCAATTGCTTTTCTTCGGAACTTGTGATTTATTGTGTGCCAAATAAATAAATTATGCCCACAAGGATTGAAGCCAAGACCAGGGAACTGTGCCAAACCATCATTGACCAGCCGGAAATGACTTCCATCCGCAAGCGCATTGACACCTTTTTGTCCGACCCCGGCGCGCGCGGCCAATATGAAACGGTGATGAGCAAGGGGCGGGCGCTTCAGGAAAAACAGGCGCGGTCGCAACCGCTCGAAAGCGCGGAAATCGCCGACTTCGAAAAACATCGCGACGCCCTGATGAACAATTCCATTGCGCGCGGATTTCTCGATGCGCAGGAAGAATTGCACGAGATGCAGCATACGATTCAGAAATCCATTTCCAAAACGATTGAACTGGGCCGCGTTCCCACCGAAGCGGATCTCGATGCCGGCTCATGCGGTGAGGGTTGCGGCTGCCATCATTAAAACGCTTCCGTTCGGGGTTGATCCGTCGGAGAAAACGGATTGTACCGCCGGGCGCCTGTTTTTTGCGGGCAAGTGCCTCGGCGCCATGGTTTGATAAAAGTGCACTTTTTTGCAGAATTTCTTGAAAATCTGCACACGGGGTTTATAGTGAAGTGCATCCATGCCCAAAAAACAAAAACGCGTGCTACTGGCATTGGGGTGGTACGACTACCGCCTGCATCAAGGCATTGAAAAATATGCCCAGGAACACCGCTGGCGTTTGTATGCCGATCTGGCCAGGGAAAAAGTCATTCCCTGGGGCTGGGAAGGCGATGGCGTACTCGCCTGGTTGGGGGCCGGCGATGATCTTGCCGAATTTGTTCAATCCACCAAAAAGCCCACGGTGGATTTCAGCCTGCGCCGTCCGCAGTTGAAATTTCCCCGCGTGTTGCAAGACCACGCTCATGCGGCGCAACTTGTTGCCGACCATTTTATTTCCCGCGGGTTTGGTCATTTCATGTTTTACAGCGATGGCGACAACTGGTCATACGAAGAACGCGGCGAGGGATTCGTCAACGCGCTGAAAAAGGCCGGTTACGAATGCACCTGGTCGCGCTGGCATCGTTCCCCGGACTTTGTCGCCGATCGCGAAATGTGGAAGCGGAAACGCAAGTGGCTGATTGCTGAAATGAAACGCGCGCCTAAGCCGCTGGCGGTTTTTGCCGCCAATGACCAGCTGGCGCTCGATGTTCTGGAATCATGCGAAAACATTGGCATCGGCGTTCCAGAGCAGGTCGCGATTGTTGGTGCGGAGAATTATCTTCTGGCGCCGGACGCCATGCCTATTCCCGTGTCGAGCGTGGACACCAATCTGGAAACTCTGGGTTATTGCGGAGCCGAATTGCTGGATCAACTGATGAGCGGGAAACGGCCGCCAAACGAACCCATCCGAATTCCCGCCAAAGGCGTGGTGGTCCGCCGGAGCAGCGACTTTCTTGCGATAAAGCACGCGGGCGTGGCCAAAAGCCTGCGCTACATATGGGAACACAGCCACGAGCCCATCTGTGTCAAGGATTTGGTTGCCGTCTCCGCCATGTCACGTCGCGGAATGCACAAGGCGTTTTTGGAGCACATTGGCCGCACCCCCGGACAGGAGCTTCAACGCGTCCGAATCGAACACGCCAAGAAGTTGCTCGCGGAATCCAGCAACAAAATTGAAACCCTCGCCCAAATGTGCGGTTATCAAAGCATCAACAGCTTTTGCATCGCCTTCAAGCGCACGACCGGAATGTCGGCCAAACGCTATCGGGAAACCATGCTCTATTAAAACCGGCGGCATTTTACGCGAAGCCGGTTACCCGGAAGACGTGATTCGCCGCGTACAGGATTTGAACCTCAAGAAACATTTCCCCGACGACCACGAAGCCCGGGTGCTCGAAGACGCGCTTTGCCTTGTTTTCCTCGAATTCCAGTTTGCCGATCTCGCGGGGAAAACTGCCGAAGACAAAACCATCAATGCCCTGCAAAAATCCTGGCGGAAAATGACCGAGGCCGCCCGCGCCGAGGCCTTGAAATTACATTACGGCGAACGTGAAAAAGCCTTGCTGAAGCGCGCACTCAACGGTTAATCAAAACCCATGCCGCAACACAGGATTTGATTCAGTTAAAAAGTGTCAATACTCAGGGCTCGTTTGCGAGTAAAGGGGGCCGATTATCGCTTGCAGCGGAGACCCAGCAGTGCCAAACCTCCGACCAGCAGTGTCAGGACGCTCGGTTCGGGCACCGGTTCGTAGGTATATGTGAGTGTAGCTTGTGAGAGCCAGGCCTGCCTGTCCTGGACGTAGGGCATAAGACTTGGAGGATCGCTGGAAAACGTAGCAGTGCCGCTGCCCACATAGACCTCCACGGAGCCAGTGCCGGTAAAGTAATTCAGGTCTGCGGCTAGCGACGTGTCGCCACTGCCATAAAACGGGAAAACACCACCACCCAGTAGTATTGGGGGGGAGTAGGCATATATAAAGCCGCCGCCGCCGCCCGTCACCGAAGAAAAGACCGAGAGACACCCCAAACTCACGCCGATTGTATCCTCCATGTAAACGGTGAAGGCAGTGTCTTGTGACGTGGGGTTGCCCACATACACCATTAAACCTTCGGACCCGGAAAAAGAATATCCGACGTCGATGAGTTGGCCATACGCCGGATCGAACTGTGGCAGGAAGCCTATGCCGCCGTAGGGGCCAGTAATTTGCTCAACGATAGTGTCGGCCTTGACACTGGTTAATCCTGTAGCCAGGACCAGTGCCAACGCTGTCCACAGGGCAAACCGTCTGCTTGAGACGACATGCCCGAAAGTTGCATTCACAGCCTGACTCCGGCTTGGCGAGCAAGCCAGACACGACCTTTGGGAAGTTTTGGCGATTGAGGAGTGTTGTTTGATCAGGTTCTTCATAGGGTTACCCTTTCGCTGATATTCGGCCGAATCGATTTTTGAGATTCATCCGCATAGCATAGGTACGTCCAACCGCAGCTTGCTGTATCTCAATTCTGATTAGCCTGATTATAGCAAAAGCGACGGCAGTTGTCGAGTACAATCTAATTTAGCGTGCCTGCGTTATTTGCTTTTAGAATAGCAAAAAAGGGTAAATGGGGCCTGTGTATTGACACAAGTTCGTTTCTTCAGTGGTAAAGCCGGCTCGTCACATGCGTCTATGTCCCCATCTTTAACCGGTCCGCCATCCATTTCAACGCCATTGTGTCTCCTGCCGCAAGCACCGGGCGATCTTCTGATTTCGTGTAGCGTCGTGCCTGCTTGCCGCGACGAAGCATGGTGTAGGCGGGCGGCTCGACCAAATCGGCGCACAGCCCCGAAGGCTTTCGGGGCAGGTTGCCGACACTACAACAAAATCAGGATCCCCTTTCCAATCTGGACAGGCTTGTCACATTCATCGCCTTCCTCTAATTTCGCGGCGGATTCAGGATACCACTGCATGCCGCCACCGCCCGATACGCCCGCCAATCGAGTCCCGCTTTGCGTGGACTTGGACGGCACGCTCATCAAGACCGATTTGCTCTGGGAATCGCTGGCGCGGTTATTGCGGCGAAATCCGTTCCAGCTCCTGCCCGTTTTGTTTTGGTGGACGCGGGGCCGGGCCTTCTTGAAGCGGCAACTCGTCCGGCACGTCACGATTGATCCCGCCACCTTGCCCTACCACGAGCCGTTTCTCGCCTATCTACGGGAACAAAAGGCCGCCGGGCGGAAATTGGTTCTCGTCACCGCCTCCGACCGCGACATGGCCCTGCCTGTTGCCAATCATGTCGGGCTGTTTGATGAGGTGTTGGGCAGCGATGGCAAAACCAATCTGCGCGGCGCCAACAAATTGAAGGTCCTCGTCGAAAAATTCGGTGAACGCGGCTTTGATTACGCCGGTAATTCGTCTGCCGACTTCGCCGTCTGGCGCGACGCGCGCGAGGCGATTGTCGTCCATGCCAGCGCTGCCGTCCTGAAGCAAGCCGCCGAATGTACGAAACTTGGCCCGACGTTCACGCAGGATTATTCGCCGTTTGCCACGTTGAAAAGTTTTCTCAACGAACTCCTGGTTCGCAGTGGTTATCTCCTGGCCATCGGCGCCGGACTTTTGTTGACCGCCGCGTTCCCGAATATCGGTACTGCAGGCTCCGCTTGGATTGCACCGGCCTTGATGATGGCCGCCGCTAATGGCAAACGTGGCGGCGACGCTTTCCGTGTCGGTTACGTTGCGGGGTTGGTTCACTTCCTCTCGTCGCTTTACTGGCTGTTGCTGATTCCGGTGACGGGCTTTCCGATTCTCGGCTGGTTTTTATTGGGCGTCTATCTCGGGTTATACCCGGCGGTCTGGGTCTGGCTGATTTCAAATTTCAAATTTCAAATTTCAAATTCCGAATCCTGGAGCGGCCGCACACTCTGGTCGCTGTCGGGCGCGGCCGTCTGGGTGGCGCTGGAAATGGTCCGGGCGCGGCTGTTCAGCGGTTTTCCATGGAATCCTCTCGGCGCCTCGCAATTTCAACTGATACCGCTCATTCAAATCGCCTCGGTGACGGGGGTTTACGGCGTTTCGTTCCTGGTCGTGTGGGTTTCGTTGTCGCTGTTTTCCGCCGTGCGCATGATTTATCGCCGGCCGGCCTTCCGGTTTGCATGGCAGATGGAAATTTTCCTGCCGCTGGCCGCAATCGCGGCACTGTTTGCATTCGGTTTCGCGCGAATGAACGGACAAAATCCACCCGGCGCGACGCTGCGAATCACGCTCGTTCAACCCAGCATTCCGCAGGCTTTGATTTGGGATCGAAACGCGAACGCCAATCGTTTCCGGCAACTCATTCAACTTACAGAAAATGCCCTAGCTTCATCACCAGATAATACTAATAGTAACGAACCCCTCGCCCCGTCCCTCTACCCGCCTGGCGGGGAGAGGGTGACCGGCTTGTCCGCCGTAGCTTCAGCGAAGGCGGAAGGTCAGGAGAGGAGCTCGAGTAAAACCGACTTGCTCATCTGGCCGGAATCCGCCGTGCCGGAATTCGACGAGACCAGCTTTATCGCCATCACGAATTTGATTCGCACTCACCACCTCTGGTTGATTTTCAACGCCGACGACGCCAGATGGCGGCCCAATGCGAAGAACAAGGACGACTTTGACGTTTTCAACGCGGCGTTCCTGTTCAATCCGGAAGGCCGTTGCGCGGCGGTTTACCACAAGCAAAACCTGGTCATCTTTGGCGAATACATCCCGCTCGTGCGCTGGCTGCCGTTCGTCAAATGGTTTACGCCCATTACCGGCAGCTTTGCGTCCGGCACCAATGCGGTGCCGTTTGAAATGGATTTTGGAGTGCGCCGACACGTCGGCGCTTTGGAAAGCGGTGACATGTCACCGCACTCCAAAGACGACGCGCCCTTCCGCGTCAAAACCGCCACGCTCATCTGTTTCGAGGACGTGTTTCCGGAACTCACGCGTAAATATGCTCAAGACGACACCGATTTTCTGGTGAACTTGACCAACGACGGCTGGTTTGGCGACAGCGCCGCGCAATGGCAACAGGCCGCCGCCGCCGTTTTCCGCGCCGTGGAAAACGGCGTGCCGCTGGTGCGCAGTTCCAACAACGGCCTGACGTGCTGGGTGGACGCCAGCGGCCGGCTGCGTGAAATTTTCAGGGACAAGACCGGCAGCGTTTACGGCGTCGGCGCAATGACGGTTGAAATCCCGGTGGGCGTAAAGCGGGAACCGATCTTTTACAACCGGCACGGGGATTGGTTTGGGTGGTTATGCGTCGGCGTCACCGGTATTTTGTTTGTCGTAAAAATTTCAGGGCAACGTCGCAGAATACAACCATGAGCGGGCGCAACTGACACGCGCACCAAACGGAAATAACTCCCTCTCCCCGTTTGGACGGGGAGAGGGCTGGGGTGAGGGGTTCGTGCTTGTAAACATTTGCCTCCTCACCCCGGCCCTCTCCTCCTTGCGGGAGGAGAGGGAGAAAAATGGTGCGGTTGTCAAGATGTGACCGCCTTGAGCTTCCGCGCCCTTTGCGACTTGCCACCGCTTCGCGGTGGAATAAGATTCTTCCCGAACGGAGCCTCTTAACCATTAACCCAGCATTCTATGCCATTCACCGCTGCTCAAATTGCCGAACAACTCCGGGGCGAAGTCCTCGGCGACGGTTCAGTCCAACTCACCGGCTTCGCGCCCGCCGACTGTGCCCGGGCCGGCGACCTGACTTTTGCCGAGAAGGAAACCCACTTCGCCGCCGCCGAACAAAGCCAGGCCACCGCCATCCTCGTGTCGGAAGCGTTCGCGCCGTCGAAAAAAGTCCTCATCCGCGTGCGGAACGCGCGCGTGGCCATGGCCAGGGTGCTGCCACTCTTTTTCCCGCCGGACCAACAACCGCCCGGCATTCATCCAAGCGCGATTATTGATGCTTCGGCGCAAATTGATCCCACGGCGTGTATTGGGCCGGATTGCGTGCTGGGCGCGCGGGTGCGGCTCGGCGCGCGTTCCGTGCTCATGGGCGGCAACCATGTCGGCCGGGACTGTCAGATTGGCGACGACGTGTGCCTGTTCCCAAACGTTGTTGTTTATGCACGGACACAGATCGGTCATCGTGTCAGCATCCACGCCGGCACGGTCATCGGTTCGGACGGCTACGGCTACGTGTTCGACGATGGCCGCCACCGCAAAGTGCTGCAGGTTGGCAATGTGATCATCCACGACGACGTGGAGATCGGCGCCAACTCGGCTGTTGACCGCGGCGCGCTTGGTTCCACCGTCATCGGCCAGGGCACCAAGATTGATAATCTTGTGCATGTCGCGCACAACGTCGTCATTGGCCGGCACTGCCTAGTCATGGGCCAGTCGGGTTTTGCCGGCAGCACGCGCCTGGGAGATTACTGCGTGATTGCTTCGCAGTCGGGGATTGCGGGACATTTGAAGCTCGGCAACCAGGCCATGGTCGGCGCGAAGTCCGGTGTGATGCGCGATATTCCCGACGGAGGGGCAGTGCTCGGCTATCCGGCCTCGCCGGACAAACAGGCCAAGCGGCAGATGATCGCGGTGCAGCAGTTGCCGGACATGATCCGCCGCCTGCGTGAACTGGAGAAGCAGGTGGAACAACTCCGCGCCAAAGTCGGCATTTAAGGGTGCAATGGTAGGGCAATGAACTTCCGTCCCAGGTGATTGGCAATCAGGGGGTTGACCCGGCTGGTAAAAAAGAAAGGCCGGACGATCGGTCCGGCCTCTTCATACAGAATTCAGAACTAAGTACGGCAACAACAATGGAATCATACCTCATGCCCGGTCCCCTGCCAGTCACCAGTTCTGGGGACAAATCCCGACGGAATTGTATATTTCACAAACCCATTTAATTCCCAAGCGAAACAGGGCCAATTACTTAAATGGCTTTACGCAAAATGGGGCAACCTTATCATCTTGAGATGCAAAAGCCGTCAGTTTGGGGTTTCTGGGTTCGCTGCTTCTCAATGGGTTGGAAAAAGGCTAAAGAAAAACGCGGGGCCGCAATTGAAAACTTCACTGTTTTGGGTGCGGTGTTTATTTTTCTGGCTGCATTCGTTTCAAAGCATCCCATCACTGGTGAAATTGAAAAATGGAAGAAATGGGGGACGCTGTGAGTTACTGGACGGCAACAATTCCGCTCGGCTTGTGGCTGCTATGGATTGCTTATCATGTAGCAAAAGCTCCTTGCGAGTTATACAGGGAACTTGAGGAAAAAATGGAGGCTAAAATAGCAGCGATAGACTTGGAACTTAAAACCTTAAAGGAAGACTCTATTCCGCTTGAAATTGACGCGCCATCCGTTTCGAGTCCCCCTATGTATGCTCCGGGGCAAATCGGCATACGAAACAGCCATCCCAAGAATGCGGCGACCGGTGTGTGCTTGAAATTGTTAAAGATCGAACCAACCGCCAAAGGCGAAACTATATTTCCAATGAGTGACAGCATTTGCCGCTATGAAATCACGGGCAGGATTTTGCGACTGATTAAATTCACATCCAGGGAGATTGAGGGGAATACAATAAACGCCGGACAGGAAGCGCACTTCGAGATTTTCACGGTTGACCGGGGTAGTTCAACCGTGACCCTGCGGTTTTCTGGCGCATTCCCATCGGGCGACGAATGGATTCATAGTTGGAACAATGGATGTGACAAATTTAATCCTGAAATCGAAACTGAAGGTCAAGATGACGCTTCCAGAAAATTCAGAGAATATATTTTAACGTTTGAGGTTAGTGCAAATGGGCGAAAGGAGAAGAAGTGTCAGTTCAAACTAGCCTTTTCCTTAAATCCAAAAGAGCCGCCATTCCAACTCAAAAAACTTTGAATTACAAAAACAGTTCTGATTTTTAATTGAAGGGCCACAGAAAATGAACGAACGAATAAAAATGAAAACGAAACAACCAGACGACGAGGAAATAAACCTTGTCACACTAGCGCAGGAATACTCCAGCGACAGCAAGGCACGAAAGTTCCTCGAATCAGTGCTTTGGCCCGATGGCCCGGTCTGTCCGCATTGCCAGTTCGCCGAGGTCTATAAACTGAAACCCAATGCAGCCAGCAAGTCTCCGGTTCGCAAGGGGCTTTACAAGTGCGCGGCCTGCCGCAAACAGTTCACAGTGACGGTTGGAACGATTTTAGAGGACTCGCATATCCCGATTGGCAAGTGGCTCATGGCCATCTTCATTGTGTGTTCGTCCAAGAAATCAATCAGTGCGAACCAGCTTCACCGGATGCTCAAAGTCACTTACAAGACAGCATGGTTCATGGCGCACCGGATTCGTTACTCGATGAGTCCCGAAATGCCTTTGGCAAAAATGCTCAAAGGCGTCGTGGAAGTGGACGAAACTTTTGTGGGCGGGAAAGGCTTTCGTTGCTCACGGTCGCGCCGCCATACCCCCGTGGTCGCCTTGGTTGAACGCGGCGGCCCAATGCAGGCACGGGTTGTGAGCAACGTCACGCAAAAGAATCTTGGCCAATGCCTGCATGAATGCGTGAGCAAGGATGCGGTTGTGAATACTGACGAACACGGCGCATACCGCAATCCCCTGAAGGCTTGGAAGCGTCACGACCGGGTTGTTCATTCCAAGTTTGAATATCAGCGCCGCAACGCCGATGGAACATTCGCCGGCGTGAACAGTTGCGAGAGTTTTTTCAGCCTGCTAAAGCGCGGCGTGTATGGTTCATGGCATCATGTCAGCCGCGAACATTTGCCGAAATACGCCAACGAATTTGCTTTCCGTTGGAACACGCGCCACGCCACTGACGGCGAACGCATGGAAACAGCGATTGGAATGGTAAAGGGAAAGCGTCTAACATATCGGCAAGTCAGTTGAGGGAATCGGTATGGCCAATTCGATTACCTAGTAAAACCAAAGCCGCCCCATGTGCCGTGGGGCAGAAAGAGAATTCGTGCCAAGAAAAGCACAAAAGAAACCAGTTAAAGAGCCGAAGTTGAAATTGAGCCGTGCTGATTTCGAGGGTGCGGTGCGTGCTTTTCTCCAAACCCCAGCACGGAAAGGAAACGAACTAGAAGCGGAGATTGTCCGCGAAAGGGAAGGGCTTTGTTTATCGCTCGAATTAACCGTTTCCAATTATTTGAGATACTTTAATCGCTGCGAAAATCTTTCTGGCTCTTTGATTCGGGGAGTGGGAATTGATTTTGCACCAAGCGACAAACTCATCGGGGTCTGCGTTTATTTTGACGAGAAAAATTCCCGTCTTAGCGATGGTGTCAATGTTTTTTTGGGATTCAGCAATCCAAGTCACATACGGGCGCAAGAAATTCTGCTTATCATCACAAATCTCCTTAAAGCGAAGGTAGGTAGTTTCGTCACGATACCAAAAAACACCATTTTTAAGACCAAAAGGACTGGGCACGGCAAAATAAATGGGACTTAATATCTCAACAGTCAACCATATTGAATAAGGCAAAAATGAACGCAGAAAATTTGGCCACTCTCGTCGGGATAATCGCTTGGGCTTATATTATTCTCGCAATCGCGGCCAGCATCTTCCTGGCACAACGTCTTGAGAAACGCCTGAAATTAAGATCGCCATCCTTGTTGCCTTATCGGTGGGGATACTTTTTCGGGCTGGTTGAAACATCCTTTTTATTGTGGGCATTATTTTTCGGCGTTATGGCGGTTTTGCTTGCTGCCTTACAGCAATGGGAAATTTGCGGTGAATCTATTGCCGCCACAGTTTGGTGCGGCATCCAAGGCGTTGCGGGCTGGTTCGTCATTAAACGTAAACGGTGGGCGTGGGCTGTCAGCACCGCTGCCAGTCTGAACCTTGTGTTTTGGATCATCAATTGTATTTATACCCGCAAGCGGTGGAAAGAATTATCGTAACCTTGGGTTTGTGAAAGATATAATCCCGAATCCCGAAAAAGGTTCGCGGCCAATTTGGCGGTTGTGTTACCGTCCATGCAGGAATTTTAATCATGGCGTTATCATTCATTTTTCTCGGCAGCGGCACTTCGCAGGGCGTGCCCATCATTGGCAAGGAATATCCACCGGCGTTTCTGGCCAATCCCAAAAATCATCGTACCCGGCCTTCCATTTACGTCGCCACGGACAGAGTCAAATTCGCCGTGGACACCACGCCGGAATTTCGCATCCAGATGCTCCGCGAAAACATCCGCTGGCTCGATGCGGTTATTTTCACCCATTCCCACGCCGATCATATCATGGGTCTGGACGATTGCCGCCGGTTTTGCGATTTGCGCAAAGGTGCATTGCCGATTTATGCGAACGAGGAAACGATGGCGGTGCTTCGGCGTATTTTCATCTATGCGTTTGACGGGCGGCCGATTCCGAAAGGCTATTTCCGTCCCGATCCGCACGTCGTTGACGGGCCGTTCCAACTCGGCGATTTGGAAATCATTCCCCTGCCTCTGCCGCACGGCCCAATGATGACGAACGGCTATCTTTTCGTGCAAAACGGCCAGAAGCGGCTCGCCTATTTGAACGACTGCAAGGAAATTCCAGCCAGCGTGCTGGGAAAGGTCCAAGGCGTCGAAATTGCCGTGCTCGACGCATTGCGTTACACGCCACATCCAACCCACATGTGCCTCGACGAAGCGCTCGTGGCGGCACGTCGCATCGGCGCGGCGCGGACCTATTTCACACACCTCACGCACGATTACGACCACGACCCAGCGCAGGCGGAATTGCCCCACGGCGTCACGCTCGCATATGATGGCCTCAAGGTGACGTGTGGTGCATAGGGCACAAAATTCCAACATTCCGGCCCGTTGAAGGTCAAATGAGGGATGCATGAAAATATTGGGGATTAAATTTACAGTTCTTCTCCTCGCGCTCGCGCCGTGGCTGGTTCACGCCGGCGGCGACGAGGTGGTCGTGATTTACAACAATTGCATGCCAGGATCGAAACTGGTTGCGGACCATTACGCCCAAATGCGGCAGGTGCCGGAAGCGCAGGTTTACGGATTCGATCTGCCCATCACCGAGGAAATAAGCCGCGCCGAGTTTCGCGACGCGCTGCAATTCCCGCTGGCCAGCCGGCTGGTGGTGGACAAGTTCTGGCGGTTTGGCTCCGTGACCAACGCCGCGACCAACGGCCAGCCCCCACGCGTGGACCACCCGGTCGTTAAATCCAAGATTCGTTACGCGGTCCTCTGCTACGGTGTTCCGCTGAAAATTGCCGCCGACCCGAATTTGCGCGAACCGGGCCGGGAAAACGTCCGTCCGGAACTGTTGCGCAACGAAGCGGCGGTGGATTCCGAGCTGACCTGGCTGCCGCTGCTGAAAATGAACGTTCTGCTTTCCGGACCGCTGGCAAACTGGGTTTATGGCGTCACCAACCCGGCGGTGCTCAATCCAACCAACGGCATTTTGCTGGTCGCCCGGCTCGACGGCCCCAGCGTGGAGATTGCGCTCGGCCTGGTGGACAAGGCGCTCGCCGCCGAACGCGACGGCTTATGGGGCCGCGCCTATTTCGACGCGCGAGGACTGCCCCAAAGCGACACCAATTACATTTTGGGCGACGAATGGATACTGAACGCGGGAGAAATCTGCCGCCAACTGGGTTTTGAAACTACCGTGGACAAAAATCCCGACACTTTTCAATCCGATTTCCCGATGAGTCAGATCGCGATATATTGCGGCTGGTACGACGGCAATGTCTCCGGCCCGTTTGTGTTGCCCAAGGTTGAATTCATGCCCGGCGCGTTTGCCTATCATTTGCATTCCAGCAGTGCGGTCACGTTGCGGAGCACGAACCAGTTTTGGGTCGGGCCGCTGCTCGCCAAAGGCGCAACCTGTACCATGGGCTGCGTATATGAACCGTATCTTTCCTGCACGCCGAATGCCGCCGCCTTTCTCGGGCGGCTGATTGTCAGCGGATTCACATTTGGCGAAGCCGCCTGGGCTGCGCAACCCGCCTTGTCCTGGCAAACCACCGTCGTCGGCGACCCGCTTTACCGGCCCTTTGGCCGGGAACCGTCGGAGTTGCACGCAGAATTCACGCGCACCCATAATCCGCTCATCGAATGGTCTTATCTGCGGGTTGTTAATTTGGGTCTGGTTCAAGGTGCACCCGTTGCCCAACTCGCCACTCTTCTCGAAACCATTCCCGCAACCACCAATAGCGCCGTGCTCACCGAAAAACTTGCCGACCTTTTCGAAATGCAGGGCAAAACCTCCCCGGCCATTCAAACGTATCAGCTCGCCCTGACCCGCAACCCATCGCCGGAACAACGCATTCGCATCCGGCTTACGCTGGGCGAAAAACTTCTGGCGCAGAATCGCGAAGCCGACGCCATTGAAAATTACAAACAGCTTCTCAAGGAATCACCCGATTACCCCGGCAAGCCATCCATCGAGGCAAAACTGGCCACGCTCGAACCAAAGCCCGCCGGCACCAACAACCCAGCCAAGCCGTAGCCCGGTAATTTGATGAAATCACGAAATACACCAAACACACGAAACGCGAAACCAGCCCAAGGAACGCATAGTTATAGCTTAAACTTCTTTCGTGTTTTTCGTGTATTTCGTGGTTAATTATTCCCATGGCCATCTTTTATGACACCCACGCGCATCTTGATTACCCGGACTACGCAAAGGATTTGACGGACGTCATTGCCCGCGCCGAGGCCGCCGGCATCACCCGGATCATTTCCATCGGCACCGATCTCGAAAGCGGCGCGCGCGCAATCAAGCTGGCCGAACGTTTCGCGTGCGTTTTTGCCGCCGTCGGCTGGCATCCGTCAAACGTCCATGAAGCGCCGGACGATATTCGCGAACCGCTGCGCAAACTGGTGAAACATCCGAAAGTCGTCGCCATCGGTGAAATCGGCCTCGACTATCATCATCTGCCGGGCAAAAAGCCCGGCGGCACTGCCGAAGACGACGCGCGCTACAAACAAAAACAGGCCGAAATTTTCCGGCAACAGTTGGAAATCGCCACCGAAGCCGGATTGAACTGCGTGATTCACCAGCGCGATTCCTTTGACGACACATTCGCCCAGCTCAAGCCGTTCGCCGGCAAGGTGCGCGGTGTGTTCCATTGCTTCGGCGAGAGCGCCGACCGGATGCGGCGCGTCCTGGAAATCGGTTCGCTCGTCAGCTTCACCGGCATCGTCACGTTCAAGAACGGACAAAACGTCCGCGACACCGTCGCTGCCACGCCGCTGGACAAATTCATGCTGGAAACCGATTGTCCGTATCTCGCGCCAGTGCCGTATCGCGGCCAACGCTGCGAACCGGCTTATGTGAAGGAGATTTCCGAAACCGCCGCCCAGGTGAAGGGCTGTTCGCTAGAAGAATTGAGCGCGGCGACATGCAAAACGGCGGCGGAATTTTTCCCGAAGTTAAAATAGAATGACAACCGCCGGGACATTGCTCGGGCACAGCTTGACACACTATTGAATAGATTCAACCCCCTCTCCCCGCCAAACGGGGAGAGGGTTGGGGGTGAGTGGTTTTGAATTTAAAAACGCGCCTCCTCTCCCCGCCCCTCTCCTCCCTTGGGAGAGGAGAGGGTGAAAAATGGGCGGATGTCAGGTTGCGCCCCATTGCATCGGCACGCAACCAATGGCATTGCAATTGCGGGTCATGCCATTCCCCGGCGGCAATCGTTACATTGGGTAGGGCGCGTCACTCCGTGCGCGCCGCAATCGTTGTGCGGACCAACGGCGTGCAGAGGACTGCCCGCCCTACCGAGATTTGTTTCGATTGTCTCTGGAAATTGGTATCAGCCGGTGATAAGAAGAGAGCAAATCAAACTGACGCATCAACCGATAGGAACATATGAAATTATTAAACATCAGCACTGCCTTGGCCCTTGTGGCTTTAGCCATCATCGCAACCTCCTGTGCGACCCGATTCCGGGCATTTCACAACACCGACAATACCGCGCTGGTCGTTCAATCTTTCGACGGCCAGACCTGCCAGATGCTCCAGCCGAAAACCTCGGCCAAGGGAAACATTGACCAGGTTTTGACCGAAGCGGCGGCATTGGCTCAACATCAGACTGCCGTGGTTATTCTTGAGGACTATACCGAGGAAGAAATTGGTGACCAATTTCGCGACCGCGGGACACCCTGGGTGGTTGGGCTGCGGCGTTTGGGATATCAACACATTGTTTTCCTTAAAGGTCTGGGAGTGGCCAACCCGGAAGGGCTGATTACCATCGTCCAATATTATTGACGGGGCCGGAACAGCAAGGCCGGCGGAGCGACCAGGTTGATACGCTTCAAATCCATTGAATCATCCGTTCGGGGCCACGTATGACTCCGGAAATCATGGCAGAAGAACTTCAATTGCGCATTCACGGCGAAGCTTCGCTGCCCACGCTGATTTATCTGCCCGGCTTGCACGGCGATTGGACGCTCATCGGCAGCTTTCGCAAGGTCATCGGCGGCAGGGCGCGCTTCGTCGAAATCACCTACCCGCGCACGCTCACGTGGTCGCTGGACGATTACGCGGCGACCATCGAAGCCGCGCTGGCGCACAATGGAATCACCCGCGGCTGGCTGCTCGGCGAATCGTATGGCTCGCAGGTTTTGTGGGCGATGGTCGCGCGCGGGAAGTTTCCGGCGCAGGGCGTGATTCTGGCGGGCGGTTTCGTGAAACATCCCATGCGTTGGGCGGTGCGACTGGCGGAAAAACTCACCGGCAGGATTTCCACGGCGTTGTTCGTGCGAATCGTATTCGGCTACGCCAAAATCGCGCGCTTCCGGTATCGCCATTCACCGGAGACGCTGGCGAACATTGACGAATTCGTTGTCCGCCGGACGGAACTGGACCGCCGCGCAGCGCAGCACCGCCTGCATTTGATTGCCCAAAACGATCCGCGCCCGATTGCCAGCCAGACCCCGCTGCCGGTGTTTGGCTTGAGTGGAATTCTTGATCCCCTCGTGCCCTGGCCGTTCATCCGCCGCTGGCTCAGGAAAAATTGCCCGGCCTTGCGCGATTACAGAATCATCCGCCGCGCCGACCACAATGTCCTCAGCACCGCACCAGCGGAGGCGGCGAAGCAGATTTTCGATTGGATGAACCAACAGCCGTAGCAGCCGACGTCAGTCGGCTCTGACCCAATTTACGATATACAAAACCTTTCGCGATCCACGCCTGACGCGTAACTCGTATATCGTAAATCGAAAATAATGAATCTGACGTCGCCGCCACCTCACTGTTTCAATCGAAAGAACAAATTCCCCGACGGCGATGTGATGGTCAGATAATTGGTGTCGTTGGAGGTCGTCACGCCGCTGCTGGCCGACCAGCCGGCTGCCGTGGCCAGATTGTTGTTCTGCTGCAAACTCCATCCCGACACATCCTGCCAATATACCGTCACCGTGTTGCCGGAATGGCGGATGTAGAGCGTCGGGGCTCCGGATGTTTGCACAACGGCGATGAGACTCCAGAAACCACCGGTGAGCGAATAATTGCCGCCGGTCATCGGCCCGCCGGCATCGTGCTGGCCGATGGTGCCGCTGACTTGATAAGTGCCTCCGGTGCTGGTGCCGCCGCCCCCGGCGATTTTGTACCAATCAATGGTGTAGTTGGTTTGCGCCTGCCCGCGAAGGCAGAAGGCGGAAGTAAGAAGGCAGAAAGCCAATGTTAGCATGTTCATGATCACCTCCTATGGATTCACTTCCACCGTGCGCACGGCGGCCACCCAACGGATGTTGGTTGCGGCCTGGCCGGTGACCTTCACACGCAAGGCGTCGTTGCCGTCATCCGCATCCACGGTGGCCTTGCCATCCCATCCTCCATCGTCCCGCAGGAGCGAAGTTTGGCCCACGTAATCCGTGTTTCCACCAACGTTTTTAATGACACCAGTAAACCGCCAGCCAGCGGAAGAACCCGCGTCGTTCCGGGCTACAAGGAAAACTTCGACGGTCCAGGTTGCTCCGTTTGGAACCGTCATCCGCGCACCCGCACCATCCAGTAACATTTCGACCTGGCCGGCTCCACCGGTCTGCTTGTGCAGCACGTAGAGCGAAGTCTGGGCGTCACCGGCGTTGCCGCCGTCGAAGGTTCCGTTGGCAAACGCCCATTGCCCAAAATGGGTGGCCTTGGCCGCTGAGCCACCCGTGATGGTGGTACATTTAGCCTCGACCTCGTTGTTAGCGCCGCCGCCGATGGTGGAATAGTCACTGTTGTCAGCAATGCTGTTTCCGGTACCGCCGCCCAACGTGCAGTAGAAGGAATTCCCGATCTCGCTGCTCATGCCGCCGCCAATCACTGAATAATTGCCCATTGATATCTGATTGCCGCCGCCGCCGCCGATCACACACTCCAGAGCATCGTCAATCTCATTGCCGATGCCGCCACCAATAGCTGAACTTGGGCCGCTGCAACTGTTCTCGGTGCCTCCGGCAACGACAGCTCCGCCTTCAGCGGAGTTACCATATCCGCCACCCACCGTTCCATAGTTCCCGATGACGCTGTTTGCATTGCCTGCTTTGCCCCCGCCACTGATGGTTGCGCCGTGGACGCCTGCAATTACGCTGTTGTCCCCGAAGCCACCGATGACGTTGGGGCTGGTGTCATCGGGCTCCAACCGCAAGGCCCGCTGGCTATTGACCTTGAGTTCCAATGGCTGCGGGTCAGTAGTGCCTAGAAAATTAATACCGGCGACGGTGCCGGCATTGCCCATCACGTCCCATGCGCCGTTATTAGCTCCGGGCACATCGATGAAGATTTTATGTTGTTGCTCGTCCGTCACCACGTTCGCGTTTACTCTCCCTTGAATGGTGACGTCATCAGTCAATGTGTTAAGGGTTTTGACTACGGCACCGTCGGCGATGGCGCCCCCGGTGATGCCGGTCAACGCCGAGCCGCCACCTTGAAAAGCTGTGGCGGTTACCGTGCCGTTGACGTCCAAGGCGCTGGCGGGATCGGCTTTGTTGATGCCTACACCACCGCCGGCGCGAATCAGAAACTGATTGTCAGCCGTGGAAGCGAAGTCGGCATCGGTTGAATCGGCCCAGACGAAAGCGCCCGAGTGGTTGGCCTTGGCACGGTTGCCGGCGGCTAAACCATAACTTCCGCTCACCAGGTTGTTGCGGCCGCCGGGTATGGTCCCGCACCAGGCTGAATTGCTGTTGTAATAACCGCCCCCGATGACCGCGTCCGCCGCGCCTGCGAAGTTGCCCTGCCCGCCACCCACCACTGCCCCCCACGCATCGTGGCCGATGGTATTCAGGTAGCCGCCGCCGATGGCGGACTGGCCCGCGTTGTCCCCGATGGTATTGGCGTTGCCGCCGGCGATGGTGGTCTGGCCCGCGTTGGTCTGGATGGTATTCCCGCTGCCCCCGGACACAGTGGCTGCCCATGAGGCACTCGCAATCGTGTTCTGGTAACCGCCGCCTATGACCGTGTGGGTCGAATCCGCAATCTGATTATTCTGGCCGCCGCCAATCGCGTCCACGGACCACCCGGCATTGGAAATGGAGTTCTGATAACCGCCGGCGATGGTGGCCATCTGGCCGATCAGCGTGTGACCCCCCCCAATCTTGAGCCGTTGTGCCTGCAGGTCGCCGCCGATGATCTTGTCTCCGCTGATGCCGTTGGTGCTGATTTTTGAATCCAAAATCGCGCCATCGAGGATCTTGTCGGTTGTGACGCTGTTGGACTGGAGGCTGGCGCTGCTGACCGTATTGGTCGCGGTGGAGTTGGCGACGGTCGCACTGGCCGCCGTGCCCGCGCTGGGCGCGTAGAGCGCGTAGGGCGAGGGCGCGAGCGATTGGCGCGGACTCAACGAGGTGAAGTCACCCGCGCTGCCGTTGGTGCGCACGCCGATCTCCAGCCAGCGCGCGTTGCCGGTGAATACATCGCTGCCGAAGTCCAACGCGACAGTGAACAGTCCGTTGCTCACCGCCGTGGCGGCATTGGTGAGCGTGACGCCTGCTTGACTGCCGTTGGTGACAGCGTCGTACAGGCTGAATTTCAGGTCGAAGCTGCCATTGACCGCCTTGCCGCCATCGGTCAACTGCCCTTGATAGGTGAAGGCCGTGCCGAGCGGTGAGGCTGAGAGTTGAGCCACGTAGAACGTGGTGAAGGTTGAGAGTAATGCGAATGTGAGAACGATATGATTTGATTTGGTCGGTTTCATGGTGCTCCTCCAGGTGTGAGAATTTCCCTTGGGCAGTTCGGGGTTACAAACATCCGCCCCAAAGTCCAAACCCGTCACCAGCGTGACGAGGTGTCGTTGCACGGAATCGGTCTGTTAAGGTTTTCCTGCCAGTCCCCACGTGAATTCAAAGAGGACTGGGTAACGCAAGTTTATCAGCCAAACCGCCAGAAGATACAAGACAAATTGGAGACCTTATTTCACAGGCAAGATCATTGCAGCCG
>JBEKYY010000016.1:0-74790 GCA_049510395.1 Verrucomicrobiota bacterium
GAGCGAGTTTTGCAGCAGGTTCGTGAGCAGGTGGATCAATTTGTTCTTGTTCGCCCAGATCGTCTGATGCCCGTCAATCTGCTGGTCGATCTGTACCTTGTCCTTGCACTCATTGCTCAGGAACCGCAGCGCCGAAGCGACCACCTCCGCCACCTCCACCTGATCCCGGTTCTCGGTTTCGGGATGCGTGAACATCCGCAAATCCGAGACGATGGTCTTCACCCGTTTGACGCCTTCTTCGACATCGTTCAAAATCTCGGCATAATCTTCCTGTTGCTCCGGGGCAAGGTATTGGCCCTTGTTGCGCAGGGTAAACAGGCCGGTCGTGGCGAAGTTCAGCGGATTGTTGATTTCGTGGATGATGCCCGCGCTCATGCGGCCGAGCGACGCCAGTTTTTCGGATTGCACCAGTTGCATCTCGTTTTCCTTGAGCTGTTGGAGGCTCGCTTCCAGCGCCTTGCGGCTCTTGTCCAGTTCGCAGCTGGAGACAAACTCGCTGACCCGGACCCGGCTGTGAAAGTACGCCCCCACGATGATGGCGATGCCGGGGAACACAAGGAAAAACAGATTGTTCAGGAACATCCCGAAGTTGGCCCCGGCTGCCGAAGGCAGGCTGGCCGCCAGGTACAACATCAAGACCAGCAAAACCGAGACGACACTTTGCAGGAACGTCCAATCCAACACCACGGCGAGCACCATCAGCACCAGGGTCAGCCCCGCATAATACGGTGACGCGGCCCCTTCGGTCACGTAAATCATCCAGGCAATGGTCGCCGAGGGCAGGAACAACAGCAGGACGCCCATGAAATGATAATGCTTCCGGCCGAAATGGGTCGCCAGAATGGGATACAACCCCGCCATCAATGCCGAACAGAGCAACCGCGACAGGAGAAAGGGAAACCCCCACTTCGGATAAACATAGTGGTCCAAACCGCAAAAGAGCGGCACCATCACAATTCCCAAAAAGCACCCCAGCCGGGTCTTGCGCAGGGTGATTTCCCGCTCATGTTCCTGATAAGCGGCGCGAAATTCCTGGGGGATGGTTTGCATATCAATCCGGTTTGCCGAGATGCAGGAACAAATTCACCGATGTCGGCTCGGTGATCACCCGGGCGGCGTCCCGGACCCGCTCCGGAGCGAGGGCCAGCATTTTCCCGCTGTCGCGGTAGATCAACTGCCAGTCCAGCACAAATTCGATGAAGTTGCGAAACGGTTTTGTGTCGTTCATGTTGGCCACGATGACCGTCCCCCCCGGCCGCAGCCAGTCGTAAAAGAGGCTCACCAGGGACTGGCAGGTCGGTTCCGACAAATAATCAAACAGGCCACCACAATAAATCAGGTCGTAGCCGGGTTCCGAGGCGAAATATTCCTGATGGGCGTTCTGGCGCAGGAGGCGATACACCGATACCCGGCGGGTTTCGACCCGGGTTTGCTGGGAAAACTGGTTTTGGGCCTGGTTGATTTGACTGCGGGCATAACCCAGGGTTTCCTCGTTGAAATCCAGCAACACAAAATCCACTTCGTTGGCCAATGGTGTTTCCTTCACAAAATCCTGCACTTCGCGGGCCGGGCCGCAGCCGACATTGAGAATCCGTGCCCGCCGGCCCGAACGCACCACCCGCGCGGTTTCCTGCAGGAGATGGTTTTTGAGGTGGGCGACCCGGTTGCGCACCGATTGGGCCGGCCACTGGCTGACCAGCAATAAATGGATCAGCTTTTCATAGAGCGATCCGCCCTCGGGCCGGTTGCGATAAATCATGTTCATCATCTCGTAATCTCCCGCATAGCCCAGAGGCTTGTAAAAGGTGCGCTGGCCAAAGGGGCTGCATAAAAACAGGTGTTGCCACTGGCGGCGGACGAACTCCTGGTGCGCTCCGTAATGTTCCTCCGGGATGGCGTAGGCGAGTTCCTCAAACCTCTCATGTTGGGCGTTGAAGGCGGAAATGACGCGCCAGGCGACGGCGTCCAGGGTTTCAAATTCCAGTTCGGGCCGCCGGCTGCCCGGGCGTGTCCCCAGGTCGAACTCCACCTGCTCCAGCCACTGCCGCGTGGCCACCAGGAAGGCCTGGATGTCCATCACCTGCACTTTGAACTCCGATGAAACCTGGTAGTTTTTCTGCCACTGCCGGGAAAAACGGCTGTAGGCCTGCTCCCAGTCCGGACTGGCGCCGGAAGGTTGCAGGGAAAAATCGGTCTCCGCTCCCAAGTCGTCCAGTTTGACTTCGCAGATGATCCGGGCCCCGGCGTCAATCAAATCGCCCACCACGGCGCGTCCGGAATAAACCGTGCGGCCGTCCATGAGGATCTTGAATTTATCCAGCACTTCCGACGTGCGTAACACCACGGCCGGATTGCAAAACTCAAATGCCACCGCGTAACGCGCCAGCCGCAGGATGGCGCCGCGCGTTTCCCCGCCCTCGCGGGTCTTGAAAACGGCGATGTTGCCCTTGACGTCGCGGGACTCCGGCGCAACCACTTCCGACACGGCTCCTTTGGCCGGATGGAGCAGGCCGTTCGACCCATTTCCATTGCCGTTGCCGTTGGTGATATGACTGCTCATTTTCGGAGGCATGAATAGAACATTTTCCAAGCCAAAACAAAGCGATTATTGTGCCTTACACCGGCCACTTTACATAAATAACCGCCGGCCGGTAACCACAATTTGGCTCATTTTGAGCCGCTTGAGAAATTGAAGTTTTTCCCCTGGCAACCGGTTCCCACGCTGAACCAATGCCGGATCGGCCCGGTTATTTCGCCATCAAATCATGCTTCCGCAGCAGGTCTGTGAGCGTGGCGTTGAATTCAGCGGGCTTCTCCAGCATGAGCCAGTGGCCCACGCCATCCATCATCCGGTAGTCCGTCTGCGGCGAAAGCGAGTGGACGTAGCTTTCGTAATCGGCATTCCACATCTGGCTCCGGGCATTGATGACGAGCACGGGCACGTTCACCTTCTTCAAGTCCCAATCGGGCTGGTTCGGGCCGAACATTCCTTCCATCGCGCTGACCATCACGTATTGCGGCGTGGCGAGCACTTCGGACAGCACCCGGTCGCGCAATGCTTCGGTGCCGGGAACGGGGAAAAAGGCGCCGACGAATTGTTTGACATGCTCGCGATAATCCGGCGTGCCGAACTGCGCGACAAATTCCCCGGCTTGCCCGGGTTTCCCGTCGGGCCGGCGCAACAATCCGTCCACCGACACCAGCGCGGCGACTTTCTCCGGCGCCTGCTTGTAAACGCAGCAGATGACCGGCCCGCCCATGCTGTGGCCGACGAGCGTGGCTTTGTCCACGTGCGCATCGCTCATCACCGCCAGGACGGCGCTCGCGAAGAAATCCATCGTGTAGGCGGTGTGCGGCTTGTCGCTCTGGCCGTGGCCGGGAAGGTCAATGAGCACCAGCCGCGCCTTGTCCGCGAAGGCCGGGACCTGCTCGCGCCAGAAACCGAGATTGCCCGCCCAGCAGTGGACGAAAACAATGGTCTGCCGGCCCCCGCCCACCGTGACGTAATGGACCCTGTTCGTGCCAAAGGAAACAAAATGCGATTTCCCGTCAGCCAGCGTTTTGGGTTTCGGCGCGGTGGCGCAACCGCCGAACACAAACAGTGCGGCGGCCGCGCAGGCGAAACTAACAATTTTAATCATGCCAAAGATGCCCTTTCTAATTGTGATTAATCACGGGATGCTACGTGGACGGTGTCGCATCGGCAATAATTCAGTTGTGAAATTTAAGCAGCATCAATGCCAAGGCCCCATACAGGATTAAAAACGCCAGCCCACCGACACCATCACGGCATGGCTGATGAAATCATATTTGCCGTCGGCGTTCTGTCCGGCTGGACCTCCGGGCGCAGATGGTGGCTGGCTGCCGGTGACCGTGTGCGTGGGGCCGTAGCCGAACTGATAGGCGATGTCGAAATTGAAATGCTTGCCCAGGTAACCGGCCCCGGCGCTGAAAAAGAAACGGTCCATGTCCGCCACCAAGGGAGTGTAAAACGCATTCGGCACGGAGTTCTCGTTATAGACAACCCCGGCGCTCGCATGCCAGCCGCCGTTAAAATATCGCGTCACACCGAACTCATATATCCAGCTTGGCTGCCAGTCGAACGTCACCGGATTGTCGGGATGTGGTGCAGCACGCGGCGGATTTGCCTGGTAAATGGTGGTCGAACCGAAGCTGCTCCAATCCGTGTAGTCCGCATCAAACTCGATGTTCCATTTGGGTGTGGGCCGGTAGGAAATGCCCAAGGCGGCGTTCAGTGGAAAAGTTAAATCCATTTGTGCCGGACTCTGCGCGCTGGGGGGGCGTAACTGTACTTCCGTCTGACCGTCCAGTGTCACCTTCGCCGGGCTTCGGAACGTCGCGCCCAACGAAATTTTCTCTATCGGTTGCCACAGTGCGCCGAGGTTGTATCCTACGCTCCAACCGTTGCCAGTAAAGCGGAAGTAGTTGGGGGGGCTAACATTTCCTTGCATTCCCTGCTCCAGATACATGTCCACATAGTTCACCATCGGGCCGGCGGCAATGGAAAGCGAAGGCAGTATTCTCCAAGCCATCACGGGGTTGATCGTCACATAGGTCAACTTGCCATTCAGCGCCACTGCGCGGAAACCCGTGTCCTGCGGCCAGGACGTTTTCCCTCCGTAAGGCGCGTAAACCCCCAAGCCAAAACTCAGCGGAAAATCCTCTGGAACGTAGGTGTAGAAGACCTGGGGAACCGCAGCGAGATTATCTGAATTATGGTAAGTTTGACCGCTGTTGTCGACGCCATCGGGGGGGCTGTACTTTTGGTCAAGATAAATTCCATAAAGGCCACCCCGAAGATTGTTGCCCCCAAGCTGGGTGATGCCGGCCGGGTTGTAGTAAATGGCTGACGGATTGTCCGCCGTGGCCACAAACGCCTCGCCGCGCGCGGTCGCAAAAGCATCCTGGTCCGGCAGCCGTAAGCCATTTGCCGAAGCTTTCAAGGCCCAAACGCCCGAAATCATCAGTACCAGAAATTTTAATATATTGCGTCGGTTTATCATCACTGATTCATGGGTTCCAACAACAGAACGAATGCCGTAGATACGCATGAATGACACGCCGGAGCAAGCAAATCCCCTGCCAGGAGGCGTGAGGGTAATGGGCCGATTGGAACCATTGTTGTTAACGCGCCGTGCAAACGCATGGTTTATGAAAGATCAGCCCGGTGCCTTGCGTAATGGAAACAGGCGAATATGTTGGATTTATTTCAAACCAACTCCTGCCGGGTTTCAGGGTGGCTTTACTTTCATCCGGCATGGGGTAGAATGGCAACGTGAAAAAAGCCGTTGGATTCATGGTGGGAATTTTGTTGTTTGGCTCCGCCTTTTTTCCGGCCCAAGCCGCTTTCACGTCGCTCTATGTCTTTGGTGATAGCCTTTCCGCTGCGTCAAACAATGTGCCAATCGGACCGTATGGCTACGGCGATCGCTGGTCCAACGGCCGGGTTTGGGTGGAAGTGCTGGCGCAACGCCAAGGGCTGCCTTTCAACCCTTCCAATAACATTTCCTTTTTCGGCAACATCAGTGGCAATATGGTGGACGAGGTCAATAGCTTCACCCCGCCAGCGCCGGCGAGCAACGTGCTGGTGGTCATTTGGGTCAACAATGCTGATTTGTATTATCCGGCGACGGCCTCCCCACCGACCTTGGAGGGTTTTAATACCGTCATCAACCAGGCACAAACCAACCATTACAAAGCCATTACCAACCTTTATGCCAAGGGCATTCGCACCTTGATCATGCCCAATGTCGTGGATATTTCCACCATTCCCGCATTTAATAAGTTCACTGCCTATACGAACTTGTTTCATCAGGCTTCCACGAATTACAACGCTGCCTTTTATGCCACGTTGAACCGTGTCCGAACCAATTCCAGCTACTCCGGCCTTACCATTTATATTCCCGATTTCTTCGCCCTGCTCACAAATCTGCTGACGTATCCCACCAACTACGTAGTGACCAACGCCCTTAAGAATAAATTAAGTATTGACGCCCTAGGCTACCTGGGGAACCCATCTTTGACGAATGGCCCTGGCACGAACTACATTTTTTGGGATGCACAGGATCCGACCGCAATGGTCCATATGTGGATGGCCAATACCGCCCAGCAACTCATCTCGCCGGTGCGAATCAGCAAAATCACCGCACTCAACGGCAGCAACCGGCTGGATATGGCCAATGTTCCGGTTGGCCAGAATGGTTTGGTCATTGGCCGCACGAACCTGTTGCTGGGGAACTGGACAACCAATGTGAACAATTTCAACAGTACCAACACAACACAATCGGTCTTTGTCCCGGCCTCCGGTCCGACGTGGTTTTACCGGCTGAGCTTTCCCTACTCCTGGACCTGGCCGTAATCCGTCGTCGTCTCCTCCGGTCCGCTGCAGTTTTGTCCGCTGACACCTTTTCTCAATGACAACCGGTGCCATGGGCGGCGTTGTCCACCCTTCGTAGCAGAGCTGCTGCGGAGGACGGGCTACGCCGCCGGGTATGAGGCCGCGCAGCAGCACGGCCCTACCTTGGTGGAGCCAGAATGCGCCCCGGACCCGCCGCATGGTTTTTTGCAAATACTCTCCGTGCCTATCGTCAAAATCGTCGGACGCAGCCGGATATCCGGCCGGCACAAAAGCAAACTGCTGGCGTCCGGACGATTTTCGGTTTATTAATTGGATGTTATGAAAAAACTAATCTTGACTGTTCTCGCCCTGGCCTGCGCCGGGGCGGTTCGCGCCGGCATCCACACCCAAATCGTCGAATATAAACAGGGCGACACGACGCTCGAAGGATTCGTCGCCTATGACGACGCCATCCAGGGCAAACGGCCCGGCGTCCTGATCGTGCACCAGTGGCTGGGGCTGACCGACTACGAAAAACATCGCGCGGAAATGCTCGCGCAACTCGGCTACGTCGCGTTTTGCGCCGACATTTACGGCAAGGGCGTCCGCCCGCAAAACACGCAGGAAGCCGGCACACTGGCGGGCAAATACAAAAGCGACCGGCAACTGTTGCGCGCCCGCGTCAACGCCGGTCTGGACGCGCTGCGCCGGCAGCCGCTCGTTGATTCGAAACGCGTCGCGGCCATTGGCTATTGTTTTGGCGGCACGACGGTGCTCGAACTGGCGCGCAGTGGCGCGGACGTTGCGGGCGTGGTGAGTTTCCACGGCGGATTGGATTCGCCGACGCCAGCGGACGGCAAAAACATCAAAGGCAAGGTGCTGGTGTGCCACGGCGCGGATGATCCTTTCGAGAAACCGGCGGACCTCGCCGCATTTGAGAGTGAGATGCGCGATGCAAAAGTGGATTGGCAGCTTATCAAATACGGCGGCGCGGTCCATTCCTTTACCCAGCCCATGGCGGGCAACGACAATTCCAAGGGCGCGGCTTACAACGAAAAGGCGGACAAACGTTCGTGGGAAGCCATGAAGCAGTTCCTGGCCGAAATTTTCAAATAATTTTTCGGGAGGGACGGCGTATCGCCGTCCCAAAATTTGGGTCGCCGACACGGCGACCCTCCCAAATAAAATACATGCGCATCACCGGCGGCAACGCGGCGCGGCGGATTTTGAAAACGCCGAAAGGTCTGGCCGTGCGTCCCACGCCCGACCTCGTCAAGCAGGCGGTTTTCAACAGTCTTGGCGCGCGGGTTGCCGGCGCGCGCGTGCTGGAACTTTTTGCCGGCACGGGCGCGTTGAGCCTGGATTGCCTGAGCCGCGGCGCAGCGTCGGCGATGTGCATCGAGAAGTCGCACAAACACGCGGAATTCATCCGCGCCAATGCTTGCACCGCCAGCCTTGATCCGGCGCTGGAAGTGCGTGTGCAGGACGTGTTCGCCGTGCTGGCGCAATTTGCCGCCGAGGAGCGGCAATTTGATTTGATTTTGGCCGACCCGCCTTATGGCGAAAAAAACATCGGCCGCCGTTCAACTTCATTTGCGCAGCAACTGCTCGACGACCCTCATTTGCCGAAGCTGCTCGCGCCCGGCGGACGATTTGTTCTCGGTCACACGAAACGCGACACGCTGGAAATCGTTGCCCCCTGGAAAGAAGTGAAATCGCTCAAGCATGGCGACAGCCTGATGCGGTTTTTTGAGCGGGCTTAATTTTAAAGATCAAATTAATTTGAGATTGCATCCTCAACTCAGCTGGTTTAAAAATTTGGCTTGTTGGGAAGAAAATTATGGGTTTTGATGCCAATCAACCTTCGCACCGTCAATTTCGAGAAACATTGAAGCAACGCACTGTGCCTGTGGTGGTTTGGGCTGGCGGTGGATTGAGTGCGCCTTCTGGATTGCCAAATTGGATTCAACTTCAAACGTTTTTGACGAACCGAGCGGTTGACAAGCAAGGAAGAGTAGACACAGCAGCTAGCGAAATAATTCAGGCACATCTCAAATTAGCTCATAGCGAAAAATCGGCTTGGAAGAAATTTCAGCACCTTAAAAACGCACTTGGGAACACAGATTACACAAGTGCAATTCACGAAGCCTTTCAAGACGCCGGCAAAGCGACAATTCCGAACTTATATCTTCAATTGTGGGAACTTGGAATCAATGGTTTTTTTACTTTGAACATCGACCGTCTTGCCTCACGTGCGTTTAGCACGAGGACCCCGGGCGGTGTTTTAAGGGAATTTGAGGGGGGTAACTCACAAAGGCATGCAGACGTTTTTCTTTCTGGTCAAAAGTTTGTAGTTAATCTTCATGGAAGTATTGACGACGCGCAAAGTTGGATATTCACTGAGTCGGACTTCGAAACGTTAAGCAAAAATCCAGGTTATGATAAACTTGTGAGTGCTTGTTTTACGTCCCGTATAGTTCTGTTTGTCGGCATTTCGGCGGATGATCAAGCGGCGGGTGGCCATTTGGAAAAATTTAGGAAGCTTGGAATAAATTTAACCAATCACTTCTGGCTTACACATAAAAATGACGCGGGGACAGTTCGTTGGGCGGGAGACGTGGGGTTGAATTTAATTTTTTACGAGGCCCGAGGCGAAGATCATTCAGATATCAACGGTTTTGTTAAAGATCTCTCGCTATACATTCCGCAGGACCAAGTGCCACCACCAGTAGAACCTCCCTCGAAGAGGGAAGGCAGCTCAATTCTTCCTGCTGACGAACTTGAGCGACAACCAGCGAATAAAATTCGAATGGCTCTAAACAACGAGGCTAAAAGAATTCTTTCATCAAACAGTGTGGCAAAAATCACGGAATATGATAAGTTTTTGTCAGAGTATGGCGAAGCCGTTTACCGTGCTTGGTCAATGAGCGTCACACCGCAAAAAAACCTTTTTTTCAATTATTCCCTTAAACGCGTAATAGCGAAAGGTGCATTCGGTCAGGTTTTTGAAGCGATTGCGCAGGACGGAAAACACGTTGCCATTAAAATATTGCATGGCGATGTTCGCGAAGAGCCGGGTATGTTGATTAGCTTTCGTCGTGGTGTTCAGTCGATGCGAATACTTTCCGACCGTCATGTTCCGGGAATGGTGCCATACCTTGAAGCTTGGGAGATTCCAACAAGTTCTGTTATGGAATTGGTCGATGGCCCCAACCTTGAAGATGCGGTAAGCGCGAATTACGCTAATGATTGGGAAACACGCATGCGAATTGCTGCTGAATTGACAAAAATCATTCGCACGGCTCATAGCGTTCCAGAGCGTGTTCTTCATCGAGACATTCGTCCTGCGAACATCATGTTAAAGGGTTATTACGACCAGACAGTCCCTTGGAAAGTAGTTGTATTGGATTTTGACCTTTCATGGCATCGCGATGCAGCAGAGGGAAGTTTAAATTTAGCGACCTCCTCCAATGGCTATTTATCGCCTGAATAAATTGATCCTTCGCGAAAGAAGTTAACTCGTAATGCGCTTGTCGATTCGTATGGAATTGGGATGACGGTTTTTTTCCTGATTACAGGGAAACACCCTAAAGTGGGACAACATCTCTACGCCAACTGGGGTAAATTGCTCGCTGAAAAAGTTTGTTCAATTAGGTGTGTATTTTGGAATTCCTTACCATGTAGAATGGCTAGATTAATAGATTGGTCGACAAAAGATAACCAATCTGAACGTTGGGATGTGACAAGAATACATGGTGAATTGATTAGGCTTTCAGAGACTCAAAAGGGAGCGAGTTACGTTACATCGGCCGAAATGTTTGCTGAAGAAATTGTGGCTCGCTGTTCCGAGTTAGTTTCAATTTATACGTGGGACGACCAAAAGCTCTCTGCGTTGTCCGAATTGAGATCAGGTTTTACAATCCGTGTGGTTGGTGATGAGTCTGAAAAGAGAGTTGAGGTTTATATCGACTGGATGCAGACAGGTGAGCGCAAATATGAAAACGTAAGAAAGTATATCGATACTGCCGCAGAAAAAAGTTGTTCGCGTCTCAAGAAAGGAGCGTGGAAAATATCACGTCGAGGGATTGCTCTTGGTGAGTGCCACATTGAGGCAGAAATAACTATTCCCGAATTGCGAAAGCCGGGACTTTTGGATGCTGCAGCGACTAGTCTAAACGAATCCATCTCCGCACTGCATTTTGGTTAAGTTAATATTCAAGTTTTCGAAACTTGCTCGACCTCGTATCGGATTTCGTTTTTGAATCTGTCTACACCCTGGCCAAACGCGGCGGAGATGGGCAGCAACGAAACTTTGCGAATCTTCTTTTTGAACTGCTTCAAATTCTTTTCGGCCACCACCTCATCCATTTTGTTCGCAACCACCAGGCGCGGTCTTTCAAGCAACGCCGGGTCATAAAGTTCCAATTCGTTGAGCAATTGTTTGTAATCGTCCCACGGCGCGCGGTTGTCCGTGCCCGCCATGTCGAGCAGCAGCACGAGGATTTTGCAACGCTCGATGTGCCGCAAAAAAGCGTGGCCGAGGCCGACATTACGGTGCGCGCCCTCGATCAAGCCCGGCACGTCACAGACCGTGAGCCGGTGCCAGTCGGCATATTCCACGATGCCGATTTGCGGGTGCAGCGTCGTGAACGGATACGGCGCAACTTTCGGGCGCGCCTTGGAAATGGCTGTGAGCAGCGTGGACTTGCCCGCGTTCGGATAGCCGACCAGCCCGACTTCGGCCATGATGCGCAGCTCCAACAGATAATCGCCTTCCTCGCCCGGCTCGCCTGGCTGGGCGAAACGCGGCGTCTGGCGCGCGGCCGTCGCAAAGTTCCGGTTGCCCAATCCGCCGCGACCGCCTTTGCACAAAACAAATCGCTGGCCATGTTGGGTGAGGTCGGTGACCAGTTCGCCTTTTTCCTGATTGCCGGCGGAAGATTCTCCGGTGTTTTCCTGGCTCAAATCAATTTCTTGAGCCATGATTCCGCTCGCGCTGCGGATTAAAGGCCGCCGGCTCGCGCTGGTGGCAAACAAAGAAGATGACGACCCCTCGCCCTGTCCCTCTCCCCGTTTGGCGGGGAGAGGGTGGCCTTCAGGCCGGGAGAGGGGATTTTCTCCAACGCCGCCGGCCAACCGCCAAACCAGCGTGCCGCATGGCACTTTGATGACGAGGTCCTTGCCCGCGTGGCCGTCCATGCCCTTGCCCATGCCCGCCTCGCCGGCCGGGGCGATGAGGCGCGGCTGATAATACTGGGCGATGAGGTTGTTGAGATCGTGGTCGGCCTGCAAAATCACGCTGCCGCCGCGCCCGCCGTTGCCGCCGCTGGGGCCGCCCTTGGCGACGTAAGCCTCGCGATGGAACGCGACACAGCCTTTGCCGCCGTGCCCCGCGCTCGCGTAAATTTTGATCTCGTCAACAAACATGCGCTGAATTTACGATTGATGATTTACGATTTACGATTTTCTAAAACCCGCCGTTTGACTGCAACCAATCATCAATCACCAATCATAAATCATAAATAAAAAAGGCGAGGCGCGTGGCCTCGCCGTAAAATTCATCTGCGCCGGTCAATTCTTCGCGGCGGGTTCGGCCTTCACGTTCACGCGATGGCCGCCCTTGTCGAAGGCGATTTTGCCGTCCACCAGCGCAAAAAGCGTCCAATCGCGGCCCGTGCCGACATTTTCACCCGCCACGAACTTCGTGCCGCGCTGCCGGACGATGATGCTGCCGGCGGTGACCGCTTCGCCGCCGTACGTTTTCACGCCGAGCCGTTTGCTGACGCTGTCGCGGCCGTTGCGGACGCTGCCTTGCCCTTTCTTGTGTGCCATAAAAAGTTGATGGTTGAAAGTTGAGAGTTGAGAGCGTCCTTTGAATTACGCCTTGATTTTCTTGATCTTGACCACCGTCAATTCCTGGCGATGTCCGATGGTTTTATGATAGCCCTCGCGGCGTATCATTTTGAAAGTAAGCTTTTTTTCGCCGCGCTTGTGCGCCACCACGTCGGCCAGCACGCTCGCGCCGCTGACCGTGGGGGTGCCGACCACGACCTTGCCGTCGCGATTGACCAGCAACACGCGGTCAAAGGTGACCGGCTTGCCGGTTTCGACGGCCAGACGTTCGATTTCCAGCGTGTCGCCCGCGGCGACTCGATATTGTTTGCTGCCTGTTTCTAGAACGGCGTACATAAATTGACCCGCAAAGGGCTGGATATTAAGCCAGAACTGTGCCGGGCTGTCAACGCAGGATTTATTTGGAAATCGCATGATTCGTGTAGCGTCGAGCCTGTGGCTCGATTGAATTGGCGCACAACACCGGCGCTAAAAATCATGCTAAAAAGCAAGTATTTATTGTTTATCAATAAAAAAAACTTGACTAACGGAATTGATGGGCGTATTCGTTGCGCATGAATGCGAATAAAATTTCTCCGAAGGCCAATGCGCGGATGAGTCGAATCAAAAAGATAATCAGGGTTATCAGGTTTTTGATCAGTGCAACCATAATTTTTGCGATCGTGTTTGGTTCGGTATTCTTGGCCGATCTCGCTGGCGTCCACATTATTCCGTCGGGAGTAAAAATCTCATTTTCCCCGTTGTTGACTTATAGTTCACCATTCAAGATACCGGTGGTCGTGCTTGTCCTGGCCTTTCTCCGTGCGGGCCTGTTTTTTGTGGGGGCTCTTGTCCTGTTCTGGCTGCTTGATCTCTTTGAGGCAGGGAAATTTTTCACCGGTCAAAATGTTCATTACATCAAACTGCTTGGCTGGTTTGTATTGAGTGACTGGGTGGTTCTTCGACTTCTGGATGTGCTGGCACATGGATTGAGCCCGGACCCGGTGGAACTTGCTGTTGGACTTCTCATTGTATTGATTGCCTGGATCATGGATGAAGGCCGGAAGATTCAGGAGGAACAGGAATTGACGGTTTAAGTTTATGCCCATCATCGTCAATCTCGACGTGGTTCTCGCCCAGCGCAAAATGCGGCTGAACGATCTGGCGGAAGCCGTGGACATCACGCCGCAAAATCTTTCCATCCTCAAAACCGGCAAAGCCAGGGCCATCCGCTTCTCCACGCTCGAAGCGATTTGCGCCCATCTCGAATGCCAGCCGGCCGACATTTTGGAATATCGTCCGGAAGCCGAGAAAAAGAAGCTGCCCGTGCGAACCTAAGCCTGCGAACTCCGCCGTTCCTGTTTGCGAAACTGCTGTTCGCGACGTTTGGTTTCACCGCTCAACAATTCCTCCGCCGACCAGCCGCGCAATTGGGCAAATTCCGCCAACTCAAATAGCTCGCGCGCCAAAGCAGTTTTGGTGAGTCGGCGTTTGAAATTTGGGCCGGCCGAAGGAATTTTTGCTTTGCGCGCCTTTTTCACGAGTTTTTCCGCGCGCAGCAGCGCGGGCAGATGCTTCGGGATACCGTCAAGGGCGGAATGGCGGGCGTGTTTGGTGCCGTGCTTTTCCGCCTTTTTGATTTTTTCCCAGTTCGCCCAGACTTCATCCACGTCCTTGACCCTCGTCGTGCCAAAGACGTGCGGGTGCCGGCGGACGAGTTTATTCACGAGCACCCGGCAGACTTTTTCGAAGTCAAACGCGCCGCGTTCCTTCGCCAACTGGCAGTGGAAGACAATTTGCAGCAGCAAATCGCCGAGTTCCTCCACCATTTCATGGTCGTCGCCGGCTTCGATGGCGTCAATCAGTTCGTAAACTTCCTCAATGGCATGACGCCGCAGCGTCCGATGGCTCTGCTGGCGGTCCCATGGACAGCCCGTGGGTGAGCGCAGTCGGGCCATGACTTTTAACAAATCGTTTATCGCAGATGGTTTTTTCATTTTGGATTAACCGCCAAGACGCCAAGGTCGCCAGGTAAAACTCAGGTCCGGAAACGAATTTCCTGCCTTCCGGTTTTCTTCATCAAAAAATCTTCCTTGGCGCTCTTGGCGTCTTGGCGGTTCACAAAATCACCAGATCGTCGCGATGTACCACCTCCACGCGCGCCAGTTTGCGGCCGCGCACTTCGGCGGCACCGAACTTTGCAATGCCGCGCGCGAATTCCGTTCCGTCCAAATCGCAAATCCGCACGACATCGCCGGCGGCGAATTCACCCTCACAGCGTGCCACCCCCGGCGGCAGGAGGCTCTTGCCCTTCTCGCGCAAGGCCACCTTCGCGCCGTCATCCACGAACAACGCGCCCTGGGGATGATGGAAAAACGCAATCCAGCGTTTGCGGCCCTGCAGCTTCGCGGGATGCGCGACAAACAGCGTGCCCTCGTTTTCCCCGGCGAGAATTTTCGCGAGCACCTGCTTCTTCTTGCCGGACGCAATGACGAGCGGAATGCCGGAACGCACGGCGATCTTGGCCGCTTGAATCTTCGACGCCATGCCGCCGACGGCGGTGTCGCTGTCCGTGCCCCGCGCGATTTTTTCGAGGCCGGAATCGATTTTTTCTATGACCCCCATCGTTTTCGGATTGGCCTTGCCGAAATTTTCGATGACGCCATCCACCGTTGTTAAAATGACGAGCAAATCGGCGGGAAGCAACGACGCCACCAGCGCGGACAAGATGTCATTGTCGCCGAATTTGATTTCGGTGAACGACACGGCGTCGTTTTCATTGATGATGGGCACGACCCCACGCCCGAGCAGCGTGACGAGCGTGTTGCGCGCGTTGAGATGACGTTCGTGATGTTCGAGATCGTCATGCGTGAGCAAAACCTGCGCGACGTGCAAATTGTGCCGCGCAAAAAGTTCGGCATACATCGCCATGAGGCGCGACTGGCCGACGGCGGCGCACGCCTGCAATTCGGCGAGGTCGCCCGGACGTTTTTCATAGCCCAGCGCGCCCATGCCCGCGCCGACCGCGCCGGAAGTAACCAGCACGATTTCCTTGCCGGATTTTCTCAACGCGGCGACCTGCGCGACGAGCTGTTCCAATTGCGCCGGGTCGGGCTGCTTGCGGCTGTCGGTGAGCACGCCGGTGCCGAGTTTCACGACGATACAGGCGGCGGTTTTGACGGATTCACGATGCACGCGATGAAATTAGAAGAAAATTCCCGCGTGGAAAACGTTAAAATGACAGGGCGGGCTCTTACCAGGACGCGTCTCATTTTTTGAACAGCTCCGAAAATTCTCATTAGCACCGGGCTTCAGCCCGGTGATGACGGTCGAAAAACGTCGGGAAGCCGCTTCAACGGCTTCGGTATGCAGGGGAACCCGTTGAAACGGGTTTCATTCCCCATGATCGCCGGGTTCACCCGGCTGAAGCCGGGTGCTAATGAGAGGCGTCCTTTTTTGCCGCCAATTTCAATTTCGCGACGCACCGGGCTTGGGCAGATCCACCAACGATCCAAAAAAATCTCCCCCGCGCAACGCGATGAGCACCGCCAAACCCGCCAGATCGGCCTGCGACTTCACATTTTTCATCACGCAGTTTTCGAGGCCAATTTTTTGCGCGCGGTTGAGTCGCTGATCTTTCAGGTCAATGAACTTCGCCGTTCCGACGGAGACATTCAGCACGTCAATGGACCTGAACTCGAAGCCGGTCTGTTGCTTGAAATTCGCCGCGCCATTGCCGCCACTGGAATTTTTCGATGGCCAGGGAACGCCGAGTGAAAAAATGTTCGTGCGTCCGGCCTCGTTTTTCACGATGTCGAGTTCCCCAAGGTTGAAGCGCAGGAGCGTGAGGTGGATCTCATGTCGCGCGAGGGCGGCGCGGTCGTATTCGACGTGAATTTCCGGGATGTCGAGAAACAGCGTGCCGCCAAAGTTCGTCGGGTTGTAGAGTTTGAAGTTTTGAATCGTCACCGTCGGCTCGGTGAGGCCGAGTGAAAATCTTCCAATCTCCGCTTCCATGCCGGTCTGGGCGCGGATTCGATGCTCGGCCCAGACCCGGAGAATCGAATTGAGCGACAGCAGCAGAATGACGATCGACACGACCGCCAGAAGAAACAGCCGGAACAGCCATTTGAACAACCATTTAATCATTTTCGATTTACGATATACGATTTATGAAAAGTGTCCACGTCACGATCTTTGAAAGGTAGGGCGCGGTCTCCGCACCGCGCCGTGCGGCTCGCTCGGCCCGTCCTCCGTAGCAGTACTGCGGAGGGTGGAAGAGCGAGCCCTACCCAAATTCACACCGCCACGTCCTCCGGCCGCACTTCGAGACATTCGTCCTGGTCCTCCCAAATGACGGCGGGATAAATATTCAGCAGCTTCGGCGCGAGTTCGCGGCCCGCGCGAGCGAGCAACCGTTCGGCTTCTTCCGCGGCGTTTTCATAGGCGCGGTCGTAATCACTCGCGCGACGGCGCTGATGGTCGTCCCAATGCGCGACGGCGTGGACGGGGTCATATTGTTGCGCCCACAGATCAAGTTCGGCGCGAACGTCAGCGGAAATTTCATCGAATGGCACCAGCGTTTCGTTGCAATGCTGGCAGATCAAACCCGACTCACGCACGTCGCGCGTAAGCAGCGGCAAAAACGGGGCGCGGCAGCACGGCGATTCCGCATAAGCCGCCGGCGGCGTGGCCAGCCGCTTGAACCAGACCTGCCGGTCGTGGGCGAGCTGCGCCGCCAGCCGGTACGCGCCGACGAGCGGGTGCGAGAGCCGCCACGCCTGGCCTTCGAGCTGACCGAGCGTTTGCGCCAGCCAGCGCCCGAGCGTGAGGTCGTCCCAGTCCCGAAACGCCCGGCCGTATCCCTTCCACAACGAGTCGAGCGGTGAATCCGATTCAAATGCCATCGTCTGCAGGATGCCGCGCGCGGGGAATTTTGTCGAGCGGCGTTGCAAAAGCCGACCTTGACTGAAATCAATTCCGCCCAATAGACTCCGAGAGTTTAATGGCCGGCTTTTAAAAAGTTCATGCACCACCCGGATTCCCCCAAATCTCCCGTCGGAAGATTCCGCTGGGTAATCTGTGCGCTGCTCTTTTCCGCCTGCACGGTCAATTACATGGACCGGCAAGTTCTTGGCCTGCTCAAGCCGCAGTTGTCGGAGCTTTTCAAGTGGACGGAAACGGATTATGGCCGGATGGCCATTGCGTTTCAGGCCGCCTATGCCATCGGCCAGACACTATTCGGTCCGCTCATCAACTGGATCGGCACAAAAAGCACATATGCTTTCTCGGTCGTCTTTTGGAGCCTCGCGGCCATGTCGCACTCGCTCTGCCGCACGGTGACCGGTTTTTCCCTGGCGCGTTTCGCCCTGGGCCTGGGTGAATCGGGCAATTTCCCGACCGCCATTCGCACGGTGACCGAGTGGTTTCCGCCCAAGGAACGTTCGGTGGCCACGGGCATTTTCAACACCGGCACAAACATCGGGGCAATTTTCGCGCCGCTGCTGGTTCCGTTGATCGTATTAAATCTTAACTGGCAGGCGGCGTTCATCCTGCTCGGCATGACCGATCTGGTCTGGCTGGGCTTCTGGCTGGGCTTTTACAACGCGCCGGAAAAATCCCGGCGGGTCAGCCCGGCGGAACTGGCCCACATCAAGAGCGGCGCGGCGGCAACGGCGGAGCAAAAAATCCCATGGATGAAGCTGCTCGGTTATCGCGAAGCGTGGGCCTATTACGGCACATGTGTGCTCGTCGGGCCGGTCTGGTGGTTTTACGGTTTCTGGCTGCCCGACTTCTTCAGCAAGCAATTCCATCTGAGCCTGAAACAATTCGGCCTGCCCTTGGTGGTGGTTTATACCGTCACCGCCCTGGGCAGCATCGGCGGTGGCGGTTTGTCGGCGTGGTTTTTGAAATGCGGCTGGTCGGTGAACCGGGCGCGCAAGATGGCTTCCCTGCTGTGTGCATGCTGCACGCTGCCGGTGATTTTCGCGCCGCGCGTGGACAGCGTATGGCTGGCGACGGCTTTCTTTGCCCTGGCTGCCGCAGCGCATCAAGGCTGGTCGGCCACGATGTACACGGTCGTCTCGGACATCTTTCCCAAGCCCGCGGTGGCATCCGTGGTCGGTTTCGGCGGCACACTGGCGTCGTTGATGTCCATGGGGTTCTTCTGGCTGGTCAGCACCATATTGCAGGGTGAAGGCACTTATCGTAACATCATGCTGATTTGCGGCAGCGCGTATATCGTGGCCTGGCTGATATTCCACGTGGGTGTGCCGCGCATCAAACCCGTTCGAGTCGAATGACCTGCGCGTGAAAGCTTCCATGCCCAACGAATCATTGAAACAATCGCCTGCGTTCCGTTATCCCTGGATTCCCGACCAGAAGGATGGAACATTTTGCAACCCGATTATTTATGCGGATTATTCCGACCCCGATGCGATTCGTTTTGACGACGATTTTTACCTGGTTACTTCCAGTATCAATTGCACGCCGGGACTGCCGATCCTGCACTCGAAGGATTTGGTGAACTGGACGATCATCAATCACGCCGTCAAAAACCTGCCGCATCCGCGTTATGCCGAAGTGCAGCACGGCTGCGGCGCATGGGCGCCCGCCATCCGATTTTACAACGGCAAATTCTGGATTTTCTTCTCCACGCCGGATGAAGGCATTTACATGACCACGGCCGACCATCCTGCGGACACGTGGTCTGAACCTCATCTGGTGCAGGCCGGCAAAGGTTTGATTGACCCCTGTCCTTTCTGGGATGACGACGGCAATGCCTATCTGGTTCACGCCTATGCCAGCTCGCGGATGGGCATCAAACACATTCTTCGGGTGCGCCCGATGGCACCCACCGGCTCGCGGTTGCTGGGTGAAGGGCAAATGGTTTTTCACAATCCAGAACAGCACCCGACCCTCGAAGGTCCAAAGTTTCTGAAGAAGGACGGCTGGTATTATATCCTTGCTCCCGCCGGCAGCGTGCAAACCGGATGGCAAGTCGTCCTGCGTTCACGAAATATTTTTGGCCCTTACGAAGATAAAATCGTGCTGGAGCAGGGAAGCACATCCATCAACGGGCCGCACCAGGGCGCGCTGGTTGACCTGCCGAACGGCGAGTGGTGGTTCCTTCATTTCCAGGACGTCGGGGCTTATGGGCGGGTCGTCCACCTGCAACCAGTCAACTGGAAGGACGGCTGGCCGCTCATGGGACGGGACCTGGACGGCAACGGCATCGGCGAACCGGTTTTGCACTGCCAGAAACCGGCCATCGGGCACGGCTCGTCAGTTGCCATCCCGCAAACCAGCGACGAATTCGATTCCCCCGCCCTTGGCCTGCAATGGCAATGGCACGCGAATTTTTCCGAAAAATGGTTCTCGCTCTCGGCGCGAGAAAGCCGGCTGCGGTTGTTTTCCGTGCCGATGCCTGCAAAAGCCACCAATTTCTGGCCCGTTCCGAATTTGCTGCTGCAAAAACTGCCCACGCCGAAATTCACCGCCACGACGGAACTTGATTTCAGCCGGCTGGCCGTTGGCGGGAAGGCCGGACTTATTGTCATGGGCATGGATTATTCGTATCTCGCGGTGGAGAGAACGGCGGCAAATTTTCGGTTGATCAAGGCCACAGGCAAAGACGCACGGAAAGGTGCTGCAGAAGTCATCGAAGCCGAAACGGAATGTGCCGGCGATTCCATCCTTCTGCGCGTCGAAGTTGATGAAGGCGCACTGTGCAATTTCAGTTTCAGCCGCGACGGGGAAAAATTTTCTGCGATGGGCAAAAATTTCACCGCTCGCGCAGGCCTCTGGATTGGCGCAAAAGTCGGACTCTTCTGCCTGTCAACTGACGCGGAAAAGAAATCCGGTCATGCGGATTTTGCCTGGTTCAGATTCAGCTGACTGCTCGCCAAGGATTTAACCACGCCCCGTGAGGATGGCCCATCAATCATCAAACAGCCGTCTGTCGGTTTCTGCCACCGAATGAATAATATCGACAACCTTTCGCCGGGGGCAACGGTTGGCTTGTGTGACTTGCAATTATCATTGTTCTTTTCCCAGACACCTCCTGTCTTGAAGACTTTTTCGTCCGAACCGGATGGGATGCCGCTAATTGAGGCATGGTGGCAAAAAAATAATCGCAAGCATTTGACCTCCGCGTTGAAAGTATCGGTTTCTGTATCAATTTAGGAGTTCCCCTTGTCCCAAAGTTTGCAACCCGTTTCCAAAAGTTTCATGCGCGCCCCGCTGTCACGTTGGCAAGTCTTATGCGTAAAGAACCCCCGTGCTGTATCCAGTGGAAGTATTTCTTCGGTCAAGACGTGCCGTTCTTGGTTCTTTTCTCTTCAGCGTCTCTTTTGCAGTTATGCAACTTTCAGCCTTCGCAACCGGAAGTGTAACGTTGGCGTGGAACGCAAGCACTTATCCAAACGTCGCGGGTTACAACGTTTATTACGGAAGAGCCAGCGGCGCCTATACCAACAAGATTTGTGCCGGCAACGCAACAAATGCAACCATTTCCGGCCTGGTCCAAGGAACCACCTACTATTTTGCGGCGACAACGTATGCTTCTTCGGGCACGGAAAGTCCGTTCTCAAGTGAGGTGTCTTATCTGGTCCCGGTTCTGGTGACCATGAATTGTTCGAACGTTTATGTCACTGCTGTCCATACAAACTTTTTTCGGTTCTGGACAAACATATCGTCATCTGGAAAAATAATTATCAGGCCGCTCCCGCCGACTTGGACGAACTCAGTTTTCGTTGGCTTCTGGATTTACCCTCCTCCGTCAGGAGGGTGGACGCTCCAATCAAGTTCGAACCTGCTGACATGGTTCAATTACGCCACCATCACGAACGCGGTGTTCGTTCCCAACATCGGCGGTGATTGGTATTTCCGGTTCAAAGCGCCCTGACTTGTCGAAACGGGGGTAAATATACCGAAAATTGGTGTCCGTTTTGGTGTCCGTTGCGGATGCCCTGGCTCCTAAGCCATTACTACACACACAGTTGGAAATGGAGCCAATGGCCGGGATTGAACTGAGTTCAACGATTCAGTGCCAAGATAATGGCGGGTTTCATTGGGAATCCAAGAAGAATGCGTCCTAACTTGTCACTATTTTTCTTAACTCTGTCAGTGCTTTCACTGACAGTTTCACTGACAGTTGTTAAAACTGAATGCGAAAGGACGGCGAAATCGTCCCAGCCTCATCCGGCCGTATTAAGTCAATGGTGTCATGTGTCGGTCTACTGATTGATGACCAGATTGACATCATCGCTGCAAAGCAGCGAGGGTGCTCTTAGAAGTCAGGCTGTAAAAACACGGCTGGCTTCAACACGGTTGTGTTCTTCCGGCGTGCGGATGCATAGGCAAGAATAGCCTCGGTCGCTTCCACATCGCCATTGATTTCAAAAGCCAGCGGCATCGTTTTGCGTCCGATCCAACAATCCTGCCGGTACATTTCCAGAAGGCGATCCAACACATTCTGCCCCGTGACACTGAAGCCCAGACCGAGATCGGACGCGAGGCTGGCATTGACGAATTGCTCGGCGTGGCCGGGCACGGGCAGAACAAAGGTGGGTTTGCGAAAGGCAAAACCTTCCGAGAGCGCGGAATAACCGCCGTTGATGACCAAGGCGTCAGCGCGGGCGAGCAACGCGATGTTGTTCATCTGACGACCGTAAAACGTTACGTTGCCGTGCGATTCACCTGACCGCCCAACAACTTCAACGGCGAAGGGAAATTGGCGGTCGTTGAAATTGATCTGGGTGGCATGCACCGAGCCGCTCAACATGAAAACAACCTTGCGGAGTTGGCGTGGCGACAAGGCTTCTTTGGGTAAAGCGGCCGCTGCCAGTTCCTTGACGGCGGGGCGGACGATCAGGCCGATACGACGGAATTTTGGATGACGGGTCGGCGTGCGAACAGGAAAGGGACTCAACACCAGATCACAATAATGCCGGTGGAACAAATAGTCGGAAAACTCAACCAGCCAAAAATGGCTTCTGACTCCTTTCGCCTGGCGGCGGCGCTTGAGAAACTCGGTCACAACCACTTCCGAATTGTTGATGGCGATGATGGGAATGCGACGGTGACGGAGCGGGGAAATGGCGTATTCGGAGTCAACCACCGCGATATCTGGATTCACTTTATCAAGCAACTGTGCCAAAGATTTGCGCTTGGCTTTGGCCAGTTTGGCCAGGGAACCGACGGACTTGAGCGTGGCCCAGCCGCTAATGCCGTCAGCGGATTTGGAATAATAGAATGATTCCATCGAGCAAAGGGACTCGATGCATTTTTTGCCCTCAAAATAAGCCAGGCCGTTTCCCGAAGTCAGCACGTGAACACGGCAACCGGCCGTGGCAAGTCGTTCGATGACTGCGTGACAGCGAGTGCTGTTGCCAAGGCCAAGGCCATTGATGACGAACAGACAGGAAGTGGTCACCCCGGGATGAAACATTGTCCGCTTGACAAAAGCAACAAACATTCCGAATAAGCAGTGAAGTACATCTGCACTCCAAACCGACGCAAGGACGTAAAATGATTGTATGCGCCGATGATTATGGCCTGCGCGAAGACATCGACCGGGCGATTCTCGAACTTTGCAGCCTCAACAAATTGAGCGCGGTTTCCTGCATGGTGTTGTTCAAACGATGCGACGCCAAAGTGTTGGGGGGGTTGCTCGCGCACCAGGCAAAGGTGGACATCGGCCTGCATCTTTGTCTGACCGATGAGGAGTTGCCTTTGGCGCTTCCGCCGCCAGAACGCAAACTTCCTGAATTTAAATCGTTGTTCCGGCACTCCATGCTCGGAAGAATCAACCCGCAGGACATTTTTCGGCAGATCTCAGTTCAATATGAACTTTTCGTCACGAAATGCGGACGACGTCCGGATCATATTGACGGGCATCTGCACGCGCATCAATTGCCCGGCGTGCGCGTGGCTTTGGCGGATTTTGTACGGAGCCTGCCGCCTGAACACCGCCCGTATGTCCGCAATACGCGGATGTCAATTGGCGCAATCCGCCGTCAAAAACTGCCTTGGATGAAAGCTGTTTTTATCGGCGTGTTCGGCAGGCGGATGCAAAGCGTCCTGCGTGCGGTGAATGCGCCGACCAATGACGGTTTCGCCGGCATTTATGATTTCAAACAATGGCGCAGATACCCCGGCTATCTGCCAAAATTCGCAGATTGCCTGCGTGAGCCAAATGGAATCCTGGTCGTTCATCCCGGCTTTGAAGAAGACTGGCGCCGTCAGGAGTTTGAAAGCTTGCGGAACCTCGCGGTGCTGGACGGACGATTAAACCGTTTTCAACATTCATCGTCGTGAGATGACCGTCTTTTACGGCTTGGCCGGGACAGCGACCAGTGCAATACCGTGTTTACGGTAGGCGACGGCTGGATTATCAAGCTTAACCTGGTCGGCCAGGACGATTTTGTAGATCGACACGGGCGGCTGACTCACCGAAAACAAGCCGCTCTCACGTTCACGGATGGCAACATATTGACAAATCTGGCGGGGATAATAATAATCGGGTCCGGGCTTTGGAGCGATCGCCTGCATATACCCGTCGTCTTCCACTTGTATCCGCTGGTTTTTACCGGCATGAGTTTTCAGAGTTTGGTAAACAGTTTCGAGCTTGTGAAAACTTGGGAGAAACAGCGTTCCTTGCTCGATGCATTTTCCCTGATACCGGTATAGGGTCAAAACAAGCCAGACATTGGCGCAAAGTGTTGCCAAAAGCATGGTTAGAAAAATCTGCCGGATCCTCTGCCTGGACAGCCATCGAACGGCCGCCACCGCCGTCAGGGAAAACAAAGGAGCAAGTAACACTATGCAATAACGGACGTGAAAACGGTTCCCTCCCACCAAGTATGTCATCAGCGGCCCGGCAAAAATGATCGTTAAAAAAAACAGCCCCGGTGATCGGGCAAAAGCCGCGCGTGGCGACCGCCAAAAACCGCGCAGGGCTGCTCTGGCTTCCACCAAGGCCCCAAGCACCAATGATGCCGCCAGGATTATTGACGCCGCATTGAAAGCCAGCAGCAGGCTGAAACTGCCGAAGCAGATCCGACCGATCTCTCGATATTCATCGCGCCCAAAGGGCCATCGCGGGTCCCAGTAGTTGATCAGAAAACCCAGTGGCGCACTGAAAATCTTGAACGCCTCCCTGGAATATCCGTGGTGTCCGCCGGAAATCATATCACGGGTATTCTCCCAGCCGTGGGCCATTTCCCCGAAAATATACGGCAGATAAAGCGCCAATCCGGCGACAATGCCGCCAACCAACCACGGAACGTTCAGTCGCGTCGGCTTCAACCAAAGTACCAGGATTATCGTCGGGATCAGCATTAGTCCGGACATGTGAAATTGCAGCATCATCAGCGGCAGGAACAACAACCAAAATGCAGCTCGCGAACGATCCTGCTGCACCACCTGCCATAACGCGAGAAACAAGCAGGCCCCCAAAAAGGACATGACCCCCGGATTGAAGACAATGATGGAGAATTCAATCGCCGCAGGTGAAGTGGCCATGAGCAAAGCCGCCCACAGCGCTGCGGAAAATCCAACTGTTCGAGCCGCCAGCAAATACGTCAGATAAATGGCGGCTGTGTTCAACAAAAGGATCGCCCAAACTACTCCATCAATTGACCCCCAAAGACGCAGTCCGGCGGCACAAAACATTGCCCATAGCGGGCCGGGAAGTTTGGCGTGTTCATTGAACTTGGGCAGGCCGAAATTGGGCTGGCCAATATATTGTGCACGCGGCTCACCTTGGGCATAGTCCACCGCCACACTGTAAGCATCCAAGCAGTCCACCTGCGAGGCGTAGCAAAAAGCCTGTCCCCACGTCATCCCGGCGATCCGCAAACCAAGCCCCAACAGTAAAATCAATAATAACCAAAGCCCGGTGTATTTTGACCTTTTGCCGTCAGTCAAAGTTGATGGTTCGGTTTGGACTGAGTTCAACGATTCAGTGCCAAGATAATGGCGGGTTTCATTGGGAATCCAAGAAGAATTCGGTCTAACTCGCCACTATTTTTCTTAACTCTGTCAGTGCTTTCACTGACACTTGACCTCCTTCGCATCTCAACCTGTTGGAAAATCTCCACTTAAGAATGGAGCCAATGGCCGGGATTGAACCGGCGACCGACGGTTTACGAAACCGTTGCTCTACCGCTGAGCTACATTGGCTTGAGTCTGTCAACAAACCCGCACGATTTGAGTTTTACCTATTTTGGCGGAGTTAAAATGAACGGCAAGTCAATTCGACAGGCGCCCGCCCCCGGCTGTCGCGGGCGCCGCCGCCAAACACCATCGGCGAATGAGCTTGCCCCTGACGCAAACGCACGCACAATGTGTTCGCTCGGAACGCAGCACAATGCGTCTTCAGGAGCGGCTTGCGTGGAAGGGTGGCTGAGTGGTTAAAGGCACCTGACTCGAAATCAGGCGTAGTCGCAAGGCTACCGTGGGTTCGAATCCCACCCCTTCCGCCACCTGTCCAAAGCAGGCGCTATCCAGCGTGATGACCCCGTCCACCTTCTTGAAACCTTCCGGCAACGCGTGTTCTCTCTGAAAGTAAGAAACATGATTTTCGCGCCGGGGGAATTTCCCCGGACCACGTGAACGGCGGGTGCGGGAAGTCGTCAGACTGTTTGCCGCAAACCGGCAGGCCACATCGAATTGTCCGCGCTTTGCGCGACCGTCGTCCGAAAGCGGATGCCGGCGTCCAGCCGGATGGCATCCGATTTGTAACAGGTAACAACTTTCAAATGAACATTTTGCAAACCGTTCAAGCCGGCTTTTTCCGCAGCACTTCGGCAATTTGAATGAACGCCCGCCCCGCCGGTTTTCCCGGCGCGGACACCACCACCGGCACGCCGCGGTCGCCGCTTTCGCGGATTTCAGTGAAAATCGGCACTTCGCCGAGGAACGGAATGTCCTGCCGTGCGGCCTCGGCCTGGCCGCCGCCGTGACCAAAAATCTCCACGCGCTCGCCGTTGGGCGTGGTGAAATAACTCATGTTCTCGATAATGCCGAGAATCGGCACGTTGACCTTCTTGAACATCGCGATGCCCTTGCGCACGACGCCGAGCGACGCTTCCTGCGGCGTGGTCACGATAATCCCGCCGTCCAGCGGCACGGCCTGGCACAGCGAGAGTTGCGCGTCGCCCGTGCCCGGCGGCAGATCCACGAGCAGGAAATCCATCTCGCCCCATTCCACCGCGAACAGAAATTGCTGGATCGTCTTTGAAATCATCGGCCCGCGCCAGATCACCGGCTGGTCGTTCTCAAGCAACAGCCCGATGCTCATCACCTTCACCCCGTGATTGGACGGCGGCACGAGCCGCTCGTCGTCGCTGACCGTCGGACGCTCGTGAACGCCCATCATCAGCGGAATGCTCGGCCCGTAAATGTCGCAATCCAGCAGGCCGACCCGAGCGCCCAGTTGTTTCAACGCGCAGGCCAGGTTCACCGAGCAGGTGGATTTGCCGACACCACCCTTGCCGCTGGCGATGGCGATGACGCGCTTTACCCCCGGCACCCGGTTTTGGTTCGCCAACGCACCCGTGGGCGTCGCCTGCCCGGCGGCGGGTTGTTTGACTTCGACGTTGACGAGTTTCACCCCGGGCAGCGCCTTCAAAACCCGTTCACTGTCTTCCTTGATTTGGCGTGCGGCTTCGGGATTCGATGTGGTCAGTTGCATCACGACGCTGATTCCGCCTTGCGGCACGGAAATTTCCTTGATGAGCCCAAAGGAAACAATGTCGCGCGAATAGCCGGGATACTTGACGGCCTTCAGCGTGTTTTTGATGTCGTCTTGTGTTGGCACGACAACATGTTAGCACACGGACGATTGTGCGCCAGCGTTTGCAGTTCCGGCTTCAGGCCGGTCTTGTCCTGGGAGCGCCCACATCTTGACATTGCCCCGACTCCCTCTCCCCGCCTGAGCGGGGAGAGGGCTGGGGTGAGGGGATTTGATCTTGGAAACAACGGCCTCCTCACCCCGGCCCTCTCCTCCTTTGGGGAGGAGAGGGAGAAAAGCGGAGCAGCGTGCGGATACGTCCGGATTAAGATTAGGACGAACCACAGACTTGCGCCATTGTGCCGGGCATGGGAAATTGAAGGTCTAATTTATAAAATTGGGCAATTAAATCATGACACCGAAGCCACGAACCCCCGACATCGGGTCGTTTCTCGAAAACTTCAGCCGCTTTGAATCGGCGCTGCAGCCGTCATGGCTGCTGCCGCTGCGCCGGGCGGGCATTGCGCGCTTTGCCGAACTTGGTTTCCCAACGTTGCAGGATGAAGACTGGCGTTTCACCAGTGTGGCGCCGCTGGCCCGGCTGCCGCTCCAACCCGTCGTCGAACCGGCAAACGATGCCGCCGCCAAAGCCGCCTTGGAAAAATACATATTCACCCATCTGCCCGGTGCCCGGCTCGTTTTTGTCAATGGCCAATACTCGGTGGCGCTCTCGTCCGTGCATGGATTGCCGGATGGGGTGAGGGTGTCGAACCTGACGGCAGCGCTGGTGGCGGATTCGGAATTCATCAAAAGGCAGTTCAGTCTTTACGCCCTGGCGAACAACAATGCCTTTGCGGCGTTGAACCAGGCGTTCTTCACGGATGGCGGATTCGTTCAAGTGCCCGCCGGAGTTTCGGTCGCCGAACCCATCCAGTTCATTTTCATTTCCACCGCCAAACAAGGCGGCGAAACCATCCAGCCGCGCAACCTGATTGTCGCCGGGGCGGACAGCCGGGCAACGGTCATCGAAAGCTACATTTCGACGGACAATGTGGCGTACTTCACCAACACCGTCACCGAAATCGTCGCCGGCGACAACGCCGCGCTGGAGCATGTGAAATTTCAGGACGAAGCCGACGCTGCGTTTCACCTGGCGACGATTGCCGCCCAGCTTGGCCGCGCGAGCAACGCAAGCATCCATTCCTTCGCGCTCGGCGCGAAGCTGTCGCGCACCAACATCCGCGCCAAACTCGCGGGCGAAGGACTGGAATGCATTCTCAACGGACTTTACCTGACGCGCGGTGAGCAGCTCGCCGACCATCACATGATTGTCGAGCACGCCCAGCCGCATTGCGCCAGCCATGAATATTTCAACGGCATCCTGGACGACAAATCGAAGGGCGTTTTTCACGGGCGGATTCTGGTCCGGGAAATTGCGCAGAAAACCGACGCCAAGCAGACGAACAAAAACCTGCTGCTCTCCGATGACGCGACCGCGGACACCAAGCCGCAACTGGAAATTTACGCCGACGACGTCAAGTGCACGCACGGCGCGACCATCGGGCAGTTGAACGATGAATCCATTTTTTACCTGCGTTCGCGCGGCATCGGCTCGGACAATGCACGGCGGATGTTGATCCACGCCTTCGCCGGCGAAATCATTGCGCGGGTGAAGCACAATGCCGTGCGCGAGAAACTGGACAAGCTGGTATGGGACCGGCTGGAAGCGAACCACCACCTTGCAAAAAAGAATTGATGAAAGCGACGCGCGAACCGCAATACCGGATGCCAAACAACTGCCGCCTACGCATTCGTGTCACGTGTCACGCGTCACGTGTCACGTTTTCCAGCCATGTTTGAAGACTTAAATGATCTTTACCAGCAGGTCATTCTTGACCACTGCAAGAAACCGCGGAATTTCCATGAGATGCCGCAGGCAACTTGCTCGGCGCAGGGACACAACCCGCTCTGTGGCGATCGGTTGCAGCTTTTTCTCGCGCTGGACGGCGACACCATCAAGGACATCAGCTTCGTCGGCGCCGGCTGCTGCATTTCCAAGGCGTCGGCCTCGTTGCTCACGGAGTTTGCCAAGGGCAAAACGAAGGCGGACGTGGGAAAAATGTTCGGCCAAGTCCATGAAATGGTCATGACCGGCAACGTTCAGGGCGACGTCGGCAAGCTGGCGGTGTTCGCCGGCGTTTATAAATTCCCCGCGCGGGTGAAATGTGCGATTTTGTCGTGGCACGCCGTCATGGCGGCGCTCAAGGGCGATCCGAAGCCGGTGACGACAGAGTCAGAAGAAACTTAGAGCTCCGCGGCATGAACGAGCGACATTCAGCCAAGTCCATTTCGCCGCCGGACAAAACGGCATCATCGGATGAGGGGAGCAAAAAACCTTCTGGGCTTTCACGGAAGTTCTACAAGCCATTATTCATCGTTTTGTTTGGTCTTGCGGTGGTTGTGAGGGCGTTGCTTTGTTGGGTAAATCCTCCTACAAATTCCTTTGATGATCATTTCCAGCCCATTTTCATGATTATCAAATCAGGCATTATTCCCGCAAAGAACGCCTGTTTTCAATGCTATCATCCGCCGGTTTTTTATTGGATATCGGCGATGATTGGGAAATTGGCACTCCATGCGGGGGTATCTTGGCCGCAGATGATAAAACTTTTGCAATTTGTCTGCTGTTTCTATGGAATACTGACTGTCGGCATCTGTTACATGATTCTTAAAAAATTCCCCCTCTCCAACTTTTCCCGGCTGCTGGCTTTTGGAACTGTGTGTTTCCTGCCCAGGCACATCTACATGTCCGCCATGAATTCAAATGACACCATATCGTATCTATTTGTGGCACTCTCGATATACCTGGTCATCATTGCATGGGAACGAGAGCTTTCCCCATGGAGTCTGGGCGCGCTAAGTGTAGTCCTCTCGATCACCCTATTCACCAAGTACACAGCCTTCGTGGTCATACCGACGGTATTGACCCCGTTCACCATGGCTTTTCTCAAGCGGCTGGTCATTCCACGAAAGAAGGTTTTGATATCGGCAATCAGCATCTTGGTGTTGCCGATGTCCCTCCTGACGGCCTACATGTTATCCAACGTAAAACACTACCAGAGCCCATTACCATGGAACGTCACGATATTCGATCCAAGTCATAGACCCCGTGATGCCGGAGGCATCAGTTTTTTCACGTTCAAACCATGGGAAGATATAAAGACTCCTATGTTGGCTCCCGGTAAACTGCATTCCTTTTGGACGCTTATTTACAGCGGGATGTGGTTCGATACCGAACCTTATTTCCTGCGTTTCCTGGATTCAAATGACAACTGGTGGAAGCGTTACTACGGATGGTACGGGCGGGAAGAAAACTATCCCGACGAAAATCCTCCCTTTTCCGATCTCACGATTTTGGAGGCGTCCGGCCTGATTACCCTGGGGCTTTTCCCTTTGTTTCTCATGCTGATCGGCTTTTGTTATTGTGTCAAATATCCCATCCTTGGGGGCGGTTTGGTTCAGACCACCCCGACAGAAAGAATTGGCTTTGGAATGTTTCCCATACTGGTGTTGTTCAATGCGGCAGGAATCATTGCGCTGACTTTGAGATTGCCGGTCTATAGTTCAATGAAACCATCCTATTTCCTCGGTGCAATGCCTGCATTCATGATATTCCTCAGTTTGGGGATCATGCCCTGCGAAAGGAATGAAACAATTAAACGGGTAATTCTTGTAACGTTTGGCGCTCTGTTTACGCTCGCAATCATACATATTCTTCACATCGTTTTCGCCATTCGTTGCACTCAGTTGTGAAACAACCTCCCCTTGGGAAACCGGGCCGAACTGGGAAGGAACCCGTTGGAGACGAACTCGTTGAGCAACCAGACGAATGGGTGCGGGGTCAACTTCTCCAGAGACAACCGGCGTGAAATCAGTTATTCTTTTCTCATGAATAACACTGAGCCAAAAACTTTGACCCGCGACGTCGAAGCCTCCGTGGTGCCCGTCGGGACGAAGGTCACGCTGCAAAAGGGCGGGCTGGCCTATGTCATGCAATCGCTCGGCGGCAATTATACCGTCGTCGTCAACGGCAACATGTTCCGCATTGACGGCAAGGACGCCGATGCGCTCGGCCTCGACGTGCATCCCAAACCGGTGGCGGCCACCGGCGGGCCGGTAACGCAGGACGAACTGGAAAAACAGGTCTGGGAAACACTCAAGACTTGTTACGACCCTGAGATTCCCATCAACATCGTGGACCTCGGCCTGATTTATGACTGTCACCTCACGTCCGTGGGCGAAAACAGCTACAAGGCCGATGTGAAAATGACTTTGACCGCGCCCGGCTGCGGCATGGGGCCGGCGCTCGCGCAGGACGTGCAAAACAAGTTGATGAGCATGGAGCCTATTGACGAGGCAAACGTCGAGCTGGTCTGGGATCCGCCGTGGAACCAGAGCATGATGACCGAGGCGGCCAAACTGCAACTCGGGCTGATGTAGCCACAGATTGACACAGATGAAACACAGATTTTTCATTTTATCTGCGTTCAATCTGTGTTTCATCTGTGGCAAAAAATTCCAATGAATAAAACTGTTGACTGGGCGGCGCTGCGAAAGGATTTCCCGATCCTCGACCAGCAGGTCCACGGGAAGCCGTTGATTTATTTCGACAACGCTGCGACATCGCAAAAACCGCGCGCGGTGATTGACGCGTTGGTGCATTACTACGAACGCGACAACGCCAATGTCCATCGCGGCATCCATGAATTGAGCAATCGCGCCACGGCGGGTTATGAGGCCGCCCGGACGCGTGCCGCCAAGTTCATCAACGCCCGCAGCGCCGAGGAAATCGTATTCACACGCGGCACGACCGAGGGCATCAACCTGGTTGCCGGTTCCTGGGGCGCGAAAAATCTCAAAGCCAACGACATTATCCTGCTCACGGAAATGGAGCATCACAGCAACTTGGTGCCGTGGCAACTGCTCGCCCAACGCACCGGAGCCAGGCTCGCCTATTTACCCATCTCAGGTGACGATGCCCTGCTCGATCTGACCAAGCTCGATTCATTGCTGACGAAACAGGTCAAGCTGTTTGCGATGGTCCACATCTCGAACTCGATGGGCACGGTGAATCCGGTTGCCGACCTTTGCGCCCGCGCGCGCAGGCTTGGTATCACCACGCTCGTGGACGCCGCGCAAAGCGCCGGCCACATGCCGGTGGACGTGCAGGCCATCGGCTGCGATTTCCTCGCGTTCTCCGGCCATAAAATCTGCGGGCCGACCGGTATCGGAATTTTGTGGGGCCGACAGGAATTGCTCGACGCCATGCCGCCGTATCAGGGCGGCGGCGAAATGATTTTGTCCGTTGAATATCAAAAGACCGAGTTCAAGAAGGCGCCGCACCGGTTCGAAGCCGGCACGCCGGACATTTCCGGCCCGATTGGTCTGCACGCCGCGATGGACTATCTCGACGCCATCGGGCGGGATAACATCTGGAAACACGACCAGGAACTGGCGACCTACGCCTACGAAAAACTGGCCGCGCTGAAGGGCATCCGGTTGTTCGGCCCGAAGCAAGGTCGTGGCGGGCTGGTTAGTTTTCTGCTCAAGGACATTCATGCGCACGACGTGGTGACGTTGGCCGACCAGGCCGGCGTGGCCTTGCGTGGTGGACATCACTGCACGCAACCGCTCATGCACCGGCTCGGCGTGGAATCCACCGCCCGCGCCAGCTTCTATTTTTACAACACCAAAGCCGAAGTGGACCGGTTCGTGGAAGTGGTGAAGGAAATTCAGAAATTTTTCGCGCAGTAAACCAGTCATGAAAATCGTAAAGCAATCCATGACTTGCTTCAGTTAACAACGTCCAATTGAGTAGATCAGCCAACATCTGATTTTCACTCATTCCCCTCGCATGACCCAGCCTTTGGTGGGTTCTCACCAAGCAAAGAGACAAGCGGAAGCAACCCAATCATCAATTTCCCAAGATTTGAAACCGATGATAACAACCAAACCAAGCGCCGCTGTCATTAGGTGCATATTTTTCGTGACATTTCCGGCTAAATTTGTTCTTATTATCAATTGCAGCTGGAATTAATCATGCGCTTCGTAAGCAGAACATTGCCGATGCTCGTTGGTGCGGGTAAAACAAGTGACGCCAGCAAACGATTCAGTGTCGGAGCTTTAGTAGTTCTGTTTCTCTTTTCCGCGACTCCGGTCCGGTCAGCAGAAAGACAATTGCTTCGCAATCACATTCCTGCAGTCACTTCGAAATTGCGGCCGGTGGACCGACTCGCAAGCTCGAAGCGTTTAAATCTTGTATTTGCGCTGCCGCTGCGCAACCAAAAGGCACTCACCAATCTGCTCCAGCAACTCTACGATCCGACGAGTTCCAATTACCGACAGTACCTGACGCCGCAGCAGTTTGCCGAGAGGTTTGGACCGACCGAACAAGACTATCGCGCTGTCATGGATTTTGTGAGAGCGCAGGGTTTGACTGTGACCGGAACACATCCCAACCGCACATTGTTGGACGTGAGCGGAACGGTTGCGGAAATCGAAAGTGCATTTCATGTCAACCTGGTGGTTTACAATCACCCGATCGAAGCCCGGACGTTTTATGCACCGGATGTTGAACCTTCGATCGACCTGACGGTTCAAGCATTGGAGGTGGTGGGCCTCGATGATTATGTTATGCCGCGTCCGATGTACCACCAAATGGCAACTCCCCTTGTGCAAGCCAATGAGACGAAGCCCAACGTCGGCTCAGGACCTGGCGGGACATTTATGGGCAACGATTTCCGGGCAGCCTACATTCCGGGCATTGCGCTCACTGGCTCAGGGCAGAAGGTTGGCCTGTTAGAATTTGATGGATACTTTACCAATGATCCAGTCCAATATGCGATCCAAGCCGGTCTGACGAACATTCTGACGATCACCAATGTGCTGGTGGACGGATTCGACGGCACCCCTGGTTCCTACAATGTTGAGGTTGCCTTGGATATCGAAATGGTCATGTCCATGGCTCCGGGAGCTCAGATTATCGTCTATGAAGGTTCCATCACCACACCAACAATTATCATAGATCTCTTGAACCGTATGGCGACCGATAATCTGGCCCAGCAATTGAGCGCTTCCTGGACGTATCATACGGGGCCGGCGATGGAGCAGGTTTTTCAGCAAATGGCAGGGCAAGGACAATCGTTTTTTAATTGTTCCGGAGATCATGATGCTTACAGCGGAACAGTAACCACGCCGGCGGATGACCCGTATATCACAATCGTAGGGGGGACGACTTTGACGACCAGCGGGCCTGGAAGCAACTGGGTGTCAGAAACCTGCTGGAACTGGGGCAACGACATTGGAAGTGGCGGTGGAATCAGTACAAGCTGGGCAATTCCGTCATGGCAACAAGGCATTAATATGTCGAGCAATAATGGTTCAACGACCATGCGGAACCTCCCTGACGTTGCGATGGTGGCGGACAGGGTTTATGCCATCGCCGACAACGGCGCGCCGCAGTATCTGGGCGGCACAAGCATTTCGACTCCGCTCTGGGCAGCGTTTACGGCGTTGGTCAATGAGAAGGCGGGGCTTCAAGGCAAGCAACCGGTCGGTTTTGTCAATTATGCCCTCTACGCCATTGGCCAAGGAACGAATTACAACACGGCATTCCACGACATTACGACCGGCAACAACACAAACAGCAACAGTCCAAACAACTTTTTCGCCGTGCCAGGCTACGACCTTTGCACAGGTTGGGGAACCCCGACACCAAACTTGATTGATGCCATGCTCAACGTCCAGTTCGTCATTCCAAATGGCTGGACACTAACGAGCCTGCCAAATGAAGATTGGTCTGGCGTCGCCTCTTCAGCAGACGGCACTAAGTTGGTTGCAGTAGACTTGTCTGGAGGACATCAGATCTATGTCTCGTCTTCATCAGGAGTGATTTGGCGGCCCTATGGGCCGGCAGCAAGCTGGCGCGGAATTGCCTCCTCCGCCGACGGAACTAAATTGGCCGCGGCACCGTGGTATGGCTCCATTTACATCTCGACAGATTCCGGTGTCACATGGACAGCGACGACTTCACCTTCCTATTCGTGGCGTTCGATGGCCTCTTCGGCCGATGGAACCAAATTGGCTGCGGGGGCATTCTGGGAAGGGGTTTTTGAAGTTTCGACCAATTCAGGTGCAACTTGGATGGCATCCAGCATGTCTGGCAGTATAAATTGGATGCCAGTCGCTTGGTCAGCAGACGGCGGCGTGTTGGTGGCTGCTTGTGGTAGTACGGTTTATGTATCAACCAATTCAGGCGCCACAAGCAGGTCAACTACCTTGCCGGGAATGAATTGTACATCTGTGGCTTCGGCGGCGGATGGCTCCAAACTGTTTGCTGCTGGAGGTTCCATTTACATATCCACAAACCTGGGGGCGAGTTGGACAATTTCCGGGCCCGCTTCCGGGGCGGGATTAGTGGCGTGTTCCGGAGATGGCTACAGACTTGCAGCCGTATCGGACCAAGTTTACATTTCAGACGATGGAGGGACAACTTGGACGTGTGTCGGACCACGAACGCCCCCCACATATATGAGTTGGTCGACGATCGCCTGTTCTGCTGATGGAAGCAGATTAATCGCGGCAATAGAGGATTATTATGATGGGCCGGTTTACACAGGCGTGTTTCCCCGAAGTGGACCAATCATCACGACGCCCCCCGCCAATCAGGCGGCCGTCGTCGGCAGCGACGCGGTGTTCAGTGTGGTTGCCATTGGCCCTCCGCCTTTGACTTATCAGTGGAGTTATAACGGAACAAATATTTTGGGTGCCACCAACAGTTGGTTAATCTTGACCAATGTGCAATTCAGCCAAGCCGGCTATTACGGTGTGCAAGTGAATGACGTTTATGGTTCACGTTTCAGTCCCAACGTGGCGCTGACGGTTGTTCCACCGCCGGTAACAATTCTGGTCCAGCCGACAAATCAAACAGCGGTTCTGGGCACCGCAGTGCGTTTCACCGTTACCGCGCTCGGCACGCCGCCGTTGAGTTACCAATGGTTGTTCAACGGCACGAACATGGCTGGGGCGACAAATAGTGAGCTGATGCTTTTCAATGTCCAACCGACCAACGCCGGCACGTACGCCGTGACGGTAGCCAATGCGTATGGCCCAATCACCAGTTCCAATGCGGTATTGACGTTGATTTCACCAACGCCGTGTGCCGAGCCGCCCTCCGGGTTGATCAGTTGGTGGCAGGCGGAAGGCAATGCCATCGATAGAATGGGAACCATCAACGGCTCGTTGGTCGGCAACACAACTTACGGTCCGGGTTTTATAGGTCAGTGCTTTGTTCTCGACGGCGACGGCGATGCCATCACGCTGGGCAATCTCTCGAGCTTTGGGTTGCAGGTATTCACGGTTGAGATGTGGATCAAACGAACCAGCACAACGCTCAGTACTCAAAACGGAAGCAAGGCCTATCTGTTCGCCTTCGGTGGCGGCGAAGACGGATTTGGTCTATTTAACGATGGCACTCTATTCTTTCAAAGTGGCTGCTGTTACGGAACCGGGGCACCTGTCAACGATACGAATTGGCATCATGTGGCGGTGACCGCGACTGGCACTGGTGACACCATCTATATCGATGGAACAGTCAGGGGAGGTTCGATGTGGCCGAAATCGTTCTCCTTAACCACCGTGGCCATCGGTGCGCGAGGGGACGCTACGGCCAACAGTTTTTACGGAGCGATTGACGAACCTTCGCTGTACAATCGCGTGCTTTCCGACACTGAAATTCAATCCATTTACAATGCCGGTGTCTATGGCAAGTGTTTGTTGCCGGCTCCACCCTTTATTCTGTCCCAGCCGACGAACCAGGCGGTGGAGGTGGGAAGCACGGCGACCTTTACGGTTGCTGTCGGAGGCATGCGGAAGTCGTTGAGTTACCAGTGGCAATTCAATGGAACAAACATCGTTGGACAGACAAACGCCTCGCTGGTTTTGACCAACGTCCAATTTCCGGAAGCAGGCACTTACGCGGTGCTGCTAACCAACGCGTTTGGATCAACAACCAGTTCCAGCGCAATACTAACCGTCTACGGTCTGCCGCCCGCCATAATCTCCCAGCCGACGAACCAGACGGTGGAGGGGGGCAGCACGGCGACGTTCGCAGTGGTCGCTGGCGGCACACATCCGTTAAGTTATCAGTGGAGTTGTAATGGCACGCACCTGACTGGGGCGACGAACGCCTCGCTGGTTCTAACCAACGTCCAACGGAGTCAAGCAGGCACTTACGCGGTGCTGGTGACCAACGCTTTTGGATCAACAACCAGTTCCAGCGCAATACTAACCGTCTACGGTCTGCTGCCCGCCATCATCTCCCAGCCGACGAACCAGACGGTGGAGGTGGGGAGCACGGTGACGTTCGCGGTCTTGGCTGGCGGCACACGTCCGTTAAGTTATCAGTGGAGTTGTAATGGTACGAACCTGACTGAGGCGACGGACGCCTCGCTGGTTCTGACTAACGTTCAACTGAGTCAAGAAGGCACTTACGTGGTGCTGGTGACCAACGCTTTTGGTTCGATCCTCAGCTCTAATGCAGTGCTGACTGTCTCTCCCGGATATGTTAACACCGTGAACATTGGCACCTCAGCAACCGTGCGAACCAATGGGTCGTCTGTTGGTCGAGGCACTGGACTGCTGGCTTCAAAAGATGTTGCGCCCAGAGGGTACCGGTTTGCACTCCTCACAAGTGCCACCGTAACACAAAGTGAACCAGCCAATATTCTTGATGCCCAGTGGCGATTCACCGGGGTTACGATGACCAACTTTATCTATTTCGGTTCCGTCAATGGTGGTGCTCATGTTCCGGCCAATTATTGGCATTACGGCCAGAGCAATGCGTTTGTCGTGGTAGGTTGGTCGGCCAACCTTGGAAGCAACTGGCTTACGATATCGAATGATGTGGCGACTGGTGCTTGGAATACCAGTGATGGCTGCAATGGTTATTTTGGCGTGTCGCCTATTGGTTATGGGATAGCTGGCCCACCCCCTCCGGAAATCGCATTCAGGATTTGGGGTAACACCAGTACTTCGGGAGTGCCGATAAATGTCCAATGGGATTTGTATGCCGTGGGAACACGACCTGTTATCTCTTCCCACCCAACGAATCAAACGGTGGTGGTGGGAGGTGCGGCGACATTCACGGTGGTGGCTGGCGGCATGCTGCCATTGAGTTATCAGTGGCAATTTAACGGTGCCGACTTGTGCAACGACACAAACTTCTTTCTGACTTTCACTCATGCTCAGTCCACTAACGCCGGCTTTTATCAAGTTGTCGTGACCAACGTTTACGGGTCGGTGACGAGTTCAGTCGCCACGCTCAGCATTCTGGGGGTGCCGGTGTCTTTTAGCACGAGTGGAGAAGACATCCGATACATCAACGGCCAATTCCTCATCAAACTGATCGACTTAACCGGCCAAGGACCGTTGGTAATGGAAACATCGACCAATCTGACAGATTGGTCCCCGATCTTCACCAACCCGGCCGCGTTTGGCGAAATCAAGTTCGCTGATCCTGTGGCGACTAACAACCCGCAACGATTTTATCGGGCGCTCGTTCGGTGAAATGGCAGCAGGTTGTAGCTGTAATCCGAGGAGCTTTTCTTGCAACGATTCAGCAACGAACCATACCAAAGCGCGAAGTGTAGGAAATTTCCCCACGCACAGTGGGCATTGTTAGCTTTCGGAAGGCGGAGTTCCACGCGCCCTAAATTTTCGGGTCTCGCGGAGTTCGACCCTCCGACAGATTTTTGAGTCGTGGCAGCCAGTTTATTCGCGGCCGGCTGCGGCGATGAACGGCTTCAATTCCTTCATCAGCTTCGCGAACATGTCAAACGACATCTGTTGCGCGCCGTCGCTCCAGGCTTCCGCCGGGTTGGGATGCACCTCGATCAACAACGCGTCCGCGCCCATGGCCACCGCGCCCTTGCACATCGCCGCCACCAGGTCCGCGCGCCCGGCGCCCTGGCTCGGGTCAACCACGATCGGGCAGTGCGATTCGCGCTTGATGATGGGAATGGCGGACCAGGCGGGCGTAGCCTTGCGCGGCGGGCATCATTGCACCCAACCGCTCATGCGCCGGCTGGGCGTGGAATCCACCGCCCGCGCCAGTTTTTATTTCTATAACACCAAAGCCGAAGTGGACCGGTTCGTGGAAGTCATCCGCGAGATTCAAAAATTCTTCGGCGGATGATTAACTGCGAACGGTGGGGCGCCCGTCCTCCGCAGTAGTTTTGCTACGGAGGGTGGAAGGCTACCGACGAGCCGAAACAGTTCTTGCCGCAAAAAAGCGCAAAAGACGCAAAACAGAGTGGTACAGGCACCCTGCCTGTCTGTGCGGAAGGGAAAAAATTGATAGTGAAGCGACCCGCCGAACCGACAGATGACTTTCAAACCCAATTTGACAATAACGCACTGAGATATCCGTGTTCATCAGCGGTCTCTTCCGATTACACTACCACCTCAGCCAGCCGGTTTTGATTTCGGTGACCAACGATTTTCCCGGTCGCGCTCGGCGGCGCGGTCTTCCAACAATTCCTGCACGGCGGATTTCTCGCCAGGCTTGGATTTGAAGATACCGCAATATGAGCGAATCCGCTTGTGGATTTCTGTGCCTGTTATTTTTTTACGGCTGGCCATGCCAAGATTTTGCCACAGCAAGCCTGTTTTGGGAGAAAAAAGTCACGGCGCGCAAGGGACTGCGCGCCCTACCTTTCGTGTGGTTGGTGTATTTCGTAGTTAAAAATCCGTGTTCATCCGTGTTCATCCGTGGCTAAAAATCTTTGCGTTCATTCCCGCCCGGCCGCGGCGATGAAGGGCTTCAATTCCTTCATCAGCTTCGCGAACATGTCGAACGATACTTGTTGCGCGCCGTCGCTCCAGGCTTCCGCCGGGTTGGGATGCACCTCGATCAACAACGCGTCCGCGCCCATGGCCACCGCGCCCTTGCACATCGCTGTCACCAAGTCCGCGCGCCCGGCGCCCTGGCTCGGGTCAATCACGATCGGACAGTGCGATTCGCGCTTGATGATGGGGATGGCCGAAAGGTCCAGCGTGTTGCGCGTGTAGGTTTCGAACGTGCGGATGCCGCGTTCGCAGAACAGGAGATTCGGATTTTCATTGGCGAGCACATATTCGCCCGCGAGCAGCCATTCCTCGATTCTCATGGAGAGTCCGCGCTTGAGCAGAACCGGCTTACCGGTCCGGGCGGCGGCGATGAGGAGCTGGAAGTTCTGTGAATTGCGCGCGCCGATCTGGATGATGTCCGTGTATTCGGCCACCAGTTCGGCGTGGTTTTCAGAAAGCAATTCGGTGATGACGGCCAGCCCGGTGAGGCGCCGCGCCTTGTCGAGCAGCTTCAGGCCTTTCTCGCCCAGTCCCTGGAATTCGTACGGGGACGTGCGCGGCTTGAACGCCCCACCGCGCAGGAAGGTCGCCCCGGCGGCCTTCACCGCCTCGGCGGTCCGGAGCAGCTGTTTCTCGCTTTCGACCGAGCATGGCCCGGCCATGACGTGGAATGATTTGCCGCCGATGACGTGTTCGCGGACGCGGATGACAGAATTGGCCGGGTGCGCCTCGCGGCTGACGAGTTTGTAACGTTTCTGGATGGGCGTGACGCTTTCGACCGCGCCCGGGAATTGCGAGACCAGCGTTTCGAGATTGGCATGGGTGAGTTCGTCGCCGATGGCGCCGATGACGGTGCGCGCCACGCCGCGCATGACGTGGGGGATGTAGCCGAGTCGGCGGATTTCCTTGAGGACGGAGCGCTCCTCCTTCCTCGAAATCCGGGGTTTAAGCACGATGATCATAGGTTTTTTACGGTTTGACCGAAGGTTGCCAAAACAAAAACGCCGCAGGCGTCCTGGCGACCTGCGGCGATTTGTTTGGTTAAAGTTCTATCGCAGCCGCAAGTGCGCGCTTACCGCCCAAAACCAATAAAAGAAATACTGGCTGCTGGCTGCGTTGTTCACTTGCTTGCTGCTGCTGTTCACGAGACTAGGATAACAGGACTGGCCCCGCTGTCAAGCATGGAGGCGGGGCCTGCAGGTGCATCAAGCGCATCCCAATTTTTGCGTGTCTCTGATTAGCACCCGGCTTCAGCCGGGTGAAATCCAGTTATCATTTGGATTAAACCCGTTTCAACGGGTTTTCCCTCGCGCACAAAAGCCGTTGAAACGGCTTCCTGATGCTCTGCGACCGTCATCACCGGGCTGAAGCCCGGTGCTAATGAGAATGCTCCACTTTCCGAACAAAATCAGACATTGAACTTGAACAGCAGCACGTCGCCGTCCTTGACGACGTAATCGCGGCCTTCGATGCGGTAGTGGCCGGTTTCGCGGGCGTGGCCCACCGAGCCGCTCTTCACCAGATCATCCCAGTTCACCGTCTCCGCCTTGATGAACCCGCGCTCGAAGTCGGTGTGAATGGTGCCGGCGGCTTTCACCGCCGTGTCGCCGGCGTGAATCGTCCATGCCCGGACCTCTTTTTCGTTGAAGGTGAAAAACGTCCGCAGGCCGAGCACATGATATGCGGCGCGAATGAGCTGGCCGGCGCCGGATTCGGCCACGCCGAGTTCCTGCAAAAATTCCTTCGCTTCGTCCGGCGATAAATCCACCAGGTCGCTTTCAATCTGCGCGCTGACGACGACGGCTTCGCAGGCGAGATGCGTCTTCACGTGGTCGCGCACCTTTTGGACGAACGGATTTTTATCGGCGGTGGCAAGGTCATTTTCCTTGACGTTGCAGACGAAGACGGTTGGCTTGTCGGTCAGCAGGAAAAAACTGCGCTGGATGATTTTCTCATCCGGCGACATCGGCAGCGCAAACGTATTGGCCGGTTTGCCCGTGTCCAGATGGGCGTCAATCTTTTCCAGCAGGTGGTCCTCCAGCAACGCGTGTTTGTCGCCGCGTTTCACGTCCTTGGCGATTTTTTCCCGCCGCTTTTTGACCGCTTCGATGTCCGCCAGCACCAGTTCGGTGGTGACGATTTCAATGTCGCGCACCGGGTCCACGCTGCCCGTGACGTGGACGATGTCAGGATCCTCGAAGCAGCGGACGACATGCAGGATGGCGTCCACTTCGCGGATGTGGCTTAAAAATTTATTACCCAGGCCTTCGCCGTGCGACGAGCCTTTCACGAGACCGGCGATGTCCACGAATTCAATCGTCGTGGGAATGAGGGTCTGGGTTTTCGCAATCTTTGCGAGCGGTTCGAGCCGCGGCTCCGGCACGGAGACGACCCCGAGGTTCGGCTCGATGGTGCAAAAGGGGTAATTCTCCGCCGGCGCCTTGTGCGAGCGGGTGACGGCATTGAACAACGTGGATTTCCCGACGTTGGGCAGACCGACGATTCCAGCTTTTAACATGGTTTGATGGTGGAAAAATTTTCGCGCGCCGGCATCTCAAATTCCATGTCTATATCGCGCCAACTGCAACGCGATGAGCGCGCCGTGATAAAATCCCAGCACGAGCAGGCAAATGCCGGAGAAATGCTCCATGCGCAGGAGCGTTCGTTCGCTCAACCGGCCCTGACCGCGCGACGACATCCAGCTCACCACAAAAAACCACAGGTTCGCGCCCAGCGCAACGCCGGCGATGCAGGCGAACCTCCCGGCCAATGTTTCATCAACCCAATCGCGCGACATGAAGTTGGCCGCGAGCACGATCCAAAACAACAACACGCCGAGGTTGCCCAGCACGCGCGTGAAACCGGTCATGAACGCCGAGTGCGGATGCAATTTTTCGCCGATGCGCTGTTCAATCCGGCTGGCCGTCGCGCCGAATTGCGTGGGCGCGATCACCGTTTTCGCGGAGAGAAATTTCACGCCCAGAAACAGCATGAAGACGAAGGTGAACACTTCCATTGACGCTTTTACCATGCGATTGCCGAAAAATGACGAAAAACCCGTGAACGCAATCGTGCAATAAATCACATCCATCGTCGCCGCGCCGAGGCCGATGAGCATCGCCCATTTGAACCCGCGCTGCGCGCCGCCATTGATGATGGTGAGATTCACGGGGCCGACGGGCATCGAGAGCAGCAGGCCGCTGATGAAGCCCGTCAGGGCGGAAAACAAAATGGCCTGAATTTCCGGCATGGTTTTCAGGGGGCGGATTCCGGCTCGTCGTCGTCCTCCTCTTCAATTTCCCGGCGCCAGGCGCGTGAGAGGCGGGGCCGCACGAAGCCGTAGATGAGATACAGTGTGAAGAATGCGGGCAGGACGAACACCAAGATTTTTTCCCGCAAAACGATCACGCAGCCGACAAACAAAATTCCCACCAGCGTTTTGGTGAAGGTCCGGGTCGCGCGCAGGTCCAGCGATTTGAAGCTGGGATAACGCACCTGGCTTACCATCATCCACGACAGGAACAGCAGCAGCACCGGCAGCAGAAACCGCCATTTGCCCCGGGGAAACTCCTTTTCCTCCACCCACATCATGAACAGTGTCAACGACGCCACCAGAGCCGCCGCCGAGGGAATGGGGAAACCGACAAATTCCCGGCCGCTGCCGCCCGGCTGCAGGGACAGCACGTTGAATCGCGCCAGGCGGAAAGCGCCGCAAATCAGGTAAATCGAGGCGATGAACCAGCCGATTTCAGGATGTTCCGGCCACACGTCGCGCAACACGATGCGGTGCACCAGGAACGCCGGCGCGGCGCCGAAGGAAATCAAGTCGGCCAGTGAATCGAATTCGCGGCCAAACGGGCTGTCGGCGCCGCCCCAGCGCGCCACGCGCCCGTCCAACAAATCACACACGCACGCGAACAAAATGAAGATGAGCGCGAGGTAAATCTGGCTGACATAATTGTCGGCGACCGGATCGGCCTCGACGATTTTGGTCAGCGCCACAAAGCCGCAGAACAGATTGCCCGCCGTCAGCAGGTTCGGCAGAAAATAAATTTTCAACCGGCTCTCGTCCGAATCGTCGGGCGGCGGTGTTGGAGAAATCGGTTCGCTCATTTGATTCTCAATTGGATGATTCTGCATTATGCCGTGACTTTCTCACCGACACCGCGGCTTCAGCCCGGTGCTTTGATGCGTCGTAAATCCACAGCCGTTTCAACGGCTTTTCATGATTCGAAGCCGTTGAAACGGCCATCTTCCCATCGGCCGCAGTTAACACCACGCTAAAGCAGGGTGTTAATGAGATTCCGTTCAATTGAAAATGTTGAAAATTCATTGTCAACCAAACGCGGCAATCACGGTTTCGCCGCCGATGACCTTGTCGCCCAGATTCACTTTGATTTTGGCGCGGCTTGGCAGATAAACCTCCACGCGCGACCCGAATTGAATCAGGCTGATGCGTTCGCCGCGCTGGACGGTGTCGTTTTGGACGATCCACGGCACGATGCGGCGGGCGATGAGACCGGCGATGAGGCGCACACCGACCTTTTCGCCGCGCGGCTCGGCGGCGTCAAGGCCAATGAGCACGTTCTCGTTGAATTTCGCGCAGTCGGTCTTCATCGCGTTGAGATATTGACCGGGTGTATGTCTGAAAAAAGCGACCCGGCCCGTCAGCGGCGCGTATTGGACATGAATATCAATCACCGAGAGAAAAATCGAGATGCGCTGGCATTCGCCACCCATGAATTCCGTCTCGGTCGTCGTATCAATCACATCCACCTTGCCGTGGCCGGGCGCAATGACGAGGTCGGAGCCCGTCGGCACCATCGGATCGGGATCGCGGAAGAAATAAAAGGTGAAGACGATGAACAACATCCAAAGTCCGACAAGCGCCCACGTCAGGTAATGCAGTACAAACGCCCCGATGTATTTGGCCAGCCAGGCGCCCACCAACAGCGCGATCACTGCCGCACCGGACAAACCGATGAGGCGCAGTGCGGCAAGCACGGCTTTTCCCGAGTGTTTCACGCGACCAAGGTAAAAATTTCGCGCCCCACTTGCAATTCGGCATTTTCGGGGCAATTTTAGCGGGTTGTAAAATGAAATGCGATAAATTGAAATTAAAACCAACAAACCAAAACGATTATGTCATTGCACACCCCTGATCTGACCAAGCAACCGCCGCGCAGCCCGCGCGTGCGGCTGGGCGGTTACGTGATTCTGCCGCGCTGCCTCGACAAGGGCCGCGCAACCCTCGCCGGCAAAAACGGCGATTACCATTACGCCTGCCCGCTCGACCAGCAGTTTTTGACGTTCGCAGGCATTGACCCCGAAGCATTGAAGAAGGAATTAAAGAAAAGCGACACCGAGGTCCTGGAATGGATCAACGCTCATGCGAAGCATAAACGCACCGCACCGGAAATCGCCGCATGGTCGGCGTGGCAGGAACAGCGCGCGCCGGACAATCCGGATTCACGCGAATTTTTCAACGGATTGCACAAGAGCGGCGCACCCAAGCGCACCGACATTGTGACATGGTTCGATTTGCTCGACTTGGACGACTACGTGAGTTTCGGCGGCAAGGGCTGAAAAGTTTCAATCGCCAAGGCACAAAGGCGCAAAGGGGTAAAACACTTTGCGCCTTTTGTGTTTTTAAGAAGTTGAAACGGCCGCCGCCGTTCCATTCGGCGCAGTGGCTGCAGCCCGGAAAGCTTCGATACGTTCGATGCGATGCCGGCGTTTCGCACCGTGCAGCTCAAATTCCACTTCGTCACCAACCTTGTTGTTGAGCAATGACTGTGCGACGGGTGTGAGATAGCTGATGATGCCCTTGTCCGGGTCGGAGTCCCAGGCGCCAAGAATGGTGAACGTTTCCGGCTGGTTCGCGCCCAGATCGGTGGCCCGCACAATCGTGCCGATGCTGACGATGTCGGTACGCACGTTGGAAAAATCCGTGCCACGGGCGCGGGTGAGCTGCGTTTCGAGTTCGTCCTTGCGGCGCATGAGCATTTTCTGCATTTCCTTTGCGGCCTTGTATTCGTGATTTTCGCTGAGGTCGCCGTAACTGCGGGCGAGGGCAATTTCCCGGGAGTTGGCGGGGATTTTCTTCTGCACCAGTTCCTGATACTCGGCCTTGCGGCGTTCGAGACTCTCCCACGAAACCAGCATCGAGCTGTCCTGTTTGGCCTGTTCGCCGGTGATGAGCGATTGGACGGCGGGATGGCTTTTGACGAGCCGCGCCAGGAGCGAACGTTTGTCCATGTCATCGAACACCGGCGACAGTTGCAATGCGCGGGTGAGGTCCTTGACAACATCGATGTCGGCGGACGCGGTCAACTCGGCCAGCAATTCGTGGTCGTCCAAAATGAATTCGCGCAGCCGGTTCGAGCGCTTTTCGTTGAATTGATCCCGTTCCATTGCGGTGAGCATCGCGCGAAAAACTTCCGGCCCGAGAATGTCGGCAAAGGCATCGCTGCGTTCTCGTCCGAGCCAGAGCAACAGTTCGCTGCCCGCCGTGTGCTGGTTGATCAGCCGCGAGAGCGTTTCCTTGAGCAAATCCATCTTGCCCTCCTGAATCAGCAAATTGGCAAACTCGCGGCACAATTTCGCGGAAACGAAATTCAGCGAACCGCGCAGCACTTCATGCCAGCGCTCGGGATTCGCAGCCTTGAACGACCCCAGCGCGTGATGATGTTTCGCGGCGGGAATCTGTTCCAGCACCGGACCGAATTTGATGTCCTGCGACCAGAGTTGCGCGGCGGTAATTTCGTCGGCCGCCGGTTGCAACCCGGCGATTTCGCGCAATTCGTCGCGCGCAAAAATGGCCTCCAGCGCGACCGACGGCTGCGTGCGTTGATACGACACAATGTCCGCGTTCAGCGTGGCCATGATTTCGCCGGCAGCGGCCTGCTTGTCGGCCAGGTCCGAAGCGCTTTTCGACAATTCGCCGACGACTGCCACGCGCGCCTTCAAACCTTTCGCCGCGCGAAAATTCGCCATCAACCGGTCTTGCAAGGAAGTTTCCTTGGCTTGATAGACGACCGGCTCGGTTTTTTTCAGCGGCACGATGAAGTGTCCGTCCTTTTTCATTTCACGCCGCGCGGTTTCCCACCATTTTTTCCAATCGTCGCGAATAACATCCGGCACGAGCGCCTGCTGAATCTGGTCCGCCATCGCCTTGCCGCCGTAGCTGTTCAGCACAAGCTTGATCAAATCGAGATGATGCGCGGCCATCTGGCGCAGGCTTTCCAGATCGTTGGCCTTGCGCGCGAGAATGTGATCCTTGGGAATCGGTTTGAGGCTTTCGACGGCGAAGCCCAAATCCATTGTGTGTCCCGGTTTGCCGGCGAAATCAATGGTGAACCGCGCAAAAACCGTGTCCACCGTTTTGATGCGCCCGAAGCCCCAACTGCGATGCATGCAGCAGCCGCTTTCCGCCAGCAACGTCAGCGGCTCCACGTGCCGCCCTTCGATTTTTCCCGCCGCCGCCAATTTCTCGAATTCTTCTCTCATAAAAGCCTTTTAATCTCGCGTCCCAAAAGTCGTATGGCATCATTAAAATTGGTGGGCGGACAAAAACCAAGAGAAATCGCGGTGCGCGTTTTGCAACAACGACGCGCCGGGGGCAAATTCATTGAAGATTTGCTTGAAACCGCGCTGCATGGCGCGCAACTTTTGCCCGCCGACCGCGCGCTCTGTCAGGAAATCGTGTACGGCATCGTGCGCTGGCAGGCGACACTCGACTGGCTCATCGCTCGAAAAACAGATGGGCGCGAACAAAAGCCCGCCTTGCAAAACTTGTTGCGGCTCGGCCTCTACCAAATTTTTTGGCTCGACCGGATTCCCGACCATGCTGCCGTCAACGAAACCATCGAATTGGCCAAGCAGAATGGTTTTGGCGCCCAGGCCGGTTTTGTGAACGCTGTTCTGCGCGGCTACTTGCGCGAGCATGACGAAACCAAAAAACTTCTGGCCGGATTAAAAATTTCGCAGCCCGCACTGGGCTGGTCGCATCCCAAAGGGCTGGTTGCCCGCTGGCAAAAGCGCTGGGGCATCGAAAAAACCGCGTCGCTTCTGGAATGGAACAACACACCGCCGAAAACCTTCGCGCGCGTCAACACGCTGAAATTTGGTAGGGCGGGCAGTCCCCTGCCCGCCGAACGCCAGCAAGCCGAGAGCGGCGCGCACGGAGTGACGCGCCCTACCTTGAAAGATGCCGGCGACCTGCTCACCCGCTGGCGCGATGAAGGCGTGGAATACGATTTCGTTCGGCGCGACTGGCTGGAGGAAAACCTGGTCTTTGAGATGAAGTCGCATCCGCCACTATCGTCGCTGGCGAGTTTTCGCGACGGCTGGTTTTACATTCAAGACCCCGGCACGCTGCTCGCCGTTTGCATGCTCGGACCGCAGCCCGGCGAAACGATTTTGGATTTCTGCGCCGCGCCCGGTGGCAAGACGACGTTCATCGCGCAGTTGATGAACAACCAGGGCCGCATTGTCGCGCAGGACGTTTCGGATGAACGACTGAAATGGATCCAAGAAAATTGCCTACGACTGGGTGTCACCTGCGTAGACACTTTCCTCAACACCCCTCACCCCGGCCCTCTCCCCGTTTGGCGGGGAGAGGGAGAAAAATCTGAAACCACGCAAAAACATTCCCTCTCCCCGCCCAGGCGGGGAGAGGGTGGTCCCCGTAAAGCGGGACCGGGTGAGGGGATCGAAAAATTCGACCGCGTCCTGGTGGACGCTCCGTGTTCCAACACCGGTGTAATGCGCCGCCGCGTGGATTTGCGCTGGCGGATCCAGTCGGAGGAAATCGAACGCCTCCGGGTCGTGCAACTGGATTTGCTCCAACAAGCCGCGACCCAGGTGAAACCCGGCGGTGTTTTGGTGTACAGCACGTGCAGCCTGGAACCGGAGGAAAACGGCGGGGTTGTGAAGCAATTTTTAAGCGATCACACCGGGTTCAAATTGGAATCCGAGCGCGAGTTGCTGCCGTTTGTGGACAATGTGGACGGCGCTTACGTCGCGCGAATGAAAAAAGGGTAGCACCCGCGTCTTGCGGGTCAAATTCGGCGTCCCGCCGAATTTCGTCGAGGGATGCTGTGGTCGGAAGAACGTCCGAGCGGAATGCGTCCATCCGTCTCCTGACGGTTTCGGGCGCGACGCCCGAAACAACAGGCCGGAGGCCTGTGCTACCTCAAATCCCCATGATCTGGTAGCCACAATCCACGTAAAGCACCTGCCCGGTGATGGCCGCGGCGCCGTCGCTGGCGAGGAACACGCCGGTCGCGCCGAGTTCGTCGGGCAGCACGTTGCGCTTGAGCGGCGCGTGGACTTCGTGATGTTTGATCATTTCATTGAAACCGCTTATGCCGCGCGCCGCCAGCGTGTTAACCGGCCCGGCGCTGATGCAATTCACACGGATTTTTTTCGGGCCGAGATCGTAGGCGAGATAGCGTGTGCTGGCTTCGAGCGCGGCCTTGGCCACGCCCATGACGTTGTAATGCGGCACGACTTTTTCCGCGCCGTAATAACTCATGCCAATGATGCTGCCACCGTCGGGCATGAGCGGCACAGCGGCACGCGACAGCGCGACGAGTGAATAGGCGCTCACGTCGTGGGCGATGCGGAACGCCTCGCGACTGGTATTCACGAATTCGCCTTCGAGCGCGGCCTTCGGCGCGAACGCCACCGAGTGCAGGAGCAAATGTAGCTTGCCGAATTTTTCGCCGACGGTTTTGAAGACGCCGGCGATTTCCTCGTCCTTCGTCACATCACACGGCAGGATGAGCGTGTCCGCGCCGAACTCGCCGGCGAGTTCCGTGACACTTTCCTTGACGCGATCGCCCTGATACGTGAATGCGAGCTTCGCGCCTTCGCGCACCCACGCCTGCGCAATGGCCCAGGCAATGGAGCGTTGGTTGGCAACACCGAAGACAATTCCTAATTTCCCGTCGAGCAATGGCATAAATTAACCGTTAAAATGTTTAATGGGCAAAAATCCGCTTAACCAAGGTATAAGATAAATTGACCGGCGCGTCCAGCCTCGACTCACGCCGGCGCGGAGGTTAAGCTAAGCGCACATGGATGCAAATTTGATTATTGAGGGTTTGATCAGTTATTTGGGGCTGATTGTGCTGCTGACGTTTCACGAGTTCGGCCATGCGTGGACGGCGGAAAAATGCGGGGATGACACGGCGCGCTTACAAGGTCGCTGCTCGCTCAATCCCATCGTCCACATCGACCCGATTGGCACGGTCCTGTTGCCGTTGTTCATGATTTTTGGCCCGTCGAGTGTCACCCGGTTTGTTCTTGGCTGGGCGAAACCGGTGCCGGTGAATTCTTACAATCTGCGGAATCCACGCCGGGATGACATCCTGGTTTCCATGGCCGGTCCGGCAATGAATTTAATTTTGGCGGTTGCGCTGGTGTCCTTGGCACGCGTGGGATTGCTGATTCATTTTAAACCAATGGCCGTTGTGTGTTGGCAATTCGCCTCACTCAGCCTGCTGCTCTGCTTCTTCAATCTCATTCCCATCCCGCCACTCGACGGTTCACACGTACTGCGAAATCTGACCGGTATGAGCTGGGAAGCTTATGCGAACTTCGCGCGATTTGGTTTCATCGCCGTCATTATCGTGATCCAGTTCCGGTTTGTGCAGGACGCCTTGACACTCGCCGTTGGCGAAACGCTCCTGTTGCTCGCAAAGGTGTTCGGTCTGGCCTGAGTCCGTGTTATTTCTTGAAGTAAAGCTCCTCAGCGTTCCAAGTCACGCGGTAAAAAGACAGCGCCGTCGGACGCAGATTTCCGATGTCTGAACGCGCCGCCGCATAATAATAGGGCGTGACGGTGAAAATCAGCGGCTGTTGTTCGGCGGTAATCCGCTGGACCTCGTCAAAATCTTTTTTCCGTTCTTTGAAATCCAGCGTCTTGTTCTGCGCGTTCATCAGGTAATCCAGGCGCCCTTCCCAATCGGTGGATGGATGTTTCTGCCGGGGGAACCAATGGTGGGTGAAGCCGTCGGACCGGACGACGTTGGAGGTAAAGGATGGATCCGTGCCGTCACCAAACAATCCCATCAGGACGCAATCGTAATCGTAGGTGCCGTCGATTTTGTGGATGAGCGTGTTAAATTCGATGGGCTGCAAAACGACCTTGAAGCCAAGCTTCTGCAAATCGGCCTGGAGGAGCACCGCCGCCTTCATGCGCGAGTTGTTCTCGATGTTGGTGTTGAACACGAATTCAATCGCATTGCCGTCGGCGTCCTCCAAAGTGCCGTCGCCGTTGCGGTCTTCGATGCCGATTTCTTTGAGCAGTTCGCGCGCCTTGGCCAGATCGTAGGGATATTGCGGGATGTCCGGATTGAACCATTTTTTGTTGGCCGGTGTCACCAGGCCATAATTTGGAATCCCGCGCCCGGAAAAAACGGATTTGATGAGGCTGTCGCGGTCAATGGCATACGCACAGGCCTGGCGAAATTTTACATTGCGGAACCATTTCAACTTTTTCGGATCCACGAAGGGCTTGCCGGTTTTCGCATCCACATTCGTGTTTTCGTTGAACCAGAAAAAGTCGGTTTCCAGGCCGATGCCGGGTTCGAGCAGTTGAAATTTGCCGTTGGCGGACTCGGCCTTGAAATGGTCGTATTCGTTGGCGTAGATGTAATCATGCACGTCGCACTCGCCGCTCAAAAAGCGCAGCGAGATGGCATTGCGATCAGGCACGACGGTGAAAACGATGTTGTCGCAATACGGCAGCCGCTGCCCTTTCTTGTCCACTTCCAGAAAATACGGATTGTGTTCCAGCAGGATGGACTGCGCCGTTTTGTATTCCTTGAGCCGGAACGGCCCGCTGCCGATGATGTTCTCCGGCTTCCAGTTGATGCCGTAGGCCGAGGCAAACGTTTTGTCGGCAACGGTTTTCGCCAGGATGTGCTTCGGCAGAATGACCACACCCGCGCCAAACACGTCCAGAAACGGCGCGAAGATTTCCGGCGTCACCACCTGCACCGTCAGATCGTCAATCTTCGTCACGGTGAATTTTTTCCCGTCCACGGTGAGCGCGTCGCGCGTGACATTGTCAATGTCCGGGTTGTAAACCACGTCGTTGAGCGTGAACAACACGTCGTCGGCCGTCAGCGGCGCTCCGTCGCTCCAACGCAGATTTTTCCGCAGCTTGAACATCCAGGTCCTGCCATCCGGCGAATTAGTCCACGATTCCGCCAGGCCCGGCTCGATTTCCTGGGTGATCAAATCCGCCCCCAGCAACGGCGTGAACAAAAACCGGAAAATGTCGAAGGATGAAGATTCGTTCGCGGTGATGGGATTGAACGTCTTAGGATCGCCCGGTTCAGCGATGATGAGCCGTCCGCCGGGAATGCCCGGTTCGCAATCGGCCACCAGCGGCGGCTCGGGCAACGGATAACTGGCGGCGGGCTTTACCGGCGGGGCGGGTTCGGATTTTTTTCCGCAGCCGGACAGGCAGGCGACCGTCACGGCCAAAATCACATTGCTCCAGACCATTCTTCTCATGCGCCTGACACTAGCATTTTCTTCTGTCTGCCGAAAGCTTCGTTTTGAAACTGGCGGGGCGGCGCCGCCCGGCCAAAACAAAATCTCGCGCGCCCGAATATTTTTTGCCACGTTCAGACCGGTATTGCCATGTGGTCATATCTGTTCAAGCGGCTGCTGCACATGATTCCGCTCTTGGTGGGTGTGTCGCTGCTGACGTTTCTGCTCATGTCGCTGGCGCCGGGCGATTTCTTCACCGCGCTTTCGCAAAACCCGCAAATCTCGCCGGAAACCGTCGCCCGGCTCAAGGCGCAATTCCACCTCGACCGGCCGTGGTATGTCCAATACTTCTATTGGTTCAAAAGCGTCCTGAGCGGCGACTTCGGCTATTCGATGGCTTACAAAATCCCGGCGACCTCGCTCATCGTCCAACGATTGTGGAACACATTCTTGCTTTCGTTTTTTGCCATGATCATTGCGTGGGGCATCGCCCTGCCGCTGGGCATCTGGGCGGCGGTTAAAAAAGATTCCTGGATTGACCGTGGTTGTTCGCTGGCGGCGTTTCTCGGATTGTCCGTTCCCGACGTGCTGTTGTCACTGCTGGCGTTGTGGTTCGCGGCGGCCACCGGCTGGTTCCCTGTCGGCGGGGCGGAAAGCCCGCTCCATGATCTGATGCCGCCGGTACAACAATTCTGGGACCGCACGCATCACCTCATCTTGCCCGCGCTGGTGCTGGCGGCCGCGGATTGGGCGGGCATCATGCGCCAGATGCGCTCGAACCTGCTCGACACGCTGCGTGCCGAATACGTCACCGCCGCGCGCGCCCGTGGACTCGGCGAAGGCTGGGTGATTTACAAACACGCACTCCGTAACGCCATCAATCCGCTGCTGACCATCTTTGGCTATTCGCTCGCCGCGCTTTTGAGCGGCGCTTTCATCGTCGAGAACATCATGGCCTGGCCGGGGCTGGGTCGGCTGACCATGGAGGCCTTTTTCGCCAAGGATTCCTACCTGGTCGTGGACTGCGTGGTCATGGCCACGGGGCTGCTGGTGGTGGGAAATTTCATCGCCGACCTGCTGCTCGCGTGGAGTGACCCGCGCATCCGGCTGAAATAAATGAACGAAACCGCACCCATTCAAAATCCGAACGCAGAGCAGCCGCTCTCGCCGTGGCAATTGTTCCGGCGGCGGTTGACGCGGCGGCGCATTGCGATGGCGGGTGGCGTGATTTTGATCGGGCTTTATCTCGTGGCGTTGTTCGCCGGATTCATTGCGCCTTACAACTACGACCGGCAGGACCGCGATCGCTTTTTTCATCCGCCGATATGGCCGAGGCTGGAAGGTTTTCGCCTCGTCGTGCCGCGTTACGAACCGGGAACCGGAAGCTTTGTTTATCACGCCGTTGCCGGCGATTCGAAGCCGCCGCGCTTTTTTGTTCGCGGCGACAAATACAAATTGCTCGGCCTGATTCCAGCCACCGTTCATTTGTTCGGCACCGGCGATGAAAATTATCCGGTTTATCTGCTCGGTACGGACCAATTTGGGCGCGACGTCTTCTCCCGCCTGCTTTACGGCTCGCAAATTTCGCTTTCCATCGGCATCATTGGCATTCTGCTGTCGTTCACCTTCGGCATGATGATCGGCGGGATTTCCGGGTATTTCGGCGGCTGGACCGACACGGTTATCATGCGGTTGTGCGAGTTGATCATGTCCATCCCGGCACTTTATCTCATCATTTCACTGCGCGCGACATTCCCGCCGGGAATGAGTTCAGCGCAGGTTTATGCCATGATTATCATTATTCTCAGTTTTATCGGCTGGGCGAGCATGGCGCGGGTGATCCGCGGCATGGCGCTGTCGTTGCGGGAACAGCAATTCGTTCTGGCCGCGCGCGCTCTCGGCCAGTCACATTTGAAAATCATCGTGCGCCACATTTTACCGAACACGTTTTCGTATGTCATCGTCGCAGCAACGCTGAGTGTGCCGTACTATATTTTGGGCGAGGTGGTGCTGAGCTTTCTCGGCGTGGGCATTCAGGAACCGAACGCGAGTTGGGGCAACATGTTGACCGCCGCCCAAAATACCGAGTATCTGCGGAATTATCCCTGGTTGCTCGCGCCCGGCGCGGCGATTTTTGTCACCGTTCTGGCTTTCAACTTTCTTGGCGATGGATTAAGAGACGCCGCGGACACGAAGTCATGAACCTGTTCGAGATCAAAAATCTCAAAATGGATTTCGGCACCGGCGCGGACGCGTTGCGCGCCGTGGACGGCGTGTCGCTGACCATCGGCGCGGGTGAAACAGTCTGCCTCGTGGGCGAAAGCGGCTGCGGCAAAACCGTGACCGCCCTTTCCATCGCGCGGCTCGTGCCGGTGCCACCGGCAAATTATGTCGGCGGGGAAATTTTATTGAATGGCCGTGACGTGCTTAAAATGTCGAACGGCGAGCTGCGCGGCATCCGCGGTGGTGTGGTCAGCTACGTTTTTCAGGAACCGGGCGCGTCGCTGAATCCCGTCTTCCGCGTCGGCAACCAGATCAAGGAATCGCTCAAACTGCACAAACCGGAAAAGGCAACCAACGACGAGGTCATTCGCTTGTTGAAACTCGTCGGCATTCCCGCGCCGGAATCGCGCATCAAAAATTATCCGTTCGAGATGTCCGGCGGCATGCAGCAACGCGTGATGATTGCCATGGCGCTGGCCAGCGAGCCGAAGCTGCTCGTGGCCGACGAGCCGACCACGGCGCTCGATGTGACCATTCAGGCGCAAATTCTGGAGCTGCTTCACGACCTCAAACAGCGGCTGGGCATGGCGATTCTGCTTATCACACACAACCTTGGCATCGTGGGCGACATGGCCGACCGCGTGGCGGTGATGTACGCCGGGCAGATCGTCGAGCTTTCGCCCGCGAAGGAACTTTTACGCCGCCCGTTGCATCCGTACACCCGGGCATTGATGGCGAGCGTGCCGAAGCTGCACGGTGATGTCAGCCGGCTTGCGGCCATACCCGGCAACGTGCCGCGGATTGGCAATTCCCCGCCCGGTTGCCGCTTCGCGCCGCGCTGTCCGATGGCCAAGCCGGAATGTTCGGAAAAAATCCCCGAACTGGTCGAGGTCGAGGCCGGGCGATGGGTCAGATGTCCGTTTTAGCAAACGCCATGAGCCTGCTCGAAGTCAAAAATCTGAAGGTGCATTTCCCGGTGAAACACGGGATGTTCAGCCGCGCCCACGAATTCGTGAAGGCGGTGGACGACGTAAGCTTCGCCATCGAGCCGGGCGAGACGCTCGGTCTCGTCGGCGAAAGCGGTTGCGGCAAGACGTCGCTTGGCCGCGCCATTGTCCGGCTGGTCGAGCCGACGGCGGGCAGTGTTTTGCTCAACGGCGATGACATCACGGGGATGGGTGGTTCGGAATTGCGCGCGCGGCGGCGGAAGTTCCAGATGATTTTTCAGGACCCCTACGGCTCGCTCAATCCGCGCATGACGGTCGAGCAAATCGTAGGCGAGGCGCTGGACATCCACCAATTGGCCGACAGCAAATTCGCGCGACAAAAGCGCATCCTTGAACTGCTCCAGGACGTGGGGCTCGACCCGGTCTATGCGCAGCGTTATCCGCATGAATTCAGCGGCGGCCAGCGACAGCGCATCGGCATCGCCCGTGCGCTGGCGGTCGAACCGGAACTGATAATTTGCGACGAGCCGGTGAGCGCGCTGGACGTTTCCGTGCAGGCGCAGATCATCAATTTACTCCAGGATTTACAGCAGCAGCGTGGCATCGCTTATCTCTTCATCGCGCACGACCTCGCGGTGATCGAACACATCAGCCGTCGCGTGATGGTGATGTATCTCGGCAAAATCGTCGAAACAGCCGAAGTTAAAGCACTCATTCGTACGCCGCAACATCCCTACACCCAGGCACTGATTTCCGCCGTGCCGGAAGTGGATCCGGAGACGAAACGGCAGCGCATCATTTTGCCGGGTGACGTGCCGTCGCCGATTCATCCGCCGCCAGGTTGTCCATTTCATCCGCGCTGCCCGATTGCCGAAGAACGTTGCAAAACGGATGTTCCGCAGTTGCGCGAAATTGCATCCAGCCATTGGGCTGCATGTCTTCTGGCAAAGCAGAATTAACGTTCTAGCCGCCCTTTTCGAACCTTACGCACGACTCTGTAAAATATTTAGACACCAAAATCAAAAAATTCCCATGATTTTCGCATGTAAAACAGGTTTTATCTCATTATGCAACGATATGAGACACTTGTTGGGACATTTATGTAAATAATTAAGACACAAATTTAGATTTCTACATTATGTCCCGAGACATGGCGATGAGGTACGACTGACATCAGCCTCCTGTCGGAACTGTGCCGTTATCCGTTTTACCCTGCAAAAAGGTGTAATTCTCGCCTCTTTTACATGGCTGGCAATAAAGTTAGGTGCGTAATGCGTTTTCGTAAAGGTAGTTAGCTGTTGTTCTGCCGTGCCAACTCTTTTTAACTCGTAACTTGTTTACCGGATTTCCTTCAACTGCAACGAGTTCCGCTAGAATCATTTTCGGTAGATAACAATAATTGCGAGCCACCACCGTTGTGGCATGCAAGTTGCGTTGAGACACTGAGTGTATCAGTCTAAGACAGCTAACTGGAAGTATCTGAAATCAATAGTGTTAGCAAGGGGGTTGTGAGGCATAAAGACCAAAGGCAATAACGGCTAAACCGAGTACAAAGTCTATGTTAAATGAAATCAACAAGGCAGTGTTGGGCGTGGTGGTGGCCGGCAGCCTGGCCGTGTCAGCGCGCGCTCAGAACGACGTTTATGCCGTTGAGTTCAATACAGGCAGCAACAACCGTTTCGGCATCGTCAATCTGATGAACGGCGACTTTACCGAAATTGCCGACTTGGGCGGAACGATGTACAACGACATCGCCTACGCGCCGGATGGGACCTTGTTCGGCATCGCCAATTGTTCATCCTTGGTGACGTTCAATCCAACCAATGGTGCGGTCACCACGGTGGCATCGTTGGATGTGCCCGGCCTTGAATCCATCGCTTACGCGCCGGACGGGACTTTGTTTGGCGCGGCCCAGAGCGGGCTTTACACGATTGATCCCACCACCGGGGCGTCAACTTTTATCGGGAGTTTTGGCAACCCTTACAACCTCAATCTCGCGCAGAACATCCGTTTTGACTCCGATGGCAACCTCTATTTGAGCAATACCGCAGACAACACGGACATTTACCAAGTGAACACCAACACCGGCAGCGCGACCTTCGTCGGAGAAGCGACCGGCTACGCGAACCTGATGCTAATGAACGGAAGCCAGTATATGTATGGGGTGAGCATTCCCTCAATAAACGGAGCCGACGCGCAGCCTGTGTTGGTTTCTTTCGACCTGGGCAGCTTTGTTAATGGCGGAACCAACGCGGATGGCAGCATTCATCAGATATCGGTCACCATGGTGGGTGCCGGTGGCGACTTCCTCCTTAACTTCATCTTCTCAGGTAATGTTCCCAATCCACTCCCGGTGAACATTCCCGACGCCTGCACGATTTCAATTGCCACCACGCCGGATGGTCCGGCCATCACCCTGTCCGGGAGTCCCAACCAGACTTACGTGATCGAGGCTTCATTCGACATGCATAACTGGACGCCCATTCGTACGAATATGACTGATTCAAACGGGCTTTTCACGTTTGTTAACTCAGATGCGACGAATTATCCAAGCCGTTTTTATCGCGGTTTTGCACCCGCACAAGTACCGTAGCACGAACGCGACCGACTCGAACGGGTTGTTATCGTTTACTGACACGGCGGGGAAGAATCATCTCCGGCGTTTATATCGCAGCGCCACCCTCCCATAAAATATGAACGGGCCTTCCACAGTCGCCGATTCAGATGTGCCGGAGGTTTCCCGGCCTCATCTGCAAACCATCAATCAGGCGGGCGGGGACATGGCTCAAACCAAACCGAAACGCTCCCTGCACATCCTTTGCATTGATGACGACCCGCAGGTCCGGGAACTCCTGAATGATTGCCTCACGCACCTTGGTCATCGGGTGATGGTTGCCTCCGGCGGGAAAGAAGGGATAGAAATGTTCCGCACCGCCACGCTGAAAAACCAGCCTTACGAAGTGGTCGTAACCGATTGGGGCATGCCGGACATTGACGGCCGCGATGTGGCCCGGACGATCAAGGCTGAATCCCCCAGCACGCCGATCATTATGTTGACCGGCTGGGGTGCGACCGTGAGGGGTGACGTAGCAATTGCTTCGACAGTGGACGCCGTGGTCAACAAACCGCCGCTTATGCAGGAATTGAACGACTTGCTCCTTCGGATGGCCACGCCGGCGTAAAAAGGTTGAACGCTAAAACGCCCGCTTCCTTGGAGCCTGGAGCGGGCGATGGGAATCGAACCCACGTGTGAAGCTTGGAAGGCTTCCGTTCTACCATTGAACTACGCCCGCCTACGCTGCGCTTCGGCGCGGCAAGCCCGAAGCCAGTTCAGCGAATTTTAACGGCCTGTCGAGCCGAAGCTCAAAGAGCGAAGGCTGACGCGGCAAGCCCGCAAGACTTGCAGCGCTGCGAATCATATCGTCGGTACTTGCCTTGTCAACCTGCCGTGTGTATGCTCGCCGCGCATGAACTCGCTGCTTTTGACCGGCGGGCGAGTCATAGACCCCGCCAATCGCCTCGACACCGTTGCTGATTTGCTCATCCTCAACGGAAAAATCGCCGCCGTCGGCAAAGACGCCGCCACCCAGGCGCCCGGAGAAATCGAACGATTTGATGCGAAAGGAAAAATTGTTTGTCCCGGCCTGATTGACCTGCACGTGCACTTGCGCGAGCCCGGTCAGACGGCGAAGGAAACCATCGCCACCGGCACCGCCGCCGCCGCGCGTGGCGGTTTCACCTCGGTCGTCTGCATGCCGAACACATCGCCCGCAATTGATAACGCCGGGACCGTCGCGCTCATCCACGAACGCGCCGCCCAACACGGCGTCGTGAATGTCTTCGTCACCGGCGCCATCACGAAAAACATCGCGGGCGAGGAACTCGCGTCCATCGGCTCGCTCAAACGCGCCGGCGTCGTGGCCATCACCGACGATGGCCATTGCGTTCAAAACAACGAACTCATGCGCCGCGCGCTTGAATACGCAAAGATGTTTGACCTGCCGGTGATGGATCATTGCCAGGATTATTCGCTCGTGACCGATGGTGTGATGCACGAAGGGTATTGGAGCATCGTGCTTGGCTTGCGCGGCTGGCCGTCGGCAGGCGAGGAAATGATCGTTGCGCGCAACATCCTGCTCGCCGAACTTACCGGCGCGCGCGTCCATTGCCAGCACCTCAGCGCGGCCGGCAGCGTCGCCCTGCTGCGCGAGGCAAAGAAACGCGGCGTGTTGATTTCCGGCGAAGCGTGTCCGCATCATTTCGCGCTCACTGACGCAGCAGTGGCCGGCGGTGCAAAGTTTTGGGCCAATGATGGGAAAACGCTGGCGGGGTTCCAGGACGAGCTCCCGGAATGGCCGGCTTACGACACGAATTTCAAAATGAATCCGCCGTTGCGCTCAGCCCGTGACCGCGAGGCGATTTTGGAGGGGCTGGCCGACGGCACGATTGAAATTTTGTGCAGCGACCACGCGCCGCACTGCGATTACGAGAAGGAAGTGGAATTCGATTATGCGCCGTTCGGCATCGTCGGCTTGGAAACCGGGCTGGCGCTGGCACTCATGCAACTGGTTCACGCCAAACGCATTTCGCTCCCCGATTTGATTGTGAAATACACGGTAAATCCGGCGCGACTGCTGAATCTGAAAAAAGGCACGCTCGGTGTCGGCGCGGATGCGGACGTAACTGTCTTTGACCCGGACCGCGAATGGATTTTCAAGCGCGACGAAACCGCGAGCAAATCGGCCAACAGCCCGTTCTTCGGCTGGAAACTGAAAGGCCGGGCGGTGGCCACCATCGTCGGCGGGAAAAAAGTCTGGACGGAACAAGCCGAAGCGGTTGCCGCGTGAAAACCCGGCTTCACACTTGACCCGCAGCGTCGCTCGCCTAGCATCGCGCGCGGTCACCGAAAATGAAAGCGATTTTGGCACTTGAAGATGGTTCCGTGTTTCACGGACAAGGTTTCGGCGCGCGCGCGTCCGCGTGCGGCGAAGTCTGCTTCAACACTTCCATGACCGGCTACCAGGAAATCCTCACCGACCCGTCCTACAAGGCCCAAATCGTCACGATGACGTATCCGCTCATCGGCAATTACGGCGTCAACGAGGTGGACGTGGAGTCGTGGCGGCCGCACGTGGCCGGCTTTGTCATCCGCGAACTCTCGCCCGTCGTCAGCAACTGGCGCGCGGATTTTTCGCTCGCGGACTATCTGAAGAAAAATGGGATCCCCGGAATCCAGGGCATTGACACCCGGGCACTGACCAAAAAACTCCGCGTGCGCGGCGTGATGAACGGGTTTATTTCCACGGAAGACGTTCCGGACCCGGAAGCCGTCAAACTCGCGAAGGAATTCGTTTTTGTGGGCGTGGATTACGTCAGGGAAGTCACGCATAAGGCGGCGTTTCGCTGGGACGAAAAGGACGAGCAGAGTGCGAGCTTCAAACTGGCCGTCGGCAACGAACCGGCCAATGCACGCCAACTGCGCGAGCCGCTGCCGCCGGCGGACATCCCCATCGTCGCCTTCGATTACGGAATGAAATACAACATTCTGCGCCGCCTTCGGCAGCATGGTTTCAGAGTTCAGGTTTTACCGGCCACGGCCACCGCCGACGATGCGTTTAAACACAAGCCGGCGGGCATTTTTCTGTCCAACGGCCCCGGCGACCCGGCGGCGCTCAACTACATTGTGCGCGAGGTAAAGACGCTGGTGGGCAGCGGCGTGCCGGTTTTCGGGATTTGCCTGGGTCATCAAATTATAGGACAAGCCTTCGGCGGAAAAACCTTTAAGCTCAAGTTCGGTCATCGCGGCGCGAACCAGCCGGTGAAGGACCTGGAATCCGGCAAGGTCGAAATCACGGCGCAAAACCATGGTTTTGCCGTGGACGCGAAATCGTTGCCATCCGGCGTTGCCGTGAACCGCATCAATTTGAACGATCAAACCGTCGAGGGCATGCGCCACAAGACCAAGCCGGTTTTTTGCGTGCAATATCATCCCGAAGCGTCGCCCGGGCCGCACGATTCGACGCCGTTGTTCGCCGAATTCCGCGCATTAATCGAGCGGCGGGGTTAAAAAAATCATTTTCACAGATTTCGGTTTGACTTGAAACGCGGTGTGACCATAATCGACTTATCGTAAGTCCATGGCCAAACTTGTTATTCTGACTCAAGGCCTGAACGGCCGCGCACACGAGCTGAACGTGGATCGTACCACGATTGGCCGCGTTGAAGACAACATGTTCCAAATCGCCGAGCCATCCGTCTCCAGCCATCATTGCGAAGTGCTGTTGCGCGGCAGTGATGTCGTCATCAAAGACCTCAATTCGACGAATGGCACGTTCATCAACGACGAACAAATCACCGAACGCGTTTTGAAGCCCGGCCAGACACTGCGGCTCGGCCAGGTTGAATTGAAACTGGAAACCGGAATGCCGGCCTCCGCGCCGGCCTCCGCGCCGGCCTCCGCGCCAGCCACGGCCCCCGCTCCCGGCCCGGCCAAAAAGCAGGCGGAAGCCACCATGGTAATGCCGCGCGGCGTCAGCATGAGCGAACTGGAAGGCGGCGGACGCCCGCCGGGTTTCGACACCAGCAAGGAATTCTCCAAAAAGCGCAACCGGGGTGGCATCTATTTCTGGATCGGTGTCGTCATTGTGGTGGCTATCATTGTGGCCCTGCTGTACAGGGCACTGCAGGCGGTCAAGAGCGGCAAATAAGGCCGGTCGCGGCCATGAAACCAAATGCGTGAGCTTCACGCAAAAGTGCGTGAGATTTTTCCCTTTTCACTTCCGCATGGCCTGCTCGAAGCGGAAAATGTCACGGCATAGAGTATGCTTAACCCCCGTTGGCTCATGAATTCCATCAAACGATCATGAAACTTCGCTCTGCAAATAAACGAACCGCCGCGATGACGCGAACGGAAGCGATAGTGGTCATTGCAACGTTGGCTGTTCTTTTCGTGCTACTTTTGCCGGCGCTCGTTCCTGTCTTACATAATGGCAGGCAGAGAATTAACTGCATCAGCAACCTCAAACAAATCGGCATTGCCTACCGGCTTTGGGAAGAAGACAACAATGGCAAATATCCGATGGCGGTTTCGGTAACGAACGGCGGGGCAATGGAGTTGGTTGCTACGGGAAATGTCGCCGCCTGTTTTCAAGTGATGTCCAATGAGTTGAGCACTCCAAAAATTCTGATTTGCCCACAAGATGCCAAAGCGATCCTTGCAGCCAATTTTGGGGAAGGCTTCAACAACAGGAATGTCAGTTATTTTGTCGGTCTGGACGTCACCAACGAAGCCAACCCTCAAATGTTCCTCTCCGGCGATGACAACTTCGCCATCAGCGGCATTCCGGTAAAATCAGGGCTGCTCGAACTTTCAACAAACGCGCCCATTACCTGGACTTCCGGGCGTCATGTTGCTTACAACTCCCATTTTTGGACCCCGGCACGAGATAGATTACTCGGCAACATCGGCATGGCCGACGGGTCAGCACAACAAGTCACAATTTCAGGACTGGCGAATGCACTGATTCAAACGGGTGTTGCCACGAACCGGCTGTTGATTCCGTGACTTTCAAGGTAGGGCTCGCTGTCCCAGCGAGCCTCGGCGCGATAGGGACATCGCGCCCTACCAGCTTCAAATTCGTGTCAAAGGTCTTTTCCCTTCTGGATTCTGAATTTTGAATTCTCTATTCTGTCGCACCATGTTTGAAACGGTTAAAACAGAAATTGCCACCGTCGCCGGGAAACTCACGCATCTGCGGAGGTTTCTTTGACGTTCCCGCCGCGCAAAAGCGCATCGGCGAAATCAATGCGCTCATGGCCGCCAACAATTTCTGGAACAACCGCGAAAAGGCGCAGGGGCTGATTGACGAGGCCAATTCCCTCCGCAACAAAATCGAGCCGCTGCTCCAGGCGGAAAAGCAACTGGACGATTTCCGGGTCATGCTCGAACTCGGCGAGGCCGAACCGCCCGAAGCGCAGGCGCAGGTGGAACAGGAACTTACACGCGACCTCGCAAAATTTTCCAGGGAACTCGAGTCGCTGGAACTGAAGGTTTTTCTCAGCGGCCCGCACGACCGGAAGAATTGCATCCTCAGCATCAACGCCGGCGCCGGCGGCACCGAGGCGCAGGATTGGGCGGAAATGCTGTCGCGCATGTATCAACGCTGGGCCGAATCGCGCGGCTGGGAGGTCGAAGTCACCGACGCGCTGCCCGGCGAAGGCGCGGGCCTCAAGAGCATCACGATGCTGCTCCAGGGCGAGAACGCCTACGGCTTTGCCAAGGCCGAACGCGGCGTGCACCGGCTCGTGCGCATCTCGCCATTCGACGCCAACAAACGCCGCCACACGAGTTTCGCCAGCGTGGACGTGATTGCGGAAATCGAGGAATCCTCGCCCGACATCGTCATCCCGCCGAATGAATTTCAGATTGACACGTTCCGTTCCGGCGGCAAGGGAGGCCAGAACGTGAACAAGGTCGAAACCGCCGTGCGCATCACGCACATCCCGACCGGCCTTGTCGTCGCGTCGCAAACCCAGCGTTCACAGCATCAAAACCGCGCCACCGCGATGCGGCTGTTGCTGTCGCGGATTTATGCCCAGCGGCTGGACGCGGCGAAGGCCGACATGGAACGGTTTTACGGTGAGAAGGGCAGCATCTCGTGGGGCAACCAGATCCGCAGCTACGTCTTTCAGCCATACCGCATGGTGAAGGATTTGCGCACCGGCGTGGAAACGAGCAATGTTCAAGCGGTAATGGACGGCGATTTGGATGCGTTCGTGAACGGCTGGCTCCGCGCCGGCTGCCCGTTGAAGCGGATGCAAGGCGTGAAAGACGATGAGGAATAAAAAAACCGCCAAGGCACAGAGAACGCCAATTTTTAGAAAAATTTCCCTGGCGGGCTTGGCGTCTTGGCGGTTCAAACAATTGTGAATTTTCTCGACAAAATTGTGGAAGAAAAAAAGCGCGAGGTCGCGAAGTTGCCCGCACGGCTCATCGTGGTGGGCGATTTTCGCGATGCGTTGCTCGAACGTGGCGAACGGCGTGACTTTGTCGCGGCGTTGCGCCAGCCGCGACACGGCGACATCGCGTTGATTGCCGAGGTCAAAAAAGCGTCGCCGTCGGCAGGGGTGATTTGCCAGAACTTCGATCCGGTTCGCATTGCGAAGGAATACGAGGCGGCGGGCGCAAGTTGTTTGTCGGTACTGACCGACGGGAAGTTTTTTCAGGGTTCGCTGGATCATCTCCGGCAAATCCGCGCCGCCGTGAAGCTGCCGCTGCTGTGCAAGGATTTCATGATTGATGAGCGGCAAATCCTCGAAGCCATCGAGTGGGGCGCAGACGCCATCCTGCTCATCGTGGCCATCTTGAACGACGAACAATTGAAAAAATTCCATTCCCTCGCGGTGGAGGCGGGCCTGGCCGCGCTGGTTGAAGTGCACGATGAGACGGAACTGGCCCGGGCGATGAAAATCGGCGCAACCCTCATCGGCGTAAACAATCGCAATTTGAAAAATTTCAAGGTGGACCTGGCGACAACTGAACGGCTGGCGACGCGATTAAAAAGTAGCGCAGGCGTCTCGCCTGCAACGAACAGGCGGGACGCCTGTGCTACTTTGCTCGTCGCCGAAAGTGGGATTCATTCACGCGCGGACGTGGAGCGATTGAAGCAGTGCGGTGCCAATGCCATTCTGGTGGGCGAATCGTTGATGCGCGGCGGGAATATTCAGAAGAAAGTTCGGGAATTGATGGGGTAGCACCCGCGTTCCGCGGGTTCAATTCGGCGTCTCGCCGAATTGTCATGGCAAATGGAGCCCACCAATTATTTTTACCGCACCAACAAATCTTGTCCGCCGCTCGTTTCGGGCGTGACGCCCGAAACCACCCGCGAGACGCGGGTGCTACCACAGATTACGTACGGTTTTTCGCCAATTGCTTCGCCAGTCGAATGGCGGCAATCATGCTGGAGGGATTGGCGATTCCTTTTCCCGCGATGTCGTAAGCCGTGCCGTGGTCGGGTGACGTGCGGATGAATGGCAGGCCCAGCGTCCAGTTCACACCGGTGTCAAACGCAACGGCTTTCAGCGGCGCGAGACCCTGGTCGTGATACATCGCCACCACGGCGTCAAAATCTCCCCGCAGGGCATAATGAAAAACCGTGTCACCGCTCAACGGACCAACAACGTCGAGCCCGCGTTTTTTCGCGGCGAGAACGGTCGGCGTGATGGTTTTTATTTCTTCGTCGCCAAATTGCCCGCCTTCGCCCGCGTGCGGATTCAAACCACAAACAGCCACCCGCGCGCGCGGCAATTGCAAATCGCGGCACGCTTGCGCCGCCAATTCGATGGCGAGCGTGAGTTTTTCCGGCGTAAGCTTTTCCGGAACCGATTTAATCGAAATGTGAATCGTGGCCAGCGCAATGCGCAGCCAGCGTCCGCGTTCATCATGGCCGAGCAGCATCATGGCGGTGCGTCTGGCATTGGCGAGTCCGGAAAGAAATTCCGTCTGGCCGGTGAATTCGTGTCCGGCACGGATGATGGATTCCTTGTTGACCGGCGCGGTCACGAGCGCGTCCAGTTCGTGGCGGAGGCAGCGTTCGGCACCATCACGCAGTGACGCAACGGCAGCGTGCGCGGCAACGGGCGAACCGGCGGGCAAATTCTCCGGCAGTGGCTCGGCCAATGGATTCGTGACGAAGAACCGGCCGGACTCGCCGTAACCGGAAAAATTTTTCAGCGGCAGTTTGAGTCCGGACTTTTGGTTGAGGTGAAGCACGCAATCCCGGGCACCAATCAGCAGGTAGCGCGTTTGATCGCCGGCGGTTTCGGCGGCGATGGCTTTGAGCGCGACTTCGGGGCCGATGCCGGTGACATCGCCAAGCGTAATGCCAATCCAGCCAGTCATTAAAGTTGAGAGTTGTTGGTTGAGAGTTGAGAGCAAAAACGCTCCCAACTCACAGTGGAATTTAGAACAGGCGGATGAACGTTTTCTTTTTCAACTGCTCAATCCACTGTTGTTCGAGTTGTTTCTGCGCCTGTGTGCGGAGGGTCAACTCCACGTCATCACGCACTTCGTTGAGCGGTTTGACGTGCGCGGGGCGCACCTGCTCGACCAGCATGAGGTAGCAAGCTTCGGGCATTTCAATCACATCGCTGACCTGGCCGGGTTTGAGCGCGAAGGCGATACCGGAGAGTTCCTTGCGCAAAACTGAGCGTTCGACCCAGCCCCGATCGCCACCCTGGCTGCGCTGCGAATCTTGCGAATAAACGGAAGCCATCTCCTGAAACGTCGCGCCTTCCTTGATTTGGGCAAGGATTTCGCCAGCCAGGCGCACCGTGTTGGTATCGTCGCTGGAAGTTTTGTTGAGCACGATCATGCGCAATTTGACTTCGTCCTCAACTTTGAAATCGTCCTGGTGGACGAGATAGTAGGTTTCAACCTTGTAGGGCGAGATGATGATTTTTTCCGGCGCAGTGCTTTTGGCGCGCAACGCGGAAATGATGTATTGATCGCGCACCTCCCGGCGGAATTTTTCGTACGTCCGGCCCTGCGCCTGAAGCGTCTTCATCAACGTGATGCGGTCGCCGAACCGTTCGCGGATGCGTTCCTGGACCAGTTCGTCCACGACGGTGTCGGGCAGCCGGTAGCCCTCCGTGTCAAAATCATGCAGAATCAACTGCCGCTCGACCAATTGCTCCTGACCATCGTTGAGCGCGTCGTCAAGTTTTTGCCGGAACATGGCCGGCTGGCCGGCATATTCCCGCCGCAATGCCTCCGCCGCCGGCATGGTGAAGTCCTCGACTTCCGCATACGTGACAACCCCGTTATTCACCACGGCCTTGATGGCGTCGACCAATTCCGCGTGTAACGGCAAGTTGAAACAAAAAGCCGCCGCCAGAATTGCAATGAAACGGAAAAACTTCATCAAAATCAGCGCGCATGCTAACAACAAACCCGCGCGGGTCAAGCGCGCCGCTCAAAAGACAAAACGATTCAATAAATACATCAACGCCGCCAAAATCACCGACATCCCCAACGCGGCGATGGCAGACCACCTCAGGAAGCGAAGGTGTTTGCGGCGGGCTTCCTGCCCGCCCATGCCCGGCAGCAGGTAGAAGCGCTCGCGTTCTTTGTCGAGCTTTGGACGAAACATGCGGTTCTGATTCCCGTTCAATTCCTAGCATACCATCCGCCGGCGTCAAGTCGCATACTTGCGGTCATTGGCACCGACCGCTACCGTTCCCGCATGAATCTTGAAGATCATCTGGGTGACATTATTTGCAAGGCACGGGCGATGAGCGGCGTTTCAGCCGCAACAGCGGCAGCCGCGACGGGAATTTCCGAAACTGAACTGTCTGCGCTTGAAGCAACCGGACAACGCGGCAAGCGACCGGATTTCACGGCGCTGGCGAACCTCATCGGGTTGAATCCGGCCAAACTCGAAGCCATTGCCAACGGCTGGCATCCGGCGGAAAAGGATTTGAGCCTCTGGCGCGAGTTGCGGCAAATCAGCACGACCGAGGGCGGCAACACCGTGCATTGTTATTTGATTTGGGACGAAGTCACGCGCGATACCGCGCTGTTCGACACCGGCTGGGATGCCGCGCCCGTTTTCAAGCTGATTGAGGAAAATCAGCTTCAACTCAAACACCTGTTCATCACGCACACGCACGAAGACCACGTGGCGGGACTGCAGCAGATTCGCGAACGCTTCCCCAAAATTCATCTGCACACGGATGCCAGGGGCGCCCCGCCGCAACACCGCAACCGGCGCAACGATTTCATCATGCTCGGCAGCCTGCGCATCACGAACCGCGAAACACCCGGCCACGCGGAAGATGGCGTGACCTATATCATCGGCACGTGGCCGGAAGATGCGCCGCACGTGGCGATTGTGGGCGATGCGATTTTCGCCGGGTCAATCGGGCGCGGCAATCAGTCGTGGGCTTTGGCGAGGCAAAAGGTGCGCGAACAAATTTTCACACTGCCGGCGGAGACGTTGATTTGCCCCGGCCACGGCCCGCTGACGACGGTGACGGAGGAAAAGGCGCACAATCCGTTTTTTTGATTGATATTTTTCACAAATATCCGGCCATGAGCGAAAACAAACAAACCGTGAGAAGAAAATTTGTGAGGTTGCTCATTGTCGGTGCCGGTATCGTTTTGGGACAGGCAATTCTATACGGCCCTTCGTTGATTGGAGAAAAAATCCTTCTGCCTTTGGATTTTCTCACCCTGCCGGCTTTTTACATCCCGTCAACCCCGGAAACGGTGAAAATCGTGCCGCACAATTTAACATCAGGCGATCTGGTCACCCAATTTGAACCTGCGCGGCGATTTGCAGCTTCAGAAATTCATCAAGGCCGGTTTCCTTTATGGGCTCCTTATCAATATGGAGGTGTCCCTTTCGTATGGCCGAAATATTCGTTATTTCTACTCTTGGAATGCTGTACGAAGTCGCCGGTAATCCTTGCGTGGACGCATCTCTTGGCCGCGCTGGTCACAGGCACCGGAATGTATTTCTTTTGCCGGAAATCACTGCGGGTCACCTTTTGGCCTGCCGTGGTTTGCGCTTGGGGTTATCCTTTGACGGCATTTTTCGTTCTGTGGCAGGGTTTTCTCCCCGGCTTGGTGGTGTGTTGGCTTCCATGGATTCTCTTGCTGGTTGACAAAACGATACGTGGCGCAAGTTCATTGGCCACCATCGGTTTAAGCGTCGTGACGTTTTTGGTGCTGACCAGCGGTCACATTGATGTTGCCGGACAAGTGCTTTTGGGCGCTGGAATTTACGCTATCTGGTGTTTGTGGGACGCACATCCCGGCGGATGGTATCTCCGGAAATTTTGGACGGCAAGCATGACACTGATTCTTGGCTGGGGGCTTGGGTTTTTGCTGGCAGCTCCGCACCTGTTGCCATTGCTGGAATACGCGCAATCAGGTTCCCGGATGGTGCATCGCAGTGAGGGCACCGAGGAACGGCCCCCGGTTGGATTGGCCGCGTTGCCGCAAGTGGTATTGCCTGACATGTACGGCACAACGGAAAAGGGCAGCACTTTTATGCCCCCTGGGTACGAGGCAAATCTCATAGAAAGCACAACCGCCGCCTACACCGGTGTTTTCGCCACGTTGCTGGTCGCCCCTCTGGCTTGGTGCAGCCGGCGTCATCGCGCAATCAATCTGTTTTGGATTTTTCTCGCGTTCTTTGGTCTTGGCTGGGCTCTGGATGTTCCGGTTATGGTTGATTTGTTGCGTCTGCCCGGATTGAACATGATGTCTCACAACCGACTCGTGTTTCTGACATCTTTTGCGATTCTCGCCCTGACCGCCACCGGACTGGAAACTCTTTTGCATGGTCCCATCCAACGACGCTGGTGGTTTTGGTTGCCAGCTGTCTTGCTGGCCGTACTTTGCGGTTGGTGCGCTTATCGTTCCGTCGTCTTGCCGGAACCGATCACGACACAAACCAAATTCGATGCCTTCTACCAAAAAAGATTGGCTGCAATTCAAATCACCGCGGACGTGGAACAGATTCAAGCATGGTTCACCCGCCATTACACCATCATGGCCGTGCTTTGTGGCCTGGGATTTTTGGGATGGTTGTTTTTATGGTTTCAAAAGGCCGGGCGTTTCCGTTGGTTGCCAGTGTTGGTAATTTTTCTGATGGGTGACTTGCTCTGGTTTGACTATGGCCGCAACCCGCAATGCGACCCGGGCCTTTATTATCCGAAGATTCCGGCCTTGGAGAGGGTTGCTCAATCTGTTCCCGGCCGCGTAATCGGCGTCAATTGTCTGCCCGCATCGCTGGCCATGATGCAGGGTTTAAATGACATCAGAGGATATGACGCCGTTGAACCGGCGCGCATGGTGGATTTGCTGGAAATCACTGCTCAGCCGGGCCCGATTCCCCGCTATGCAGTCACTCAATTTTTAATACCGGAAGGACACATCTCTGCGCCAGACACGCCCCAGTTGGCTCCGGTTCTGGATATGCTCGGCGTACGATATGTTGTTTTTCGCGGCACCCCTCCACCATCAGTCAAACCCGCGTTTCAAGGAAACGACTATTGGGTCTTGATCAACTCCAACGCCCTCCCGCGGACGTTTGTCCCAAGGTCAGTTGAAACTGTGTCCAGCGACGATGAGCAATTGGAGAAATTGGCTTCGCCGCAGTTTAATCCTGCCGATGTGGCCTATGTGGAATCGCCCGTCGAACTGCCCACCTTGTGTCGCGGCACCGCCGAAATCACAAACGAAATTCCGACGCACATCATGGTATCAGTGCATATGGAAACGCCGGGATTGGTTGTGCTGGCTGATAATTGGGACCGGGGATGGCGCGCGTATTGGAATGGGCGGCCCGTACCGGTGCTGCGGGCAAACTATGCCGTCCGCGGCGTTGTTGTCCCGGCGGGGACCGGAACATTGGAATTCACTTACAAACCGGCCAGCTTGATTCTTGGCTTGTGGCTGGCCGGTCTAGCGGTGATCACTCTGGCTGGCTGGTTGATCGCCATCAAGATTCGGATGGTTAAAACAAGTGTTCCGCGATTATCCAGGCCATGACTCTGTACCGGCTCTGGCGGAGACGTTGATCTGCCCCGACTGCGGCACGCTGACTAACGCTGGCGGAGGAAAAGGCGCACAGTCCATTTTTCTGATTTTCAGGGCAACAAAACTGCGCGATAAAACCGTTGCGAACTGGTCGCCGTTGTATCCGTCCAAATATAAGGACTGCCAGGCAATTGCACCGTGGTATTTGTCCACCAATTGTTGGCGGCTCCCGGCAGAGTATCGGCGCATTCAATCCGGTAATAGCGTCCTTGTAATCCGGAAATACTCAGTTGAGGCGGGAAGCTTGATTTCATGCACACTGCAATAATTGAGTCTGAAACATAAGCCACTGGCACCATTGGATAATAGGGATATGTTGGGGGATATGAGTATCCAACGGCCACGATGTTGCGGTCCCCAAAAGTGATTTCTGACAAATTGACGTTTGTCGGTGCATGAAGACTGCGTTGAATCCAATTCGTGCCGTTCGTGGACGTAAAAACATTTGTGCCAGATAACGCAGCATAGAGGCCATTTGTATAAATCACCCGGCTGAAGACGTTCGTTGTGTCTTTCACCATGACTGACCATGACGATCCATCGCTGGACACGAGATTTGTGCCGGTGTTGTTTTGGGAAAAGAATAGACCATTGCAATAGTTCACATAGTTATAAGTACCCACAGCATTCCTGGCCCAAGTCGTGCCTGTTGCAGAGGTATACGCGTGCCCTGCGTCGTCTACTGCAACGAAACGGTTCGCACCATAAGCCACGTCTTTTATGGTTGGCACATCGTTGACGGGAGAACCAGAATTTCGCGCGGTCCAAGTAATGCCATCGGGAGAAGTATAAATATTGCGATTCGTCTTACTGGATAAACCGCCCAATATCAATCCATCTCCCACAGCCACAAACAAGCCACCGCCATAAGTCACACCGTAGAAATTGGAGATTTTTGTTGTGTACGATGTCCAGTTGATACCGTTCGTCGAACTATAAAGGTTGGCACCTCCGTACCAATCCCATCCCACCGTCACAAACATACCGTTTCCAAAAGTCACATCCCAGAGATCCCAGATGGTACCATTACGCTGGCTGCGCATTGTCCAATTCATTCCGTCCTCGGAAGTTTCAACAACGCCATAGTCATCTTCGACATACTGCCCCACCGCAACGTAACGGCCATTACCATGCGTCGCGCCGATCAACCAAATGCCAGCAAATCCAAAAGGGTTGGTGCTGACCAGGCTGCGTGTCCAGTTGTCCAATGCGTCCGCCCGAAGAGATGGCAATGAAACCAGTAGAAAAGATGCAATCAAACCGAATGCGAGGATAAGCTTGCTCTTCATATCGAACCCTTTCTGTTAAGGCTTGTTTAACACAAAAAAAACTTATCGTCAAGTGACTTTTTGACAAATACATAAGCTCGATGCACCCAAATCAAAAATTGACCCCTTTGCGCTTGGTTGTTAACCTTTGCCTCCCCGTTGACGGGGATTTATGCGACATACGATATCAGTGCTGGTGGAGAACAAGTTTGGCGTGCTCACGCGCGTGGCCGGCCTGTTCAGCGGCCGCGGCTATAACATTGATACACTCAACGTCGGCCCGACCCAGGACCCTGAGACGTCGCGCATGACCATCGTCACCCACGGCGACGAGGCTACGCTGGAGCAGATCGTTAAACAGCTCAACAAGCTGCCGGACGTCATCAAGGTGCAGGATTTCCACGAGGGCGAATACGTGGACCGCGAACTGGTGCTGGTAAAGGTGGCGGTGGACTCGAAGTCGCGCGCCGAGGTGATGCAGATCACGGACATTTTCCGCGCCAAAATCGTGGATGTGCAGCCGAAAACGCTCACCATCGAAATTACCGGCGCCGAAGGCAAGGTGGAGAAATTCATCGGCTTGATGAATTCGTTCGGCGTCCAAGAGATCACGCGCACCGGCAAGATCGCCCTGCCGCGCAAGTGATAGCTGGAACGTCGGTTTGGTGGGGCGAGGCTACTGACGAGCCGGCTCGCGAGGATCGGTCTTCGCCAAGGCTTCGCCCCGACAGGCTGCTCGCCCCACCGAAAGTTACAAAATGTACCACCACCTTATTTCACCCGCGTTTGCATTTGACTGATGAGCACTGATGTTTAAGATTAAAAATTCATTTGAACGAATTGAAGACATTGAACCAACACCCGGAGAAGAAAGATTGATTTATGGCAATTATTGATTTCGGCGGAACAAAGGAAAAAGTAATCACGCGCAAGGAATTCCCGATGGCCCGGGCCCGCAAGGTGCTCAAGCACGAGACCATCGCCATCATCGGTTACGGCGTGCAAGGCCCGGCGCAGGGACTGAATCTGCGCGACAACGGCTTCAACGTCATCGTCGGCCAGGCCAAGGCGTTCAAGCGCGACTGGGACCGCGCCGTGAAGGATGGCTGGAAGCCCGGCAAGACTCTGTTTGACATCGAGGAGGCGGTGCAAAAGGGCACCATCATCCAGATGCTCGTTTCGGACGCCGCCCAGCGCACCATCTGGCCGGTCGTGAAGAAAAACCTCAAGCCCGGCGCCGCGTTGTATTTCTCACACGGCTTTTCCATCGCCTACAAGAAACAGACCGGCGTCATCCCGCCGAAGAACGTGGACGTGATCATGGTCGCCCCGAAGGGTTCCGGCCTGAATGTGCGCCGCAATTTTCTCACCGGCGCCGGCATCAATTCCAGTTTCGCCGTCGAGCAGGACGCCACCGGCCACGCGGAAGAGCGTTGCCTCGCCATCGGCATCGGCATCGGCTCGGGTTATTTGTTCCCCACCACGTTCCGGCATGAAGTGTTCAGCGACCTTACCGGCGAACGTGGCGTGTTGATGGGCGCCCTGGCCGGCATCATGGAGGCACAATACGACGTGCTCCGCTCCCACGGCCACACGCCGAGCGAAGCGTTCAACGAAACCGTCGAGGAACTGACCCAAAGCCTCATCCGGCTCGTGGATGAAAACGGCATGGACTGGATGTATTCCAATTGTTCCGCCACCGCCCAGCGCGGCGCGCTCGACTGGAAACCCAGGTTCAAGCAGGCCACCCTGCCGGTGTTCAAGGAACTTTACCAGCGTGTCAAATCGGGCAAGGAATGCACCCGCGTGCTCTCCGCCTGCGGCGCCCGCAACTACCAGGTGCAGTTGCAGAAGGAGCTGGGCCAGATCCACAATTCCGAAATGTGGCGCGCCGGCGCAGCTTCCCGTGCGTTGCGTCCGAAGCAATCTGCCAAGGCCATCGCCAAAGGCACCAAGGGCGTCTCGGGACGCACGGCAAACTAAAGTCCGCTCCAAGAATTAAAGCCGCTGGAGCAATCCAGCGGCTTTTTGTTTCCAATCGGAGGGGCTAGTTCCACGAGCCCAAATTCCCCGGGCATTTCATACCAATTCCCAGAGACAATCGGTGCAATGGGTGGCGCTGTGGTGCCGCCGGGTATGCTGGCCGCGCAGCAGCGCGGCCCTGCCGTCTGGAATATGCGCCAATGTCATTGTTTATCTTGCCAAGCTTGAATTTGCGGTAAGAGCGCCCTCGGAGCGGTGATTTTCCCTGAAGCCTTCTGCTATGGTCCATTCGTCAAGCCAACCGCTTTGCCTGCGGAGTATAGTTTTAACAATTGGTCGTTTACCACGGCTATTTCCGGGTGGTCGTTCAACAGGGCGACGGCACGCGCCATTTTAGCCATTTCAACGGCTTTGGCAAA
>JBEKYY010000017.1:0-68926 GCA_049510395.1 Verrucomicrobiota bacterium
TCGGGCACTTCCACGAACGAGTGGCGTGTTTCCCTGGGCTACCAGATCGTCTCCGCCACCGGACAATACACCGCCGCAAAGATTCTCAACACCAACGCCTACTGGGCGGCGTCCATCGCCACCTTCAAAGCCGGTACCGCGGTACCCGACACGAATGCGCCCGTCATCACGACCTGCGCAACCAACATGACGATTAACGCCAATACGAACTGTCAGGCGGCGATTCCCGATCTGACGACACAGGTTGTCGCCACTGATGATGGCGGCAGCGTGACAATTACACAGTCGCCGGTGGCCGGAACACTGGTCGGTTTGGGGAATCACGTCGTCATAATCACGGTTAGCGATGCGGCGACCAATCAAGCGACGTGCCAGGCGACGATTACCGTCGTGGACGTGACCGCGCCAATCATCACCACCTGCGCGACCAACATGACGCTCAACGCCAACACGAACTGTCTGGCGGCCATTCCTGATTTGACGACGCAGGTTGTCGCCAGCGATTCATGCAGCGGCGTGACGATCACTCAATCGCCGGTGGCCGGAACGATGGTGGGCCTTGGCGATACAGTGGTCACCATCACCGTCAGCGACGTGGCGACCAACCAAGCCACGTGCCAGGCGACGATCACCGTCATTGATGTGACTGCGCCAATCATCACCACGTGCGCGACGAACATGACGCTCAATACCGACACGAACTGTCAGGCGGCCATTCCTGATATGACAACGCAGGTTGTCGCCAGCGATGCGTGCAGCGCCGTGACGATCACACAGTCGCCGGTGGCCGGAACGCTGGTGGGCCTTGGCGATACAGTGGTCACCATCACCGTCAGCGACGCGGCGACCAATCAGGCCACGTGCCAAGCGACGATCACGGTCGTTGACGGCAGCGTCCCCGATATCACGGCGCAGCCACAGAGCGTGACCAATCTGGTTGGCACCACCGCGACATTCACCGTCACGGCGACTTCGTGCGGTTCAATCGGATATCAATGGATGTTCGGCACGAACCTGCTCTCCGGCGAAAATGCTGCGACCCTGACCATCACCAACGTCCAAACCAGTCACGCCGGTGATTACACGGTCGCCCTCACCAACGCTGCCGGCAGCATTACGAGCGCCGTCGCCACCTTGACCGTGCTGTTGCCCACAGCGCCGACCCTGTCCGCCGGGCCGATGCTCTCGAACGGACATTTCTATGCCGGTTTCACCGGCACGCCGAACGTGCCCTACACGGTCAAATATGCCGATGATGTCATTGGCCCATGGCAGACGCTGACCAATCTCACCTCCGACGGCAACGGGCTGATCGAGGTTGATGACATTCTGGCTGACGCGCCAGCCATGCGCTTCTATCGCATCGTTTATCCGTAAGCATCAAAACGTTTTCGAAAAACTGTTCGTCATAAAAAAACAAGAAACGATGTACACCTAACCACGGTTGATGATATTGGTTCTCGCCTGTGTGGCCGCGCCTGTGACCACCCCGGCCAGCGGTAGTTCAACCGTGCTGATCAGCGACATGGTGAACAATGGCGATTTTGACCGGACTAACGCCCCGGGCCTCTTGTGGACGGCCTCGCCCGCCAACCGTTCCTATTCCCTGGTTGTCGGCGTACCGCCCGGTACGCCCTCCGAAGCCGGCAATAATTCGGCGGTCTATGGTGTGGCCAGCGGAGGGGTCGCACAAGGTCTGGCCATGGATACGAGCCTGAGCGCAACGGGCTATACGATCGGGCTGGGCGACCGGTATGATTTGCAGTTCCGGGTCATCTCCGTCTCGGAATGGGAAGCCGCCCCACCAACCAGACCGTCTGGTCGCTCTTCTACACCAGCAATGACACCCTCGACGACCCGGCGTGGACTCCAATGGGAGTCCCCGTTGCCGGCACGGGGAATCCGCTGGATGTCAATGACAACAATAATAACGCGACGAACCGGTTCTATAGATTGAAGATCACCCAGCCTTGAGCCGGGTGCGGTCGGCGTCGGCAGATTTGATGGCAAATTAAAATATGCCGGCTAATTTGTTGATTTCTTGAACAAACCGCCAATTCCCTTGGAGATTTTGTCCACGTCCTGGCCCACCGCTTTCCCGGCATCCCCGCCCAAATTCCCGACGCCTTTGCCGATGTCAGTGGTGGCACCGGCGACGGCCTTGATGGTGGCGGTGGTGATGGCACCGAGCACGCGCCGCGTCAAATCAGTCGCAGTGATGCCGGCGCTGTCTTTGCCCAGGTTGGTGAGATGAATATCCGGCAGCGGCAGGGTCATTTCCTTGCCGCCTATGCCAGTGAGACTGACGTGAACCATGGCGCCGGTAATCAAAAAGTCGTCCACTTCAATTTTCCGGCCAGGTTCGTTGCCCGCCTTGGCGGTGGTGTTTGTGGAAGCGGGTCTGCTGTTTTGGGCGATGGCATTCACGTTGTCCAGGATCTTGCTGAGGTTGTTGCCGCCGAGGCCGCCTTCAAAAGTGATTTCCGGCGCTTCAACGCGCACCGAGCGCACGACGATTTTGTCCGAAAAAACCGACAATGGATTCACGCCCACGGCTGCGGAACCGACGCTGATGGCCTGCGGCGTTTTGTAACCTTCCGGATTGCCGACGATGAGGCCTTTGACGCTGGCCGAGCCGGTCAGCAACGACAATTTCACCGCGTCCACTTTGATGGAGACTTGCGTGATTTTCGGGCCGACCGTTTCCATGCCTGTTTTGACGATGGAGTCAAGGAAGAGGCCCACGCCAATAGCCGCGACAACGAATAAAACCGCCAAAACGATGATAAAGCTCAGGAACAATTTCTTCATAATAAATTTAATCCGACTTAAATCACTCCGCCACCGCTCTGGCCGGTAAATTGCAGCCCGGCCTCAACCCGTCGCGAGTGATTGAACCAGGGTGACAAAATCACTGACCTGATACGGCTTGGCCAGAAAGCGGTCCGGCTTTGCCTCCGCTTTGATGTAAATGCTTTCGTCCACCGTTCCGCTCAGGAGAATGATTTTTTGCTTCGGATGAATGCGCCTGCATTCGCGAATCAAATCCATGCCGCTCATCGAGTGCATCGCGTAATCAGTCACGATCACCGCCGGTCGTGGATTCGCCGTGGAAAACTCCGCCAGCGCCGTTTGCGGATCGCGAAACGTCCGCACCTGGTAATGCAGCGGTTCAAGAATCATCACGGCCATCTCCAGCAACATCGGCTCATCGTCCACGACGAATATCGTGACCGGCGCGTTGTTGGATGAAGTGCCGTTCAAATCTGCCATAACTGTCGATATAAAGAACACCTCCACACGCCTGCTGGCAAGCGCGTTTCAAAAAAATTATCCACATCCCGCCGGGAAAATTCACATTGCGCCCGGCAAGTTCCCGCCGTAACGTTTCCCCCGGCAATGAATTAAGCCTGAAAACAGGGAATTGCGGTTATGAAAAAAAAACCAACACGCGTGGCAGCCCGAAAAAAGACGATCACCCGTGTTGTGCGCCCACGCCGAGCCGCCAAACCAAAAACCACCACCGCCCGCCGCGCTTACGTCCGCCGTAAAAAAATTGAAGTCCCGCCGCTCCTGCTCGAAGGCGACCAGCCCGCGCCGCCGCCTGCCAGCGGCCCCGGCCGGAAATACGCGCTCGGCCCCGTGCCGCCATCGCAACATTTTGAAACGGCGGAAACCGTGTTGCCCGAAGCTTATGGCACAAAAAAACTTTTTTTGACCGCGCGCGACCCGCACTGGCTTTACGCGCATTGGGATTTGACTCGCGAGCAGCAGTTGAAACTCAACGCGCGCTCCGCCGCCGGCCATCTCATCCTTCGCATTTACGCGGGCAAGGTCGAAGGCCATCCGATTTGCGAAATTCACGTTCATCCGGAATCGCGTCACTGGTTCGCGCACGTTGAGCGCGCCGGAAATTCCTACGCCGCCGAGCTGGGCTATTATTCACCGTCTGGCCGGTGGACGCGCATCGCGGTTTCCAGCGCAACGGTCACGCCGCCGGACGCCGTTTCCACGGACAGCGACGTTGAATTCGCCACGATTCCATTTGAATTCCCGTTTGCCAGACTGATCGAGATCATCAAATCCGCCGTGCGCGAAAATCTTCCTCTGGCGCAGGCGGTCGAAGAACTCCGCCGCCACGGCCATCCGGAATTGCCGCGCGCCAAAGGGAAGCCGGTCTCGACCTGGACGCCGCAACAGGAACAGGCACTGGCCAAAGTCGTCAACATTGACGAAGTGCGCCGCGTCTGGATGGGTTCGCTCGAAATCACCGAGCTCATCCGCCGCCGGCTCGCGCATGAAATTTCGTCGCTCGGCGTTTCGAGTCTATCAAGCCTTTCAAGTCCGTTCGGCGGCGCCGGGCAGCCCGGGGGTTTTTGGTTCAACGTCAACGCGGAATTGATCATTTATGGCGCGACTGAACCGGAGGCCAAAGTCACGCTCGGCGGACACGAAATCAAACTGCGCTCCGATGGCTCGTTCAGCTACCGCTTCGCGTTGCCGGACGGAAGGTATGATATGCCTGCTGTTGCCGTTTCCGCCGATGGCGCGGACGCGCGCGCGGCCGATCTGAAATTCAGCCGCGAAACCGAATATCTCGGCGATGTCGGCGCGCATCCGCAGGACCCCGCGCTCAAACCGCCGCTGCCGGAAAATCTCTGACGCGCATGGACGAGCCACCCCGGGGAGCCTTGATACTTGTTTATTTCAGCGCCGCGGCGGTGGTGGGCGTGAGCGCGTTGGAGCTTCTCCTGTATCTGGCCGAGCAATACCAGCATCACCTGCCGCCGGGAATCGTCCACACCACGTTCCTGTCCCTGCCCATCATGCTCGGTTTCGTCATCCTGGTCCGGGCCAGGGCGGTGGCGGAATGGATTTCCAACAAATTTGACAAATGAGCGGCGAGCTTCATTGGCCTCAAGGATATCTGTCGCTTGTCCTGCACGCGCACCTGCCGTTCGTGCGCCATCCGGAGCATGAAAAATTTCTGGAGGAAAGCTGGCTCTTTGAAGCCGTCACCGAAACCTACGTTCCACTGTTGCAAATACTCGACGGCTGGCGGCGCGACGGCATGGATGCGCCCCTGACGCTTTCGTTCTCGCCGACGCTGTGTGCGATGCTGCTCGACCCGCTCCTGCGCGGGCGTTACGAGCGGCATCTGGACAGCCTCGTCGCCCTGGCGGAAAAGGAAATTCACCGCACCCACTGGGACCGCGCGTTTCACGAACTGGCGTGGATGTATCACCACCGCTTCAGTCTGGTGCGCGATACGTGGCGCGCGTGCGACGGCAATCTCGTCGGCGCATTTCGACAATTCCAGGACGAAGGCCGGATTGAAATCATCACCACCGCCGCCACGCACGCATTGCTGCCGTTGCTGGCCAATCATCCGCCATCCATCCGCGCGCAAATTTTCACCGCGCGTGATCATTACCGCGTTTGCTTCGGGCGCGATCCGCACGGCATCTGGCTGCCGGAGTGCGCTTACGTGGACGGCGTTGAACGTTTTTTGCAGGAGGCGGACATCCGCTGGTTCATTCTCGACACGCACGGTATCCTCCACGCGCGTCCGCGTCCGCGCTACGGCACCTTTGCGCCGATTTTCACGCCCAACGGCATCGCCGCCTTCGGGCGCGACTTCGATTCCTCGCGGCAGGTGTGGAGCCAGCAAGAGGGTTATCCCGGGGACGTCCGTTACCGCGATTTTTACCGTGACGTCGGTTTCGATCTTGATTTCGATTACGTGAAACCGCATCTGCCTGCGCCGGAAAATCGCGGGTTCACGGGCATCAAGTATTACCGCATCACTGGTGGCGCGGGAGACAAGCAAATTTACGACCGTGGCGCCGCATTGCAGGCCGCCGCCGGACACGCCGGACATTTTCTCAACGAACGTGTAAACCAGGTCCGGCGGCTCACCGGACTTTTGGATCGTCCGCCGCTCGCCATCGCACCGTATGACGCGGAATTGTTCGGCCACTGGTGGTATGAGGGGCCGGAATTTCTTGATTACTTCGCGCGCAAACTGTTTTACGACCAGAAAACCATCGCGCTCATCACGCCGGGCGAATATCTGCACCGGCATCCGACCAATCAAATCGCCACACCCAGTGCGTCAAGCTGGGGCGAAGAAGGTTATTGGCGCGCGTGGCTGAACGAAAACAACGAATGGATTTACCCGCACCTGCAGGTCGCGCAGGAATGGATGACCAACCTCGCGCAAAAATATTCGGCGGCGACCGGTTTGAAGGCGCGGGCGTTGCGCCAGGCCGCGCGCGAACTGCTGCTGGCGCAGGCCAGCGACTGGCCGTTCATTTTGCGCGCGGGCACGAGTCCCGATTACGCGCGCCGCCGCGTGAAGGATCATCTGCTCCGCTTTATCACGCTGCACGATCAACTCAACGTCACGAGGGTGGACGAAAAATGGCTGCGTGAAATCGAATCTCGCGACAACCTTTTCCCTGATGTGGATTGGACGTACTGGAAGTGACGGGATAAAGGGGCGCTCTGTCGGTAAACGGGTTTTCCGGTGACACTGTCAATGGGATTTTGCCTCAATGTCCAAAATGAAGGAAAGACCACGAGCTTGTATGGAGCCCTTACCCGTGTGATTTTCAAGGATTTGTCTCTATTTTTATGGATTTTTGGGGTTCTGAAAGGACGAATCTAAAATCAAGAAATTGGCCTTGAAAACAGGGGATCAAGGCATGGCAACTGCTCATATTTTTAAGGCGATTGACACGTTGTCAGGTTTGACGTCCTTGAACAGCACAAATTGCCGGTCAGGTAAAATCGAACAATGAAATGAAAATTCGCGCGATACTCGTGGATGATCAGCCAACCGGGTTGGCTGTGCTGCGGGACATGCTCCACCATTCCGAACCGGATATCGAAATCATCGGGATGATCGCCAGCGGTCGCGAAGCCGTCGAGGCCATCAACCAGCAGGCGCCCGACCTGGTGTTCCTTGATGTACAGATGCCCGAAGTGGACGGCTTCGAGGTGGTTGCCCAAATCAAGCCTCCGCAGATGCCGATCATTATCTTTGTGACGGGGCGTGATGATCTTGCGTTGAAAGCTTTCGAGGCGCACGCCCTGGATTACCTGGTAAAGCCCTGCCAGCTGGCCCGCTTGAAATCGGCGGTGCAACGGGCACGGCAGCAAATCCAAAACAACCAGAACGGTGAAATCCAACAGAAGCTTACCGGTTTGCTGGATGACCTGAAATCCGTTTCAAAATATCCGGAGCGGCTGGCCGTCAAATCCAACGGGCGGATTGTGTTCCTGCGCCTGACGGACATCGACCTGGTGGAGGCAGCGGACAACTATGTGAAGTTGAACGTCGGCAAGGAAACGCACATGCTTCGCGAAACCATGACCGCGCTGGAGGAAAAGCTTCCTCCGGACCGTTTCGTGCGCATCAGCCGTTCGACCATTGTGAACATCGAATCGGTCAAGGAATTGCATCCCATGTTTCACGGCGAATATATGGTCTCGCTCCGCAACGGCGCGCGCGCGACGCTCACCCGCGGTTATCGGGAACAACTCCGGCAGTTGGGCGTGATGCCCTAAGCCTGGCGTGCTGACTTGGGCCGGCCGGCCCTCCCTTTCTTCCTGAATTCCGCCCCTCACTAGGCGCAATTCACCCCTTGAATCCCGCAATGTGTCCCTAATTTATTACGTTTTAGCACTTTTCTGTTAAATCACAGTCTGGTAAATCAGTTAGTTGGTTACATGGCGAAATTTAGAGGATTAAACAGGAAAAAATTATGAAAAAGTCATGGATGTTGATTTTAGTCGGTGCCTTATTGACGGCCGGCAGCCTGGCCATGTCAGCGCGGGCGCAGAGCAACGTCGTCTATGCCGTCGAGTACAACCAGTCAACCAATCGTTTCGGCACCATTGACTTGTTGAATGGTAACTTCACCAGGATTTCCTCCATCGGCAAAGTGCTGATTAACGACATCGCTTACTGCCCCACGAACGGGACGTTGTATGGCATATCCAACACCACGGCCTTGGTGACATTCAATAAAACCAACGGCACCCTCACCAAGGTTGCCAGCCTGAGTGTGAGCGGCATCCAGTCACTGGCCTTCCGGCCCAGGGATGGAACGCTGTTCGGGGCCACGCAGAGCAGGCTTTACACGATCAATCCCGCCAACGGAACTGCCACTTCAGTCGGAAATTACGGTAGCCCCACCAACCTTGGCGGCACTGGTCAGAACATCCGCTTTGCGCAGGACGGCAAACTCTACGTCAGCAATACGAGCACGAACACAGATATTTATCGGATCAACACCACGAACGGCGCTGCGACGCGGATGGGACAAGCCGTCGGCTACCGCTACCTGATGCTTCAAAACGCCAGTTCGAACATGTACGGGGTCTTCATCAATTTGGGCTCTGCCAGCAATGCGACCCCCAAACTGGCGACCTTCGATTTGGGCAGTTTCGTCAATGGTGGGACCAACGCCAATGGCAGCACTCACCAGATCACCGTCACATTGGTGGGCGCCGGCACCAATTTCCCCGCTAATTTCAACTTCTCAGGCAATGTCCCCCAAACAATCACCAATCTCACCGTGCCGGTAAGTGCATCGGGACCATCGAACCAGACGGCCGTGGTGGGAAACAACGTGGTGTTCAGTACGGCAGCCTCGGGAACCGGACCATACAATTACGCGTGGTCGAAAAACGGCGCGGCCATCAGCGGCCAAACCAACAGCAGCCTGACGTTGAACAACGTGACCACCAACGACGCGGCTACTTACAGTGTCATTGTGGGAGGAGCCATGGGGACTGTGACCAACAGCGCGACGCTCACGGTGAATGTGCCGGTGACGGTGACCGCCGCGCCGGTCAACCAGACAACCGTGGTGGGTGGCAACGTGACCTTCAGCGTGACGGCGACCGGGACGGGTTTGAGTTATCAATGGCTCTTTAACGGTTCAGTGATTGGCACCAGCAGCAGCCTGACGTTGAACAACGTGACCACCAGCCAGGCAGGAATTTATACGGTGATTGTGAACGGGGCTGCCGGCAGCGCGACCAACAGCGCGACTTTGACGGTGACCAAGGCTGGTGCCACCGTAACCTTGGGCAGCCTGAGCCAGACTTACGATGGCACGGCCAAGCCGGCCACGGCGACCACGACCCCGGGCGGGTTGGCGGTGGGTCTGACCTACAACGGTTCGACCACTGTTCCGACCAGCGCGGGCAGCTATACGGTGATTGGTACGATCAATGACGCCAATTACCAGGGCAGCGCGACCAACACGCTGGTCATCGCCAAGGCGCCCCTGACAATTACCGCGGTGCCTAATATCAAGACTTACGACGGCACCACCAGCGCCGCAGCCATACCGACCGTCAGTGGCCTGCAAGGCTCCGACTCGGTCACCGGTCTGGCTGAAGCCTACGACACGAAAGATGCGGGCATCGGCAAGACCCTCAATGTCAGCGCCTACACCGTCAATGACGGTAATGCCGGCGCCAACTACACCGTCAGCACTGTCAGCGCTGTCGGCATCTCCAGCAACATCGCCAACAACATTACTAATACCGCGGGTGTCATCACCCCGGCGACCCTGACGGTAACAGTTGACAACAAGAGCAAGATTAGCGGGATGCCCAATCCGTCGCTGACGGCCAGGTTCAACGGTTTTGTCGATGGCGAGAACGCCAGCGTATTGTCGTCACCAGCGGTCTTGAGTACGACGGCAACGACCACAAGTGGTGCGGGCAAGTATCCGATAACCATTGGCAATGCGGCCGCCGCCAACTACACCATCCAGTATGTGAATGGAACACTGCTGGTGGTTGCGGCCCCGCAACTGGACGGTGCCAAAGTCAACGTGAACGGAACGGAACAATTCGTCGTCAGTTACCCGACAATCGCCGGTCAAACGTATGAACTCGAATACACGGATGACCTCAGCACCGGCACCTGGACACCTTTGGGCACTCCCTTCGCCGGGATCGATGGTATTGTTGCCGTGACCAACAGCATGAGCGTCACTCCGAACTGCTTCTTCCGGGTGGAAGTGCTGGAAGTGCAATAAAACAACCGTGCAGCGCTGTTCAAAGATTTTCGCCGGAACAACTTGAGGAAACTCAGGTTGGTGGATGCCTCCGCACGTTGAATGGTCTGCGAGCCATTCAATTTGAAATTTCAAGCCTCAAGTAAATGCCAAAACCTTGTCCCGCGAACACGAACGGGAAAATTCAGGACGGAAAAGGGTGAGTCTGAGGAACAGTGGCATGGCAGCCTGTGCTGCATTACGGAGCTGGCGCTGTGCTTGGCGTCATACCTGCCTCGTAGAGGCTCCGCAGTTTGGCAATTTTCGCGGCTACATCTTTTTGGCCCGTTATTGAGGCCAAGGCAAATGCATTGTTGGCCAATTCGACCGCATTCGTAAACTGGCCAGTTTCGGCGTAGGCAGCAGCAAGCGTCCCGATCATGATTGGTTCTGTGTGGTCGGTCAATTCAACGGCCTTGGTGGCAAGCCGCACCGCTTCTTGGCCATCACGCAATTCCGGCTTGTTAGCCGCTGTAAGAATCCATGCCAGATTATTCAATACCACCGGGTTGTTGGAATCCACAGCCAGGGCTTGGCGATAGGTTTGAATGGCTGCTTCAATCTTTCCCTCGCCTTCAAGTTGGCCGGCCAGTTGAAGGTGCATGGCAACCTCTGATTTCATTGGGAAGGTTGTTTTATTGTCCGCTTTGAATGTAATGTGCGGAAAGCTCGGCACATCGCCAGCCTGCACTTCTTGTGGGTTGACGGGTTGCGATGTGAATTGCACCCGGGAAAAAACCTTTACGACAAAGTAAAATTGACCGGGAAGTCCTCCGACAGCAAAGGGGACAGGTCCCCAATCCGCACTATAGAATCCTGCAGCGCTATGTTCATCACTCATCATGAGCTTCACCCACGAACGTGGGTAATATTCCAAACGCCCGACCCATCCTACTCTGCCTGGCGGAAGTGGGAAAAAGGCGTCATTGAGCTCTGGAATAACGACAACATCTCCCGGTTGCAGTATGGACTGTTCCACATCCATCCGTTTACCGCCGAGCTTTTCCATGTAATATTGGAATGTCGAAAATCCTCCCTCAAACCACAGCTGGTGGTCTGCGGGTTTGTATTTCGCGGCAATTTGTTCCGCCGCCGTTCTATCCGAATTGGCCAGTCGGTAGTCAGCCACCGCAACGCTCAAGGTGATCACCGCCGCCGGGATTAATGGCCCCAACAACCAAACATCCCCGATTAACGGTGGTTGTCGCCCCAGCCGCCGCACCAGCAATATCACCACCGCCGGCACCATCGGAAGATAACTCCGGGCACTGATCGTCCAATTCAACACAACCGCAAAGAACAACCCGCTCAGTATCCAGAACACGAGAACCACAGTAATGATGTCCCGCCGCTGCCACGCTTCGCTCGCCACCAACAGCACCAGCAGCACCCCACCCGCAGTCAATAGAATCACCTGCAACAGGAAGTCCCAGTGGTTCATTAGTTCGGGATATGCCCAAGGGTGGATCAGCCCAAGGTTGCCACACAGCCGAAACACCACCAACAATGCCCCGAAAATGATGACCCCCATTGCCAACAATGTCCGCCGCCGCCACAGCCACGGCGCAAAGAACATCAATGGCAACAGGCTGCCACCCGCAAACGCCAGACCAATGATCCCTTTCGCCAGCCAACTCCCGGAAAACCCGATCCGGTGTGTTTGCGCAAAGTGGGCTGCGGCAAATAACAGCCCCCGGCCATACATCCTCGCTGTCAGCCACTCGTAACCCGCCACCATCAACATCGGTACCGCCAAGCCCACCAACCACCAGACCCCCAACTTCCGGGTCCGCAGCAGGCTCAACAGGGGCAGGAGGGGCAGCAAGGTTAACGCGCTGTATTTGGTCAATACCGCCAAGCCGGCAAGAACCCCAGCTCCGACGAATTGCCACCGACTTTGCTCGCTCCCCAAGGCTCGCTCCCATACCACCAGCGCCCACATCCAGAAAGCCAGCATCAGCACGTCGCACATCAGCGTCGTGCTCGACACCAGAAACACCGGCGTGAGGATGCCTATCAGCGTTGCCAACAGCGGCCGCCCACACCACAGCCGCGCCAGGGAATAAAGGCTCACCGCCGCGGCGAAGGCGACCGCCAGACAGGCCAGGTGCAGAACGTTTTCGTTCCAGCCAAACAAGGTGGCCACCCCCGCCAGAAAATAGGACATCAATGGCGGATTACAATTGGCCTTCCACATGGGGATGGTTGATGTCCAAACAATCACTTTGGAACCGAAAAAGTCCGTTGGATGATGCTGAATCCATTCTCCCGCCCAAACGAAGAGCGCGTCATCCACATGGATGGCCTTGTTGCTAAACGGACCCATACACACGACCAAAATGAGACCGATTACGATGCGGGGATGCGTTGCCAGCCAGGATTTATTTCGAGGCACAGGTTCTGATTCGGCATTCATCGAAATGCCGCAAACGTTACCAACGAATCAACCTCCAGGCAATCTTCGGAAGTTTGAGCGGATGGACACGAAGTCAGCATAGGCTTCCCCAGATCCCAGACGCCAGACCCGAGACGCGCGGCAGGGCATTCCCACCATTTAAGATTGCCACGCGGGTGACACGGTTTAGAGTGTTCAACGTTCAAATGAAATTTTCATTGCCCATTCTCGGGCTGGCGTTGCTGACGTTTTTCAGCGCGTCGGCGCAGATCACCGTGGAAGTGGTGTTGGATCAGGAGCAATTTCTGCCCAGCGAATCGTTGCCGGTGGCGGTGCGCATCACAAACCGTTCCGGCCAGCCGCTGCATTTGGGCGCAGACGCGAACTGGTTGACGTTTAGTGTGGAATCCGTGGGCGGTTCGGTGGTCGTCAAAAAAGCCGACGTGCCGGTGCAGAGTGAATTTGATCTGGGTTCGGCGCAAGTGGCCACCAAGCGTGTGGATTTGGCGCCGTATTTTGCACTGACGCGGCAGGGCGGTTATCGCGTCACCGCCACGGTGCGCATCAAGGATTGGAACGCGGCAATCCCAAGCCCGCCTCAATCCTTTAACGTGATTGACGGCGCAAAATTGTGGTCGCAAACGTTTGGCCTGCCCGTGCCCGCCGGGGTAACGAATCGCGCGCCGGAAGTTCGCAAATACACCTTGGAAGAGGCAAATTATCTGCGTTCGCAACTGCGGATGTATGTGCAGGTGAGCGACGAATCCGAAAGGCGTATTTTCAAGGTTCGCGCGATTGGCCCGATGGTTTCGTTCAGCCAGCCGGAGACGCAACTGGATCGCCTCAGCAATTTGCACGTGATATATCAAAGCGGTGCGCGCATCTTCACTTACTCGGTGGTTAATCCTGACGGCGACATCGTGCGTCAGGAAATTTATGATTATTTCAATACGCGCCCGCGTTTGCACACCGATGACGATGGCAACATTACGGTACTTGGCGGCGCGCGCCGGGTGAAACCAACCGATATGCCGGTGGTGAAGCCGCCAAACGAAGTGCCCGCAGCTCCCGTGAAACCCTGAGCGCGCCGGTCATTGCATCAATTCTTCCTTCGACGTGACCTGCGCCTGTATATCTTTGGCAATCATCGTGGCACGGGTGAGGGCAGTGTCCTGCGTTTCTCCGAGGAATGATTTTAATTGCACCCGCACCGCCGCCATCGGGTCGCCGTTGCGGTCGCGTAACGGCAGGGTGACCGCGACCGTGCCTGTGCCGCGCCCGAAATAAACCTTGCCGTCGGTAATGGCGGCTTTTTCCGCTTCGGTGCCGGGCTGGCCGATTTCCTTTTCCAACTTGCTGGCGATGACGTGCGGCCGGCCTTGGTCGTCGAGCGTGTAAAGGCGCAGCCCCAAAATGCGTGGCTGTTCCTTCAATATGCCCTGCACAATTCCCTGCGCTTTCGGCACGCGCGGCGTGTAGATGATGGTCGTGTCGCCAAAATAACCCACCGCGTCGGACTTGGTGCGAAAACCGATTTTGCCGGTGGCGAATGAATTGTCGTGCAACATCGGCATCAGCAGTTTCCCGTCCAGCCAGCAGGTGATTTGATTGCCCTGGCATTGCACGGCCAGCGTGTGCCAGGTGTTGGTGGCAATGTCCGTCTCCGGGCCGATGGGGTCGGAACGGACACCGTTCACGACCTTGTAAAAACGCACGTTGTTCCCCAGCGCGCTGGCGCGGATGACGTAACAATTGGATTCATTTTGGTAACGGAACACCACACCGGCCATTTGCTCGGCGGTACCACCGGCGATTTTGAACCGGGTCGTAAGGTTGAAGTCATTGAACGTCTCGCTGTCGTAAATCAGCATCGGAAACCGCTCATCCGTCGGGTCGGTGCTCGTTTGCGCGACCACGGCGCGGCGCGTGACCACTGGCGCCTGCGGCGAAAGCGGTGCCAGCAGCGGCGGCACTTCATCCATGATGATTTTCCATTCGACGGGCCGGCCGCTCCCCGCCAGCGCGGCGTGGAAATTGGTCGGCATCCGACCGGTTGCAATGTCGCCGAAATCAATTTTGATTTCCGCGCCGGCCGCCGGCAAAGCCAGAACCAGCCAGAAACTGAAAAGAAATTTTCGCATTCCGCGCAGCGTAACAAAAAGGATTTCGACGACAAGGAGAGTGTTTGATTCGATGGGGGCAAAGTTTCGGTGGGGCGAGGCTACTGACGAGCCGGCTTCACTTTGCTTCGCCGCGCCGAGGCCGGCTCGCGAGGACGCTCGCCCCACCAGCCGCTGCGGAATTGACCCTCCAGTGTTTGATCTTCACGCTTTTCTTTTCAACAAATCCTCGGCAACTGCTCGCCACTTGGCGTGTCGAGGATCCGGTTTGCGCCAATCGCGCTTTTCAACGTGACCAAGGGCGTGGAACTTTCGGCAACCTGGCCGATGACCGCCGACCCGGTTCCCACGGCGTGGCCGCGCATGATGGGCAGGGCGCGTTCCACGTCCTTCGCCGCGATGAACGCGGCAAAACGCCCTTCGCACGCAACGTGCAGCGGATCGAGACCGAGCATCTCGCAGGCAGCATGGACGTCTTCGCGCACCGGCACGGATTTTTCCTCGACTTCGATTTTAACCGCGGAGGCTTCGGCGATTTCGTTGAGCGCGCTGGCTAGACCGCCGCGCGTCAGGTCGCGCAGACAGTGGATCTCGATTCCGGCACGCAGCAGTTCCAAAACCAGATCCGCCACCGGCGCGGAATCACTTTCAATCTGGCCCTCAAATGCCAGACCTTCGCGCACGGCCATGATCGCCATGCCGTGCCGGCCCAAATCGCCGCTGACCAGAACGCCGTCGCCGGGCCGCACATTTTGCGGCGCGATTTTCCGTTCATGCTCGATGACGCCGATGCCGGCGGTGTTGATGAACAGGCCGTCGCCCTTGCCCTTGTCCACGACCTTCGTGTCGCCGGTAATAATTTGCACTCCACAACGCTGTGCCGCATCGCGCATGGAGCAGACAACCCGCCAGAGCGTTTCCATCGGCAAACCCTCCTCCAGAATGAACGCGCTGCTGAGGTAAAGCGGCCGCGCACCGCTCATGGCCAGATCGTTCACCGTGCCGTGGACAGCCATCGAGCCGATGTCGCCGCCCGGGAAAAAAATCGGGCGCACGACGTAGGAATCCGTGGTGAACGCGAGTTTTTTACCGGTCCATTCCACCACCGCCGAATCATGCCGGGTTTCGAGCAGCGGATTGCGGAAAGCGGCTAGGAACATCCGGCTGATGAGCTGGTGCATCAGTTTGCCGCCCCCGCCGTGCGCCATCAGGACGTGCGGATATTGCGAGATCGGAACCGGACAGACCGGTGCGAAATTTTCGATGGGAATCTGACTCATGTGGTTTTGACGGCTGCTGCGGGTGTTTGCCGCCGGTAACGGTAATACGCCGCACAAGTACCTTCGGATGACACCATCGTCGCGCCGAGCGGGTGTTCCGGTGTGCATTTCGTGCCGAAGGCTGGGCATTCGTGCGGTTTGATTTGTCCCTGCAAAACCAGGCCGCTCAGACATTCGGTCGGCTCTTCCACGTGATGATCGACCAGGTTGAATTTCTTTTCAGCGTCGAATGCGACATAGGCGTCGTTCAAACCAAGCCCGCTCTGCGGAATTTCACCCACCCCGCGCCATTTGCGGGGCACGACCTTGAAAACCTGGTGGATGAGTTCCTGCGCCGGCTGGTTGCCTTCGCGGCGCACGGCGCGGGCGTATTGGTTTTCAACCTCGGCGCGGCCGGATTCCAGTTGCTGCACCACCATCAGCACGCCCTGTAAAATATCCAGCGGCTCGAAACCGGTGACGACAATCGGCACGTGATATTTCGCCGCCAGGGGCGGGTATTCCCAGTAGCCCATCACCGTGCAGACGTGCCCGGCGGCGAGAAAACCCTGCACCTTGCAGTTCGGTGACGACATCAGCGCTTCAATCGCCGGCGGCACGAGCACGTGCGAAATGAGCATGGAAAAATTTTCCAATCCCTTGTGCGCGGCCTGGTAAATGGCCATCGCCGTTGCTGGCGCGGTGGTTTCAAAACCGACGCCGAAGAAAACAACTTCCTTTGCCGGATTTTGTTCCGCGAGTCTTACCGCATCGAGCGGCGAATAAACAATGCGCACGTCCCCGCCTTTGGCTTTGACCGAAAGCAGATCGGTCGTGCTGCCGGGCACGCGCAACATGTCGCCGAACGACGCGAAAATGACATTGGGTCGCGCCGCGATTTCGAGCGCCTTGTCTATCATTTCCAGCGGCGTCACGCAGACCGGACAACCCGGCCCGTGAATCAGCGTGATGAATTTGGGCAGCAATTCATCAATGCCGAACTTGACGATGGCGTGCGTCTGGCCGCCGCAGACCTCCATGATGTTCCACGGCTTGGTCGTGAGGCGGTGAATCTCCCGCGCCAATTGCTGCGCGCGTTCGCCGTCACGGTATTCGTCGAGGTATTTCATGTTTTACCTGGTGGGGCGAGGCTACTGACGAGCCGTCCCCGCTTCGCTTCGCCGCGCCGAGGTCGGCTCGCGAGGACGCTCGCCCCACCGGTTCAAATTGTCAGCCGCTTTGCGCCGGCGGGACACCTGCGCCACCTGCCCCCAGCACACCGAGTTCCTCCATCTCTTTCAAATACTCGAAAACCTTGTGCGCCTCGTCCTCGTCCACCCGGCTGAGGGCGAAGCCGACGTGGACGATGACATAATCGCCGACTTTCGCCTCGGGCACGTAGGCGAGGCAGGCTTCCTTGAGGATGCCGCCGAAATTGACCTTGCCCATACGCGATAACGGGTCATCGCCGCTGATGCTTTCAATTTTTCCTGGAATCGCCAGACACATGGTCTTTCACTCTACTCCTTCCGCCGCAAGGCGGCAACGACTTGTCCCAATGCAATCCCGCCGTCGTTCGGCGGCACGCGCTGATGCCAATAAGGTCGAAAGCCCTCCGCCTGCAAACGCCGCACGGTACGCTCCGTCAAATAACGATTCTGAAAACAACCGCCCGAAAGCACCACGCGATTTTGGCCGGCACGTTTGGCGACAGCAACAATGCTTTCCGCCAATGCGTTATGGAACTTCGCGGAAATGATACCCACGCTCACACCTTGCTGAACGTCCGCGAGAATCGCTTCCACCATTGGGGACCAGTCGAGAACATATAAAGGTAGCGCAGGCGTCCCGCCTGCATGGGATGCGGGGATTTTGTTGCGATCCATGTCGCGGAGGGTGGATATGGCAGGCGGGACGCCTGCGCTACTTTGCAACGCTGATTCGACAAGCTGTAATTCATAAGCCTCGTCGGTTTCAATGCCATCGAGGGCAAACTCCAGTTCCATCGCGGCCTGACCCTCGAAGCGGATTTGCTGCCGGAGATTGATGAGCGAGGCAACGGCGTCAAACAGCCGGCCCATGCTCGTCGTCACCGGCGAATTCAATTTTTTCGCCAGCATCGTTTTCAATGTGGCCAGTTCCGCCGATGAAAAAGCGGCGACCGGCGCCAGTTTTTTTTGTTCGAAAACCTTGTCATCGGAAATTTCATGGAGCAATCCAAGCGCGGTGCGGCGGGGTTCTTTGACCGCCTTGTCGCCGCCCGGCAAAGGGAACGGGCGCAAATGCGCGATACGCTCGGCGCTTTCGTCGGTAACGAGGAAAAATTCGCCGCCCCAAACCGTTCCATCCGTGCCGTAACCAGTGCCGTCCCAGGAAACACCAAGCACCGGGGGTGTAATTTCGTTTTCCGCCATGCAGGACAGGACGTGGGCGATGTGATGTTGGACTTGGATGATTTTCGGAACGCCGGGCACCGTCCCGGCAAGTTTTGGTTTGCTCGATTCGTGCCGGGACGGTGCCCGGCGCTCCAATGCAAATTTCGTCGAGAGATAATCCGGGTGCAGGTCGGCGGCGATGATTTGCGGCACGGCCTCGTAAAGTTTTTGGAAATCGGCAATGACACGGCGGAAGGCGGTATGCGCTTGTTCGGTTTCCAAATCACCGATGTGCTGGCTGATGAAAACCTGGTTGCCGACCAATAGCGCGACCGCGTTTTTCAGATGTGCGCCAACGGCCAGCACAATTTTCGGAGGGCGGAGCTCCGCAACGCCCTGATTTTGTTTCTGTAGATTTTTGGGACTCGCGGAGCTCGTCCCTCCGATGGTGATGGGCAGGGGCGCGTAGCCACGGGCGCGGCGCAGTACCAGCTCGCGATCCAACATCACGCGCACAATCGAGTCGTCCACGTGCCGCACAATGGGGCGGTTATGGACAAGAAAAACATCGGCGATGCCGCCCAGCCGCTCCCGGGCCTCGTGTTCATCGGTGCAGATCGGTTCGTCACTGAGGTTACCGCTCGTGGCGACGACGGGGAAGCCGAGCTCGGCCATCAGCAAATGATGCAACGGCGTGTAAGACAGCATGACGCCGAGATTGGGATTGCCGGGAGCGATGTGACAGGAAAGTGAGGATGGAGGATTGAGGATGGAGGATTGAATACGCCGCAATAGGACGATCGGTGATTCAGGCGAGCGCAGCAGCCGTTCTTCCAACGGCGAGACTTCACATTCAGCCTTCACGCTTGCGAGCGATGGAAACATGAGCGCGAAGGGTTTTTCTTCGCGCTGTTTTCGTTCGCGTAAAAGTTGAACCGTTTTGTCGTTGCGCGCGTCCGCCATCAAATGAAATCCGCCCAGCCCTTTGACCGCGACAATTATCCCTTCACGAATCGCTTGGGCGGCGGCAAGGAGGGCGTCGTCGCTTGTAGGACAGGCGTCGCGCCTGTCTCCATCTTTTTTTGAGTTAGAGACAGGCAAGATGCCTGTCCCACTTTGCCACAATTCCAACCGCGGGCCGCAAACCGGGCACGCATTCGGCTGGGCGTGGAAGCGGCGGCTGTGCGGTTCGTCGTATTCGGCCCGGCATTCCGGGCACATCGTGAACGCTTTCATCGAAGTGTTCGCGCGGTCGTAGGGCAGGGACTCGATGATGCTGAAGCGCGGGCCACAGTTGGTGCAGTTGGTGAACGGATAGCGGTAGCGGCGATTCCGGGGATCGAAAATTTCGCGCAGACAATCCGGACAGGTCGCGATGTCCGGCAACACGAGTGCGGTTTTATCGCCGCCGGTTTCGCTGGGACGGATTTCAAATTTATCGAAACCCACCGCATCAAGCCACGAGGCTTCAAGGCTTTGAATGAAACTGCGCGGCGGCTTTTCGGCTTCGAGCCGGAGCAGAAATTTTTCCAGTTCCAACGCCGGGCCTTCGACTTCAATGAAGACGCCCTGCGGAGAATTGTTGACCCAGCCGGCCAACCTGAGTCCGGTGGCGAGGCGGAAGACAAACGGACGGAAACCAACCCCCTGCACCGCGCCGCGAACGGTGAGTTTCAGGCGTGTGCGTTGGCTGCCTGGTCCGGCTTTGTTCACGCGGGTATTTTGTCCGAAGCGGCTGCAAATTAAAAGCGGAAGCGGCAGGCAACCGGGACCGGGTTTCACGCAAAGACGCAAAGGCGCAAAGGCAGACAGGAGAGGAAATGGCTGCCGGCCGATTCCGATTTTGCGGGTGATTGTCTGGCAAATTCAATCGTGCGAATTTTCAAAGAGACGGCGAGTGTTTCCCCATCTCCGCCAACGGAGTTGGGGGAGAGGGCCGGGGTGAGGTGGTGCGTGAATTAAAACCAATCCCTCCCTCGTCGGGTGATAAAACCGCCTCCGCCAAAATCAGTTTGGGATGGACGACTTGGGCAAACGGCGTTTGAATTCCCGATGTAAAGGCAAAGCCATGAAAACACAAATTTGTCTTCTTGGAATTTTCGCGGTTGCGACGTTAGCGATAGCAGCACCGCACGCTTGGGTTTTGAAAACAGGCGAAACGGTGACTGGTGATTATGTTTCTTCTGGCACAACCAAGCTCGTAGTCAAATCCGAAGGCACAAATTGTTTTCTTAATATCTCAGACCTTTCCACTAACGAATTGCCTTACCTTGCTCGAATGCAATTCGCACAACATCAGGCACAGCTGGATGCGGAAGCAAAAAAATTAGCCGAGCAAGGCTATATTGAGGTAAATGCGCAATTGCTAGAAAACTTTCCAGAAAAAGTTAACTTCAAAAAAGCGTGGTTTGACTGCACTTTCGTGAGATTTACACCATATACGGCGGCTGGAGATACAGCCCCGGATGTCATGCTTGTCTTGGAGGTAGATGATAAAGATGGGAACATTTACACTCACTGCGAAGCCTACAAATATTTATCTGATGATAATTATGCGACTTCTCGCCCGAATCCAGTCGCCCGAGCGCTGTCTAATCTAAAGCGCGGCGATAAGATCAGACTGATTGGCATAGCTCATAACCCCGGTACAGGATACCACGAATTTGATATTCAAAACTTTGAAATGATTGAAACGGCAGCGGAGAAAAAAGCCAGAGAAGATACCGGCGCCAATTAGCCGGTGCGACGCGATGAAGCCTACGACAAACGTAGCGGGCGACAGTTTGGAACGGCAAGTTGTAGACTGGGGTGTGAGCAGACCGCATGAGGAAGAAACGGGTGAGCTTGCGTGTGTTTGGCTCAAATTCGCGCGGCCTTCATCACCCCAAGGGATTTCAAAGAAACAAATCATCCGCGCGGTTCAATGGTATCGTGGCGACATCGGAACACCCATTGGCTCATCAATTCTGGTATTCGATGAATTGCGTCGCGGGCTATGGACTAAAGTTAGGTATGTTGACCCAGCGGAAGTTTTGCGCCGGTGGAAAGTCATGTCCGAACCGATCCAACAGGTAATGAATATACTTGCGCGCGGCAAAAAAGTATTTTGTCAAGTGCTCGTTGGGAGCGGTGAATGCACTGCTGAAAATGTAGATGAAGTTTTCTGGTTTGCTTTTCTACCACCCGAAGTTGCGGCCTTTCAAAACGAAGCTGATAGAACGAAGTGTGTGGCAAATGTGGTGCTTGATCTTGTTGAGCGTAGGCGTCAGGAAGAGTTGGAAAAGCTAAAAGCGGAAGCGAACGCACGGCATGAAGCCGAGTTAAAAAAATTTCCTGCTCGCCTGCCACACGAGCCGCAAGATTTTGACCATTACAAAAATCGCGCGGATGTTCTCTGGCAACTTCTCCGAAAAGACTGGCCACAATTTTTTGAAGCGCACGACAAGTTGAATCTGGCGAAAACTGAATTGGAAAAGATTGAATGTCAGAAGGGTGTTTGGCTTGCTTACATTGCAGACCACAAAGCCATTTACGGAAATTTTCCCGAAGTCAAAGAAGACGAAGCCGCGGGGCTTTGGCGCAATGACGATTTCCACCGTTTGATGAGCGATGTCTTGAGCGCGCCCCGAAGTCACGACAAAAGGAGCTGGCAACTTGCAAATGGCTGGGTAGAAAAAAACTACTACCGCATGAATGAAGCGGAACTTGAAGAGGCATTTGGACGGGATTGGAATTACCCGCTCCACCTTCACAAAGGCAACACGCTTGCCAAGCATGCCCGCAAAATCGGACTCCGATTTGCGTTGAGACCCGGACGGCCAGAAAAGCCAAACTTGCTTCCGCCTGGATAATTCGGACGGTTTTCGAAATCGCATCCGCGATAAATTCTTTATCCCAATCGTGCGCTACAACTAGCGCATGATTGATTTAATACACAACACGACACCGGTGCATGAAATTCGGTTGCCGAAAGTGGGGCAATTGTTCTTGGCGATACAAACTTCGCCTAAAGTGCTAAGGAGAAAACAAGGTCATCCATTACGCAAACGTCGGCGCGCAGAAAAAATTGCTCCGGGTTGCCCGCTTTGAAAGATTTTCACGGTACGGTGTATTTGGGCTGCGCAGCAACGCAGCCCTACCATTATTTGATGACGCGGTGCAGTCGGCACAGCAAACGGCAGTGTTTTTTTTGCGTCTTCGCGCCTTTGCGCCTTTGCGTGAAAATTTCTTTAATGGCGGTCACGACCCGGAATTCATTTGTCAGTCCGCAACCGGCGATATACCTTGAGCGTGTGGAACCCGGCTCTGGCAGGCTGCCCGGCCGGTTTGTTGTTTTCGGCAAACCATGCACGAATTATCCATCATGCAAAGCGCTTTGGATCAGGTACTCGAAAAGGCCCGGCAGGCCGGGGCCAGCCGGGTGCATGCCATCCGCCTGCGCATCGGCGCCCTGAGCGGGGTGGTGCCCGACGCGCTGCAATTCGCCTTCGAGGCCCTCGCCGACGGCACGCCGGCGCAAGGCGCCCAATTGCTCATCGAAGATGTCCCGGCGCGGTTCTGGTGCGCCGCGTGTGCCCGTGAATTTGCGGCGGCCCGGATGTTCGCCGAATGTCCCGATTGCCATCGTCCCAGCGCGGAACTCCGCGCGGGACGCGAAATGGAACTCACTTCATTGGAGGTTGACTGATGTGCCAGGAATGTGGATGCGGATTGCCCGGTGAAAATTTGGTGGGCATCAGCGCCCATCACCACGACCATGATCATGACCACGGTCACGGTCATGGCCATCATCACGACCACGACCACCCGCATTCCCACACTCATTCACACGGAGACGCTACGGGCCAGCATCGGGTCCTGGAGGTGCGCCAGGCGATTCTGGAAAAGAACGACCGGCTGGCGGAGCGCAACCGCGGCTTTTTCCATGCGCGCGGCCTGCTGGTGCTGAACGTTCTTTCCTCGCCCGGTTCGGGCAAGACCACCTTCATCCGCGAAACGGTTCGCTTGCTGGGAAAACGCCTGAAGGCCGGTGTCATCGTCGGCGACCTGGCCACCGACAACGACGCGCAGCGCCTCCGCGAATCGGGCGCGCCGGTGGTGCAGATTACCACGGGCACCGTATGCCATCTCGAAGCGGAGATGGTGGCGCACGCCTTGAAGCAACTGGATCTGAAAGGCCTCGATCTCCTCATCATTGAGAACGTCGGCAACCTTGTCTGCCCCGCCTCATACGATTTGGGCGAAGATTTGCGGGTCGTCTTGTTGTCCGTCACCGAGGGCGAGGACAAGCCGTTGAAATATCCGCCCATATTCCAGTCGGCGGGCGTGGTGGTGGTCAGCAAGATGGACCTCGCAATGGCCTGCGATTACAACCGGGAGGCGGCCATGGCCAGCCTCCGGCGCCTGGCTCCCAAGGCACAGGTGTTCGAGACCTCCGCCAAAACCGGCCAAGGCATGGACGCCTGGTGCGAGTTTTTGGTCCAGCAGCACAAGGCCATAAAGGCGCGCGATCCCCTGAGGGCTTAGCCGTATCTATTCAATTAAACCACGGATAGATAAACACGGATGGACACAGATTAAGACAAGGCAAAAGGTCTTCTCCCTCTCCTCCCCAAAAGGAGGAGAGGGTTGGGGTGAGGAGGCCGTTTTAATCAGCCGCCCCTCACCCCGGCCCTCTCCCCGTTCGTTCCTCACGGGGCGAGGGAGAATTTTTCACCGCGATTCCGTGTTTGATTTTATCCGTGTTCATCTGTGTCCATCCGTGGTTAAAAGATTTTTCTACTGCATGGATACGGCTTGGCAGTTTTTTCTTTTCGTCCGGCTGATTCTTTACTTAAGGCGGGTCACTGACAAAGAATGTTGCCTAATTGCCAAATAGCGCAAAGCCAACCTGAATGGGGACGGTAAGTTCTATTCCAACGGGGAATTTGGTAAAGATTTTAGCGCAATGAAACTCGTGCCGGTCACGAGCAAACGCCCGAAATACGCGAAATATTCTTAACATTTGACAACGGTTGTGACGCTCATTCTGACATTGATTCTGGTTCCGCTGGCCGCCGGCCTGGTGCTGTTGTGCCTGAAGCCCGACTTGCCCCGGAAAATCCTGGTGTCCGGCGTGACGCTGGCGGTCTGCTGCGGTTCCGTGGCCCTGGCCACTCTGCCAACCCCGGTTGATTTGTCGGGACTTCCACTGAATCCCCATTGGATCAACCTGGGCATGCAGCTCGTTGAGATCGGGATGAGCCTTTACATCATTTACGTCGGTGTGCGCGCGAAACGCCCGCTGATCGTGGCACTGGCGCTGGCCCAGGCGTGGCTGATGGTTTGGTTCGAGTTGACGCAGGGTGTGCATCTGGAGGTGGTGCAAAATTTGTTCGTGGACAAACTCTCCGTGATCATGGCCTTGATCAACGGCATTGTGGGCGGCGGCATCTGCATTTACGCGCTGGGCTACATGCGCGAATACCACGAAGTGGCGCATCGTGACGTCGCGGACCGGCGTCCGCTCTTCTTCGCGCTGCTGTTCATCTTCATGGGCGCGATGTTCGGCCTCATTTTCGCCAACAACCTGGTGTGGCTGTTCCTCTTTTGGGAAATCACCACGCTCTGCTCATTCCTGCTGATCGGCTACACGCGGACCGACGAGGCGAAGCGCAACGCGCTGCGGGCGCTGGTGATGAACCTGGCCGGCGGACTCGCCTTCGCGGTGGCCATCGTGTGGTTTCACCGGCAGAGTGGCAGCATCGAACTGCAGAAACTCATCGCAGCCAAACAATCCCTCGTGCTCCTGCCCGCGGCGCTGCTGTGCTTCGCGGGCATCACGAAATCAGCCCAGCTTCCGTTTTCGAGCTGGTTGCTGGGCGCGATGGTGGCGCCCACCCCGGTGTCTGCACTGTTGCATTCCAGCACCATGGTAAAGGCGGGCGTCTATCTCGTTCTGCGCATGGCGCCGTCGGTCGCGGGCACAAAAGTCGGCATGATGGTGGCACTGGTCGGCGCCGTCACTTTTGTCGTCGGCTCCTTGGCTGCCATCACCACCAGCGAGGCCAAACGGGTCCTGGCCTGGTCCACCGTCGCCAACCTCGGCCTGATCGTGCTCTGCGGCGGCATCGGAACTTACGAGGCGGTCTGGGCGGGCATTCTGTTGATCATCTTTCATGCGGTGGCCAAGTGCCTGTTGTTCCTGTGCGTGGGCGTGGTGGAGCACAAGTTGCACAGCCGGAACATTGAAGACATGTCCGGGCTGGTCGTGCGCATGCCGCGCGTGGCGATAATGATGCAGATCGGCATGGCCGGCATGTTCTTGGCGCCGTTCGGCATGTTGATCAGCAAATGGGCGGTGCTCAAGGCCGTCGTGGACGCCTATCCCTCGCTGTCGGTCTTCATCGCCTTTGGCAGCGCGGCCACGCTGTTCTTCTGGGTCAAATGGATGGGCAAACTCGTGGAAGTCGTCGGAACGGGCGAGCGGATCAGGAAGGAACTGGTTCTGGGCGAGGCCATTGCGCTCTACGGCTTGTCGGCGGCAACAGCTTTGGCTTGTCTTTTGTTCCCGCTCATTTCCACCTACTTCATCGCCCCCTATGTCGCGGAGGTGTATTTCCACTCCGCAGCCCTGCCGACTGGCGACATTATTGGCAAGGGCAACACCATCATCATGATGATCATGATGGCGATGGTCATGCTGTTCCCGATCACCTTCTTCAACTACGGGCGCGGCGTGCGGGTGACGGATGCCTACCTCGGTGGCGCGAACCTGCACAGCAGCACGCGCTTCCTCGGCTCGGCCAGCGCGGTGGAAAACGTGACGATGCACAATTACTATTTGCGCAGTTTGTTCGATGAAACCTGGCTTTCACGCTGGGGCGTGATGGGCAGCACGGCGCTGCTGGCGGTGATGTTCCTGATGGCATTTTTATGAACCCCTGGATTCGTTTGCTCATTTATCTGGTGGCGGCGCCCGTTGTCGGCGGTTTGCTGGCGGGGTGGGACCGCCGGATTTCGGCGCGGATGCAATCGCGCCAGGGTCCGCCGATTTTTCAGCCGTTCTACGACGTGCTGAAACTCTGTCAAAAGGAGAATGTCGTCGTCCGCCGCTCGCAGAACTACTACATCTTTTTCTTTCTCCTGCTGGCGATCTTCACCGGCGGGCTTTTCTTTGGCGGCGCGGATTTGCTGCTGGTGATTTTCGCGCTGACGCTCGCGGCCATCTTTTTCGTGCTCGGTGCGTACAAGGCCAGTTCGCCTTACAGCTTCATCGGTGCGGAACGCGAGTTGATCCAGATGATGGCCTATGAACCGATGGTGTTGCTGACGGCCATCGGGATGTACATGGTCACCAAAAGCTTTGCCGTGAATGAAATTGCCAGCCATCCCACGCTGCTCGTGCTGATGCTGCCGGGGATTTTCCTTGGCTTCCTCTACACGCTGGAAATCAAGTTCCGCAAATCGCCGTTCGATCTGTCCTGCTCGCATCATGCCCACCAGGAACTGGTGCGCGGCATCACCACCGAGTTCTCCGGCCGCACGCTGGCGATGATCGAGATTGCGCACTGGTATGAAAGCGTCTTCCTGCTGGGCTGGGTTTATTTGTTCTTCGGGTCCTTGCCGGTCCTGGGTGTCGCCGTGTCGCTGCTGGTGTTTGTGTTCATCATTCTGGTGGACAACGTTTTTGCCCGGCTCAAGTGGCAAACGGCGCTGAAGAGCGCCTGGCTGGTCGCGGCGGTGCTGGGCTTTGGCAACATCCTTGTGCTCTCGCTTTTATCCTCGAAACCGGCAATTCCCGCCGCCCCGGCTGCCAGTGCCGTCACAAAACCCGCCGCCAGCAGGACGGTTCCTGCCGCCGCCACGACGCCAGCCTTGAACAACGCCAACGTAATTGCCCGGAGGAATTGAATCATGTCCAGCTTTTCAAAATCACCCTGGATCATCCATTATGACGCTTCGAGTTGCAACGGCTGCGACATCGAAACGCTCGCCTGCCTGACGCCGGGCTTTGATGTCGAGCGCCTGGGCGTGATCAACACCGGCAATCCGAAGCACGCGGACATTTTCCTGGTGACCGGCGCGGTCAACGAACAGAGCAAGGCCGTCATTTGCAACATCTATCACCAGTTGCCGGAACCGAAGGTGGTGGTGGCGGTCGGTGCCTGCGCGGCCAGCGGCGGAATTTTCAGCGAGTGCTACAACATCTCCGGCGGCGTGGACAGCGTCATTCCGGTGGACGTGTACGTGCCGGGTTGCGCGGCGCGGCCCGAGGCGATCATTGACGGGGTCGTCCAGGCGCTCGGCGTCCTGGAGAAAAAGCAGAAGGAGATGACCTCCCTCGCCAACAGCCTCGACCAGGCGCTTTACCTGCGCGCGAAGAAAAGCGACGCGCCGGAAATCCTCGCGCTGCAAAAGACCGCCTACCAGAGCGAGGCGGAAATCTACGGCGACAACAGCCTGCCGGCCCTGCAGCAGACGCTCGAAGAACTTCAGAAGGACTTCGAACGTCCGGAGCAGGTCTTTATCAAGACCGTCGTCAACGGCAAGATCATCGGTTCCATGCGCGGCTATGCCTTGAACGACAGTGCCTATCTGAGCCGGGTGCTGGTTCATCCTTACTTCCGCGGCCGCGGCATCGGTCGCCGGCTGGTGGAGGAAACCGAAAAGGCCTTTCCGAACGCGAAACGCTTTGAAGTCAAAACCGGCCACAAGAGCGAACGGAACCTGTTCCAGTTTCGCCATCACGGCTATCAGGAGTTCAAGACCGAGCCGTTCACGCCCGCCATCACGTGGGTCTATCTGCAAAAGGAACGTAAATGAGCCAGGAACAAATCGAGCTGATCACGATTGACGCGCTGCTGGAAAAAGTCCGGACTAAAAAGGACCAGGGCTGCCGGCTGGTGCAAATCAGCGCCACGCAACTGCCCGGCTCGATCGAACTGACCTACAGCTTCGATCTTAACAGCCAGCTTTCCAACCTGCGCCTGTCGCTGCCCGGCGAAGAGCCACATTTGCCGAGCATCAGTTCCATCTATCTCTGTGCCATTCTTTACGAAAACGAAATCCACGACCTGTTCGGCGTGCAGGTGGCCGGCATCGCGATTGATTTCAAAGGCAACTTTTACAAGACGGCAATCAAGTTCCCGTTCGCCACCGCCAAGCTTCCCTGCGCCAGCAGTGCGGCGTCCCCGACTACCGGCGCGGCGTCCTGCGCCACGGCTCCCGCCGCCAACCCGGAGGCAACCAAATAGATTTTTATGGCACGTACTGTCATTCCCTTCGGCCCGCAGCACCCGGTGTTGCCGGAGCCGGTCCACCTCGATCTTGTCGTCGAGGACGAGAAAGTCATCGAGGCGCGGCCTTCCATCGGTTTCATCCATCGCGGGCTGGAAAAGCTGGCGGAGACGAAGGACTACGTCGAATTCGTCTATGTCGCCGAACGCATCTGCGGCATCTGCAGTTTCATCCACGGGCAGACCTATTGCCAGGGGGTCGAGACGCTTATGAACATCCCGGTGCCGCCCCGCGCGCTGTATTTGCGGACGGTCTGGGGTGAATTCTCGCGCCTCCACAGCCATCTGCTCTGGCTGGGGTTGATGGCCGACGGCATGGGCTTTGAAAGCCTGTTCATGCACTCGTGGCGCGTGCGCGAAAAGGTGCTCAACATCATCGAAGCCACCACCGGGGGCCGCGTCATTTTCGGCTCCTGCAAAATCGGCGGCGTGCGGCGTGACATCAACGCCGACACCATCAAAACCATTTTAAAAGACCTGGACGAAATCGAGAAGGACGTGCGAAGCATCACCAGCGTGTTTATCAACGACCATTCGGTGAAAGCGCGGCTTTGCGGCATCGGCGTGCTTTCGAAACAGGAGGCGTATGACCTCGGCTGCGTCGGGCCGATGCTCCGGGCCAGCGGCGTGGCGCAAGACATGCGCCGGCTCGGTTACGCCGCGTTCAAGGACATCCAGGTGGAACCGGTCACGCGCACCGAAGGCGATTCCTATGCCCGTTGTGCCGTCCGGTGCGAGGAACTTTTTCAGTCGGTCAACATCATCCGGCAGGCGTTCGCGAAAATTCCCGATGGCGAGATCGCCGTGAAAGTCACCGGCAATCCCAACGGCGAGACCATCACACGCACCGAGCAGCCGCGCGGCGAGGTGGTTTACCATTTGAAAGCCAACGGCACCAAGAACCTGCAGCGGTTCCGGGTGCGCACCCCGACCTTTGCCAACCTGCCGGCCATGTTGAAGGTGCTGCCGGGCTGCGACCTGGCCGACGTGCCGATGATTGTGCTCACGATTGATCCCTGCATCAGTTGCACGGAAAGGTGATATGGGTTATTTCGAAATGTCCAAGCTGGCCCTGAAGTGGGCGCTCACGAAGCCGCCGACCACCCGCTATCCCTTCGAGCCGCGCAATCCGCTGGCCGGTTCGCGCGGCCGGCTGATCTTCACGAAGGACAGCTGCGTCTATTGCACCGTCTGCGCGAAGAAATGCCCGACCGGCGCGCTGATGGTGAACCGCGCGCAGAAGAAGTGGGCCATTGACCGCCTGTGCTGCATTTCCTGCGGCTATTGCGTCGAAGTCTGTCCCAAGAAATCGCTGGCCCTGACGACCGATCACTGCGCGCCCACCGTGACGCGCGACTGCGAAATTTACTGAGTCCATTCAAGCCGGAGGCGGAACATGAATCCCAGCACAACGCCCGCTCAGAAAGCAAAGTACGCCTGAAGTGAAATTGACCGCGCGGAGCCGCCGCCGCCATTGATTCTTGCCTTGCCGCCCGGCGCGGTCAGTGGTCATTCCCCATTGATCGTTACCGAATCTCAGGTCGGTTTTTTTTCACACCGGCTCGGGTAGGGCCGCGCTGCTGCGCGGCCATCATGCCTGGCGGCGCAGCAACGCCGCCCTACCGTGATTTCACCAATTTCGGCTTTCGTTTCACGCATCACGCATCACGTGCTTGCCGCGCCGAAGTCCCGCAATGCGGGACGAAGGCGGGTCACCTGCCCCGGGTTATCCCAGCAGATTATGCACTTCCTTCAGCTTCGCCACGATGTTGATGTCAGCCTGGCAGGCGGGCATGCAGTCGCCGCAGGCAATGCAGGCCGTGCCATCCTTGGTCAGTGTTTTGTATTCAGCCCGCGCCCGTGAAAGGTCGTGGTAGTCGAGGGCATAGCGTTCGTAGCGCAGGATGTCGGCAATCGCGATATGTTCCGGGCAATGGGAGACGCAGTCGGCGCAGAGCAGGCAGGTCAACCCCTTGTTGTAAGCCGCCAGCAGACCGAGGGTCTGCCGGTCGCTGGAGCTCATGGCGCTCTGGCGTGCCGCACCGAAGTTTTCCTGCAACTGGTCGAAGCTGCTCGTGGCGATGATGGCCGCCGTGAGGTTGGGGTTGGACATCAGCCATTTGACCATCGCCGCGCCGGGCGTGCTGCCGCTGAAGCGCGGTTCGGCCAGCATGGTCTGGAACTTTTTGTCCGTGGCCGCCCGTCCCACTCCGCCCATGGTTTTCATGGCGATGGTGCCGAAATCCTTCTTTTTGGCCAGCGCCAGCACATCCTCCAGTTCCTTCTTGTCGCCGTAGGTGTAGAAAAACTGGGCGGCTTCGTAGGGCGAATGGTCAATGAGCCAGGTGACGATGTCGTAGGCCATGTCGCCGCCGATGCTGTTGTAATGATGCTGGGAAATGGCGAGGTGCTTGACCAGTCCTTCCTTTTTCAGCCGCTCGTAGGCCCGGACCATTCCTAGGTCCGTCTTCGCCTCATCCACCGAATGGTATCCAAAGTGGAACTTGAACACGTCGTAATACCCCGCGCCCGAGTGCGCGACAGCTTGTTTTACAAATTGATAATGCTGTTCCTCGTCAATGTGGCCCTTCATGTGGTCGCCGCCGACGCGGTCCACAGTGATTTCCAGATAATAGGACTCGCGCGGCTGGCTCTTGATCGCTTCGGGCATGGTTTCGGAGGTCCAGCGATGGGCCTTGTGCCAGTAGTTCACCCCGGACTTGACCGCCAGTGGGATCAAGGCGGGACTCCAGTCGTGCGCCCCCACCAGCGTGCTGATCTCCAGTCCGGTCCGCCCGTAACGACGGCGCGGCAGCAGACCCGTGGTGTCCGCGGCGGAAACGGTCAACGTTCCCAGGCCGGAGAGTGCCATGGCCGTTGCACCCGTTGCTCCAACCCGGATGAAATCCCTCCGGGTCAATCCTTTTGTCTCTTGGCTGTCGTCATTCATAATGATGTGCTCCTCACCAGGGTCCAAAAGTTGAGCCACGTCGGACGTGTAATGTCAATCCCGACTTGTCGGGTGGCATCCCCTCGCAGTTGAAGTTTGGGCCTCTCCCGCACTGCGGGATCCGCCCTCCGAAATATACGTTTTCATTCCGCCCACTCACCGGTTTGCAGGTAGCGTTTGAGCTTTTCCTTGAGCGTTTCGCGACCGCGATGGATGAGCGATTTCGTGGCCGAAAGCGAGCAGTCCAGGATGTCGGCGATTTCCTCGTAGCTCAAATCCTCCTGCCGGCAGAGCAAAATGGCGCTGCGCTGGTTTTCGGGCAGCCCGGCCAGCGCTTCCTCGATTTTCTGGGCCAGTTCCCCGTGCAACAGTTTTTCCGGCGGGGCCATCTGCGATTTGTCCTCGTATTGCCGTTGTGGCTGGTCTTCATTTTCGGCGTGGGTTTCCTCGATGGATTCGGCGGGATGGCGCGCACGGCGGCGGAGTTCGTTCAGGCACAGGTTGCGTGCGATGGTGAACAGCCAGGTGGAAAATTTCGCCGTCCGCTGGTAGCGGCTGCGGGATTTATACACCTGCAGAAAAACGTTTTGCGCCAGGTCCTCGGCTTCGGTCTCGTCGCGCAGCGAGCGGTAGACGAAATTCATCACCGGCTGCTTGTATTTTTCCACCAGTTCGGCAAACGCCGCCCGGTCGGCGCGTTTGACGCGCAGCATCAGGACGGCATCGGGATCGGGTTGAACCGGCATCGCGGGCAAAGTGTAGCAGACGCCGCGCGGACGAAAAGGTTTCGCTGGCCCAAACCATAACGGGACATTGGAGTAATGGAGTGATGGAGAAATGGTTTTTCCCAATACTCCAATACTCCAGCACTCCAACCGTCACGGCATTTCTTGCGTTAAAATCGTTTTCTCCGCAATTTGTACACCCGTGCAGGATTTGATCAAAAAAATTGAAGCCGACGCCAGGGCGCGTCTGCCGTCGCCGCCGAACAGCAACCCGGCGGAAAGGCTCTCGCGCTACAAAGGCTTTCTCAAGGTCGAGACGCACCGGCTCAAACTGCAGCATCGTGCCGGCGTGGGCGGGCGCGAAATCTGCCAGGCGCGCGCGGCCATCCTTGACGCGCTGTTGCGGCATCTTTGGGCGGAGGCGAAAAACAGCCTGTCGGCGCAGGCGCAAAAGGAGTTTCCGCCGCTCGCGCTCGTCGCCATCGGCGGTTACGGCCGCGCGGAATTGAACCCGCACAGCGACATTGATTTCATGTTTTTGCACGACGGCCAGGTCGCGGCAAACAAGCCGCTGCCGCATTTGTCCAAACTGATTGATGGTGTGCTGTATCCGCTGTGGGACACCGGCCTGAAGGTCGGTCACTCGGTGCGGAGCATTGACGATTGCGTCAAAGTCGCCAACACCGACATGCAATCGAAAACCTCGCTCATCGAATCGCGGTTGATTGCGGGCAGCGAGGCGTTGTTCAAAAAATTTGAAAAGGCGCTCGTGGCCAGGTGTGTTGACGGTTATGAGGGAAAATACATTGCCGCGCGGCTCGAAGACCAGACGGGGCGTCACGGCAAGTTCGGCAACTCGGCCTGCATGCAGGAACCGAACATCAAAAATGGCTGCGGCGGTCTGCGCGATTTCCAAAATGTGCTGTGGATGGCGTTTTTCAAATATCGTTCGCGCTCGTTGAAGGAATTGCAGGAACGCGAGTTCGTCGCCGAAGCCGAGCGCAAGCAGCTTGAAGCCGCCTACGACTTTCTGCTGCGCGTGCGGACGGAATTGCACTACCACGTCAACCGCCCGCTCGACGCGCTGGGCAAAAATTTGCAGCCCGCCGTTGCGCTCGGCCTCGGCTACGGCGAGCGGTCGCCCAGCCTGCGCATCGAAAAATTCATGCGCGATCTCTACACGCACATGCGGAATATTTTTCTCATCACGCGCACGCTGGAACAGCGCATGGCCCTGCTCGCGCCGTCGCCGAACCGGCTGGCCTCGCTGCGCGCCTGGCTGCCCAAACGGGGCCGGCCGTTGGAGCCGGTGGATGGTTTTTTGTTCGGGGACGGCGAAATCCGCGCTGCGTCCAACCGCATTTTCCGCGACCAGCCGCGCCGTTTGATGCGCGTGTTCCTCCACGCGCAACAACACCGGTTGCAGTTGCATCCCGACCTCGCGCAACTCATCCGGAACCAGCTTTCGCTGGTGGATCGCGATTTTTTGAACGACGAGCGCGTGCGCGAGACGTTTCTGACCATTCTCGAACGCCGCGGCAGCGTCGCGCCGGTGCTGCGCGCCATGCATGAGGTGAATTTGCTTGGCAAATACATTCCTGAATTCGGACGGCTCACCTGCCTGGTGCAACACGAGTTTTATCATCAATACGCCGCCGACGAACACACGCTGGTCTGCCTCGAACAACTCGACCGGATTTGGGAGGCGCAGGACGAGCCGTATAAACATTACACGCCCACGTTTCAGAGTCTCGACCGCCCCGGCCTGCTTTATCTCGCGCTGCTGCTGCACGACGTCGGCAAGTCCGAACACCACAAAAAAGGCCTCCATCCCGAAGTCAGCGCGGAGATGGCCATGCGCGCCGCGAAACGGTTGCGGCTGGACGGCCCGGCGTCCCGCATGCTGCACACCATCATCGAGAATCATTTGCTCATGGCCGGCGTGTCCCAGCGACGCGACCTCGACGATCCCGCCGTCATCCGCCATTTCGCCCGGCAAATCCAGACGCCGGAGACGCTGAATTTGCTCACGCTGCTGACGTTCGCCGATTCCCAGGGCACGAGCGACAAGCTTTGGAACGGCTTCAAGGATTTGCTGCTCTGGCAATTGCACGACCGCGCGATGGTGCTGCTCACCGGTGGCACGGAATTCGTCCGCGCTTCGCGGATCCAACGCGAGTCGCTGCTGCAGGAAGTCCGCGAACTGGTGCCGAAATCAATCAGCAACGAGGAACTCAACACGCATTTCGCCTCGCTGCCGCAGCGTTATTTTGAAATTCACACGGCGAAGGACATTGGCAGCGACCTCGAACTGGCGCACCGCTTCATGCGCCGGCAAATTCTGGAGGACGACCGCGTGTTATCGCCCGCGACGACCTGGCAGGATGAACCCGACCGCGGTTACAACCTGGTCAAGATTTGCACCTGGGACCGCGCCGGGCTGTTCAGCAAAATTGCCGGCTCGTTCAGCGCCGTCGGGCTGAACATTCTCAGCGCGCAAATTTTTACGCGCAGCGATGGCATCGCGCTCGACAAATTTTTCGTCAACGACGCCAAAACCGGCAACCTCGCGCCGCGCGAGCGCCAGGACAAATTCACCGCGTTGCTCGAAAAGGTTTTGAATGCCGAAGACATTGACCTGTCGGCGCTCATCGCGCGCGAAATCATCCGCCAGCCGGCCTATCAGGCCTACGCCGGCGAGCGCCTGGTGACGCAGATTCATTTCGACAACGAGGCCTCCGACACGCGCACGCTGGTGGAGATTGAAACCGAGGACCGCCTCGGCCTGCTTTATGTGATTTCGCAGACGTTCACCGAACTTGTGCTGGACATTTCCGCCGCGCGCATCGTCACCGAACGCGGCGCGGCCATTGACACTTTTTACGTGCATGAGCTCGGCGGTGGCAAGGTCACATCGCCGGAACGGCAGATTCTGATTGAGCACCGTTTGCGCGAAGCCATCAACCGGTTGGATGCCGTGGCGTGATGGCCCGTGTAAACCCTGTTGCCAGTTGCCGAAAGGTCTGGTAGAAGATTCAACACGGCAGGCCATGCCGGCCAGGCTTGAATGAGCCAGAGGCGGGCCTGCCCGTCGGTCTACGCCCTGCGGGCTACGACCCGACAGGCCGCGAAGTTGATGTTAGTATCAAGGCGGGCTCGCCGCGCTGTAGCGTAGCGAAAGCGGGTGTGGTTCAGTGGTAGAATGCGGGCTTCCCAAGCCTGAGATGAGGGTTCGATTCCCTTCACCCGCTCCAATTTTTCAAACCGATGGAGCAACACGAAATCTTTCAATAATGAAATCATCTGTCATTTCTGTCCTTGCAGCGCTGGCTCTGTGCCTTCAACCAAATGCCAGCCTCGCCGCTGACGCCACGAATTTTGTTCCGTCCAATCCGCCGGAGATGAAGCCGCTCGCGAACACCAATTCGCCCGCGTACCAGGCCGCCCAGCGGTTCATGCACGGTGTCAACCTTGGCAATTATCTCGAAGCGCCACCGGGCCAAAACTGGGGCGTGACCTGTTCGGCCGATGAATTTCCCCTCATGCGCGCCGAGGGTTTCGATCATGTTCGCGTGCCGGTTGGCTGGCACCATTACACCGGTCCGGCGCCGGATTACACGATTGCGCCGGAGATTTTTGCCCGGGCGGATTTCGTCGTCACCAACGCGCTGGCCAGCCACCTTGCCGTCATCATCAACATCCATCACTTCAATGAATTCACGACCAATCCGGCGGCGCAGACGGACAAGTTCCTCGCCATCTGGCGGCAGGTCGCGGCGCACTACGCAAAATTCCCTGATTCCCTCGCCTTCGAACTGCTGAACGAACCGCGCGATGCCGCGACCACCGCCGTCATCAGTCCGATTTACGCGTCGGCCATCACAGAAATTCGCCGGACAAATCCGCACCGCACCCTTTTCGTTGAGCCGGGTCATTGGGGCAGCGTGAACGAATTGAAAAATCTTGTGCTGCCGCCCGACGACAATTTGATCGTGTCCGTGCATTGCTATGATCCGTTTTTCTTCACGCATCAGGGCGCGACGTGGGCCGGGCCGGACACCAAGGTGACCGGCATTCAGTTTCCCGGTCCGCCCGCCCAACCGCTCGTACCCGACCCGTCGCTCAAGCTGAACCCCGGAGTGGCGGATTGGATTCAGCGCTACAACACGCTGCCGGCCGGCCGGAATCCGTGCGGACCGTCGGCGTTCGCGGACAAGCTGATGCTGGCACGCGCGTGGTCGGATTACTATGGCCGTCCGGTGCACATGGGCGAGTTTGGCTCCTACACCACCGCCGATCCGCAGTCGCGCACCCGGTTTACCGCCGCGTTCCGACAAGCACTCGACGCGCAGAAACTCGGTTGGGCGTTGTGGGATTGGAGCGCGGCCTTCTGTTACTGGGACAAGAAATGCAACCAGCCCATGCCCGGCCTGCGCGAGGCATTGTTCGGGCGATCAACCGTGCAAAGTCCACGCAGCAAAGACGCCGGGACGCATTGAAGGAAATCAAGCTGCAGCTGGTGATTTAAAAGCAGACGCCAGCCCGCACAAGCTACCCGATCCTCAACCACACCGTTTTCAAATATGCCGGCTCGGCTCGGCTGATGGGAAAATCCGGCGGTTGTGGGACATGATGCCGCTGCAATATTTTCCGCCGCGCTGAGTGAATCGCCTTTTCCACGTCCGCGAGAAATTTCTCCGGCAGCCAGTCCGCCGCATTCGTCGAGGCGAACAAAACTCCGCCCGGCTTGACCAGCGGCAGCGCGACCGCCACCAGTTTTCCGTAATCCTTTTCCGCGCGAAAAACGCCGTGCTCCTTCGATTGCGAAAACGTCGGCGGGTCAAGCGCCACCACGTCGAACACGCGCCATTTCTTCGCCAGCCGCCGCAGCCAGTCGAATGCGTCGCCGTAAATGAAATCGTGCGCTGCGGGGTCGAGGCCGTTCAACGCGAAATTGCGCCGCCCCCATTCGAGATATTTTTTTGAGAGATCGAGGCTCGTCGTTTTCGCGCCGGCCTTGGCCGCGCACACAGAAAAGCCGCAGGTGTAGGCAAAGCAATTCAAAAATCCAAAGTCCGGAGTCCAGGGTTCAAAGTCGAAATCTGCGGCGATGTGGCCGGTCAAAAAATGGCGACGGTTGTCATGTTGGTCCAGAAACAACCCCGTGGAATAACCTTCGTTGAAGCTCAACTCGAAATGGATGCCGTTCTCCAGAACTTCAAATCGCTCCGGCGTGGGTTCGCCCCAGACCAGTTGCGGCGATGCTTCGGCTGAGGTCGTGCGCCGCACCTGGCGCGACAGGATTTTGTGATACGCCCCGTGCGCGGAAAATATTTTTGCGAGCCGCGCCAGTTCTTCCCGCTGTTCGGCGCGCAGCGGTTGTTCGGACTGCGACAACAGAAATTTTCCCAGCCGCTCGACATACCAGCCCGGCCAGCCATCGCTCGCGCCGTGAATCACGCGGAAAGCGTTCGTTTCCCGCGGGTCAATCAACGCGGCGCGCAAGGCGAGGCGCGGATCGGCCTCAAAATTCGCGGGCGCGTGAAACGTCACCGGCTTGCCCGTTGCAGGATGGGCAAAGGAAATTTCCGCTGCGTGCAAAAACACCCGCGCCGCCGGTGTACCGCCGTAAAGCGTGTCGCCGAGAACCGGGAATCCGCTCTCCGCCGCGTGGACGCGAATCTGATGTGTTTTTCCCGTCAGCGGTGAGGCTTCGACACATTGGTAGGGCGCGGTGTCCTCACCGCGCCGCGGCGGGCTGGGGACAGCCCGCCCTACCTTAAATTTCGTTTCCGCGATTTCCGCGCCCGCGTGCGGCGGACGGCTTGCGTATTTTTCGCCCACACGAACCAGCGCGGTTTTGACGGTGAACTCGCGTTGTGGCACCGGCCGGTCGGTGAGCAGCAGATATTTTTTACGGACACGACGTTCTGTGAATTGTTCCGTGAGCGATTTATTGGCGGCCGGCGTTTTGCCGAAGACCAGCACGCCGCTGGTTTCCTTGTCGAGCCGGTGCAGGATGGCGAGCGTGGCCCAGCGCGGCTCGCGATGCCGCAGCCAGTCGTAAATGCCCTCGCCTGCGTGCGGACCGGGCGCGTGCGTGTTCCAGCCGGCGGGCTTGTGAACCACCAGCAGATGCTCATCCTCAAAAATCACGCACGGCGCCATGCGCAGATGAAAACATTTTTGCGCTGGCGAATGAAGCGCGAAAGGATGTTCCGCTCACGGCATCGAAACGGTTGACGCAAAAAAGATTTGAAGCCAAATCCGTGTTTCATCCGTGTTCATCTGTGGCTAAAATCCCCGCGTGCATCTGGCCCATTTGCGACTCCGGGACTTCCGCAATTACCCGCGGTTGGACGCCGACTTTGCGCCGGGCTTCCATCTGCTGCTCGGCGACAACGCGCAGGGCAAGACGAACATCCTTGAAGCCATTTATCTCATGGCCACGCTGCGCTCGTTCCGCGGCGTCGGCGGCGCGCAGGTGATCCGGCACGGACAAAAAGGCTATTTTGTCGGCGGAACGGTGATCGGCGGAAATATTCCGGCATCGCCGGCGTCTTCCTCCCTCTCCGCCAACAGAGTTGGGGGAGAGGGCCGGGGAGAGGTGGCGCTTAGTTCTCAAGCTCAAAACCCCTCGCCCTCCACCCTCCGCAGTACTGCTACGGAGGACGGGCAACCCTCTCCCCGTTTGGGCGGGGCGAGGGAGACAAAAATCCTCACTAGCCAAAACTCACGCGAAGTCAAAATCTACTGGTCGGCGCGCGAACGCAAACTGGCGCTGGACGGACAGCCGGTCAAACGCCTTGGCGATTATCTCGGCACGCTGCGCGCCGTGGTGTTTTGCACGGAGGATTTGAATCTGGTCAAAGGCGCCGCGCGCGCGCGGCGGCGATTCCTCGACCTGCTGCTCGCGCAAACTCAGCCGGGTTACCTGCCGCTGCTCCAGCGTTACCTGCGCGCCGTCCGCGCCCGCAACGCGCTGCTCAAGCACCGCTCCACCGATGAAGCTGCGCTCGACAGTTTTTCGCAGGAACTCGTTAAGCTCGGCAATGAAATCATCCGCCAACGCCGCGAACTGGCGCCGAAATTTTCCCCGCTCGCGCGGCTGGCGTATCGCCGCATTTCCAACGACGCCGAGGAATTGCGCATTGAATATCAGCCGAGCGTCAAAAAGGATTTTGCCGTGGAACTCGCGCAATCGCGCAACCGTGAACGGACGTATCGTTCCACGCTGGTCGGGCCGCACCGAGACGATTTGCAATTATTGCTCAACGAGAAGTCCGCTGCGCAGTTCGGCAGCGAAGGCCAGAAACGCACGCTGGCCATCGCGCTGAAAATGGCGCAGGCGGAATATCTCACCGGCATCCACGGCTCCGCGCCGGTGCTGCTGATTGACGACGTGATGGGTGAACTGGACGTGAAACGCCGCAGTGGTTTTCTGCCGTTGCTGGAGCAGGTGCGCAAAACCAGCGGCCAGGTCTTCATGACTGCTACGGAGGAAAACTGGCCAGCAGAACTGGGGCGTGATTTGCATAAATGGGAAGTAAAAGCAGGAACGCTACAAAAACTTTAACCGCCAAGACGCCAAGGCCGCCAAGATTTTTTCTTTGTGTTCTTGGCGCTCTTGGCGGTTTAATTAGCAAATGCGAATTTTATCAGGCATCCAGCCTTCGGGCGCGCTGCATCTCGGAAATTATTTCGGGATGATGAAACCCGCCCTCGAGTTGCAGGAAAAGGGCGAGGCGTTTTATTTCATCGCGAATTACCATTCGATGACGTCGTTGTTCGATCCCGCCGAGCGGCGCAGGAACACGCTGGACGTGGCGCTGGATTTTCTGGCGTGCGGCCTCGACCCGAAACGTACCGTTTTCTTCCGCCAGTCCGACGTGCCGGAAGTGGCGGAGTTGACGTGGCTGCTCGGCACGGTCACGCCGATGGGCCTGCTGGAACGCTGCCATTCCTACAAGGACAAGCTTGCCAAGGGCGCCACCTTCAACTTCGGCCTGTTTGCCTACCCGGTGCTCATGGCGGCGGACATTTTGATTTACGACTCGAATGTCGTGCCGGTGGGCCAGGACCAGAAGCAGCACGTCGAGGTCACGCGCGACATCGCCATCAAGTTCAACGAACAATACGGCGAGACGTTTGTGATCCCCGAACCACAGGTCCGCGCGGAAACCGCCAAGGTGCCCGGCACGGACGGCGAGAAAATGAGCAAGAGCTACGGTAACACCATCGAGATTTTCGGTGACGAGAAGGTGCTGCGCAAAAAAGTCATGGGTATCAAGATGGACAGCCGCTCGCCGCAGGAACCGAAGCCGGACGCGGACAGAAACTACGCCATCCAGCTCCTGAAACTCGTCGCGCCGGCGGACGTGGCGAAGGACTTTGAAAACCGCCTGCGCGCCGGCGGACTGGGCTACGGCGATTTGAAGAAGGCGTTGTTCGAGCACTATTGGAATTATTTCGCCGAAGCGCGGAAGAAACGCGCGGAACTCGTCGCGAACCCGGATTACGTGAACAAGGTGCTGGCGGATGGAGCGATAAAAGCCCGAACACTGGCGCAGAAGGTTTTGAAGCGCGCGCGGAAGGCTGGCGGGTTGGAATAAACCTCACGCAAAGGCGCAAAGGCGCAAAGAAAAATCAAAGACCGTTCACGATTCTTGAAATCCCATTTTTGATCAGTTCTTCACCAAAATTGATTAACAAACCGAGCTTCAAATTTGTCAGGCGCAGGTGGGTCAAGACCTGTTTCTTGTGAACCGGCACAACGGCTTCAACTGATTTAAGTTCAACAATCACTTTATCCTCAACAATCAGATCCGCCCGAAAACCCTCATCGAATTTGATATCGTCGTAAACAATCGGTATTGGCGCTTGCCGCACGACACGAAGCCCGCGTTTCTTCAACTCGTGAGCCAACACGACTTCGTAAACTGATTCCAACAAACCGGGGCCAAGTTTCGTGTGGATTTTGAATGCGGCATCAACGATTTGAGAGGCAATCTCGTTCTCAGTCATTTTTTCCTACGCGCCTTTGCGCCTTTGCGTGAGGTTCACATGATCTTCAGCTTCGGCAGGTCCTGCGAATCCACCAAGCCCACCGGCTCGCGCTTCGCGTTCACGACGATGAGATCGTCAATGTTCCGCTCGTTGAAAATTTTCAGCGCCTCGACGGCCAGGGCGTTCTCGCAAATGCAAATCGGCTTCGGTGTCATCACCTTTTTCAGAGGCTGATTCAGCAGATTTTCACTGACGGCCATGTGCCGGCGGAAGTCGCCGTCGGTGAACACGCCCGTGAGCTTGCCGCGCGCGTTGACGATGCTCAGGCTGCCGGATTTGGCGCGCGTCATCACGAGCAGTGCTTCCTTCACGGTCAGGTCTTCGCGCGCGATGGCGTTGCGCTCGCCGGTGCGCATGATGTCGCTGACGCGCAGCAGCATGGCGCGGCCAATCGCGCCGGACGGATGATATTTGGCGAAATCACTTTGCTTGAACCCGCGCGCCTGCAGCACCGCCATCGCCAGCGCGTCGCCCATGACGAGCATCGCCGTCGTGCTGGCCGTGGGCGCCAGATTGAACGGGCAGGCTTCCCGGGGCACACGGACGTTCAACACGATGTCGCTGTGCCGCGCGAGCGACGACTTGACGCCGCCGGTGACGGAAATGATTTTGACCGAAAACCGCTTTAGCGCGGGCAGCAGGTTCAATAATTCCTCCGACTCGCCGGAATAACTCAACGCCAGAATTACATCGCCATCGTTGATGATGCCCACGTCGCCGTGCAAGGCATCCACGCTGTTGAGCACGACGCTGGTGGAACCGGTGCTGGTGAGCGTGGCGGAAATTTTTTGGCCGACGTTGCCGGATTTGCCGATGCCTACAATGATGATCTTGCTTCGCCGCTTCACCGCCTCAACAATCAGCTCGACCGCGCGCGCGAACGAGTTGTCGAGCTGCGCGCGCACGGCCTTGAGCGCGGCAAGCTCGATATCGAAGACTTTACGGGCATGGACGAGATGCGTCATCGGGCGTAAATTGCCAGCAACCGGCCGGCATATCAACGGCGAATCATGCCGGGACGCAACTTGGCGCTGCCGCTGACTCCCTCGCCCCGCCCAGCGGGGAGAGGGTTGGGGCGAGGGGATTTGAGTTTGAAAATAATTGGCCTCCTCACCCCGCCCCTCTCCTCCTTTGGTGGAGGAGAGGGAGAAAAATGGTGCGGGTTTCAAAATGCGCTCCTGCGGGAGCGCCCAAAGCAAACGGAGCAATCATGAAACAGAATGCGGAACCAAAACCCAAAGGGCTGATTGGCGCGCAGGCGGCCAAGGCTGCCGAATTGATCAACTACCAGGATGGCGCCATCGTGAGCCGCGAACTGGTCAAGAAACCCACCGGCACGGTGACAATTTTTGCCTTCGACGAAGGCCAGGGGCTGAGCGAACACACGGCGCCGTTTGATGCGCTGGTGCAGGTGCTCGAAGGCGAAGTGGAGATCGTGATTTCCGGCAAGCCGCATCACTTGGCCGGGGGCGAACTGATTCTCATGCCCGCCCACCAGCCGCACGCGCTCAAGGCATTCACGCGGTTCAAGATGCTGCTGACCATGATCCGGTCCTGATCACGAAATCCCGACCCGCTTAAACTGAAGCCGGTAAAATGAATCCGAGAGGGCAGGGCTGAAAAATTACATGTTTCTGAAATGATTTGGCGGACTGCCGGCGAACGCATTTGGGGCAGAACCGTTTACGGGAGATTCTCAAAGTCTGGCTATTAAATGTAATTTTGCTGGATAGACATTTGCCGGGATTTGTAACCCGATTGCGCTAATTGTATTCGGCAAGTGTCATTAATCCCTCGGGGTTGGCGACGCCCTTGCCTTGAAGGAAGACAATGTGCTGATATCCGAGGTTTCGTAATCCAACGAACCAGGCTGTGCCGCGGTCGCGGAACTGGTCACCGATCTGCGGCTCGGTGTAATTCTCAAGGATTACTACTGCTGCTTGATGTTGAGGCAGCGTCATGGCCTTTGCCAGAACCATCTCGTTTTTCTCCCCACTGGTGGTTGTTGGTTGGATCATCTGGCATGTTTTGTCATCCAAAGACGCGATGACCAACGCAGTACTGTCAGTATTGTGAAACGCCTGCGGCGGCGACGGCTGGGTCGCGCAGGAGGTCAATGTGATGATCAAAACCACGAGGGCCATTGAGTTGCTGATTTTCATAAATTTCATTTGATTCCGCTGTTTCAAGATGTTTGCGATTTACTCATGTGCGTAATCAATTTATCCGACATTTCCCATATGACATACGCCCCGCGACTATCGCGGGCCATTCAGTCTCATTGACCAGCATCGTATCAGCTCTGCCAGTGTCATCCAGCTTTTTTTTGCCGCTCCACGACTGGATTCCTGACTCTGCGGGAGATGGCTTCTGCCCCGATCGCGTTCAGCACCGATTTCCGACCAAACGCAGACAGAGCGTCACCTCGAGCACTTCTCCTTCCCCCGATTTCCGCCCTGCGGGCGTCAGCCCGCCATCAACCCGGCGTCGGACGTGACCTTGGAACCGTGAAACTCCAGCTTAAACGACTATCGAAAGTCACCCGCAGAGCCTGCTGGTTGCCTACACCCATTGGATTCTCCGTTTTTCGTTGCTTTAACATATATGACAGCCTTTGTTCATGCGGCTCCATTGTCCGTCAATAACATTGACTTGTGAAGCGAATCCGGGAAATCCGGGTTTACTTTCCTTCACGATGCTGAAATAGAAATCAGGTGCTGGCGCGAAACTGCTGTGTGACCCGTTCGAAGCGCTTGTTGTCAGCGCGAATCCGCGCGGCGAGGGTCCGGGCCGTGGCCTGTAGGAAGGGCGTCGCGAGGGCGGGCACTTCCCGGGTGAGCCGTTCAAAAGCAACGTCGGAGATTTTCAGCACGGTGCTGTCCACATTGGCAATGACATCCGCCGAACGCGGACCCTGATCAAACAGCGACATGTCACCGAAAAAATCTCCGGGGCCGAACGTGGCCAGAATCGTTTCTTTGTCACCGACCATCACTCGCGCGCGCAACTCCCCCTGAAGGATGAGGAACATGCCGTTGCCGGCATCACCCTGTTTCACCACCGCCATCCATTGCGGCACCTTGTGCAGTTCCATGAATTCAGTCAGGCGATCAAGCTGTGCGTCGTTCAGTTGGGACAGGATTTTGATGCGCCGCAGCGAGCCGGGAGCGATGCCCGCACCCGAAGATGCGGCGGAATCCGGGATGATGGTCTGACTGAAATACGCTTGAAGTCCGGGAATTTCTGCCGCCCGCCGCCAGCTTCCGTCGCGGCGCGCGAAGACCCAAGTGTCGGCTAGGACGCGCTCGTCACTGATCCAGTCAATCAAAACCGGCAGTTCCACAGGGCCATAAGGGGAATTGTCAATTCCCCAAATGAAAAAATCATTGAGAACCTCTTTCCCTTCCATACCCGCATCCTATCACCATCCGTAACCTTTTGAAAAGCAAAAAGTAATGCTCACATGCAAGTCATTCCGAGCTAATTGGATATGAAGTAGTCGCTGGTAAAATTGCCGTATTGATTCACCCCCGGAAGTTATTCCGTGTTCGGATACGAGCCGAGGACTTTGACGAAGTTGCAATGCTCGCCCAGAAGCTGGATGGCCTTGACGACTTTGCGGTCCTGTACGTGGCCGTCGCAATCAATGAAGAAGAAATATTCCCACGCCTTCCGTTTGCTGGGGCGCGATTCAATCTTCGTCATGTTGATTTTGTAACGGCGGAACGCGGCGATGGCCTGGTGCAGGGCGCCGGCCTTGTCGGCGATGCTGACCAGCAGGCTTGTGCGGTCGTCGCCCGTGGGCGGACTGCATTGGCGTCCAAGCACCAAGAAGCGCGTGGCGTTGCCCACGTTGTCCTGAATGTCCTGTTCGAGCACATCCAAACCGTATCGCTCGGCGGCAAAGATGCCGGTGATGGCGGCTGCTTTTCCTTGCGGCCGGGAGGTTTTACCGTGGGGATGAGCCACCAGTTCAGCCGACCGTGCGTTGGAGGAGGTTTCAATGATTTCGGCGTGCGGCAGATTCTTTTGCACCCATGACCGGCACTGGCCGAGAGCCTGGGGATGCACGTAGAGACGCCGGATGGCTTCCAGTCGGCAGTTGGCGGCCAGACAGTATTGAATTGGCAAAACAATCTGCGAAACGATTTTCAAATCGCTGTCCACGAACATGTCGAGTGTGTGCGTGACCACGCCTTCGGTGGTGTTTTCGACCGGCACCACGCCATAGTCGGCGCGCTTCTTGCCGACCTCGGCGAACACGTCACCAATGGTTTTTTGCGACACGTAACGCAGGCTGGAACCGAATTTTTGAATCGCGGCCTGATGCGTGAACGTCGCCTCCGGGCCGAGATACGCAATGGACATGGTTTTCTCCAACGCCAGCGCGCTGGACATGATTTCGCGGTAAATCGCGCAGAGCTGCTCGTCGGTTACCGGCCCTTCGTTCGACTGGCAGATGCGTTGCAACACGGCGCGTTCGCGGTGCGGCGCGTAAATTTCCTCGCCGGCCTTGAGCTTGATGTCGCCGATGGCGAGCACGTGTTTCGTGCGCTCGTTGAGCAGCCGCACGATGTGCGCGTCCAGCCGGTCAATCACCTTGCGATGTTCGGGAATGTTCACAACCGGGGCAGAATGCAGAATTAAGAGTGAAGAATCAAATCAGTTTCGCGCGATAAAAAGCAGGCAAATATGAAATCAATAACGACTGGCAATGAACAATCCTTGCGGCGTATCTTTGACCTCCCGCATTTTTTCTCCCTCGCCCCCCTCAAGGAAGAGGGCCGGGGTGAGGAGGCCAATGTTTACAAGCACGAACCCCTCGCCCCGACCCTCTCCCCGTTTGGACGGGGAGAGGGAGTTATTTCCGTTCGGTGCGTGTGTCAAGATGCACCCCAATCCTTGCGGGCTTTAACTCCGCGCTTGCAAATCTGATGCAATCCGCTTCGATGAAGCCATGTTTCCTTACATTGCATCGACCAAAGACAAAGACTGGCAGCCCGGTCCTTACGAAGGAGTCGAGTTGATGGTGCTGCACAAAAATGAAAGCACCGGCGGGGTGGTAATGCTGCGCAAGTTCAAGGCCGGCTGTACGATCCCGGCCCACGCGCATCCGGACGCCAATGAATGGGCCTACGTGCTTTCCGGCGAATGGGAGGAATCCGACAAGACCTACACCGTCGGCACGCTGTTCTTCGCGCCCGAAGGCGTCCGGCACGGCCCGCACGTCGCCAAAACGGAAGTCATCAGCCTGACCATCTTCGACGGTCCGCTGACGGTGGCGTGAACGATGGAGTGGTGTATGCGCTATTACGCCACCGCTGGTATGGCTGGTCTTCACCGCAGCGAGGTCAACCGCGTGACGCCACGTCACCCTGGCGCGTGTCGAGTCGCCAGAGGCCGGCCGCGCGCGCATATTCGATGGCCTGCTCGAATTCAGAATCGCGCAGGCGCCGGTTGATCCCGGCAAAGTGCGGGTCAACTTCGGCTTTGTGCGCCGGATGATATTGGTCCATGACGTTGACATAGGTGTCACGCGAACACTCCGCCGCCAGCCAGCGCATAATCTCCCGCGTGTCGTCGAGCAGGCCGGGCATGACCAGATGCCGCACCAGCACGCCGCGCAGGGCCAGGCCGTCTTCGTCCACCTTCAACTCGCCCACCTGCGCGTGCATGGCGCGAATCGCGGCGCGGGCGGCATCAGCGTAATCGCGTGCCGTGAGATATTTCCGGCAATGCTCCGGGTCCCAGAACTTGAAGTCGGGCATGTAAATGTCCACCACACCGTCCATGAGCCGGATGCTTTCCAGGCTGTCGTAGGCCGATGTGTTATAGACGATCGGCAGGCGCAACCCGCGCTCCACGGCGGGCACAAGCGCCTCGAGGATTTGCGGCACGACGTGCTCCGGCGTGACGAAGTTGAGATTGTGACAGCCGGCTGCCTGCAAATCGAGCATCAGGCGCGCAAGTTCCGGCGGCGCAATCTCCGTGCCGTCGCCAAGCTGGCTGATGTCGTAATTCTGGCAGAACACGCAGCGCAGATTGCACCCGCTGAAAAAGATCGTGCCCGACCCTTTCCAGCCGCGCAGGCAATTCTCCTCGCCGAAATGCGGAAACGCGCTGGACACCCGCGCCTGCCGCCCGCTCCGGCACACGCCGACCCGGTTGTTGAACCGGTCAATCCGGCAATCGCGCGGGCAGACCCGGCACGAGCGCAGCGATTCGACTGCCAGCGCCGCCCGCTCCTGAAGCCGTCCCTCCTCGAACGCCTTCACGTAAGCCGGCACGAAATCCTTTCGCGGCAGCACGAACCGTCCCTGCCCGTGCAACGCTGCGGGCACAACATCACGGGGATGGAGATGGAGATTCATGTTCGGACCGTTCAGGTCATTGTTTGGCCTGATGCAAAATTAGTCCGCACTTCAGTCCCAAGGCAAGATGGCTCTTGGCTGCCCGTCATCAACAAGGAGTTTGGAACGCGTGGCAGAGACTGTCTCAAAAGGTCATTATTGTCGGAGGGGCGAGTTCCACGAGCCCCCATTTTTCAGGCATTTTGTTGTACGGGGGCTTGCAGAGCGCGCCCCTCCGAAAGTATTAAGACAATCTCGGCAGCGCGTCCCTGCCACAACGAATTGATCAAGCCATTTTCACTGCTTCGCGGTCGAACTTTCCCGTTGCGGCATATGTTTGGCCGTTTCATCTTTGCCTCATGGATCGAGGAAAGCATCGCCCTCGTGGCGGGCGCCGCCGGATGAAAATCGTTTCCGGAGGACAGACCGGCGTGGACCGGGCTGCGCTGGATTTTGCCATCCGGCACGGTTACGAACATGGCGGATGGTGTCCGCATGGCCGCCTCGCCGAGGATGGCGTCATCCCGCCGATTTACCAGCTTCGCGAAACCGACTCAGCGGATTACGACAAGCGCACGGAGAAGAACGTAGTGGATTCGGACGCCACATTGATTGTGGCACGGGAAACGGAATTGTCCGGTGGAACGGCCTTCACGAAAACCTGTGCCGAACAACATAGCCGCCCGGTGCTGGTGGTTTGCGAACGGGATGGTGTGTCACCAGACGCCGACGCCCTTTCCGAATTCCTCAAGCAAAACCTCGTTCGAACGTTGAACGTCGCCGGCCCGCGCGAATCCCAGGCGCCTGGCATCGGAAGATTCGTGATGGAACTGCTTGAGGCGGCCCTGGTCGCGACCGGCAAGAAATCACTATTTTCATGAATCCCAAGGCAGGGCGCGCAGTCCTCTGCGCGCCTTCCCGCGTAGCGGGATGGAAGGACATTCATTGTTTCTCAGACGGCGCGCACGGAGTGACGCGCCCTACCTTCGTTCGGTTCATGGCTCCAATGCGCATTTTTTACCGGGCGAAGATCAGCGCCGACTTACGTCGGCGGCTACGTTCAACTTCGTCGGCGGCGCGAGGAGGAGAGGAAACCGACCAGCCGGCTGGCGCGGTCGGCCAGCGTTTCGAGCGGCAGATGCCGGGCCAGCCAGGGCGCGCGCAATTCGATGGCGTGCGACGGACAGAACTCGTGGCAACAGTAACAGTGGATGCAGCGGTTATCATCCAAACGTTCCGCTGGCGGGGCGTGGGGATGGATCGCCGGTGGCGTGACGGGGCATCCCTTCTCGCAAATGCCGCAGCGCGTGCAGCGGCCGTCAATGATTTGCGGGCGCAGCGTCCACTGGCGGCGCAGCCAGTTCAACGCCGGGCGGGGCAACGGCAACAGCTGCAGCAAGTTCACCACCTGTTCCACCTGCTTGAAGTCCGGCACGCACAAGGATTGCCAGTCGCCGATCACGCGAATCCGCTCCAGGCGTGTTTCGCCGAAGCCCTGTTCGCGGGCGGCGGCGAGCAGTGGAACACGCATCGGATCAAGACCAATCAGATGACAGGCCAGCGTGTCGGCGGCGGCGAGGTCGGGGCTGGCGATCAGCGCTCCAACGCGGCGCAATTGCCCGCTCGTGGGGCCAGAGCCTTCCATCGCCATCACGGTGTCCATGATGGCCAGCACGGGCCGCACGACACGGTTGACATCGAGAATGAGGGACGCCAGCCATTCCGGCTGTTGCAGGCGGAAATGCCACTGGCTTTTCAACGCGCCCGGGATGCAGCCGTACTGGTTCTTCAAGGCGGCGGTGAGTGTCATCTGTGCATGAGTCTTGAGCTTCGGCAGCGTGATAACCACGTCGGCTTGCAACAATGCCTTCGCCAGGGTGAGGCGGGGCACGACCTTGTAGTCTGGCACCTCAAACTCATGGCGTTCGGTGAAATCGAGCAGTTCCGCGCCGGTCTCCGCGAGCACGGGCGCCAGGCCGCAGACCCGCGCGACGCCGGTCAGCGGTCCCATCGCCGGGCTGTCGCCCAGAAACACGCGGCCGCCCGCCTCCTGAGCGAGCAGAATTGCGGCGCGCACAACGGCCGGATGCGTGGTCACCCCGCGTTCCACGGCGAACGGCCCGAGCAGATTCAACTTCAGCAGCACCCGCTGACCCGGCCGCACAAACGCCTTCATCCCGCCCAGCGGCTGGAGGCACGCCCGCATGGCCACCAGCACCCGGTCGGGATCATAATCAGCCACCGGCTGGAAGCTGACGATGGATGGGGCGTCGGCTTGTGTCATGGTGGAATCAAAATGCCATGTCGGCAGCAAGTATCAATGCGGAAGCCGAAAACCGGCGGAGCGTCCGCGCCATCCGGCATCGGAAAGTTTGTCATGGAACTGCTCGAAGCCGCATTGGAAACGCTGCGTTAAAAAAATTTGCATTCAACTCCCAACCAACGCCGCTCAACCAGTTATGAACATTCATAGCACCGCGCGAGCAGCCGGAACGAGTTGTGTGCGACACCAGCCCGGCCTTGTCTAAAACCGTAAATGCGGCAGAGTGACGCCGGCAATGCTTTGCCGTCGCATGAAAAACCAGCGCATCAGAATCGGTTGCTCCGGCTGGTATTACTGGCATTGGAAAGGCGTGGTTTACCCCGCCGACCTGCCGGCCAACCGGTGGTTCGCCCACTACCAGCGCACGTTCGACAGCGTCGAACTCAACGCGCCGTTTTACCATTGGCCGAAACTGACGACCATCCGGAACTGGGCGTGCCAAGCGGCCCCGCAATTCAAATACAGCGTCAAGGTCAACCGGCGCATCACGCACTCGAAGCGATTCAAAGGCACGCGGAAACTGGTCCGCGAATTCTGCCGGTTCGCCGATGCGTTGGGCGAACACATGGGCTGCTTTCTCTTCCAGTTCCCGCCCAGCTTTTCCTATACCGCAGCCCGGCTGCGCTCAATCGTGGGCCAGCTCGATCCGCGCCACCGCAACGCCGTCGAATTCCGCCATTACAGTTGGTGGAACGAGGACGTGTTCGCGGCGTTCCGGGACGCCGGCCTGATCTTTTGTTCCGTGAGCGCGCCGGGTCTGCCGGATGACGTGATCAAGACTGCCGATGCCATCTACGTCCGTTTCCACGGCGCGAAACAGTGGTATCGCCACGATTACACGGACGCGGAACTGGAAGCGTGGGCAGAGAAAATCCGCGCCAGCCACGCGAAAGAAATCTGGGCCTATTTCAACAACGACTTTCAAGGCTGCGCCTTCCGCAATGCGCAGACTCTGAGACGGCTGTTGGGTCAAGCCGGCGGCTGATTCGGGATGGTGTCCGGATTTCAAAATTTGGGTAGGGCGGGCAGTCCTCTGCCTGCCGCAAACGCGGAGAACGGCGCGCACGGAGTGACGCGCCCTACCGAAGTTAGGATGGCTGAGGTGGCTCATGCAATCACGCAACTAAAGCGCTACTCGCATTTGCTTTCGTCTCGGGCTGTTAAAGAGAAATTAAAACGATCTGGAATCGAGTATTTCGAACCGACACTAAATCTGGTGGTTGGGCGACGCCCTCAGATATCGCTTGAACTTTGGCGCTGGCTTCTCACGACCCAAGACAAAGATGTCCGACTTATGACATTCGACGATTTGGTTGCGGAAATGCAGAACCGCTTGACTGGCCATCTTCGGTTCATTGACCAATTACGGACGAAATTCTGATTCAAGCTGCCGCGGCCCAGGACGCGGCCAGGTCAGCCTTGCGCTGGCGCAGGCTCTTGAAGAATTCGTAGCCTTCGCGCAGACGGCGGACGCAGACGTCCTTGTCCTCCAGCATAGTCTTGATGATGCGCAGAATCGGTTTCGGGCGGAGATAATAGGCGCGATAGAAACGGTCCACTTCCTCGAAAATCTTTTCCTTGCTCAGGCCGGGATATTCCAGCGAGCTTTGCTGGAAGCCGTCGGTTTCCACGAGGTCGGTCTTGTCCTTTTTCACAAACCAGCCGTTTTGACGAGCCATTTCGTAAAGTTCCGTGCCGGGATACGGCGCGGCGAGGCTGACCTGCAAACTGAACACGTCCAGTTCCTGCGCGAAACGGATGCTCTCCTCGATGGTTTCCTTCGATTCCACCGGCAGGCCGAGCACGAACGTGCCGTGAATCACCACGCCCGCGTCGTGACAGGCCTTCGTGAACCGCCGCATTTCGTCCAGCGTCACGCCTTTCTTGATGTTTTTCAGGATTTGTTCATTGCCGCTTTCGTAACCAACCAGGAACAGGCGCAGGCCGTTGTCCTTGAAGAATTTTACCGTGTCGGCGTCTAGGTTGGCCCGGCTGTTGCAGCTCCAAGTAAGGCCGAGCGGGCCGAGTTTTTTGGCGATTTCACGCGCACGCGGCAGGTTCGCGGTGAAGGTGTCGTCGTCGAAGAAAAATTCCTTCACCTGCGGGAACAGCTTCTTCATGTACGTCATTTCGTCGGCGACGTTTTGCGGCGAGCGGACGCGATATTTGTGTCCGCCGATGGTCTGCGGCCAGAGGCAGAAGGTGCATTGCGCCGGGCAGCCGCGGCCGGTGTACATGCTGATGTACGGATGCAGCAGGTAACCGATGAAATACTTTTCGATCTGGAGGTCGCGCTTGTAAACGTCCGCCACCCACGGGAGCGTGTCCATGTCCTGGATCATCTCGCGCTCGGGGTTGTGTTTGATTTTGCCGTCCTTGTCCTTGTAGGAAAGCCCGGCAATGGTCGCGAGGTCGCGGTCTTCGGCGACTTCCTTGCAGGTGAAATCGAATTCCTTGCGGCCGACCCAGTCAATCGCGGAAGACGCTTTGAGTGTTTCGGCAGGCAACACCATCGTGTGCGCGCCGACGAAACCGATTTTGGTGGCGGGCTTTTGCGCCTTAATGGCCTCGGCCACCTTGCAATCGTTTTTCAGCGACGGTGTGGACGTGTTGATGATGACATGGTCGAAATCCTTCGCGATGCGCAGGGTTTCCTGCATGCCGATGTTATGCGGCGGGCAGTCAAGCAGCCGGGAATTCGGCGTGAGCGCGGCGGGTTGGGCGAGCCAGGTCGGATACCAATAGCTGGTGACTTCGCGCCGCGCCTGGTAACGCGCTCCGGCACCCCCGTCAAAGCCGTCAAAGCTGGGCGGTGAAAGGTAAAGGGTCCTGCTCATTCGGCTTCCGATCCGATTCTTTTGGCTTCCTTGATTTTCGCCAGCAATGCTTCCCGCTCCGCCGTGCTGCCGGAACCGCAGAAAGACCCGACCCGCTGCGCGCCGTTCCGATCATCCGCCGCCGGAGCGGCTGGGACGGCGGCTTTGGCGAGATGGCCTTTGCCGATGCTGAAGCCGTTGAAGGCGTTCACTTCGTGGCCGCGGTCGTAGCGCACGGGGCGTGGCGCGAAGTTGTAAATGAAATTTTTCCAGTGGTCGCCGCGCTGGTAATTCGTGCCGAGCGCGCCGCTGGGATCGTAGCCGCAGTGGACCATGCAATTTTCGCAGCGCGGGTCGCGCGCCTCGCCATCCAACACGCCGTATTTGTTCCAATCCACCTTCTCCAGCATTTCCTGATAGCCGTCATAATGACCATCCGTCATCAGGTAACATGGGGCTTTCCAGCCTTTGATGTTGTAAGTCGGAATCGCCCAAGCCGTGCAGGTGAGTTCACGGTGGCCGGCGAGGAATTCCTGATAGACCGGCGTGCCGAAAATGGTGAAGGCCTTGCCCCAATCCAGTATCTTCGCGAACTTTTGCCGCGTCATGTCGCGGGTGAGGAAGAAATCCTCCGGCTTCCGGCCGAGGCGTTTGACCATGTCCTTCTTCGCGGCGTCGAAATCGTAGCCGGGCGAAATCGTGTGGCCGTCCACGCCGAGCCAGGAAAAGAACTTGAACATCTCCTCGATTTCCTTGACATCGGTTTCCTTGTAAACGGTCGTGTTGGTGGCCACCTGGAAGCCGAGGATTTTGGCCATCTTGATGGCCGCGACGCCCTCTTGGAACACGCCTTCGCGCTCGACGATGAGGTCGTGGGTGTATTCGAGGCCGTCAATGTGGACGTTCCAGTACATCCATTTCGAAGGTTGGATGACGGGCTTCTTTGAAGTTTGGGACTCGCGGAGCTCGCCCCTCCGATTCGAGTTGCGGATCGTTTCGGCGTCCTTGTCAGAAATCAATTTTGCATCGAGCAGCTTTTTCAGCTTCGGCTCGATTTTCGGCGAATATATCGCGGCCAGATAATCCTTCATTTTCTTCCGCATAAACACGCCATTCGTGCAGATGTAAATGACGCGGTCCTGTTTGAGCAGACCGTCCACCAGTTCCTCGATCTTCGGATAAATCAGCGGTTCACCGCCGCAAATGCTGACCATCGGCGCATCGCATTCCATCGCCGCTTCCAGGCATTTTCCCAGCGGCACCATGTCCTTGAGATTGGTGGAATATTCACGGATGCGTCCGCAGCCGGTGCAGGTGAGATTGCACGTGTGCAGCGGTTCGAGTTGCAAGACCATGGCGAACTTCGGCGTCTTGCGCAATTTGTGTTTGATGATGTGACTGGCGATCTTCTTCGTCAGCGCAAACGGGAATCGCATAGAATTATCGGGCTTGAGCGAGTTGTTGGAACGGGGCGGACACCGCCACCGGCGCGTTGGTTGCAGCCGGGGGATTGGCCTTCATCAGCCCCGGCAGAAAAAACGAGGCTGGCGAAACCGACGTGCTGGTGTTGATGCCGGAGCAGCCGGCAACGAACAGCGTCAAAAACGCCAGCATTGCCAGCCGGGGCAAATTCCAATTTAATCTCACCTGCCCAGTATAAATCAACCCGACGCGATGGCAACTTTTAATTCCCAAGATGGCAATTCTTAATCCCAAAACCCGGCGCAGGGTAAAAGGCAGATGGGTGGCCGCCCTTTTTCTTTTTGCCTCCGTGGGAATCATTTTCGCCGGCGAACCGCGCAACCCGATTTTCGCCGCCCGCGCCGCGGCGGAATTCCAGCGCGCGCAAGCGCAATTCCAATCGAACACCAACGACCCCGCGGCCGCCTGGCAGTTTGCCCGCGCGTGCTTTGACTTCACCGACTTCGTCACGAACAACGCCGGGCGCGCCGCGCTGGCCAATCAGGGCATCGCCGCATGCCGGCAATCGCTCGCGTGCGAATCCAATTCGGCCCCGGGACATTATTACCTGGCCATCGAACTCGGCCAGTTGGCGGACACCAAGAGAAACCTGGCGGCCTACAAAATGGTGCGGGAAATGGAGCGCGAGTTCAAAACAGCGGGCAACCTGGACGAATATTTCGATTACGCCGGCCCCGCGCGCTGTCTCGGCCTGCTGTATCGCGACGCGCCCGGCTGGCCGGTGAGCATCGGCAGCCGGCACAAGGCGCGCGAATGGCTGGAACAGGCCGTCAAGCTTGCGCCCGATTATCCCGAAAACCGGTTGAATCTTGTCGAATCGTACTGGCAATGGAAGGACCGCGAGGCCGCCGGCAACGAATTGAAAAAGCTCGATGCGCTCTGGCCGTCCGCGCAAACGAATTTTGCCGGTGAAGCGTGGGAACGAAGCTGGAATGATTGGTCAACGCGCCGCGATGTTGCGCACAAAAAACTCAAAGAAACTGCCGCGCCGGCAAAACCGCCGAAAAGCGGCCGTTGAATTAAACTGAAATTTTCTGTGGCAGCATCCGTATAAGTGAATTACTCTATCGCCTGAAAATTGGAGTCGAACAAAAGTTTTAACGTCATGGCCAAAAAGCTCATCGCGACATTGACCGACACGACCTTGTTTTTGCAGGAATGGTTTGCCAATCCGCAACGGACGGGAGCGGTCGCGCCCAGTTCGCCCAAACTCGCCGCCGCGATGGCGCGCTGGCTGCCGTCCGACCCGGAAAGTTACGTGCTCGAACTCGGCCCCGGCACCGGAGCGGTCACCCAGGCGCTCATCGAACGCGGCCTGCGCGAAGACCGGCTGGTGGCCATCGAAAACAATCCCAAACTGGCGCGCTTGCTCCGCCAGCGTTTTCCCCGGGCCCACATCATCACCGGCGACGCGTGGCATCTTGACGTTCTGCTGCAGGAACACGACGAACCGATTGAAAGCGTCGGCGCGGTCATTTCCAGCCTGCCGCTGCTGAATTTCCCGCCGGCTGAAGCCGATGCGCTCGCCGAAAAAATCCGCGCGATTTTGGAGCACGGCGGCAAATGGGTTCAATACAGCTATCATCTCGGCAACGGGCACCACAAAAGCGCCACGCAGTTCCAGCGGCTGGCCTCCAAGATTGTCTGGCTGAATCTCCCGCCCGCCCGCGTGAACGTTTATCAGAAGTAGGCCCGCCGTTACTTGCCGCTGGATGCTGTTGGCTTCGCCTTTTGGAATTTCTGCAGTTGTTCAACCAAGCCGCGCACCTGGTCGCCCTCTTTGCCTTGCATTGCCGGCATTTGCGCCGCGGTTTCCGCCACCAACAGCGCGTCGGCGCCTCGTTTTTGTTCCAGCAGGAAATTCACATACCGGAAAACCGCTTCCATCGAATAGGGACACAACGCCCATGCCTGCCGGAAGGCAAAATCGGCCTCGTGCGCTATGCGCTCCTTTTCCGCGGCGCCGGCGGCCTGTTTCAGGCGCCAGGCATAAATCCCGGCGATGCTCGCGCGCAGCTTGGAAAACATCTGATGCGAATAGGCGTTTTGAATGAAGCACGGGTCACAGTTAAAACCGCTGAAATCCTGTTTTCCAAAAGTCTTTTTTGCGAATGCAGCCACCTCCGTAACCGATGTGTCATCATTCAACCAACCCCCAATCGTCGGCTCGACAAGTTTTGCCCAGTAATCGTGGTCTTTGCTGACGACGTCTTCCGACAACGCCGCCAGCGGCTGGCGGTTGATTTTCATGATCAGGCTATGCGGCTCCAGATACGGATACATCCAGTCGAGCGGGAAACTTTCCTCGATGTAGAATTCATAGCCAGGGTTTTTGTCGAAGATGACTTTGGCGAGCAGGCCGTTGATTTCCATCACCGCAATCTGGCCGCTGACCTGAATCCGCCCGTCGGCATCCTGCTTCACATCTTCGCCCGGCTTGAGCTGGTTGTTTTGCATCCGGCGCTGCGCATCTGTCATGTAATCCTGAAAACATTTCTGTGAATCTTCTTGTGTGGGAACATAAATTTTTTCTCCATACATGCCGTGCACGTAGTCCAGATAAGTGCTGTCTGCCAGCGCATTTTGTGTGAGCGTGAAGAACGGATCGGCCTTCACGTGTGATTTCTGTAATGCCGTTACAATGAATCGGCCGGGATCGGTCCCGCCGAAATAAATGCTTCCCGGCGGGATGGACTCGATGATGTCCTCGCCAAAAGCCGTGGAATATTTTTCATCGCCCTCGCCGAAAGCAGCCAACGTGCCCCAAGTCTCCAACACCGCCTGCCACGCCGTGCCACGCAAACGCTCATCGGTTTTGCCGGAGTGCTCGTATTGTCCCGCGTGCTTTCGGAATTCTACGAACGCGTTGCTGACCGTCAGCCAGTCGCCTTTGGCCGCCGCTGCAAAAAACGCTTTGAACTCAGATGGTATTTTGTTCGTTGCCGCGTTCGCCTGCGCCTCCTTTTCCGCGACAAACAATTTTAATTGTCGGGTGGTCTCCGGATTTTTCAGCGACCACGACGACGCAGATTGTTTTTTGGCGCAGCCGCTGATGAATAATCCAGCGCCAAGGATTGCAGCCCCTAGGGATTGAGTCATTGTTTTCATAGGTCGTTTTTTAAGCTTTCCGGACGGACATTCCAATGCCGCTTGTCCCACTGGTTTATCAAATAGACACCAGAGCGCACGGAATTTGTATAAAAATCCGTCCGTGTCGCCGCCGGCCCCAGAGGCCCCTTAATTTAGAATTATTCTAAATCTTGACTTGGCCGGGCCGCTGGCGTTATATTCCCCCGCCATGAAGGCCTCCGGCCATAGCAAAATCGAGAACCGCCTGACCGAACGGTTGGGCGCGGGCGGCCTGCGCTCCACCCCGCAGCGCGAGCACGTCTATTACGTGCTGCTCCAAAAGCGCGACCACCCCACCGCCGAGGAGGTCTTCATCCGCGCCAAGCGCGGCATGCCGAACATTTCCATGGCCACGGTCTATAACTGCCTCGATGCCCTGGTTCAATGCGGCCTCGTGCGCCAGGTGCAGCTCGATCGCGGCGCCACCCGGTTCTGTCCGAACATGCGCGAGCACGGCCATTTTTACTGTGATGCCTGCGACACGGTGTACGATGTGGATTTGCCGAAAAAGCCGAAACCCGGCATCATTCTCCCGCACGGATTCAAGGCCGAGCATTTTGAAGTCGCCATCCACGGCATCTGCCCGGATTGCGCGAAGAAAGAATAAATTTTACGAACGATGAGCACCGCCACCGAAACCATCGAGAACCTGGTCAAACAGGATTATAAGTACGGTTTTTACACCGACGTGGAGACCGATTCCGCGCCGCCGGGTCTGAGCGAGGACACCATCCGGCTGATTTCGCGCCGGAAAAACGAGCCGGAATGGCTGACCGACTGGCGGCTCAAGGCGTTTCGGCACTGGCAAACGATGACGGAGCCCACCTGGCCGAAGGTTCACCACGAAAAAATCAATTATCAGGACATCGTTTATTACTCCGCGCCGGGGAAGAAGGGCGACGGACCGAAAAGTCTGGAGGAGGTTGACCCGAAATTGCTGGAGACCTACGAGAAGCTCGGCATCCCCCTGCGCGAACGCGAACGGCTCGCCGGCGTGGCGGTGGACGCCGTGTTTGACAGCGTGTCGGTCGGCACGACGTTCAAAAAGCAACTGGCCGAGAAGGGCGTCATCTTCTGCTCGTTCAGCGAAGCGGTGCAGGAACATCCCGACCTCGTAAAAAAATACCTCGGCATGGTTGTGCCTTACACCGACAATTTTTTTGCCACGCTGAACTCCGCCGTTTTCACCGACGGCTCGTTCTGCTACATCCCGAAGGGCGTGCGCTGCCCGATGGAGCTTTCGACGTATTTCCGCATCAATGCCGCCAACACCGGCCAGTTCGAGCGCACACTCATCGTGGCCGACGAAGGCTCGCACGTGAGTTATCTCGAGGGTTGCACCGCGCCGATGCGCGACGAAAACCAGCTTCACGCGGCGGTGGTTGAACTGATCGCGCTCGACAACGCGGAAATCAAATACTCGACCGTGCAGAACTGGTATCCGGGCGACGAGAACGGCAAGGGTGGCATCTACAATTTCGTGACCAAGCGCGGTCTGTGCAAGGGGAAGAACTCGAAGATTTCTTGGACGCAGGTCGAGACCGGCTCGGCCATCACCTGGAAATATCCCAGTTGCATCCTGCAGGGCGACAATTCCATCGGCGAATTTTATTCCGTCGCTGCGGTGAACAATTACCAACAGGCTGACACCGGCACCAAGATGGTGCACATTGGCAAGAACACGCGCAGCACCATCGTGTCCAAGGGCATTTCCGCCGGGCGCGGCCAGAACAGCTATCGCGGCCTGGTGAAAATCCAGAAGAGCGCCGTGAACGCCCGCAATTTCTCGCAGTGCGACTCAATGTTGATCGGGTCGAAATGCGGTGCGCACACGTTCCCCTACATCGAGGTCAAAAACACATCGTCGTCCGTCGAGCATGAAGCCTCGACGTCCAAGATCGGCGAGGACCAGATTTTTTACTGCAACCAGCGGGGACTTTCGACGCAGGACGCCGTAAACATGATTGTGAACGGCTTCTGCAAGGAAGTATTCAAGGAACTGCCGATGGAATTTGCGGTTGAAGCGCAGAAACTTTTAGGCGTGAGTTTGGAAGGCAGTGTGGGGTAAATTCAGCCACGGATTGAACACGGATTTAACACGGACATGGAAGGCAAACTCCTGCATGCGGATGTCACGGATAAGATTATCGGAGCCGCTTTTGAAGTTTATGGCGAACTCGGATATGGTTTTCTCGAAAGCGTTTATCAAAAGGCAATGCAGGTAGAATTGCAGCAATCAGGGCTTAAAGCGGAAATTGAGTATCCAATCAAAGTCAAATACCGGAATGTTATCGTCGGCGAATTCCGTGCGGACCTGTTCGTCAGGGACGCCGTGATGGTCGAATTGAAGACCACGAAAAATTACAACACGGAAGATGAACCGCAGTTGTTAAACGAATTGAAAGCCACGGGAATCAAAGTTGGTTTGTTGATTAACTTTGGTCGGACGAAGGTCGAATTCAAAAGAATGGTCTTTTAAATCCGTGTTTTATCTGTGTTTAATCCGTGGCTAAAATATATTTTAAGAAATGAGCGAGCCAATTCTCGAAATCAAAAACCTCAGCGCGGGCGTTGAGGACAAGCAAATCCTCAAAGGCATCAACCTGACCATCAATGCCGGCGAGGTCCACGCGGTCATGGGGCCGAACGGTTCCGGCAAAAGCACGCTGGCCGCCGTGCTAGCCGGCCGCGACGGCTACAACGTGACCGGTGGCGAAGTGATTTACGATGGCAAAAACCTGCTCGAACTGGACCCAGAAGAACGCGCCCGGGAAGGTGTTTTCCTTGCGTTCCAGTATCCGGTCGAAATTCCCGGTGTGAACAGCACCTATTTTCTCAAGGCCGCGCTGAATGAAATCCGCAAGTCGAAAGGCCAGTCGGAACTTGATGCCATGGAGTTCCTCACGCTGGTCAAGGACAAGGTCAAACTGCTCGAATTGAGCGAGGACCTGCTCAAGCGCTCGGTGAACGAGGGCTTTTCCGGTGGAGAAAAGAAGCGCAACGAAATTTTCCAGATGGCCGTGCTCGAACCCCGGCTCGCCATCCTCGACGAAACCGATTCCGGCCTCGACATTGACGCGCTGCGCATTGTCGCCGGCGGCGTCAACAAGCTGAAACGGCCCGACAGCGCACAACTCGTCATCACGCATTATCAGCGGTTGTTGAATTTCATCATTCCCGATTTTGTCCACGTGCTTTACGATGGCCGCATCGTGAAGTCCGGCGACAAGCAGCTCGCGCTCGAACTCGAAGCGAAGGGCTACGATTGGATCACGAAGGCTGTGTAGCCGCGGGGAACTTATGAATTTGGACGAAGCCCAACGCCAAAAAGTCGCCGCTTGGATAGCGGACGGCGCAACCATTTCCCAAATTCAAAGCCGGCTCACGTCGGAGCTTGGCCTGAAGCTCACTTACATGGAGGTGCGTTTCCTGGTGGACGATTTGAAATTGACGCCAAAAGACCCGGAGCCGCCCAAAGTTGCCGCGCCGGTTGCCGAGGCGGCAAAACCCGCCGACAAGAAAAGCACTCCGCCACCCGCCGGACCGGCTGGCGCGACCGGCGGTGTGGCCGTGACGGTGGACCAATTGGCGCGGCCCGGCGCGATTGTCAGCGGCAAGGTCGCGTTCAGCGATGGCCAGCAGGCCGACTGGTATCTCGACCAGACGGGTCGGCTGGGGGTCGTGCCCAAACAGCCGGGTTACAAGCCGTCCGCCGCGGACGTGCAGCAATTTCAGGCGGCATTGCAAAACGAACTGGCAAGAATGGGATTTTGAAAATTTCTCACGCAAAGACGCAGAGCTCGCAAACGCCAATAATTCCATCCTAAAAATCTCCGCGCCTTGGCGCCTTGGCGTGAGCGCCCAAAACTCAAAATTAAAAATTCAAAATTTCCTTGGGATTTGGCATATTGATGGGGCATGCGCGAAAAATTCCGGGTCTGGGCGGAAAGTCTCGAAACCTTTGCCCTCGAAGTCATCTTCGGAGAACGCCGCGACACCAAGGCGGTGTTGATGCGCGCAATTTTGTTTGGCAGCTCGAAGCTTTTCCAGGTCGGCGTGAAATTGCGCCGCTGGCTTTACAACGTCCGCATCCTCCGCGACAAGACGCTGGGCGTCCAGGTCATCGCCATCGGCAACCTGACCGTCGGCGGCACGGGCAAGACGCCGGTCGTGGAAAAATTCGCCCGCGAATTGCGCGACGCCGGCCGCACGGTGGCGATCCTCTCGCGCGGCTACCGTTCCAAACCGCCGCCGCTCCACCAATGGATGCTCAATAAAATCCTGCTGCGCGAAGACCAGAACCCACCGCGCGTCGTTTCCGACGGCAAATCCCTCCTGCTCGATTCGGAAATGGCCGGGGACGAACCTTACATGCTCGCGTCCAATCTCAAGGACGTCGTCGTACTCGTGGACAAGGACCGCGTGAAGAGCGGGCGTTACGCGATTGAAAAGTTCGGCTGCGACACGCTGCTGCTCGACGACGGTTTTCAGTATTGGGATTTGCGCGGGCGGCGGCACGACGTGGTGCTGGTTGACCGCCAGCAGCCGTTCGGCAACGAACATTTGCTCCCGCGCGGCACGTTGCGCGAGCCGCCGTCGCACCTGGCCCGCGCCCAGACGATTTTCATCACCAAAAGCGACGGTCAGACCGCCGAACTCCGCCGGCGCATTGCCGAATTCAATTCCGACGCCGCCATCATTGAATGTGTGCATCATCCGCTTTTCCTCGAAGATGTGTTCACCGGCCAGCGACGCAAACTCGATTTGCTGCAGGGAACCAAGGTCGCGTCGCTGAGCGGCATCGCGCAACCGGAAAGTTTCGAGCAAAGTCTCATAAAACTCGGCGCGGAACTGGTTTATGCCAAACGCTTTGCCGATCATCACCGCTTCACCCAGCAGGAAATCCTCAACGTCATCAATCGTGCCAAGAAACGCCAGGCCACTACCATCATCACCACCCAAAAAGACGCCGTGCGTTTTCCCAAAATTGACCGGCGCGACCTGCCGATCTATTTCATGCGCGTCGAAATCCAAATCGTCAGCGGCGCCAACGACTTTCAGGACTGCGTCCGAAAAATTTGTTTTCGTTGAAAATGGACACGCTGATTTACTGGCCCGCCCGTGCGCTCGTTGCGTTGATTCAAGCGCTGCCGCTCCCATTCGTCGCGCGCCTCGGCCGGGCGGGCGGCGGACTGGCCTTTTGGCTCGACGTGCGGCACCGGCGGGTGGCCTTGAACAATCTGACGATGTGTTTCGGAAACGAAAAATCGCCGGAGGAAATCCATGCGCTGGCCCGGGAAAATTTCCGGCGCATCGGGGAAAATTTCGCCAGCGCCGTCAAGACCGCCGCGATGACTTTTGACGAATTGCGGTCGCACATCGAATTTGCCGGCATTGACCGCCTGCCGCAAAAATCCGGCGATGAGCCGCCACGTAGCGCCGTTATCGCCATCGGCCACTTCGGCAACTTCGAGCTTAACGCGCGGATCCAAGATGTCCGGCCGGATTACCAGAGCGCCACGACCTACCGAGCACTCAAGCGCCCCGCGTTCAACCGGCTCATGCAGGATTTGCGCACGCACAGCGGCTGCCTTTACTTCGAGCGCCGTGCTGACGGCCCGCTGCTCCGCGCAGCGATGAACCGGGGGGGAATCCTTCTCGGCCTGCTCACCGACCAAAGCTCCAACGGCCTCCGGGCACCGTTCCTCGGCCACGACTGTTCCACCACGCTTGCGCCCGCCGTGTTCGCCTTGCGTTATCAGTGCGAACTCTTCACCGGCTTCTGCTACCGCGTCGCACTGGCGAAATGGCGGATCGAACTCGGCGAAAAAATTCCCACGCACGAAAATAATCGTCCCCGTCCGTCCGGGGAAATCATGTGCGACGTCAATCGCGCTTTTGAAGCCGCTGTCCGCCGCGACCCGGCCAACTGGTTCTGGGTCCACCGCCGCTGGAAGGCGGCGGAAACGAAAGCGAAGATGGAAGATGGAGGATAGAAAATGGAAAAAGATATCCATCCCTTGCCGCGTCGAAGCGAAGCGAAGATGGGTCGCCGAATCTTGGTTCGCGGGACGAACTGGCTGGGCGATGCGGTCATGACCACGCCCGCGCTGATACGATTGCGCGAAAAATTCCCCGACGCGCACATCACACTGCTCACGCCGGAAAAACTAGCGGATCTATGGCGACACCACCCGAGCATTGATTCTGTAATAACATTTGTCGCTGGCGAAGGACCGCTGTCGGTCGCGTCCAAGCTTCACCCACTGAATCTTAAACACTTTGACGAGCTTCCCGAAGTTGAACCTGGCGATACTCCCTGGCGTGCTTTTGTTCGAGTCGCGAATACTTTGAGCGCCAGCGCATCCAATGGTCGTCTGGGATTTGATCTGGCTCTGGTTCTGCCAAACTCACCCCGCTCCGCGCTCGAAGTCTGGCTGGCGCGCATTCCCCACCGTATTGGCTACGCGCGCCCCTGGCGGAATTTTTTCCTGACCAACGCCGTGCCGGCGCGTGCGAAAGCTGTGAAAATGCAGAAACGTTCCGTTGGCGAAATCAAACGGCTGATTGCCGCCAATGACCATAGCGCAGGCATCTCGCCTGCATCCGAAGAAATAATCACAGGCGGGACGCCTGCGCTACCTTTAAGCGCCCATCAAATGCATGAATACTTGCATTTGGCCGGCGTGTTGGGCGCCAGCCCGGAACCGTTGCCGCCGCAGTTGGTTGTGACCCCCGGCGAAATTGAAGCCGTGAAGAAAAAATTCGGCCTGGATGAAATTAAGCGGCCGATTCTGGGCTTGAACCCCGGCGCGGAATACGGGCCCGCCAAACGCTGGCCGGTGGACAAATTCATCGCCGCCGCCCGCGAAATTCAACATCGAACCAACTGCACCTGGGTGACTTTCGGCGGCAAAGGCGATGCGGCCATTGCGAACCAGATCGAATCTGCCATCGCCAGTCCACCATCCGCAATTTGGAACCTGGCGGGAAAGACCGGGCTGCGCGAACTCATGGCGCTGCTAAAAATTTGCCGCGTATTGCTCACGAACGATTCTGGTCCGATGCACGTGGCCGCGGCGCTCGGCACACCGGTTGTCGTCCCGTTCGGTAGCACGTCGCCGGAACTGACCGGGCCGGGTTTGCCGGGCGACAAGCGGCACCGGCTGCTCAAATCCGACGCGCCGTGTTCGCCGTGTTTTCTGCGCGAATGCCCCATTGATTTCCGCTGCCTGAACGGCATCAGCGTCGAACGCGTGGTGGAAGCGGTCTTGTCAGTGGTTTGAACAACAAGGAAATCAAAGAACGCAGTATCTGCTGTAGCGGCGGTCTGTGGCCGCCGCCATTTACCACCAAACGACCACCAAACAAAATGGCGACGCTCATAGAGCGCCGCTACAACCTTGTGGAATTAGACTTTGTACCTTCGGGTCTTCGTGGTAATCTTCCCATTGTGGAAACGGTCACTCAACTCACGAACCAGCTCGTCGTGTCGTATGCGCGCGTGGGCGGCATCAACCATCTGGACGGCAAAAACCTGCCGTCCAAACGCGCCATCGCGGCCATCACGGTGGATTTGCTGCGGCTGCTGTTCCCCGGATATTTCGATGAGAAACTCATCCATTCGTCGGAAATCAAGGTGGTGACGGCGGAGCTGCTGGATTCGGTGCTCGGTGCGCTGGAGGACGAAATCCGCAAGAGCCTCGAATATAATCCTCCCTCCCATCTGCCGAAACAGAATATCTCCACAACGGCGCACAATCTGGCGGTGGAATTCCTCGGCAGCCTGCCGCGCATCCGCGAAATTTTGCAGACGGACATGGAGGCCGCCTACGACGGCGACCCGGCGGCGAAGAGCAAGGAGGAAGTGCTCGTTTCGTATCCGTTCATCGAGGCGATTGCCGTGCAACGGCTGGCGCATGAGTTGTATTTGAAGGACGTCGCGCTCATCCCGCGCATCATGACCGAGTGGGCGCACATTCGCACGGGCATGGACCTGCATCCGGGCGCCCAAATCGGGTCGCACTTTTTTGTGGACCATTGCACCGGCACGGTCATCGGCGAGACGGCCATCATCGGCGACCACGTGAAGATGTATCACGGCGTCACGCTCGGCGCCAAATCCACCGCCGCCGTGGAACAATTGCGCGGCAAGAAGCGTCATCCGACCATCGAGGACCGCGTCACGATTTATCCCGGCGCGACGATTCTTGGCGGCGAAACCGTCATCGGGGCCGGCAGCACGATTGGCGGCAATGTGTTTCTCATGGAAAGCGTCGCGCCGAAGTCACTGGTCATTTACGACAGCCCTGACATGCGCGTCTTGAACAAAGCAAGAAAAACGACCGCCGTGGATTTTCAGATTTGACTGCCCTGTTCGCAAACCGTTGAAAGCGCTCATCGAAACCAGAAACACGAGGCCGGAACGGGTCTTCCTCGTCGGCGTCGAGCTCAAATCGCACAACCATGCGGACACGGACGATTCGCTCGCCGAACTCGGTGAACTGGCCACGACGGCGGGCGGCGAAGTCATCGGCGACGGCCTGCAAAAAACGGAATCGCTGAATCCCGCCACGTTCATCGGCAGGGGCAAGGCGGCTGAATTCGCGGATTTCTGCCGGCGGCAGGACGTGGACACCGTGATTTTCGACGACGATCTTTCGCCGGCGCAAAGCCGCAACCTCGAAAAAATCTTCAACTGCAAGATTCTCGACCGCACGTCGCTCATCCTCGATATCTTCGCGCAACGCGCCCACACGCGCGAAGGCAAGCTGCAGATTGAGCTCGCGCAGCTTCAGCATTTGCTGCCGCGTCTGACGCGGTTCTGGGGGCACCTGTCGCGGCAGGCGGGCGGCATCGGCATGCGCGGCGGTGAAGGCGAAACGCAATTGGAAACCGACCGCCGCCGCGTGCAGGATCGCATTGCGAAAATTTCGGGCGAACTGGAACTGGTGCGGCAACAGCGCGGGATTCAGCGCACCGGGCGCCAGCGCAGCCAGTGGCCGCTGGCCTCCATCGTCGGTTACACAAACGCGGGCAAATCCACATTGCTCAACGCCCTCACCGGCGCGGAGGTTCTGGTGAAGGACATTTTGTTCGCCACCCTCGACCCGACGACGCGGCGGTTGAAATTGCCGACGAACCAGAATGTGCTGCTGACGGACACCGTCGGTTTCATCCGCAAACTGCCGCACGGACTGGTGGAGGCGTTCAAGGCCACGCTGGAAGAAGTGGTGCAGGCCGATTTGCTGCTGCACGTCGTGGACATCAGCCATCCGCAGGCCGAGGAGCAAATTGCCGCCGTGGATGCCGTGCTGGCCGAAATCGGCGCGGGCGGGAAACCAACGTTGATGGTTTTCAACAAGATGGACCGGCTCAACCTCGATGGAACCGGGGCGGGCGGCGCGTTGAACCGTTTGCAGGAACGGCATCAAAACGCCGTCACGATTTCGGCCATGACCGGTGAAGGTATTGCATCATTGCTTGCGGAAATCGGAACGCAGTTGCGTCCCAAACGCGAATTTCTCGAATTGCGCGTGCCGCATGAGCAGGCGGCGGTGATTGCGCGATTGCACAAGGTCGGCCAGGTCATTTCGCACAGTTACCGCGGTCCGGCGGCGCGGTTCAAAGTCCGTATTCCACCGCATTACCACGACGAATTCGCGCCTTACATTGTCACCAATGCAGAATGAAGAAGAAAGAATGCAGAAATAGTTTATCGCGTCTGCCTTTTGTTTCTTCATTCTTCATTTTGCCTTCATCATCAACATAAATCCCCCGCTTGCCCTGATGCGCCCGACGGCGGTATAATTCCGACGCAATTGGTTATGTCACGAACCGGGCGCCAGTCACTCAACACCAGCACCGTTCTCTGCGTCATCATGGGCGGCGGTCAGGGCACGCGGCTGTTTCCATTGACAAGGGATCGCTCCAAACCCGCCGTGCCGCTGGCCGGCAAATACCGGCTCGTGGACATCCCGATCTCGAACTGCATCAACTCCGGTTTCCGGCGGATTTACATTTTGACGCAGTTCAACTCCACCTCGCTGCACAGCCACATTTCGCGGACGTATAAATTCGACCAGTTCACGAGTGGATTTGTGGAAATTCTCGCGGCGCAACGGACGCTCACCGACGCTTCCTGGTATGAAGGCACCGCCGACGCCGTGCGGAAAAATCTGATTCACTTTCTGAATCACGATTTCGATTACCTGATCATTTTGAGCGGCGACCAATTATACCGGATGGATTTTCGTCCCATGGTCGCCCAACACGTCGAGACCAACGCGGACATCACCGTCGCGACGATTCCGGTCGGGCGGCGCGAAGCACAATCGCTGGGCATCCTGAAAATCGGCGCGGACCACCGCATCACGCGATTTGAGGAAAAGCCAAAAGACCCCGCGGTGCTTGATTCATTGCGGCTGGAACCGGATTGGTATCCGAAACTCGGCATTGTCGAGTCCGCAGCACAGGGCGAATTGTTCCTCGCGTCCATGGGCATTTACGTTTTCAACCGTGATTTGATCCGCAGCCTGCTCGACAATCCGCTGCCCGATTTCGGCAAACATATCATTCCCCAGGCCATCAATGAGCGCCGCGTTTGCTCCCACGTTTTTCAAGGTTATTGGGAGGACATCGGCACCATCCGTACGTTTTTTGAGGCGAACCTCGATCTCGTTTCCGAACTGCCGCGCTTCAATTTTTTTGACATGAATGCGCCAATTTTCAGCCGTCCGCGCTTTCTGCCCGGCTCAAAAATCAACGGCGCGCAGATTGACCACGCGGTGATTTCCGACGGTTGCATCATCAACCACGCGCGCATCACAAACAGCATCGTCGGCCTGCGCACGGTCGTCGGCGCCGGCACGGAATTGAACCGCGTCATCGGCTTGGGCAGCGATTATTACGAATCGAAGGAATCGGTGGATCGGCACGAACGCGAGGGCAAACCGCGCATCGGCATTGGCGCGAACTGCAAGATCGAAAACACCATCATTGATAAAAACGCGCGCATCGGAAACAACGTCGTCATGTCCCCTGCCGGCAAGCCCGAAAAGCTCGACCACGAACTCTGCTACATCCGCGACGGCATCATCATCATTCCCAAAAACGGCGTCATCCCGCACGGAACAGTGATTTAAAGGACATGACACTTTTTCGACTGACACTTTTTTGATTGTGAGGCTTGTCACTTCGAAGTCTTTCTGATTACAACACCTGAGTGTCACGCCAGAACTTTTTGGAGCGACTAACAATGAATAAGCGGGCGCGACCAGTTATCCAAGGGATCCTGATCGTTCTCCTTGTCTTCCTGGCCTATTTCCCCGCCCTGCGCGGCGGATTTGTCTGGGACGATGATACGCATATTTCCAGCAACGAGACGTTGCGATCATGGTCCGGGCTGTGGGCAATCTGGTTTCGGCCGGGGGCGACCTGTCAGTATTATCCGTTGAGTTTCACCCTGTTTTGGCTGGGCTACCAACTGTGGGGGTTAAATCCGCTTGGTTATCACCTGCTCAACATGGCGCTGCACAGTCTGGTGGCGGTGCTGCTGTGGCAGATACTGGAACGGTT
>JBEKYY010000018.1:0-66977 GCA_049510395.1 Verrucomicrobiota bacterium
TGGTGCGATCTTCCTTGTGGTTTTTGCTCTGGCCTCTTTAGCAGTAGGCCTCTGCCTCCAGTCTTGGTCTGGCGGCTGGTTCTACTGCGACGTTTTCGAATATGCTGTCGCCGTCGCCATGCGCTGGCCGATTTGGCCTGACCGGTTGCACTTTTATTTCAGCATCTTTCTCAAGTCCTTCCTCGTCCCGTTGATCATCGCGTTGGCGGTCACGGTGCGTTTCATCGAGCATCGGAAACGCTTGCCATGGGTTCTGTTTCTTGGCGTGACCTTCGCCTGGTCGTTGCAGGTAGGACGCAACGGCGCGGGAACAAACCATTTCATTCCGGTCGCAGCCGCCATCTGCATTTGTTTCGGGACGGTCGCGGGAATCTATTTGCGATGGTGGCGGCGACGCGGAATACGCAAAGGCTGCTTGGCTGAAATCATCCTGGCGTGCCTGCTGCTTGGACAATTCATCTTCCCTTGGAAAGAATTACGGTATCTCAATCCACCCGGGAAAACAGATCGGCTGGCTTGGCAAGAAGTGGTTGAATTCATGAAAAAGACGCCCGGCCCCGTTTTGGTTGACTACGCTCCGGCGGCGGCGGTCGCGTCGGGTAAGTGGGAATTCGTCTCCGATTCGACAAGCACGCTCTTGGCCGGCGTGGAGGTGGAGCGCGTGTTGGTGCCGCTGATCGCCCAACGGCACTTTGCGGCTCTGGTGCTCTATTACCACACTTTCTTCCCCGACGAGGTGAAAGCAGCCATCGAGAACCATTTCGAGCTGGTTAATATCAAACCGATCCGGACTTCGGAAGTCGATCAAAAACGCTATTTACTGCTCTTGGTCCCGAACGAGGGTGGCCATGAAAACAAATCCAATCCCTGAAGGGGTGTTTGAAACTCCTCAAAGCTTGATTAGGCGAGCTAGCATCAAACAAACCATCGCTACATAAGTGATAACTTCGCCAGTCGGGGCTTGGTGTTCGTAGTCTCGGTTGAGTCGCCGATAACACCAAACCAACTGAACGTACATTCGGCCAGCCAGCAGCGCTGTAGTACTTTGAACGTGTGCGCTTCGGTGTGTTTGACAATCTCGATCGTGCAACGCCAGACTTTCACGTCCAAGTGACCGGGGAGGCACCCGCCTATCTGTCTGGCTTTCAGCCCCGAGCATCCGTGTCCATCGGTGTTCATCCGTGGTTAAAATTCCTCGATCGTCACTTTGCTTGCGGGATTTCCGCAGCGGGGTCTTCGGCCAGACGCTTGAGGACGCTCACGCAGCCGCGGTTTCCATCCACCTGCACCAAGTCGCCCGTGCGAATGACCCGCGTCGCCGAAGCAACGTTGGTCACCGCCGGAAGACCGTATTCGCGCGCGACGATGCTGCCGTGCGAGAGAATTCCGCCCTGTTCCATCACCACGCCGGCGGCAGTGATGAAATACGGCGACCACGCCGGATCGGTGAACGGGGCAATGAGAATTTCGCCGGGCAGAACCTGCTCGTGGTCATCCGTGTGCAAAATCACGCGGGCGGGCCCGGTGGCGATGCCGGGAGAAACCGGAATGCCTTCCAGAAGTTTCGCGCCCGCGTTCGCCACCGGCCAGCGCGGCGTGTTGGGATCGAATCTTCCAATCACGAACGGCGGGGGCGTGAGCTTCAGGTTTTTTTCGTATTCCCGCTGGCACAATGCGATGCGCTCGCGCCAATCGAACGAAGCGCTGCCCGTCGCGACCGGTTCAATCTCGGAATCTTCCAGGAAGAAAATATCGTCGCGGCAGGACAGGCTTCCCTGCTCGTGGAGCCGCTGGCCGAGGACCAGGAGAACGCGGCGCACGAGGGCGAACCGCCGGACGCCGAGGTTCTTCAATTGCTCCCGATAGACGGTCAGTCCCTGCGCGCGGCGCAGCGAGCGCGAGAATATCCAGCGTTTGATTGGATTCTTCAACCGCGCGCGGCATTGGACGGTCAAGCGTTCCCGTTCGTCAGCCAGCCGCCGCTGATTTTCCAGCGGATCGGACTGGTCCATCGCGCGAAGATAGCTGCGCACCAGCCCCAAGATATAATCGGGTGTCTCGCACCAGCGGGCGTTGAACAATTCCAGTTCGCCGCGGCAATGATGTCCGTGCTCGGTCATGAAGATATCCCAGGCAGCCAGGAATTTCCGGCCGTGGCCGGCGCGGCCAAGCCTGGCGCGGACCTCCGGCCAACTGTTTTCGGAAGACACAGCAGCCTCCGTGTCGCTGTCGGCGTGAGCCAGCGCCGCCAGGCGCCAGAGAGCCAGGCCGGCTTCCGCGTTCGGCATGCCACCCAGCGCGGCGAACAACCGGAGCGCGAGGCCGGGTTCGCCCAGCCAATCGCGGCAGGCTTTCTGAAACACTGGCAGCGCCACCGCCTGCGTCATGAGGCTGAGAAGATCCGCGTCTTTGAAAACTTCCCGAATGTATTGGCCGCAAAGCCGGGTCAGTTCCGGTGTGGACATAGCCCCGAGGTCCAGGCGGTCGAGTTCGTCCGTTTGCTTCTTAAAACGGGCCAACCAGGCACAGCCACGGCGGCGGGACGAATGGGTGATGAGATTGTAGAGGATGCGGGGCCAGGAGAGAATGTATTTCGGCCAGCGGAAACCCAGGTCGGGAAGATCTTCCGGCGGAATGGTCAGCGGGAGCTGGCGGTATGCCTCCACCGACCCGCCTCCCACCGTCCGGGCCACATCAGGGGTTCCCTTGACCAGGAAAGAAAACGGTTTGATCGCAGCCAAAAACGTGTTGACGTTGAAATAGATTCTGCCGGCAACGAGACCTGCCAGCGGAGCGCGCGTGATATCAGCGCCCACCAGGCGAAAAACGTTGGAACCGAGGACACCACGCAAGACTGATTGCAACATGGACCACGTAATTGGCGTCATCACGTCCGGCATCACTTCGCCGGTGTTGAAATTGGACCAGACCTGCCGGTCCTCCCACGTCCTGGCCGGGGCTTTGGTTGTGATCGGACGGGACTGCAACAGGAACAACCCGCCATCCCGCTGCGCCCACTCGATATCCTGCGGTGCCGAAAAGAGACATTCTGTCCGGCGGGCGAGATCGCACAGGTTTTCGAGAGTTGCGGACGAAAGCATTTCCTTTTCAGGCGAAACCAGCACACGCCCCGTTCGCTTTTCAACCACTATCCGCTCAGGCTGAACCATCCCCTGCACCAGTCCTTCGCCCAAGCCGCTCACGTACTCCACGACGAACCGGTCCGTTGCTCCCGTCAGCGGATCGGCGGTGAACACAACCCCGGCGTGGTCGGCCTCCACCATTTCATGCACCAACACCGCCATCTTGACCTTCTCCGCAGGCACCCGCTGCCTCGCTAGGTAAACGAGCGCCCGCTCGGAGAAAAGCGACAGCCAGCACGACTTGATGGCGTCCAGCAACGCGTCCGCCCCGCGCACATTCAGAATGGATTCAAACTGACCGGCAAAAGACATCCCGGCTGAGTCCTCAATTGTCGCGCTGGAACGCACGGCAAAGCTCCGCTCTCCACCCGATTCCCGCCACGCAGACAGCACCGCATCCTTCACCACCTCCGGCACGGGAACCTCCGCCAGGCAGGAGCGGACTTCCCGGCTCAGATCCGCGATCCGCCCGATTTCATCGCCGGAACATTGCGCCAGCAGATGGGATAATTCAGTCCGCCTCGGACACGAAACGAGGAAGAGATCGAACGCCGTCGTCGTGACACAAAAGCCGCGCGGCACCGGCAGGCCCGCCGCGATCATTTTGCCCAGATTAAACGCCTTGCCGCCCACCAGCGACCGGTGGTTGTCGCCGGCCTCCCTCAAGCGAAGCACGAGCACGGGGGCTTTGTCCGGTGCCGCCCGCCCGGCTATGCTCTGCGCGGAATTGGTTGAAGACATCTTTCTCGTAGACAGCTTCGGCGGTGTTTCCTCACGCCCGCACGTTGTTCCCGCTTGCCACTAACATGTTGGCGAAAGTTACAACGCCGTTGCATCATTAACAATCCCCTGCCCAACCCGGACAAGATGAACATCGCCTTCCGCACCAGCACCGGCGGAGAACTGACAGTTCGAAGGCTGAATTTCAGTTGAGCTTAAGACGCGTTTGGCGCAAGGTTGTGCCATGAAACGAACCTTATCTATCCTCATTGCTACACTCATCGCCGGCGGTCTTTTTGCGCAATCCATTGACCTGCCCGCGCCGCAAAAAACCGGCGGCATGCCGCTGATGGAAGCACTGGCGAAGCGGTCCACGGCCAGAGCTTTCGATTCCAAAGAGCTTTCACCCCAGCAGCTCTCCAGCCTCCTCTGGGCGGCTTTCGGCATTAATCGGCCCGATGGCAAGCGCACTGCTCCCTCAGCCAGGAATTATCAGGAGACCGACATCTATGTGCTTCTCAAGCAGGGCGCGTATGTTTACGCCGCCAAATCCAACAAACTCGATCTGGTTGTCGCTGAAGACATACGGGCGCTGGGTGGAACCCAGGCGTTCGTAAAGGACGCGCCGGTGACCTTGGTTTTCGTCGCCGATCTCTCCAAAATGGGCAAAGGAAGCGATGAAAATAAAAAGAACACGGCCAATATTGATGTCGGTTATATCTCACAAAACGTTTACCTCTTCTGCGCCTCCGAAGGCCTGGTCACCGGGGCGAGAATGTCGGTGGATCAAGCGGCCCTTGGATCCAGACTTAAACTCCGTCCGGAGCAGATGATCATTCTGGCGCATTCGGTGGGCTATCCGAAGCCTTGAACGGAAAGCTGATTATGGCGGAATTGTTTGAGCGTGTTTCCATCAACGGCATGACGCTGGCCAACCGCTTCGTGCGGTCCGCCACTTGGGAAGGGCTGGCCGACCGGGAGGGTTCCGTCACCCCCAAGCTCACCAAAATGATGGTTGAACTGGCCAGGAACGAGATTGGTTTGATCATCAGCGGGTACACGTTCGTCAGCCCCGAGGGACAGTCGAGTCCCTGCCAACTCGCCATTCATGACGATCGTTTCGTGACCGGGCTGTGGGCAATGGTTGAGGCGATCCATAAGGCAGGCGGAAAAATCGCCTTGCAAATCGTCCACGCCGGAAGGTTTGCGGACTTCACACTCACCGGATTGAAGCCCATCGGTCCATCTGCCGTTGCCAAGAATGGTCAGGCTACCTGCCGGGCCATGAATCAGGAAGACATCGCGAACATCGTCTCGGCTTTCACCCAGGCGGCCATGCGGGCCAGACAGGCCGGCTTCGATGCGATCCAGCTTCACGCCGCCCATGGTTTTTTGCTCAGCCAGTTTCTATCCCCGGCGCTGAACCAGCGGACGGACGAATATGGCGGCACACTTGAAAACCGCGCCCGATTCCTGCTCGAAGTGGTGCGGAGCATCCGGAAGGCGGCCGGGCCTGGCTATCCGCTCCTCATCAAACTCAACTCGGAGGATTTCCTGGAGGGCGGACTGACGCGCGACGAGGCTGTGCAAGTTGCGGCCATGCTCGAGGCGGCCTCCGTTGATGCTATCGAATTCTCCGGCGGAATGGTGGCTTCTCCCGAAAAATTTGTACCGGTGCGTCCCGGGAAGCCGAAGACTCCGCAGGACGAAGTTTTCTACCGGGAAGCCGCGCAGCTCTATAAAACCAAAGTCAGGATACCCCTGATGCTGGTCGGGGGCATCCGCTCCTACGAGACGGCAAACGATTTGATCCGGCACGGGTTGGCCGACTACATCTCCCTGGGACGGCCGCTGATTTGCGAACCCGGACTGGTCAAACGCTGGCACAACGGAGACCGCCGTGGATCGGAATGCGCCTCCTGCAATAGTTGCTTTGCTCCCGCCAGCGACGGCCGGGGCGTCTATTGTGTGGCCATGGAAAAAAAGCGAGGCAAAGCCGGCGGGTGATCATAGCCGAATGTTGTAAAAGGGCTCCGGTAATTGATAAGGCATGTTTTGGTTTCCTGCGTTCTCCGCCGTCGCCGGTTTGAAGTCCCTGCCTGAAATCACTTTCCCGCGCCGATATCGCCGGATTGCGCTCAACGCGAACTCGCCGCCTGCTGCCAACGGCGCAATTCCTCCTCGGACGCCGGTCGTTTTCCGGTGAGCAAATCCAGAAGTCGGTAGTAGTCGGGCCGGTCAACACTGTGACGCGGGCCGGTGAATGACCAAAGGGCCATGTGGACGACGACCATGTCCACCGCGGGCAGGACGGTGAGCCATTGACCATGCGCTCCCGACGCGGTGTAGGCGCCACGGTAGGGACCTGTCGCAAACGGACCGTCCCAAACCCACCACATGTAACCGAAGCCGAATGGGCCCGACTGCATGGTTTCGGGATGCATTTCCGCGATGGGAGTCACGACCCTGGTGCTGCGCTGCACCCAGTGGGCAGGAATGATTTGACGGTCCTCCCATCGGCCTTCCCGCAACATCAGATAGCCCAGCCGGGCCATGTCGCGCGTCGAAAGCCACATCGGATAGGAGGGATACTGGGAGCGCTCGGGCTTTTCATCCTTCTGGTGTCGCTTGCGGTCGAAGTCCTGCATACCGATGGGGACCACGAGGTCGTCGCGCAGGGCGTCGTAGATGTCCTTGCCCGTCATCCGTTCGAATGCCGCGCCCGCCGCGTTGAAATCCCAATTGCTGTAAAGCCAGTAACTGCCCGGCTCCTGGCTGCCACGCTTGGGTGCGGATCCAAGTGAATCCCCGTCATTCGAGGCGGGGTGATAAACGCCGGAGCGTGCCGTGATCAGGTCAATCACCCTCGCCCGCGCTTCAATCGGCAGCAACCCGCCGACATCCGACATGCCGAGGTCTTTCAATGTGGCATCAAGACGGATCGTTCCGTTCGCCACGTAAGGCCCGTAGAGCATCGAAAGCACGCTCTTGCGCGCAGAGCCCAGATAAGTGGGTTCGGTAACATCGCCGTATTCATAAACCACCTTGCCGTCCTTCACGACCATGAGACTGGTGGTATCGAGCGTGCGGACGAAGATATCCACCTTGCGGACGATTTCGGGTGGGAGCCCGGCTTTGCCGCACTCCCAATTTGCGCCGGGAAAAGTTCGCTTGGGAGAAGTCGCGCAACCGGACCCACCCAGGAACAACAATGCTGTGAGTGCGGCGGCGCATAAGACGTTGAGAGCGGGTCTCGGTCTTGGCACGGCGCGGGCGGCGAAGGATTTGAAGCTGGCCCAAGTCACGCCGGGAGCATATCTCACGTCCGGCTGGCGTCAATATTTCGGGCCGTTGTTCATCCTGGGTTTGAAACGCCCGGCATCCTGAAATTACTTCCCGGGCCAACACCACCGGCTTACACTCGCGGAAATTCACAAATCAAACCTCGCAGAAAAAATAACCATGCAAAAACATCCGCTCCTTGTTCCTGTTCTTGGCCTTGCTGCCATCGCACTGGCGACAGCCTTGGTCTTCGCCCAACCGAAACCGGCCGAACCGGCCACCGCTCAATCAGCCATTGAAAAGGCGGTGTTGGAGACAAACGCAAAAATGACCCGGGCCGCTGACAGTTTGAATGCCGACGCCTTCTTTGAGTACATCGTGAACACGGACAGGAATCCAGTCATCCAAAACGGCATCCTGTTCAAGACCCGTCAGGAGGCGCTGCAGGCCGTCCAGCGCGGTTTCGCCGGATTCTCGAAAATGGACCGGCACTTCGACAACCCGCAAGTCACAGTCCTCTCACCCGATGCCGCGCTGCTGACCTCGGACGGGACGGTGTTCGCCACCTTGACGGACGGGCGCACCCTGACCAATCGCTTTGCGGTTTCGCTGGTTTTTGTGCGGAAGGAAGGCCGCTGGCTGCTGTTGCACGGCCACTACTCCGGGCCTCCCAACCGGGGTCAATAGAAGGAACGACTCCCTTAACCAATTATTTTGTCGGAGAATTGATGAACATTTCCCTGATCCTCGCGCATCCGAATGCTGGAAGTTTCAACCACGCCATCGCCAGCACGGCGGCAGACACGCTTCGCCGAAATGGCCACAAAGTCATCCTGCACGATCTCTGCCAGGAACAGTTTCCACCGTTGCTCTCTGCCGCCGAACTCCAGAAGGATGCAAAACTCAATCCGATTGTGGCTAGGCACTGCGAGGAAATTGCCAAAGCCGACGGCATCATCATCGTGCATCCGAACTGGTGGGGCATGCCCCCGGCGATTTTGAAAGGCTGGATTGACCGCGTGTTGCGACCGGAAGTGGCTTATCGCTTTGTCGAAGGCGACAAGGGCGAAGGCGTGCCCGTCGGCCTGCTCAAGGCGCGGGCGGCGATTGTCTTCAACACCGCCAACACGCCGGACGAGCGCGAGCGAAAAGTGTTCGGCGATCCCTTGGAAACACTCTGGAAAAATTGCGTGTTCAACTTGTGCGGCGTGAAAAATGTCCATCACCGGACGTTCACGGTGGTCGTCACCAGCACACCGCAACAACGCGCCGCGTGGCTGGCCGAAGTGCTGGCAACGGTGGAACGAATTTTTCCCGGGCGCGGATAACCCAACCCTCACCCGGCCAGAGGCCACCCTCTCCCATCGGATGTGAGAGGGGCGGTAGACTATGGCATTACTGGCATTTGACTTCTTTTGCGCCTTCTGCGCATTTTTGCGGCCATTCGCATTTATGAGCATTGCCTATCAAATTGTCGTTTGCGGCAGCATCGTGCCGGATCCGCTCCAGACCTTGGAACCGGTGACCGGCCCGGCCGGCCCCGCGTTGAAAAATGAAATGATGCTGCCTGCCATACTCGACCCGTGGGCCAGCCACGCGCTTTACGAGGCCGCGAACTTTGCCAAGAACTCGCCCGGCTCGAAGGTCTGGCTCGTCAGCCTCGGCCCCAAGGCCAAACTCCAGCAAGTGATGATGACCGTCGCGCAAAAAGTGCCGTTCGAACTCGTCGCCCTCGATGGCCCGGCCAGCGGGTTCACCGAAGCGGCGGAAGTCGCCGTCGCCCTCGCTGAGGCCATCCAAGCCATCCCCGGTCTCGACAAGTCGAAGCTGCTCGTATTCGGCGGCTGGGAATCCGCGTCGCGCGGCGCGGGTGCCACGATGCAGATGGTCGGCGAACGCCTCGGCATTACCGACCAGTTTCAGGGCGTGGATGAACTGAAAATCGCTGCCGACGGTTCGCTCGAAATTCTGGAGCGTATCGAGGGCGGCAAACACCAGATTTCGAAGTGCGCCGGCGCGCCCGCCCTGCTCGGCTGGGCCACCGGCAATCTGCCGGAACCGAAAAACAATCCGCAGGTGGGCATGGTGAACATGCGCACCGTGATGCCTGCGTTACAAAAGGCCAAGCCGGTGAAACTTGCCGGCGAAGGATTGAGCTTTGCGAGTGTCTCGCTCCCGAAACAATTGCGCGAAACCAGGATCGTGAAGGACAAGTCACCGGACGACATCGCAAAGGAAATCGTCGAGTGGATTAAGAAGTAGAAACCACGAAATACACGAAACACACAAAAAACAAATGAGGACCCGGAAAACTTTCCCCCTCTCCGCCAACAAAGTTGGGGGAGAGGGACGGGGTGAGGTGGCGCGTTCAAATTCAAATCCCCTCGCCCCGACCCTCTCCCCGCTCAGGCGGGGCGAGGGAGTTGATGGCAGCGTCAAGTTGCGCCCAGAAAACTCGAGGTCAGAAAATATGTGTTATCAGAAGCTGTTTAATTTTGCGCTTTTTGTCCACCCTCCGCAGTACTGCTACGGAGGACGGGCGCCTTTTTGCGGCTAATTTTTTATGGAAACTATCTTGTTACTCGCCCACACCGAGGCCGACGGCTCGCTTGCCAAATCCGCCCGCGAAGCGTTGCGCGCGGCCCGCACCCTGAACAAATCACTCGCCGGCTCCAGCCTCGTTGTTGGCCTCGTCGGCGAAAACGTCCAGGCGGCCGCGGATTCCATCGCCGCCTGCCCGGCCACGAAATATTTTGGCGTGGCCGGCAAGGACTTTGCCTCGTCGCGCTACGCGTCCGACGCGGCGGCGGCGGAAGCCATCAGCAAAGCGGCTCAGGCCACGATTATCATCGCTCCGGCGACGTCACGCTGGGCGCGCGTGCTGCCTGGAGTCGCGCAACGCCTCGGCGGACGCGCCGACACCCATGTGACCGGCGTGGCTGATGCCGGCGGCAAGCCGGCCATCAACCGCTGGTATTACCGTCAGCGCATGGAAGCCACGCTCACCCGCGCGCAACGACCATGGTTCATACTCGTTGACCCCGGCAGCCAGACCGCGTGCGAATGCGGCGCGGGCACGGCCAAAGTTGAAGCTGTGACCGTGAATCTGCCGGAGTCCGGCAAACGCACCACGGTGGTTGGCATCCGCGAGCCGAAAGCCGACGCCCAAACCATCCGGCCCGACGCGGAACTGCTCTTCGTCACCGGTGCGGGTTGGACGAAGAAACAGGCCGACGGCCAGACGCACGTGCCGGAGGCGGAAAAACTTATTCGTGGTTTTCTCCAAGTCAGCCGCGCGTCGCTGGGCAGCAGCAAATCGCTGGTGGACCTCGGCGGCGAGGGCCAGGCCGTGCTGTCGTTTTTGTCGCATCTTAACCAGATTGGCCAGACCGGCTCGACGCCGCGGCATCCGAAGGGACTGAGCACCTGCTGTCACGGCGAGGAACCGCACACCGTCGGCTGGCGCTTCATCAACGAGCGCCGCGCCATCAGTCTGGACCCGAACTGCGGCTGGGCGCGCGGCAAAGCCGACGTGCTTTACGTGGCCGACGCCTTCGCCGTGATGGGAAAAGTGAACGAATTGCTGGCGGCGAAGAAGTAATTGCAGGTTCTAACGATGAAAGCTGAGCCACCGCCGACTTGTTAAGTGTATTTGATTTGAAAGCCTTTGGCATAAGGCTCTACGCGGCTTTCCCATCCGTCAGGACAATGCACACGTTTGGCTATGATTGAATCTAGGATAGACGGCTTAGTTAAAACTAGATCATTCACTACGTTGCGGGAAATTTGATTACCCCTGTAGGCTAACATATCCGCTGCCTGTATTGGTAAAGCTTCCTTTTTGTTTTTGAATTGCACAGGTTTTATCGGCCAATTCCATTTAGCATATTCTGTTATCACGTCTTTAATCATCTTTTCCCATTCTGGATTATGCCTATTGTCAAAAATGAACGTGACACTTTCGTAAGCAGTTCCCCATACCTGCAAAATCCTGCCAGCGCATCTTTCAATAAAATTTTCTACCAAGTAAATCTCTGGATTTTTTTCATACACTTCTGGCGGATAAATAGGTTTGGCTTTGCCTTTGCAAAATTCTTTTTTGTTCAAAATTGCAACTTCAAACTGTAGCCTAGGGTTAGTCAGGAGCGTAGCGCAGTCGCTGTAGAAGCTGTCCAGTTCAAGTAGCGACAAATGCCTTAATGCGTTCTTTTCGTATGATTCTTCCAACTCTCTTTCTGGATGACGTTTCACACGGGAAGCAGCCGCAAATTCTGAAAAGTGGAAGTATTCAACCTTGTATTTGTCTAACACGGCTTGCCACGCTGGAATAATTTCATTCCAGACGTTTTCATAGGTAATCCAGCCCGCCAACAAACTAAAATCGCTTCCCTCATGCGTGCCGGATTCATCGGCATAAATTATCAGCTTCATAAAAGCACCGTAGCGATTAAGTCCTATTGGCCTAACAGTTTTATTCGGACAAACTCACTTTGTCATTGGGTGTCTTTTGCCGGGAAAAGCCAAAGTCCGAATGCCCTGTCCCTTCCCGCTCCATCCTGACTTCGCGGGCATGATGCGCCCCGGCCATGACCAGTCAACCCCTTTTGGTTTGTCTGCGGCTGGCAGTATGGCCGCAAAGAGGCACAGAAGGCGCAAAACCGGCTGAATACTCGTGACTGTTTTGCGGCCAGGCCCGTTTTGGATCTTAAATCACGGTTTCCGTACAGCCTCGATGACGCTGTCCGGAGAAGGCAGCGGAATGATTCTTGTCACGTCGAACCCGGCAACAGACAGAAGATTGCGATACTCCAGTTCTGTACGCTCGCGCGCCCCATTCTCCATCATTAGCACCCCGAGGTCTAGGAATTTTCCCAGGAACGGTCTGTTGCCGAAAGGTATCACCATTTCGACAAGGAGTAGCTTCCCGTCCGGCGGCATGGCGCGGTGGCAGTTTCTCAGAATCTTGGTGGCATTCTCGTCGTCCCAGTCGTGAACCACATGCTGAAGGAGGTAAGTGTCGCCGCCCTCCGGGACAGATTCGAAGAAGTCACCGCCGAGAACCTGGCACCGGGCCAACAGGCGTTGGGATTCGAGAAAGCCCTTCGCGATTTCAACCGTCGCGGGCTGATCGAAGACGATGCCGCGGACACTTGGGTGATGCCGCAGGATGGCCGCCAGCAATGCCCCATGACCACCACCCACGTCAACGACCACGCGCGCCTTGTCGAATGAATAGGCAGCAACAACCTGCGCGCCGGTCTGAGCCGTATAGCTTGCCATGGCCCTGTCGAAGATGGCGCCGGCTTCCGGGTTCTTCGTCATGTACTCGAAGAACCGCATTCCATGCACGTGCTGGAACGAGGACTTGCCGGTCTGCACACTGTGGAGAATCCGCCCCCACGCCTTCCACCACCAGTCTTCCCCGGTCATGATGGCTACGGCGCACACTGAGTTTGGCGCATCGGTCCGCAGGCACTCAGCCATCGGCGTCAGCGCGAAGCGCCCGCTCTTGTCTTCCGCGAATACACCGATGCTGGCAAGTGCCCTCATCAGCCGATAGAGCGACGGCGCGTGTGTCCGGGTTGCGGTTGCCAGTTCAACGATACTTCGCGGACCATCCTTCAGGTGGTCGGCAACACCCAACTTCGCAGCCACGTATATGGCTTGCGTGTACCAGAAGCTCAGGCTCATCTCAAGCAGCGCAACATGTGGAGGTGCCAGCTTCCGGCGCAACTTCTCCAGGAAGTCGCGGAATCCTGAGATGATCCTGACAAACCACACAGGCGGGACATTCGCGGAGGCCTGCAGATGATTCTCCTGGTTGGTCATTCGCTGTTTCCTTCCGGCATAACGGGATTATTCGGACAAAGTCACTTTGTCATTTGATGACTTTTGCCGGGAAAAGACAAAGTCCGAATGCCGTGTCCATTCCCGCTATCCTGACTTCGCGGGCATGATGCGCCCCGGCCATGACCAGTCAACCCCTTTTGGTTTGTCTGCGGCACCGGACGTACGAGTTTTAACGCAAAGACGCAAAGGCGCAAAGGCAACCGAAACGGAGTGCAGCCGTCCTCGGCTGCAGCAACGTTTGGCGGGCGGAGGGTTGGTGAATAATCCAGCACACTCAGGGTTGAGGATATTGCTGCGCCCGGGACGGGCGCACTCCGGCCAGTTCTTCGCGTCTTTGCGCCTTGTCCTGCGTTTTGTTCTGTTTTACATCCCAAATTTAAGCTGGCTTGGCTTCCGGCAGTTGGCCGGTGAAGATTTTTTCACCGGAAACCTGGCCGGCCGCTCCCAAAAACCTGGGTCTTTCAAGGTCATCCTTTCTGCCTCTGAATCCAGACCACAACTTCTCCAAGGCCGGCTTGAAGAAAAACCGGATGACGCCCCATTCGCCTCCGAACAGATAGCCCAGAAAGCCGCGGACCATTTTTATGAACTCAAACAGGGAAGCCACCCGGTACGGAAATGAGACCGGACTCCACCGCTGGACCGGCTTCCAGAGCAGGAATGAAATCACCCACCGCGGAGCATTGGCGGCAACGGCCGCAAAAACCCCATTGAGAAAGTTGCGTTTCGGAAGCAGTTGGCTGGAGCGATAAACCTGGTTCAAATCATCAACTATCAAACCCTCTTCCTTCGCCCGCTGGTAGAGATCGGTCCCCGGATACAAAGTCAACGAAAACATGGCGATGTTAAAAGGCTTTGCCAGTTCGGTGCACAGGCGGATGCTGGCCTCGATGTCCTCGGCAGTTTCCCACGGGTTGTCGAGAATGAAATCGTAGCGCACTAGGATTTGCTTGTTCAGTTTCTTCCCGGCCTGTTTTATGCAGTGACCGGCAGAAATTACTTCCGGCAGGGATTCGGGGCGACGATAAAGCTTTTTGAAGATGCGTTCGCTGCCGGATTGCACACCGACGCAGAGATGATAGAGACCGGCCTCCGCCAGGGCCGTTACTTTGGAGTCATTCACCGAGCGGGGGGTGGTGAGCAGGAAAAATGGCAGGCTAATTTCTTTCCGGTATTTGGCCGTAAAATCATTCAACAATTCAGCCGGCTGCGCCATGAATGCATCGTCGGTAAAGCTGATGGTGCGAAGTTCGGGCATGAGTTCGACCATCGCTTTCAGCTCCGCGATCCGGTTATCCACGCCCCGCCAGCGCACCCGCAATTTCCGCTGGTAGAGGTTGCGCAGGGCATTGTTGCAGCAATACGTGCAGACGTAGGGACAACCGCGCGAGAACATCGCCGGATAACAGTAGTCGAGACATTGTGCCAGCAGCCGGCCGTTCAGACGAACCAGGGCGCCTTCGTAGAGGACGAACTGATGCTCCAGCTCGTAATCGGGAGCAGGCAGCTGATTGATATCCTCCACCAGCGGACCGGCCGCGCAGTTTGTAGATTCCCGATCGGAACGCTTCAGTATTCCCGGCACATTCAACGACTCCCAGGATTTGCCGGAGGCCATCTCCCTAGCCAACTGGCTTAGACTGAGTTCACCTTCCCCCACACAGACCATGTCTGCGTATTCAAGACATTCCAGGGGCCGGATGGAAGGATGGATGCCACCCCAAATGATGGGGACGGACAATTTCCCGCGCAAAAACCTCGTAAGGTGAACGGCGTTGTCGAAGTGGCAGGTCATCAGGGAAAGGCCGACCAGATCGGACGTTTTGCATATTTCCGCGATTTGCTCGAGAACCGACTGGGGATACGGGTATCGAAAAGAGTTGGCCGCATCCAAAGTTTTGTCCGTATATCGCCACGGAAGATAAATCAATGTCGTCGTGTGCCCTTGCGCTTTCAGGTAGGCGGAAAGGTAGCGAGGACTGGGTATGAAAACATCCTCCGTCAATGAAATTAGGGCGATTTTCAAGGCGGACTCCTTCCCTAACTGAAGGGAAACAACCTGATTGGATTTCCTAACATAAAGTATAATCTTGTACCCGCTGGAGAGGGCAAAATCAAGCCTTAAACAGGTTGGGACCGGAAGATTGCAGATTGCGCCGGCGCAGTGCCGAGACCACGTCCCAACTTCGTCATGCTCCACCACGGCGAGCGTGCTTCCTTGCCGGGGAATTCGCGTCAATTCGAGAAATTAGTGTAAAGGTTTTTGTGCTCTTTGCGGCTTGGCGTCTCTGCGTTGAGATTTCAGATTGAAGTCCGGCCCCGGTTCGACCATAACTTTCCCATGTTAGCCCGGGTCTGTTCCGCCGCGCTCAACGGGATTGAAGCGTATCCCGTGGAAGTCGAGGTCAACGCCGGTTACGGCGACACCCTTATTATCATCGTCGGCCTGCCGGACGCGGCGGTGAAGGAATCGCGCGACCGCGTCTCCACCGCGCTCACGAATTCCGGGTTCAAATTCCCGATGGGGCGCACAACCATCAACCTCGCGCCCGCCGACGTGAAAAAGGAAGGGCCGAGCTTCGACTTGCCCATCGCGCTGGGCATGCTGGCCGCCAGCGAACAAATTGAAACCGACCAGCTCGACAATTTTGTCATCGTGGGGGAACTCGCACTCACCGGCGCGGTGCGTCCGTGCAAAGGGGTCCTGCCCGTCGCCCTTCGCGCCCGCGCCGATGGCAGGGTTGGCGTGCTCGTTCCGGCGGAAAACGCCGCCGAAGCCGCCGTCGTGGAAGGGCTGCAGGTCATCCCCGTTCAAAATCTGCGTGAAGCCGCGGGCTTTCTCGAAGGCGAAATCAAAATTGCGCCGGTAAAGGTGGACATCGCCAAAATCTTCGATCAGGCGCACGACGACGACTTGGATTTTGCCGAGGTCAAGGGCCAGGAAAACGTGAAACGCGCCTTGGAAATTGCCGCCGCGGGCGGACACAACGCGCTGCTCATCGGCCCGCCCGGCACCGGCAAATCCATGCTGGCCAAAAGGCTGCCGACGATCCTGCCGCCATTGACCTTGGACGAGGCGCTCGAAACGACGAAGATTCACAGCATCGTCGGTTTGCTGGCACCGGGCCAGGCGCTGGTGACGCGGCGACCGTTTCGCACGCCGCATCACACGGCGAGCGACGCCGGTTTGCTTGGCGGCAACATCAATCCGACGCCGGGCGAAATCTCGCTCGCGCACAACGGCGTTTTATTCCTCGACGAACTGCCGGAGTTCAAGCGCAGCGTGCTGGAAACCATGCGCCAGCCGCTGGAAGACGGGCGCGTGACCATCTCCCGCGCGGCGGGCACGATGACATTTCCCTCACAATTCATGCTCGTCGCGGCAATGAATCCGACGCCGGACGGTAAAATGCCGCACGAATCGAGAAGCTCACCGCGTGAAATTCAGAATTATCTGGGCCGGATATCCGGGCCGTTGCTGGATCGGGTTGATTTGCACGTGGAGGTGCCGCCGGTGAAATTCCGGGAAATTGCTGGCGACCGCACGGGTGAAACCTCGGCACAAATCCGAGACCGCGTCGTGGCCGCGCGCCGCCGCCAGCACGAACGCTTCAAGCACAAGCCGAAGATCACCTGCAACGCGCGGATGGGCACGCGCGAATTGAAACAATTCTGCGAGCTGGACGAGGGGACGAAGGAGCTGCTCAAGAACGCGATGGCCGATTTGAATTTGAGCGCCCGGGCCTACGACCGGATTTTAAAGGTGGCGCGGACAATTGCGGACCTGGCCGGCTCGGAAAAAATCCTGAGCGACCACATTTCGGAAGCCATTCAATACCGCTCGCTCGACCGGCAGATTTGGAGATGAACGGCATCCAAACCGGCCTGCCGGCGGCTTGAAAAAATCACCCGGCTCAACAATACCGTGAAGCTTTTACGCGGGCGGACAGGCTGACTGTCTCCGGACGGATGAAGTCAACCGGTGGCGAGATTAATTTTTCTGCGCGCGTTGGAGCGCCTCAGGTTTCAGCGCTGCGGGAGTGAAGCGCAGTTCCTTGATGCAACCTTTGAACCAATATGTCCGGTCAAAGCGCACGCCGATAAACACACTCCCGTTGGTCATCGGTTGGAGAGCGACTTGGCCTTGCAGTTCCTTCACTCCGTTGACGTAGTGCGACATCTTTTTTCCGTCGTAAACCAGCGCCGCCCAGGTCCACTGGCCGTTCGGATGCAACCGGGTGGCGTCGCGAAGCGTGAGATAGTTCGTCACCCCCGACTGATAAGACATCAGATAGGTGTCCAGACACCACGACCGGCCATCAGCGCTGTGGGTTTCCATTGCCGCCCGGCCGTTGCGGTCATCAATGATATAGAAAAAACGCTGCGCCGCCGGGCCGTTGGTTTCCGGCAGGAACAACACTTCGACGGTGAATGTTTTCCAGCCCGCGAGTGGATTAACCGGAACGACAAGGGCATCGCTCTGTCCGTTAAACAGGAGCGCTGGGCCGCCCGCCGCTGTGCCCACAACTTTCGGCGCACCGAGCACTTCGGGTTTTTGTCCGCTGACTGACGTGACGTTGTCCAGCGTCCACACGACCGATTGCGGCGTTGGTACTGGGAACTTTACCTCCGCCCCCAGTCCGGTTTCCGCGCCGGTAAAAATTTCCATCCCGAGCAACAGGCACAACCAGCCCGCCGTTGGAATTCGCACTGGTTTCATGATGGTCTCGCCGTTTTGCTTGACCGCAATTTGATGTACTGAAGGGTAGGCTGCAGCGACTGGACGGTTCAAGGTTGGATTGTGCACGCGGGTTTCTTGTGAAACAAATGACAAAATTGTCATCTGCCGTTCAGCGGGCGTTCATCTCCACAAGGTTTCATGGTGACGTTTCATTTTTTAAAACCAAAAACATCAAACCAAAGACCAAGCCATGAAAAAATCCATCACCTGCCTAGCCGTAGCCTCCGGGCGAAGGCTGGTCCATTCCCTAATCGCCATCCTCGCCGCCGGGCTGTTGACCGGCTGCGTCTCGGAAAAATGTGAAAAGAAAGAGCATCACAACAAGGAAGCCAAACAGGCCAAGCTCATGGCCGAAGCCAAGGTCAGCAAGGCCGACGCCGAGAAGATCGCGCTGGCCAAAGTTCCCAGCGGCGCCATCAAGGAAGGCGAACTGGAAAAGGAAAAAGGGAAATTGATCTGGTCGTTTGATTTGACCACGCCGGATACGAAGGACATCACGGAAGTGAACGTGGACGCCATCACCGGCGACGTGGTCGCTGTGGAAAAGGAATCGGCGGAAAGCGAAGCGAAAGAGGCCGCTGGCGAAAAAGACAAAAAGTAAACCCGCAGCGTCAGCCATGATTCAAGGCCGGGCGCCGCCGGTGCCCGGCCTTTGAGTATTGACGCCAGAGGCGCCAAGAAGCAAAAGTTGTCGGGTAAATGCAACCAAAAGGAGTCGCGTTATGAAAAAAATTCTGTTGTCGGTTCTGTTCAGCTTGGCCGTCACGGTTTGCCGCGCCGACGGGCCTTATCATCTCATCAAGGAAATACCCGTTGGCGGCGAAGGTGGATGGGATTACCTGACGGTGGACTCGGCGGGGCAACGCCTCTACGTCTCGCACGGGACCAAGGTCGTGGTCATAGACCTCGCCAAGGACCAGGTCGTCGGCGAAATCACGAATACACCCGGCGTCCACGGCATCGCCATTGCCCATGACCTCGGGCTGGGCGTCACCAGCAACGGCCGCGAGGACAAGGCGGGCATCGTGGATTTGAAGACGCTGCAAACGCTTTCGAAGGTGGACACCGGCAAAAATCCCGACGCGATGCTTTACGAACCGGGGCAGCGGGAGTTTTACACGTTTAATGGTCGCGGCCAATCGGCAACGGTCATTGATGCCAAATCAGCCAAGGTGGTGGCCACCATTCCGCTGGGAGGCAAACCGGAATTCGCGCAGGCCGACCCGGCGGCGGGACGCGTTTACAACAACATCGAAGACAAAAACGAAGTTGCCGTGATTGACACCAAGTCGCACCAGGTCGTTACCAACTGGCCCATCGCGCCGGGCGAGGAAGCCTCCGGCATGGCGATTGATTTGAAGAACCACCGGCTGTTCCTCGGTTGTGGCGGCAGCAAGACGATGGTGATGATGGACAGTACGAACGGAAAAGTGCTTGCGACCGTGCCCATCGGTGAAGGCGTGGACGCCAATGCGTTTGATCCGGGAACCGGGTTCGCCTTCGCCTCGTGCGGCGACGGCACAACCACCATCGCGCATGAAGATACACCGGACAAGCTGACAGTGGTGCAGACATTGGAGACCCAACGCGGCTCGCGGACCATGACCATCGATCCGAAGACGCACAAAATCTACCTGGCCGCCGCCAAATTCGAAGCTCCCGCCGAAGGTCAGCGGCGCGGCAAGATGGTCCCGGACAGTTTCAAAATCTTGGTGTATGGGATGGAAAAAACATCCAGCCCATAACCGTCTCCCGAGGCTGGTTCATGCGCGTGCTGGTCATGATGGAGACGCGCAGAACAGCAATTCATGCAACGTCCTTTGAAAATTTCGGTTGCCGCGGCCGCCATCGCCGTCGCGATTCTGGGAGCCGGCATCTGGTGGTGGCACGCGCGGAGCGGTTCCCAATTGTCCTTCCGCACGGCGGTCGTGAAACGCGGCGATGTCGCGGCCACCATCAGCGCCACGGGAACCATTGAACCCATCGAGGTCGTGGATGTCGGCGCGCAGGTGGCCGGTCTCATCAAGGCTTTTGGTACGGATGTAGCCGGCAAGACGATTGACTACGGCTCGGTGGTCGAGGAAGGGGCCATGCTGGCACAAATTGACGAGTCGGTTTATGCCGCCGATCTCTCGGTTGCCAAGGCGGGTGAATTATCCGCCACCGCGAAGCTTGAACAGATGAACGCGAAGCTTGACCAGGCCGAGGCGGAATGGAAACGCGCGCAAGAGTTGTACCATAACAAATTGATGGCGCAGGTGGATTACGACACCGACAAGGCGAATTATGAAGTCGCCAAGGCAAACGTCTCCGTCGCCAAGTCGGATATCGCACAGGCGCAAGCCGCTCTCGAAAAAGCGCAGCGAAATCTGGATTTCTGCATCATCAAATCGCCGGTCAAAGGCGTCATCATTGACCGCCGCGTGAACATCGGCCAGACCGTGGTGTCCAGTTTCAACGCACCCAGCCTCTTCCTGATCGCCAAGGACCTGACCAAAATGCAAATCTGGGTGGCAGTGAACGAGGCGGACGTGGGCCGCATCGTTCCCGGCGCGCCCGTAACCTTCACCTGCGACGCCTTTCGGGGCCGGCAATTCGAAGGCACCGTCGGCAAGGTACGCCTCAACGCGACCATGACCCAAAACGTCGTGATGTACACTGTGGAGGTGAACACGGAAAATCCCGGCAACCTCTTGCTGCCCTACCTGACCGCCAACGTGCATTTCTTAGTGCGCAAGGAAACTAATGTACTGCTTGTCCCAAACGCGGCGTTGCGCTGGTCACCATCCACGCTCGCGCAGATTTCACCCAATGCCCGTTCGCAAATTCAGGCCGCCCTGCCGGGCGATTCTTCCGCCGGCACCAATGCCCATTCTTCAAAGCCAGGCAAGGGCATGAAGGAAAACCGGAGCGTCGTCTGGGTGAAGGAGGGCGAATACGTCCGACCGGTGGAAGTGAAGGTCGGCACCACGGACGGCTCAAACACGGCGGTCGCCGCCGACAATTTTCCGGAAGGCGCGGAAGTAGTCATCGGCGAGAGCGCTGGAAGTTCCCAAACCGCCACCAAGAATCCATTCCTGCCGCCGACCATCCGGCGCTGAACCCATGCATTCTTTTCACGGAACATTGCACATGGCCCTGCGCGCCTTGCGCCGGAACGTCATGCGGTCGGTGCTGACCTGCCTCGGCATCATCATCGGCATCGCCGCCGTCATCGCCATGATGGAAATTGGCCGGGGCTCCTCCCATTCCATCGAGCAGACCATCGCCAGCCTCGGCGCCAATGTCATCCAGATGGATCCCAGTGACATGGTCGTGGGCGGCGTCAATTCGGGCGCCGGCGGGCGGGTGACACTCACGCCTTTGGACGCTGATGCCATCCGCCAGAATTGCAGCGCCCTCAAATGGGTGGCCCCCAGCGTGGACTGCCATGCGCAAATCATTTACGGCAATCAAAACTGGAGCCCGAACAATATCCTCGGCACAACGCCGGAATATTTCACCATCCGCCAGTGGCCCATTGTTGAAGGCGAACCGTTCACAGACGAGGATGTCCGCAACACCGCCGCCGTCTGCGTTATCGGGCAGACCATCGTCAGGCAGTTGTTCGGCGATGAATCGCCTATCGGCAAGGAAATCCGCGTCAGAAACGTCGGCATGAAAGTCGTCGGTGTCTTGAGCCGGAAAGGGCCGAACATGATGGGGCGCGATCAGGATGACTTCATCGTCGCCCCCTGGACCACCATCAAGTTTCGCGTGACCGGCGTCCGGCAACTCACCCAGTCCGCGGGCGCTGCCACGACTGCCTCCAGCGGGGTCAATTCCCTCAACCAGCTTTACCCGAACCAGTCCGTGCAGCTTTACCCGCTGCAATCCGCCATCCAGGTTGCCGACATGCCGCAGATGACGCGGTTTTCGGACATCAACGACATCTGGATGTCCGCCGACACTCCGGAGGATATCCCGGTGGCTATCCGCCAGATCACCGCCTTGATGCGTGAACGCCACAAGATTCAACCCGGCGCGCCGGATGATTTCCGAATTCGCAACCTTACCGAAATCTCACAAGCGCTGGCTTCCACCAGCCGGGTGATGACGAATTTATTGTTGGTGGTGGCACTGATATCGCTGGTCGTCGGCGGCGTCGGAATCATGAACATCATGCTGGTGTCGGTGACCGAGCGGACGCGGGAAATCGGAATCCGCATGGCAGTGGGCGCCCGGACGCAGGACATCCTGCGGCAATTTCTGGTCGAAGCGGTGGTGCTCTGTCTGGCGGGAGGTGTCGTCGGTATTTTAGTTGGTCGCGGGGTGTCCATGGCCGTCACGGCGCTGCTGCACTGGCCAACCATTCCCTCGCTGCCTGCCGTCATTGCTGCCGTCACCGTATCGGCGAGCGTTGGGATCATCTTCGGCTACTATCCGGCTTGGAAAGCTTCGCGGCTGGACCCGATCGAAGCGCTTCGGTATGAGTAATTATTCCGGCGCTGTTAGATGACAACACTGTCACTTGTGCTTCATGCTCTGTTCACAAAGTTCTGATGGACTGTTCAGGCTGGCACAAACCGGCAAAGCGAGTCCAGGCACTTGTCTCAGGAGTCGCGAACTGTGAAAATGGCAAAGACATTCGTTGTAATTTAATCTCCACCATGCGCGTGCTGGTCGTTGAAGACGAAAAGAAGACGGCGTCGTTTGTCCGCAAGGCGCTGCAGGCCGAAGGCTTTGCTGTGGACGTCTGCCACAACGGCGACGACGCCCTGGCCGCGGCGCGGGCCACGCCCTTCGACGGCATCGTGCTCGACATCATGCTGCCGGGCCGCGATGGCCTGAGCGTGCTGCGCCAGTTGCGCGAGCGCAAAAACACCACGCCCGTCCTGCTCCTTTCCGCTCGCGGCGAGGTCAACGAACGCGTCGAGGGATTGGACGCCGGCGCGGACGATTACCTGCCCAAGCCGTTTGAACTGGCCGAACTGGTCGCGCGGGTGCGGGCGTTGACGCGGCGGGGCGGCGAAAGCAAATCCACCGTGCTGCGCGTGGCCGATCTGACGCTGGACACGGTCACGCACCGGGCCCAGCGCGGCGGCACGGACATCGAACTGACGGCGCGCGAATACCGGCTGCTCGAATTTCTCATGCGCTCCCCGGGCCGCCTGTGCGGGCGCATGATGATTCTCGAAAAAGTCTGGGACTACGATTTCGATCCCGGCACCAATCTCGTGGACGTTTACATCCGGCGGCTGCGGGAGAAGGTTGACGCCAACTTTGAACCCAAGCTGCTCCACACCGTGCGCGGCGCGGGTTACGTGTTGAAGGAGCAGCCATGAAGAAGAATTTAACACCAGCACAAGAGGCGTTTTTAAGAAAGGTCTTCAGCAGCGATCAAGATGAACGGGAGCAAGTTATTACACTACTTGACCCTAAAATACAGCAAGATGCCCGAAATTTGATCAAAGTGCGACGAGACTTCCAACTGCTCATTCCGGTTTTGATGTCGGATTTGGGTCATGCGAGTTGTGAGATGAATGAAAATCCCGGAGATCAGTTTTGGAGGCGCATGGCAATTCGCGCACTAGCAGCAACCTTGGACGGAATGATGTTTAGCTTAAAACAACTAACACTCGGAGCAGGGAAAATGACAGGTTTTACATTTAGCGATGAGGAATTGTTTCTATTGAATGAGGGGAAAACAGAATCGAAGGGAACAAAGAAAGGAAGACTTCCGGGCTTTCGCGATAACATCAAACAAACTTTCAAGCTGTTTGCTAGGGTTAATCGAGTTCCTTGTCCAACCGATTTCGGTCAAAGTGGATTTGAAGCGCTTTGTGAAACTTATGAACTCCGCCACCGACTCATGCATCCAAAATCATTTATGAATTTCTGTGTAAATGATGAGGAAAAGAAAAAAGCGGGTGACGCTATCAGATGGCTTGCCGAAGAGGGCCAGAAACTTTTAGCTGCAAGCAGCCAAAGTTTGGACAACTTCGACACTTGGAGCAAATAAGGCTATGACCATCCGCACCCGGCTCAGTTTGTGGTATGCGGTGGTCATGTTCGTTGCGCTGATGATCATGGGTGTCCTGTTGTATTATCAAATCATCATCGAGCCCCGTGAACGCGCGCGGAGACATCCCGAACGCCACCATACGGAACAGGCCATTGAGCAGGATATATTTGAAGACGTAACCGGCATCGTGATGTGGTGCGCCGTGCCGGCGGTGCTGTTGAGCATCGGCGGCGGCTGGTGGCTCATGAAAAAATCCCTCGCTCCGGTTGCCGGGCTCACGCAGGCCGCCGAAAAAATCAGCGCGTTTAATTTGAACGAACGCCTGCCTCACACCGGCAACGGCGATGAACTGGACCGCCTCACCGAGGTTTTCAATGGAATGCTGGCGCGGCTCGACGACTCGTTCAACCGCGCCCGCGAATTCACGCTGCACGCTTCGCACGAACTCAAGACGCCGCTCACGGTTTTGTGCGGCGAGACGGAGACCGCCCTGCGCGATGAATCGCTTTCTGCCGCCGAACGCGAACGCGCCGCCAGCCTGCTCGATGAATTGCGCCGTCTGACGCGCATCGTGGACGGCCTCACGCTGCTGGCCAAAGCTGACGCGGGCCAGGTTGCGTTGAAACTGGAGCCGGTGCGATTTGACGAACTCGTGCGTGACAATTTTGCCGACGCGCAAATCCTCGCCGAGCCGCAGGGCATCCAGGTGGAACTGGCCGGTTGCGAGGGAATCACGGTCCGTGGCGACCGCCATCGTCTGCGTCAATTGTTGCTGAACCTCGCGGACAACGCCGTCAAATACAACCAGCCGCAAGGCCGCGTGACGATGAGTTTGCGTCGGGCCAACGACGCGGCGGAATTCACCATTGCGAACAGCGGCCCGGGAATTTCACCCGAGGTTTTGCCGCGCGTCTTCGACCGGTTCTTTCGTGGCGACCCGGCGCACAGCCCGGTTGTGGACGGCTGCGGCCTCGGTTTGAGCATTGTGCAATGGATTGTTTCCGCGCATAACGGAACCATAAAAATTGAATCCGTGCCGTTCAAACTGACAACAGTCACCGTTCGTCTGCCGCTGGACAAAAAATAAATGGAACATCCAACATCCCTTGCCACGCCACAGCGAAGCGGCGCGCTGTGCATTTCCGTCTTACTCTCATTGGTGGCAACGCCGGTGGTGTATTGCATCCTGCGCACGGCCCGGAAAAATTCCCTGCCCGATTCAGGGAAAACGGATTCAATAAGGAACCCATGAAACCAGGAACCGGCTTCTCTCCTGCATTCTTGGTTTCCTTATTCAATACACCAGCACCGCCGTGTCCTGTGCTGACTTCACCACCTCATCGAACTTTCGGTCAGTTTTTGGTGTTTTGAGTGGGACTCGAACTGAAAATGTCTTTGCGTGAAACTGGAGTGTTTGATTCTGGTACTTTGCGCGGCTTGAACTCACGAACCAGACGCTGCGCTTCGGCGATTTGTTCCTGTGTTAACCGGCTCGACGACTCTATCTTTCATTTCGACGACATCTTCAATAAAAATTGCCATACTTTCTTTCTCCATAACTAAAGGAATTCAAACGCTCCTTGCCCCAATCGTCCATCCCAAATTGATTTTGGCAGCGACGGTTTTCTTCGCCCGGCGCGGAAGTTTCCCCCGACCTCCGGAGTGCGCCCGTCCCCGGGCGCAGCAACGTGACAAAGCAGGCCGGCATCGGTTTGGCGAAAGCGCGTCGCCGTTTGTGCATTGCTGTGGCCGGGGATGGCCACACTCCGACGTTGGCGGAGAGGGAGAATCGTTCGCCGTCCCTCCGCGCCTTTGCGCCTTGGCGTGAGGTTTTGTGAAAATGCCGCGCCTGAACGGAGCTTTTGAATTTCCACGCTGCGTTGCTACAAAGATACCAGCCCTACGGGCCTGTCTTTCTTCGTTCATCACCCTTTGTAAAGTCATGCGTGCCGATAATCAGAGAGACGACGGTTTCGCCCTCCAAGTAAAACAGCAAGCGCAAATCGCCTTCAATTTCAATGGCGTAAATCGTGCGACCGTAGTTCGCTGAAAGCCGCAGGATTTTATGCGTCCGCAATCGCGGATCAAAAGGGTCTTCCTTGAAAATTTTCCATGTTTTGCGCGCAGATTCCTTTTGCGCAGGAGGCAAACGGTAAAAGCTCGTCCAGAACCGCTCCACCGCGCGGTAGCGATATTTCATTGCAGACGGGACGGCGGCGTTTCGTGCAAAGCGGTTTCCATGTCCACAAAACGCCCGGCCTCGGCATCTTTCATGGCTTCTTTGAACTCGTCTGGAATCCAGGAATCGTCATTTTCCACGACGAACTTGGCCACTTGAGCACGTTCCTTTGCGGACAACCCTTTAAACTGCTCAATGATTTCGGTTGCACTCATGGCTTAATTATCAATCGAAATTTGTTTTTTTGCAAGGCGCTTTAACCTTGGTCGTCCATCCAAAAATGATTTTGGCGGCGGGGGTTTTCCTCGCCACGGCTTCCGTCTTCATCGGATTTCGACGGGACAAGCCGGCGAGACAAGCGCGTCGGCTCCTACAATTTTAGATTTTTCAACGAAAATCTTCCACGTCCAAGCCGCTGCCTTCGATGATGCTTTTCAGCGTGCCGATGGGAATGGGTTTGTTTCCGTGCATGGCCACAATCACCTGCCGGCCATTTTCGTGACGCTATTTCTGATGGCTGCCGGATTGCGCCACCAATTCAAAGCCGTGCCGGCGCAGAATCTTGATGACTTCCCTGGCGTTACAAACTGGAAATCGCCGGCTCACGGCATGGCGAGTTCCATCAATTTTGCGCCTTTGTGCAGCTTGACGGGCGAGGGTTCAAACCAAAGTTCCAATGCCTCCTTCGCGTTGGCAATCGCTTCTGCTTCCGTGTCTCCGGCGGAAGCGCAGCCGGGCAGTTCCGGGAAAACCGCCGACCAGCGATTCGTTTCGGGGTCTAATTCAACCAAAAGGCGCAATTTCATGCTGACAATTTAACCGTGATTTCCCATTGAGGCAAGCGCACACCGTCATTGCCCAAATCCACCACGACTACGTCGCCGTGACTAAATCTGCTCATAATTCACTTCCGGCGCCGGCCCAAGTTTTTCCCGGGTGTCCGCGGCGAGGCTGTCCATCAGCGCTTCCATCGCGCGCTGGCGTTCGAGGAATTTCAAGTAATGCAGGATTTCGCGCGCCACCGGTTCGGGCTGGCGCCTGATTTCTTCAATCAAAATTTCCCGCGCACTCATGGTTTTATCATCCGGCATAATTCGTCTTTGGCAAGCGGGATAGCCCCGGCCGTCCATCCCCAATTGAGATCGGGTATCGGGCTTTGGACTTACCAGACAACGGGGTTTGCATTCGCGCTCGACCCGGTGGCTGCGAACCGCTACTTTCCCGCCTGTCTCACCACGAGGTGAATTATGGATGAACTGTTGAAAATTTTGCAGGCCAACGCGACCGAGTCGCGAGAGAACATTGCGAAGATGCTGAACGTCTCTGTCGCGGAGGTGAACAAGCGCATCGCCAAATACGAAAAGAGCGGGGTCATCCGCGGTTACCAGGCCATTCTGAACGGGGACCAGCTTGAGCCCGACACAGTCACGGCCGTCATCGAGGTCAAGGTGTCGCCCCAGCGCGAGGGCGGGTTCAACACCGTCGCCACACGCATCAGCCGTTTTCCCGAAGTGCGCTCGGCGTATCTCATGAGTGGCACCTACGACGTGTTGTTGTTCGTCGAAGGCCGCAACCTGCGCGAAGTGGCCGCATTCGTCAGCGAACGGCTGTCGCCACTCGAAGGCGTATTGTCCACGTCCACCCATTTCATGCTCAAAACCTACAAGCGCCTCGGCGTGTTGATGGAATCCGGCCATGCAGAAGAAAGACTCAGTGTCGCTCCGTAACCGCGTCAACGCGACGGTGCGCGACATCCCGCGCTCGGGCATCCGCGACTTCTTCGACATCGTCAGCACGATGAAGGACGTGATCAGTCTGGGCATCGGCGAGCCGGATTTTGACACGCCCTGGCACGTACGGGAATCCACGATGTTCGCGCTCGAACGCGGCGTGACACATTACACCAGCAACTACGGCTATCTCGAACTCCGCAAGGCACTGGCCAAATACGTGGCAAAAAATTTTGGTACGGAATACAACCCGGAGAACGAAATCCTCATCACCGTCGGCGTGAGCGAGGCGCTGGACCTCGCCTTGCGCGCGCTGATCACGCCCGGCGACGAAGTGCTTTATCACGAACCGTGCTACGTGTCGTATCGCGCCACCATCCTGTTCGCGCACGGTGTGCCGGTGGCGGTTGAAACCAAACCCGAAAATGGCTTCCGTCTCACGCGTGCGATGCTCGAAGCGAAAGTGACGCCCAAGACGAAGGTGTTGATGCTGAATTTTCCGAACAATCCCACCGGCGCGGTCATGGGCCGGCAGGATTTGGAGGACATCGCCGCATTTGCCCGCGAGAGCGATCTCATCGTCGTCACGGACGAAATTTACGGTGAACTGACCTACGACTCCCCGCATACGAGCATTGTCGGCCTGCCGGGCATGCGCGACCGGACGATTTTCCTGCACGGCTTCTCGAAGGCGTGGGCGATGACCGGTTACCGCCTCGGCTACGCCTGCGGTCCGGCGGAACTCATCGAGGCGATGATGAAAATCCATCAGTACACGATGCTCTGCGCCTCTTCCATGGGGCAGAAAGCCGCGATTGAAGCCCTGGCCCGGCCGGATACGGACGTGGGCGAAATGGTGGACGAATATCGCCGCCGCCGGAATTTCATCGCCGCGGCATTCAAAGACATGGGCATTGAATGTCACCGTCCACTCGGTGCGTTCTACGCATTTCCGAGCGTGGCCAAATTCGGCATGAAGTCGAAGGACTTCGCGTTGAAGTTTCTACACGAGGAAAAGGTGGCCGCGGTGCCGGGCACCGCTTTCGGCGAATGCGGCGAAGGCTTCATCCGTTGTGCCTACGCGACGAGCATGGAAAATCTCAAGGAAGCGATGGTTCGGTTGAGGCGGTTTGTTGGAAAACTTTGATGGGTTGTGGGTAGGGCGCGTCACTTCCGCCTTCGCAATGCTACGGCGGGACAAGCCGTGCGCGCCGTGGGCCGCGTTGGGACGAGCGGCGGGCAGAGGACTGCCCGCCCTACCAAATCAATACAACACCACCAGTCCCGCTTTTCTGCGCCACCATTCACACTTCAACTTCTCCCGTTTCATGCCGTGCGCTTCGCCGCACGATACGCCTGCTCTTCGATTCCCTTGGGAATCGCCAATGATCATAAGGAAGCTTGCGAATCATCTTCGGCGGTGGAGTTGGTTTTTGGCCCGGATGGTTGGGTTATTTGCAGCCGCGTCTGAGCGCGGTTGACCAACTCAAGCATCGTCACGGACGCGGCGGCCCGCCGCTCGGCTTTCTCGATTCGCGCAAATTCGCCGTAAACTTCCGCGCGCACCGGTTCGTTTTGCGAGGGCAGTTCCTGTCCGCCGCCAGTGCGCATGGCGTGCAGAATGTGGTGGGCGTTGATGGCCTCCAGCGGGCGCGCGGGTGCGTAGGCGGATTCGGTGCCGGCGATTTCGGTGACGAGCCGCGCGGCGAGGAGCATCTGCAAGACCTGTTGCGCGAGCTTGGTTGGAATGCCCAATTCAGCGGAAATTTCCTGGATGGTGACCGGCGGCAGGCCGCGCTGGAACCGCTGTCCGATGCACGTCATCAGCCGCAGTGCAACGAATTCGCGTCCGCGCTGGTTGACGTTCTCCGCCAGTTTGTCCTGCAGATACACCACGCGATTTTGGAAGGCGTAGGCGACCTGTGCGCCGAACAGCAGAATCAGCCAGGAAAAATAAAGCCCGATCATGAATATGGGCACGAGGCCGAGACTGCCGTAAATCTTGCTGTTGGAAACGACGCGGGAAACGTAGAGGAAACCGAAGATGTTGTTCAAATACCACAACGACCCGCCGACAGCACCACCGACAAACGCTGCGCTGAACCGGACCGGGGTGTTCGGCACGAGCTGATAAACCAGCGTGAAGGTCAGCCACAAAACCACGAGTGGCAGAAGCTGGAAAATCAGGCCGCCAATGAACGGCGTTTGGGCAACGAGATTTCTGGCGGTTTGCAAATGCGAGCCGCCGGTCAACCCCAGCGCCGCGACAATGGCGAGCGGACCAAGCGTGATGGTCGTCCAATAAAGCACGACCCGAAGCAGCCAGTTCCGTCCGCGGGTCACGCCCCAGATATCGTTGAACGTGTCTTCGATGTTCGCGAGCATCTGGATGGCCACATAAACCAGCAACAACATGCCGATCACGCCGAGTGTGACGCTGCGGGTGTTCTGGATGAATTTATGAATATATTGGGCAGCTTCCTTTTGCGCGACGGCCACCTGCGTGTCGCCACCGGAATCACCCGCGCCGGCCGCGACAACATTGGTTTCCGCGACGGAATTCGTGGGCGTCAATACGACCGACATGCCGGGGCTGAGATTGAGTGAAACCGCCTGGTCATTGGTGCTGAGCGTTGCGGGTGGCATGACGTTGGAAACCAGTTTGTCAATCGCCCGGTAAATTTGTTCCTCGCCTTCGTTTTTGAGCAGGCTGCTGGTGACGCTGATGGCCACCGCGAGCAACGGGATGAGCGCCAGCAGCGTTGTATAGGACAACGCCGCCGCGCGGACGGGACAGCGGTTGCGCACGAAACTCCTGATGACCAGCGCGCAAAGGTGCGCGAACCGTTCGAGCCGGCTCAGTTCGCTTTCCGCGCCGGAGTAAACGCCGGTCAAAATTTTAATGAGACGTGAAAACGGCTTTATTGCCATGCGTTGCGCCACGCTAACAAACCCATCCGCCAAGTCAATCGGCGCGCGAATCCGCCTTCATTAAAATTCCGGCGCGATAAATCCGCTTTATCGCCGCCGCAAAATCCGCACAATGTCCGTGCAGGCATCCGTAGCTCAATTGGATAGAGCTTCTGACTTCGGATCAGAAGGTTGCAGGTTCGAGTCCTGCCGGATGCGCCAGAAAAATCGGCGTCGGATCATTTCATGAAACAACTCGTCAAATCCGCCCTCATTTGCGCTCTTTTTTTGATGTTTTTTGGCGGAGCGACGCTTTCGGCTCCAGCAGCCGATGGCACCATGGCCTGGCCCGCACTTACTTCCCAAACCCGTCCGTGGACTTATTGGTGGTGGATGGGCAGCGCGGTGGACAAGACGAATCTCACCCGCGAATTACAGCGTTACCATGACGCCGGGCTGGGCGGCGTCCACATCATTCCGATTTACGGCGCGAAAGGCTGGGAATCGAATTACATCAGCTACCTCGGTCCGGAATGGATGGAGATGCTGGGCTACACCGTTTCCGAGGCGCAACGGCTGGGTCTGGGGGTGGACATGACCACCGGCACCGGCTGGTGTTTCGGTGGACCGGATGTCTCCGACGGCGACGCCAACGCGAGCGTCGTTGTAAAAACTTACGACCTTGGCGTTGGTGAAAGACTGGAGGAAAAATTTAACCGCGAATCCATTCAGGCACTCGTCGCTTTCTGGCCGGATGGAAAATCAATTGACCTGACCGATTCCATTACCACCAATGGCGAGATGTTCTTTTCTCCGCCTGGCAATTGGATTGGAACCGAAACTTCCGTGCCTCCCAAAATCTGTCGTGTGTATGCCATTTCGCAAAAACCGTCCGGCCAAAAGGTCAAGCGCGCCGCGCCGGGCGGGGAAGGCTGGATGCTGAACCCGCTTTATCCGCCGGCGATGAGCAATTATCTCCGCCGCTTCACCGATGCGTTCGTCAATTACGACGGCCCGAAGCCGCGCGCGATGTATCAGGATTCCTACGAATACAAATCCGACTGGTCGCCGGATTTTTTCGCGCAATTTGAAAAGCGGCGTGGATACAAGTTGCAAGCCGAACTGCCCGCACTCTTCGGCACGAACCGGGACGCCCACGCCGCCCGTGTCAAATCTGATTACCGTGAAACCATTTCCGACATCATGACGGAGGAATCGGAGCCGCTCTGGGTTGCGTGGTCGCATGAGCGGGGTTTCATTACGCGCTACTAGGCACACGGCTCGCCGGGCAATCTGCTGGATATCTATGCCGTGGCCGACATTCCCGAAACGGAAATGAACCGCACCCATCAAAATCCGCTCGTTTCCAAATTCGCCTCCTCTGCCGCGCACGTCACCGGTAAGCTGCTTGTCAGCGCCGAGACCGGCACGTGGCTCGCGGAACATTTCACCGAAACGCTCAGCGAAATGAAGTCCCTCGTGGACGACATGTTCCTCTCCGGCGTGAACCACGTTTTTTATCACGGCGCCTGTTATTCGCCGGACGAAGCCGGCTGGCCGGGCTGGTTGTTTTATGCCTCGACGGAAATGAACCCGCGCAACTCCATCTGGCGCGACGTGCCTGCGCTTAACGACTACGTTGCGCGCTGCCAGTCCATTTTGCAGTCAGGCAAACCGGACAACGACATCCTGCTCTACTGGCCGATTTATGATTATTGGAATGACCCGACCAACGAGTTGCCGCCACTGAAGATCGAGTCGCAGCAAATCTGGTTTGAAAACCAACCTATTGGCAAAACCGCGCACGAACTTTGGAATCGCGGCTACGCCTTCGACTACGTTTCCGACCGGCAATTGCAGTCGGCTAAAGTCATTGATGGGAAAATCCAGATGTCCGGCGGGACTTACTGGGTCATCGTCGTGCCGGAGTGCAAACTGATGCCGCTGGAAACATTCAAGCGACTGCTTGCGCTGGTTCAGGGCGGGGCAAAGTTAGTAATGAACACGCCGCCACAAGATATTTCAGGCTGGGGCGATTTGGAAAAACGACGAGCGGAATTCAAATTGCTTCTAATGACAATGCCACGCGGAGGCATTGAGAATGCCTTTGTCATTCGGTCGAGTTTTGGCAAAGGCGTAATATTTAGGGGAGTATCTGGAAATGATTCATACCCAGTACAGACGATTGTTGAGCCAGAGGAAATGCCTCGTGATGGGCTTTCTTTTGTCCGTCGTTCATTCGATGGCGGCTGGAATTATTTCATCGTCAATCGCTCTGAAACCAATTTTGACGGTTGGGTCACGCTCGGCCGCCCGGCCAAATCCACTGTCATTTTGGACCCGATGACCGGCAATTCTGGCGTAGCGGTGACTCGACAGAGCGCCGCAAACTCAACGAAAGTTCATCTACAACTCGCTCCCGGCGAGTCCATCATTCTCCGCGCGTTTGCCAATGAGGAAGTCAAAGGCCCGGCGTGGAATTATTGGCAACCCAGCAAAAAATTCGTTCAAATCACCGGCCCGTGGAACGTCAAATTCATCCAAGGCGGGCCGGTGCTGCCGGCCGATTTCCAGACGACGAAGCTCGCCTCGTGGACAACTTTTGCTGACACAAACGCACAGGCTTTCGCTGGCACTGCGAAATACGAAATCAATTTTGATGCGCCCCAAAAAATCAATAAGAGATGTTTCCTCAGCCTCGGTGATGTGCGCCAGAGCGCGCGGGTGAAATTGAACGGCAAGGATTACGGTGCGCTCATCACGCCGCCATTCCGCGTCTTGGTGGACAATTTGAAACCGAAAGGCAACGTGCTCGAAGTTGAAGTCACCAGCGTCGCCGCCAACCGCATCCGTGACCTCGATCGTCGCGGCGTGCCTTGGAAAAAATTCCACGACATCAATTTCGTCAACCTCAACTACGAGCCCTTCGACGCGGCGGATTGGCCGCTGACGGATTGCGGCCTGCTTGGCCCGGTGACTTTGACGGCGGTGGTGCTTGAGCAGCCGGCGTCAGCGGGAAACTGACTTCTCAAACCACTCGCGCACTTCGGCGTCGAGCGATTTCAAGTCCGGGCGCGTGTTCGCGGCGGCAACGGCGTCGGTCCATTCCTGGTTCAAATCACCGAGTTCGACATTCGCGCCGACGCGGACAAAAATCGGCATTTGATGCAAGTCCGCGTTGACGGTGATGGTCTGGCCGCCGTTGTAAATTTTTTCCGGATTCCACGCGTCGCGCCACTGGCTGATGGACGGCAGATAAACCTCCTGCGTTCGCTGATTCTTTTGCCAGATGGGCGAAACCAGAATGTCCGGGCCGTAAAGATACGTCCACCAGTTCGACCACGCGGCGGGCGCTTTCGGTTCGACCAGAAACAACGGGCGCACGATGGGCATGCCGGTTTCATGGGCGACTTTCGCCTGTTCAAAACTGTAATCGGCCAGCCGGGTGTGCAGTCGCGCATAAAGCCGCCAGATGGCAATCAATTTCGCGTCGTAGCTCGGCGGATTGTGAAAATTCCAGAACGCGCGATTTGTGGTTGGCCCAACTTCCATGATGGGCGTGAAGCAACTGAAGCCGAGCCAGCGTCCACAGACTTCCGTGTCCATGGATTGGTGGTTGTAACCGCCCGTGTCCGAGCCCCAGTTGGGGTAACCCATCACAGCGGCGCGTTGCACGGCGATGATTTCGGCGCGCAAACCTTCCTGCGTGCCGCCGATGTCGCCGCCCCAAAAAACCCCGTAAGCCGAACTGCCGTTGTAAGCCGCGCGCGGCATGCAGACGAAATCGTCGCCGCGATATTGTTCGGCAATGTCATAGGCGGCTTTAAGATACATGACCGGATACGCATTGCGATTTTCGCGGATGCTCCGGCCATCAAAAACGTGGTAGGGCCCGCTTTCCGGGATGTTCTCCTCCGCGCGGTCCATTTTGAAACCGGCCAACCCGAGCTTCAGCAGTTTGGCGACCCCGTCCTGCCAGTATTTTTTTGCATCGGGATTGGTGAAGTCCGCCAGCGGGTAATTGTTCGTCGTGGGCTTTTGTCCGGCGCTGGCCAGCGTCCAGCCCCGGTTCAAAGCGTTCGTTTTCATTTGTCCTTGAAAATACGGTCCGATCCACAGGAACATCTGCATGTTTTGCCCGTTGAGCCACTTGATGGATTCGGCGAAATTCGGCAGCCGGTTCGTATCAATTTCGAAATCGTCACAGCCGTTTGTGCCAGGCCCCCAGGGACGGTCCACCCAGTAAATGCCAAGGGGAATGCCGTAGGCCTTCATCAACAACACATCCTCCATGAACTCGGAATTGAACGGGCCGGTGACGGGCGTGCCGTCGTAATAATTTGTCCGTTGCGTGTTTTCATCGCGCCAGCGCCAGGTGCCATACATCCATTTGGGCGGCAGGAACGGCGGCCCGGCGTCGAGCGCGTGCGCGCGAACGAGCGCGGCAGGGTTGTCAGCAGTGTAGAATTTTGCCTCGAATGACGGACCTTCAAATTCGATCTTCACCCGGTTGGAAACACTCGCGCAAAAATCAAAACGGCCTGGCCAGTTTCCCTTCACCAAAACCGCATAGCCGCGCGACGAAATGTAAAACGGCGCATAGACCGCCAACGTCGGTTTGACAATCATGTCCACGGTCTCGCCGCGGAGGTTCATGGCGGCGGTGATGTTTGTCGCCCACGAATTCGTCTGCGGTCCGTCCACGACGCGCTCCATCAGGCCGGTGAAGTATTCGTTCGCGCCTGCGTCCATGGCCAATCCCCACCTGACGATGTCCGCGTCCGGCGTCGCGGAAAGCCGGATGGAGAAGTCGTTCCCATCCGGTTTCAAAGCGATTTTCACCATCCGCCCGTCGGGCATCGTGATTCCCGCCTGCTGGCCCGGCTCCTCTGGTGTTCTGGTGAAAGGAACGGGCGGGAGCAGCGTCCGGCCGGTTGCCGTTTCATAAAACAACCCATCAATTTTGACCGGGCAAATCCGGGAAAGCGTCGTGGTCTTGGTGGACGTGCAGCCGGCGAGCAGAATGGACGCAAACAGAACCGGCAACAGCGGCAGGGCAATTTTTCGTTTCATGGGCGCAACTTAATTACGGCGAAATCCAAAACCGCGCAATGCTGAAGGCGGAATTACAAACCAGCCATCGCCGATTGTGAACAACTAATTTTTGAGCTTTGGCGCGCAGCCGCTACGATGACGCCATGCCCGATGACTATGGCCAGCTCCTCGACGCGACGATCCAACATCTGGAAGATTTGAAATCGCGCGGCGTGCACCACGTCGCCGTTTCGCCCGAGACGCTCCGCGCACTGGCGCAACCTGTGCCACGGCCAGTTGTAGGTAGGGACGCGCGGGCCGCGCGTCCGGCGGAAGTCCCGACTGCCCCTTCGGACGAGCCGGCGGCTCGTCCCTACCAAAAAACAACCTCCGCGCCACCGCGTTCTTCTCCGCCCGCGCCCGTTGCCGAGCAGGCGACCTTGCTGGCGCTGCCGGGCGAAACGATTCCCATCCAGGCTCCGCCACTCGATCCACAAGCGAAAGCTGAGGCGTTTGCCGCGTTGCGTGAACGTGCGCTGGCATGCGTCAAGTGCCCGCACCTCGCGTCGTCGCGCAAGAACGTCGCGTTCGGCGTCGGCAGCATTGACGCGCAACTCATGTTTATCGGCGAGGCTCCGGGGGCGGATGAAGACGAACAAGGCGAGCCATTCGTCGGTAAGGCCGGCCAGTTGCTCACGAAAATCATCCAAGCGACGGGACTGAAGCGCGCGGACGTTTACATCGCCAACATTTTGAAATGCCGCCCTGACACCCCCGGCCAATCCACCGGCAACCGCAAGCCCACCAGCGACGAAATGGCCACGTGCATTCCGTATCTGCAAGAGCAGATTGATTTGATCCGGCCCAAGGTCATCGTGGCACTGGGCGCGGTAGCGGTGGAGGGGCTGCTGGGCAAGACCCTCGGCATCACGAAACTGCGCGGTGCCTGGAAAACGTATCGCGGCACGCCGCTCATGCCCACGTATCATCCGGCGTATCTCCTGCGCAACCAGGCCATGAGCGAGAAGCGCAAGGTGTGGGAGGACATGCTGGCCGTGATGGAAAAACTCGGAATGCCCATCAGCGAAAAGCAGCGGCGGTTTTTCTTGAAGGCGTGAAAACTAAAAGACGTCTGCGAATTTCCCGCGCGCTGAAAATTATTTATTGCCCGGCTCAATCGCAAAAAAGTGGACGCCGGACTGCCCGATGGAATTGATTTCCGCCGCGATTTTTTCCGCGTGCGGTTTAATCTCCGGCCAGTTGCCACGCCCCAGAATGAACACGGCCAACTTTCGCCCGCGAAGATTTTGTTGATGCAACAAATTTTGATCCGTCGTCACCAGCACGTCAAAACCGGCCTCTTCGGCGAGCGCGAGTAATTCGCTGTTTTTCTTACCCGCCCAGCCGAGTTGAAACGTGCGGCGCACTTCATGGCCCGCCAGATGCGTTTGCAGAGGTTTGGGAACGCCCTGGTCGAAAAGAATTTTCACGCGGCGGTTGCCAGGCGGATTTCCTGCGCGGCTTCCAGTTGCGCGCGGGTCACGCCTTCATACCATTCGAGGAACTGTTCGAGCGTGCCGCCGTGATCGAGATGATCGAAGAACGTCTGCGCCGGAATGCGCGTGCCTTTGAAGACCAGCGCGCCGCTCATCACCTGCGGATGCTGCGAGAAAACGTCAGGCAATTTATGCTTACCCGTCATGTTCCAATAATGCCTCCGTTTGGCTTTGAAGTCAAAGCGAAGTCTGGGAAGACATGCTGGCCGTGATGGAAAAACTCGAAATGCCCATCAGCGAAAAGCAGCGGAATTATTTTTTGAAAGGTTAAAGCCACTGCGCCGTTAAAGCGGGCAACTTGGCGCGGTTTTTTCTGCCCGGCGACGAGCACGACTATCGTCATTTGCAATCACTTTTCTCCGATGCTTTCGGCGAGATTGCAGCGGCAGGAGTAATTGCAACGCATTTGTTGGAGTAGCGGGCGCGGTTGTTAAATCACCATCGCGCGGGGCGTTTTTTGTGTTATTATTTTTCATCAGCGTCACGCCTTGTGAATGGCGTTTTACTTAACGAAAAGAGTGCAAAAAAACCGAGATGTCCCTTTTGGCGAAAAAACAATGAAACAATGGCTTAAAAATGCGAAAGCCGCTGAATTGTTGATTGTTAGTGAGCGAACGATCAAACGCTGGATGACTCGTCCGGCAGCGCGTGGCGCTCTTGGGGCTGTCAGGTATGGTAAGCAGTGGCGAATCCCGCTCCTCAATGATGGGTCAACGTGGGAAATCCATGCAGACCACCGCTTGCGAACGGCTGGCGTTCTTCTAAAGCCACTTTGGCAAAGAGATCTGGAAAAACGCGGCAAGGAGTTCGCCCGCTGCGAGCTTGAATCGTATCGCCTGTGGCTGGCCGCTCATTCGCAGCTTTTGGAACGAGAGAGAATCACAGAAGAAGACGTAAAAGCGGTTCTTTTACTTTGGCAGTCGGCCTGCGAAATTCTCGATTCACTGCCCAAAGGAACGGAAGTGGATAAACTCAAACCCAATTTTTCCGACCAACTCCGGGCGCGCAATTTTTCAGAAGACAGAATCCGCTTCATCATGTCGTACTGGCCGAAGCAAAAACATTTCAAGCTAGTCCGCGACGCTCACACATCGGAGCAACTTGAGAAAATCCGGCGCAGAGTGGATACCGCACAAGCCGTCAAAATGTGCAAAAATCTTGGTAAAAAACCAACGGCGGAAAATCTGCGTCCGTTGCTTCACAAAGACATAATGAAGCACCTTAACGACACGTGGGAGAAATTGCCGGGCATCGTTGTTAAAAATCCAACAGAGGAAGAAATGCGCCATATTACTATGGCAAGCGTTCAAGACCAAATTATGGGAAAACCACCGCCTCTCGTAACCTTTGACTTGCGGCAACCTCAAAATGGACTTGCTCTGCGGACAGTCCGAAATCGGCACCCACTAAAAAAGTCGCCACAAAAAGAAATCATAGCGGCGGTTTATGATGTTCAGAACAGCATCCCCGGCGTTGACGAAAGACCGCACAGTGGCAAGACCCCCATACGCGATTCTAAACTTTCAAAAAATTCGGATTGAACGGCCAGTCATTCACACCCATGACGCAAATCACGGTTCAGCGGGTTTGTCCGGCATTCCCTGGCTTTTGCCTGGTGTCTTTTTATCCCGCATCCCAAACAAAAGGAACGCTCCGGCAGTGGCAGCTATAATGGTGACAAACTGAACGAAAAAGCGGGTGAAAATTATTTTTGAACCTTCTGGTGGAGCAAATAGGAAACGGTAGCCCTGATGATGCCCCCAGCCCGTCCACTCAAACGGAGGGAAAAGGCCGTTCAAAATCACCAGCAGTAAGCCGAGGCCAAGCACAATTCGCTGGGGGTTGTGTTTAGACGCAGAAATCTCCATCCACTTCATTTTTAACCGCCTCACTTCTCGGACTAACGAGAAGAAAATCAAGACAGAGATTGCAATTAAAAGAACACCAAGGATCACACAACTAGCCACTAATCCCCAATCAACCAGTTCATCGGCAGGCTTGGTTTTCTGCGGCGGAGTATTATCAGGAAACTCCTGAATGACCGGCTGCGTTTCCGTATCTGGAACGAAGCCGAACTCGTCCGCTCGCGGTTTTGAGTTTAACTTTTTGGAATTATTGGCTGTCGTTGGTGTTTTGGCAGGAAGCGGAGTGGTATCGTCCCATGTTGGTGTTTTAGTCCCCTTGCCAACCAGTCCGACCAAAGGCTTGGTTTTATTCGTAGCTGCCGTGTTGGTACCGCTTGGAGAAATTTTCTGTTCAGCCGCAATCTGGTCAAAAATGTCACCAGCAGAAGTATTGTTGGTTCCCACCGCATTCGTGGTTGTCTGTTTCGCGGGCAATTGAACAGCGACTGCCAGCAGCACCAGTAGCGCACACGCCAACGGATTTGCCTTCATGCCGCGAGTTTAGCGGGATTCAACCGACGGGCAAGGCCAAGACACAGCAACGCCTTTTACAAAAACCCGTCTTTCGCTAAAAGCGGGATTCCATTCGCAGGCGGCAGACGCAATTTTGCCCTCTAGGTCAATTCACTTTAGCCGGTTGTGCTTTGCTCTGACTCACGTTTCCGCTATAACCACCCGCCATGCATCAAATCATCCAGTGGTTGGGCGATTGGTATAATCATGCACTGCAAACGGGCGGCTATCCCGCCATCGCGCTCATGATGGCGGTGGAAAGTTCGGTGTTCCCGCTGCCCAGCGAAATTGTGATTCCCCCGGCAGCGCATTGGGCGGCCACGGGACAAATCCCGTTGAGCCTGTGGGGCATCGTGCTGGCGGGCACCATCGGGTCGTGGTTTGGCGCCACGCTGATGTATTGGGCGTCGCGGATTGCCGGCCGGCCGCTCGTGCTGCACTTCGGCAAATACGTTTTCATTTCAGCACAAAAAGTGGAAGGCGCGGAACGCTGGGCGGCGCATTACGGCCCGATGGGCATTTTCATTTCGCGCCTGCTGCCGGTGGTGCGGCATCTCATCGGCATTCCGGCGGGCATTGTGCGAATGGATTATCTGAAATTTTCCCTGTTCACGCTGCTCGGCTCGGCCATCTGGTGCTCGGTGTTGTGCTGGCTGGGCGTGAAGATGGGGCAGGATGAACAATTGATGAAAGGCGAGTATCATCGCGTCACCCTCTGGCTCGCGGGCGCGATGCTGGTGCTCGGCGGACTGTACTATTTCTTCGTGCATCGCCACATGAAACGAAGTGAGAAGTAAGAAGGTCGAAGAGCGAACGGAATCAGCTTTCAGAATCCGTACTACCATCTGTGAAAATTTTGTTTTCCTGCGCCAATTTTCCAACGCAGAGGCGCGGAGAACGCAGAGTTTAATTTCCTCCGCGGGCCTCGGCGTCCTCTGCATCTCTGCGTTAAGGCTTCCGGACGTTTGGTTGCGGCTTAGCGCCGCTTGCTCGCGATTTATCGGAGTTGCGCCTTTGCGTTGAAATTCCGCCCGTCGCCCCCCAGCTCCTACTTGATGAGGTTAAAGCTGAACGGATACTTGTAATCCTCGCCGTTGTTGGCCTTGATGCCTGCAATGATGACGAGGATCAGATAGGCAAGGCCAATCAATGGAAACAGCAAGGACATGAGCATGCCGAGGTGGATGAACGACAACACAACGGACGCAATAATGCCGGCGATCCACACAATGAGCGCCGTAATTTGAAAATTCAGCGCCATCTTGCCGTGGACCTCCACGGATGGGAATTCGTTCTTCTTGATCTGCCAGATCAGCAGTGTGCAAAGGCACGGAATACACGGAACCAGACCGCCCAGGTGGCACAACATGTTCCACATGCGGGCCTGACTTTCGTTGGAACCGGGAGTAGGTGGAGGTGTCTGGGCCGGAGGTATTTGATTTTCTGGCATAGATTTCCTTTCTTGGATTTGCTCGCTCATTACGCCGATTTGATTCGCCGCGCAAGAATGAATTTTACCGTAAAATCTCTTTGCGCCTTGGCGGCTTTGCGTTGAAATTCCGTTGTGCCTGCGATTGAAGCCATCCGCAAAAAACTGGGCGTCCTGCCGCATAAACCGGGCATCTACCTGATGAAGGACCGGTTCGGCACGGTCATTTACGTCGGCAAGGCGCGCGACCTGCGCAAGCGCGTGAGCCAGTATTTCCACCCGTCGCGGCGCCTGGGCTGGGACTTGAAATTCAACGCGCTCATCGAGGCCATCCACGATTTCGATGTGCACGTCGTGCGGAGCGAACCGGAGGCGTTCCTGCTCGAAGGCAAGCTCATCAAGGAATTTCATCCGCGCTACAACATCAGTTTCCGCGACGACAAACGGTTCCTGATGCTCAAGGTGAATTTGAACGACCCGATCCCGAACTTCACTTTCACCCGGCTGAAAAAGGACGACGGCGCGCGTTATTTCGGGCCGTTCTCGAATTCCGGCGCTTTGCGCAACACGCTGGCGCTAGTGCGGCGGCAGTTCAATCTGCGCGGCTGCCGCGTGTTCACGCCGGGCGAGGCCGACTACAAGCATTGCCTCTACGCGCACCTGAAATACTGCACCGCGCCGTGCATCGGCAACGTAACGCACGAACAATACCTGGAGCAGGTGAACGCCGCGTGCGATTTCATCGAAGGCCAGTGCCACGAAATGAAGGAGCAGCTCGAAGTCGAAATGCGCAAGGCCGCCACCGCGCAGGATTACGAGAAAGCAGCCGGCCTGCGCGATCTCATCTCCGACCTGAACGAGACGACGAAGAAGGAACGAAAATTTGAGCGTGTGCCTTACACGTTGCCGCTGGCGATGGACCCGCAGCACGATCTGGCCGAACTCGCAAAGGTTCTTGGTTTGTCCGCGCCGCCGCAGCGCATTGAAGGCTTCGACATCTCGAACATCAGCGGCACGTTCGCTGTGGCGTCGCTCGTGAGTTTCAAAAATGGCCGGCCTGACCGCGCGAATTACCGCCGGTTCAAGATCAAAACCGTCGAAGGCCAGGATGATTTCGCGAGCATGGCGGAGGTGGTGAAACGGCGATATACGCGATTGCTGAATGAGGGTAGGGCTGGCTCTCCGAGCCGGCCGCGGCGCGCTGGGGACAGCGCGCCCTACCAAGATATGCCCGACCTCATCCTGATAGATGGCGGCAAAGGGCAGCTCAGTGCCGCGTGTGCGGAACTTGTCAAGCTGGGCTTGGGAAAAATTCCCGTCATCGGGCTGGCGAAGGAGTTCGAGGAGATTTACCAGCCGGGCGAAAGTAAACCGCTGCGGCTGGGCCTGAATCATCCGGCGGTGAAATTATTGCAGCGAATTCGCGACGAATGTCATCGCGTGGCGAATTCCTACAACGCGCAGCTTCGCATCAAACGCATTTCAGAGAGCGTACTGGACGAATTCCCCGGCATTGGCGAAGCGCGCAAACAGGCGTTGCTGAAAAAATTCGGGTCGGTGCAGCGGTTGAAAACGGTGACCGTGGAACAAATCGCCGCCGTGCCGGGTTTCGGTGGCAAAGCGGCGGCGGAGTTGAAAAAGTTTTTGGAGGCGCGTTCGTGACTACGCCAGCGATTTCATGTCGATTACGAAACGGTATTTCACATCGCTCTTGACTAGGCGTTCGTAGGCTTCGTTGACTTTTTGGATCGGGATGAGTTCGATGTCCGAAACAATCCCGTGGTCGGTGCAGAAGTTAAGCATCTTCTGCGTTTCGCGGATGCCGCCGATGAGCGAGCCGGCGAACTGACGGCGCTTGAGGATGAGGTTGAACGCGCTCACGGGCAACGGTTGCGGTGACGCGCCGACCAGCGTGAGCGTGGCGTCGCGTTTGAGCAGTTCGAGATAGGCATTGACGTCGTGCGCCGCGGCCACGGTGTCGAGGATGAAATCAAAGGTGTTCAGGTGCTTCTTCATTTCGTCCGCGTTTTTGGAGATAACCACTTCCTTGGCGCCCAGGCGGATGGCGTCGTTGGTTTTTCCGGGCGACGTGGTGAACAGAACCACCCTAGCCCCGAGCGCGTTGGCGATTTTCACGGCCATGTGGCCAAGGCCGCCGAGGCCGACCACGCCGACTTTCTGGCCCTTGCCGACCTTCCATCGTCGCAGCGGCGAATACGTCGTGATGCCTGCGCACAGCAACGGCGCGGCGGCAGCGAGGTCGAGCGACTTGGGCACGCGCAACGCAAACGCCTCGTCCAGCACGATGGCCTCGGCGTAGCCGCCGTAGGTCGTACCGCCGTGCTTTTTGTCCTCGCTGTTGTAAGTGAACACCGGGCCGGCTTCGCAAAACTGTTCCTCGCCCGCCTTGCACGAATCGCACTCGCGGCAGGAATCCACCATGCAGCCGACGGCGGCAAGGTCTCCTTCCTTGAATTTTTTCACACGCGAACCGGTCTTCGTCACGCGCCCGATGATTTCGTGGCCGGGCACGCAGGGATAAATCGTGCCGTTCCACTCGTTGCGCACCTGGTGGACGTCGGTATGGCAGATGCCGCAATAAAGGATTTGGATTTCAATTTCATTCGCGCCCGGGTCGCGGTATTGGAACGTGAACGGCGCGAGCGGCGAGGTGGCGCTAAAGGCAGCGTAGGCTTTGGTGGTTCTCATAAATTTTTCCTTTGGCCATGAATTTACGCCGCTCCGAAGGCCTGTCAACGGACGCGCGGCAGAAATGGAATTATGTCTTTGCCCAACCATTGACTTATTTCCCTCGCCTCGCGCATAAGTGCGGGGAGAGGGCGGCGCGCAGCGACGGGAGAGGGGAAACTTTAAAGTTGGCTAAAAGGGCTTAAAATTAAGTAACCAACACCACCTCTCCCCGGCCCTCTCCCCCGCTTTGCGGCGGAGAGGGAGACCAGTGTCAGCGTCATGCGCAGTTTTATTTGTCATGACATAATCCCCAAAAGAAATTCGTGCCAATTCGTGAAATTCGTGTCTTTATTCCGGCATGAACATTCAAGTGGCCGTTCTCTGTGATGCCGCGACCGAGGACCACGGCAAGCTCAATCTCTTGGGCGCGTTCGACACGATTTACACACCGCAATTGCCCGCCGTGCATCCGCAATGCGCCGTGGCGTTGCGGGTCACGTTCACCAGCGGCGACGAGGGCACGCGCAAACTCAAGCTGAACTTCGTCAACGCCGACGGCCACAGCATCATGCCGCCCATCGAAATCCCGGTGGCGGTCGCGCTGCCGGACGATGTGCATTTTCTAACGCGCAATTTCATCGTGAACATCCAGCAGTTGAAATTCGCCGAGGCGGGGTTGTATTCCGTGGATGTCCGGCTCGATGACAAATCGCAAGCGAGCATTCCATTGTCGGTCAAACACCTGCCGCAAGCGGTGGCGTAAGTTGGAGTTCAAGCTTTAGCTTGTTTCGGGGGAGGGGCGCAAGCTAAAGCTTGAACTCCAACGGAAACGACTTTGGGCTTTGAACTCCGCGCGTGTGCCGCCATATTCCGCGCATGGCGAATTCGAACAACGAAACGGTCCTGCAACTCGATTTACCGGGCGTCAAAAAGCTCAAGAGCGGCAAGGTGCGCGAAGTTTTCGACCTCGGCGACCGCCTGCTGTTCGTCGCCACCGACCGCCTCTCGGCGTTCGACGTGATCATGCCCAACGGCATCCCGCGCAAGGGCGAGGTGCTCACGCAGATTTCGTATTTCTGGTTCGCGCAGACCGAATCGTTCCAGCCGAACCACCTGCTCTCCCACGCCGGCGAAGTGTTTGGAGTTCCGGCTTTAGCCGGTCTGCCCGCTGACCTGAAAACCCAGCTCGCGAGGCGCAGCATGATTGTGAAGAAGGCCAAGCCGCTGGCTATTGAATGTGTCGTGCGCGGCTACCTCGCCGGTTCGGGCTGGAAGGAATACAAAAAATCCCAAACCGTCTGCGGCATCAAACTGCCGCCCGGTTTGAAGGAATCGTCCGAATTGCCGGAGCCGATTTTCACGCCTGCCACAAAGGCCGAAACTGGCCATGACGAAAACATTCCCTTCGCGGAAGCGGCGAAAATTGTGGGCGCGGACATCGCGGAAGAAGCCCGGGCGAAGAGCCTGAAGATTTACAACTTTGCCCGTGATTACGCCCGCAAACGCGGCATCATCATTGCCGACACGAAATTCGAGTTCGGTCTGGAGAACGGCAAACTCATCCTGATTGATGAGATGCTCACGCCCGATTCCTCACGTTTCTGGCCCGCCGACCAGTATCAACCCGGCCGCAGCCAGCCGAGCTTCGACAAGCAATTCGTCCGCGACTACTTGGAAACGCTCGACTGGAACAAAACCCCGCCCGGTCCGGTGCTGCCGCCGGAGGTCGTCGCCAAGACCAGCGCGAAGTATTTGGAAGCTTACGAGCGGTTGACGGGGAAAAAGCTTTAATCCGCAGCGGCGGTCGGCAGACCGCCGGAGCTTTCCTTGACCGCCGGGGGAATAGGCGGCTTTCTGCCGAAAGCCGCTACGTTGGCTGGAGTTCACAGGCCGGAGGCCTGTGCCACATTTTGAACCATGCAAACTTTGGTCGAAGATTTTTTGCAATACCTGCGCCACGAACGCGGGCAGGCGGAGCACACCCAAAAAACCTACGCCGCGCTGCTGAACAAATTTACCACTTGGGCAGCCAAACAGGGGCTCGCGGATTGGAAATCGGTCGAGCTGAAGCATCTCATGGCGTTCCTTCAGTATGAGCGCCAACGTCCCATGGCGGATGAGCCGAAGGAGTCCATCAAGCGCCTCAGCAGCGAGAGTGTTTATCTCGAAATCGCCGCGCTACGGGCGTTTTATCGCTTTGCGGAAAATGAAAAGTTGTTGCCGGCCAACGTCGCGGAAAATCTTTCCCTGCCGCGCCGCTGGAAACGTTTGCCGAAGGCGCTGACGAACGACGAAATCAAAAAACTGCTCGAACCGGAACAACCCAAAACCCCCGAAAGTTTGTGCGATCAGGCCGTGCTCGAACTCGGCTACGCCTCCGGTTTGCGGCTCGCCGAATTGAAAAATTTGCGGCTGGAGCAGCTTCATCTCGACGCCGGGTTCATCAACGTCATCGGCAAGGGGAACAAGGAGCGCGTCGTACCGGTCGGGAAAATGGCCGTGGAAGCGTTGAACCGGTACATCGAAATCGGAAGGCCAAAGCTCGTCACGCCGAAATCACCGGCAAACGTTTTTTTGACAAAACGCGGCACGCCGTTCGCGGCCGTGACACTGTGGTTGCACATCAAGCAGCGCGTTCGCCGCGCCGGGGTTTCACGCAACATCACGCCGCACATGCTGCGGCACAGTTTCGCCACGCATTTGCTGGAGCACGGCGCGGACTTGCGGGTGATCCAGGAACTGCTCGGCCACGCGAACATCAGCACGACGGAGATTTACACGCACGTCACCGGCGACCGTTTGCGGGACATTCACCGAAAGTTCCATCCGCGGGCGTAACCTTGTAGCGGCGGTCTGTGACCGCCGGTGGAAGAAACGAATTTGCGCCGCCCGCTTTAAATGGGGGCTCGTGGAACTGCCCTCCGAAGACAGTCACTTAAAATTGTAAACCACCACCCTTTTGACCAGCCGCCGCACCTGTTTTCCCTGCTGCCGACACGATTGTTAGCACAAAAAATGCTTCCCTTGGGACGTAAAATCACAGCTTCGGCTTTGATTTATTATATGAAAACCTGGCAAATCTTATGAAAAATTCGGAATTCTGCTTATGGGAACCATTCGTATCACGAATGCGGAAAGACAAATTTTTTCCCGCCATCGGCGTGTTTTTACTGGCGGGCGCGATGGTGGGGAGCGCCGAGGTCGCTTCCACGGACGCGACTCCAAGTGAAATGGCTGCGACCAACGCCGAGCTGTCGGCATTGTCCAGCATGTCCATCGAGCAATTGATGAACATCAAGGTTTCAATCCTCGGTCCGTCGGAAACCGTCTCACAAACGCCCGCCGCCGTGTCGGTGGTAACCCAGGATGACATCAAACGTTCGGGCGCAAGGAACATTCCCGAGGCGCTGCGGCTGGTGCCGGGATTGGAGGTCGCCCAAATAGATTCGAGCGAATGGGCGGTGAGCGCGCGCGGATTCAATGACCAGTCTGCGAACAAGTTGCTGGTGTTGCAGGATGGCCGGAGCGTTTACACGCCACTGTTCTCCGGCGTGTTTTGGGACGTGCAGGACACGATGATGGAGGACATTGACCACATTGAAGTCGTGCGCGGGCCGGGCGCGACGGTGTGGGGCGAGAACGCAATGAATGGCGTCATCAACATCATCACCAAGAGCGCGGAGGACACGCAGGGCTGGCTCGTCTCGGGCGGCGGCGGCACGTTCGAACGCGGTTTTGCGGATGCCCGATACGGTGGGAAAATTGGCGACAATGCCTACTACCGCGTTTATGGAACTTATTCCGACCACGCCGGCGCCGTTTTGCCGGACGGGACCGAAGCCAACAATTCCTGGCAAATGGCACGCGGCGGTTTTCGGGTGGACTGGAATGCCCCCGAACAGAATTTGTTCACAATTCAAGGCGACGGTTACGCAGGATGGATCCGCCACGTCCTCGAAGGTTTATACAGCACAAATCCGCCGTCGTACACCGAATCAATTGTGGATGACTGGCAAGTGCATGGCGCCGATGTGCTGGGCCGCTGGACGCACACGTTTTCCGACACGTCCGATCTGAAGGTTCAGGCGTATTACGATTACACGGGCCGCAAAGCGGCCATTTTCGACGAGGAGCGCCACACATTCGACTTGAGCTTGCAGCACGAGTTCGCCCTGGGCGAACGCAACAAAGTGGTCTGGGGGCTGGGCTATCGCGTCACCACCGACACGGAACAAAACAATCCCATCATTTCGTTCAATCCCGACGCCCAGACGGAAAATTTGTACAGCGGGTTTCTCCAGGACGAAATTGCGCTGGTGAAGGATCGTTTGAGCCTGACTTTCGGCTCGAAATTGGAGCACAACGATTACACCGGAGTTGAATATGAGCCGGGTGCCCGCCTGCTCTGGACACCGTGGGCGGGTTCGAGCTTGCGCGGCCTGTCGAGCCAGACCTTTTGGGCCTCGGTTTCCCGTGCCGTGCGCACGCCCTCGCGCGTCGAGGAATCTTTCACGTCGATGATGGCCGATTCACTCTTCCCCCCCCTTCCGGAGATATCCTACGGCGCAAATGGTTTTAAATCGGAAAAGTTGATGGCCTATGAGGTTGGTTATCGGGTGCAGCCGTTGGAGAAACTTTCGTTGGATCTGGCGACATTCTACAATGATTATCACGATTTACGGAACGTGCAGGTGATTGCTGGTCCCACACTGCTCACACCGACAACCCCACTGACAACGGTTCTGGGAAACGATCTGTATGGGCACAGCTATGGCGCGGAAATTTCGGCAACCTGTAAGGTGGCGGATTGGTGGCGGTTGCAGCCCAATTACACGTATTTGTACATGAACTTTCACGCCCACCCGGCTGGTCTCATGCCTCCGGACAACAATATAACGGTGGCCCAAGTTGAAGGCTCCAACCCCAGAAATCAGTTTTCCATCCGTTCGTCCATGGATTTGCCGCATGGGGTGACGTTCGACGCCATGCTGCGGTACGTGGACGATTTGCCCTGCTTTCAGATTGCGAGCTACTTTGAACTCGACGCCCGGCTCGGCTGGCGCATCAACAAGCATTGGGAGCTGGCCATCGTCGGGCAGAACCTCCTGCATGATCATCACGCGGAATTCGCCACGACCCAGGTGATCACGCAGACAACGGAAATACCCCGCAGCATCTACGGAACCATTACCTGGCATTTTTAGCCGTCCGGCATGACTGTCATCCTCAAACGCTGCCAATCACAGTTTGCGCCGATGCGCAGGTCCGCCCTGTTGCTCGGTTTCTTGCTGCAGGCGATGCTGTTTGGCCACTGGCTGGCACAGGCGCAGGAGAACCGGCCTCCCGATTATCGGGTCAAAGCCGCGTTCATGTATAACTTTGGGAAATTTGTGGATTGGCCGGACGCCGCCTTTGCGTGCACCAACGCGCCACTGGTCATCGGCGTGCTGGGCGGCGACGCGTTTCACGGCGACTGCGAGCGCTTTGTCGCAAACAAAAGCATCAACGGGCACCCGGTAATCGTCCGGCAAATCAGCCATCCCAACAGCGCCCGGTCGGCGCCGGATTATTCCGATTTGAAAAGTTGCCACATTCTTTTCATCAGCGCCTCCAGCGCAGATAATTTACCGGACATCCTTGACGCGCTGAAGGGCGCAAGCGTTTTGACGGTCACGGATAATCTGGACCATTTTGCGACGTCGGGGGTCATGATCAACTTCGTCATGGAGAAGGACAACGTTCACTTTCAAATCAACGATGATGCCGCCCGCCACGCCGGATTAAAAATCAGTTCCAAATTAATGATGTTGCGAACAAACAAACCGCCAAAATAAGGAGATTATTTTGCGAACGTTTACCATCAAGCAGAAGCTGACGCTGATCACCATGGCCAGCAGCGTGGTCGCCCTGTTGCTGGTCGCCGTGGCGTTTCTTACTTACGAGCATTTTGCATTCCGACAGACGATGGTGCGGGATTTATTCACGCAGGCCGAGATCATTGGGAACCAAAGCACGGCGGCCCTGACCTACGACGACAAGAACAACGCCGGAGATATTTTACGCGCGTTAAACGCCGAAAAGAACATCGTCGCCGCTGGCCTTTATAAACAGAACGGCGACCTGTTTGCATCGTATTTTGTGCCGGAACGGAACAATTCCCAGCTCATGCCGCAGCGGGCCGGACCGGACGGCTGGCTTTTTTCGGGCGATTTTTTGGTTTTATTCCACCCAATCAAGATGAATGGCGAAACCATCGGCACCATTTATTTAAAATCCGATTTGACTGAATTGCACACGCGGCTGGGGCGATACGCGGCCATTTTCGCCCTGTTCACCCTCGTTTCCCTGGCAGCCACGTGTCTGCTGGCCTCACGATTGCAACGAATCATTTCCCGTCCCATCTCCCATCTGGCGGAGACGGCCAAAACAGTTTCGGCGGAGAAGAATTATTCCATTCGCGCCCAAAAGGAATCCCCGGACGAGCTCGGCCAGCTCATTGACGGCTTCAATGAAATGCTGGCTCAAATCCAGAAGCGCGACGACGCGCTGCTGCTGGCCAGGGACGGATTGGAAAAACGCGTCGAGGAACGCACGCGCGATTTGCGGCAACAATTCAGCCGCATCAGTCTGCTCAACCAGATCACCTACGCCATCGCCGCCCGGCAGGATTTCGAAAGCATGGTTTTGATTGTACTCCAGCAACTGGAAGAGCATCTGCCGGTTGATTACAGCGCAGCCTATTTCCTGGAAGAACCAACCGAAATGCTCAAGGTGATGGTTCACGGCCCCAAAAGCCAGCTGCTGGCGGAACAATTGCAAATTCCACCGGCCGTTCCCCTCGCCCACACGCCCTTCCAACCCTGCCGGCAGGGCGAAATGATCTACGTGCCCGACATCAGCCGGTTGGATTTGGCCATGCCGCAAAAAATGGCGAAAGCCGGCTTTTGCTCCGCCCTTGGCGCGCCGTTGGTCACGAAAGACAAGGTTTTCGGTCTGATGGTCCTGATGCGACGTCAAGTGGACGGGTTCAGCGAAGCGGAACGGGATTTCATTCATGGCTTGAGCGCGCACATGGCACTGGCGATTTATCAGGCGCAACTTTACCAGGACCTGCAAAAAGCCTACAACGAATTGCGCCAGTCGCAGCAGACTGTCATGCAGCAGGAACGGCTCAAGGCGCTTGGCCGGATGGCCAGCGGCATCGCCCATGACATCAACAACACGCTGTCCCCCATTTTGGGCTACGTCGAATTGATCCGTCAGGACGAGCCGGATTTGCACGAAGACTCCAAGGCGTTTCTGCAACACATCAAAACCGCCGGCGATGATATCGCGCACATCGTCGCCCGGCTCCGCGAATTTTACCGTCCGCGCGCCGCCAGCGAATCACTGCACACGCTGGATCTGAATCAGATGATCAAGCAGTGCATTGACATGACGCGCCCGCGCTGGCGCGATATTCCTCAGAGTCGCGGCATCATGATCGAAACGCGCACGGATTTGGATCCGGGCCTGCCCAAATTCGCCGGCATCGAAAGTGAAATTCGCGAGGCCCTGGTAAATTTGATCCTCAACTCCGTGGACGCGATGCCGGCCGGCGGCACCATCACCGTCCGCACGCACGCAGTGAAATTGGGATCGGCGAAGTCGGACGATGTTCCCGCCCACGTCATTCTCGAAGTCAACGACACGGGCGTCGGCATGGATGAGAAAACCCGCAAGCATTGTCTCGATCCTTTCTTCTCAACCAAGGGCAAACGCGGCACCGGCCTCGGCTTGGCCATGGTTTACGGCGTCATGGAACGGCATGACGGCAGGATTGAAATTGACAGCAAACCCGGCAAAGGCACGACCATGCGGCTCATCTTCCCGGTTCGCGAGTTGGAAACCGTGCAAGCCGCAAAACTCGAAACCGACAATCCACCGGGGCCGTTCCGTATTTTGTTCATTGACGACGAAGCCACCTTGCGCGAGTTGATGCAGACCATGCTGGGACGCGACGGCCACCAGGTCGAAGCCCCTGATGGCGGCAGGGCCGGGGTGGAGGCCTTTCGCGCCGCGCGCAACCGCAATGAACCATTCGATGTCGTCATCACCGATTTGGGCATGCCCTACATGGACGGACGCGAAGTTGCCGCCGCGATCAAACGCGAGTCACCCGGTATCCCCGTCGTCATGCTCACTGGCTGGGGTGCGTTCATGAAGGAAGACAACGACCTGCCCATGCATGTGGATGGCCTCTTGAGCAAACCGCCGCACATCAGTGAAATCCGCGCCATGCTCCACCGCGTCGTGCGTCAGCCCAACAAACGAACAAACCCAGCCTGAAGCATCAGTGGCAACAACTGGCCCAGCCATCCGCAATCGGAGGACACGCCCGCCGCTGGTCGCCGCCTCCGGCTTCGCCGGCGTGGGGGCGGGAAATTTTAGTGCTAAAATTTCATTTACCTTTGCGGGCGACAGGATAAAATCGCGCCATGAACGCGCGAATGAATCTTCTCTTCGTCGCTGTATTGTTCGGTTGTCTCACCACAGCCAGTTGCCCGGACGCACCCAAATCCGCAAAGGAGAAAGTTATGAATATCCAAATCATCAGCACTGCGTTTTCAGATGGTCAGCCAATTCCGGCAAAATATTCCTGCGAAGGCAGCGACGTTTCGCCGCCACTCAAGTGGACGAACGCGCCCGCAAACACGAAGAGCTTCGCACTCATCGCCGACGATCCCGACGCGCCCGTCGGCACGTGGGTGCACTGGGTGCTCTATGATTTGCCGCCGAATACGACCGGACTTCCGGAAGACGTGGCAAAAACCCAGGTCATTTCCGGCGGGGCGAAGCAGGGATTGAACAGTTGGCCACGCTTGGGTTATGGCGGGCCGTGTCCGCCGCCCGGCAAGCCGCATCGCTACTTTTTCAAAATTTACGCGCTCGACCGGATGCTGGATCTCAAACCCGGTGCGACGAAAAAGGATTTGCTCAAGGCGATGGAAGGCCGCGTCCTAGCCGAAGGACAGTTGATGGGGATGTATCAGAGGAAGTAACCGGAGCGCGTAGTTCGTGGTGCGTATTGCGTCAAGTATTGATCGTCCGTTGCTGCTTGACGCAACACGCACCACGCCATTGAAATCTCAGCTTTCTCAGAAGCACATTTTCATGTTTAGTATGCGCCGCTTATGAGTAAAACCGCATTGTTGTTCGCCGGACAGGGCGCCCAAGCTGTCGGCATGGGCAAAGACCTCGCCGAAAAATTTCCGTCGGCCAAAGCTTGGTTTGACCGCGCCAACACTGTGCTCGGCTACGACCTCACCTCAATTTGTTTGAATGGCCCGGAACCGGAACTGACCAAAACCGAAAATGCGCAACCGGGAATTTTTCTGGTGAGCTGGGTTGCATTTCAATTGCTCAAGGAACAGGCACCATCGCTGAAGTTCGACGCCACCGCCGGTTTGTCGCTCGGCGAATTCACGGCGTTGACGGCGGCAGGCGCGATGAGTTTCGAGGACAGCCTGCGGGTGGTGCGCCAGCGCGGACGATTCATGCAGGAAGCCTGTGAAGCCACGCGCGGCGGCATGGCGGCGGTCATCGGTCTGGATGAGGCGCTCACGCGCGAGGTTTGCGCTGAAGCCGGTGTGGTACTGGCGAATCTGAATTGTCCCGGCCAGCTGGTCATTTCCGGAGAGTCGGACAAAATTGCCAAAGCCGTTGAGCTGGCCAAAGCCAGGGGCGCCAAGCGCGCCATTGCCCTGCCGGTGGCCGGCGCGTATCACTCGCCGCTCATGGCCGGTGCGCAACCGAAGTTGCAGGCGGAACTGGCCAAAGTGAAATTATCGCCACCGGCTGTGCCGGTGATTTCCAACGTTACGGGACAGGCACACGGCAATGCGGCGGACATTTCCACACGGCTGGTCGAACAGGTGACATCGTCGGTGCTCTGGGGAAAATCCATGCGTCACCTCCTGGCGCAAGGTTTCACACGGTTCATCGAACTTGGCCCCGGCACGGCGCTGAGCGGTTTCATGAAACGCATTGATAAAACTGCGCAGATGCTCAACGTCGCGGACGTGGCGAGCCTGGAAGCGGTGGTCAAAGCGCTGTTGTAGTACCCGCGTCTCGCGGGTGGCGTTGGGCGTCCCGCCCGGCGCAAGTTTTCCGCAAAGGGTTAGGCGGGACGCCTGAACCGACCCGCCAGAGGCGGGTGCTACCTACAGTCTTCGCCCATCAAATTTTTTGTGTGCATTCAAGTTCGTTCGTGGTTAAACAATGGCCGTCATGAAACAACTTGAAAACCAAATCGCCGTCGTCACCGGCGCGGGCCGGGGCATTGGCCGCGCCATCGCGTTGAAATTCGCCGCCCAAGGAGCCGACATCGCGGCTGTGGACCTGAAAACCGATTTTGTGCAGGAAACGGTCGAGGAAGTGCGCAAGCTCGGACGCAAAGCCTGGGCGGTGGCCGCCAACGTGGCTGAGGCCGCCAGCGTCGAGGCCGCCGTCGAGCAGATTTTGAAGGAGGCCGGCCGTGTGGACATCCTCGTGAACAACGCCGGCATCACCAAGGACGGCCTGCTCATGCGCATGAGCGAGGCGGATTGGGACGCCGTGCTGGACATCAACCTCAAGGGGACGTTCCTGTTCACCAAGGCATTCAGCCGCGCCTTCGTGAAACAGAGATCCGGTCGCATCGTTAACATCGCCTCCGTAATCGGCCTGATCGGCAATGCCGGCCAGTGCAATTACGCGGCGAGCAAGGCCGGCGTCATCGGCTTTACGAAGTCCGTCGCGCGGGAATTGGCCTCGCGCGGAGTCACCGCAAACGCCATCGCCCCCGGATTCATCGAAACTAAAATGACCGAGGCACTCGGCCCGGAGGCACGGGCCGCCCTGCTCAAGCAGATTCCGCTGGCCAGCCTGGGTCAGCCGGAGGACGTGGCGGAGGCGGCATTGTTTTTCGCCAGCCCGGCGGCGCATTACATCACCGGGCAGGTTCTGACGGTGGACGGCGGGATGGTAATGTGATTGAAAAATTTTATAATTCAAGGCTTGACGATTTTGGCGTTCATGGCATAGAGACGGGTCAAAATTAACTTATGGCTGAAAAACCTATTGACCAACGGGTAAAAGACATCATTGTCGAACAACTCGGCGTAAAACCGGACCAAGTGACGTCGGAGGCGAAATTCATCGAAGACCTCGGCGCGGATTCGCTCGACACCGTCGAGTTGATCATGGCGCTCGAAGAGGAATTCGGCATCGAAGTGCCGGACGAACAGGCGGAAAAACTTCTGACCGTCGGCGATGTGGTCAAATACATCGAAGAACATCAAAAATAGTTGCGGGTTTTACCACATAGGGGCAGTTTCGACTGAATTAAGCGAGCTGCCCCTTTTCAATTTATGGCAAGCAATTGGACAGACCGCCGCGTGGTCGTCACCGGCCTTGGGGTGGTAACGCCGCTCGGACATCAACTCAATGTTTTCTGGAACCGCCTCGTTTCCGGTCAGTCCGGCATTGACCGCATCACCGCGTTCGACGCAACGCCGTTCGACACGCAGGTTGCCGGCGAGGTGAAAAATTTTGATCCGCTGCCGGCATTTCCGTCGCCGAAGGAAGTCCGGCGGACGGATCGTTATTCGCAATTCGGCATTTTCGCCGGGCACCAGGCGCTGCTCGATTCCGGACTCGACCTCGACCGGGAAAACCGGGACGAAATCGGCGTCATCATCGGCTCCGGCATCGGCGGTTTGTCCACCACCACCGAGCAACTCAAAATTTTGTTCCAACGCGGGCCCGGCCGGCTCTCGCCGTTCATGATCCCGATGCTCATCGGCAACATGGCCTCCGGCACGTTCTCGATGTACAAGAATTTGCGCGGGCCGAACTTTGCCACCTGCTCCGCCTGTGCCACGGCCAGTCACGCCATCGGCGAAGCCTGGCGCTGCATCAAAATGGGCGACGCGCAGGCGATGTTCGCCGGCGGCGCGGAAGCGACGATCGTGCCAATCGGCATCGGCGGCTTTTGCGCGATGCGCGCCATGAGCACGCGCAACGACGATCCCAAACACGCCTCGCGCCCCTTCGACAAGGAACGCGACGGCTTCGTCATGGGCGAAGGCGCAGGCGTCATCGTGCTCGAAGAATTGGAACATGCCAAAAAGCGTGGCGCGAAGATTTATTGCGAAATCGTCGGTTACGGCAACACGGCCGACGCGCACCATCTCACCGCGCCGGCTCCGGGCGGCGAAGGCGCGGCCCGCTGCATGAAAATGGCGCTGCGCCAGGCCGGCCTGAAACCCGGGGACATTTCCTACATCAACGCCCACGGCACCGCCACGCAGCAGGGCGATGTCTGTGAAACGCAGGCCATCAAGACCGTTTTCGGCAGCTACGCAAAAAAGGTGGCCATCAGTTCCACCAAAGGCGCAATTGGCCACATGCTCGGCGCCGCGGGCGCGGTGGAAATGACGGTTTGCGCGCTCGCCATCAAACACGGCGTCGTCCCGCCCACCATCAATTACCAGGTGCCCGACCCCGAGTGCGATCTGGACTACGTGCCGAACACCGCGCGCAAATTGAAAGTGAACGTCATCATCAACAATTCGTTCGGCTTCGGCGGCCACAACGCCAGCATCGCGGCCAGGAAATTTACGGGCTGAACCGTGAACTTTCTTTCGTTAATTGAAAATAAACGCGAAGGAAAAACTCTCGCGCCCAATCAGATTGAAAATTTCGTCCGCGAGTTCACCGCCGGGACAATTCCCGACTACCAGATGGCCGCGATGCTCATGGCCATTTATTTTCGCGGACTGACCACCGCCGAAACCACCGCGCTCACGCTGGCCATGCGCGATTCCGGCGATGTGCTGAAATTCCCCAAGGATAAACGCCCGCTCGTGGACAAACATTCCACCGGCGGCATCGGCGACAAGGTCTCGCTGCCATTCGCGCCGCTGCTCGCATGCCTTGGCTTCCGCGTGCCCATGATTTCCGGGCGCGGCCTGGGCATCACTGGCGGCACGCTCGACAAACTCGATTCCATTCCCGGCTTCAAAACCTTGCTGCCCGCTGAAAAAATCGTCGAACAGGTTCAGAAAGTAGGCTGTGTCATCTGCGGCCAGACCGACCGGATGGTTCCGGCGGACAAGAAAATTTACGCGCTCCGCGATGCGACCGGCACCGTGCCGAGCATCCCGCTCATCACCGCGTCCATCCTTTCCAAAAAGCTCACCGAAAGCCTCGACGCACTCGTCCTCGACGTAAAATTCGGCTGTGCCGCGTTCATGCAAACCAAGGCGGAAGCCCGCAAACTCGCAAAAGCGATGGTCGCGCTCGGGAATGAATGCGGTGTGAACACGCGCGCGATTCTGACCGACATGAACACGCCGCTGGGCCGCGCCGCCGGCAACTGGCTGGAAGTGAAGGAAAGCGTGGCGTGTCTGGAAAGTAGCGCAGCCGTCCCGGCTGCCGGGTCAAAATTTGCAGGCGAGACGCCTGCGCTACATTTGGACGACCTCCGCTTACTTGTTCTCGATTGCGCCGCCCATCTGCTCGTTCAAACGCGCAAATCAAAAGCGCTCGCCGCTGCGCGCAAACAAGCCGGGGAATGCCTTGCCTCTGGCGCGCCGCGAAAGAAATGGGATGAAATGCTCGTTGCTCAAGATGCGGATTTGGGTGCGTTCAACAAAAAGCTGGAGCTTGACCACACCGCGCCGTTGGTTGTCGAATTGAAAGCCGAAAAGCCGGGGTTCGTTGCGAAGTGCGACGCGCGACTGATTGGCGAAATCATCCATGATTTGGGCGGCGGCCGGCTCACCAAAGAATCCGCCATCAACTACGACGTCGGGATTGACCGGCTCGCTAAACCCGGCGAGGCCGTGCAGAAAAACTCAGTTCTCGCCCGCATTCATGCTGCCGACCAATCGCAAGGGGAGTCTGTCCGCACGCGGCTTAGAGCCGCCTTTGAAATTTCTGCGAAGCGACCGGGCAAAACCCCGCTCGTTGTCGAAGTTATAGAGTAGCGCAGGCGTCTCGCCTGCATCCGGCGTGCTTTGATTTGCGAAAGGAGTGCAAGCCGGGACGGCTGCGCTACTTTAACGACTCCAAAATCTTCTCCGCAGCGTAAATCGGACGGCCAATCACCAGCCGGTTCGCGCCCGCCTGAATGGCTTCGCGCGGGGTCAGGGGACGTTTCTGGTTGTAGGTTTCCCCCGACATTCCATGTCGTAGTGCGGACCCCGCGGGGGACCAGTTGGGTGGCAGGTGGGTGCATTTGTCGGCACCGGCACTTTTTTGCCCAGAATGCTGGACCAATCATCCCGCCTGAAAGAGACGACCATCCAGATGAGCACGGCTGTGGCCAAAGGCATGCTGGCATTGTTGAAGAAAAATTCACGCAGTAACAACACCGCCTTCTGCCAGAATGGTGAAACTTCAAACAGATCAATTACCGGATCCATGCAGATCATCATGACGATTATCAACCACAACAGGAACGCGATGAACAGGTGAATCCACACCAACCCCCATACCAGCGCCCAAAGCCGCCGCCGCCAACCAATGCCCGTGGCCAGGACCAACGCGACCACGAGGGCGGTGGGTAAATAAGCCATCGCGCGGCTGCTGAAGCTGTAGGTGCAGTAAACCGCGCCCGGCCAGGGATAGCTTGCACTTATCTGCTCCCGGTTTGAGACGTAAATAGTCGTGTCAAATACCTTGTGCAACCATTTTTCGCCCGACGGGTTCCAGGTGAACGTCACGATGCCCTTGGAGCCGAATGAGCCAAAAACCGTCGTCGCGCTTTTTTGCAGGCATCTGGCGTAGGTCTCCGGCCAGCCGGGCCACGGCGCAATCAGCAACCCGAACACGATCACGAATCGGCACACAAAGCCGAGGATGGGTCTAGCTCGGCACATGCGACGTCACCGGATGGGCTTTCAGTGCCCATTGAATCCAGACCGCCCACAGGACTATGGCTGCCAGGATGAAAATCGCCGGCCACACCTCCACGTGCATCCGATCGAATGCATTGTGGAAATAGACCCCCACCAGGAACAGGCTCACGATCCTGATGAAATTCACGGCGGCAAGAATCACCGCACCCAGCAGGATGCCCGGAATTTTTCGACGGAATGGCGCCGGAAAGGCCAGCACCGCAGCTCCGAAGATGGCCAGAACCTCACTCCCGTCACAGCTTGGGGCAATTCCAAGCGAAAACCGGGCTGATGCAATTGTCGCCTCTTTCGCGCTGGTGTGCTGGCCGAACCAGTTGCAGACAGCACTCGCCATTCGCGTGTTGAACCGCAGGTACGGAGGAGAAACCGTGTTGTGGAAAGAGGACTTAGGCACGACCGCATAAAACAGCGCCAACAGCAGCCCGAACACAACCACGAACCGCAACACAGGATTCTTGGCCCAATACCACGAAAGCCATCTCACCTTCAGGTGCTTGGCAACCGAGGTCTTTATTGGCGCCTTTGGAGATATGTCTTCGGCATGGGCCGGCCCAAACTGGGATTGACCATTCTTTTCCGACTTTTGCATTTTGTTGACTTTGTCAGGTCCGCATCTACTTAACTACAAGGTTGTCCATGTATTTAAAGGCTGCGGGGTTGATTTCTGCGATCTGACAGTAATCTACTAGCGATTGATGGAACGATTCTCTTCTACCCTTGCACAAGGCCCGTTTGTGTTCTATATCGAAACCTCCATCTTTAACACAACTCGCGAAGCAGAGCGAGCACAAACGGACCAACCAACAGTTGCAACAGTCCTTTTCGCTTACCGAACGGTACTCGTCAACCAATTTGGCAACACAGTCCGGGTCAATCCCTCGCTCGACATCCCCGATTGGGATCGTATTATTGATACGCTCGCACATATGGAAACGTCCGTCGCAATCCACGTACAGCCTTCGGACGCCTGGCATGCAACAACCGTTGAGATGAATATGGTAAGGCAGTCTCTTATAAATTACTCTACGATAGATTTTCAGGAAATCCGGCTGAAAGAGGCTTTCGAGGAATTTATCGTGCGGCGGTTTACCCAGTACCATTGATTCATAGAAACGCCACCGTAGTGTTTCGAAAGACTGGCACCACTGCGATGTGGGTGGGGGTTTCCCCCAATAATCAGTGTTGGTGTCATTGACGAGGCTAGCCACAAGGATTCCGTTACCTACGATTTCCGGGCACTCTTTGAAAAACTCGAAGAAATCCCCGGGATTGGTATTCGAGGCAATGACACTAGCGATACCGACGTTTTTCTTGTAGTACTCCTCGTTCGTGCGCTTAATCATGTCCAGCCCCTTCATAATCGCTGGCGAAGTGGGTCGCCCGTCGGCAAAGAGTCGGTTCTGGTCGTGGCACTGCGGCGGGCCGTCAACACTGACCAGTAGGTTGACAGAACGACTTGCGAAGTACTCAACCATTTCAGGAGTGATGAGTGTGCCGTTGGTAGTCAGCGAGAACCTCGATGGCGCCCCTTTCCTCACCTCTAATGCATAGTCAACACAGCGCCGCAGCAGCTCGAACCTAAGCAGCGGTTCACCCCCATAAAAACCAATAGAGGGCTCTTCGGTATCAGAAACCCGGTCCAAAAAGTAATCGATTGCCTTTCGCGCGGTTGCGAAGTCGATGGTCCTGCCTGTGTAACCCCTGTTTAAAGGATAGTACTCGGAAAACGAGCAATACTTGCATCGGAGGTTACACGCCTGGGTAAGCTCGATAATGATCTGCTGCAGACCCCGCTCGTATTCGGCTCTTTGGCCGTCGTTTGGGTCAATCCTCCTCATGCCTTTGGGCCTGAAAGAAGCAAAAACTCCTAATTCCCGATTGAGTCTGTCGCACTTCATTGCAGCATCCTGAACCTGCGGCAGCGTATATTGCGGCAGCATCCTCTGCAATTCAGCCGGGTCGGACCAGCCAGCCTCGAGTCCGAGCAGGTCCCACATCACACAGTCAACCTGCAAAATCCGGTTCGTGCTGACATCGTAAACATAGTAATGATCCACCGTCTGGAATCGGTGAATAAAAGGTGGCATCTTTTTTTTTCGGGGCTGTAGCAGTCTGCCCTCCCTCTCTATTATCTGGATTTGCATTAGGAGCTTCCTTCCGGCTACCCGAAAATGTCCTGGTAGTTAAGTCTTGTCCGCCTCGGCAGCCCGATCTTTGAGAATACGCCAAGCCCCAGCCAATCCAAGCCCGAGCGCCAGTATTCCTAAACCCATGCCTGGAACGGCTGGTATTTGCGCATAATGATCAACTTGCTTCTGTACTGCGATGTGGATGTTCGTGCTTTTGACATCATCATTACTATGGATGCTGCAATCACAAGGTAGGAAACCGCACTCATAGCAATTACAGGCTTGATCGTTTGCAGCTGACTGCTGGCTGGCGAGAATTGTCTTGACGTCCTCTTCCTTAAGGTCCTTAGGAAGTGCCTTCCTGATAGACTTTCGTGTCGCTTCATCCTGGCCGAAAACCGAATTGATATTTGCCATCGATATCAAGGCGAAGCCACCTACCGTTCCGGCCACGATCCGTCCGGCTTTAATAAGAAGCTCCCGCCGACTAATGTCTTGGGAACCATTGTCGGTAATCACAGTCTGGGTCTTTTTTTTGAGAATTTTATTTGTGGATGTTTTTTTCATTGTGAACTTTCTCCTCAGGTTCGGGAAGCGTGGAACACCGTCCTTTGTCTGGCAGAGCTGTAGCTCTGTCGGCATACCGCACTCCGTTTAGTGCTGCCGTTGTCTTCATGGGCCTCTGAACGCATCTCAATTCTTGCAGCGATCGAAGGGTGAGGCTCAGGTGAAGAGCAAGTGCTAGCGACCGTTGCGCCAGAAGGTTTCATTTCGTCACCCCGCGGCATCCTCTCGATGAGACAGCAGGGACGTTGCGCGAAATATACTACCATCGGGGGCGCTTCGTCAGGAAGTGTCTGGCTGTTACTTGTAATTCCTTCTGCAAGCCACGCGTTCACGGTGCAATGCGAAGGTCGAACTACCCTAAGCGAGAACAAGGTTACGTCCTTAGGACAATCAATGTCAAGCGGAAAAGGTGAATCCAAAAACGTGATTAAAGTTGAACCACCATTACGCCTTTCTCCTCACTTATTGAAGTCAAAATCAGGCGAGGTGCCTGACCTGCTTTATTTCAACGACTCCAAAATTTTCTCCGCCGCGGCGCGCGGATTTTCGGCGGCATAAATCGGCCGTCCAATCACGAGCCAGCTTGCGCCGGCCTGAATGGCTTCGCGCGGAGTGAGTGTGCGTTTCTGATCATCGGCCTTTTCCGCGCCGGCCCAGGCTTCGCCGAGGCGAGTGCGGATGCCGGGGGTCACCAACTGGACCTGTGCGGGCAGGATTTTTCGCAGCGCAACAATTTCCAGTGGCGAACAAACCAGCCCGCGCAGGCCGGCCCGGGTGGCCACCGTGGCAAGACGGCGCACTTGGTATTCCACGTTGGCATCAAGCCCGATTTCCTTCAACGCGCCGGCATCCAGGCTGGTCAGCACGGTCACGCCCAGGACGAGCGGCGGGGTGCGGCCGACCCGCCACGCGGCCTCCTGCGCGGATTGTTCGGCGGCCTTGAGCATTTCCAAGCCGCCGCTGGTATGCACGGTGAGCATTTGCACATCAAGTTGCACGGCAGCCGCTACGGCCTCGGCGACCGTGTTCGGGATGTCGTGAAATTTCAAATCCAGGAACACCAGCGCGCCGCGCTCGCGGATCCGGCGCACGATGTCCGGCCCGGAGTTGGTGAACAATTCGCTGCCGACCTTGAACCCGCCTGCAACCGGGGCCAGTTGCTCCACGAGTTTCAGCGCGGCCTCGGCCGCCGGCACGTCCAGCGCGACAATGATCGGATTACGCATAACCAGATTCAGCCACAGATTGAACACAGATTAAACACAGATAAACCAAATTTTTTCATGGGGTTTCACCCATGACTGGTTTCAACATTCTTCATTCTTCCTTCCGCCTTCCTCTTCGACTAGTCTGCCAGCATGAAAGTCATCCGCCACAGCGACGCGAATTTTCCAGAAAAACTTCGCGAACTGACCGCGGCATCCAGCCTGTTCGATCCGGTCATCGAGCAACGCACCCGCGCCATCCTCGACGCCGTCCAGGCCCGCGGTGACGACGCGTTGCTGGAATTCACCGAGAAATTCGACGGGGCCAAACTGGCTGCCGATCGGTTGCCCATCACGCAGGCGGAATTGTTCAATGCCTCGCTTGCCGCCGATGAATCGCTGCGCGCCGCCGTGGCCGAGGCGGAGAAGAACATCGCCGCGTTCGCCCGGAAATCGCTGCTTAAGAACTGGCAGATGAAAAATTCGCATGGCGCAACCGTCGGCGAAAAATTCGACCCATTTCAGCGCGTGGGCGTTTACATCCCCGGCGGCCGGGCGCCACTGGTTTCGACCGCACTGATGACCGCGGCGCTGGCCAAGGTGGCAGGCTGCCGGGAAATAGTCGTTTGCACGCCGTGTGGCCGCGACGGCTCCATCAATCCCGCTTTGTTGTTTGCCGCACGGGCGGCGGGGGCGACGGAGATTTACCGCGTGGGCGGGGCGCAGGCGATTGCGGCAATGGCTTACGGCACAAAGACGATTCGGCGCGTGCAGAAGATTTTCGGTCCCGGCAACGCCTATGTTGTCACCGCCAAGCGACTGCTGGTCGGCCACGTCGCGATTGATCTGCTGCCGGGTCCGAGCGAACTGCTGGTACTCGCGGATGAGACGGCCAACCCGAAATTCGCCGCCGCTGACTTGCTGGCGCAGGCCGAGCACGGCTCCGGCCACGAGCGCATCTGGCTGGTGACGACTTCGGCGAAGATTTTGAAGGCTGTTCAGGGCGAAATTACGAAGCAACTGCCCAAACTGGCGCGGCGCGAATACATCCAGCGTGTGCTTGCCGACAACACCTGGCTGATTCAGGTAAAATCGCTCGACGACGTGGTAGCACTGGCAAACCGACTCGCACCGGAGCATTGCGAAGTGATGACGCGCAATTCGCGCCAGGTTTCCGCGGGCATTCTGACGGCAGGCGCGATTTTCCTCGGGCCTTGGACGCCGACGGTGCTGGGCGATTACGTGGCTGGGCCGAGCCACACGCTGCCGACAGGCGGCGCGGGCGCATCGTTTGCCGGCCTGACCGTGGACCAGTTCCAACGCCGCACCAGCGTGGTGGAATACAATCGCGCCTCGCTCAAGAAAGCGCTGCCCGCGGTGAAGAAATTCGCGGAACTGGAAGGCTTGGGCGCGCATGGACGTTCTGCCGAAATTCGTTCCGCAAAATGAAAAGTCCGAAACTTTTGATCCGCCCACTCGTGCGTGAGCTGGACCCTTATGTCTATGGCGAGCAGCCGAAGATCAAGGGGTTGATCAAGCTCAACACGAACGAAAATCCGTATCCGCCGTCGCCGAAAGTTCTGGCAGCGGTCAGGGCGGCGGTGGATGGGCGGCTGCGGCTGTATCCGAACCCGACGGCGGAGCGGTTACGCGAAAAGCTGGCGAAACTGCATCATTGCCACGCGGACAATATCATCGTGGGCAATGGTTCGGATGAATTGCTGGCGCTGGCGACGCGGTGTCTTGTGGAGCCGGTGGTAACACAGACGTCCCGCCTGTCCCGGGCCAGTGCAGGCGAGACGCCCGCGCTACGTTGCAGCATCGTTCAATACTTCACCCCGAGTTATTTGCTTTACCCGGTGCTGGCGGACATCCATGGCGCGGTGAAAAATGCCCTGCCTGTCAACCCAGATTTCAGCCTGCCGCCCCTGCGCGAATTAAAACTCGGCAAGGTTTGGGATTTTCGCGCAGCTTTGACGTTTGTGACCACGCCGAACGCGCCCAGCGGGCGCGGGTACTCGACACGCGAACTCGACGCACTTTGCAAGGCGCAGCGTGGCGTGGTGGTGCTGGACGAAGCTTACGTGGATTTCGCCGGGGAAAACGCGCTGAAGCTGGCGTTGAAATATCCGCACGTCCTCGTGGCGCGGACGTTTTCCAAGGCGTATTCGCTGTGCTTCCAGCGGGTCGGTTATTTTGTCGGACATCGCGACCTCATCGCGGCGCTGCACAAGATCCGTGACAGCTACAATGTGAACGGCCTCGGCCAGATTGCCGCCGAAGCAACGCTGGATGATTTACCGTATTATCGGGCGAATTTCAAAAAAATCATTGCCACCCGCGAACGGTTGAGCCGCGAGTTGACGAAGCTCGGTTTCCGGGTTTTGCCGAGCCGGACGAATTTCATTCTTGCCCGGCCGCCGCAATTTTCGGCGCCGACGTGGTTGCAAAGCTTGCGCGTCCAAAAAGTCCTCGTGCGCTGGTTTGACCGGCCGGAGGTGAAGGATTACTTGCGAATTACGATTGGCACGGCGGCGGAAGCGGCGGCTTTGGTCAGCGCCGTCCGCAAGATTTTGACGCGGCGTTGAGCCTGTGGCCCGGACAAACCGGCACCCAGCGCCAAAGCCACCCCCAAACCTTTTCTTTGACCCGGGCGCGATTTTTGCTACAAGCCAAGCGTGTATTTGGAATTCTATGGATTGACGCTGCCGCCGTTCGACATCACGCCGAATCCACGTTTTCTTTTTCTTACCGACAAGCATCGCGAGGCGCTCAATCATCTGCTCTACGGCATTCGTGAGCGGAAGGGCTATGTGCAGCTCACCGGCGAAGTCGGTTCGGGCAAGACCACGGTCTGCCGCGCGATGTTGCGGCAACTGGACGGCCATTTTTCCACCGCCCTGATCGTCAACCCCGTGCTGAACGCGCATGAATTAATGCGGGCCATTGCCACGGAATTCGGTCTGGAAGTCAAAGACATGGACCGGCACGGCACGGTCGCGGCCATCAACAAATTTCTGGTCCAGCAGGTGGAACAGTGCGGCGACGCGGTGCTGATCATTGACGAGGCGCAAAATCTCACCGAGGAATTGCTCGAACAGATGCGGCTTTTGTCGAACCTCGAAATGGAGAATCGCAAGCTGCTGCAAATTGTTTTGCTCGGCCAGCCGGAGTTGCGCGACCGGCTCAACAGCCCGCGCCTGAGCCAGCTTCGCCAGCGCATCACGGTGCGCTATCATCTCATGCCGCTGACGCGCGACGAAGTTGCCCAATACATTCAGCACCGGCTCGCCCAGGCCGGCGCGAAGGGCAAGCCCCAGTTCACCCGCCCGGCGCTCTGGCGCATTTTCCACTACAGCCACGGCATTCCCCGGCTGGTCAACGCCGTCTGCGACAAGGCGTTACTGGCCGGTTTTGTCGAGAAAAGCAACCTGATCAATTTCCGCATGGTGGGCCGCGCCATCCGCGAACTCGAAGGGAAAATCCACCTGTGAGCCTGACCCACGATGCGCTTGAACGCGTGAAGGAAATCTCAGCGAACGCCCCGGTGCTGAAAGGCGCGCCCGGTTCCCGGCAGGAACTGTTTCCGGGCAGATGACCCGATGTTCCTGCGCAAACCATTCGCCGCGTCCCCGCCGTTCGTCCGCGTCGCGCCTTTTGTTATTTTTCTCGCGCTGACGTTTTGCCAGGGGCAATTCGGGGAAGCATCGCGCTACTGGTTTTACCTGGCGAAAACACTTGCCGGGGCGTGGCTGATTTGGGAAATGCGCCCGTTCGTTTCCGAAATGCGCTGGGCGGTGAGTTGGGAGGCGGTCGTGGTGGGTCTGGGCGTTTTTGCGATTTGGGTCGGCATTTCCGGTGAATGGACGACGCAAAACTCACTTTGGTCAAAGTTCGACTTCACCCATCCTTTGGGGGCTTCACTAAAAACCTGGAACCCAAATGAACAATTTGGTGATGGTTCAGCGCTCGCGTGGCTGATGATTGTAATGCGGATTGTCGGCTCAACGCTCGTCGTGCCACCGCTGGAGGAGGTTTTTTACCGCTCGTTTTTGTATCGCTATATCGCCCGGCCAAATTTCCTGTCTGTGCCGCTCAACCAATTTTTGCCGTTGCCGTTTCTTGTCACCGCGACCGTGTTTGGTTTGTCACACAACGAATGGCTGGCGGGCATTTTGTGCGGCGCGGCTTATCAATGGCTGGTGATTCGCAAAAACCGGCTCGGCGATGCGATGACGGCACACGCCATCACCAATTTTCTGCTCGGCGTGTGGGTCGTCTGGCGCGGGGCCTGGCATTTTTGGTAGGGACATCGCGCTGCGATGTCCGGACGCCGCAGCGCTGTTCAGTTGTCAAGAGATAGGTAACAGGTGTTTCAGGACATGGGTAACACTTCGCCCGAGACGTGTCGGACTGGGAATACGAAGGGTAAGGTTGTGTTTCCC
>JBEKYY010000019.1:0-66180 GCA_049510395.1 Verrucomicrobiota bacterium
ATTTCACAGGCAAGATCATTGCAGCCGGTCACGCACCACCTCACCCCGGCCCTCTCCCCCAACTCCGTTGGCGGAGAGGGAGACACGTTCCCCGCGTCTTTGGAAAAACCAGCGACTGGATTCGCAGGACGGTCGTCCGCAAAACCAAAACAGTTGGTAGGGCTGCGGTGCTCCGCAGCCCAAATATCAGGGCGGCGCAGCAGCACCGCCTTACCAGATCAATCTTTTAGCATCGCTGCCGCCGATTTCCTGACGGCTTCCGCCAGTTCGCGCGGCTTCACAACTTTCGCATCGCCGCCCCAGCTCAGAACCCAGCGTTCGATTTCCATCAAGCTGGAAAGTTTCATCCTCAATTCCACTCCCCCGCCCTTTAGTTCGCGCAGTTGCTGCGATTCGTGCCATTTCTTTTCGCGGACGTAATCGGCGGCGCGCGCGTTGAACCGGATGACGACTTCATATTCGCCTTCGCCGGAGTGGACGCCGAAGCTGTCGCGCAAACGTTTTTCAAGCGAGAACTTTTGCGGGCGCTCGAAGGTTTTGCCGGTCAGCTTCACGGATTGCACGCGCGCGGGAACGAAGGTGCGGATGTCCTTGCGCGCGTGGTCGTAGGCGAACAGATACCATTCGCCGTTGATGTTCGCCAAATGATACGGGTCAACGAGGCGCGGCTCGGCTTCCTTTCGCCCCGGCTTGCGATAAGCCAGTTCAATTTGTTGCCGATGCGCGGCTGCCCGGGCCAGCGTGTCGAAAATTTCGAGATTCAAAATCGGCTCGGCTCGGGTGCGGAAGGAAATCGTCTGCTCGATGTCGGCGAGATTGAGCGAAATGGTGTCGGGCAGCGACTGTTCCATTTTCCGGATGGCGCTGAGGATCGGTTTCTCGAAGCTCGTGCCGCGATATTGCTGGAGCGCCTTTTCGGCGACGATGAGCGCGAAGAGTTCGCCCTCGGTAATCTGGATGTTCGGAAACGCGCTGACTTCCTCGGTGTAATGATAGCCATTCCGGGCCGGATTGAATTCAATCGGAAGCCCCAACCGGTCGCGCATGAATTCGATGTCGCGGTGAATCGTCTTGGTGGCGACTTCAATTTCGCGGGCGAGCGTGGAGGCGTTGGGGAATTTGCCGGACTGAAGCGCCTGATGGATGCGCAACATCCGCTCCAAAGGCGGACGGGACCGCAGCGTCTCCACCGTCGTCATTCCCAGTTGGGATTTTTTCTCACGCCGGATATTCATTTTTTTCAGGGCTTGCTGGCGCATAGAGCATCGGGTCTTGCCGGTAGAATTCCTTCAACTCGGCATACAACGCCGGATGCCGTTCCTTCAGTTGACCTGGCTTCTCGAAAAAACATTCCGTGGCCACGGCGAAAAACTCCGCCGGATTTTGGGCGCCATACGTGTCCAGGACCGTCTCCCGGCCATCTTCCGCCGCACGGCGAAGTTGGTGGAATTCCGCGCTCAAAACTTTGGCCCACGTTTGGTAGCGATGGTGGATTTGCCACAAGTTTGTTGACCCGCTCAGGAGCGGAGCGCCGTCAGCGATGCCGTCCTCCTCGTCAAGCTGGTGTGCGAATTCATGAAGGACCAGATTCCGGCCTTTGCTCAGTTCCACCGCGCCGGCAATCGCCCCATCCCACGCCAGGACCACCGTTCCATGCGGCCAGGATTCACCCCCCCGCGCCTGTTCGCCTTCGGTAATCGTCCCGTCCTTTTCCCAGTGCCACGTTTTGGCGATGTAACTTGAAGGATAAACCAGGATACTGTGCAGGAGGGGGTAGCAGTCCGTGTCCCGGTGCAGCAGCAACAGGCACGCCTGCGCCGCGATCAACACCCTCACTTCATCGGTGATTTCCTGCCCGCCACAGCCTTCGAATCGTTTCTCCGCAAGGAAGACGTGAATGTGTCCCTCCAATTCCCGGCGATCCGCCGGTGGGAGACGGGAATACATGGAATAACGGCGCATAAGAATGTCGCGCCATTCTGAAGGGAACGGCCGGCTCCGAATGCTGTCACGGCGGCGTTTTTTAAGAAATCCGAACATGCCAGTCCCGAGCGCCCGCCCGCGTTCCAGCTCAACCGCCCTTTTCGAGCCTCGCGAGCAGCTCTTCGTTGGTCTTGTGTTTCTTGAGCGCGGCGGTGAGCGTTTCCATCGCTTCGATGGGATTCAAGTCCACCATCGTGCGGCGCAATTTGCGGATGGCTTCAAGATATTTGGCCGGGAAAAGTTTTTCCTCCTTGCGCGTGCCGCTCTTGGGAATGTCAATTGCCGGGAACAACCGCCGGTCGGACAGCTTGCGGTCGAGGATCAACTCCATGTTGCCCGTGCCTTTGAATTCCTGGAAAATCAATTCGTCCATGCGCGACCCGGTGTCCACGAGCGCGGTGGCCAGAATCGTCAGCGAACCGCCTTCCTCAATTTTGCGCGCCGAGGCGAACATCTTGCGCGGGATTTCCAGCGCGCGCGCGTCCACACCGCCGGTCATCGTGCGGCCGCTGCCGCCGTGAACACTGTTGTAGGCACGGGCAATGCGCGTGAGCGAATCCATCAAGACAAAAGCATCCTTGCCGGATTCAACGATGCGACGGCAACGCTCGATCATAAAACGCGAAAGGCGCACGTGCGTTTCCAAATCCATGTCATTCGACGACGCGACGACCTCGGCTTTGACCGAGCGTTGGAAATCCGTGACTTCCTCCGGCCGCTCGTCAATGAGCAGCACCATGACATAGACATCGGGATGGTTGGTGGTGACGGCGTTGCAGATTTGCTTGAGAATGGTGGTCTTGCCGCTGCGCGGCGGGGAGACAATCAACCCGCGCGTGCCCTTGCCAATTGGCGTGACGAGGTCAATGATGCGCGTTTCAATCAGGTCGGGACTGGTTTCGAGGTTGAACTTTTCAATCGGGTCAATGGTGGTGAGGTTTTCGAAGCGGACGGCCTTGGTGTATTCCTCAAACTCCATTTCATTGACCTTGTCAACAGCCTTGAGCTGCGGACTCGTGCCGCGATGCGGCGGCTGCGTCGGCCCGGCGACGTAGCTGCCTTCGCGCAGGAAACTGCGCCGGATGGTGTCTGGCGTGACAAAAATGTCAGTCGGTTTGGGATGAAAATGGTTGGCGACCGTGCGGAGAAAACCGAAGCCCTTCTCGGAAATCTCCAGAAAGCCCGAACCGTAATCGGACGTTTTATCGTCGTTGTTTTCTGAACCGCTCATATTTTGTGTGCTCGAAGGCAGGAATTTATTCCTAAACCAATTTTGAATTGTTGAATCTTGGGAAGCAACCCCGCAAAAACGAGGTCCTTAAAACCTTCGACACCCAATAATTACGTGCAAAACCCGCCGGAAGCAACAATTATTTTAAAGAAATTGCAGTGATGGTGTATCCGCGCACTGCCCCATTTTTCTCCCTCTCCTCCTCCCGCCCTGCGGGAAGGAGAGGGTCGGGGTGAGGAGGCCGATTTTTCAAGGTCAAATCCCCTCACCCCATCCCTCTGCCCGCTCAGGCGGGGAGAGGGAGCCGGGGGCAGTGTCAAGATGCACCCTGGTGTATTGGAGCAATAGGCCGGCGGGGTTTAATTTTCCATTACTCCATTGCTCCTCTTCCCTTATCCGCCCACTTCTGCCTTCGCTTCGGCGGCGAGTGGCGTACTGAGGTAACGTTCGCCCGTGGACGGCGCGATGGTGACGATGAGCTTACCTTTGTTTTCAGGACGTTTGGCCACTTGGATCGCCGCCCAGACGTTCGCGCCGGATGAAATGCCGCACAAAATTCCCTCTTCCTTGGCCAGCCGTCGCGCCATGGCAAACGCGTCGTCGTTGGCTACGGGAATGGATTCCTTGATCAGCGGATTCCCTTTTTCATCCTTCAAATGCAGGTTCTTGGGAATAAACCCGGCACCCAATCCCTGGATTTTATGAGGGCCGGGCTTCAATGGCTGGCCGGCAAGTGTTTGCGCAATAACCGGTGAATCCTTTGGATCCACCGCAATGGCTTCAAATGACGGTTTGCGCGCTTTGATCACTTCCACACAACCAGTAATGGTGCCGCCCGTTCCCACTCCCGCGACCAAAATGTCCACCTTGCCGTCCGTGTCGGCCCAAATTTCCTCTGCCGTGGTCTTGCGATGGATTTCCACGTTGGCCGGATTTTCAAACTGCTGTGGAATCCAGGCGTTCGGCGTTTCCTTGGCGAGCTGTTCCGCGCGGGCAATCGCGCCTTTCATGCCCTCCGCACCGGGCGTCAAAACCAGTTTCGCGCCGAGCAACGCCAGCAACGTGCGGCGTTCCACTGACATCGTTTCAGGCATGGTCAAAATGATTTTGTAACCCTTGGCCGCCGCGACAAATGCGAGGGCAATGCCGGTGTTGCCGCTCGTTGGTTCGATAATGACTGTGTCTTTTTTGAGGATACCTCGCTTCTCGGCGTCCTCAATCATCGCCATGCCGATGCGGTCCTTGACGCTGCTGAGCGGATTGAAAAATTCACATTTGAGCAGAATCGTGGCGGGCAGACCGGCGGTGACTTTGTTTAATCTGACCAGCGGGGTGTGCCCGACGGTTTCGACGATGTTGTTATAAATACGTCCCATAAGTCCTTTCAAAACTCGCTTAATTGTTCTTGTTAGTCAAGATTGTGGCGAGTCGGGAACGAGGGCAAGCGGAAATTTGTTCCTTGTCGTCCTCGTTCTCGTTCTCGTCGTCGTCCTCGAATTCAAAAATTCCCGATTACGAGCACGAGGAGGAAGACGAGGACGATTCCAAGAAACAATAAGTCCCTGCCCGGCCTTTCGGTCGAGCAGGGACAAATGGGGGATGGGAGTACGCCAGGCTCTCTTTCCCATGCCGACATTAGGCGCGCCCCTTTCGGGGGCTGTCAGCTTCCCGACGCCATTCTCCACGGCAAGCGGAGTCTTCGGCCTCGTGGCAGGGCCGTCCAACGCCTTGCGGACACTGGATTTCGAGTGAGGCTTTTCAGCCTGCTTGAACTGATGGTTGCGCCACCAGCTTGCAAACCAGATGAAGACACGTCTGTGATTTGCTCTTCGCGTCTTCACCACTTAGCACCGGGTCAGCCACCGTTTTTGACGGCGCGTTCGCCCGATACCACGGGTCTCGCCTCTTCACTCTCAGGTCGCCTTTTGCTCACAGCCCAGCGGTGTCGTTTTTAACATCGCCGACGCTTGGAAGGTTTTCACGCAGCCTGCCGAGCCGTCGTGTCCTTCCCGGTGCGAACGCTCATTTTGTCCCGCCTTTCGGCGTCTTTCTTTTGGCGGATCCCGTTTTTTTACGTGACCGCCAGAGTCGCCCGTCCGTGCTGATGCGCAGTAGCAACCGGATACCCTCTGGGTAACTGCGATTCGCCCAGGCTCGAAACCGGCCTGAACTACTTGACCCGGCTCGGAGCGGCTTCTCATCGCCCCTCGCCGCCAAGTCCCTCATTCGCATTTGACGGTGTGCGAACACCGCCAGAGGAACTGGTGAATTCTGCCTCCTCATCAAACCTTTCGATCCAACTTCAGAGGAGCCGGGCCAACCAGCCTGACCCGACCTTTCCCCAGTCACCTGGGATTATCCTGAAACGGACAACTCAATCTTTCGATCTTTACCGCCCGCTTCGTTCTTTCAATGAACTGTGAACATCATAACTCAAATTCCCAAACCGACAACGAATTGATATGCACAGTTTGTTCACCGAAAACGACCCGTGAACAACTTGCGAACAACTCGAATCAGCCAATGGAATCAGACGTTCGCTCAATTTGAACGAAGAATTATTCACCGGATTTTCGCCGGAAATACCGCGCGGTGAAGAAGTTTGTGTTTTCAGAAATCAAAAAAACATGCGCAAAAATGAAAAAGGCCGCCGATGCAGGCGGCCTTTGCCATCGCCATGAAATCATTGCTCAAGCCGCTTGCCAGTTTGGCTCTTTCGACTCGCCCCGATTCGCTTTTTTCAGCGCAGCCTTTTTCATTTTCGCCGCCATCTTTTTGCGTTTGAGGTAGCGGTTCCGGCGTTTTCGATTTTCAACTTTGTTGGATTGTTTGCCCATAAGTGTCTTTACTTTGTTCGCGGGTTGCGGTTTTGTGAGGGCCACTATGAAAGTTTTGGCGCGACGATTCAACATCTATTTGGCGCTGGCATTCCTGCTGGGACTGGCTTGCGGCTGCCAGACCGGTGAACCTGGAAAGGAAGTTGGCGCTTTGCGCATACACATCGAGGTGAGTCCCGACCCCGCCGGCACGAGCCAGAACATTTCCGTGCTTCGCTCCGACCCCGTGCTCGTCACCATCAAGCGCGGACCGATTTTGACGGAAGCCAATATCGTCTCGGCCAAAGTCATCGACGCGCGCGGCGGTTTTGCCATCGAAATTAAATTCGATGAAAACGGCACCTGGTTGCTCGAACAATATTCCGCCGCCAATTCCGGCCGCCATTTTGCCATCTTCGGTCAATGGAGCGAAAAACCCGGCGCTGGCCGCTGGCTCGCCGCGCCGATCATCACGCATCGCATTGCCGATGGCGTGCTGGCGTTCACGCCCGACTGCTCGCGCGAGGAGGCCGATCAACTTGTGCCCGGTCTCAACAACATGTCGAAAAAAATTCGCAAGCATTTGCTAAAATGATTTTCCCCGCTGTTGACCGTGCCATTTTTTCCGCCGTCGCGCTGTCCCTTGGATTTGGCGCCAACCTTTTCGCGCAACAGCCGTTCCAATTTCCCACCGCCAATCACGCCTTGTATGAAATTGGACACGAACTGAAATTCTTTGCCCCGACCGCGCCGGACAAACCGTGGACGACCGGCAGTTTCGGTTGCGTGCGCACCGACGGCCGGCAAATGCACGAGGGAATCGACATCCGCTGCCTCCAGCGCGGCCGGCACGGCGAGCCGACCGATCCCGTCATGGCCACCGCCGATGGCACGGTGGTTTATTTCAGCACCAGGCCGGCGCTGTCGAATTACGGCAAATACGTCGTCATCCGTCACATCATCGAAGGCATCGAGATTTATTCGCTTTACGCGCATCTGAGTGAAATCCAGCCCGGCCTCGCCGTCGGCAAACAAGTCAGGGCCGGCGAAGTCATCGCCACGATGGGACGCACGTCGAACATCAGCGAAACCATCACCAAGGAACGCGCTCATGTGCATTTTGAATTGAACCTGTTCGTCAACGAGGGCTTTGCCGGCTGGTATAAACAAACCTTTCCCAAACAACGCAACGACCACGGCATCTGGAACGGGCAGAACCTCAACGGTTTCGACGCGCGCGAAATTCTGCTTGCCGAACACAACCCCGCCGCCAAATTCAGCCTGCTGAATTTTATCCGCGGCCAGACCGAGCTTTGCCGCGTGCTGGTGCGTTCGACGAATTTTCACTACCTGAAACGGTATCCGATGCTGGTCCTGCCCAATTCCATCGCCCAAAAAGAGGGCGTCGCGGGCTATGAAATTGCCCTGAATTACAATGGCGTGGCCTTTGCCCTGATGCCGCGCGCCGACTCGGAAATCCACAGCCAGGGCCGGTTCCAACTGCTTTCGGTCAATGAGGACGAGGAAAAGGCCAATCCCTGCCGCCACCTCGTTGTTCGGCGCGGCAGTCGCTGGCAATTGACCGACAGTGGCATCCGCGAACTTGAATTATTGACTTATTGAACCGTGCTGACCGATGTCAAGTCACTGACTCGCGATGAACTGGAAGCCCGGTTTAAAGCCTGGGAACAGCCGGTCTATCGCGTCACGCAATTGCTCGAATGGCTTTACGTCCACCGCGTCGCAACCTGGGATGCGATGACAAACCTGCCCAGGCCCCTGCGCGAAAAGCTCGGCCAGGACTTTTCGCTCCAGACCCTGGAACTCGTCCGCAAGCAGGGCGCACCCGACCCGTCCTCCGTAGCAGCACCCGCCCTCCCTGGCAGCACCCTGGCCTCCGCAGCACGCTACAGCAAAGAGCAGGCAACGAAGAGTGAACTGCGGAGGGTGGATACCACGCAGAAATTTCTCTGGCGGCTCCACGACCATTTGCTCATCGAAAGCGTTCTGATTCCCGCCAACCCGGCGCTGTACGGCGACGCGAGCGACCGCCACACCCTCTGCGTTTCCACCCAGGTCGGTTGCGCTTACGGCTGTAAATTCTGCGCCAGCGGCCTCGATGGCTTGAAACGCAACCTGACGCCCGATGAAATCGTGGAGCAGGTCCTGGCAGTCGAAAGGCTAAGTCCGCAGTCCACAGTCCCCAGTCGTGAGCCGGGAGGCGGCGCTCATTCGAGACTAAAGACTGTGGACTCAAGACTGGTGGACAATTTAGTTGTGATGGGCATGGGCGAACCGCTGGCGAATTACGACAACCTGCTCAAGGCGCTCAAAATTCTGAATGCGCCGTGGGGCGGCGGCATCGGCGCGCGCAAGATCACCATCTCAACCAGTGGGCTCGCACCGCAAATCCGCAAGCTGGCCGCCGAACCGCTGCAATTTCGCCTCGCCATATCGTTGCACGGCGCGACCGACACGGTGCGCAACAAAATCATGCCCATAAACCGCAAGTATCCGCTCAAGGAATTGGTCGCTGCGTGCGAGCATTACCAGGCACAAAAAGGCAGGATGCTCACGTTCGAGTATATTCTGATCGCCGGCGTGAACGACGCGATTGAACAGACCAAACCGCTGGCCGCACTCGCGCGCAGACTTTTCGCGAAGGTGAACCTGATTCCTTACAACCGGGTCGAGGGTTTGAAGTGGGAACGGCCGTCGGAAGACGTGTGTGAGGCATTCCTTGCCGCGCTGCAAAAGCAGAAGGTTGCCGCCACGCTCCGCCGCGAAAAAGGCGCCGACATCGACGCCGCGTGCGGTCAGTTACGGTTGAAAACAGAAAAGGAATTGAGCCACAGATGAAACAGATTGAACACGGATGCGAATTTTCATTTCCCTCGCCCCGCCCAAGCGGGGAGAGGGTGGCGCGAAGCGACGGGTGAGGGACTTGGTATTTGAGTGGTAAAATCCGTGTTTCATCTGTGTCCATCTGTGGCTAAATTGTCGCTGTGATTGCCTTGCTTGATTACGGCTCCGGCAACCTGCGCAGCGTCCACAAGGCGCTGCTCAAGGTCGGCGCCGGGGTGCGCATCGTGCAGACGCCGGACAAAATCGGCGATGCGCAGGCGATGGTGCTGCCCGGCGTCGGCGCGTTCGACGATTGCATCAACGCCCTGCGCAAACAGGAACTGCTCGATGCGGCGCGCGAATTCATAAAATCCGGCAAACCGTTTCTCGGCATCTGCGTCGGCTACCAGGCGTTGTTTGAAAAGAGCGAGGAATTCAACAGTTGCGCCGCCGGCCTCGGAATTTTCAAAGGCAGCGTCGTCAGGTTCTCGGAAAAGCATGGACTGAAAATTCCACAAATCGGCTGGAACCAGCTTGAAATCGTGAAACCGGATTGTCCGTTGTTCCGCGGTGTGGGTAGTGGCAGCTACGTCTATTTCGTCCACAGCTTTTATCCGCAGCCGGTGGATGCGGGCATTATCGCCACGCGGACTGATTACGGCGACAAATTCGCGTCATCGGTCTGGCGCGACAATGTTTTCGCCACGCAATTTCACCCGGAAAAAAGCCAGAAAGTTGGCCTGCAACTACTGAAGAATTTCGTGGAATTGGCGAAATAGGGGTGGCACAGGCCTCTGGCCTGTGTGATCGGTTTTGCAGGCGTGACGCCTGCGCCACTTTGGTGGGGCGGTTGACTAACATGCCTGAATCTGCGATAAACAAACTGTGAGCACGCGAGAATTGATCGAAAAGGAAATAGCTGATTTGCCCGAGCCAATGCAACGGGAGGTCTTCAATTTTGCCCGCTCTCTGCGAACCAAACAGAAAGATTCGTTCAACGGCCTGCTCCTGAGCGAAACCGCGCTTGCCAAGGACTGGAACACTCCCGAGGAGGACGCCGCATGGGCAAGCCTCTAGTCGGCGAAGTTGTTGTACTGCCTTTTCCACAAACGAACTTGCAATCCGGCAAACGCCGCCCTGCCCTCGTCGTGGCCAATCTGACCGGCGACGATTTGATTCTTTGCCAGATCACCAGCCAATCGCGTTCCGATGGATATTCCGTTCCACTGGCCGTTGCCGATTTTGAACGCGGGCGGTTGGCCGTGGACAGTTTCATCCGTCCGAACCGCCTGTTCACCGTCGAACAATCCGTGATTCTTTACGCCGCAGGCAAAGTGAAGGATGCCAAACTGCGCGAAGCCCGCGCCAAAATCCGCGACCTGTTTGCTTGAATCCATGAACCAACGCGGAGCTAACAACCATACTTATGAAATCGAACACTAAATTGGTTTGTTATTTTCCACTGGCGGCTCTCTGCGTGAATTTGACCGGGTGTGGAACCATACCGAGTTATGAGAAATTAGGCGATGGTTATGTAGAAGCGACTTACACGCGCCTTTCGTGGGAACCACCAGCACATCGTTCTGAACTGCGGTACAAAAAAGGATGGAGAACGGTTAAGATTTGGCCTGATATTATGGTTGCTAGGGTGAAAAATGGTGTAGCACTATTTTCCGGGTATGCAGCTTATCGGGGACCTTACCATCATGAACCTCAAGATACAGAATTGCGTATCTTCGCTGTCAAAGCACCAGAATTGCCTTTAGACATAACTGATGAGATTTTATGGCGTGGGTCAAAAGAGTCAGGCCGAGATTTTACGAACACCTTGAAGACCGCCAGTTACGTTCTATCGGAAGAAAAAGATGATGGGATAGAATTTCGGTTCGCAACTGGCGTATCTGGGATAAATGTTCGGCTGGATTGGAATCAAATTGCCGACATTATGCGCGAGGTAAAAGAACAAGGTGTTGTTCGCAAAGATCGGGTTTGGGACACAAGTTACATCGAGAAAGAATTCAAGCCGGAAGTTCAAAAGTAATTGGCGCACAATTTGTTGTTTCATCCGCACTTGCTTTTTTCCAGGCCTTGGCGCAATTTAACTTCAAGTATTAACTAAATGAAACGAAAGGATTAAAAAATATGACACATGAACTACCGCCCCTGCCCTATCCCAAGGAAGCTCTGGAACCGCACATTGACGCGCTGACGATGGAAATCCATCACGACCGTCATCACAAGGCTTACGTGGACAACCTTAACAAGGCCATCGCCGGCAATGCCGCGCTGGAGGCCAAACCGCTCGACGCGCTGATCAAGGACCTCGCATCTGTGCCGGACAACATCCGCGGGCCGGTGCGCAACAACGGCGGCGGCCATTGGAACCACTCATTCTTTTGGAAACTGCTTGCGCCCAAGGCCGGCGGCGCGCCCACCGGCAAGCTCGGCGACGCCATCAAGGCCGCGTTCGGCTCCTTCGCCGATTTTCAGGCGAAGTTTGAAGCGGCGGGCATCGGCCGTTTCGGCAGCGGCTGGGCCTGGCTGGTCTCGAACGGCGGCAAACTGGAAATCGTTTCCACCGCCAACCAGGACAATCCGCTCATGGGCAAGGCGATCGCCGGTTGCGAGGGCAAACCCGTTCTCGGCGTGGACGTTTGGGAACACGCTTACTATCTGAAATACCAGAACAAGCGCGCCGATTATCTGAAAGCGATCTGGAATGTAATCAACTGGAACGAAGTCACCAAAAATCTTTAACCCACGAAGTTTATTTTGTCTGCCAGCACGCCGGTTTTACGACCGGCGTATTTTTTTTGGAAAATAACACCCCCCTCTCCCGTCCTGCGGACACCCTCTCCCCGCCCGGCGGGGAGAGGGACGGGGCGAGGGGTGCTTAGTTTCGATCCGGTTACCGTTGAAGACTTTTTATCCGTGTGAATCCGTGTCCATCCGTGGTTTAAATTCCCCGTTTGTCCACAATCTTGTTTCCCTTGCCAAGCACAATGACACGGGGCTTCCACTTCTCCGCCTTCGCCTTGCCAAAGGTCGCAAAGTTCATGATGGTCAGCAAATCGCCCTTTTTACCGAGATGCGCGACAGCGCCATTGAGAATGATCTGGCCGGAACCGCGCTGGCCGGGAATGGCGTAAGTCTCAAACCGTTCGCCGTTGGCCATGTTACCGCAGAGGATTTTTTCGTACGGGTGCAGGCCGACCTTTTCCATCAAGTCGATGGCAATGGTCAAGCTACCCTCGTATTTCACGTTGCCGCCGGTGACGGTGGCGCGGTGAATTTTCGATTTCAGCAAAACAATCTGCATGAGGCATTGAGTATAGCGTACTGCGCCGCTACTTCAACTTGAGAAAATTTTTAATAATCTGACGTCCATTGTCGGTCAGGATGCTTTCCGGATGGAATTGCACGCCCCAGATCGGCAATTCCTTGTGCCGCACCCCCATGATTTCGCCCTCGTCGGTCTCGGCAGTCACTTCCAGGCAGACCGGCAGCGTGTCGCGTTTGATGACGAGCGAATGATAGCGCGTGGCGACAAAGGGATTGGCCATGCCCATGAAAAGGTCCTTCCCGTTGTGTTTAATCGGCGAGGTTTTGCCGTGCATCATGCGGTAATTCACCACCACCTCCGCGCCGAACACGTGCCCGATGCACTGGTGACCGAGACAAACCCCGAACACGGGCATCTCCCGGCCGAATGTGCGAATGACTTCGTTCGACAACCCGGATTCGCGCGGCGAACACGGCCCGGGCGACACGAGAATGCGTTCGGGCTTTAGTGCACGGATTTGGTCGAGCGTGACCTCATCGTTGCGCCGCACTTGCAATTCCACCTTCAACTCGCCGAGATATTGCACGAGGTTGTAGGTGAACGAATCGTAGTTATCTATGACCAGCACCATATCAATGCCCGGACAAGGTAACGCAAAATGAGAATTTGAAAACTGCGAAATTGGAGGGCACCATGCCCTTGGAAATCAACGACGGAAAGGCCAGCCATGGAATGTAAACAACAAACCAACTTGAAACGGTGCAATTGCAGCTACGGCGGGTGTCCGCGCCAAGGCATTTGCTGCGAGTGCCTGCGCTACCATCTGGACATGCGCCAGCTTCCGGCCTGTTGTTTCCCGGATGATGTGGAACGGACCTACGACCGCAGCTTCGAGCGGTTTGTCCAGCTGGTTCAGGCCCGGGCGGTTTAACGCCGTCTTCGTTTTGGTTTGAACAATTCCAACTGCGGTTCCTTGAAGAAATCGTAATTTTTCAGGATGCGAATCATCTGGAGCAGGTCGGATTTCTGGTAGTTGCGGTTCACCTCGATGTGCCCGACGAGGTCGGCGAGCATCACGTGAAACGGAATCACGGCGTCAATGCCCTTCGACCGCAGCAATTCAATGCTTTGCTTGCGCGCATCCTCGCCCTGTGGCAACGCGGGCACGACCAGAATTTTCGTTGGCGTACCTTCAGCGCCAAATGTGCGGACTGCCTGCTGAAACACTTTCGGTTCGACAAACCGGAAAATCTCCGGCGCATGCGCCAACACTGCCATACTGAACGTCTCGGTGTGCCAGCCCTTCACCACCACGACGGCGCGCCCGATAAACTTCAAATCCGGCGATGACAAAACAAACGGCAATTCGGCTTCGCGCTTTTGCGGATGCGGATTCAGCACGAAGAAATCAATGTCATCATCCTCGCGTTTGGTTTGCGCGATGTATTTGCGATGCTGGCGCACGAGGAACTCGTGCAGCTCGAAGTATTCACGAACTATGGTTTCACTGACGGAACTCATGCTAGTCGAGGGTCGAAAGTCGAAAGACGAGGGCTTGTTGGATGAATTCGTCGGGAACCCACCGGCCCCAGACCACCTTGCCAATCCGTTTGGCGAGCACGAATTTGATTTCGCCGCCGCTGACTTTTTTGTCGAGGCGCATGGCGGCAAAAAGTTTTTTGCGCTGCGCCGGATTTAATTTGACTCCAACCGGCAGGCCAGCGGCCTGGAGCAAATTCTCAATTCGCAAAACGTCGCAGGCGGGCAGACCGACCACCTTTTGTGACAGTCCGGCCGCTGTGACTGTGCCGATGGCAACCGCCTCGCCGTGCAGGAATTTCCCGTAGCCGGAAATGTTTTCGATGGCATGGCCAATGGTGTGGCCAAAATTCAGGATCGCCCGCAACCCGCTCTCGGTTTCGTCCTTCCCGACGACCTCTGCTTTGATTGCACAGCAACGAGCCACGACGTCAGCGAGCGTTTTGGGATCGCGCTCACGCAGCTTCGGCAAATCGCGTTCCAGTTGCGCGAACAGTCTGGCATCATAAATAATGCCGTATTTGATGACTTCGGCGAGACCGGCGCGAAACTCGCGTTCGGGCAAAGTGCGCATGGTATCGAGATCGCACAGCACCAAACGCGGCTGATAAAACGCGCCCACGAGATTTTTGCCGGCTTTCAAATTTACGCCGACCTTGCCGCCGACGGAGCTGTCCACCTGCGCCAGCAGCGTCGTCGGCACCTGTACAAACGCGATGCCGCGCAAATACGTTGCTGCGACGAACCCGGCCAGATCGCCGACCACGCCGCCGCCGAGCGCGACGATGAAGGATTTGCGTTCGAGCCGGTGCGCCGCGAGCAGGTCGTAGCAGGTTTGAACGGTTTTCAAACTTTTGGCCGTTTCGCCTGCTGGAACAACAATCAGTGAAGGCGAAAAACCTGTCGTGGCGAGGGAATTGAAAGCCGCTTTGGCAAACCGTCTGCCGACATTGGTATCGGTGATAATGGCGCAACGCGCGCCGAGTTTCAGGCGCGCGCATTCACGGCCGAGCCGGTCAATCAAACCCGGCGCAATTTTGATGGCATAGCTGCGTTTTCCAAGCTGGACGGAAACAGTGCGCACGGACCAAGAATAAAGATTGAAGGCGCGGTGTCAAAGTTTTGCCGGTCATTTTCATCCTTGAAATTGGTTGCGGGGATGGATCTGAAAAGCGACCCGCCCGCAGGATTCCATGCCTCGTCCTGCGGGCGGGATATGTAACCCCATTTCGCTAATTGTATTCGGCAAGTGTCATCAACCCCTCGGGGTTGGCGCCGCCATTGCCTTGAAGGAAAACAATGTGCTGATATCCGAGGTTCCGCAATCCGACGAACAGGGCTGTGCCGCGGTCGCGGAATTGGTCACCGATCTGCGGCTCGGTGTAATTCTCAAGGATCACCACTGCCGCCTGATGTTGGGGCAGCGTCATGGCCTTTGCCAGAACCATCTCATTTTTCTCCCCGCTGGAGGTTGTGGGTCGGAGCATCTGGCATGTATTGTCATCCAATGACGCGATGACCAAAGCGGTATTGTCCGTATTGTGAAACGCCTGCGGCGGCGGCGGCGCCTGGGTCACGCATGAGGTCAATGTGATAGCCAAAGCCACGAGGGCCATTGAGTTGCTGATTTTCATAAATTTTATTTGATTCCGCTGGTTTCAGGATGTTTGCGATTTACTCATTCATGTGCGTAATCAATTTATTCCTCCAACTGCCTGTCATGGTGTGGTGCAGCTTTGATGCCATCGGTTGTGAGTCCAAATGCTGGATACTTTTTCTCGGGATGTATCACTTTTAGACGACTTATAATTTGTGACCAAGCGCGTGATCTGGCGAACGATGAAACAGTCTCGTGAAAAATGAAACAATGGTCATTCTCCTGAAGTTGAAACCTCGCGAAACGTGATTTTAAGGCTGATGAAATGACGTCTTAATTTCAGGTTTTCGATGGCTCGTTTTTTGGCACAACGAAACAAATAATTTTCTACGGCATCCCGGCGCGGTTCCCAATTTCAAAACTGCCGAAAACCGACAGGTAGCATTCCTGATTACGTAAACCTGATATGCATCGGTTTCGGACATAAAAAAATCCCCGCCTCTGGTTAGCAGGGATATTTTAAATTGGTTGCGGGGGCTGGATTTGAACCAGCGACCTTCAGGTTATGAGCCTGACGAGCTACCGGGCTGCTCCACCCCGCGATTAGAAATAAAGCATATTGCCAACGCCCCCTGCCAGTGCAAGAAGTTTCAGTCCAGCTTAAAACGGACAAACTCCATAACGAATCCAGTAGCCGATTAGCTTCGCATACTCCAGCCGGATGCGGCTGCCGATGCGGTTATGCGACCAATCGGCGCGGGCAGAGGCAAAATAGGACGGGCGCGAATAAAATCTTATCTCCGGCGCATAATGCCGGAAACACGCCACCGCGCGGCGCGAATGATACCACGACGTAACGAGGATGACGCGCTTCGGTTTTTGTTCGCGGAGCAATTTGACGGTGAACTGCGCATTTTCCCGCGTCGTGCGGGATCGGGATTCCAGTTCAATCGCATTCGCCGGCACGCCCGCCGCAATCAACCGCCGCCGGTTTATTTCGTAATCGCCCAGCCCGCTGATGATGATGCGCGGCGCGGCGTGTTCCTTGAAAAGTTCCGCCGCGCGTTCCGGCCGTTCGTGCGAACCACCGCCCAATACCACAATCACGTCGGCCTTCACCGGCCCGCTATCCACGCACAAAAACGGTTTCGGAAAAATAATCGCGGCCACGGCCAGCAGCAACAGCAGCCCCAAAAGAACGAGCGCAATTTTAAAAAACCATTTTCGCATTTGAATCACAGCGGTTGAAGTTGGCAGTTTTCCCGTCGCACCGCAACTTGCAGTGAACGTCAACCTCGCGCTGGCCAAAACCCGCTGATTTGATACTGTGGTCGTGATGTTCAGTCTTTCTGCCAGCAAACGTGTGAACGAAGCGTTCGCCGAGCTGGGCCAGATCACTTTGCTGGCCAGGGAGGCGGCTTCGTCGCTGCTCAAGGGAAGGCCCTCGTGGCGCGACTTGCTCTACCAGATTTATTTCATCGGCGTGAAATCGCAGTCGGTTGTGCTCATCACCGGCGCGTTCACCGGCATGGTGCTTGGCGCGCAGACTTACTTCCAGTTTCACAAGGTCAAAATGGACACGGCCACGCTCGCGGTCGTGGGCGTTTCGATGTGCAGTGAACTCGGCCCGGTGTTGACAGCATTAATGGTCGCCGGCCGCGTCGGCGCGGCGATGGCCGCCGAAATCGGCACGATGCGCGTGACGGAGCAAATTGACGCGCTTCGCGCCCTGGCCACGCATCCGGTGGATTACCTGGTCGTGCCCCGGCTGCTGGCGGCGCACATCGTGCTGCCGCTGCTCACGGTGGAAGCCATCGTCATCGGCATTCTGGGAGGCTATTTCGTGAGCGTGAATGTGCTCGACATCGAGCCGGCCTATCTCTGGGCGAACATGCTCAAATACACGCACCAGACGGACCTGGTCATCGGCCTGATCAAGGCATTCATTTACGGCGGCGTCATCGCGCTTATCGGCTGTTACAAAGGCATGACGTGCCGGCTGGGCGCGGAAGGCGTCGGCCAGGCCACCACGGAGGCGGTGGTTTACGCCTCCATCACCATCCTGGTCGCGAACTTTTTCCTCACGCTGACCATGGGCAAACTGGTGGGTATGTTATGATTGAAGTCCAGGATTTGCAAAAAAGTTTCGGCGCGCAACTGGTCCTCGACAGCGTCGGCTTTAAGATTGAAAATGGCGAATCAGTCGCCATCATCGGTCGCAGCGGCAGTGGCAAAAGCGTTCTGCTCAAGCACCTCATCGGCCTGCTACAGCCGGACACGGGCGCGGTGTTGATTGACGGCGAAAACATCGTGCCGATGAACGAACGTCAGTTGCTGCGCGTGCGGCGGAAATTCGGCATGTTGTTCCAAAGCGCGGCGTTGTTTGATTCAATGACGGTCGCGGAAAATGTGGCGTTCGGGTTGCGCCGATATGAACATTTGACCGAGGCGGAAATCGGCCGGCGCGTGGCCGGAGCGCTCGAAATGGTTGATTTACCGGGCACGGAAGACAAAAAACCGGCCGAACTGTCAGGCGGCATGCGCAAGCGTGTGGGCTTGGCGCGCGCCATCATTTACGAACCGCAGATCGTGCTCTATGATGAACCGACGACCGGCTTGGACCCGATTGTGTCCGACAGCATTGACCAGTTGATCCTGCGCGTGCGCGACCGGCTGAAAGTGACGACGGTGGCGGTCACGCACGACATGCGCACGGCCCGGCGCGTCGGCCAGCGGGTGTTGATGTTGCACAACAAAAAAATTTACGCGAACGGCACGCCGGACCAGATTTTTGACTCGTTGGATCCGGTGGTGCGGCAGTTCATTGACGGCGTTGCCGATCCCAAGGAAAATTTGCCTTGAGTCATGGATAAATCGCGATTGGAAACCAAAGTCGGCCTGTTTGTGTTCATCGGGCTGGCGCTGCTGGCGGCGTTGCTGATCATGTTCAGCAAGGGCACGAGCCTGTTCCGCGGCACCTATGAACTGCGCCTGCACGCGGGCAACGTTGGCGGCCTGAAACAACGCGCGGGCGTTTTGCTCGCCGGCGTGCAGGTCGGCAGCGTCTCCGACATCAAACTCGCCAATGACGGCAAAAGCGTGACGATTCTTTTGAACATTTACAAAGAAAACAAAATTTACCACGACGCGCGTTTCGTCATCGAACAATCCGGCTTTCTCGGCGACCAATACGTCTCCATCGTTCCCACAACGAATTCGCCGCCATTGCTGCAGGACGGCGCGGACGTCGTCTGTCAGGAGCCGTTTAATTTGCAGGAAGCCGCGCGCTCGACCTCCGGGTTTATCAAGCGCATTGACGAAACCGTCAAAAAACTCGACGACTCGGTCACGGATTTGCGACGCGTCGTGCTGAACGAAAAGACGCTCACCAATTTTTCCGTGGCCGTGAACAATATGCGCACGTTTACCGAACAGGCGATGAACACGGTGAACGACATCAACGCGATCATTGCCACCAACGGTTCGCAGGCCAGCCTCGCCGTCAGCAACATTGTTTTCTTTTCACAGGAGTTGATGCACCTGGCCAATGCCGCCGAAGGCGTGCTGGCAACCAACAGCACGGATATCACCACCGCGGTGAAAAACATTGAATCTTCGACCGAAGTGTTGAAAAGTGTGTTGTACGATGTCCAATCTGGCAAAGGTCTTGCTGGAACCATACTCCAGAACGAACAATTGGCCACCAACGTGCAAGCCATCGCGAACAATCTCGCAATTGCATCGAGCAATTTAAACCGGCTCGGACTGTGGGGTATGCTCTGGCACCATGAACCGTTGCGCATCCCGCCGGGCGGGACACCGGCCACCAACAACCCCCACTGAACCATGACTCCGCTCTGGGCCATACGGATTTTGTTTCTCGCGCTTTGCACGACGGGCGGTTACGCCGTCAGCCAGGTGCGCCCGGAATTTACCGCGCTAAGCCACAGCGGCTTGATCGGCATGATGACGGGCTTCGGTTTTGGCGGACTGATGGTTGCCGTGGATGAAATGCTCAAGGGTTTTTCGCTCCGCGCGTTTTCGGCCACGACGTTCGGTCTGTTGCTCGGCTCCGTCGTCGCGCTGCTGGTGGATCGCTCCGGCCTTTTTGAAAACGCCCCTGACAATGTCCAATGGCTCATCCGGCTCGGACTGTTCCTGGGCTTCGGCTACATCGGCATCATCCTCGCCATGCGCAGCAATAAGGAGGATTTTTCACTGATCATTCCCTATGTCCGTTTTGCGCCGCAAAACAAACCGGACAATCTGTTGCTGTTCGACACCAGCGTCATCATTGACGGGCGTATCGCCGATTTGATTGAAACCGGTTTTCTGGAGGGTTTGATCGTCGTGCCGCGTTTTGTGTTGCAGGAAATCCAGCAGATTGCCGATTCCTCCGACCCCATCAAACGCGCCCGCGGCCGCCGCGGACTGGAGATGCTCAACCGCCTTCAGCACAATGCGCGCACGGAAGTCCGCATTCACGATGGCGATTTTCCCGATGAACCTGAAGTGGACACCAAACTTGTCCACCTCGCGCACAACCTCAATGCCCGGCTTTACACCAACGATTACAACCTGGCCAGAATCGCCCAGTTGCAAAAGATCAGCTACGTGAATCTCCATGAGGTCGCCAAATGCCTCAAGGTGATTTTGCTTCCCGGCGAAACACTGCAACTGAAAATAGTGCGCGAAGGCAGGGACAAGGGACAGGGCATCGGTTATCTGCCCGACGGCACCATGGTCGTCGTCAACAACGGCCAGTCGCATGTCGGCCAGCAGGTCGAAGTCCAGGTCCAGACCCTCCTCCAAACCGGCGCGGGCGTCATCGTTTTTGCGGAAATAAAAGTGCCGACCGTCTAAATGCCATTCCGCGCCATTTTATTCCGCCATGGACTTCGCCACCGTCTTCACCGCCCTGAGTCCAGCCGACGCGCAACTCGTCCGCTCCCGGCTCGAAGCGGCGGGCTTTCATCCGTTCGTGGCGGGCGAATTGTCCGCCTTGAGCATGGACGGTTACTCGCTCGCCGCCGGCGGCATCCACGTCCAAGTGCCCGAAGCCGAAGCCGCCGACGCGAAGGAATTTCTCAACGCGCCGACCGCGCCCGCTGAATGATTCCCGCAAAATTAAAACTTCTCCGCCGGCTCAAAAACATACTTCCGGCCGGCGAAATCATTTTTGACCAGCAAATCCTGGCCAATTACGCCGGCGACAAATGGTTTGCTTCGCACCAACCCGACGCCGTCGCCCTGCCCCGCTCCACCCAATCCGTCTCCACCCTGCTCCGCTTTGCCAATCGCCATCGCATTCCCGTGACCCCGCGCGGCGCGGGCCATGGCTACGTCGGCGGCTGCGTGCCCATGCGCGGCGGCATCGTGCTTTCGCTTGAACGGATGAACCGCATCAAGGACATCAATGCTGCCGATTTCGCCGCCGTCGTCCAGCCGGGCGTGAACACGCAACATTTGCAGGAAATGGTCGAGAAGCGCGGCCTCTTTTATCCGCCCGACCCCGCCAGCCGCGCGGACAACTTCATCGGCGGCAACATCGCCACCAACGCCGGCGGCCCGCGCTGCCTGAAATACGGCGTCACCCGCGATTACGTTCTCGGTCTGGAAGTCGTCCTCGCCGACGGCACAATTCAACGCCTCGGCGGACGCACCCACAAAAACAAGACCGGCTTCGACCTTCACCGCCTGTTTGTCGGCTCCGAAGGCCTGCTTGGCGTGGTCACCGAAGCCACGCTGAAATTGCTCCCGCTGCCGCCGTTCCGCGCCAACCTCGCTGTCGGTTTCGGTTCCATGCCCGCCGCTGTGCGCACACTCCACGCCATTTTCCGCGCCGGTTTTCTGCCGTGCGCGCTGGAGTTGGCCGACGAATTCACGCTCGCCGCCGCCTATAAACGCACCAAAAGCGAGCGCCTGCGCGGTTGCCGCGCTCATCTCATCGTCGAACTCGACGGCCAGAAAAATTCCGTCCGCGCTGAAATCAAGGAATTGGAGCGAATCATCCGTCGACAGAACCCGTCGTCGGTCGAACGCGGCCTCGGCGCCGCCCAATGCAAGGAAATCTGGCAAATCCGGCGCGAATTTTCCTATGCCCTCCGCGACACCGGCCTGACCAAACTTAACGAAGACGTCGTCGTGCCGCGCAGCCGGTTGGAAGACCTGTTCAAGTTCGCTGCCCGGCTGCAAAAAAAACACGGCCTGCCTGTTGCGTGTTTCGGTCACGCCGGCGATGGCAACATCCATACCAACGTGATGGTGGACCTGAACCAGCCGCACGCCGAGCAACGCGCCGAAGCTGCGCTCGATGAACTCTTCGCCCAGGTCATTGCCTGGGGCGGCGCCATCAGCGGCGAACACGGCATCGGCCTGGCCAAAAAACGCTGGTGGCCGCAGGCGGTGTCAAAAGAAGTGCGCGAACTCCATCGCGTCGTGAAGCACGCCCTCGACCCAAAGGGCATCCTGAACCCCGGCAAGTTTGTGTGAGTCGTGCTCGTTCCCCACACGGAGAAACCGGCGCTCCGCCGTCGCCATGTCCTACCACGGCACCTGCATGGCTTTGAGTGGATGGCGCAGGACGAAGCGGGCCAGGTTCTTGCGCAGGGGCCATTGCTGCCGACGCTCGGCAGCAGGTGTATCCCGCAGCAAGGCCCATGTCACTTGCGGCCGGATAAAATATTTCTGGAACTTCCGATACAGTTCATTGATTTGCCGGTCGGGCATGGCGGTCAGATTGACCGGGTTTACCTGGCTGTCCGGATAGCTGAAGTCGGCCCAGTCAAGCCTGGCCCGCGCAGCGGGGTCCAAATTTTTGTAAATGGGCGTCCCCGGCAACGGACAAAGCCGCGCGGCGGAAATGATTTCCGGCCGCGCCCAGCGCAGGAACTTCACCGTGGCTTCAAAGTCCGCCTCGGTTTCGCCCGGCAGACCCACCATGATGTCCGCGAAAATGCGCAGGCTCGCCCGCCGCGTCAGTTCAACGGCGCGCCGGTTCAGCTCGATGTCCGTCTGCTTGCCAAGCCGACGCAGTGACTCCGTCGAGCCGCTTTCAAAACCGTATTCGATCTGGATGCAACCGGCGGCCTTCATCTCGGCCAGAACTTCGTCGCTGGCCTGGTTCACCCGGAGGCACGCCTCCCATTTCAGGCGCTGGTGCAGGCCGGCCCGGCGGATGGCCGCGCATAATTCCAGCAATCTCCCGCGGTCCGCCCCCACGGTGTCGTCCTCGAAACGAATGGCGGTCACGCCGAGTTCCGTCGCGGCGCGGCGCATCTGGTCGAGGACGTATTCGATGGAATGATGGCGCACGTTCAGTCCGGAGACCAGATGGCCGGCGCAGAAGCTGCAGCGATGGGTGCAGCCGCGGCTGGTGCGGAGGTTGGTGGCCGGAAGTTTTAGGAACCGGATCAGCCAGCGGCTGGGTTCCATGAAATGTTTCAGGTTGAACAGGTCGTAGGCGGGCGGCCCCAGGCCGTCGATGTCCTTCACCGCTGCGCGGGGAAGTGTGCGCACCAGCGTTCCGTCGCGGCGAAAAACAATACCGTTGACGGACGGCGAGATGCCGTGGTCCGCCAGTTCCAGCATGGTCAACTCGCCTTCGCCGATGACAGCCGCGTCGATGGCCGGGCAACCGGCCAGCAGTTCTTCCGGGAGAACGGTTGGATGCGGCCCGCCGGCCACCACCAGAGTCTGCGAACCCAGTAATGTCTTGGCGTCTTCAGCCACAATCGCGCCCTCGGGCACGGCGGAGGTGACGAGCAACAGGCCCACGAGGTCGGGGCGAAATTCCCGCATCAACGCCTGTAACGATGCCCGGGCCGCAGCCCGGTCGTATTGATTCAACTCCAAGATTTCTTCGCAGAGATGGATTTTGACCCGGTGTCCGCCCCGGCGCAGCACAGTGGCAATGCAGGCCAGCCCGGATGGAATCCATCGGGAACGAAAGGCGCCCTTGGGCCAGGCCGAAGGCGGTGGCGCCGGATAAACGAGCAGGACATTCATTTGCGTTTCAAAAATTCCCGAAACAACTGCCGGCGGAACGAATCGCGCACGGCATGAGCGCGCAGGATGACACCGCGGCTCAGCAACAAATTGCCCGGCCATGCCCGTCGCCCAATCCCCAGACGTTTCATCAGGTCCAGGCAGGCCGGTTCGCGATACATTTTATAAGCCAATGCCAGCGCCGTTGCCAGCGCACGGTCTGTCCCGGTTTGTGGAACGGCCTGCGCCAGCCACGTTTCGTCCAAAGCGCCCGCCGTCCCGCGAACGGCTTGGACGACGTCGCACAGCACTTGCAGCCGGTCAACGCCGTGACTGGCCACGCCATGCACCGCCGCAATCAGCAGCATGGCCGCGGCGCTGGGACGAGACCGGCTTTGGTGTGTCTCCAGTTGCAGGTCTTCATAGGTCACGGACAACGCGCGCCGCAGCGACGGAGAATTCACCAGGTTCCAATGAATTTCCACCGTGCCGCCGGCGCGGGTCGGGTGGCGCCAGCTTTCTTCACCGTAACCGGTCGCATGTTTCATCGGCACCGGGACCGGCAGGTAACCCAGTTTCCTGAACACCTGCCGTGTTTCGGGAAGAATCCGCCCGGGAATCAACAGATCCACATCGGTGAACGGGCGTAAGGACGGATGCGAATAAAGGCGATCGGCAAAATCGCACCCTTTGAGGACGAACCCCGGCAACCCTGCTGCCTCCTGCATGCGGCCGGTCAATTCCTGAGCCTGCAGGCGCAGCACAAGTGACAACCCCGTCCGGGAACGCAATTGTTGCTGGGCCCATTCCCACGCGGATGGGTCCGGCTGGAACGGATTCCAAGGTCCGTTCACCTGTCCGGTCACCTGCTTGAGATTTTCCATGACAATGGCCAGCGCGCCATGCCGGTCTGCCAGTTCCAGCAGTTGCCGCAATTTTTTTGGTTCCGGCGGGGCAAGGTCAATGGCCCTGGCCGGGCCGCGGGGATCCGCCAGCGCCAACAGCAGGGAATGGATTTGGTTCAGCACATCAAGACCAGAGGGAAGCGAGCCGCTCAGGAAGTTCTTCCAGGCGCGGGCAAAGGCTGGCCTGAAAAATCCGGCTGGAGCGCACCAGTTCCGTCAACGCCTCAAACGCCCGGCCCGCCACCGCCTCGCGGCGCTGATCGACCGCCCGGACGTTTTCGCGGGTCAGACGCGTTATCGCCGTGACCCGGTCCACCGGTTCGATGTGGTGAGCCTCCGGGTTTCGAGGGTTCAGAAAAAGGATCACCCCCGGCGCTACTGTCAGGCCGGTGGTAGGCGGCTTCAACGACCGGGAATCCACAAGCCGTTCACCGTTCAACGAGGCGCCGCCCGCTGGCAGGTCGCGCAGCCAGGGAAGCAATTCCAGCGTTCGCGTATGCACCTTGCATCGGGTCCGAATTCCCCAGATTTGTCCCGGCTGGTTCGCAGTCGCGGCCTGGTAAAGCGTCATGTCGTCCGCCAGCATGCCCAGGCCCATCCCCGCCAGTGCTAGCGCCAGGGTGGTTTTTCCTGCGCCGCTCATGCCCGAGACGATGAGCGCCCGGCGCTGGCCGCCGACCTGGACAAACAGGCTGGCGGCATGGATTACATAATGGCCCGTCAGGCCGAGGCAGTCGCACAACAACGGCAGGAAACAAGTTTCCAGCAAACCGGTTTTGATGTTCGGATTTACCACAAACCTTGCAACGCGCGCGGCCAGTTCAATGTCGGCTCGGACGTGGCCCGGCATTTCAACCTGCCGTCGATTCAGCCCGCTGCGGCAGACCATGCATGTCCCATCAGGCAAAGTACCCTTCCAGAAGTCATGCAGTTCAGGGTCAGTTTCCGTTGGTATTTGACCGTAATCCAGCCTCACCAGGAACCCGTCCGAGCCGCCGTTAACGCTGGCGTAAGCGCCCAGCAGGGTGTCAATCACATCCAGCAGCGATTGACTTTGCGCCTCCACCGTCATTCGCATGCCATGCGCGTCGTAATGTGCTCTTGCCACTCCCATGCTCGGCTCGATAGGGAAAATAAAAACAAAATTATAATGCCGTTGCTGACTTCAACCAGTCTGCAACATTTTCCAACCCGGAATCCACGTACAAATCAAACCGCTCCGAAAGTTGGCACAATCGGTTGTCGAAAACTCAAGGACGAGAATCTTGCAGGCAGGCAAGCGTCTCTCGTTGATCGCTTGCGAGTCTCTAAACCGACTAGTGTGAGACAACCGGGGCGGCGCCTTCCGTGACTTCCTTGATTTGTTCGCGCTTTTTAATCTCCGGCTTGGTGTAGTCGCGCTTCTTGCTCTCTGGTTTGGTCTGTTTTTTTTGTGTTTTCATGCGGTTTTGCGCTTTTAGCAACCCGGCCATTTGCAGGCCGGGTCTGTGGTTGATGCCTTGGTTGAATATTCCGATTCAGTTCCGGGTCAGTTGCGAGACCATCTGCCTGAGTTCGGCAACGCTTTTCTTGAGTGCCTGAATCTCCACGTCCTTTTCCTCCAGCTTCCGGTTCAATCCTTGAACCGCCGCCAGTGCCACGCCGTCGAATTCCAAAGTGCTGATGGTCTTGTCATCGCGACCGGGATAAAACGCGCCCTTGAAATCCTGCGCCATCGGGCCGAGATGCGGGACATCGCTGTCCTTTTCCCATTGGTAATTCCACCGTTCGATCGGGATGGCCGCCAGCGTCTCCAGCACGGCCACGGTGTCCACCGGTCGGAAGTTTTTCTTGGCGTTGCGGTCGGATGGCGTTGGAACTGTGGTGGTAATCGGGGCGGGAGATTCTGTTATTTCTTTGATCCGTTCGCGCTTTTTAAGCTCTGGTTTGGTGTAGTCGCGCTTCTTGCTCTCCGGCTTGGTCTGCTTTTTTGATGTTTTCATATGATTAAATTTTTCTCCATTGAACGATTTGAACAACCCAATCTAACTGCGTCTGAACTGCGCCTTTTCTCCCAGTTTGGCCGCCGCCTGTCAACCTATTTGCTCCATTTGCTTGTTCTGACTGCGCCCCTTTTCCATTCGATGTTCAGAGTTCGATGTTGGATGTTGAATGTTTTCCCTTTTCCCATCCTCCTCATCATTTGTGGCCAGGCTCCGGGCCGCCGACCATTGCCGCCGGGTCGTCTGCCGAACCGCAGACCAGAAGTGTTGCCGCCGACTGTTCGGGTGGCGGGGACAAGGGAACGCCGTTGAGGGTGACCCAGCAATGCGCGTGCATTCGCCGGCTGTCGAGGCTCGGCGGGAAAACGCCGATGCGCAGGACCGCCGGCCAGCCCGCCAGCTTCAGGAAATGGAACAGCGTCAGCCCCTGGCGCAGGCAGGCACGCCGGCGCATGTTACGCGGCTCACGCAAGCGGTGGGTGACCAGCCGCGAGATTTCCTCCGACGGCGTGCCGGCATAGGGCTTGAAACGGGACGGCGGGGTCAGCAGACGCAACAACCATTTGAGCGGGATAATTTTTTCCAACAGCGGAATCAGCGTTGCCAGCAGCCAGATATGTCCGCGCAAAATCCGCCGGCTCCCGGGAGGTATGGGTTCAGGGTTCTTCAACAATGAGTTTCTCCTCCAACAACTTCGCGGCCAGTTCCGTCATATCCACGCTCAACGCCTCGCGGGGAACCTGAAACTCGTTGAAGAGCAGGTCAATCACCGCAGCCAGCGGGAGCCGGCCATCCAGCTTCCGCAGAAAGGCGTCGGTGGTTTCATTGCAGGTGAACAGGTAGCCGGAGTTGAGCGAGAGCACGACCGTTTCCTCGCCGGGTCCCAGCGATTGAAAGGTCACATCATTTGCCAGTTTCAGGCGCGCATTCTGGGATAACGAAGGCATGAACTTGTAAATGGTTCAATTCTTATGACCAGCTCCATATTTTTGAGCAGCCGCTCCCGAATGTTTTGAGCTGTGCGTTGTGATACGCTCATGGCGGTTATTTAAGCAAATGGAGCGTGGGCGTGCGAAAACAATCGCGCGCCTTGTTGAAATTCAAATCCGTGACCGACGCGTAAATTTTCTGTTTTAGCGTTCAAGGTCATGATGGCTTTGCCTTAGCAACTTCAGCCTGCTCTAATTTCAGCAAGCGGTGAAAATTTCTTTCCAATTCTTCTATGAGGTGTTGTGCCACTTCAGCGACGTGGAGGTAACGCTTGCCAAAATCCGGTCGTGAAGGGTCAACAAGATCATGAAAAAAATATATCAGCACGGCCGTGAACCAGAACCACATCCGGAGATGGTTTGTGCAATAATCGGTGACTAATGCAATACTTGGCTTTGGGATCGAACCCAATACGAATTGATTGCCCTCGCCAAGAAACCGACGGGGAATGAAATTTCGATTAGCGTGTGTGCCCGAGCTATAGAACCTGTAGAGATGTTTGGTTGATTCCTCTGTTTCACCAAATGGGTGTTTAGCAAGTTCCCGTCTCACTTCTGCATTTTTTATTTACACTCCAGACTGCCATTTTGCAGCATACTTATCATCAAGCACACAAAGCACCATCAACGACAGAGACTCAAAAGCACGACGAGCAAGCGGATAAGCCATGTCGCATCTTCCAGTCAAAATAATTCGACGTGACTCGTGTAGCGCATCAAACACGTCAGCCGCGAGGTCTCGAACAACAATGTCCTGCACGGATTTAGGGGTCTTTGTTCCAATCACATTTACAATCTCACACACCAAACCAGCGTAGGCATCTGTCACTTGAACATAAGGTTTATACTTTTCAGACAGTTCGGCAGTGCGTTTTGTATCCCACTCCAGGACGGCCAGATAATTGGTGTCTATATCCTTCATGCGCGTGCAGATTATAACAAAAGCTCAAGTAGCAACGGAAGGCGATCTGGGAAGAGCAAGGACGCCACCGTGCAAAGGGCTGCCCCTTCTTTTGGGAGGTTTGATAGGTTGGAGTGGAAGCTGGCTTGCAATCCACGTTCAAACTCCCGATTGAAGTCCACGACATTCCAAACTCCAAAGCCAATCCTGTGTGTATAATTGATGCCGCCTTCGATCACTTTTTTCCCAAAATCGAGGTGGTTTTCAGGAATATAAAAATTAGAAGACTTTCTATCCAGAGCCCGCAAGTCCCAAATTGATTCAAAGCCGAGCTTTGAGCCGAATAGTAATAATACTGAAAGGAGCGAGGACGGATTGGCTGGGCGCCAGTCCGCTGGCCGGATTGTCTCTGGCCCCAGCGAAAGAAGATACTGCAATGCTGTTCTCCCATCCGTATTTACGCGAGCGACATTGCCAGTTTTTTCAGCAAAACTTGAAAAGTAGAGATTTGCAACCCGCCGAGCCAGATCGTCTTTCTTCACCAATAAGCAGGCTTTTAAAAACACATATAAAAACGGCGCTTGTTCGTCTGACATTGTGACAAAAGAAGTTTCATAACGCTCAACTATCCTTTCAGCTAACTTGAATCGGACGTTATCATTTCCATCAGCGAGTAGAGGCAACAACTTTCCAATGATAGTTGATAAGCCAAGCCAGCCCAGCGTCTTTGTCAATCGTAATGGTAGATAATACAATTCGGCAACAGGGTTAACATTATTTAGGAGAGCAAATCTATCTGTTCCTAATTCCAACATCAAATCATTCCAAGATTTCAAATCCGACGCCACTATTTCTCTAAACATATCACGCACACAGCTCCTGGCAGGATCGGTATGAATGGAAGGCAAAAGAAATAGGGCACATGTCGCCAGGCATTGCGAAGGCGCCAACAACTCAGCGGACTCCTTTGCTTTGGCATTAAGGGTATTGGCCAGCACGCGGACAAACGGAATAACTTCCTCCCGATTGTCGCCGGTTTCGCGAAATACATTTTCCAACAAATCCAGAAGACGCCGCGGGTCAAATGCTTCCTGTATAGCCCGGCATTCATTCCATAGAGCAGATGATTTTAGTTGAACTCGCCTTCCGATTACGGTTCCGGTCAAGTCATCGAATGGGAAATGGGGTTCATTTCCGATCAAACCAAAATGTGGGTTACTCGCAAATCGGCCGTTTCCAAATAGATTGAGCCCCCAAGTTATCGGTTTTTGATTAGCATTATTCCTTTGAACCTCCCGAGATACCACACCACCAATGTCTACCAAATCCAAAAAAGGCCATTTTATCTGAACTTCAGTTTCCCCCGTTAAACATTTGACTAGCTCTGAGGTCAGAACACCTCCGTTACGAGTTTCACCTGCCAATTGGCCCGAAGAGCAGGCTCCGAGAAAAGTAATGCTGGTTCCTTCAGAAGACCCAACAATTTCTGGTTTCAGTAACTGGTTAAGATCAAAGGATGCGCCTCCCGATTGGCACGCATCAACAACAACATTCACCTGCTTCGGGTGAAATTCATTTATCATCGAAAATAGATCAATTATTGGAAAGGCCGTTGTGGATAAACGTTCTGGGTCGGAGTCGCTCGAACACAAATAAAAGCTGCCGCCCTTGATGCCGGCATGCCCCGCAAAAAAGATCGTCAGCACATCGATTTGACTTCCATCAGGAAACGCTGCATTAAATCCGGCCCTAATCCCCTCATTGTTTGGTGATAGCAAAAGCTGCGACGACTCTGGTTTGTATTCTTCGTTTCTTCGGCTGAGCAGATTGAAAATGTCTGTAGCATCTTTCTCGGCTCCGTTGAGAGTCGTGAGAAACTGGTAGACATTGCAGCCGATGCAAATTAAAGCGTTCATCCACTTTGGTCGTATTTGGCTAAGCGCTCCGCTTCCATCTCTAATGCTTCCTTTTCTTTCTCCGCCCAAAGCGCATCGACTTTTACTTTGAACTCCGGCCCTAGGCTTTCTAGATCGTGTTGAAGCTTCTCAATCATTCCAGGCGCTAAGAATAATGATGGTCTCGATACCTTTCCATCGTTCCCAACTAACACTTGGGTTCGCCTGATCATCTCTAAAAATGCCTCCCCGGTTATTCCTTCTTTTGGAATCGATATAGTGTTTCCAGTTTCCTTTGCAACTGTTTGCATTTCGTTGAAGAGATCGCCAACAAGATGTTGTTCGAACGCCATTGATATATCGCGAATAAATTCAAAAACAATTGATATATCATTCGCAAGAATACGATCTAGTGCAATAGTGATAGTTGAGCTTTTAAGCTCCATCTGTCCTTCATGTGGTTTATAACCGGTATTACCCTGTTGTTGAAAGTTCCAGCTTCGCCCATGACAAAATACAAGTAGATTTTCAGCGGGAATATGCTGAGTCCTTCTAGCATCAAATACTTTGATAAGGAGAATGACATGTTCACGCTGTAATTCAGCTGCGTCCTTTTCGGCAGCGAAAGGCAGCTTTCTCTTTTTTAAGGTTGCATTGGCAACAGGGGCAGTCATTTACTCTCCATTTGCCGAGTGTTGCGGTTTTTGGGGAAAAGATTCATGGAGTAAGATCCATAAAGCCGTCGGCGTCGAGTGGCAATCTGAATAAATCCCGGCTGGCATGATTTCGAGTGTGCGCCGAAGATTTATCGGCGTCAATCTTCTCGTCTTTGCGTCTTGGTTGTCGAATTCAACACCTCGCAGCAAGCAAGGTCTTGGTTTTGCTCTTCGCGCGCGGTGAGATTGGTGTTCGGCGAAAGGACCTGGGCGTTCAGAAGATTCGCCGCCAGGCACAGGAATAAAATCCCATTTAATTTCATGCGGGAATCGGGATCAGCGCGCGGATCTCTTCTCGAAGCGTTTTTGAAAAATCTGGTCGGCCAGCACACCAACGAGCACGACGGCGCCCATGACGGCGAAGTTGAGCGAACTGGGGATGCCCAGCAGATTCACCAGGTTTTGCAGCACGAGCAGCAACGCCGTGCCGATGAGGATGCCGAGGATGGAGCCTTCCCCGCCACGGAGGCTGCATCCGCCGAGCACCGCCGCAGCGATGCCGTAGAGTTCGTAAAAATTGCCGTGAGTGGAAGGCGAAACCGAATTGGTATAGAACGCAAACAGGATTCCGGAAATGCCGGTCAGCAAACCCGCCAGCACGTAACTGCTGGCGACGACCCGCCGCGTGTTAACGCCGGAAAAACGGGTGGCCTCCTCATTCCGGCCGACGGCATAAAGATACCGTCCATAAATCGAGCGATGCAACACCCCCCACATGACGGCGGCTATCACGATCAACAGCACAAAGGGCATGGGCAGACCGGCCAGTTTCCCATTGGCAAGACTCTGGAGGGTCTTGAAACCTTCCGCGTCGCCAAAACCCGTGGTTGTGTCCGACGCAATGAACCGGGCGATGCCGCGGTAGAGCAACAGTCCGCAAAGGGTGACGATGAACGGCTGCATGTTGAACCGCGTGATCAGGAACCCGTGCGCCCAACCGAGGGCCATCGGGACGGCGAGGGCGAACAACACTGCCAGCGGCCAGGGCCAGTGCCATTCGACCAGCGCGAGCACCAGCAGCATCCCGTTGAGGGCAATCATGGAACCGACCGAGAGATCAATGCCTCCGGTGATGATGACCAGGCCGATGCCGATGCTGAAAATCCCGTACAGGCCGATGAGGTTGGCCGTGTTCCCCAGGTTGGCTTCGGACAGGAACCGCGGGTTAATGACGGAGGTGACGGCGCACAACACCGCCAGGAGAATCAAAATTCCAATTTCCTTTTTCATGGTTCAAAAGCGGGCCGGGCGGCCGGAATGGTTTTGCCAATGGCAAGCTGCATGACGTTTTGTTCATTGCAATCGACACGTTCGAGCACCCCGGTGATGCCGCCTTCATGCATCACGGCGATGCGGTCGCTGACGTTCAAAATCTCCTCCATGTCGCTGCTGATCATCAGAATGACGGCGCCTGACTCGGCCAGTTCCCGCATGAGCCGGTAAATCTCCGCCTTGGCCCCGACGTCAATGCCGCGGGTGGGTTCATCGAAAATCATAACCCGTGGCGACATGGCCAGCCATTTGCCGAGCACCACTTTTTGCTGGTTGCCGCCGCTGAGATTCAACACCCGCGTTTCGGTGCCCGGTGTCTTGACTTTGAGCGAGGCGATCTGTTGCCCGGCCATTTCACGTTCGCACCGGCGTTGGATCAGGCCGAAGCGCGTCAGCCCGGGGAGTGAAGGCAGACTCACATTTTCCCGGATGGACATTTCAACGACCAAACCTTCGGTGCGCCGGTTTTCGGGGACGAGATAGATGCCGTGCCGGATGGCGTCACGGGGTTTGTTGATGGATATTTTTTCGCCGCCGAGAAAAACCTCCCGGGCGGGCGAAACATCAAGCCCGACAACGGCTTTGGCCATTTCGGAGCGTCCAGCACCCACGAGTCCGGCGAAACCCAGGATTTCCCCCCGCGCCGCATCAAAGGAAACCGTTTTTGCCGGATGCAATGAGGTCGTTACATTGCGCACCTTGAAGAAGGCGGAAGTGGCCTGCGCCTTGGGCTGGACGTAAAAGTTTTTGATTTCACGCCCCACCATCAAGCCCACCAGTTTGTCGTGGTTGGCCTCGTCGTGGGTCAGGACCCCGGCGTTTTTGCCGTCGCGCAACACAACCACCCGATCGGCGCATTCATCAATCTCACCAAGGCGGTGGGAGATATAGACGATGCTGACGCCCTGTTCGCCGAGTTCACAAACCAGTTCGAGCAGGCGTTTGGTCTCGGACAGGGTCAGGCTCGACGTCGGCTCATCCATGATGAGGAGGCGGGCGTTGAGCGAGAGGGCCTTGGCGATTTCCACCATCTGCTGGTGCGCCAGGGACAACCGGTCGAGCCTTGTGCGGGTGGACACCGACAGGCCCAGCCGGCGGATGAACGGTTCGGCGTCCGCGTGGATTTTTTTTTGATCAATCAGCCACAGGGCGTTGACGGGCTCGCGACCGAGAAAAACATTGGCGGCAATGTCGAGGTTGTCGAGCACGTTCAATTCCTGGTGAATGAACGCGACACCAAGCCGGATGGCGTCGTTGACGTTGTGGATTTTGACCGACTGGCCGTCGAGGCGGATCTCCCCGGCGTCCGGTTGATGAACGCCGCCAAGGATTTTCATCAGTGTGGATTTGCCCGCGCCATTTTCACCGACGAGCGCGACCACCTCGCCACGGCCAATTTGAAAATCCACCGAGTCAAGTGCCACCACACCGGGAAATCGCTTGGAAATCCCGCGCATTTCTAGCAGCGGCGTCTTGGTCATTTACTGGCCCAGCAATTGTTTCAACTGCGCTTGGAATTCGGCAACGCCATCCTTTTTGAGCACGAGCGTGGGGACGTAAAGTGGACCTCCGGCCAAGGCCGACTTGTCGCCATGCAGATATTTATCCATGCGGGTGATAGCCTGTTTGCCAAATTCGTAGGGCTTTTGAACCACCGTGCCGTAGATCAATCCGGAGGCAACGCCCGCTAGAGTTTCCTGGTTCTCGTCAAAACAGACGATTTTTACCTGGCCGTCCTTGCCCGCGCCCTTTACCGCATTGGCAATCGCCGGACCGTTGTAATTCCACAGGCCGACGAGGCAGGCAACATCGGGATATTTCACAAGCGTGTCCTCGGCGTTTTTTTGGGCGCGCACCTGGTCGGTGTCATCGGTGCGCACATCAATAATCTCAATGTTCGACCCCTGCAAGGCCTCCTTGATGCCCTGCAAACGTTCCTTCGCATTTTGCGCGTCGAGTTTGCCGACAAAAACCATGATCTTGCCGCCCTGCGGGATGGCTTCCTTGATGAGCTGGCCAGCCTGTCTTCCCGCCGCCACGTTGTCCGTGCCGATGTAGCAAACGCGCTTGCTGTTGGGGGCATCGCTGTCGGCGGTGATGAGCAGCGTCTGACCGGCAATTTTGTTCAGAAAATCCGTCTGGTTGGCGGGATCAATCGGGCTGACGGCTATTCCGTCAACGCCTGCTGCAACGAGATCGTTCAGAATCTGCTGCTGTTCGGCAGCGCTGCCGGTGGACGGAATGCGAAAATCCACGTCCACGCCGCCCAGATCCTTCGCCGCGTCGTTGCAGCCGGAACGTGCAATGGTCCAGAAATTCGCCGCGGTGTTGCTGACGAAAGCAAGTTTCAATTTTTTGGCGGGGGCGCCGCCGCCGGCGGGGGAAGTGGCTGGGTTTTCTTTTTTTCCGCAACCGGGAACCAGCGCGGACAAGCACAAGGCCAGAACGAGGAACAGAGCTTTTTTCATATTTGGGTTGGATAAGCGGTTGGGAATGTCATGGTTCAGGCGGCAGGTTCGCCGCCTTATTTCACGTGAAACCTGTAAATGATGGTGTTCTGATAAGTCTCGCCGGGCTTCAACTCCGTGGTGGGAAACATCGGCTTGTTTGGCGAATCCGGGTAGTGCTGCGGTTCCATGCAGAAGCCGGGGCGGCGCTGGTAAACTTTGCCACCTTTGCCGGTGATGGTGCCGTCGAGAAAATTGCCCGCATAGAATTGCAAGCCCGGCTCGGTGGCTCCACACTTCCATGACGCGACCGGTGGTAGGTTCATAAACGCGTGCCATCAGCCCGAGCTGGCCTAGCGGCTTGTTGATGACCCAGTTGTGGTCGTAACCAGAGCCGTATTGAAGTTGCTGATCGGGGTCGTTGATCCGCGCCCCGATGGCGGTGGGCTTGCGGAAATCGAACGGCGTGCCGTCCACGAGCGCAAATTCGCCGGTGGTGATCAATTCCTTGTCCACAGACGCGGTTTTGTCCGAGTTGATATAGACTTCGTGGCCGAGAATGTCACCGTTCCCCTGCCCTTGCAGGTTGAAATAGGAATGATGCGTCAGGTTGCAGACTGTTGATTGGTCCGTCGTGGCGGTGAAGTTCAGACGCAGCTCGTTGCTGTCGCCAAGGGTGTAAACCGCCGTCACCTTGAGATTGCCAGGGAAGCCTTCCTCGCCATCTTGGCTGACGTAGGACAGTTCCAATGCCGGCCCGTCGGGGGTAATCCATGATTTGGCCTGCCAGACGGCCTTGTCGAAGCCCTTGACGCCGCCGTGGAGCGAATTGGGGCCGTTGTTGGCGGCCAGCGTGCAGGTCCTGCCTTCCAGCGCAAATTTGGCGCCGCCGATGCGGTTTCCATAGCGCCCAATCAACGCGCCGAAATACGGGCTGTTTTTGGTGAGGTAACCTTCAAGATTGTCATAACCGAGCACGACATCGTTGAATTGGCCGTTCTTGTACGGCACTTTGAGCGACTGGACGATGCCGCCATAGGTCATGATGCGCGCTTCCATTCCCTTGCCGTTGCGCAGAGTGTAAATTTCGACCGGTGTGCCGTCCGGCATCTTGCCGAAGAGAGCCTGGCTGACCGTGAATTTCGCGCTCATGAGCGTGCCGCCGGTTTACTCGTGGTGGTAGATTTCCCAGCCGAGATATTTGCCCAAAGCTTCCTTCACGCCGGCGGCGATACACGTCGGGTTGATGGCCACGTGATGTTCGAAGCCATTTTCGCAAATGTAACGGAGCAGTTTCTGTAAATTCGGGATCCGAACCACGCCGTAGCCGCCAAACGTTTTCAACGGGTCATCGGTCAACTCGCCTTCGCCAATGTAAGCGCGGATTTTGCCCGCCGCATCATCCGTGCTCACGCGCAGGTAGGTGAACGGCGACGCCTTCACGCGGCCCACAACGGTACCGTAGGTGTTTTCCCTGCCGACCGTGCCCGCGATGATTTCCTGGTAATCCATGACCGGTTTGCCCTTGCCTTTCTCCACAAACACGTCCTTGGGCAGGTTGCTGCAATGGAAGATGACGCCTTTGTCCGGGTCTTCGCCGTAATTGTTGTTCCAGTCCACCAGCGCGCTGGGCCTGCCGCTGGCCTGGGCCATGGCATACATCGCGACGGTGCCCATGATGTCCACTTCGCACGCGCTGCTCATCAGCATGTTGCTCATCATGCTCATGAGCGCGCAGGGCACGACGCCGAAGAATTCCTCCATGGCCGTCCAGCATTGAACGGCGGTGGCATTGAGGCGGGTTTGCTTCATCCACCGGTCCACGGCCACGCCGAACCTGGCCATTTTCAACAGGGCCACCGGCGGGATGGATTTGGCCGCGACGTAATTCTGAATTGCCTTCAACTTGGCCTTCACCGCCGCGTCGCCGTCCTTCAGTTTGCCGACCCAGCCGAACAATTCGTAGAGGTCAAGCGTCTCGATGCTGATGCCGGACTGTTCGAGCAATTTTTCACTGTAACGAACGGTGTTGAAAGCCGTGGGCCGGGCGCCGAGCGCGCCGATGCGCAGATTTTTCAAGGCCTTGATGGTGCGGCAGGTCACGACGAAGTCCTGCAAATCCTGGGCGAAACTCTTGCTGTTGGGCGCGCAGGTGTGCAGCCGGGTGAGCGTGAAGGGAATGTTGTATTGGCTTAGGTTGTTGCAGACCGACATCTTGCCGCAAAACGAATCACGCCGGTCCTTGATGGTCATGTTTTCCGGGTCGTCGTTGAAGGCGTGAACGAGCACCGGCACGCGCAGGCCGGACCAGCGGAGGGCGTTGGCCACGCCACGTTCGTCGCCGAAGTTCGGCAGCGTGACGACGATGCCGTCAATCTTGCCGGCGTTTTGTTTGAACAGATCGGCGCACTTTTGCGCGTCTTCCGCGGATTCGACCGCGCCAAATTTGGTTGCGTTCTTCGGCAGCGTAACCACGCCGATGCCGGGCTTTTCGAGTGTAGCCAGGATTTCCTTGCGTCCGGTGTCGCAGAGGTGGGCCGGAAAGAAACCGCGATTGCCGATGATAATGCCGAGCTTGATCATAGATGACAAAGCATGTGCTTGTTGAATGTTTTGATAAGACTACGAACCTGCCGGGGTTAAGGCAACACTTTCGCCAAAACGGAGAAACAACGCCAAATCCGTGGAGCATTACGCTCCAGTGTAACGGCTCTCCATGAGCGTAGTTTGAAATGATTGGCGGCGGTCATAGACCGCCGCTACAGTGCAAAAACAAAAAAGCGCGACCATCGGCCAGCGATGGTCGCGCCAGTGACAATCTCCCCACTATTTCATTCTACTGCGCCCACCGATTTTACCCATCCCGGCCAGCAACCCTAAACCCATGATGCCTAACGCCAAGACAGACGATTCCGGCACCGTTATGATGTCCAAACCCCAGCTTACCAGCTGGCTTTGGGCCCCGGTGGACAAGTCCGCCACGAATATCGTCCATACTCCGTTCGGATTCGTTCCGTTGAATGAACTCAGCAGCGCGGACGGCGAGGTTGAGCCGAACAACGACGGCGCGGAATCCTTCGGATCGATGTTCCGTCCATCCGGCACCCACATCCCCGTCAACTGCCCGCTCCCGTTCGTCGTGTAGCTCCCACTTTGGTAATAATGCACGTCGTTCGCCGCCGAGTCCGACAGCACAATGTCGAATCCGTGGTTGCCGTACCCGAACGACGAGGCATCGTTGCTGACGCCAACGCGATTCAACAGCACGGCGTACCCGCCATTGGGACCCGACAGAAACGCAAACAGGTCGCCATTGTAGCCGCCGGTAATGTCCAGCGACACCGTTACAGCATTGATGGTAGTAGCTCCCGCGATGCTAAGGTTGGTCGTCATGAACAGACCGTTTTTGTTGGCATCCGGGACCAACTGGTTCACCAAGAACGTGTAACTGGTTTCTTTGGTTTGTGCCATGGCCGTAGCGGCCCACACCATTAATCCAGCCGTTATTCCCAATATTTGCTTTGTTTTCATAGTCATTTATCTCCTGAGGTTAAGGTTATGGGTTCGCAGTGCGATAGAATGCCTCAGGCGGTGCTATTCCACCCAAGTCGCTGAAGTTGTCTGTGTATTTGAACACCCCGTTGCTGGGCGCATTGGTCATGTATATCGTCACCCAGTCAACAAAGTTGGTCGAACGCTGGACCTGGTAATGAGATTCCGGGATCCCGGCGAATGTCACCGTGGCGCTGTTGCCCACAAGTATGACCGCTTGACCGCCACCAACCGACGGGGTTGTGTCGACGGTGATATTAATCACCCCGGAAATGGGGGTCTGACCATCGGTGATCGTGTAATTGATCTGGTCGGCCACGTCATTCGGGTTGGTGTAGTACACAAAGTCGCTGTCGTAGCTTACCGTCGCTCCGTTGGTGCTGCTGATGGCACCGGTTAAAGCCAGCTGATCGTTATCGGCATCGCTCCAGTAGGTTGACAGACCACCGGTAATGGCAATCTTCAACGAGAACCCGGCCGGACGCGAATACGTGGACGGGTTGGCCACCGGGGCCGTGTTGTTGTAAGTCAGCGTGGCAACAATGCTGGTCACACTGCCGGAACCGTTGCTCACGACCACGGTATAACTGCCGGCATTGGTTGCCACCGCGCTGGCAATGCTGTAGTTGGCGGCTGTCGCTCCGGAGATGAGCACGCCGTTCTTGTACCACTGACAGGCCGGGTTAGGAACTCCGGTAGCCACCACAGTGAAGTTGGCGGGTTGACCGTGACTGACGGTCACACCAGCCGGCTGGCTGACGATTTGGGGCGCCGATGCCGGCGACCAGCCAGAGAACCAAACCGGGATATTCGTTGCTGCCAGCAGGCGCGTGTCGGCGTTCGTCACTCCAATCGTCTGGACATTGGCAAACGAGATGGGTTTGACGCCGGTAATATCCTTGTTGTTGTATTGCCAGAAGACATATGAGTTCGAAAGTGCGACTGTCGGAGTCACATAGGCATTGGTGTCAATGAGGCAATTGACCCATGAATCCAAGCCACCCGCTGTGCCATTGGAACCAGCCAAGGTGATGCTGCCCACGCCAGCGTCGGCCTCAATTGTGCAATTCACGAACGTAAAGCCGTAGGCCGAATACGTTGTGTTATTCGGATTTATCCACGGAGTAGTACTGCTCAAAGTTCCGGAGGTGGCTGTGCGTGCGGCCGTCAGGTTATAGTTTGGAGTGGTGGCGTATATATTTGTCGTGGTGTGGAACACGCAGTGGTCGAAGTAGCCGACGCCAACACCCCAGACGTAGTCAAAGTTACCTGAAATTTTGCAGTTGTAGAAATAACCTTGAGACGTGTTTTGATTGATCAGAATGGTGTCCTGGCGGCTGACCAAGTCGCAGTTGTTCACTATGCACCGCAAACCGCTGTTATAAATCAGCAATGTTTCGGCTTGCGAACCACCCTGCGGCGTGCTGTTGGTCAGCGTCAGATTCTCGATCACAATGTCACTCGCATTGGCTTTGAACGCCATGCGGGCAGCAGTGGTGCCATTGATGTTATTGTTGTTGCCGTAACCAACAATGGTCCCCGCGCGGCTTTGACCGCGCAAGGTGATGTTATTCTTGCCCGTGATGTCCACGATTTCCACGTAATTGCCATTCTTAACGTTGATCACGATGTAACTGGTATTGCCGGGGAGTATGGAGTCCACTGCGCCTTGCACGGTCAAAAAGTCCCCGCTGCCGTCGGCGGCCACGACCAGATTGGTCGGATTGGCCGGACTGGTCGGCTTGGTCGTGAACCGCCACGCATTCGTGTCCGAGATGCCCGCAAAATACGCCCCCGCGCTGTCAGCGACGACGCCATTGTCCATCGTCACATAATAAGTTTGATTGCTCGTCATCACGCCCAAGTGCGGATAAATCGCAGCTGTGGTCCCCGAAATAATGACCGGGAAATAATTGATCAACTGGCCATCACCGGAGAACGGGCTGTGCGGCTGGAAGTTGTTGGTCAGGAAAATCCCCGTGTTGAGGGTGGCGACAAACACAGTGTTGGTACTCACGTCAATGACATCCACCGGCGTGGCGGGATTCGCGGCGTTATAAATGCGAATCTTGCCGGAGTTGACGGTTGAAATCGTGCCGTTGAAGGTGACATACAGCGGCGTGTCATAGCAAAGGCCGGTCGCCCCGTTTGTGGGAGACACAGCGGTCTGGACCAACGTTATGGAATTTACGGTGAGCCGGGCCGAGTTGGTGGCTGTACCCGCCGCATTCGTGGCAATGACCGAGTAAATGGCATTATCCGATCCTTGTGCATTGGCAATCGAAAGTGGGCTGCTGGTCTTCCCGTTCATAAGAGCCCCGTTCTTGTACCATTGAATAGTTGGCGCAGGCACGCCACTGGCCACGGCGTAAAAGTTAGCGGTGTCGCCCACGTTCACCGTAAGATCTGCTGGTGAAGTTGTGAATGCTGGGGGTACGATGACGGTTAGAACGCCACTGTTCGTGTACATGCCAGCCTTGTTGCTGGCGACAATCGAATAGGTGCCCTGTTCCGTCGGATACTGAACATTGGTGATGGTCAGTGAAAGAGTTGTCGAGCCGGAGATGTGGGAGCCATCATCCGTCAACATTGTCCACGTTGGTGATGTGCCAAAATACCATTGGTAACCGGGCGCCGGCGCACCGCTCGTCCTGGTCGCGGTCAGGGTGGCGTTGTGGCCAACAATGACCGTTTGGTTGGTCGGCCCAGAAAGGACAGGTGGCGTTGCAGCGACAAGGACATAAGCAACCGAGCTCGTGACCGAGTTGTAGTCGTTGGTGACGACCACCCAGTAATAAGCTGTATCGGACGGTTGAGCGCTGGAAACTGTATAGGAACTGCCGTTTGCGCCACTAATTTCCGTCGCCGTTGTATGGGTGGCGTTGGTGTAATACCACTGGTAATGAAGAGGTGCGGTTCCGGTAGCAGAAACGCTTACGGTAAACGCTTCTTCTTCCACTACATTGGTGCCAGCGGGCTGGCTGGTGATTGTCACCGGATGCGTCACCACGAGATTAATCTGCCCCCCGGTGCTGTCGTCAATCGTATACGATCCATCAATGCTCCCGCTCACGACAACAGGAGTTGAATTGAATGATCCGGTCTTCGTGCCCGAATACTGGATGAGCGTGTAAGTTCCTGCAGCCAGAGGATTCCCCAGGACGCTGAGCGATATGGTGCTGCCGCTGTTGATGGTGAGGTTGCCCTGCACGACGAGCAGGTCGCAGGCACCCGGTGAATTCGTCACTTCGAACAGAGCTGTGGACCCGGCTTCCGTGGTCAGGTTGGTTGCCAGGGTGAGTGTTCCAACACTGTTGCCCGGTGAAATGGTGCCGCCGTTCTTGATTGTGACTGGCCCGGAAATCATCCCGGTGCCGCACAATGTACCGCCATAAACATTGAAGATACCGCCGCCCAAGTAATTGGTCGAACCGCTCGTGCCGGTCAAGGTATTGGTCCCATTGACCGATAGCACACCGTTGCTCACCACGGTGGGTCCGTTATAGACATTGTTGCCGGCCAGCACCAACGTGCCGCTGCCCACCTTGGTCAACCCACCCCAATCGCCCAGGTTAAGGTTGACACCGTTGATGGCTGTGGAAGTGGCGCCGCCGCTGCTGACGATGGGCGTTGTTTGCGTAACCTTCACGCTGCCCTGGATGTCAAACGTGCCGCCCGTGCCAGCCAATACCACCGAACGGGTACTGGTAACGTCCGACGACCCGGTATAACGCAGCGTTCCGTTGTTCATGACCAATGACCCGCTGGCCAGTTTGGCCAGATCACTCACTTCAACCGTGCCGCCATTTAAATAATTGTTGCCCGTCATGTTGTCGGTGCCGGTGATGATCAGTTTGCCGGGGCCTGACTTGGTCAGTGAAGTCGCAGTGGTGTTATTTCCCAGGGCCGATGCAATGGTCAAATCGCCGGAACTGTATTGTTGAACGATCAAATCCGCCCCGCTGCCGCCCAGAAGCGTGCCCGCACCGTTAATGGTCGGGGCAGCTGAACCGGTTATCAACAAACCGCCCGAAGCAAGCGTAAAGTTGCCATCAAGCGTGACCGTGGCGTTGCCGGTAAGCCTCAATGAATTGATGTTTGTGCCACCGCCCACTTCGACCGTCGAGGCGCCCAAACTCACGTTGTTGGCCGGCGCCCAGGTCGTGGGGGCAGTGCTGGTGGTGTAACCCGTATAAGCTGCAATCGTGAAGGGCGACGAGCCGGTGCCCACTGCCCAATCCGAATCCAACCAAGTGGCCCAACCGCCCAGGATGTTATTGACATTGGCGGAGGTGGTCGTAAACGGTTTAGTGGTGCCACTACTGGTCCCGCCAGCTCTATAGTTCACCGTACCGCCAACATTTCGGTTGAATGCACTCTGGGCAAAAGTAAAGGCGCCGCTGCCGTTAGCGGCGTTGTTGGTCACCCAAAATGAGGTTGCACCGGGCCAGATTATCGTGCTCAAAACAGTTTCAGTACGACTGGCAGCAGCATTGAAGCGACAGAATAGTGTGCCACCACCCAGTGTCAGCGGACCGCTGGGCAGGAATTTTGCGCCGCCCTGTGTCGTATCGCCATTGGGCGCCGGGTTCGGGTAGTCGGGAATCATGGTGCCAGCGAGTACCGTTAGAATTATGCCTTGTACTCCCGTATTATTGGGCCGGCTTTGGACGATCATGGTGCCCGGCGTTGACTTGACGCTGAAATTCGTGGACTGGGTAGCAGGGAATTTGGGGAAACATTCCGCACCACTGCGGAAGTCGTAATTCGTCCCGCACAACTGGCCTGATGATGCAGCCGGAGGACCGTAGGCAAGGATGCCATTGTTGTCAAAAACAATGAGGTTATGCGTCTCAGTCGAAGTACCATTCAATCCTAAATTTGTCACTGCCCCGCCATTAATCGTAAGCGTACTCCATGGAGTTATGCCTACGCTGGCGGCAATCTGAAGGATTGCTCCGGAATTCACGACCACATTGTCGTTCAAACTATTGACGGCTGTGCTGGCCAGAAAGAGCGTGCCCGCATTAACCGTGGTCACACCGACGTTGGTGGCAGCAACGGACGGCTTCAACACGAACGTGCCATTGCCGGCCTTTGTAAAGCCCGAGCCACCCAGCAGGGCGCTGTTGGTGGCAACAACGTTGTTGGCAACCGTAATCGTCGGGCTGTTCGTCAAAATCAATGCCCCACCACTGCTGCCGATGTTGTAAATGCCGCTGCCGGCCGCATTGAAGGTGATATTCGAAACTATCACCCCGGCGGCGGTCGTAATGGTGATGGTCCCAGCGGCGCCATTATTTGCCCCGATGACGGCATTGTTGCCATTGACCCACCCATTGTCGGTGGAACCATCCGACCAATTGGCGGTCGAGAGATCCCAATTACCGAGACCGTCTGTTGGAGCGGTGGCATTCGCCCCGCTCGCGTCCCAGGTTACAGTGCCTGCCGGCGCCAACGGTACGACTGCCAGTTGGGCAAGGAAAGCCAGGACGACAAGAGTGAATAGTTTCGATGTATGCCGACGGGCACCGATTGTGGATTTGCACATAAAACCAAGGAGGAGGGCGGTTTGATTCATAAGTGTTTCGGGTTGTGATTAATTCCGTTTAGAAAATTACTGTGGCCTTCATGCCAGTCATCAGTCTTGCGACATTGTTTGTACATATTCCTAACCTGACTCTCACAGCAATGCAGAGCGTTTACCAAAGTCATTTGGGTTGTTATCAATACATAATGCTCAAATCCCCGGATTTGCCTAGCTACACAAATGTATGGTTTTTGAGCGGTGTCCTGTCAGTTTGTTGATGTTTTCAGGGGTTGGATATCCGTACAGACAGGTTTGTGGCTCGAAGTGGCAGTTTGCAGCCATTTTCATGTCGGGATTGCCCAAATGGTGCCTTGCGGCAGTGCCCTGCCGGATGGGTTTGCGAAATTGCCCGGTAAAGCCCGGGTTATGAGATCCAACGCCAGTGGCTGGTTTGCATGGATCAGAAATCCGACAGCGTGACTGTGTTCGTAATCAACGCCGGGACGGACGAGCCCGGAGTGACAGGACGGGAATTGAAGCCGGCTCGCCGCTGTTTTTCTGCCTTACGGTAAAGACAGTTGCCCGTCTCATTTTTCTCCGGCATATTTCAAACGTGTGTGGCATAGCCGGATTTACCGCTTTTAGTGGCAGTCAATCTGATCAGGATCAGATTATCCGGTCCATGATGGAGGCAATGGCGCAGCGGGGGCCTGATGGAGAGGGCTACTTCCGGGATTCCAGTGTGACCCTGGGCCATCGGCGACTGGCCATCATTGACTTGGACGGTGGCGTTCAGCCAATGTCCGATTGTTCCGGGCGATATCATCTAATTTATAACGGTGAGGTTTACAATTACGTCGAATTGCGTCGGGAACTCGAGGGCCGGGGACATCGCTTTGTTACCCGGTCGGATACGGAGGTGGTGCTTCAATGTCTGGCCGCCGACGGCGTTGCCGCCTTGAGTAAGTTCGACGGGATGTTCGCATTTGCGCTATGGGATTGCCAGCAACGCCGGCTATTCCTGGCGCGTGATCGAATCGGGATCAAGCCGCTCTATTATTATTGCCACGGACCCGATTTGGTTTTTGCTTCGGAGCTTAAGGCCCTGCTCAAGCATCCGCTGGTGGCGCGCATATTAAATCCCCTGTCGGTGAGCAAATACTTTTCGTATGGATATGTGCCCACACCATACACGATTTTTTCCAACATTCACAAGCTCGAGCCCGGAGCCTGCCTGAAGTTTGACGCAAACGGTTTGAGTCGGGAATTCTATTGGGACATTCCACTGGCAGACAATCCCGTCAGCCCGCGTCATATTGACGAATGCTGCGATGACCTGCTGCAAATGATGCGAGATTCCGTTCGGCGGCAACTTCGCAGTGACGTGCCCGTCGGTGTGTTTCTCTCTGGCGGAATTGATTCCAGCGTGATCACGGCATTGGCGGCGCAGGAATCGTCGCGCCGATTGCACAGTTTTTCCATTGGGTTCGATCAACCCAGTTACGATGAATCCGTTCATGCGCGTCGTGTCGCTTCGCTCTTCGGCACGGAGCATCACGAGGAAGTAATGACGTTGCAGCAGGCGACGGATTTGTTTCCCCAAGTGATGAGGTTGCTCGACGAACCTTTTGCCGACCCTTCCATTTTCCCCACGTATCTGCTCAGCCAATTGGCCGCCCGGCATGTCAAAGTGGTTTTAGGCGGCGATGGCGGCGACGAATTGTTCGCGGGCTACCCGGCATTCCAGGCGCACAAGGTGGTGGAGAAACTTTCGGTCCTGCCGGTCGGATGGCGCGAATGGCTTGGCCGTCTGGCCCGGCGGCTGCCAGTTTCCCATCATTATGCGAGCGCCGAATTTCTGATGCAGCAGTTTCTGCGGGGGCTGGGTTTGTCTCCGGAAGTGCGCTTCCTGCTCTGGATGGGGTGCTGTGGCAATTTAGAGAAACGACAACTCTTTTCCACTGACTTGCAACAGCAACTGTTGCGCAGCGATCCTTTTGAAGATATCGCGCGTTACGTCAAGCAGAGCGGTTTAACAGGACATTTTCAGCGGCTTCAGTATTTGTGCATGAAACTCTATTTTCAGGACGATATCCTCGTGAAGGTGGATCGCGCAAGCATGGCACATTCTTTAGAGGTGCGAGTCCCTTACATGGATCGCGATTTGGTGGAATATGTCTGCAGGATTCAACCGTTCTACAAGCTAAAAGGTTTGCAGACCAAATACGTGCTGAAACGCGCGGTACGACGGCTTTTGCCTGACGACATCATTCATCGGCGCAAAGCCGGTTTCATGATGCCGGTGGCAGTCTGGCTGACTCAGGAGATGCGCGGGATAATCGAGGATTTGTGTTCACCGACAGCCGTTGCTGATACCGGTCTGTTTGACGCTGCGTTTGTTCGACAGATGCTTGATGAACATTTTCAACACCGCCGTGATCATCGCAAACATATCTATTCACTGTTGTGTTTCATGGCCTGGTGGCGAAATTACGGATCATAATGCCCACTTCGAGAAAGACTGCAAATCGCAGAGAACCCTCCATGGAGCCGGAGCCGATGTTGAAGGATGGTGCATTGGCGCTTCTGCTGATGGTGACGGTGGTGATGGTGTATTGGCCAGCGCTGCACGGGGATTTTGTGTGGGATGATGACACGCATATTTCTGCCAACCCTACGCTGCGATCATTGAAAGGCTTGTGGGATATATGGTTTCAGCCTGGGGCGACCTGCCAGTATTATCCGTTAAGTTTCACAGGGTTTTGGATTGGCTATCACCTCTGGGGATTAAACCCGCTGGGATATCACCTGGTGACGGTGGTGCTTCACGGAGTGGTGGCAGTGCTGCTGTGGCAGGTGCTCAAGCGGTTGGAGGTGCGTGCCGCCTGGTTGGCCGGGGCAATTTTCGCCCTGCATCCGGTGAACGTGATGAGCGTGGCGTGGATGACGGAACTGAAAAACACGCTGGCCGGGGCGTTGATCCTGGGGGCAGCCTGGGCTTACTCGCGGTTTGCGGGTCTGGGGGTTTATGGAAAAACAACGGTGCGGCCCGGGACTGACTGGCGTTATGGCCTGTTGGCGTTGGCGCTTTTCCAGTTGGCGATGTTTGCGAAGACAGCGGTGAGTTTTCTTCCGGTGACTCTTCTATTGTTGGTTTGGTGGAAGCGTGGGCGCATCACTTGGCGCATTGTGTGGCCGTCACTGGCCATGTTCGGGATTGTTGCGGGAATGGGATTGCTGACGTTGCACGTTGAGCATCTCCATGGAGCAGCAGGCGATGAATTCCGAATGGGCTTGCTGGAACGGGTGTTGGTTTCCGGACGATCATTCTGGTTTTATTTGGGGAAGCTTTTCTTTCCGTATCAACTGACGTTTATTTATGAACGGTGGAAGATCGATGCCGCCGCCTGGTGGCAGTATGGGTATCCGGCGGCGACTTTGGGACTGTTTGGAGGCTTATGGCTGCTGCGAAGACATATTGGCAAAGGGTTTTTTGTAGCACTGCTGCATTTCTACATCACCACCTCAATGCTGGTGTTGATCCAGGTGCTTTACATGATGCGTTATTCGTTTGTGGCCGACCACTGGCAGTATTTTGGCTGCATGAGCGTGTTTGCGGTGGCAGCGGCGGGGATCGCTGGAGCGCCAAGTCGCTTGGGAATGTGGGCCAGGCCTTCGGGAGCAATAATGATAATCGGATTGCTGTTGGTGCTGGCAACGTTAAGCTGGCGGCAATGCGCGATGTATGCCGACGCAGAAACACTCTGGCAAACAACCATCCGCCGGAATCCCAATTGCTCGATGGGTTACATCAATCTTGGCCTGGCTTATTTCCACCAAGGACGGCTGGACGAAGCGATCTTACAATACCAAAAGGTGCTGCAAATTAGTCCCGACGAAGCGGATGCCTACAACAACCTGGGCAACACCTTCCTTCAACAGGGACGGGTAGACGAAGCCATAGCGCACTTCCAAAAGGCACTGGCCATCAAGCCCGATTACGCAGATGCCCACAATAATCTTGGCAGCGCTCTTCTCCAACAGGGACGGCTGGACGAAGCAGTTGCGCATTACCAAAAAGCACTCGCCGTCGAACCCTACGACGCCGATGTCCATGTCAATCTTGGCAACGCCCTGCTCCAACAGGGACGGACGGACGAAGCGGTTTCGCATTACCAAAAGGCATTGGCCATCAAGCCTGACTATGCCGAAGCCCACAACAACCTTGGCAACGTCTTTCTCCAACAGGGACGGCTGGACGAAGCAGTCGCGCATTACCAAAAAGCACTCGCCATCAAACCCGACAACGCAGATATCCATGTCAATCTTGGCAACGCCCTGCTCCAACAGGGACGAATGGCGGAAGCCCTGTCGCATTATCAAAAAGTACTGACCATGAAACCCGACGACGCCAATGTCCAAAATAAACTGGCCTGGGTGCTAGCCACCGACCCGCGGGTTTCGTTGCGAAATGGCAATCAGGCAGTTGAACTCGCCCAAAGAGCGAATCAGCTTACCGGTGGTGAAAATCCGGTCATTCTCTGCACGCTGGCGGCAGCCTGCGCCGAAGCCGGGCGGTTTCCTGAAGCGGTGGCAACCGCGCAACGCGCCTTGCCATTGGCCGAGGCGCAGTCAAACCAGGCACTGGCCGATGATCTCCGATTAGAGATGAAGCTCTATCAAGCACGCGTCCCATTCCATAGCCCTGAACAAACCTCTTCGGCCCACGCATCCCCGTGATCTGAAGCCGAGGCAAAAGACCACGCCGGGAAAGTTCAGCGCTTCTTCGCCGAAGCCGCGAGCGACACTGGCGGTAAAGGCCATCGTCTTCAACACCATCACCGTGTCCGACAGCATTTCGATGGCATAGAGCCGGTTTCGGGGGCTTCCCTGTTTGCGGCTGCATTCTCTGCCAAGGCAATCAGACAATCCTGTAACCAAACAAGGGCCAGCACCAAACTATCGGAGAATGCCCGAATGGGGCACGAAGATTATTGGACACCGGATCATCCGGTCTTGACTGACCGGAATTTCAGCGCCGCTTCGGTGCGGGACCGGACATGCAGCTTGTCGTAAACATGCCGGAGATGCCAGCGGACGGTCCCGTCGCTCACCCCCACGCGGTGGGCAATTTCCTTGTTGGGAAAGCCTTGGGCCAGCAATTCGAGAATCTCGTGCTCGCGCGGCGAGAGTCCTTCCACATTCGCCGCCGTCGCCGGTGGTTCCTGGAAGGAGGCGATGACCTTGCGCGCGATGTCCCGCGACATGGGCGCCCCCCCTTGCCGGACTTCCTGGACGGCGGAAATAAGTTCCTCCGGCGTACAACGCTTCAGCAGATAACCGCACGCGCCGGCCCGCAACGCCTTGAAAATCCTTTCCGTGTCCTCGTACACGGTCACCATGATGATGTGGAGCGAGGGTATCATCCGTTTGAGTTGGGCGGTGCATTCGATGCCCGAGAGTTTCGGCAATTGAATGTCCATCAGCACGATATCGGGCTGGTGTCGCGGGATGGCCTCCAGTGCCTCCTCCGCCGTCGCACAGGCGCACACGCAACAACACTCCGGATCCGTCTGGACAAACTCCATGAGGCTTTCACGGATTGTTTTGTTGTCCTCAACGATGGCAATTCGGGTCATAAATTATCATTTCGCTGGCACATGGAACCGCACGGTGGTGCCCTTTCCGGCTTCGCCCACAATTTCAAACCGCCCGCCCAGTTTTTTAATGCGCGCCCGCATGTTGTTCACGCCGTCCATTTCCTCGGTGCGGACATTCAACGGCAGGCCGCGTCCGTTGTCGGCGATGATCAGACGCAATTCGCCCTGCTCAACCTTGATGCCCAGCCTGACTTCGGTGGCGCCGGAGTGGCGCACGACATTAGTGAGCGCCTCCTTGAAAACGAGAAACAATTGGTGCCGATGCCGCGAATCCACCGCCAATTCGGCCGAGGCCGGCGGGCCTTCGAGCCGCCAGGTGACGTTCGCCAGTCCCAGGAAACGTTCCGCATAAAGGCAGAAATAACTTACGAGCGAGGCCAGCGAGTCATGGGCGGGGTTCATCGCCCAAACAATTTCGTCCAGGGCCGTGACCATCTCCCGCGCTTTGCCAGCCATCTGATCGAGATACCGGCTTCGCTTTTCGTCAGGGGCGGATGCGGATTTTGCCCGGGTAGCCAGCATGCCGATTTCAGTGATGTCTGACCCGAGTTCATCGTGCAGGTCCTGGGCGATGCGGGCTCGTTCCTGTTCCATCTCCCGCTGGTGTTCCACGCGCTGGCGGTTCTGGATCTGGGTTTTCACTTCGGCGGTGCGCTTCTCGACCTGCCGGTGGAGCTGGGTAATCCATAGCACCATGCCGGCCAGCACGCACGCGAGCACACCGACGATCACCAGCAACTTTCGCAGGGTCCACCAGGACGGCGTGGCCAGTACTTTGATGTCTGCCGGTGAGTTGAGCAGCAAATCAAAGGAGGCGACGTCCTCGGCCGGGACCCGGTTTCCACCCTGGGCCGCATACACGCCCGTCAACTCCAGCCGGCTGCCGGGGCGGAGCAACCGCACCGACTCGTCCGGCGTGTTTAATCGCGCCAAAAACCTCCACGGCCCGGTCTGCATTTCCAACACCCGGTTCGTTTGGGTCCGCCGGACATTCGCCAGCAACGCCTCCACCCGAACCCGGATCGAGTCGTTGTCCGCCCGGATCAAATTGTACGGCGACAAATTTTTTGGTTGCGGCAGGGGGGACTGGCCGGTTTTGCGCGCCCACGCCTCGCACAAGACCGGCGCGGCATCGCTCAACTCCGGAAACCCGGCCGCTTCCACCTGGTCGCCGGCCACCAGCCCCAGAGGCTCCCGGGCCAGGAAACGCACGCCGTTGGTGCCGTCCATCATGAAATGTTCCAAGCCGCGCACGTGGACAATTTGTCCCGACACCTTCACCCGCTGAAACGCGTTGGCCTGGGAGTCAAACAGCCTCAACTCCGCCGCCGATTTTTGCGGGGCCGAGAACAAATCCGCCGGCGCGGACTGGTCAACAATGAGATCGTTGACAAACATCCGGATCGCCCCCCGGCGCACCTGGCCGGTTGCGGGGTCCCAGGAGACAAACAGGCATCCGCGCAGGCGAACGAGGGCATTTTCCAGACGCTTCAGCGTTCCAGAATTCACGCCAACCATCCGGAATTCCACCTGGAGCGTGCCTGCCTGCGTGCGCAGGCGGGCGAACGTCCACCAGGCCGGACGGCTCATGGAAACAACCACACCCTTTAATTCCACCCACTGGTCGTCCAGGCTGCCGTTCATCAACTGGTCCCAGGCCGGCTGGAGCGGTTCGGGCAGATTTCCCAAGCCCAGGATGTCCACCTTGCGCGCCCTCACAATCGGGGCAAACGAACCCTTGTCCGTTTCGCCTTCAACTTTCAAATAACAGCCGATCTGTGGCAGCTCGGAAATAATTGCGGAATCCACCACCACATAAACCGCGCGCGTGGCATCCTGGACAATGAAGGCGGGACGGTTGGACACGACGCAAATGACCACGCCCTGGATTTTAACGGGGTATCCGCGCTGGGCCTCCTCGCGCTTCATCTGGTTGATGTCGGCCGCGGTTGTCAGCACGGGTAGCGCCACTGCGTTGATGTTCGCGCTTTTGGCCGTGTTGTCATCAAGCACAGTGCCGATCAACTCGATTTCCCTGCGACCCGGCACCAGCAGGACGCCGGGGACTTTTTGGCCGGTGGTGGTGAAGGCGCTTTGACAAAAGCCCTTCGCGTGAATCCGCCGGTTCAACAGCATAGCGGCGGACAAACCGGAAGCGTCCCCCACCTCCACGCGCATGCGCCCACCCATGGCGCTCAACTCCAGAACCAGCAAACCGTCCGGTTGTTCGGTCGCCAACGTCACCTTCCCCTCCACTTCCGCCCAGGAATCCTCGTCTTCCTCGCGCAGGGTTTGGCCAATGGCCAGCCAGTGCATTTCCGGGAACGCCTCCTGGCCAATCACCTCCAGCCGCAACGGCACGCCGGGGTTTCCCGCCGGTTCGCCCGGGCCAATTTTGATGTCGGTGCCTCTCCAGGTGATCGTGCCGCTTCCCTCCAACCGCACCCGCTGGCCCGGCTGCACCGGATGGCCAAGCAAATCCAATTCCAACTCGACCGCTCCGGACGTGTCATGCAACACCAGTTTTCCCCGGGCCGGGCTGACCCACCAGACGTTGCCCTCCAGTCGGAACAGATGGCCGGCCCCCGGCTCCTGGAAACTGAATCGCCGCAATTGCGCAGTGTTGGTGAGCACGGAAGGCGGACGCCATGCCGGCTCCTCCCCCAAGGCAGCGGGTCCCGCCACAGCCAGGAGCGCCCCGACCAGCAGGCCAGCCCAGACCACCGCCCGTTGTCGGCGGGCAAAATTAATCACGCGCATGGAGGTAGACTAAACAATCGCCACAGCTTTTTGAACCATTAAACGGTATGCCCGCCGTAGTCAGCTTATTCAAAAGTGGTACCCCGGCTAGGACTTGAACCTAGAACCAATTGATTAAGAGTCAACTGCTCTGCCAATTGAGCTACCGGGGCAACCAACACTGTGCTGTGCCGCGTCGAATCGGCACCGAAACATTCTATTCAAGCGTGACAAAACGGCAAGCTCCATTGGCGGATTTAAATTCTGGAAGCCCGCCGGTTTGTTCTTGCGTCACCGTCACGGCGTGGTTCAACTTTGGGCCACATCTACTCGCGTTCAACCATGTATTATTATACGGCCATTGAGCGATTTGACCGCGACAACGGTGAGCGGTGGTTGGGATATACCCGATGGCTCGGGCGCACCGACCTGACCCGCGTCATCACGCTTGACAGCATCCTCTGTCCCCCGGTCATCCATGTTGAATCCAGTGAGGATTGGCGGTTCGTTGCGCAAGAGGAGTTCATGCTCGATTTCTTTACCAACCTCGATTTTGTCCTGCAGCGTGTTTCAGCCCATCGTCCCTCGGTGGTGGTTGCCGTTGCCCGTGATCCTTCGGCAGCCGATGTTTCCGATTTCCCACATCCCGATTTCGAGTTTGCCGGATTTGATATTGTGGACGCCCAGTTCATCGCCAGCGCACTCCTCAACGGCTGTAATTTTCCCGGAGCGTTCGATGTCTCGGAGCTTTCATCGGAGTCAGGTCTCATTGCGTCACGGGAGCGGGCCTTCAAGATTCGTGACGCTTTGCACCAGCGCTATCCGAACCGGGACAAAACGAAATCCCATGTCTGGGCCATCTGGCGCTACACCGGAATCACCGACCGCGGCGCCTGAGCCGCGCCGGCTTTTTTCGCGCCGGGCGGCTTGTCAAAGCTTCCATGCTGTATTATCGTCTGACAATGTTGTTGAAGAAATATATTGCATTGGCGGTTCTGCTTTTCTGCGGCCTGCGCCCCGCGGGCGCCGACCTGATTCAATTGAAGGATCAAGCCGCCGTCACCGGCAAAATCCTTGCCGAAAAACCTGATTCCATCGTCGTGGACGTAGGCTACACCGTGCTCGTCGTGCCGCGCAACGTCGTCGCCAACATATCCAAATCCGGCAACGCCGCGCCAACGCCAACGCCGGCCGCATCCAATCTGGTCGTCAGCATCAACGCCATCCCGCAATTTTTTTATTCGGACAACCGCCCCGCGGCCGCCCGCGACGTGCAGGACCTCGTCAAGCAAATCGGCGAGGCGGTCGTGCAGGTCCGCACGCCCGGAGGCCTGGGTTCGGGATTTTTCATCAACGCGGACGGTTATCTGATCACGAATTTTCATGTCATTGAGGGCGAGACGGAAATTTCCGTTGAAGTGTATCATCAGCACAACGGCCAGCTTGACCGCGAGACCTACAAGCAGGTGAAAATCATCGCCATCAACAAATTTCACGATCTGGCGCTGCTGAAAATTGAGGACAAGAACGCGTCCAAGTTCAAATACGTCACCCTCGGCAGCTCGGATTTGTTGAGCGTCGGTGATTCAGTATTTGCCATCGGCAGTCCGATGGGATTGGAACGCACCGTGACCTCGGGCATTGTCAGCACCAAAACCCGCCAGCTCGAAGGCGAGCTTTACCTGCAAACCACCGCGCAGATCAATCCCGGCAACAGCGGCGGCCCGCTGTTCAATCTGGGCGGCGAAGTCGTCGGCGTGACGAACATGAAAATCACTTTCGGCGAGGGCCTGGGTTTTGCGATTCCCATCGAACTGGTGAAAAACTTTCTGGAACACCGCGATGCCTTCGCCTACTCCACCGACAATCCGAACAATCCGTATCACTATCTCGAACCGCCTGGCCGCACCAAAAACCAGCCGGCGGCGCAATGAAAACATCAAGGACCCCAGATTGAGGGCGCGACTTTTCAGCAGAGTTGGACTTTAATTCATCATGACCGCACGCATTTTTCGTTTCACCCCACAACGCGCGGTTGTCTCTTTTGCAGTATCCGCCGCCACACTTGCTTTAATCTTCCTTTGTTCCGCGTGCCGCACCACGACTCCAAAAGCATCACCAAAAGCACCAATCCAAGCCGCGATTCCGCCGGCGGAAAATCTGCTGCCGTCGGACACGCTGTTGCTCATCACCGTGCCCGACTTCTCAACGCTGCGCGCCGCCACCAAGCAATCGCCGCAGTGGCTTTTCTGGAATGACCCGGCCATGAAGCCGTTCCACGACAAGTTCATGGCCAGTTGGAACGAAAAACTTGTCGCTCCGCTGGAACGTGACCTCGGCGTCAAGTTCAGCGACTTCACCAATTTGCCGCAAGGCCAGTTGACCCTGGCTGTCACGCAAAACGGATGGGCCGGCGATGAGAGCCCGGCGCCCGGTGTGCTGTTGCTGCTCGACGCCAAAGGCGGGAGCGATTTGCTCAAAACCAATCTTGCCGTCCTGCGCAAAAAATGGGCGGACGCGGGCAAGCCGATGCACAACGAAACCATCCGGGGCATCCCATTTTCCGTCGCGCCACTTTCGAGCAACGACATTCCGGCAACGCTCGCCGGTATTTTCCCCCGACGCCAGCCCGTCCAGGAACTGGGCAAGGCGAACAAGCCGCCGCCGTCCGGAGAAATTGTCATCGGCCAGTTTGAATCGCTGTTGATTGTCGGCAGTTCGTTGAAAGCCGTCGAACCCGTTGCCACGCGGTTAACCGGCGGTGCGTTGCCGCCGTTGGGCGATAATGCGCTTTTTGCCGCCGACCGGCTTGCGCAATTTCGCGATGCGCCGCTGTATTACGGCTGGTTCAATGCGAAAACCCTTTTCGACGTGCTGGTTCACATCAAGCCGCCGGAGCCGAACCCGGAAGCGCCCAGCCCCGTGCCGCCGATTCCGTGGGACAAAATTCTCGGCGCATCGGGTTTGACCGGTTTGAAGTCCGTAAGCTTCAGTTACCGCGAATCACACGATGGCTCGCGGCTTGATTTTTACATCTCCGCGCCGGAAGCAAGCCGGCAGGGCATTTTCAAAATTATTGCCGCCGCGCCGAAGGACGCGAACCCGCCGGCCTTTGTGCCCGCTGACACCGTGAAATTCCTGCGCTGGCGCGTGGACGGCCAGAAATCCTGGGCGGCGCTTGAAAAAATGCTTTCTGACATTTCGCCCGCCTGGCTCAGCAGCCTCAATTCCGCGATCAGCATGGCCAACGCGACCGCCCAGCAAAAAGACCCGAACTTTGACGTCCGCAAAAATCTCATCGGCAACCTGGGCGACGATTGGATCAGCTATAAAAAAGCGGCGGCGGGCAAAACGCTGGCGGATTTGAATTCCGCCCCCTCGCTTTTCCTGTTTGCCGCGTTGAATCCCGACCAGGCCGTGCTGGCGATTAAAAGCGTTGCCTCACTCACATCCTCGCAGGAAAACGCACCCGCGCCGCGTCAATTTTCGGGCCGGACCATTTACACGATTGCCCTTCGCTCGCCTCGCACCGCCGCACCGCGTTCGCTTTACTGCGCGTCCAGCGGCGGTTATGTCGCCCTGACGACGGATGTTTCGATGATTGAGACTTATCTGCGAAGCGCCGACAGCAAGGCCAAGCCGTTGCGCGAAACCGCCGGTTTTGCCGACGCCATACAGCACATCGGTGGCGCGGGCAATGGCCTGTTCTCCTATCAAAACCAGCGTGAAACCATGCGCACGGCTTTTACCGCCTTGAAAAACAGTTCCACGGACAACCCGTCATTCAGCGGTGTCAACGCGTTCAGCGCCCTGCCTTTTGCCTCACCGGAAAAACTCTTCGGCGGATGGATGGATTTTTCGCTGCTGCCGGAATACGACAAAGTTTCCAAATACTTCTATTTTTCCGTCACCAGCGGCAATGTCACGGCGGATGGTTTTTCCTTCAAATTTTTTGCCCCGCGCCCACCGCAGTTGAATTGATATCAATCCCCAGAGACAATCGGAACAAGGCTCGGTAGGGCGGGCAGCCTGCTCGCGATTTATTGGAGTCCTCCGCCCACCGCCGAACGTGGTGAGACATCCGCATCGTTGACAACCCCCGACGGCGCGTACGGAGTGCGCGCCCTATCAGTGTGCCGATGATTATCGGGAAATGATATTACTCCTGCGGATAAACCAAGATGCGGTCATGCACCACGACGATCAAATCGTTTTTTTTGTCGCCGGTGACATCGGTCACGAGCGCCTCACGCGGTTCGGGCAAGGCGTCCGTGCGTCCGCGGAAGGTGTGCTGCTCGAACACCCGCCAGCGATTGGAAGGGACGAGCTTGTGATGTGAATCAAAGCTGACGAGGTCGAGATAATTTTTTGCCGTTTCCAAAAACACCAAATCCTTGCGCCCGGTGTTGCTCAAATCGCCCGCCACCACATCATTCAAATATCCGTCCTTGACCGGCGTGTCGTAGCCATCGAGCGCGGTCAATTCCCACATCTCGCCCGCCAGCGGCAGCCAAGCGACGGCGTTCTGGCCGAGAAACGCCACGCTCTGAATATTCGTGCCGCCGAGCGCAACCGACCGCAAGCCGACGAAATCCGACACCGGCAACTCCACGTTGCGGGACACCCGCCACACACCCGCCGCATCACGCTCGCACAATGTCAACTGCTTGTGTTCTGCATCGAGCAGGAAAATCGCCGGCACGTTGTTTGTGCCGTTCCGCACCACCGTGGCGCCGGCAATCCGCGAATCGCCCGCCGCGCCGTTGATTTGATCCTTTACGCGAAACACCCAGTCCGCTTGATTGGTTGACCCCGGTATTTTGGTTTCCTGTTCGAGCACGACGGCGCGCACGAAATTTTTCTGCGGCAACAACAACTCCGGCTTACCGTCGCCATCCACGTCCGCCGACGCCAGCCACGGCTGCTCAATCGCGCCGCCCGGCGGGTCCACATCCTCCTCATCGAAATCCCCGCCGGACTTTTGCAGCAGCACCTTGATTTTTTCATACGGAATCAGCGCGACCAAATCCGCCCGTCCGTCCTGGTTCACGTCCTGGATGGCAAGCGCCGTGGGGTTTGATTTGAAATTTTCGCTGAGCTTTTGCGGCCGCATTTTGCCGTCCACCGCGCGGGTCACGAGCGAGCGACGGCCGTTCTGATCCACAATCACACAAAGCGACGGCTTTGCGCCGGGCTTCAATGCGCCAACGGCCATCACGAGTGGTTTGCCATCGAACGGAATAAGCGTTGGAAAAGGCAGCCGGCCGTTTTTATCAAATTGCGCAACGCCGACCGCGTTTTCGTCACGGCTCAGGAGAAAAATACTTGAATGGCCGTCGCCATTCCAATCCGCCGCCGCGAGCTGGCTCACACCGGCCAGGGTGGGAAAGGTCTTGGGCGGGGCGAGCGAACCGTCCGGCTGCTGGAAATAAACCGAAAGCTGGCCACTGGCCGGCTCGGCCACGAGCAAATCGGGGCGGCCGTCGCCGTTGACATCGGCCCAAAGCAGGCCGCGTTGCGCCGCGTCCGTCTTGCTCAGCGGCAGAATTTGAAATTGTCCGCGCCGGAGTGCGCCGGGCAAAATTTCGGCGGGCTGGCGGGTGAATTGCGAAACCGACGCGCGGCCGGAATCCCGCGCGATGGTCACGACGTAATTTTTGCTGCCTCCTTCGAGAGTGTCCACGCAAAACGAGCGTATGGGCGGTGTTTTGAAATAAATTTCCGGCCCCAGCTGGCCGGCGGCGTTTTGCAGCCGGAACCGCAACGGCGTCGGGTTGTCCCAATCCACCAGCAGCAAATCGTTCCGGCCGTCGCCGTCCACGTCCGCGATCTGCACCGATTTGGGTATACCCGAGCACGGAATTTTTTGCGGCTCGCCAAGCGTGTGGTCCGCCAATTGTGGCAGAAAATACAGCGAGCCGTTGTCGCCGAGCAAAACAAGGTCGGTGCGGCCGTCGCCGTTCAAATCACCTTCGGCCAGTGCATTCGCGTTCAACTGTCCGTCCACGATGTGCCAGTGTTTTGGCTTGCTCCAGCCATTGGTGCCATCGTTGTAAATCACTTCTAGGTCCCTCGCATCGCCGTAAAAAGCGATGTCAGGGCGGCCATCGCCGTTGAGGTCGGTCACGACCAGCCCGCCCATGCGCTCGTCGGTGGGAATGGAATCAATGCGAAAACGCGCGCCGGGCGGCAATTCATTGATTTCGAGTTTGCGCGGCGGGCTGACGGCGGCAGCTTGATTGGTTTTGCCCGTTTGATTGTAAAGCAAATTGATTTTTGAGCGCAGATTGTTGGCAACGATGAGGTCGTTCAAGCCGTCGCCGTCCAAATCCGCCGCGTGCAGGAGGTTGACTTGAACGTCAATTGGGAAAATTTCCGGGCCGGTGAAACCGAAACTGTTCGTGACATTTTCACCATGCCCGACGAAAGCAAAAACTAAAACCAACACCGACAAAACACTGAAGCGAGACAGTTTCATGGTTTGCATAAACATCCGCAACCTGCCATTCGACAGCGCGCTTGGCGAGTTTTTTCGCTGAGGGATGGCCTAAAGCGAACGGAGCGCGGAGCATTGCTCCGCAAGTTGTCGGCTCCAGTCCGGGCGGAGCAATGCTCCGCGCTCCAATTATTCGCCAATGAAGTGCAAGGTGACGCGGCGCGCATGTCCGCGAACGCGGTGTTCCCACACATAAATTCCCTGCCAGGTGCCGAGTGCGAGCCGCCCGCCGCGCACGGGAATGTTCAAGTTGACCGCCGTCAGCGCCGTGCGAATGTGCGCGGGCATGTCGTCATCGCCTTCGAGCGTATGCACAAAAAGCGGATCGCCGTCGGGGACCAGCCGTTTGAAAAACGCCTCCAAATCGCGCCGCACGTCCGGGTCGGCGTTTTCCTGAATCAGCAGCGAGGCTGAAGTATGCTGCAAATGAATCGTCAACAGGCCGTCCTTGAATTGGTTTTGATCCACCCACTGTTCAACTTCGCGCGTGAACTCGCAAAGCCCGCGCCCGCGGGTCGGGATCGTTAATTCATGGAAAGCCTGGTGCAGCATGTTAAAGTGACAGGTGACCAGCCTCCGTCCCGCCAAGCGGGACTTCGGCCGGCAGGCACGTGACTGGTGACAAGATTTCCCGCCATGGATAATATTTTGGACATTTGATATTCGGAGATGTTTTCATCCCTTCGCTCGTTCCAATTCATCACCTGCGACCAGTGGCGCCAGACCGAGACAAATCCGGTCATTTACAAGCGTCTTATCACTTTTCGTCCCTTCACTGACCGCGACAGGCTGCGTCACGTTTTGACCGTCTGCGCCAGAAATCTGTGCGCGTATTTGTGTACACCCCCCGAGCCTCGGTAGATTCTTGATCGAGTCATAAATCGGCAACTGCACTTCATCCGTATATTTGTCCATCTGCCGAATGCTTTGATGATGCATTTGCTTCATTGCAAAATCATCTGCGATGCCATTCTTGCGCATGAAAGTCGCCCAAGTGTAGCGCAGCACGTGGAAGTCCGCGAAGCGGCCTTGCTCATCTTTGTAGGCAACACCAACCCGCTTCGCGTCCACCTTCAATCGTGAAGCACGCGGAATTCCACTCGGAAACACCAAATCCGACGGAAACCGGCACACCGGGCGATGTGCTTTTAATGCCTTGATAAACACTTCGCGCATGACAAACATATTATTTCCTCTGGCGCAAGGACTTTCGGCTTGCTAGTGGTTTCGAAGCAGTGAAATGTCACAATTTTGGGAATTGACCAAGCGAAACCGGCCGCTTTACGTTCATAGGCCGTGATACAGTACCATTTCTTTGTGCCTATCAACAAGTTCCCGTGGGTGACTTCCTGCTTGCCGCCAAGAGCAGATTCTTTTAAGGGGATAGCCCGTCGGGTTTGGACGACGAGTCATCACCAGGTTTTAATCGCTTTGTTCCTTGCGGGTTTTACAATTTCGTGCGTTGATGGGAACCCGTCCCAAAATGTGGAGTCAAGGCCCAAGCGTTCACACACTGTTACCATCAACAATATCGAGCCTCGGCGCGATGTTGCCGGGGAGATTATTGACGCGCACGATGGGTGTCTTCAGTTCTTCAATGGACGCTTTTACCTTTATGGGACGGCCTACGGGAAGACTGACGGTCTCACTAACAACGCCTTTCATGTCTACAGTTCGCCAGACCTCGAGCGATGGACGCTTGAAGGCGTACTTCTCAAGGAGCGGCCGGTTGGCTTTTATTTTCGTCCGTATGTGGTTTTCAATCCGAATACCCGCAAGTATGTGCTTTGGTACAACTGGAATCCCAATCCAAAAGAATGGTCCGGCCGGGCAGGAGCCGCCATCAGTGACACACCGGTTGGACCGTTTACCATTGTGAATTCGAACGTACAGCTTGCCTGCACCAATCCGGGCGATGGCAGTCTCTTTGTGGATGATGACGGGACCGGTTACTACATCTACACTGCCATGGACATGGGGTACACCGTTCGCGTGGAGCGTCTGACGCCGGATTATCTAGGTTCATCCGGTGAAAAAAGCGGTATTGTGGCCTTGGGGGTGGAAGCACCCCTGCTTTTCAGGCGAAACAATCTCTACTACATCATGGTCGGAGAACTTTGTGCATCTTGTCCTGTGGGTGCCGAAGCGCACGTTGGCATTTCCACTTCACCTTTGGGCCCCTTTAGCTTGGTGTCGAACATCAATCGTCGCCCTGATAGCGGCCCGGACATGTTTACGCAAACAACCACCAACAAGTTCTCCCGTCCGACCAAAGCCCCAGCCATACCTGCACAAGAAACCTGGGTCGCAAAAATTCCAATGTCCGGAGGGCCAGCCTTTATCTGGATGGCAGACCTGTGGGGATCAGCTCGCGATGGTGTCATGGGACACGATCTCCAATACTGGAGTCCGCCTCTGAAATTCAACCCGGACAACAATGGTATCCTGCCGGTTGAAAATGTTTTGCAGTGGGACATAACTTGGGCAGCAAGCCCAACCCGGTTTAGTCATCCCGAGGTCATCGCTGTTGGAAACTTCCTGGCCGCTCCGAAATTTACTCAGCCGGACCCGGCGAAGGGCAACAATTTAGCTTGGTTGCTTGCCACTAGTCCTGAAGCAACCAATAGAGATGGCGTACTCGCAGTAAAACTGGCTGAATCCGCCTGCCAACAGACGCGTTTTCGGACTGCCATCTTGGTCGGCACTTTGGCGGCGGCTTACGCGGAGGCAGGACGGTTTGATGATGCGATTGCGACGGCGCAAAAGGCCTGTAAACTGGCATCCGAGTCGGGCAAGCAGGATTTGCTCAAGAAAAATCAGGAACTTCTCGAATTGTATCGCAAGCACCAGCCGTATCATGAAGCCCCCGCCCGGCCTTCTGATTCATTGAATCACTGACAGGCCGGGTCTGAAATCTGTGCGCGTATTTGTGTACAATCGCCTTGAACACATTGCGGAAATGCTTGTTTCTCAGCGCTTTCTGAATCTTGTACAGGGGGTTCGAATCCTTCGTCATTTTTACTGCGGGTTCGCCGGCGCGCCTTTCGCATCCAGCATTTTCTCCAGGTCCGGATTGTGCGGCTGGCCGGCGTCGAGCGCCTTTTGATAATGCCAACGCGCCAGTTCCACCAAGGGCGGCCGCTGGCTAATGTAAATCACCGCCAGATTGTTGTGCGCCGGCCCATAATTGGGATCGAGTTGAACCGCCTTGCGCAACGCTGTTTCCGCCTGCGCGCGCAAGCCCTTGTGACTGAGCGCGACGCCGAGATAATTTTGAATTTCAGGATTTCGCGGATCCAGCTTCGCCGAACGGCTCAACGCATCGAGCGCTTCGTCGTATTTTTCTCGGAGAAATTCAAGGCGGCCAAGCGTTGAAAGGTTGTAGGGGTCGTCCGGACTTTGAGCGACGGCGGCTTTGATGTGTTTTTCCGCATCGTCGAGCCGGCCCTGCTCCATCTCAATCGTCGCCAGGTTGGCCAGCACCAATCCGTTGTTTTCATCATGCTGCAAAATTTTTTGATAATCATCCTCCGCCTTGTCGTATTGCCGGGCAGAAAAATAATTTTGCGCCTCGGCCACCAGTTGGGCCGCGCCACCGGGCAATTCCCTGATGGATTTTTTCTCCGCGTTGCGATTGGCCAGTTGCGGCGCGGACTGCTTGAACAAAGCCAGTTCGTCCGGTGTATAAGGGATGACCTGCGCTTCGTCCACCGCCAGCCGCGCCCGCAAGGCGTACACTTCATCGGTCAACTGACTGATTCGCGCCGCGGCGTCCTGTTTCCGGCGGCCGTAAAGCTCCTGGTTCGCCTCACCAAGTTTCGCCAGCAAATTGTTGCGCTCCTGCGTCAACGCCCGGATGCGCGCCTCGTTTTCCGCCTGGTTTGGCGCCGGGATCGGCGCGGAATTCACCGCCGCAATCTGCAATTGCCGCACGCGATTTTCCAGGGCTGACTTTTCCAAAAAACTCACTGCGGAAGCCGACTGCAACGCGGCAATCTGCTTCCGCATCCCGTCCAATTCGGAATTCAGCCGGGCGGCTTCAGCCGGATCCGTCGCCGCCGGCTTGAAATTGGCAATTTGTTTTTTGAGCATCGCATTTTCCTCGCGCAGCGCTTGAATCGTCTCGGGACTGGCCAGCAACGCCTGGACGCGCGATTGCAACGCCTGATTTTCCAGGGCCAGTTTGTTGGCGCGCGCCGTTTGCCCGGCCAATTTTTGATTCGCCTCGGCCAGGGCCAGCATCGCCAGTTTCAAGGCGTCCGATTCCGCAATCGCCGGCCCAATTGCTGTTCCGGCTTTTCCCTGCGACAGGCTGACCTTGAGCAAATCGTTTTCCTTCATCAGCGACCGGATTTTCGCCTTCGCCTGGGTCAGTTCGCGCGCATCAATTGCCGCCGGTTGCGCCGCCAGTGCCTCCTGGAGCTTGGCTTGAAGCGTCGTGTTGTCCGCCTGCAATTTTTGCACCTGCTCATGCAACGCGCCGAACTGCGCCTCCAAATCAGCGGCGGCGGTTGACGCAGCCGCGCCCGGCGGCGGTGGGGCCGGGGGCGGCGTCCCGCTTTGCGGGATCACGGGAAGTTTCGCCGTCACTTCGGCGATTTTTTCGGCGAGATACTTCAAGCGGAAGTTGACAATTCTCGGGCTCCAATCCGGGTAAATATTCTGGAATTTTTGCAGTTCTCCCTGCACCTGGACGTATTGGGCCAGCGCCTGGCGTGATTGACCGGAGCTGTCCAACGTATCCGCCTGCTGCATCAGGCTGTAAATGATGATGTATTGGTCGTCGGGCCCCGGCTGCGCGCGCGCTTGCGGCAACAGCGCTGCCAATATCAAAATCAGCAGTGCGACCAGACGTTTCATGCTGGGATGCTAATCCAGCGGAAGCCGGCAAAGCAAATGATTACAGTGGAACTTGCCTCGGCCAGCCTTTGCGGGTAAAAAAATCGTGTGTCACAAAAGACCATTCCCGGGCGAATGTCCATTCGTGGACGAACGCCACCGGTCTGGCTGGGTGGCTTGATTGTTCTCCTTGTCTTTCTGGCCTATCTCCCCGCCTTGCACGGCGGGTTCATCTGGGATGATGACTCATGGACAACGAACCTGTCAGTGTTATTTCAGAACACCTCCGGTCTGCGCCTGATATGGTTCCAGCCCACCGCCTTGCAACAGTATTATCCGCTCTCGGGCACGACGTTCTGGCTGGATTATCAACTCTGGAAATTCTGGACGACTCCCTATCACGTGGAGAATGTCCTGCTGCACGCCTTGGCCGCGTTGCTCTTCTGGCGGTTGTTGCTTCAGCTCCAACTGCCCGGCGCCTGGCTGGCCGGTGCCCTCTTCGCGCTTCATCCGGTCATGGTCGAATCCGTCGCCTGGATCACCGAACGCAAAAATGTGCTCTCGTTGGCCCTTTACCTCGGCGCATGGCTGGCTTACCTGCGCTACGCACAGGGTGTGACGGGTGACCCGCCTTCGCCACGCTTCCGCCTTCGCCCGGCTTCGGCGCGACAGGCCGGCGCGGCAGGCGGCGGTCATGCGTCACCCGTCACGCGTCACCCGTCATTTTTTTACGGTCTGGCTTTCGTCCTGTTTCTTTGTGCGTTGCTGGCCAAGACCACGGCTTTTTCCCTGCCGGCGGTCATTCTGTTGATTGGCTGGTGGCAACGCGGAAAAATCCGGTGGCGGGCGGACGTGTTGCCGACCCTGCCCTTCTTCGCCCTAGCCCTGGGTCTTTGTGCCGTAACCGCCTGGCTGGAGGAATGCTATCTCTGCGCGCAAGGATCGGATTTTGCCCTGACTTTCCCGCAACGCTGTCTGGTTGCCGGCCGGGTGTTCTGGTTTTACCTCGGCAAGCTGTTCTGGCCGGCGAACCTCTGCTTCGTTTACCCGCGCTGGCAGCCCAACCCCGCTTCGGGGTGGCAATGGCTCCATCCGGTGACGGCCATCGGCGCCCTGTTCACGCTCTGGCTAGCCCGGAGACGCATCGGGCGCGGGCCGGTGACCTCCCTAGTCTATTTTGTGGGGACACTGTTTCCGGTGCTGGGGTTCATGAACGCGTATGGTATGCGTTATTCATTTGTGTGGGATCACTGGGTTTATCTGCCCGCTCTTGGGATCATCGCACTGGTGGCGGCACTGGTGGTGCGGGCGGCGGAATGGCTGCGGACGCCGGCGGTGGTTTATGGGTTTGCCGCAATTGTGCTGCCGGTGTTTGCCCTTCTGACCTGGCGGCAGGCCGCGATATACACGGACATGGAAACCCTCTGGCGCGACACGCTGGTCAAAAACCCAGATTGCTGGATGGCCCACAACAATCTGGGTCTTTTGCTCAGCACCGAGGGGCGCATGGAAGAGGCAATGGAACACTACCATAAAGCCATCCAGATCAATCCGAATTACTCCGACGCGCCGAACAGCCTGGGTATCGCCCTCGCCGCCCAGGGCTGGTTTGATGAAGCGATTGAGAATTTTCGCAAGGCCATCCAGGTCGAGCCGAACAATTTCAAGGTGTTGAACAACCTGGGCATCGCCCTCGGCGGCCAGGGCCGGTTTGATGAAGCGATTGAGAACTATTACAAGGCCATCCAGATCAATCCGAACTATTTCGAAGCGCTGAACAATCTGGGGGCCACCCTCGCCACCCAGGGCCGGTTTGATGAAGCGATCAAGAACTATCGCCAGGCCATCCGGATCAATCCGAATTACGCCAAAGCGCTGAACAACCTGGGGATCGCCCTCGCCAATAAGGGCCGGTTCGATGAAGCGATTGAGAGTTTTCGCAAGGCCATCCAGATCAATTCGAATTACGCCGAAGCGCTGAACAACCTGGCGCGGATGCTGGCCACCAGTCCCGATGACGAGCTTCGCAATGGGGCTGAGGCGGTCCATTTGGCCGAACGCGCGTGTGAACTGACTCATTATGGCGAACCCTTGTTCATCGGGACGCTGGCCGCCGCTTATGCCGAATCAGGCCGTTCCCCGGAAGCGGTGACCACGGCAGAAAAGGCGGAGCAGCTCGCAACCAGTGCCGGATTAACGGCCGTGGCCGCGAAAAACCGGCAATTGCTTGAGCTCTACCGGGCCGGCAAACCCTATCATGAGCCGGCCCCAACAGTGCCATGAGTTCTGTTGAACATCGCAGATTTGACCAAAGCCCGTTTCTCCTTCACTGCCGGACAGGAGAGGGGTGAATTTTTCTCCGTCAGTCAGCATCGCGAACAGTGTCGGCATTTCAAGCGTCATGCCCCAAGCCGGACTGACACTGCAATATCGCACTGGTGGCATGTCGCACTGGTGATTACAGCGGAACTTGCCTCGGCCGGCTTTTGCGGGTAAAAAAATCGTGTGTCACAAAAGACCATTCCCGGGCGAATGTCCATTCGTGGACGAATGCTGCCAGTCTGGCAGGGTGGCTTGATTGTTCTCCTTATCTTTCTAGCCTATTTCCCGGCACTGCACGGAGATTTCGTTTGGGATGATGACTCGTGGACCACGAGTAAAATCGGCTTGTTACGCGACCCCTCCGGCCTGAGCTTGATATGGTTCCAGCCCAACATCCTGCAACAGTATTATCCGCTCTCGGGTACGACGTTCTGGCTGGATTATCAACTTTGGAAGTTCTGGACGCTGCCCTATCACGTGGAGAACATCCTGCTGCACGCCCTGGCCGCGTTGCTCTTCTGGCGGTTGTTGCTCCGACTCCAGGTGCCGGGCGCCTGGCTGGCCAGCGCCATCTTCGCGCTTCATCCGGTCATGGTCGAATCCGTCGCCTGGATCACTGAACGCAAGAATGTGCTCTCGTTGGTTTTTTACCTCGG